>NZ_VIRW01000019.1 GCF_009760905.1 Chitinibacter sp. GC72 | reverse complement strand
GGCCAACCATTTATGTACGATGTTATCGTTGAGGTCATATTGGCGCGCGATGACTGCGACTGAAACACCGGGTTGGTGACAAGCTGCCAGCACAGCGGCCTTAAACTCGGGGCTGTGCTTGCGACGAGCTCTACTGGGTGTTGATTGAAGTGGGAGTATAGCGTCCATGTGTCCACCTAAGTTTATCGTGGACACGATCATCTCAAGGAGCAATACGGCTATTCAATGTGGGCCAGCTGGATGCTTACGGCGTTTTTACATTATTTGGCTCTTGGAATGTCTGTCCATCTCGTGGTCCAAAATGGCGACAGGCTGTTTTGCTTGATTTTCCAAGCATGGTTAGCGCCTGCGCTGGCGAGGTGAATGCTGCTGCGGCCCCATCGTCTATTAATCTCATCCATTGTTGCATTGAGCTCGGCTCGTTTGATTGGATCGGCGGTTTGCAAAAACAGATGACCTTGGATTGCAGTATTGGGTTGTAGATCGCTCAGCATCACACCGGCTTTGGCATAGCTAAAGCCCGGCTGATAGATCCGCGCCAACATCCATAGTGCCACTTGGGTGAGTTTTAAGGTGTCATCAGTGGCTTGTGACAAAGGCAGCATCACATGCCGACTGTATTGCGGGTCTTTGGGGCGAAATGGATTGGTGCGGATAAAGATACTCAGGCTGGCGGCGACGGACTTTTGTAGCCGCAGCTTTTCTGCAGCGCGGGCGATATACGTACTGATCGCTTCAGCCAATTGCTGTTCGGTATAGATTGGTTGGCCAAACGAGCGTGAGCATAAAATCTGCTGTTTATCCGGCTGCATTTCTTCAATCTGAATGCAGGGGTGGCCATTGAGCTCTTCAACGGTCCGTTGCAGTACCACGCTATAACGTGCCCGGATCTGTTCTGAATTGGCCAAGGCTAAATCAGCGGCAGTGTAGATGCCTTGCTGGTTTAAGCGCGGTGAGATTTTACGCCCCACACCCCAAACTTCGCCGACTTCGATTTCGCGCATAATTTGTAACTGCTGTGCAGGGCTGAGCTTGGCCCATTCGCACACACCAGCAAAGCCCGGGCGTTTTTTTGCGATGTGGTTGGCCAGTTTGGCGAGTGTTTTGGTTGGTGCAATCCCGACACAGACGGGTAGACCCGTCCACTGCATCACGGTTTGTTTGATCGATTGCCCCAGCTCGGTGTGATCGCCGCCGATGCCATTAAGGCCTAAGAAGCACTCATCAATCGAATACACTTCCTGATGCGGGCTAAAAGTACCGAGCACCCGCATCACGCGATTACTCATATCGGCATACAGCGCATAGTTGCTGCTGTAGGCGATCAAACCGGTTTCCTTGGCAAACTCACGCAGTTGGTGCCAAGGCGCACCCATTTTGACGCCAAGCGCTTTGGCTTCAGCCGAGCGCGAAATCACACAGCCATCGTTATTCGACAGCACCACCATCGGCTTGCCTTCTAGCTTGGGCTCGAACACCCGCTGGCAGCTCACATAGAAGTTGTTTACATCGATCAGCGCAATCATTTCGGGCGCACAATCCACGCAATGACCACGCCCCAGACCGACAGCTCTTGCTCGTCACCGAGCACAATCGGTGGGTAGTCCGGGTTTTCTGCGACCAAGGCCAAATGCTTGCCGCGCTGAAACAGGCGCTTTACGGTAAAGTCGCCATCAATCGCCGCCACCACAATGTCATTGTGTTTAGCTTGAATCGCCCGATCCACCACCAAGGTTGCACCATCGGGGATGGTGCGCTCGGAGAGGTGACTGACCATGCTGTCGCCCGACACGGTAAAGTAAAACGTCGCCTCTGGATGGCTAATCAAGTGCTGATTGAGATCGACCCGATCCTCCACCCAATCGGCCGCCGGAGAGGGAAAGCCGGCGGGCACTGATTCACCGATCCACGGCAGGTAATGCGCTGTTGGATTGGGATCTGCCGGAAATGGCCCCTGCAAAAAACTCGACATCGCAGTATCCTTATCTGAACTCGAACCAGATCATTATAGAACGTTCGTTCTTTTTGTGCGATGTGTGTAAATTATTTAGCTATCCCGAAGCAAACCCTGTTGAGTCATTTTGAAGCTGCGCCACCCGATGAAGATTGGCCTGCTGAAGTGTGGCAAGACTATCAAGCCCCCATCTTGGTCGCGGGCGATATTGCACGCCAAGCTATCGTCGCCAACTATGGCTTCTTACCGCAGCGCAAACTCCCCAAGGACACGCGCTATAGCACCATGAATGCGCGGGCGGAAACGATTGGGGAATTGAAAAGCTATCGCGGCGCATGGCGAAACAGCCAATTATGCCTTGTACCGATGCTGGGATTTTTTGAGCCCTGCTACGAATCAGGCAAAGCAGTACGCCATCAGATTAGTCTCGCTAGCGGTGAGCCCTTTGCAGTGGCAGGGATTTGGCGGACGTGGGAAGAAGAAAACGACCAATTGAGTTATTCGTTCACGCAAATCACGATCAACGCGGACAATCACCCGCTAATGAAACGAATGCACAAGCCTAACGACGAGATGCGCAGCTTAGTCATCATCCCCGAGTGTGACTACGATGCGTGGCTGGATTGCAAAAATCCAGAGCTCGCTCGCGCTTTCCTCAAACACCTACCTGCAGAGCAAATGCAAACTGCCGAAAACCCAATTCAACGCACCCCCCCCAAGACTGGCCACTTATTCGAAGAGTCTTAAAAGTGGATAGCCTCCAGAAGATTGGTTCCCGTGTCGCCGCAAAGCCAATAACCAAGCGGCATCTACGTAGGAAGAGTGGAGTATTTTCCATTTGGTTACGCAACACTACTTATGATCGTTTTTACTCCACATAACCAGCGGCTCTTATTCTGGGTGGTGGTGTGATGAGTTATGGAGCTGGTATTTGAGTGTTTTTGATGAAATACATTCCAGAATAGTTTGATAGTAGATTTTTGATGTCTTTTTCGTGAGTGGTTTCGTTTTTCCTTACAACACATTTTTGATTTTTCAATGAAGAATCCGGTAGCGATCTTGGCTGAATGTTAATATTTGTTAATTATTTCTGACTTGAGATGGGCTGTAATGAATATCCGTACGCGTGTATTAGCTGGTTGCTCCGCACTAATCTTGCTCATCGTGACAGTGGCTGCTTTGGGCTTCTGGAGTGAAGTGGTAGTACGGAAAGATTCAAAACAGATTCTTGAGCAAGATGTCGCCGTAGGGCGAGCTGCGCTCGAAGTGAAATATTTTCTGACCCGCTTGCGCCAAAAAGAAAAAAGCCTGTTTATCTCAATTGGTGTAACAGGCGATGACGGTCCAGAAGCCAACAAAAAAGAGTTGGATGAAATCTCCGGCAAATTTGAAGCGAGCATTCAGCTGTTTGGACAATTAAATCTCAGCCCTGAGATGCGTGCATTGCAGGCTAAAATGCCAGAGCAAGTCAATGTCTACAAGCAGGCAATGAATAGCATTTACCAGCAAATTATGGCGGGCCAGATTAGCAGTGCGATTGCTGCTGATGAGCAGCTAATTCCATATAAAAAGCCACTATACGAATTAAAAGAGGCGGTTGATCAAGCGGTAGAACAATCTGAAGCCGATGAGGCGAAGGCCAAAACTCGTCTTGAAGAGCAGGCGCAATGGATACAGCATACCTTCATTAGTTTAGTGCTGTTTGCCTGCGCATTGGGCATTGCCATCGCATTCTGGCTTGCACGATCCATTTTAAAACCGATCGAGCAAATTCAGCGTGAAATTCATTTGATCGAGCGTAACCAAGATTTAACTCATCTAATTCAATATGCCGGCCGAGATGAGCTTGGGGATACTGCGCAAGCCATCAATAATATGCTCGGCACTTTGGGTTCTATACTGAAACAGATCCAGCTACGCTCGCTCGAAGTGCGTCGTTGGAGTGAACAATTGTCGCAGTCATCAGCTTTAGTTTGCGAAGGGTCTGCACTGCAGACTGAAAATGCCAGACAAGTGGCAGCATCTTTGGCTGATATTTCGCGCAATGTGGAACATGTTAGCCAGCTGAGTTTAAATGCGCAGCAACTGTCGGCACAGTCAGGTACTTCTGCTCATCAAGGCGTGAAACAGATTCAAACGATGGTAAGTGATATTGGACAAATCGCCAATTCTATTGGGCTTGCGGCTAAATCGGCTGAAGAGCTTGATGCCTCATCTGATCGGATTTCAGGTATCACTGCTGTAATAAAAGACGTGGCTGATCAGACTAATTTATTGGCATTGAATGCGGCCATAGAGGCCGCTCGTGCAGGGGAACAGGGGCGCGGTTTTGCTGTGGTTGCCGATGAAGTACGTAAACTAGCAGAAAAAACAGGGCAATCAGCGCTGGAAATTAGCCAAATGATTAATGCTATTCAGCAAAGTGCAAAAATGATGGCAACACAGATGCGTGAATCAGTGTCATATGTGGACGGCGGTCAACAGATTGCGCAGAAAGCAGGTGCATCAATAGATGCTATTAGCGAACGAACCAGTCAGGTGGTGATGCACATTGATGAAGTGAGTACGGCATTGCGAGAACAAGCACAATCTAGCCTGCAAGTTTCCAATGCAGTTCAGCAAATGTCTCAGTCGATAGTCGCCAGTACAGATGTGATGTTGGGTGTTGCATCAACCGCGCAAGATTTGGGGCGACTTGCTGATGATATGCATAGGGATATTAACAAATTTAGGGTCTAAGGTAAGTCTTAGACTTGAAAGATGGTGTGCACTAATAAGTGAGGTTTTAGATTTTGGATCAAAAATGGGGCCTTTGGGTAATGCCGATCACTTAGCCAAGTGAAACGGCATTTTTGCTACGGTACGGCAAGAAGTTTGGGGGGGGCTGGCGTATAACTTAGTGTGTCTGGAAATGGCCGAGGTAGCGAAAGAAGCTGGAGCCGCAGCGACCGATTTGAGTTTCAAAATGGCATTGAGCTATTTGCAATATGAATGGCGCTGGCTGGCTACCAATAGCCCCGGCAAGATTCCGAAACAATTGCATCATCTTCGTGAACGTCTGGGGGAGTTATTACTACCCAAACAACGACGGGGGCGTGAATGCCCCCGTGTTGTCAAAGCCCTAGCGAAGCGCTATCCGGCACGAAAAATCATGAAAACAGACCTTCAGTGAACGGCATTAGGGCCTTTGGGCTCATTTTTTAATCCGTTCAGAAATTATTTTCAGAAAACCCTATAAAAGGATTGAAATTCTGATAGAACAGGCCGATATTCAAGTTGTAAGGAATAAATTGTAAGGGTCTCCGTCGCGAATCGCGGATTTTGAAATACTTGGGGAGGGCCACATCATGTTGTACATCTTTGATATGTCTGCTGGTGATTGCGAAAGCAATTACGATAACAATCAGTCTGCACCAACCGTGCTACAAACTGCCGCCAAAGCCGATTTGGCTCAACACCATGAATACCAGTATGCCTGCCAGCTGCGGCTGCTCACTGTGGCCGAAGCCGAGGAGTCCCGGCCAGCACCACGGCCACGCCCCTGGCTCAGCTAAGCATAAAAAAAGCCCCGATTTTCGGGGCTTTTGCTTATTTGCTTTCTTCGAATTGGTCAATTTGCTGTACTGTTACATGCCGTAATGGGTGCGGATCATTTTCAGTACGCCGCGCTGTTCCAGTTTTTCCAGTGCCGCATTGAGTTGCTGCAAGTCGGCTTCTGTGACATTTTTTTTGCTCAGCATGAAATGCACCGGTGCGCTGACCACCAGATTGGGCAAGGGGCTGATCGATAGCCCTTGTCGCCGTGCTTCATGAACGATGGCACCCGTGTCGCCCATAATCAGCTCGGCCCGCTTGGCGGCAAACATCTTGATCCCCTGTGTGAATGACTCAAAAGGCGATACCAGATGCGCTTTAAGCAAGGCATCCTGATGCTTTTTATAGTCTTCACCATACCAGCCGGCATTCGGTGCCAGCAAGCTGATGCGGCGGCGCAGAAGATCCGAGAAGCTGCTAATTTCCCGATATTGCGCCAGCTGTGCAGGGTGGCTGAACAGGCTGACCGATTCGGGCCGGTAGGCGCGGGTAAACCAGCTGTATTCGCGTCTTTCCGGGGTGTCGGATGCCGCCAGCATGATGTCGATCTCACCGGCCATGAATTCGGCCAGTCGCCGTTTGCGCGGCAGCTCGGCCACCAGAACAAGCTGGCAACCCGCTTCGGTGAAAATGGCATTGAGCAATTCAATATCCAGCCCCGCCGGTTTGCCCTGCGGGTTGGTATACACATAAGGTGGCCATTGCTCCAGAGCCAGCTTGAATGGCTTGCTGCAGTGGGCCATGCTGACTGCACTGGCCAGCGTAAAGAGGAGGCTGGCAGCATACAGCTGCAAACGCAATGCCGTCATGGTGTCTCCTCCTTGTTTTTCTGGGTCTATCTTGCCCGAAATATCGCGCAGCGATGCTGTTGCTGATCAATGCGCGGCTTTTTTACCTTTCAGGCGGCTCAGCAGATTGAATATGATCAGCGCCACGCTACCTGCAGCAACGCCAACCAGCAAATTGGCCAGACTAGGCACCAGCGCGCCAGCAATGGCACCGCTCTGGCTGGCCAGATCTTCAATGCCGTGATGCAGAGCCGGAACGCCATGCGTTAGAATACCACCACCCACCAGAAACATCGCGGCGGTGCCGACGATAGTCAGCAATTTCATCAATTTGGGTGCAGTGGCGACCAGCGCGCCACCCAGCGCTTTGAGCAGGGCATTGGATTTTTTCAACAGATAAAAACCCGCGTCGTCCAGTTTGACAATCCCGGCGACCAGGCCGTAAACCCCGACGGTCATAATCGCGCTAATGCCAGCCAGCACCATAAACTGCGTACTCAGCGATTTGTCGGCCACCGTGCCCAGGGCAATCACGATAATTTCGGCCGAGAGTACAAAATCGGTGCGGATCGCGCCTTTGATTTTTTCCTTTTCCAGCGCGACAAGATCAATTGACTCATCGCTGAGTGCGGCCAGATGCGCCTGATGCTCGCTTTGCTCGGCCTCGTCGTTTTTATGCAGGAATTTATGCGCCAGCTTTTCCACGCCTTCAAAGCACAGGTATAAACCACCCAGCATCAGCAAGGGGACCACAGCCCAGGGAATAAAGGCACTGATGGCCAGCGCGGCAGGCACCAGAATCACTTTGTTTTTCAGCGAGCCCACGGCCACAGCCCAGACGACCGGCAGCTCGCGTTCGGCGCGTACGCCATTGACCTGTTCGGCATTGAGCGCCAGATCATCGCCCAGTACCCCGGCGGTTTTTTTGGCCGCTACTTTGGTCATCACTGCCACGTCATCCAGAATGGTGGCAATATCGTCGATTAAAGTCAGTAAACTGGCGCCAGCCATGGTGTTTTCCCTCGGTTTTTTTATCGTGTGTAGCCGCTGATGTGCGGTGCGGGTGTCAGTCTGATGTTAGTTTTCGATTTTTGCAAATCGCGCTTGCGAAATGCCATCAATCACAACATCTTCGGTAAACATCGCCAGCGGGCGTACCCAAAGTCCGCGCTCGCCATACTGCTGGCGGTAGACCACCATCCATTCGCAAGTTTCGGAATGGCGAGCCAGATCAATTGCTTCGTATTCAAAACCCTTGTAGTGCCGATAGCGACCCAGTTCAAAGTCCGGTTGATCTGTCATAAGATACCCTATTGTGTATATGTCTGTAGCTTAATATTATCAATGCCTTCGTGCATATACCCATAAAAATGGCCACCCATGGGTGGCCATTCTGAGCGGTGAAATACATGCTTGGGCAGGCAAGAACCGATTACAACTTAGATTACAGCTTGCCCTGCAACCAGTCGCTTGCGGTGCTCATCGCCAGATCAACTTGGCTCACGTCGGTGCCACCGGCTTGTGCCATGTCCGGACGACCACCACCTTTGCCGCCGACCACTTGCGCTGCCGTATTCACCAGCTCACCCGCTTTGACTTTGCCGGTCAGATCTTTCGAGACGCGGGCAATCAGGCTCACCTTGTCGTCGTTGGCGCAGGCCAGCAGGGCTACGCCGCTTTGCAGACGATCCATGATCTTATCGCTCATGTCGCGCAGCATGCCGCTTTCTACGCCGTCAATCACGCAGCCTAGGTATTGCACGCCATTGACCGTGCGCAACTGGTTGCTGATCAACTGGTCAAGCTGGCCAAATGCCATCTGGCCTTTGAGCTGGGCGACTTCTTTTTGGGCTGCTTTGAGCTCAAGCTGCAGTTTTTCCAGCTTGGCGAGCAATTCGCCCGGCTGAGCGCCGGCAATGCCTGCTGCTGCTTTCAGCTCGGCATCCTGTGCTTGCGATAGTGCCAGTGCGGCAGTGCCAGTAATCGCTTCGATGCGGCGAATACCAGCTGCAACTCCGCCTTCGGACACAATCTTGAACAGACCGATATCACCGGTACGGCTCACGTGCGTACCGCCACACAATTCGGTTGAGAAGTCGCCCATTTTCAGCACGCGTACTTCGTCGCCGTATTTCTCGCCAAACAGCGCCATGGCACCCGATTTGATCGCGTCGTCGTAGCTCATATAACGCGCTATTGCTTCGTCGTTAGCCATAATCACCTGATTGACCAGGTTTTCAATCTGGGCGATTTCATCGCTCGTCAACGCTTTCGGATGCGAGAAGTCAAAACGCGTGCGCTCGAAATTAACCAGCGAGCCTTTTTGCTCTACATGCGTGCCGAGCACTTCGCGCAGCGCGGCGTGCAGCAAATGCGTTGCGCTGTGATTGCGCTGGCTGGCCTGACGCTTGGCAATGTCGATGCTCGCGGTTACGGCGTCGCCCACTTTCAGGCTGCCGCTAACGATCTGGCCTTGATGGCCAAAGACATCGGCTTTGATTTTTTGCGTGTCGGTGACATTGAAAACGCCGCTACCGGCAATTACGCCCACGTCGCCGGCCTGACCGCCGGATTCGGCGTAGAAAGGCGTATGGTCAAGAACGATCACGCCTTCGTCGCCATCGGCCAATTGTGCAACTGGCTCGCTGCCTTTATACAGCGCAATCACTTTGGCAGTGCGGCTCGCCTCGGTGTAGCCGTGGAAACATGATGCTTCGCCTTCATAAGCCAGACCGGCCGTCATTTTAAAGCTACCAGCGGCTTTAGATTGCTTGCGCTGTGCTTCGAGCGCGGCTTCAAAACCGGCGATATCGACAGTGACATTGCGCTCGCGGCACACGTCGGCGGTCAGATCGATCGGGAAGCCATAAGTGTCCGACAGTTTGAACGCCACATCGCCATCGAGCACCTGTTTGCCGCCACCCAGTACGCTGTCGAGCAGCGTCATGCCGTTTTCCAGCGTGCGGCCGAAAATTTCTTCTTCGGTTTTCAGTGCATCAATGATGTGATCTTTGCGTGTCCGCAGCTCTGGGTAAGCGTCGCCCATGACTTCGGCCAGTGGCGCAACGAGCTTATGGAAGAAATAGCCTTTCTGACCCAGCTTGTAACCATGACGGATCGCGCGTCGAATAATGCGGCGCAATACATAACCACGGCCATCGTTCGCTGGCAATGCGCCGTCGGCGATCAGGAAAGCGCACGAGCGGATATGATCGGCAATCACTTTCAGTGATGGCGAGTTGGCGTCTGTCGCGCCGGTTTCGCGTTGCGCAGCGGCGAGCAAATGCTGGAACAGATCGATTTCGTAATTGGCGTGCACGCCTTGCATCACGGCCGAAATACGCTCCAGACCCATGCCGGTATCGACCGACGGTTTTGGCAGCGGATGCAGCACGCCCGCCTCGTCGCGGTTGAACTGCATAAACACGTTATTCCAGATTTCGATATAACGGTCGCCGTCTTCTTCCGGCGATCCCGGAGGGCCACCCCAGTGTTGCGGGCCGTGATCGTAGAAAATTTCGGTACACGGGCCACATGGGCCGGTGTCGCCCATTTGCCAGAAATTGTCCGAAACACCCGGGCCTTTATTGTCGCCAATACGGACGATCTTCTCGGCCGGTACGCCCACTTCCTTGTGCCAGATGTCAAAAGCTTCGTCGTCCGTGGCGTACACGGTGACCATCAGTTTCTCTTTCGGGATGGCCAGCCATTCGGGCGAGGTCAGAAATTCCCACGCATACAAAATCGCTTCGCGTTTGAAGTAGTCGCCAAACGAGAAATTGCCGAGCATTTCAAAAAAGGTATGGTGACGCGCGGTGTAGCCGACGTTTTCCAGGTCATTGTGCTTGCCGCCAGCGCGAACGCATTTCTGGCTGCTCGTGGCGCGCGTATACGGGCGTTTATCGAAGCCCAGAAACACGTCTTTAAATTGGTTCATACCGGCATTGGTGAACAGAATGGTCGGATCGTTGGCTGGGATCAGCGACGATGATGCGACGATCTGGTGGCTTTTGCTGGCAAAAAAATCCAGGAACTTCTGGCGAATCTGGGATGATTTCATATAGATCTTACGCGCGCGCAGTTTAACAACAAGGGTATCGATTCTAATGCAAACTGGCTTTGGCGGGTAGGCGGGCGGTGGATTTGTGTCGCTTCACGACCCAAGCACTGCGTTGCGCTCCCGACGGCTGAAGCTTTGGCGCAGCGGCACGCCAGATTGAGTCTTGATTTGGATTTGGGTTGATGTGGCTTGGGGTATATCTTTGCAAGGTAATATCAATTTGATCTGCAGGGCAATACCTTTGGTGGTATTGGCTAATCTAGATCACTTTCCAGATCAATAGGCGGATCGGCAGTCTCGGTGTCTTCATATTCAATGGCTTCATATCCATCTCCCGCGCCACTGACTACGCGGTAAATCACGCTGGTGCTAAATCCCCGGCTGGCCAGAAAACGCAATTGCCTGGCGCGCTCTTTAGGATCGGTGGCTGCTTGGCCGAATTTTTTCTGCCACAGGCGGCGTGCGGTTTCGATTTCCTGCTCGGCAACGGCTTCAATACTGGCGTCAATAATCTCGCTGGCCACACCACGCTGGCGCAACTCCTGTTTGAGTCTGCCTATGCCATAGCGCTGGCTGCGGTAATGCGTCCATTGTTCGGCAAAACGGCTGTCCGATAGCCAGCCGCGCGCCTCGAAATCATCGAGCAGCGCCGGGATTTCTTCGGGTGTTTCGGTGTGGGCCTTGAGTTTTTGCGCCAGCTCGGCGCGTGAATGATCGCGTCGGCCCAACATTTGCAGTGCTTTATTGCGCAAGGAAACCATGCCTGTGCTCCAGCTCGATTCAATGCAAAAGGCTCCCGCCAGGAGAGCCTTCTGATTGCGTGAACTTTGATTGTGTATAGGGAAGCGCTTATTCAGCCGCTTCGAGATCGTCGCCGCCCATTTCAATCGGCAAGCTGCTGCCAATTAGTTTATCGCGCACTTTCTTGATGATTTCTTCGGCCAGTTCCGGATTGTCTTTCAGGAATTGACGCGAGTTTTCCAGACCCTGGCCAATCTTGTTGCCGTTATAGCTATACCAGGCACCCGATTTTTCAACAATCTTGTTGGCCACACCTTGCTCGATAATCTCGCCTTCACGCGAAATACCTTCGCCGTACAGGATATCAAAGGTGATCACGCGGAATGGTGGGGCAACTTTGTTTTTGGCGACTTTAACTTTGGTCTGGTTACCGATGATCTCTTCGCCTTTTTTCACCGCGCCGATGCGGCGGATATCCAGACGCACCGAAGCGTAGAATTTCAGCGCATTACCACCGGTGGTGGTTTCCGGGCTTTGCCCCGGCATCATGGCGCCAATCTTCATGCGCAGCTGATTAATAAAGATCACCAGTGTGTTGGTGCGCTTGATATTGCCGGTCAGCTTGCGCAGTGCCTGGCTCATCAAACGAGCTTGCAGGCCAACATGCACGTCGCCCATTTCACCTTCGATCTCGGCTTTGGGCGTCAGCGCCGCAACCGAGTCAACAACGATAATGTCTACGCCGCCAGAGCGCACCAGCATGTCGGCAATTTCCAGTGCCTGCTCGCCGGTATCTGGCTGAGAAATCAGCATGTCAGAGACATTCACGCCCAGTTTTTGCGCATAGATCGGATCGAGCGCGTTTTCGGCATCGATATACGCAGCCACGCCGCCCAGCTTCTGGATTTCGGCAACCACGTGCAAACACAGCGTGGTTTTACCTGATGACTCAGGTCCGAAGATTTCAACAATACGGCCACGTGGCAAGCCACCCACACCCAGAGCCAAATCCAGGCCCAGCGAGCCGGTAGAGACCACTTGCAGATCGTTTTCGATCTGGTTGTCGCCCATTTTCATAATTGCGCCCTTACCAAACTGGCGTTCAATCTGGGCTAATGCGGCGGCGAGTGCTTTGCTTTTGTTGTCATCCATGATGTGATCCTGAGCGTATGGGTTAGGTAGGGCGATTATAGAACATTCGTTCTGTAATGCAAGCCCTGCGGTGCAGATAACTCAAACTTCCTGCACTTTGAGCGCTTGCTCTGGCAGTGTGAAATAGAAAACTGTGCCTTCACCGGGGGTTGATTTAGCCCAGATGCGCCCGCCGTGGCGGCTGATAATCCGCTGCACCGCCGTGAGGCCGATGCCGTTACCGCTGTACTGTGCTTGCGAGTGCAGGCGATAGAAGGGGGTAAACAGATTTTTGGCCTGCGCCATATTAAAGCCGATGCCTTCGTCAGCCACGTAATACACCATTTGCCCATTCACATGCGTGCTACCCAGCGAAATCCGGATGATGTCCTTGCTTTGCGAGTATTTCCACGCGTTTTCCAACAAATTGAATAAAGCGATGCGCAATAGCCGAGGATCGGCGTCCACATTCAAATCGGGTGCAATCGTGATCTCGCAGGCGCGATCCGGCTGCAGCATGGTGATTTCATCCATGATGTCGTGCCCCATCGCGCTCAGATCAACGCTTTGTGGTCGCACTTCCGAGCGCGAAAATTGCTGCAGCATCAGCAAATCATCAATCCGGCTCGCCATGCCGTTGATACTGCCGCGTATTCTTTGCAGGTAATTGCGTGCGTTGCTGTCCAGATTGTCCTGATAGTCGTCAACCAGTACCTGGCTAAAGCCCTCGATGGTGCGCAGCGGCGTACGCAGATCGTGCGTCAGAATATTGGTCAGGATTTCCAGCTCATGGTTGCTGGTGGCCAATTCACGGCTACGGTCTTCAATGGCGTCTTCCAGGTGGTGACGATAGCTTTCCAGCTGGATTTCATTATGTTTGCGCTGGCTGATGTCAAACAGGAAACCCTGCAGATGCGGTACACCCGTGGGGTCCAGATCGCAGGTGGCCATGATTTGCACCCATACTTCCTTGCCATTGGCTGCCAGCAGGCGGCATTCGAATTCATACACTTGCCCCGGCTCATGCACATCGGCAAATAAGGGATAGGCATAGTGTCTATCGTCCGGATGCAGATAGCTGCTTAAAAAGCCTTCGCTATACCAGACGGCCAGCGGGTAATTGAGTAGCTGTTCGGCTTGTGGGCCCACATAAGTAAAACGCCACTCTTCCGGGCGCGCATCCCACGGGATCAGCCGCGTTGATTCAACCAGTCGCCGCATGCGATCTTCGCTAACCCGCAGCGCTGATTCGATTTGCTGGCGGCTCATCAGATCGGCCTCCAGCTGCAGATTTTTCTGCTCCAGCGTGCTGATCATTTTTTGCAAGGCCTGCCGCGTTTGCTCCAGCGCGCTGCCCAGTTGGCCGATTTCATCTTCGCGGTGCCAGATAAACGGGCGGTCAAGCTGGTCGTTCGCCAGCTGCGTTGATTGCTGGGTCAGTTTTTCCAGCGGGCGCAAGACGCGTGAGTTAAGCAGAAACAGAATCAGCCCCAGACTAAAGGCAACCTGAATGGCCACGGCGATCAGGTATTGCTGCTGCTTGTGCTCAATGGCCTGCTTGGCCAGCCCATCGTCCAGCTCCAGCGTGACATTGCCGATCACATTGCCTTGCTTGCTGACCAGATGTGAGAGCGATGAGAGTTTGCCCAGACGGCGTTCGGGCTTGTTGCTATTGAGAAAAACGCCCAGTGAAGCGTCGTTAACCACGATGCGGATCACCCGTGGATCGCTCATCACCGAATCGAGCAGCGGCTTGCCCGATTCCGGGGCCAGATTCCACAGCGGTTCCTGCATGCCCAGCACCAGAATTTCGACCAGCCGCTCGTGATCCTGCCGAATGTTTTTTTCCGCGTTGGCCAGATCGGTGCGGATGCTCAAATAGCCATTGATGCTGGCGGGCAGCAGCAGACCGAGCAGAATGGCCAGAATGACGGCGGGACGAAGTGACAGGTTCATGCTGGTTTTTTGGCGTGTCAGCTGACAAAAGTGTGAATGTAGCCAGTCTAATCGACTTTTTTTGATCCGACTATGAATTCGGCATCAACTTGCGCCCAAACATCAATAGACTCGCTGCATTGTGAATGCACGCCGCTGAACTTGATCTGCCGCAGCTTCAGGCCAGAATCCGCTTCGATCCGCACTGCGCACGCGGCATAATAGCGGCAAACAAGTCAGGGGAGCGCCAAATGAAAATCATCGTATTGGGGGCAGGGGTTATCGGGGTCACAAGTGCCTGGTTTCTGGCGCAGGAGGGGCATGATGTGACGGTGGTCGAGCGCTCGCAGGAGCCGGCCAGGGAAACCAGTTACGCCAATGGCGGGCAAATTTCGGTATGCCATGCCGAACCATGGGCCAACCCCAAAGCGCCGTGGAAAACGCTGCAATGGCTAGGTGAAGAAGACGCGCCCTTGTTATTTCGTCTGAAAGCCGACTGGAATCAGTGGCGCTGGGGCTTGCGCTTTTTGCAGCAATGCACCAAAGCGCACGCCAAAGCCAATCTGCAAAATTTGGTGCGCCTTGGTCTGTATAGCCGCGCTACCTTGCAAAGTCTGCGCGCCAAAACCGGCGTGCAGTACGATCAGCGTACCGAGGGCATTTTGCATTACTACACCGACCCGGCCGAATATGAGGCCGCCATTCCGGCCGCAGCGCTGATGCGCGAAGTGGGCTTAGATCGACAAGTCAAAACTGCCGCTGAATGTCTGGCGATTGAGCCAGCGCTGGCGCAATCGCGCTATCCGATTGTGGGGGGCACGTATACGCCAAGCGATGAATCGGGCGATGCTCGCCAGTTTACCAACGAGCTGGCCGACCGCTGCGCCGCGCTAGGTGTGCAATTTCGCTATGACTGTGCGATTGAAGCGCTGATTCGCGCAGGGGATGACGTTAAAGCTGTGCGCGTGCGCAGCGAAGAAGAGGGCGAGGAGGTTTTGCAAGCCGATCAGATTGTCGTCTGTCTGGGCAGCTACAGCCCGCAGTATTTGCAGCCGCTGGGCATCACGCTCGATATTTATCCGGCCAAAGGTTATTCGGCGACGATCCCGGTGATTGACCCCGATTTTGCGCCCACGGTGAGCCTGACTGACGACGGTTACAAACTGGTTTTTTCACGTCTGGGTGATCGGCTACGCGTGGCCGGAACGGCCGAATTTAATGGCTACAACCTCGATTTGAACCCGATCCGCTGCAAGGCGTTGATTGATCGCACCAGCCAAATTTTCCCGCAGGGCATGGATTACGCGCGCGCTGAATTCTGGACGGGGTTGCGCCCAGCGACGCCGGGCAATCTGCCCTATATCGGCCAGACGCGCTATCCAAGCCTGTGGCTGAATACGGGTCATGGCACGCTGGGCTGGACCGAGTGCTGTGGCTCGGCCAAAGCGATTAGCGATTTGATCGCGCAGCGCAAACCGGAAGTAGATTTTCCATTTGTTGCTGGTGTGTAAAACGAACTGACTTTGAAATGAATGAGGGTATTGCTCTGGAGGTCAATTTGGAAAAGACCTACAGAGCAATACCCTTTGTGTGTATATCTAAGATCGATTACAGCGTAATGGCGTGTTCGCGTGTGGCGTGGAATTTCAGCTCCGGCCAGCGTTCCATTGTCAGATCCAGATTCACGCGGCTGGTGGCCAGATAAGCCAGGCTATTGGCGGCGTCGCGACTCAGATTATTGACGAGGTTTTTCTCGAAATCGGCGAGTTTTTTCGCGTCTTCGCACGACACCCAGCGGGCGGTGTAAATCGGCGTCGATTCAAACATCGCTTCCACACCGTATTCGTTTAGCAAGCGTGAAGCAACCACTTCAAACTGCAGCACACCCACCGCACCCAAAATCAAATCGCCACCGTTCAGTGGTTTAAAGACCTGTACCGCGCCTTCTTCACCAAGCTGTTGCAAGCCTTTTTGCAATTGCTTTACTTTCAACGGGTTTTTGATGCGCACAATACGGAACATCTCTGGCGCGAAGTACGGAATGCCGGTAAACGACAGCAACTCGCCTTCTGAGAATGAATCGCCGATCTGAATATTACCGTGGTTAGGCAGGCCGATAATGTCGCCCGCGTAGGCTTCTTCCACCTGCTCACGACCTTGCGCCATAAACGTTACCACCGAGTTGGCGGCAATTTCGCGGTTTAAGCGCAAATGTTTGAACTTCATGCCACGGGTAAATTCGCCCGAGCAAACGCGCAAGAAGGCAATGCGGTCGCGGTGTTTCGGATCCATATTCGCTTGGATTTTGAATACGAAGGCCGAGAATTTCTCTTCGGTTGGTGCAACGTCGCGCTGCAGCGCGTGCGATTCAGACGGTTGTGGCGCCCAATCGACCAGCGCGTTCAAAATTTCG
This sequence comes from Chitinibacter sp. GC72, assembly GCF_009760905.1. Taxonomy (GTDB): domain Bacteria; phylum Pseudomonadota; class Gammaproteobacteria; order Burkholderiales; family Chitinibacteraceae; genus Chitinibacter. The sequence goes on along the minus strand of NZ_VIRW01000019.1, from coordinate 41,625 downwards.
CGAATACCGAAGTTATTGATCGCCGAGCCAAAGAAGACTGGCGTTAAAGTGCCAGCGAGGAATTCTTCCAAGTCGAACGGGTGAGACGCGCCGCGCACCAATTCGAGCTCCATCCGGGTGTTTTCGATTTCGAGCGGGAACAACTCGTCCAGACGCGGGTTGTCGATGCCTTTGATGATTTCAACGTCATCAAGCGGCCCCTGGCCTGGCGTAAAGATGATGATTTCGTCGGTCAGAATGCTGTACACGCCGCGGAAAGTCTTGCCCATACCGATCGGCCAGGTAATTGGCGCGCAGCGGATTTCCAAGACGCTTTCGACTTCGTCGAGTAGCTCCAAATTATCACGCACTTCACGGTCATACTTGTTCATAAACGTGATAATCGGCGTATGGCGCATGCGGCAGACGTTCAAGAGCTTGATCGTTTGCGCTTCTACACCTTTGGCCGCGTCAATCACCATCAACGCCGAGTCAACGGCGGTGAGTACGCGATAGGTGTCTTCCGAGAAGTCCTGGTGGCCCGGCGTGTCGAGCAGATTCACCACGTGATCGCGATAGTCGAACTGCATCACCGATGAAGCCACCGAGATACCCCGTTGTTTCTCGATGTCCATCCAGTCGGACGTGGCGAATTTGCCGCCTTTTTTACCCTTGACCGTACCGGCAGCCTGAATCGTGCCCGAAAAATACAGCAGTTTTTCAGTCAGCGTGGTTTTACCCGCGTCAGGGTGGGAAATGATGGCAAACGTACGGCGGCGTGCCACTTCACTGCGAATATCCGGCATGGTCTTGGTCTTCTTGGCCTTGCAATCAAGGCTGGGGAAAAACGCGCGATTGTACGCCAATTGCCCCGTGACGAACAGGGCAGCTCGGCGCTCGTGGTGTACTAGCTGGCGCTATTGACGGGCAGTAGCAAGGTGAAAATGGCTCCGCCATCCGGGTGGTTTCTGGCGCTGATCTGGCCATTGTGATCGAGCATAATCTGTCGGCTGATCGCCAGCCCCAGCCCGGTGCCGCCGCCCATGCGCACGCGGCTGCTCTGGATGAATTTGTCGAAAATGGTTTCCAGCTCGTTTTCCGGAATGCCAGGGCCATGGTCGCGTACTTCAATGCTGACCGCAGGTTCGCCGTTTTCCAGTAGGTCTACCGGATTGACCGTGATCTCGATGGCGCTGCCGCTGGGGCTGAATTTAATGGCATTCGAGAGCAAATTGACCATCACCTGCGTAATGCGGGCCTTGTCGAAAATGGTATTGATTTCTTCCTGCTGCTCGTTAAATTCCAGCTGCAATTGCTTGCCAGCGAGCAAAGAGCCCATTTCGGCAATCGCCATGCGCACAATCAGCTGCAGGCTATGCTTGCCTTTGTCGTAGCTCATTTTATTGGCTTCAAGGCGCGACATATCGAGCAAATCGTTGAGCAAGACCAGCAGCCGTTTGCCCGAGGCGTTGATGCGCTCGTAATAGCGATTCAGATGGCTGGCTTCGGGTAGCTCCAGCTTGCTGGTTTTGGCCAGCCCCATTTCGGAGAACGACAAAATGGCGTGCATCGGCGTGCGCAATTCGTGGCTCATATTGGCCAGGAACGATGATTTGGCCAGATTGGCATTTTCGGCAGCATCTTTGGCGTCGACCAGGCGGCGCTCGATTTCCTTGAGCTGGGCAATATCGGTAAAGAAAGCGTAGGCGTATTCGATGTTTTCCTGCTCATCGAGCACGACACCGCTATTGACCAGGAAAGGATGGAGCTGGCCGTGCTGGTCAGCCAGTTCAATATCCTTGGTAGTATGTCCTTGCAAGGCAAGATTCATCAGGTCTGCAGGGAAGAACGGGGTACAGGTATCGCCCCAGATGGTTTGCGGATTCAGACCGATCAGCGTTTCCCGGCTAAAGCCCAGCAGGCGGGTGAACGAGTGATTGACATCGCGAATGCGATGGTCGGCGTCGATCAGCAAAAAGCCGTCGGCAGTCTGATCGATAATGGTGCGGTTCAGCCGCTCGGACTGGCGCAGCGATTGGGCGGCGATCCGTTGCGAGGTGATGTCTTCCACCACGGCAATCATGCCCTTGCTCATATCGCCAGCCACCAGCGCCTTGGCATAAATCATGGCCCAGAATGGCGTATGGTCACGGCGGTATAGTTCGGTTTCACCCCGGTAGACGCCGCCGGTGGCAATGCGTGACCAGATTTTCTGGCGGATATTTTCGTATTGTTCGGGTGAATTAAAGATATGCCGGGTTTCGGTGTCGATAATATCGCTGCTGGCAAAGCCGAACAGCAATTCAAAGGCCGGATTCACCAGCCGGACGACGCCATTCATCGACAGCATGATGGCCAGCGGGCTGGCGTCCAGCACGGTGCGAATTTCAGCGGTTCTTTCCTGCACCATTTCATGCAGCTGATCGCGGTGCTGGCGCAGCTCCTGCTCGGCCAGACGGCGCTCGGAGATATCACGCGCCGTGCAGCAGACATAGGCTTCGCGCTGGAATTTGATCAGCGAAAAGGTTAGCTCCATCGGAATCTTGTCGCCCTGACTGTTTTGCAGCGGGCTTTCAATGCTGATCTGTTTCTGCTCTTGCAGCCGGTGCCAGTACGCCAGCCAGTCCTCGTCGTCCATCTCGGCAAACAGATCGACAAAGTGCTGGCTGATCAGCTCCTGTCGGCTAAATCCGGATAGATTGGCCAGGCTTTTATTGGCATAACGAATCAGGCCGCTGTGATCACACCACAGTGTCAGATCGGGCGATTCATCAACCGTATGCTGGGTCAGAAATAGCCGGCCTTCTACTTCTTCAACATGGCGGATCTGGCGCAGCAAAATATAGAGCAGCATCGAGACAATCGACATCAGCCCCAGCGCCATCAGAATGCGCGTGACGGTTTGTTCGTGAAACGGCGCCAGCACGATGTCCAGATCATGCCGGATGGTGATAATCAGCGGTAATTCGCTTTGATTCACCATAAAGGTCAATAGTTGTTCTTTGCCCAGTGTGGACTTGATGGTTTGCGTGCTGTGACGTTTGAGGCGCAATTGCTCGAACAGCAGCGAATCATTCTGGCGCTCGTTAGTAGCCAGCTTGCTCTCGTCAAAGGGGTAATTGACCAGCACCACGCCGTCGCTGCGCAATAGCTGAATCGAAACACCTTCGGCTAAATTGAGTGACTCATAAAACTTCAGAAAATAGGTCGGCTCCATCCCCGAGAGCAGCACACCGCCAAAGTCGCCATTGGGCGCATTGATCCGGCGGGTTGAGGCAATCAGCCATTTGCCATCGGTACGTGACAGAATTGGCTCGCTGATAAAGGCCTGAGTGGTATTGTAATTGCGGTGATACTGGAAATAAGCTCGGTCAGCCAGATTGATCTTCCGAGCCGGGTATTCAAGGCCGTGGCTATGGATATTGCCATTGGCGTCGATGGTGATAATGCCGCGAATTTGCGGCGTGAGCCTGACTTTGTCTTTGAGCTGCAGATGCATCAGGTATTCGTCGGCCCGATCGACACCGCCATGGCGATCCAGATCTTCGGCAATGTTTTGCATGGCCTGTTCGACCGATAGAAAAGCGCGCGTTGCGTTTTCATCGAGTGCACGCGCCAGCGACTGATCGCTACGCCGTGCCTCGGCGATGGCCTGATGGTAATCACGCACGGTGATCCAGGCCAGCGTCAGCAGTACCAGCAGCACCATCACGCTATAAAAACCCAGCAAGCCGCTGCGCAGGCCGCGCAGGGTGTGCCGGGTTAAATGATTGGTTGGCGTTTTGTGCTTATCCAATAGACTGATGTCAAAGATTTTTCTTGGCCTCCAAGGCTTCCCAGCGCTCAAGCTTTTCAAGCGTCAGCAACTCGATTTGCTCAATTCTATCTTGCATTTCACGTGCTTTGATCGGCTCGGTGCGATAAATTGTAGGATCGAGTAAAGATTGTTGTAATTTTGCTTGTTCGGCTTCGAGTGCTTCCAGCTCGGCAGGGATTTGTTCCAGTTCGCGGTTTTCATTAAAACTCAGCTTGTTGCGCTTGGGTTTTTCGTCCACCGCTTTTGCCGCCACGTTAACTGCTGCAGGGGCTGCCTTCTTGGTTTCTGCCTGCGCGCTGAGCATGCGCGTGCGGGCGCTGATCCAGTCGGCGTAGCCACCCGCGTTTTCCAGCAGTACGCCATTGGGTTCGAAAACGATGGTTTGCGTCACGACATTATCAAGGAAGGCGCGATCATGGCTGACGACAAACACGGTGCCGGTGTAGCTCGATAGCAATTCTTCGAGTAATTCCAGCGTGTCGATATCCAAGTCATTCGTTGGCTCATCGAGCACCAGAATATTGGCCGGTTTGGTAAACAGGCGCGCCAGCAAGAGGCGGTTGCGCTCGCCACCGGACAGTGATTTGACCGGGCTGCGCGCGCGCTCGGCCGGGAATAGAAACTCTTCCAGATAGCCGATGATGTGCTTGCGCTGGCCACCGATTTCAACGTAATCATTGCCCTGGCCGACGGTATCGGCAACCGATTGTTCTTCATCTAGCTGTTCGCGGAACTGGTCAAAATAGGCCACTTGCAAATTGGTGCCCTGTTTGACGCTGCCGGTATCGGGCTGCAAATCGCCCAGAATCATTTTCAATAGCGTGGTTTTACCCGCACCATTGGGGCCGATCAGACCGATCTTGTCGCCACGCAGCAATCGGGTGGTGAAATTCTTGATTAACACCTTTTCGCTGCCATCCGGATTAGTGTACGACTTGCTGACGTTTTCCAGCTCGGCGACCAGTTTGCCGCTGCGCTCGCCCGCATCAAGCTGGAACGAGACATTACCAACGCGCTCGCGCCGTGCGGCGCGTTCGCGACGCAAGGCTTCCAGACGGCGCACGCGGCCTTCGTTGCGCGTACGGCGCGCTTTGATGCCCTGACGAATCCAGACTTCTTCCTGCGCCAGCACTTTGTCAAATTGGCGATTGGCGGTTTCTTCCACTGCGAGCAATTCGGCTTTTTTGACTTCGTAGGCCGAGAAGTTGCCAGGGAAGCTAACGATATTGCCGCGATCGAGTTCAACAATACGCGTGCTGACGTTATCAAGGAAGCTACGGTCGTGGGTAATAAACAACACACTGCCGCTGAAATTTTTTAGTAGCGTTTCCAGCCATTCAATCGCGCTGACATCCAGATGATTGGTTGGCTCATCGAGTAATAGCACATCAGGCTCGGTCACCAGCGCACGCGCCAGTGCTACGCGTTTTTTCCAGCCGCCAGACAAGGCGCTGACTGGCGTATCGGGTGGCAGATTCAGAATCGACATGGTGTTGGCAATCAGTGAATCAAGCCGCCAGCCGTCCTGGTTTTCCAGCTCATGCTGCAAATCGGCCAGCCGCTGCATGCCTTCATCCGAGTCATCCAGATCGTGAATTGCAGCGTGGTAATCAAGCAGTAACTGACGTACATTGCCCAGACCTTCGGCCACGGCTTCGTAGACGGTATGCCCCGGCTCGAATACCGGCTCCTGTGGCACAAAAGCCATGCGGGCATTATTGATCAGGCGGATTGCGCCTTCGTCGAGCTTGTTCACGCCAGCAATGGTTTTCAGTAAGGATGATTTGCCCGCGCCATTGCGGCCGATCAGCCCCACGCGCTCGCCGGGTTCCAGCACCAGATTGGCACCGTCTAAAAGCGGCCAGTGACCGAAGGCGAGGTGAGCATTTTCAACAATGAGCAAAGGCATGGGTGTACTTGGGGTGTGATTTTCCGAGCCGCAATTATACGGCCTGCGTTTGGACATTGACATGCCGCGATATAGAATCAGGCCATAACTATGCTGGAGAAGCCCGAATGAGGCGTGCTTTGCTATTGTTTTTATGCAGTTTTTTCCTGCTTGCGCCCGCTGCGCTCTGGGCGAAAAAGGAAGGTCGCACGCCAGCGAAAAAGCCGGTTGCTGCAGCCGAAAGCCATCATCCTGCGATGGCCGCTTTAACGCTGCCACAAGAGGGCGAGCCGTATGATCCGCAAAATCCGCCAGCCCGCTTGCGGGTGCTGGTGGCGCTGGGGCCGTCGACTTATTTTATTAAAGACGGCAAACCGCACGGGCTGGAATTTGCGATGCTGCAAGGCTTTGAATCCGAGCTTAACCGTCGTCGGCCCAAATCGCGCCCGCCGATTCGTCTGCAATTTATTCCTGTTGATGCGGGCGAGCTGATTCCGGCTTTGCGCGAGGGTCGGGGTGATATTGCTGCGGGGATGATTCCTTTTTCCGAATCACTGAAAAGTCTGGTCGGCGTGACCGAGCCGTATGCCAGTGATGAATGGTGCCTGCTCGGGCAGCGCGAGCAGGCGCTGTCTTTTGCGACGCTGGCTGAGCTGCCGCTGATGTTGACCAGCGGCAGCTACGCTCGCCGCCTGTTAAGCCAGCAGGACAAGCAGCTTGTTCTCGACGAAGCACCCATCGGCCACAATGCCGAAATGCTCTTGCGCGACATCAATACCAATCCCGAGCAGCAAACACTCAGCAGCCGTGCCGTCTACAAACTGTGGGCCAGCACGTATGGCAAGCTCAAATTGGGCGAATGCCTGAGCGCGCGCAGCCCCCTGGTGTGGCTGGTTGATCAGGCTAATCCGGCGCTGGCCAATGATTTGAATAACTATATTGCTTCGCGGCAGTTTACTTCGCTGGACAAAGCGATTGAGCTGACCCGCCGACATCTGATTGTCGATGGCAAGGTCGAGCGCAGCGACAAAGTCACCTCAATGGATAAACTGGCCATTTTTTCACCGATTTTCCAGGCGGCGGCGGCGGCCAATAATCTGGACTGGCTGCTGCTGGCTGCTATCGGACAGAAAGAATCCAAGCTCAGCCCCGTCATTCGCCAGAATGGCCCGACCGGCGTGATGCAGGTGAATCCGTCAACCGCCCGGGCCATGGGCGTGCGCGATCCGCACAGCAACGAAGGCAATATCTCGGCCGCGGCCATTTATCTGAACTACTTGCGCAAAATGTACAGCCGCGAAGGCATTAGCGAAGAAAACCAGCTGTATTTCATGATTGCGGCGTATAACGCCGGCGAAGGACGGCTAGCGCAACTGCGCCGGATTGCCAAATCCAAGGGCTTGAATCCGAATATCTGGGTTGGTCATGTCGAGCAGGTCGCGCTTACTTCAGTGAGCCGTGGCATGGTGGATTATGTCTCGACGGTCAATCGCTACTATCTGGCGTATCAGGCGGCAGAAAAAGCGCGTGCACGACAGAAAAAATCCGACGTGAAATAAAAGCAACAGCGTGACTGATATTGCTGATCTGCGGCTGCTAAAAGCAGGAATGGTGCTGATTTACTGGGTATTGCTCTGTAGCTATTGATCTGATTGGTCTGCAGGGAAATACCCTATTATTTACTAATTCTGAATTGCACTGCCATGGTGCACGGCAAGCGCGGATTGGCCAGTCTTTGGTGCAATCTTCACGATCATGGCTGCTGCTGACGATCCGATTAATCGTGGCTTTGGATAATACGCTGCGATTGCGCGTTGAGTCTGGCTTTGGATGTAGTAAAATTACGCAAATTCCGGATTGACCTTTTGCAATTTTGATTCGAAAAAAATATTGAAAAAAAATACAGGTTTAGCTTTTTCCCTGCTTTAAATCATGTCTTTCGTGATCAGAGTGGCGTATTGTTCGGCCTGACAAACCAGCTTTTTCTTCTCGGAGACTTTCTTTTATGCATTGCGGTACAAAAATCGTTGCCACGCTTGGCCCTGCTTCAACCGATCCAGCCGTACTGGAAAGCCTGATTCAGGCCGGTGTAAATACCGTTCGTTTGAATTTCTCGCACGGCACCGCTCAGGATCATATTGATCGCGCCGCCACCGTGCGTGCGATTGCCAAAAAGCTGGGTAAATCAGTCGCTGTATTGGCCGACTTGCAAGGCCCGAAAATCCGCGTTGGCAAATTTGAAAAGAATAAAATCGAGCTGGTCAAAGGCGCAAAATTTGTGCTGGATGCCGAGTGCGAGCTGGGTAATCAGGACACCGTGGGTCTGGATTATAAAGAGTTGCCCAATGACGTTGAGCCAGGCGTAGTGTTGCTGCTCGACGACGGCAAAATCCAGCTGGTGGTTGATTCTGTTGTTGGCGCTAAAGTCTACACGACGGTCACCGTGGGCGGCCCGCTGTCGAATAACAAAGGGATTAACCGCCAAGGCGGTGGCCTGACTGCCCCGGCGCTGACGGCCAAAGACATGGAAGACATCAAGACCGCTGCGGTACTTGAAGCAGATTATATTGCCGTGTCATTTCCGAAATCATCGGCCGATATGTATATGGCACGCACCTTGGTTCGCGCAGCAGGCGGCCATGCTTTGCTGATCGCCAAAATCGAGCGTACCGAAGCGATTACCAATCTGGAAGAAATCCTTGATGCATCAGACGGCATCATGGTGGCGCGTGGCGATTTGGCGGTTGAAGTGGGCGATGCCGCTGTTCCTGCCTTGCAAAAACGCATGATCAAACTGGCACGTAAAAAACACAAACTCACCATCACTGCGACACAGATGATGGAGTCGATGATTACCAGCCCGGTGCCAACGCGCGCCGAAGTATCCGACTGTGCCAATGCGGTACTCGATGGTACTGACGCGGTGATGTTGTCGGCTGAATCGGCGGCGGGTAAATATCCGCTGGAAGCGGTGCAGGCGATGGCGCGGACTTGCTTTGAAGCCGAGCGTTCGGGCGAGGGCAAAATCGAAGGCGAATTTGACAACGTCAGCGATTTCGAGCGCATTGATCAGGCTGTCACCATGGCAGCGGTGTACGCCAGCAGCAATATGAATGTGAAAGCCATCGTATGTATTTCGCATTCGGGCGCTTCTGCGCTGTGGTTGTCACGCTATATCACCGGTGTGCCAATTTATGTGTTCACGCAGGAAGTGAATACCTATCGCAAGCTGGCGTTGTATCGCCATGTGACGCCGATTATGGTCGATGCCAATATCGGTGCAGATCGCGAAGCGCACGTTGCTTATGCCCAGCTTGAGCTGCTGCGCACCGGCAAAGTGGTGCCAGGTGATCGCGTGATTGTCACGCTGGCTTCGCAAAGCAATGGCGTGAACACCGGAGCCAACACCATGCGTATTATTCAGATTGCCCAAGGTCAGCGCGTTTAAAGCGCCGTTGCCGCAGCTATCCGACAGCCGACCTAGGTCGGCTGTTTTTTTTAACTGTCAAATGGATTTGACGCGCAATGACAAATCAGATTGACGAAGCAGACGTTGTTTTTACCGCCATCCGCGCGCAAGGCGCGGGCGGGCAGAACGTTAACAAGGTCTCGAACGCGGTGCATTTGCGCTTTGACATTCGCGCCTCGCGCTTGGCCGATGAGCTAAAAAGCCGGCTGTTGCATTGGCCCGATCAACGCATTAGCAAAGAAGGCGTCATTATTATCAAGGCGCAGGCTTCGCGCAGCCTTGAAGCCAATCGCTATGAGGCTTTGCAGCGGCTACAGGCGCTGATCGATCAGGTCGCACATAAACCCAAAGCGCGCCGGGCGACCAAACCCAGCTGGGGCTCGCAACAAACACGGATGGATAAAAAGAACCAGCGTGGCAGCATTAAATCGCTGCGCGGGAAAGTTCGCCTCGATTGAAGTCGCTGAAACTGCGTACAATAGCGTTTTAGCAATGAGATCCGCACCATGAGCCAAGATAATCCAGACGCAATCCGCCTTTCCAAACGTATGGCGGAGCTTGGGCTGTGCTCGCGTACGCAAGCCGACGTGCTGATTGCCGAAGGGCGTGTGCAGGTGGATGGGCAAATTGTGGATGTCCTCGGTAGCCGCGTCTTGCCACATCAGGACATCAAAATCGTTGACAGCGATCTGCTGAGCAGCGCGCTCGCGCCCAGAGACAAGGTGACGCTGATCTGGCACAAACCCGTCGGTGTGTCGGTGTGGCCGGGCGAGGAATATACGCAGTTTTTTGTGCCGGAAAACCGCGCTGCCGATGATAGATCAGGGATAGTCTGGCTGAAAAAACACCGTTCGCGGCTAACAACTCCGTTTGGTCTGGACGCCGAGGCCAGCGGGCTGGTGCTGCTGACGCAGGACGTCCGCCTGGCCGCCAAGCTGGCGCAAATCAATGATTTCGAGCAGGAATATCTGGTCTGGCTTGATCAGGCTGCGACTGACAGCCAGATTGAGGCGATGAATGCCGTCAGAATGTTTGATGAGCAGCCAATCAAAGGCTGGAAAACCAGCCGCCAGAGCGAGCAGCAATTGCGTATGGTGATTCGCGCCAATGCCGAAGGCGTGGTGCCCGATTTGTGCGATGTGGCCAAATTGACCGTCAAAGCATTCAAACGCAACCGGATTGGCCGCTTGCCGCTAGGTGGGCTGGAAGCTGGGCAGTGGCGCTATCTATTGCCGATGGAAAAGATTTAATTAAGGGGTATGTCTCTGCGGGTAAATCTAGAATTGATCTGCAGTGATATACCCTATTGAGTATCTTCAATCTGTTTACGGATCACCTGATTGAAGGCTTGAACCCATTCGGCAGCAAATTGCCGGTCGCACGCATTGATTTCGGCAATCGCCCGCAAGGTTGATTTTTGCTGACCACGGTGGCTGTGTTTGAGCAAAATGGCTTCGAAAGCATCGACAATCGCCAGAATTTTGGCGCCGTCACAAATCTGCCCCTCACTTAAGCCGTGCGGATAGCCATTGCCGGTAATCGTTTCGTGATGCTGCAAAATCATCTGCGTCGCCGCTTGCCAGCCGACAAAGCGATTGGCTATTTCGGCCCCCCAGCGTGGATGCTTGTGCAGCTCGACGATGGCGTCAGGCGAGAGTTTTTCCGGTTTGAGCCATTGTGACTCGGGCAGAAACATCATGCCGATATCGTGCAGATACACCGCCGCCTCCAGTTGCTCCGGGTCAACCCGGTTGCCCGCCATTTTATTGGTTGCCAGCGCATAGCCCAGATTGCGCGCAGTGCGGCCATGAAACAGCGCCGAGCGGGCTTCCAGCTGCATCGCCATTTCGCGAAAGAAAATCAGATCCTGATGTAGCTCCTGCGTACTGCGCGCCTGCGCAGCCGGTGTAAAGTCCTTGTTGAGTGCGCTGCCGGGCTTGAAACCGGTGACGGCTTCGATGAGCCGGCTGGTCGCTGCGTCAATGTCGCTGGGCGTTTGGTGGGCCAGATTGTGCAGGCCGTTGGCCAGTGAAGTTAGCGCCAGCGGGGCCAGGTTTTGCTGTTCGGCGAGCAGCTCGGTGGCTTGTTCGATGCGATCCAGTGTCAGCAGGAAAATCTCGGCCAGACCATCGGTAAAGCGGATTTCGCCATCGCGCAGGCGCGAGAGCAGCGTCTCGGCGCAATGCATGATCGGGATCACAAAAGTGACACGACACAGGCCGGCATCGCCCTTGATATTGTGAAATTCGCGAAATAGATTGGTCAGCGTGACCTTGTCATTGCCTTCTTGCTTGAGCTTGGCGATCAGCGCCTCGATTTGCGGGGCATGATCGGCCAGCCCTTCTTTGAAATCCTGAAACGCATTCCAGTCTTCTATCGCCGGGTTGATCAGATTGACGCCGGCAATATCCAGGGGCGTGTTCATTGGCAAGCTCCGGTGCGTTTGGCGTGACCTTTCATGCGCATTTCCTGCCCTTCGGCCTTGATCAGATGTTCAAACTGGTACTGGTCGCGCTGATTGCTAAAGGTAATCACGCTGTGCATGGTGGCCGCTCTGGGCTGGCTACATTTCATATCCATCGTGACAGTATTGCCTTGCTGCATGATCTTGGGTTTCTCGCATTTTGTGCTTGGCTCTTGCCCCATCTGGTGCCATTGCTCAAGTTTGGCCCGGTCAAGGCATTGCGTCACAGTCATGGTGCCCGCTTTGGCATCGATTTCCATGCCTTGCTTGCGCATTTGCTGCAGGGCTTCTGGCGGCATTTTGGCCATTGCGGCTCGTTGCGCCTCAGGCAAGCTGCTGGTGATGGCCCAGCGCCCCTCCATCGGCCGGATGTCGGCGGCAAAGCTGACCGAACTCAGAATGAACAAGCTGATTCCCAGGCTGACTGGCTGCAGATAGTTTGACATGGCAATTTTTCCTGTAGTTTGTAAGAAACACGGTATGATCGTCTGCATTGTTTATAGCTTTTTTCCATTCTTCGGCATGAATCTTTGGAGTTGTGTATGTCGCAAATTGCAGAATTAAGTCCGGTGCAGGCTCGTATTCTGGGGGTGCTGATCGAAAAAGAACGTACCGTACCCGATACCTATCCGCTGACACTCAATGGCCTGCTCGCCGGCTGCAATCAGAAAACCAGCCGCGAGCCGGTGATGGAGCTGAGCGAAGCGGATTTGATCCCGGCGCTCGATGAGCTGAAAAATACGGGCTGGGTGCTGGATCACCTGAGCGGGCGGGTTGCCCGCTATAGCCATCAGCTGGGTAAGGTGCTGCAGGTCCCGACGCAATCGGTTGCGGTTTTGGCAACGCTGATGCTGCGCGGCCCGCAAACGGCGGGGGAATTGCGCAATAACTGCGAGCGTTTGCACCGCTTTGCCGATATTTCGGCAATTGAAGCGTTTTTGCAGGAGTTGGCCGAACGCAGCAGCGGCGCTCTGGTGTGCTTATTGCCACGCCAGAGCGGTGCGCGCGAACCACGCTGGGCGCATCTGCTCGCAGGGGAAATCGATTTAAGCGCCCCGCAGGGTACCGCTACGCCATCGGCTCAGGCGGACTTGCGTGAAAGGGTCGAGCAGCTAGAGGTCGCCTTGGCGGCGCTGCAAACCGAGTTTATGGCGTTTAAATCACAGCTGGGTGGGTAAAAAATCACGTCTGGCGGATAAACGCGTCGCAATTATGCGATTTTGCTCAGATTTTGTGGTTTTTGTGCAAAAAGTGCTTGCCAGCCCAGCTTTGCTCGGCGAATATATCAACCGCAGGATCTTCAAGCAGTGGATGTATGTTGTAGTGGCTAGGCCGTACCGCAGTGCTTTCCCTTGATTTTCGTGCATCTTTTATATATTTCCGCAATTTAGGATACGAAAAATGGCACAAGGTACCGTTAAGTGGTTCAACGACTCTAAAGGCTTCGGCTTTATTACTCCAGACGAAGGCGGCGAAGATCTGTTTGCTCACTTCTCTCAAATCGTGTCTAAAGGTTTCAAAACCTTGGCTGAAGGTCAAAAAGTTTCTTTCGAAGTAACTACTGGCCCTAAAGGCAAACAAGCTTCTAACATCCAACCTCTGTAATTCAGAGTTGTTTGTTTAAGTAAGTAGAAAACCCAGCATTAGCTGGGTTTTTTGTTTTTGCGAGCGATTTTCTTTACTGGTTTTCCGGGTTTTTACCCTTGATTGGCGCATAAAAAGCCCGAATCTTGGCCATGTCGGCCTCCAGATCACCTGTTGGATAAAAAACTTCGCCGCACCCGCCAACCTTGCGGCCAAAATCGATAAAGCCCAACACAATGGGCAGCTGGCTACCGAGGGCAATATAGTAAAAACCGGTCTTCCACTTTTCGACTTTCTTGCGTGTGCCTTCCGGCGGGATGGCCACCACCAGTTGCTCATGCTCGCCAAACACCTGCACCATTTGCTCAACCAGTGAATTTGATTGGCGGCGATCAACCGGAATGCCGCCTAGCCAGCGGGCAATTGGTCCGAGCGGACCCCAGAACAGCGTGTGCTTGCCCATCCAGTACACTTTTTGCCGCCGCGCAAAACAGATGGCAATGCCGACCGGAAAATCCCAGTTGCTGGTATGAGGGGCGCCGATCAGCACGTATTTGGGCAAATCGGGAAATTCACCTTCAATTTTCCAGCCGGCAATTCGCAGCATCAGCCTGCCCAATCCCGGCAGAATATGCCGCAACACTGGCGTATCGAAAATCGTGCGCTGCATTATTTGGCCTGGGTTTTTCCGAGCAGTTTGCTCATCAGATTATTCATCCCGCTTTTGCGTTGTTTTTCTTTCGCGCTGGCCGTACCAAACCGATCCGGTGTACTGGCGCCGTGCAAATCATTGTGTAGCTTTTCTGCTTTACGTTTTTCCAATTCGTATTTTTTCATCGTCATGCTGGTTTTCCTCTGTTTAGGGGGCGTATTCTACGGATTACTGTCCACAAAGTCTTAAAAACCCCATGAATCTGGCCGAACTCTCGATCAAAATCCGTCAATTTGCCGACGAGCGTGATTGGCGCAAATATCATAATCCCAAAAATCTGGTGATGGCCATGTCGGTCGAAATGGCCGAGCTTGTTGAACATTATCAATGGCTCACTCCCGAGCAAGCGGCCCAGCTCGATGTCGATGAGCAATCACCCGTCGCGCAGGAGATGGCCGATGTCATGCTGTATATGCTGCGCCTAGCCGATGAGCTGGGCGTCGATATGGAAGAGGCGATCTTGCACAAAATGCAGCTCAATGCGCAGAAATATCCGGCTGCCGAGCGCTAGATATTTTGATGTATTGCCCGCTAGTGCTTTATTTTATTAACCTCTAGCCTTATACCCCAAGAGGATGCCTTATGGTGACCAGTGTTATTTCCGATATGGATGGCGTGATTTATCGCGGCAAGCAGCTGATTGATGGTGCCAATGAGTTTGTGCAAAAACTGCTGGCCGATAAAACGCCGTTTTTGTTTTTAACCAATAACGCCGAGCAAACCCCGCTGGATTTGAAACTCAAGCTTGAATCGCTCGGCATTCACGGCCTCTCCGAGGAGAACTTCATTACCAGTGCGATGGCGACGGCAATGTTTTTGCGCCAGCAAAAAGAGCGCGCCAAGGTCTATGTGATTGGTGGCGGTGGCTTGATTAATGAGCTGTATAACGTCGGCTTTTCGATTTCCGAATCCAATCCCGATTATGTGGTGGTCGCCAAATCATCGACTTTCAGCTTTGAGCAGCTGAAAAAGGCGGTGCGTTTTATAGACCATGGTGCCAAATTTATCGGGACCAACCCGGACATGATTGATCCGGTGGAAGGCGGCAATGAGCCGGCGGCTGGCACGATACTGGCGGCGATTTCCGCTGCGACAGGCAAAAAGCCCTATATCGTTGGCAAACCCAATGCACTGATGATGATGCTGGCCAGCCGCAAGCTGGGCGTGCATCCGGAAGAATGCGTCATGGTTGGCGATAGAATGGACACCGATATTGTCGGTGGCATGGAGGCCGGCATGAAAACTGCGCTGGTGCTCTCGGGAGTGACAACCTTGCCAATGCTCGATGAATTTCCGTATAAACCTGATTATGTATTCAATCATGTTGGCGAAATTGACTTCAAATCACTCTAAGCGCGGCGGGCTGACTCCGTGCTGATTGGCTATAATCTGCAATTTTGCGTAGCGAGTACCGACGATGAAATTTGAGCATCTGGTTCAGATCAACGATTTATTGCACCCTGGCGCAAACTTGCTGACGCGCAACCAGCTCTGGCAAGGCCTGGTGTACCGTGCAGAATCGCCGATGGAATTTGTCGAGCATATTGATGAAGCGGCAGTGACTCACCGGCATGAGCAAGGCATTCATCGCCGCATTGTCATGGGCAAGCTCGAAGTGATTGACCACATCTATTACCAGCACGAAGTGTCGGTGCACTATGACACCCAGCCCAGCGATATGCATCTGGGTGGGCAGCTGTGGATGAGAATCGAAGAGCCGCAAGAGGGCGCGCTGTTTGTGCGCTTCTGCTATGAAACGCCGCACCCCGTTGGCGCTGACCCTGAGCTGGATAAATACCTGAGCTATCTGAAGTCGGCCTGGCAAGAGGCCGATATCGACACCATCAAGCTGATTCGCCAGTTGGCTGACGAGGGTAAGCTCGGCTAAATCGTCTTCGGGTAGGCGGTCTGCCGCCTAGTCGGGTTTGGCGGCTCAGTCTTGATCTGTCCAGTCTTGATTTGCTTTGCGTCGGCACAGCAGAAAAAC
This sequence comes from Chitinibacter sp. GC72, assembly GCF_009760905.1. GTDB lineage: Bacteria > Pseudomonadota > Gammaproteobacteria > Burkholderiales > Chitinibacteraceae > Chitinibacter. The sequence continues at coordinate 25,725 of NZ_VIRW01000019.1, read as the reverse complement.
GATGAAGGCAAAAACACCCAGTGCGATCAGGCTGAGCAAGTTCAAGGCGCTAAAAATACTGCTGGCACTGTATGACGAGGGGATTTTGACCGAGATCACGCCCGAGACCTTGCCCAGCTCATAGCCATAACCCTGCGTCGGGTACAGGCTGCGCACGGCATACGGGGCTTTTTCTGCTGATTCATGGCAGCGCATGCATGCGGCGGTGGCGATCAGTCCGCGCGCATACAGCGTGCGGCCATTACTGACTTCGCTGTATTCGGTAACATTATTGGCACGCATATATTCCATGGCGTTGCGCTCGAACGCCGTCGGGCTATTACGCGCATTCATGAATTTGTCCGAAGTAATGCGGTATGAGGCCTTGCTCTGATCAGCGATCATCAAGTCGGAAATTTCGCGCTGCACCAGCGCTGGATTTTTCAGGTGGAAATTCAGCGTGGTGGCCATGTCTTCGGCGCTGGTGATCGAGTTGTCTTCATTGGCTAGCGACACGGTCAGCGTATCAAGGTGAGAGCCCTGGTCAACGATTTCACCTTTGGCTTCCTTGGTCCAGATTCCCCGGTATTGAGATGCCCACTGGCCAATATGCTCGACCATATTGGCCATGGTGCGTGCCTGATTGAGCTGTTCTTTTTCGTAAATCGATTTGCCGATCAAGAATGAACAAATCAGCGACAAAATAATGATAAAAATGCTTTTGCTCAACGTACCCATAGGTCTGCTCGAATGTCTCTTGTTGGTGATGCCGACTTTTACTGTCGGCTTATAGGGGAAACATTGTATTGCAATTGCCGGGTAAGTTCATTCTAAAAATTCAAGGTGCCGCAGTTCCTTCATCGTCAAGCGCTTGATTGTTCAGAGAAAAGGCGCGGGCATCGCGCCAATTAAGGCTCTTTAAGCTTCGCCGCCGCCTTTTTTCATCGCCTTGCCCTCGGCCGCGCGCTGGCGGCGGACTTCTTTGGGGTCGGCGATTAGTGGGCGGTAGATTTCAACACGGTCTTTTTCGCGTAGCACAGTGTCGAGCTTGACCGCTTTGGCGAAAATACCGATTTTCTGCGTGCCCAGATCAATCTCGGGAAACTCGGCCAGAATGCCCGATTTTTCAATGGCGTATTGCGCCGTACTACCTGCAGGCACTTTCACACGCAGCAATTTTTGTTTCGCCGCTGTGGCATACACGACTTCAACAGTCATCAGGGTGTCGGTGTTTGTCATGGATTTATCCGTATTTTCGGTCGGCTTCTTTGACAAAAGCATCGACAAAAGTTGAAGTGATCTTGCCAAAAACCGGGCCAATTATCGCGTCAATTGTGCGGCTGGAAAACTCGTAATCGAGTTCGAATTCGATTTTGCACGCGTCTTCCATTAGCGGGGTAAAGCGCCAGATGCCGGTCAGGGCTTTAAATGGCCCGTCAACGAAATGCATGACGATTTCATTGGCCGATTTCTCATCGCGGGTACGAAAAAAAGTACTCACTTTGAGAAATTCGATTTTGACGGTGACATCCAGAATCTGCTCGCTGCGCTCGTGCACTTCAACGCCGCCGCACCACGGCAAAAAGCGCGGGTAATCTTCAACGCGATCAACCAGCTCATACATTTGTGCGGCAGAATGGGGAACCAGGACTGATTTACGGATGGACTGCATGGTCATCAAGGGTGCGGCGGAGTAAAATGATTCTCTTGCAAACCCTGAGTCTGTGGGCCTGCTGCGTTAAAACCATCGTCGGCAGCGCTTTGATCTGCTGCCCACACCCGCCATAAAAGTGAAAATGAACGAATATCCTACCGAGCTAGTTCGCGACATGCAAGCCGAATACAATGCCGCAGCGCAAGTTGACGAGACAGCCACCTACCGCATCCCGCCGCATTCGGTCGAGGCCGAGCAGTCCGTACTGGGTGGCCTGATGCTGGAAAACACGGCGTTTGACCGCATCGCCGATGTGATTGGTGCGCAGGATTTTTACCGCGAAGATCATCGGCGCATTTTTCAGGCCATCATCAAGCTGATTGAACACAACCGCCCTGCGGATGTGATCACGGTGAAAGAATCGCTCGATACGACCAATGATCTGTCGTATGTTGGCGGGCTCTCGTATCTGGGCTCGCTGGTACAAAATACGCCATCGGCGGCCAATATTCGCCGCTATGCGGAAATCGTCCGTGAAAAATCGGTATTGCGCCAGCTCTCGGCCGTGGCCACCGAAATCGTCGACGGGACGTTTTTCCCGAATGGGCGTGACGCCAAAGAATTGCTCGACGAGGCCGAATCCAAGGTATTTCAGATTGCCGAGCAATCGGCCAAAGGGCAGCAGGGTTTTCACACCATGCCGCCGATTCTGAAAGAAATCGTCGAGCGCATTGATTATCTCTACCAGCAGGACAATCCGTCCGAAGTGACCGGTACGCCGACCGGCTTTATTGATCTGGATAAAATGACTTCCGGTCTGCAGGGCGGCGATCTGATTATTGTTGCTGGCCGTCCTTCAATGGGTAAAACAGCGTTTTCGGTCAATATCGCCGAAAACGTCGCCATTCACAGTAAATTGCCGGTGGCGATTTTCTCGCTGGAGATGGGCGCGGCGCAACTGGGGATGCGGATGGTCGGCTCGGTGGGCAAGATCGATATGCACAAGCTTAAAACGGGTCGTTTTGAAGATGAAGACTGGCTCAGGCTGACGCACGCCGTGGGCAAATTATCGGAGGCGCCGATTTTTATCGAGGAAACCGGCGCGCTGACTGCACTGGATGTGCGTACCCGCTCGCGGCGACTGGCGCGGCAATGTGGCGGCCAGCTGGGCCTGATTGTGATCGACTACTTGCAATTGATGGCTGGGCGCGCGGGCGCGAAAGATCAGAATAGGGCGACCGAGCTGGGCGAGATTTCCCGCTCGCTCAAGGGGTTGGCGCGTGAACTCAAATGCCCGATTATCGCGCTCTCGCAGCTATCGCGTTCAGTCGAGCAGCGTACCGACAAACGCCCGATGATGTCCGATTTGCGCGAGTCGGGCGCAATCGAGCAGGACGCCGACTTGATCATGTTCATGTACCGCGATGAATACTACAACCCGGACAGCCCGCACAAAGGCCTGGCCGAGTGCATCGTCGGCAAGCACCGTAATGGCCCGGTCGGCCGGGTGCCCTTGGTGTTTCAGGGCATGTACTCGCGCTTTGACAATGCACTGATGCGGCCGGATGACTGGAATAGCGATTTGGAATAGGGCCTTGAAACAGCATCGCCTTGCTCGGTATGAATCTGCCCCACGTATGTATCAGGTTCCTGCATGGATCGGGTACCATCAAATTTCTGGATTTTTTGCATGACTTTAGCGCACATCACCCATTTTAATCAGGCCGTCGAGCCCAGTTTTGATCAGCCACGAGAAGATCGCCGTGTCTCGGGTGCGCCTTGGCGCACGACCTGGGCGCACTACACCTCGAGCGATGGTGTGCTCTCGTGTGGTATCTGGGCGTGCGAGGTGGGAAGCTGGAATATCCGCTTTGCGCCGGATAAGGAAGAGTTTTTCTGCGTGATCAGTGGTCAGGTGCGGCTGCTGGATGAGCAGGGGCAGGGCGTGGTGGTCAGCGCGGGCGAGGCGGCGGTGATTCCGGCCGGCTTTGTCGGCCGTTTTGAAGTGCTGCAGGCTGTGCGCAAGTATTTTGTCGTGTTAGATCGGTCGGCATCAACGTCATGAAGAAGATACAGCAGTTGTTTGAAGTATTAAATCAGAAGCTGGAAGGCGATCTGTCAGGCATTGAACCAGCTAAAAAAGCTCGTACCGAAGAGCAGGATCAGCCACCCGCAGCGGCTAAAGCGCCCGAGGCGTCGCGTCTGGACGGCATGTTTGAATTGCCGCTTTCTTCTGTCAGCCAGGCCGCTGCCAAAGGTGTGGGCTCGCTTAAATCGCTGATTCAACCTGTGTCTAGTAAGATCGGTGCCAAAATGGCCGACGTACTGCACAGCATCAAGCCTGAGGTTAGCGCCGAGCCGATTGATGTCTCGACTGACTCCAGGACTGAACGCATAAGCTCATCCGTGCCTCAGGCCAAGGTTGATGCTGCGGCGCAAAGACGTGTTGGCAATAGCGCTCAGCCGTCCATCCAGCAGCCCGCCTCGCAACAGAGTGAAGGTGCAGCCCTGATTCGAACTAAGGGGTATCAGCATACAAGCCAATCTGAATATGAGCTAGCAGCCAATACCCTGGCAGAACCCCGTGTTGAATCTGATGTGAAGTCAGTCGCCAGCGCGCCAGTTACCACCGTGCAGGCGGCGAGTGAGCAGGTGAGTGGGTTGGTGAGTGATGCTCCGCCAGAATTTCTGTCAGCAAGCACGCCGCAGCTGGAGCGCATCATTCCGACGCACGCAGATGCCGCGCCGCGTGGAGCGAATCAGGCCGTCATTGAGCCCGTTCCATCCCCTGTCCGCAGTTCGCCCACACTGAGCTCGTTAGCCCCTGTGCCTGATTCGCCAGTTTCGTCCGTTTCACCCGTTTCTGTGGTGAGCGAGACCAAGGATTTTCTATCGGCCGAGCAGGTGAAAACGCCCAGTCAGCCGATTCCGGCACCCCGCAAAAGCCGGCGCGAATTGCCGGTACTGGATATGAGCCATATTCAACGCAATCTGGAGCGCAGCCAGCGCAAGTTGGCGATTGAAGGCGCAAAAATGCCTGAGCGCAAAGCGCCAGAGCCACTGCCGGTGATTGAGCCGTCCGAAATTCGCGAGCGCTTGCAGGATATTCACAGCGGCAAGCGCCCGAGCCCGAAAATTACGCCAACACACAGCTATCGCTCGGGTGCCGCAACGCCAGTGCCGCCCAAAGCCGCAGCCCCGCAGCGCACCGCGCCGCCGCCAGCCCCCGCTGTGGCCCATCGTGCGCCTGCGCCCGAAGTCATCCGGATTTTTCAATCCAGCCAGCAGCAAGCGATGCCTGCAGCATCAATCAGCCCGGCATCGCAGCCATCTGTTAACCCTGCAACGCAGGCAGCGATTGTGCCTGCGCTTCAAGCGCAGCTGAGTCCGGCTCTTCAAGCGCAAGTGAGTCCGATTCCGCAAGCGCAAACTGGTTCGGTTCTGCAGAGCCCGATTTCGCAGATGCTAGATCCGTCTGCGCTGGCAAGCCACCCCACGCCAGTATCGCAGTTGATTGATCTTGCTCAGCCAGCATCTGACATTACGGGCGAAGAGAGCTTTTATCCAGTGCCCCCGTCCGCAGCTGCGCCGGTCAATTTCGCAGCAAATGTAGCCAGTCAGTCACCTGCTGCCCCATCTTTGCTGCAGGGGTATATGGCTGCGGGGCAGTATAGTTATGCTGTTGAGGCAGATACATCGATAGGTATGCCGGATGAAGTGGCCGAAAGCGCACCGGCAGTGCCTCCAGCTGTATCTGTGCCGCAGCGACCGACCGCTTTTTTGCGCCCGGACGCGCTAGCCCCCGCGTCGCGTGCGGCGGCAGATCCGGCCTGGCGCGGTGAAGACGGTTTGTGTCTGCCGCTGGAGCTATTGCGCCCAGCCACGGTGCAGACCATTACGGTCAGTCAGGAGGACTTGCTCGAGCGCAGCATTCTGATCGAAGAGAAACTCAACGAATTCAAAGTCAAGGTCAGCGTGCTCGATGCTTATGCTGGGCCGGTGATTACGCGTTTTGAAGTCGAGCCAGCGACCGGCATTCGTGGGGCGCAGGTGGTGAATTTAGCCAAAGATCTGGCGCGCTCGCTGGGTCTGGCTTCGGTGCGCGTGGTCGAAACGATTCCGGGTAAAACCTGCATGGGGCTGGAATTACCCAACCCAACAAGGCAAATGATCCGACTGTCCGAGATTTTATCCGCGCCGGAATACCATGGGCAGGTATCCCCTCTCACCATCGCACTAGGCAAGGACATCAGCGGTATACCCGTCGCAACGGATCTAGCCAAAACACCGCATATGCTGGTAGCCGGTACGACCGGCTCGGGTAAATCGGTGGGCGTGAATGCGATGATTTTGTCGATCCTGTTTAAAGCCACGCCCGATGAAGTGCGCTTTATTATGATCGACCCGAAAATGCTCGAATTGTCGGTGTACGAAGGCATTCCGCATCTGCTCGCGCCGGTGGTTACCGACATGAAGCTGGCTGCCAATGCGCTGAACTGGTGTGTCGGCGAGATGGAAAAACGCTACCGCCTGATGAGCGCGATGGGCGTGAGGAATTTAGCCGGTTTTAACCAGAAAGTGGCCGAGGCCGAGGCGGCGGGCAAGAAGTTGACCAATCCATTCACACTGACGCCGGATGACCCCGAGCCGCTGGAACATCTGCCGATGATTGTGGTGGTGGTCGATGAGTTTGCCGACTTGATGATGGTGGCAGGTAAGAAAATCGAGGAATTAATTGCCCGGCTGGCGCAAAAAGCACGCGCAGCGGGGATCCATCTGATTTTGGCGACGCAGCGCCCGTCGGTTGACGTGATTACCGGACTGATCAAGGCCAATATCCCGACGCGGCTGGCGTTTCAGGTCTCAAGCAAAATCGATAGCCGCACGATTCTCGATCAAATGGGTGCAGAGGCCTTGCTCGGGCAGGGCGATATGCTGTTCCTGCCGCCTGGCACGGGCTATCCGCAGCGGATTCATGGCGCGTTTGTCGACGATGCCGAAGTGCATTGTGTGGTTGAATACCTCAAGCAATTGGGCGAGCCCAATTACATCGAGGGCGTGCTCTATCCGGCGCATGAGGCCGAAGCGGGTAACTGGTCGGGCGTGCCGGGGGATGCCGAAGAGAGCGATCCCTTGTACGACGAAGCCGTTGCGCATGTAATTCGTAGTCGCCGGGCTTCGATTTCGGCGGTGCAGCGGCAGTTTCGCATCGGTTACAACCGCGCAGCCCGCTTGATCGAACAAATGGAAAGTGCCGGCATAGTCAGCGGCATGGAAAGCAATGGCAACCGCACCGTGCTGGTACCAGCGGGCGAATAAGCCGCTAAGGTTGGTTTTTGTTGGTTTTCTGGTCGGTTTTTCCCTCGATAGTCAGTTTTATTCTATTGAGCTTCTTGCCTTACGGCTGCTCGGGCTATATTGCAGCAAAATAGAATAAACGGGTGTGAGATGAAGTCGTTTGGTGAGGGCCGTTTTCAGGTCGAAAAGAAAATTGGCCAGGGTGCGCAAGGCTTGGTGTATCTGGCGCAGGATACCCATCTGGACCGACAGGTTGCAATCAAAGTGCTGCACAGCCAGCCGCTGCAAGCGCTAGCCGAGGCGCAGCTGGTCAGCCGGATTCAGCATCCGAATATCGTCACGCTGTACGACGCATTTGCTGATCATGCGCACCCCTGTCTGGTCTTTGAATATGTGGCCGGTGAAACGCTGGCCGACTATTTGCGCCGCGAAAAGAAGATGTCGCCCGTTGCCGCCGTGCAGATGATGGCGGCCATCCTGGAAGGGCTGCAGGCTGCGCACGCCAAGGGCGTGATTCATCGTGATATGAAGCCGCAAAATATCATGCTCGACGAAAGCCGCCGCCCACGGATTATGGATTTTGGCGTCGCCAGCCAGCGCGGTCAGCACTATGAAGGCCTGACCGGGACTGCCGGCTTTATTTCCCCCGAGATGATCAACAATCTGCCGGTTGACGCGCAGGCCGATGTGTTTGCCTGTGGCGTGATTTTGTATCAGATGCTGACCGGCAAGCTCGTTTCGGATGGTGAAACGGTGATTGCCATTCTGTACAAAACTGCCAACGAGAATTTTGTCCCTCCGTCGAACTTTAACGAGAAGATCGACGAGAAACTTGATCATCTGGTGATGGCGGCTCTGTTTAAAAGCCCCGAATCACGTTATGTCGACGCCGGAGATATGCGCGCAGCCATGCTGGGCTGGCTTGATGCGGCGGGTGAGGCCGTACAGGCCGAGGCGGCGGAAGGGCGGCATAGCACGGTGGAGTTTTTGCTGCGGCGCATGCGACACTCGGCCGATTTTCCGGCGCTCTCGCAAACGATTAATGCCATCAACCGAGTTGACGAATCGCAGGCCGAAAAGGTGCAAAGCCTGTCCGGTGTGATTTTGCAGGATTTCTCGCTGACTAATAAATTGCTCAAGGTGGTGAACTCCGCCAGCTTTGGCCAGTTTGGCGGTGCAATCAGCACGGTGTCACGCGCTATTGTGATTCTGGGTTTTGACCGGATTCGCAGCCTGGCGGTGACGATTCTGCTGTTTGAACATATGCAGAACAAAAGCCATGCTGCGCGTTTGCGCGATGTCGTGCTGGAAATCTTTTTTGGCGGCATTCTGTGCCGCAAGCTGGCCGATAAAAGCGGCTGGCGCGACGCTGAAGAAGCGCTGATTTGCGGAATGTTCCAGCATCTGGGCCGATTGCTGACGCATTTCTATTTTAATGAAGAAAGCCTTGAAATCATCAAGCGCAAAAGCCAGACCGGCGAGACCGAGTCGGTGGCCGCCGAAGCCATATTGGGCGTCAGTTATGCCGATCTGGGGGGGGCGATTGCCGGAGAGTGGAATTTCCCCGACCGAATTGTGACCAGCATGCGGCCTTTGCCTGCCAGCAAGGTGCGAGAACCGGCCAATCAGGCCGAACGTTTACGCGTGTTTGCCAATCTGGCCAGCGAAATGCTGCCGCTGGTCAGCATGAAGCCCAGCGAAGCGCTGCTGTATACCCAGAACATCATCAAGCGCTTTTCGGCTGTGGTGTCGTGGTCCGAGCGGGAGTTTCAGGACATTTTGCACGATGCCGCCAAGCAATACCTGGCTTATCTGTCCATCCTGCAAATCGATCTGGGGCAGGCTGAATTTGCCAATAGCTTGCGCACGCTGGCCGGCGTGAAACCTCCGGCTGCAGCGCAGTCTGCCCAAGCTGCTACTGCAGATGGCGTTAACAGCAGTACTGGCTCGGCCGAGTCCATGACGCTGAGCAATCCGGCGGCGCTGTTATCCGCCGGGGTGCAAGATATTACCAATACGCTGGTGGGCGACTTTAACCTGAATGATGTCTTGCGCATGATTCTGGAAACCATGTTTCGCAGCGTCGGGTTTGACCGGGTGCTGTTTTGTACCCGTGATCTGAAAAAAGGCACGATGGTGGCACGTTTTGGTTTTGGCAAGGATCTGGACGCCATCCTGCCGCGTTTTAATTTTCCGGTGTCGCCGCTGGTGGATGTGTTTCAGCTGGTGCTGGCTAAAAACGCTGATGTATTTATTGAAGACGTGGATGCGGAAAGCATTGCCCAGCGTATTCCCGCCTGGTACAGGACAGTATCGCAGTCCAAGACGCTAGTGGTTTTTCCGGTGGTGATTGATAAAAAGCCCATTGGCCTGTTCTACGCCGACCGTATGCTGGCGCACTCGCTGCAATTGCCGCCTGATCAGTTGAATTTGCTAAAAACGCTGAGAAATCAGGCCATTCTGGCCATCCGGCAAAAGCAGATGGGAAGTTGAAGCTGGTTTAACCAGAGTTTTTGTGCGACGCACAAAAAATGCTTGACATACGGGTTTGTGCGGATAAGAATGGCGTTATTGCACTGCACCATTAACCGGAGAAATGCCATGTTTAACGCACAAAAACAATTTGCCGAACTGAGCCAAGCTAATCTTGAGAAATCTTTGCGTCTGACCAACATCGCTCTGGCTGGTGCCGAGCGTTTGTTCCAGTTGCAATTGAGCATCGCTCGTGACTTGCTGGCTGAAAACGCAGAAACCGCCAAAACGCTGTCACAAGTGAAAAGCGTGCAGGATCTGGTTGAACTGCAAAAAACCCTGTCACAACCTGGCGTGGAAAAAACCATCGCTGTGGCACGCACTGTGTACGAAGCAGCAAGCAGCACTCAAGCTGAATTGAACAAGCTGATCGAAGAGCAGGTGCTGGAATTTAACAAAAATCTGGTGACGTCACTAGATCAGGCTGCTCAGCAAGCACCAGCAGGCAGCGCAGCTGTGAATATGATCAAAAACGCTGTTGAAAGCGCAAACACCGCGTTTGATACCGTACAAAAAACCAGCCAGCGCATCGCTGCCAATCTGACTGAAGCAACAGTGGCTGCCGTTGAAACCGGCGCCAAATCAGTTGCTGCAGCAACTAAAGCAGCGAACAAAGCAGCTTAAGTTTTTAATCTGCCAAAACAAAAAACCACACTTCGGTGTGGTTTTTTATTGCCTAACGAATAGGTATGTGACTGTAGCTCAATCGAGTATTGAACTCTGACCGTATACCCTAGTCAGTTGCATTCAATGGCAACAAAAAAGCCCATCAGATTGATGGGCTTTTTTGTATCACCGATTTAATTAAGCAATCAGGTGTTTTACAGCATCACGCTCTTCTGCCAGCTCTTTCGCCGTTGCATCCATGCGCGCGCGGCTAAATTCGCTGATTTCCAGGCCTTGGATGATGGTGTATTGGCCATCTTTACAAGTCACTGGGTAGCCGTAGATCAGATCTTCATAGCCGTATTCGCCGTTCGCTGGAACGCCCATCGTTACCCAGTCGCCTTCCGGTGTGCCCAGTACCCAGTTACGGATATGGTCAATTGCCGCGTTAGCTGCAGAAGCAGCTGAAGACAAACCGCGCGCTTTAATAATTGCCGCGCCACGTTGCTGTACGGTTGGGATGAACTCAGATTCCAGCCATTTCTGATCGTTGATCAAAGTCGCTGCATTCGCGCCTTTCACTTCAGCGTGGAACAGGTCTGGGTATTGAGTTGCTGAGTGGTTGCCCCAGATGATCATCTTGGTCACGTCTGTGACTGCAGAGCCGGTTTTTTGTGCGATTTGCGTTAGGGCACGGTTGTGGTCCAGACGCATCATGGCAGTGAAGTTGGCCGGGTTCAGATCCGGTGCGTTTTTCATAGCGATGTACGCGTTGGTGTTCGCTGGATTGCCAACCACCAGCACTTTAACGTCACGGCTAGCGACTTTGTTCAGTGCCTTGCCTTGCGTTGTGAAGATCGCGCCATTGGCTTCGAGCAGGTCTTTACGCTCCATGCCTGGGCCGCGTGGACGTGCACCAACAAGCAGGGCGATATCGGCGTCTTTAAACGCAACTTCAGGGTCGTCGCTTTGTACGATGCCTTGCAGCAACGGGAATGCGCAGTCATCCAATTCCATCACTACGCCATTGAGCGCTGGCAATGATGGTGTGATGTCCAGTAATTGCAAGATCACTGGCTGGTCTGGGCCGAGCATCGCGCCAGAGGCAATGCGAAATAGCAGGCTATAGCCGATCTGGCCAGCTGCGCCGGTTACGGCAACGCGTACAGGTTTTTTTGTTTGCGACATGTGAGAACGACTCCGAGTAGCGGCGATAGGCTCGCCAACGACGACAAAATTAGACTTGGTGCGTTTAAGGCGCACAACGCAAGTTGCATTGCCTTGATTTAGCTGCGCAAGTTTATCACGCTACAGATTTTTGTGGAAAAAAGTGACGGTTTTGCTGGCTAAAATGTATTGTATCTTTTGTCTTATATAAGACTGTAGTAGACTCTGCGCCGACAACATGATAAAAAGCGCGTACATGAAAAAATTGGCTGCACAACCTTTATATAAGCAAGTGATCCGCGAGGTGATGGCGGCCGTTGAAGCGGGCGAATGGCAGGAAGATGAAAGTCTTCCCAGCGAGGTTGAGTTGGGTCAGCGCTTTGGCGTGAGTCAGGGTACGGTTCGCAAGGCGCTGGATGTGCTGGTAGCCGATTCGATCCTGTATCGCCGCCAGGGTGTCGGTACTTTCGTCGCCGGGATGAGTGATTTTCTGATGCGCGGGCGTTTTGCGCTGCTGACTGATCCCAAAGGCGAAACGGCCAAGATTGAATTGCTCGGTTGTGTGCGGATTCATGCCGGTGAACAACTGGCCGAGATTTTAGGTCTGCGCCGTGGCGCAGCGCTATGGCAAGTCAGACGCTTGCTGCGGGTATCAGGGCAGATCGTCGGGCTGGAAGAATTGCTGTTGCCCGAGGCGAATTTTCCTGAGCTGGAAATGCGCCGGATTCGTGAGTTGAAGGGCAATTTGCGCGAGTTGTGCTGGCGCGATTTTGGCGTCCGTCTGCAGGATGGCGAAACGCGTTATCGTGCAGTCAGCGCAGGTTCGGCTGAAGCCCGCTTGTTGCAGGTTGAGCTCAATGAGCCTTTGTTGCAATTGGTGCGTTTGGCCAAAGATTTTTCAGGCAAACCGCAGGTGTGGAGCGTGGCTTGGCTTAAAACTGAGCAGCTGGCATTTGAGCCATCTGTGACAGGGTAGTGGGTAGTTTGCAAGGTTTACCAAACTGGCGCATTGATGTGGGTCAGATTGTAAGTAGTAGTACCAAAACTTCGTTTGCTTAAATACAGAGGAATAGAGCGTATGCAAAAAGCACGCCCCAAGCACCTTGCGCTATGGCAGATCCGTCTGCCATTGCCAGGGATTGTGTCCATACTGCACCGGATTAGTGGTGCGCTGATGTTCGCAGCCATCCCGTTTATGTTGTATGCCTTGGAAGGCACTCTGTCTTCCGCCGAGCGCTTTGCCGCGTTCAAGGAATGCATCGCTCATCCTGTGACCAAACTATTCCTGCTGGCTGTTCTGTGGGCCTATTTGCACCATGCCTGTGCCGGTACCCGTTTCCTGTTTCTTGATATTCACAAGGGCACTGATCTGAAAACTGCTCGCGTAACGGCTTATATTGTCCTCGCTGTGAGCTTGTCTCTGACCGCAATTATTGGAGCGTTGACATGGTAAAGCGGCATGTAGTGGGTGCGCATTACGGTTTGCGCGATTGGCTGGTACAGCGTGTTACTGCGGTGATTATGCTGGTCTACACCCTGGGTGTCGTGGCCTTTATTCTCTGTGCTAACGGCGCTTCATATGAAGCCTGGCAAGAATTATTCGCCTGTACGTGGGTGAAAGTGGTTACGACGATTTCAATCACAGCCTTACTGTGGCACGCGTGGGTTGGCGTGCGTGATATCTGGATGGATTACATCCAGCACGTTGGCGTTCGCCTGACGATGCACGTTCTGACGTTGCTGTGGTTGATCGGCAGCTTGATTTATATGGTTAAAGTAGTGTGGGGTGTTGCATGACCAAGGCTATTCCTGTTCGCAAGTTTGACGCCATTATTGTTGGCGCGGGTGGTGCCGGTCTGCGCGCCGCATTGCAATTATCTGAAGCGGGCATGAAAACTGCCGTGCTTTCAAAAGTATTCCCAACACGCTCGCACACCGTTGCTGCGCAAGGTGGCGTTTCAGCGTCTTTGGGCAATTCAGAGCCAGATCACTGGACTTGGCATATGTACGACACCGTGAAAGGTTCGGACTGGCTGGGTGATCAGGATGCGATCGAGTTTATGTGTCGCGAAGCGCCAAATGTCGTGATCGAGCTGGAACACTACGGCATGCCGTTTGACCGCAATTCAGACGGCACGATTTATCAGCGTCCGTTTGGCGGCCACATGAGCAACTTCGGTGAAAAACCAGTTCGCCGTGCCTGTGCTGCCGCTGACCGTACTGGTCACGCGATGTTGCACGCTTTGTATCAACGTAACGTTCGCGCTAACACGCAATTTTTCGTTGAATGGATGGCGCTGGACCTGATTCGTGATGAAAAAGGTAATGTGCAAGGCGTGGTGGCGATGGAGATGGAAACCTCTGAAATCGTTATTTTCCAAGCCAAAGCGACCTTGTTTGCTACTGGCGGCGCAGGTCGTATCTATTCATCCTCGACCAATGCCTTTATCAATACCGGCGATGGTCTGGGCATGGCTGCGCGTGCAGGCGTACCGTTGGAAGATATGGAATTCTGGCAATTCCACCCGACTGGCGTTGCTGGCGCTGGCGTATTGATCACCGAAGGCGTACGTGGCGAAGGCGGTATTTTGCGCAATTCGGATGGCGAACGTTTCATGGAACGCTATGCACCGAATGCCAAAGATTTGGCGTCGCGTGACGTTGTATCCCGTGCAATGGTGACCGAGATTAACGAAGGTCGTGGCTGTGGTCCGAATAAAGACCACGTTCTGCTCGACATTACTCACTTGGATCCTGAAGTGATTATGTCGAAATTGCCGGGTATTCGCGAAATTTCGATCAAATTTGCCGGCGTAGACCCAATTAAAGCACCAATTCCAGTTGTACCAACTTGCCACTATCAGATGGGCGGTATTCCGACCAACTACAAAGGCGAAGTGGTCGTTGGCGCCGAGATCGTGAAGGGCTTCTACGCTGCCGGTGAGTGCGCTTGTGCTTCGGTACACGGCGCGAACCGTCTGGGTACAAACTCATTGCTCGACTTGCTGGTGTTCGGTAAATCATCGGGCAATAGCATGATCGACTTCATTAAATCGGCACCAAAAGATTTGCCAGAAGTGGCAATGGCCGATGTTGAGCGCTCGGTAGCGCGTGTGGCGCGTTTGGATAACCAAACCAATGGCACGAATGTGAACGACGCGCGTCTGGCGATGCAGCGCACGATGCAAGCGCACGCTGGCGTGTTCCGCTTTAACGACATGCTCAAAGAAGGCGTGAAAAAGATTCTGGAAGTCGAGCAAATGGTGAAAACCACGATGATCGCTGACAAATCGAAAACGTTTAATACCGCCCGCCTTGAAGCGCTCGAACTGGAAAACCTGATCGAAGTGGCCAAAGCGACGATGATTTCGGCCGAAGCGCGCAAAGAATCTCGTGGTGCTCACGTTCGTGATGATGCACTTGACGTGCCAGAAACGCCAAACGGTCGTGACGATGCCAACTGGTTGAAACACACCTTGTGGCACCGCGAAGACAATCGTCTTGAATACAAACCTGTCAATCTGCAGCCACTGACCGCGCCGTCAGTTGCGCTGAAGACCCGCTCGTACTAAGAGGTTCGCCATGACTACTCAATCCGTCAAATTCCGCGTTTACCGTTACGATCCGGACAAAGATGCCAAGCCCTACATGCAGGACATCAGCGTTGAAGTCGACACGACGACCGAACGCAAACTGCTCGATGCGCTGGTTAAGCTCAAAGTCGTTGATGAATCATTGTCGTTCCGCCGTTCATGCCGTGAAGGCGTGTGTGGTTCGGACGCGATGAATATCAATGGTAAAAATGGTCTGGCCTGTATTACCGATATTGATACCTTGAAGCAGCCAATCGAAGTGCGCCCACTGCCAGGTTTGCCAGTGATTCGCGACTTGATCGTCGATATGACGCAGTTCTTTAAGCAATATCACTCGATCAAGCCCTACGTGATCAACGACAGCCCGGCACCGGATCGCGAACGTCTGCAAAGCCAGGAAGATCGGAAAGAGCTCGACGGCCTGTACGAATGTATTTTGTGCGCTTGCTGTTCGACGTCTTGCCCGTCGTTCTGGTGGAACCCGGACAAATTCGTCGGCCCGGCTGGCCTCTTGGCTGCGTATCGCTTTATTGCCGATACCCGTGATGAAGCCACTAGCCAGCGTCTGGATGATCTGGAAGATCCATATCGCCTGTTCCGTTGCCACAGCATCATGAACTGCGTGGATGTGTGCCCGAAAGAGCTCAATCCAACTAAAGCCATTGGCAAGATCAAAGATCTGATGGTGAAACGTATTAGCTAATAAGAGGGGTATGTGCCTGTGGATTAGTCTGAGATTGATCTGTAGGCCAATACTCTCTAGGGGTGTGCAATGGATGAAGTAGAGCTGAAACGAATTATCTGGCGTTCACGGCGCGGTTTGCTGGAACTGGATTTGCAACTTGAACGCTTTGTGAATGAAGTTCTACCGACTTTGAATGCACAAGAGCTGGCGGTGTATGAGCAAATATTGCTGCTGCCAGATTGGGATTTTTTGGAATACGTCAACGGTAAATCGGTCTGCCCAGACCCCGAACTTGCCGTGATGATTGCGCGGATTGCTGCAGCGAATGCAGGCAGTCATGGCGCAGCAAACTAATAACGCAGCCGGCATTGCCGAGCGCATTACCGAAGCGCTTTAACAGGAGCAACACGATGGAAAAGAAAGTCACGCTGACTTATAACGATGGCCAGAACACGCTGGAAATGCCTGTTTTGAAATCTACTTTGGGTCCAGATGTAGTCGACATCCGCAGTTTTTCTAAAACCGGCATGTTTACTTTTGACCCGGGCTTTTTGGCAACTTCTAGCTGCGAATCAAAAATCACTTTCATCGATGGTGATTTGGGTCAGCTGTACTATCGTGGTTACCCTATTGAGCAATTAGCTGAAGATTCTGATTACCTCGAAGTGTGCTACCTGTTGATCAACGGCGAATTGCCAACTGCAGCGCAAAAAGCGGAATTTGAAAAAACGGTGATGAGCCACACCATGATTCACGACCAGTTGACGCGTTTCTTCAACGGTTTCCGTCGTGATGCGCACCCAATGGCAATGATGGTCGGTGTGGTTGGTGCCTTGTCTGCGTTCTACCAAGATAGCTTGGATATCGCTAATCCAGAACACCGCAAAGTGGCCATGTTCCGTTTGATCTCTAAGATTCCAACGATTGCCGCAATGTGCTACCGCTACAACCAAGGTCTGCCATTCGTTTACCCACGTAACGATTTGGGCTACACCGCGAACTTCATGCACATGATGTTCTCGACGCCATGCGAAGAATACAAACCAAACCCAGTGCTGGTTCGCGCGCTGGACGTGATCTTCACGTTGCACGCTGACCATGAGCAAAATGCTTCAACGTCGACTGTACGTTTGGCGGGTTCTTCTGGCGCCAATCCATTCGCGTGTATCGCAGCCGGTATCGCTTGTCTGTGGGGTCCGTCGCACGGCGGCGCGAACGAAGCGGTATTGTTGATGTTGGACGAAATCGGTTCGGTTGAAGCCGTGCCAGCGTTTATGGAAGGCGTGAAAGCGAAAACGCACAAACTGATGGGCTTTGGTCACCGCGTTTACAAAAACATGGACCCACGCGCCAATGTAATGCGCCGCATTTGCCACGAAGTTCTGAATGAACTTGGTCTGCAAGACGATCCGAAATTCAAATTGGCGATGGAATTGGAAAAAATCGCGCTGGAAGATCCGTACTTCATCGAGCGTAAACTGTATCCAAACGTCGACTTCTACTCAGGTATCGTTCAATCAGCCTTGGGTATTCCAGTGCCAATGTTCACAGTAATCTTCGCGCTGGCGCGTACCGTAGGCTGGATTAGCCACTGGAACGAAATGATTTCTGACCCAGGCATGAAGATCGGTCGCCCACGTCAGCAATACACTGGCGCGGAAAAACGAGATTACGTACCAATGGACAAGCGCGGTTGATCTAATCACCGCGGTTCCTGCGCCCTTGTGCTGATTGAAGATGGCATAAGGGCGTAGCTGCATTGACCGGCCTTGCTGTCTTTTTGCCAATAGGCATTAGCTTGCAAGCAGGGCGGAAAAAAATGGATACACGGCAATGATGAAAGAACTTGAAACGAATTCCCAGCTGTTCGGCGGGAATGCCCCGTTTGTAGAAGACCTCTACGAGCAATATTTGATTGATGCGTCGTCAGTTGACGCGCAGTGGCGTACTTATTTCGATCAGCTGCAGCAAACACCGGGCTCGGTGGCTCGCGATGTGGTGCGTGCACCGATTGAAGAGTCGTTCCGCCAGTTGGCCAAGCAATCTGTACGCGCAGTCGGTGTGGTTGATGAAGCCGCCACCGAACGTCAAGTGAACTTGCTACGCTTGATTTCGGCTTACCGCATTATGGGTAGCCGCAGCGCGAAGCTTGATCCATTGCAACGCATGGACAAAGCTGCCGTGCCTGAGCTTGATCCGAAAACGCATGGTCTGTCAGACAGCGATATGGCAATCAAGCTGGGTACCAATATCGTTGGCCTAGAGCGCGCGACGCCGACCGAAGTATTGGGCTTTTTGCAGCAGACTTATTGCGGCAATATTGGTCTGGAATATATGCACATCACCAACGGTGATGAGCGTAAATGGGTGCAAGAGTTTTTCGAAGCTCGTCGCTCGCAACCAAGTTTTAACGTAGACCAGAAAAAACGTATTCTGAAGCAAGTGACAGCGGCAGAAACGCTAGAGCAATACCTGCACAAGAAATACGTCGGCCAGAAACGCTTCTCGCTCGAAGGCGGCGATAGCATGATTCCAGCGGTGGATTACTTAGCTCAGGCGGCTGGCGCTGCTGGCGTGCATGAAATCGTTATCGGTATGGCCCATCGTGGTCGTCTGAATATGCTGGTAAACATTCTGGGCAAACAGCCACGCGATTTATTTGGTGAGTTTGAAGGCCGTTACAACACGCAGTTGGCCTCAGGTGACGTGAAATACCACATGGGTTTCAGCTCAGATATTCCAACGCCGGGTGGCCCGCTGCATTTAACACTGGCATTTAACCCATCTCACCTTGAGATCGTTAACCCCGTCGTTGAAGGCTCAGTGCGTGCGCGTCAACACCGTCGTAAAGACCTGACTGGCGATCAAGTATTGCCATTGTTGATCCACGGCGATTCAGCTTTTATCGGCCTGGGTACCAACCAAGGTACGTTCAACCTGTCGCAAACGCGTGGCTACGGTACTGGTGGTACGGTGCACTTGGTGATCAATAACCAAGTGGGTTTCACCACGTCGGATATTCGCGATAATCGTTCTAGCTTGTTTAGCACTGATATCGCGAAGATGGTTGAAGCGCCAATTTTCCACGTGAACGGTGATGATCCTGAAGCGGTGTGCTTGGTGACTGAAGCTGCACTGCAATATCGTCAGTTGTTCCACAAAGACGTGGTGATTGACTTGGTTTGCTACCGCAAGCACGGCCACAACGAAGCGGATGATCCATTTGTAACGCAGCCGATGATGTACAAGAAAATCGCCGCTCACCCTGGCCCACGCAAAGTCTACGCCGATCAGCTGATCGCTCAGGGCGTGGTGACGCAAGCTGAAGCCGACGGCATGATTCAGGCCTATCGTGATGCGCTGGACCGTGGTGAACACGTTGAGCAGACCACACTGACCGACTACAAACGCTCGTACGCGGTGGATTGGACTAAGTATCTGGGTACGCACTGGCGTCATCCGGTGAATACCTCGGTGCCACAAGCGGATCTGATTCGCTTGACCGATAAATTCACGCAATACCCGGCCGATTTCAAACTGCGCGCTAACGTTGAGAAAATCGTTAAAGAACGCACGCTGATGGCCAATGGCGAAGCGCCAGTGGATTGGGGCATGGCCGAGCATCTGGCTTACTCAACGCTGCTGACCGAAGGCATGGGCGTGCGCATTTCGGGTGAAGACTCAGGCCGCGGTACGTTCAACCACCGTCACGCGGTATTGCACGATCAGAATCGAGAGAAATGGGATCACGGCGTACATATTCCGCTGCAAAATCTGTCGGAAAACCAGGGCCACTTCCTGGTGATCGACTCGATCTTGAACGAAGAAGCGGTATTGGCGTTTGAATACGGTTACGCATGTTCAGCACCTGATGAGCTGACGATCTGGGAAGCGCAGTTCGGCGACTTTGCCAACGGCGCACAGGTGGTGATCGACCAGTTTATTACTTCTGGCGAAACCAAATGGGGCCGTTTGTGTGGCCTGACGATGATTCTGCCGCACGGTTACGATGGTCAAGGCCCAGAGCATTCATCAGCACGCGTTGAGCGTTACTTGCAATTGTGCGCTGAGCACAATGTGCAAGTGCTGATGCTGTCTGAATCAGCGCAAATGTTCCACGCGCTGCGCCGCCAGATGCTGCGTCCATATCGCAAGCCGCTGATCATTATCATGAGCAAAAAGCTGTTGAAAGCGAAAAATGCGTGCAGCCCAATCGAGCACTTCACTAGCGGTGAATTCCGCCCGGTGATTGGCGAAGCGCAAGAGTTGGATGCGAAGAAAGTAAAACGCGTGATCTGCTGCTCGGGTCAGGTGTATTACGACTTGCTCGCAGGTCGCACCGAACGCGAAATTAAAGAAATCGCTATCGTGCGTATCGAACAGCTGTATCCGTTCCCTGCCGAAGAGCTGCAAGCCGAATTGCAAAAATATCCAAACGCCAAAGAGATCATGTGGGTGCAAGAAGAGCCACGTAATCAGGGCGCATGGCATCAGATCCGTCACCGCCTTGAAGCGGTGTTGGAGCCGAAGCAGACATTGACCTTTGCGGGTCGCCCATCGTCAGCTTCGCCAGCCGTTGGCTATATGAGCAAGCACAATGCCCAGCTCAAAGCCTTTGTTGAAGAGGCAATGACCTTGTAATCGCAACGCGGCCCTCCTTAGGAGCGCCGCGTTTTTTGGCGTTTTGCCTTTGCTATTTTCAGCGGGCACACGATCACAAAGAATTTAAAATCGACTGGAGTGACACAATGATCATCGAAGTTTTGGTACCACAATTACCTGAATCTGTTTCTGAAGCCACACTGATTTCATGGCGCAAAAAAGTCGGCGAAGCGGTTGCTCGCGACGAAAACCTGATCGATTTGGAAACCGACAAAGTTGTTCTCGAAATCCCAGCGCCACAAGCTGGTGTTCTGGTTGAAATCGTTCAGGCTGACGGCGCGACCGTGGGCAGCTTGGATGTGATTGCCAAAATCGACACAGCTGCTGTTGCCAGCGCTGCGCCAGCTCAAGCTGCTCCTGCCGCAGTTGCCGCGCCAGCTGCTGTTCAAGCTGCGCCAGCAGGCGGTGCCAACGCGATGCCAGCTGCGAAAAAGATCGCTGCTGACGCAGGCGTAAATGTAAACGACGTAGCCGGCACTGGCCGCGGTGGTCGCGTATTGAAAGAAGACGTACAAAATCATCTGAACCGTCCAGCTGCGCCAGCAGTGGTAGCACCAACAGGTGATCGTCCAGAACAACGCGTACCAATGAGCCGCTTGCGCGCTCGTGTGGCTGAGCGTTTGCTGCAATCTCAGCAAGAAAACGCAATCTTGACGACGTTCAACGAAGTAAACATGAAACCGTTGATGGACTTGCGTAACAAGTACAAAGACAAATTCGAAAAAGACCACGGCGTGAAATTGGGCTTTATGGGCTTCTTCGTCAAAGCTGCCGTTGCGGCGTTGAAAAAATACCCAATCGTGAATGCTTCGGTTGACGGTAACGACATCGTTTACCACGGCTACTTCGACATCGGCGTTGCAGTAGGTAGCCCACGCGGTCTGGTCGTACCAATTATCCGTAACGCAGACCAATTGTCTTTGGCTGAAATCGAGAAAACCATCGCTGACTTCGGCAAACGCGCGCAAGAAGGTAAATTGGGCGTTGAAGAATTGACTGGCGGTACTTACACGATTTCTAACGGCGGCACGTTCGGCTCAATGATGTCAACGCCGATCATCAACCCACCACAAGCGGCCATCTTGGGCATGCACGCGACGAAAGAGCGCGCCGTGGTTGAAAACGGTCAAGTGGTTGCTCGTCCAATCATGTATCTGGCGCAATCTTACGATCACCGCATCATCGATGGTCGTGAAGCGGTATTGTCTTTGGTAGCAATTAAAGACGCGATCGAAGATCCAGCTCGCCTGTTGTTGGATATCTAATTTAAGTGGGGTATGTGGCTGTGGGCTGCATACCCAATTGCTTGCATGAATATACCCGGCTATGGGTTAAGGTGGACTGAATGTCACAATCATTTGACGTTATCGTAATCGGCGCGGGCCCTGGCGGCTACGTGGCGGCGATTCGTGCGGCGCAGTTGGGTTTTAATACTGCGTGTATCGACGAATTCAAAAACAAAGAAGGCAAAGCGTCTTTGGGCGGTACTTGCTTGAACGTAGGTTGTATCCCATCGAAAGCCTTGCTTGAATCATCTGAAAACGTAGAACGTGTTGAGCATAAATTTGCTTCACACGGTATCACCGTTGAAGGCATGAAATTTGACGTTGGCACGATGCTGGCGCGCAAAGAAGGCATCGTCAGCAAATTGACACAAGGTATCGGCTACCTGTTCAAAAAGAACAAAGTAGCGAGCTTGCACGGCCACGGCAAAATCTTGGGTCGCAACGGCGACAAATGGCAAGTTGAAGTGGCGGACGGCGACAAAGTTGAAGTCGTTGAAACCACGCACATCATCTTGGCAACAGGCTCAACGCCACGCCAATTGCCACAAGCGCCAGTTGATAACGTGCTGATCTTGGATAACGAAGGTGCATTGTCAATTCCTGCCGTACCAAAACGCTTGGGCGTGATTGGCGCGGGTGTAATTGGCTTGGAAATGGGTTCGGTATGGAAGCGTTTGGGCGCGGAAGTGACGATTCTGGAAGGCGCACCAGGTTTCTTGTTGGCAGCAGACGAAGCGATTGCCAAAGAAGCGCACAAGATCTTCACCAAAGACTTGGGTCTGGTCATCAAAACAAGCCTGAAAATCGGCAACATCACCAAAGGTGAGAACGACGTTACCGTTGAATACACCGATAGCGACGGCAATGCATTCACTGAAACCTACGACAAACTGATCGTATCGATCGGCCGTGTACCAAACACGTGGAACTTGGCGGCTGAATCAGTCGGCTTGCCACTCGATGAGCGCGGTTTTGTCGTGGTTGATGGCGATTGCCGCACTTCATTGCCAAATCTATGGGCAGTCGGTGACGTGGTTCGCGGCCCGATGCTGGCGCACAAAGCGTCGGAAGAAGGCGTGGCCGTGGCTGAGCGCATCGCAGGTCAGCACCCACACATCGACTTTAACAACGTACCTTGGGTCATCTACACCAGTCCAGAAATGGCTTGGGTAGGTAAAACTGAGCAAGCGCTGAAAGCCGAAGGCGTTGAGTACAAGAAAGGTCAATTCCCATTCGGGCCAAACGGCCGTGCATTGGGTTTGGGCGAGACAGCTGGCTTTGTCAAAATGCTGGCTTGCGCCAAAACTGACCGCATCTTGGGCGTGCACATCATCGGCCCATTCGCTTCAGAATTGATTACTGAAGCGGTGGTGGCGATGGAATTTAACGCATCGGCTGAAGATATTGCTCGTATCGTTCACGCTCACCCATCATTGGCTGAAGCGATGCACGAGGCGGCGCTAGGTTGCGATAAACGCGGTCTGCACTCTTAAGAGCAGCTTTTAAAGCTGCGATGCATCCCGTGACCTTGGCGCGGGCGTTGCGCGAAATCCTCATGTACTTCAAGTACATTCCGGTTTCTGTGCTCCGGCCTTACCAAGTTGACGGGCGCTCGCTAGCTTTTAAAGCCACTCTTAATGAAAT
Source organism: Chitinibacter sp. GC72 (assembly GCF_009760905.1). GTDB lineage: Bacteria > Pseudomonadota > Gammaproteobacteria > Burkholderiales > Chitinibacteraceae > Chitinibacter. The sequence continues at coordinate 2,619 of NZ_VIRW01000019.1, read as the reverse complement.
AGTTATTTGAATTTGTAGGGTGGGTAGGGGCAGGTGCTCTTATCCATCATGCGGTACAACGGCGGGGAATAGCCTGTCCGACAACACTCTCCTCACAAAGGATAAATAGAGATGAATCTGCACGAGTATCAAGCCAAGGAATTGCTGGCTAAATATGGTTTGCCAGTACAACGCGGCATTTTGGCTAACAACGCTGAAGAAGCTGCTGCTGCTTACGACACATTGGGCGGCAAATTTGCTGTTGTTAAAGCTCAGGTTCACGCCGGTGGCCGCGGTAAAGCGGGCGGCGTTAAAGTCGTGAAAAGCCGTGAAGAAGCAGCTGCTGAAGCGGCTCGCTTGATCGGTACTAATCTGGTTACTTACCAAACTGATGCAGCTGGCCAGCCAGTTCACAGCGTATTGGTTTGTGAAGACATGTACCCAGTAACGCGCGAGTTATACCTTGGCGCGGTAGTTGATCGCAGCTCACAACGCATCGTATTCATGGTTTCAACTGAAGGTGGTGTTGAGATCGAGAAAGTGGCTGAAGAAACGCCAGAAAAAATCATCAAGATCGAAGTTGATCCTTTGGTAGGCATGCAGCCATACCAAGGCCGTCAAGCGGCTTTCGCTTTGGGTCTGGTAGGCAAACAAGTTGCTGCGTTCACCAACCTGATCTTAGGCTCTTACAAAGCATTCGTTGAAAACGACTTCGCTCTGTTTGAAGTAAACCCATTGGCTTTGCGTGAAAACGGCGAATTGGCTTGTGTTGACGGCAAAATCAACCTCGACTCAAACGCTTTGTTCCGTCACCCAGAATTGCTGGCACAACGCGACAAATCACAAGAGAACGAGCGTGAAGTGAAAGCTTCTGAGTTCGAACTGAACTACGTAGCGTTGGAAGGCAATATCGGTTGTATGGTGAACGGCGCTGGCTTGGCGATGGCGACGATGGACATCATCAAACTGAAAGGTGGCCAACCAGCTAACTTCTTGGACGTTGGTGGCGGCGCAACTAAAGAGCGCGTGATCGAAGCATTCAAACTGATCTTGGCTGATACATCTGTTCAAGGCGTGTTGATCAATATCTTCGGTGGTATCGTTCGTTGCGACATGATCGCTGAAGCGATTATCGCTGCGGTTAAAGAAGTGAACGTAACAGTACCAGTGGTAGTTCGTCTGGAAGGTAATAACGCTGAATTGGGCGCGAAAATCCTTGACGAATCTGGTCTGAAATTGACTTCAGCCCAAGGCCTGAACGACGCAGCCGAGAAAATCGTTGCTGCCGTTAAAGCCCTGTAATCACAGCACAGATTAAAGAAGGGACAAAAGTCGTTTTGCAAGGCAGCTCATCGTAGATAGTACGCGTAGTACAGCAAGATGAGCTAAGGCCGCGAAACACTTTTGGCTTATAACTTCAAAGGAATAAACCATGAGCGTTTTGGTTAATAAAGATACAAAAGTGCTGGTGCAAGGTTTCACTGGCAAAAACGGTACTTTCCACGCAGAACAAGCGTTGAAAGTAGGTACAAAAGTCGTAGGTGGTGTAACGCCAGGTAAAGGCGGCTCAGAGCACCTAGGCCTGCCAGTATTTAACACCATGCGTGATGCAGTAGCGCAAACTCAAGCTGATGCTTCTGTGATCTACGTACCTGCAGCTTTCGCGAAAGATTCAATCTTGGAAGCGGTTGATGCAGGCGTTAAATTGATCGTATGTATCACTGAAGGCGTGCCTACAGTCGATATGTTGTACGTGAAAAAAGCGGTTGATGAAGCGGGTATCCGTCTGATCGGCCCTAACTGCCCAGGTATTATTACTCCGGGCGAGTGCAAAATCGGTATTATGCCGTGGCACATCCACAACCCAGGTCGTATCGGTATCGTTTCACGCTCTGGTACATTGACTTACGAAGCAGTTGCGCAAACGACTGCTTTGGGTCTGGGTCAATCAACGTGTATCGGTATCGGCGGCGACCCAATCCCAGGTACTAGCCACATCGACGCATTGAAACTGTTCCAAGACGATCCTGATACTGACGCGATCGTAATGATCGGTGAGATCGGTGGTTCTGCCGAAGAAGAAGCGGCTGAATTCGCTAAATCATACGTAACTAAGCCAGTAGTCGGTTACATCGCTGGTGTCACTGCACCTAAAGGCAAACGTATGGGCCACGCTGGCGCGATCATCTCTGGCGGTAAAGGCACTGCTGAAGAGAAATTCAAAGCCTTCGAACAAGCTGGCATCGCGTACACCCGCAGCCCAGCTGAAATCGGCAAAACGATGTTTGAATTGCTGAAATCAAAAGGCATGATCTAATTCACCTTGTGAATAGAGAATGAAAAAAGCCACCTTCGGGTGGCTTTTTTGTTGGGGTATTCCTCTATGAGTTCTGTATGCGTACGGCGTGACCACCTCGCCAGTTGCATCGAAATGAACTAGCCGCGCAGCGGCAACAACTCATCAATCCTGCTATTCGGCCAGGTAGGGAGTTTTTCCAGCGTGTCCTTCAGCCATTCTGATGGCTCAATGCCATTCAGTTTAGCCGTCGCCAATAAACTTTGGATGGCGGCTGCGCGTTTGCCGGCGCGTTCGCTGCCCGCGAATAGCCAATTCTTTTTGCCAATCGCAATCGGCCGGAT
>NZ_VIRW01000018.1 GCF_009760905.1 Chitinibacter sp. GC72 | reverse complement strand
CCTGGCCCTCTACGCCGCCAGCTTTGAAGCCAGTGGCGGGCGCACCCGCGCCGACTGGGAAACCAAACGCCGCGCCCGCGTCGGCAAGGAAGGCAGCATCACGCTCAAACTGGACAACCCAAGCTGCAAGATGAGCGGCAAGGATCGCGGCGAAGTGACCTTCACGCAGCACTACAGCTCGAAAGACTACAGCGACACCGTACAGAAAACGCTGGAGCTGGTGCAAGAAGGCGGCAAATGGAAAATCAGTCGCGAACGCGTCACCAGCGGGCGTACCGAGTAATTACATCAACAAAGGTATTGCCATGCAGCCCAATGGCCAATTGGGCTGCAGCCGTATACCTATAGTGGCTCACCCAGGTGGTGAGCCGTTTTTATTTCAGTCGGTGCAATCTGTTACCATCGGCACTACTGTATTTAGACATCGTGTTATGAAACTGAATATCATCGCCGTCGGCCACAAAATGCCCGACTGGATTAGTGAAGGCTACAACGAGTTTGCCAAGCGTATGCCGCGCGATTTTGCGCTGACGCTGACCGAGCTCAAGCCCGATAAACGCATCAGCGCACGTACGCCGCAACAGGTGATGGCCGAGGAGGCCGAGCGGATTCTGGCTGCAATTCCCAACGACGCTCGCGTGCTGGCCATGGACGAGCGCGGCGCGAACTGGACGACGATGAAGCTGGCTGAAAACATGAAGCAATGGCAGGTCGATGCTCGTGAAACCGTATTTATCATCGGCGGCACCGATGGGCTGGACCCGAAAATCAAACAACGCGCCGACCAATTGTTGCAACTCTCGGCCATGACGCTGCCGCACGGCATGGTGCGCGTGATGCTGGCCGAGCAATTGTACCGAGCGGTGTCGATCCTGAATAACCACCCTTACCATCGCGAATAAGGAAGCCATGATGGGGTATGCGCTCCCCCTGATTTTATTGGGACTCTTTGCCCTTTTTGCTGAGTTTGGGGAGCGCGGTTTTGCGGCGCTGATACTGTACGCATTGATCGTCGTGATTTATCTGTTGGCTTGCGGCGTATGGCAACTGTGGAAAAGACAGCCACCACCGTTCAATAAGACCGTCATCACCTGCTGGCTGATTACAACTTTCTTTTTGGCTCAATTGGCCTCTTCTTTATGACCCAACTCTATCTGGCTTCCGGCAGCCCACGCCGCAAAGAACTCCTCGCACAAACAGGTGTGATTTTCGAGCGCATCGCCGCGCCAATTGATGAAACGCCACAGCCGAAGGAAAACCCGCGCGATTATGTGATTCGCATGGCGGTTGAAAAAGCCGAATCGGGCTGGCGGCATTTGCTGGACATGGGCTTGGCGCTTAAACCAGTGTTGGCGTCTGATACATCGGTGGTGTTGGGTGATGACATTTTAGGCAAACCACTCGATGCCACCGACGCAACCGCGATGTTGCAAAAGCTATCGGGCACTACGCACGAAGTGCTTACCAGCCTGGCGCTGCGCACCGAAGATGGCGTTGAGACGATGCTCAATATCAGCCGCGTGACGTTTGCAAGTTTGAGTGAGGCGCAAATCGCGGCCTATGTCGCCAGCGGCGAACCAATGGACAAGGCGGGCGCGTATGGCATCCAGGGAGTTGGTGGTCTGTTTGTCGCGCATCTGGATGGCAGCTACACCGGCGTGATGGGCTTGCCGCTGTATGAAACAGCCCAACTGATCGCTAGGCAAGGCTTGGGGTTTATGGCGGCGTAAGGCTGTCAGATACTAGCCATAGTATATACATCCAGCACAATTAATTATTGACCTACATGAACATACCCCTAGGGAGACAGTATGACTCAGCATGTTTTTGAACTCCGCAGCGAATATATCGCCCTGTGCGATTTACTGAAAGCCGTATCAATAGCCCCATCCGGGGGCATTGCCAAAATGATGATCACCGCCGGCGATGTGCAAGTCGACGGCCAGATTGAAACCCGAAAAACCGCCAAAATCCGCGCCGGGATGGTGGTGAGTGCGCTGGGGGAGACGATCAAAGTCGTTTGATATGTGCTTTGGGTTGCTTTGAAAATATATCTTCAGACAGACAAAACGCGGGCTGTACTGCTGTACTGGCCTGATGGCTGACTTTGCGTGGGGTGCCGAAAAAATGGAGTTTAAATAGGGAGAAAATTTTCTAGTAACTTGCCCATGAAAGCCCGGTTTCTTGCCTATGATTGAGACTGCCCGCCGTTGCGTAGCAATGGCACTGTGTCTCTGACCGGCCTGCTTTTCAGTGGAGCACCCCAATGAATACATCATTCCTTGCATTTCCTCTGTCGTACGCTCTGCTATGCGCAGGCTTTTTCCCAGCAGTACTGAAGGCTGCTGACACCGTCGAGCCGGAACCACCTGCCGAACGCAATTTTGAGGCCGAGTTCTCTGCCAACCAGTCCGATCCCTTCGGTTTTGTCGCAACCGGAGAATTAACCGGGCTCTTGGGGGAGCAGTATCCTGTCTATTCCCGTCTGCAGCTGGGTCAGAATTTTCGTGAATTGCTGATGCGGACAGGACTGCCATTATTTGGTCAGCAAGGTTTGATTGTTTTAACCGGTCGTGGCCTATATTCGCGTCAGGAGTATGACTTTGGTTCTTCTTTGACCAAAGCGTGGACTCGCGAATCGACTTTCGGTATTGATATTAGTGGCAAGCTGTTTGGCTTTAAAACGGGAGCCTACGGCAGCTACAGCAAGGCCCCGGCCAAAGACCTGGGGAGTGTGTTGCAAACCGCAGAAACGGATGATGTTTATCGGCAATATCTGCAACCGAGGCGTCTGTCGGGTAATCGGGACTGGTCTGGCGGGCTTATGCTCAGCGGTGTAGTCAATCCGACTTTGCGTACTAGCCTGAGCCTAGGTGTTCAGCGGGTTGAGCGTATTTTAAGTAGTGGCACCCAAGTCAATACCGGTATGACGAGTAGCCTGGCGGTGGATTGGCTGCCTGGTGGCGGTAGCATGCTCAATGTGAATGGCAATATTAGCCGTGATACTTATGGCGCGAACATTCGTTTCTATTACCCTATTGTTCGTCAGGTTTCGGCATTTGTTCAATGTAATGGTAGCCGCTACCGCGCAAGCCGCGATAATCAGCTTGCATGCGGGGTCGGCGTGCAATACCGTTTTGGCGCCTCGCCCGCGATGACTACTTTTGAAACCGACACCCCGGATGCCTTTACCCCGCGCGAATTGATGGATCAAACGCGCCAGATCCCCGTGTATGCGACCCATAGCACAACGCCGGTGCAGGTGGATAACACGGCCAGCCCAACGCTGCTGGCAGAAGTTAGCAAATCCGGCCTGGATGACAATAGCTCATTTGACCGGCAAACCGGTGATATTGTGGTCACGACTAACAGTAATCTGGTTTGTGGCAGCCCGCTGCGATTTAATCGCCGTATGGGGGGCAGTGAGGCCAGTTTGCCACTGAGTCTGATTAGTACCAATCCGTCCAGCGCGCCACAAGTGATCCGTTTCGATACGCGTGGTTTGCGCCCTTATCTGCAGGGAGGTTCTGCTCCTGCTACATTCATCGCCAGTTTTGAGCTGTGTACGGTGACTCTGACCAGCTCTGGAGAGCAGCTGATCATCCGCAGCGTAACTGCTAAACCCAATCTGCCGGATACACCCCCAATATTGCAGTCACCATTGGTGAATATAACCGGGACAGCCAGTTTAAGCATCAGCAATCGCCTGTCCGATCCTGATGGCTTGCGTAATGTTGAATATCTGCTGTATTCAGCCAGAGGTGAGCTGATCGGGCGCAATACCAGCGGCAGCTTTAGTGGATTAAACGCTAATACGGTCTATCAAGCTCAGACCCGCGCCGAAGCGTTGAATAAATCGACCGGGGTCTATAGCCAGATAGCCTCTCCGCTGACTACAGCACAAACACAGGCTGCGATGCCGCCTGTTGTAGGAAATGTGCCGGATCAAAATGGCCTGGTTGGTCGTGCAATATCATTGAATCTGAGCAACTTTGTCACTACAAGTAATGGTGATGCGATTACCGGCTATATGCTAAGTGGAGCACTCCCATCTGGTCTGGTTTTCGATAGTAATAGCGGGGTGCTAAGTGGCACCCCAACTGCTGTTGGCTTTGCCACTCTTAGCCTGAGTGCGATGGATAAGGATGGAGTATCAAATAGTGATAGCTTTGTAATGACAATCGGCCCTGCTCCCGTACCGCCAGTGGTGGCAAATATTCCCGATCAGACCGGACAAGTTGCTTCCTCGTTTTCACTGAATCTCGGCAGTTTTGTGACCGCAACAAATGGTGATGCAATTACAAACTATTTCCTAAGTGGCGTTTTACCATCTGGCTTGGATTTCAATAGCAGTACTGGGATACTGAGCGGCACGCCGATGGCGGCAGGGGCGGTAGCACTTAGTTTTAGTGCTTCGGATAAGGATGGAGTATCAAATAGTGATAGCTTTGTACTGACAATCGGCCCTGCTCCCGTACCGCCAGTGGTGGCAAATATTCCCGATCAGACCGGACAAGTAGGTTCGGCGTTCTCGCTCAATCTCGGCGGTTTTGTGGCCGCTACAAATGGTGATGCAATCACGAGCTATATCCTAAGTGGTGCTGTGCCATCGGGTCTGGTTTTCAATAGCGGAACAGGGATACTGAGTGGCACGCCGATAGCGGCAGGGACGACTACACTCAGTTTTAGTGCCGCTGACAAGGATGGTGCTTCAAATAGTGACAATTTTGTGTTGACAATTATACCCGCACCCGGCACACCTCCAGTTGTTGGTTCTATCTCGGATCAATTTTATAACTTTGGCACCTTCTCGCTCAATTTGTCCAATTTCGTAACGCCAACCGATGGTGATCCGATCTTGAATTACAGCTTGAGCGGCTCTCTGCCCGCTGGCCTGAATTTCAATTCATCGACCGGGGTCATTTCTGGCCTTGTGAGTGATACTTCCGGCCTTGATTTTCCGCTTAGTTTTTCGGCAACAGATAAGAATGGGCAATCGAAAGTTGTCTCTTTTACTCTGATTAACAGTTTCTAAGTGAAGGATAAAGTGCTTGGGTTCGAGGGGCTGTGATGTGTTTCCCGCGAGTATATGCGATGGCTGATTAAACAAATAAGTGCAATAAGGAATAATTGATTTTGCATGGGTTGATACTGCCCGAGTCAGATCGTTTTCGCGATAATCTGATTGAAAAACCTGACGATTACTTCGATTAAACCGAATTTTAATCCGTCTTTGTCTGATTTAATCTTGTAAGTGCTGCTGCGGTCTTGGTCGACAATTTTGACGAAAACCGTGCAGCGCACATAACAATTGAACAGGCAGAGAGGGTGAAAATGTTTTTTCTGAGAGATATCAGGGTGGTGCTTGGGGTTTTGCTGGCGATTGCAATCGGTATTCTGGTGCATTTTTTTGTTGCGTCGGTTGCTGCCAATCACGTCGGCGTCGAATTTAACCGGATTGATGGCCGCGTTGAGCCTGTGCCTTTGTCCAGTGGCTGGCACATCATCGGGGTTGGCACCAGCGTGGTCGAATTTCCTACTTTTACGCAAACCTATACCTCGACGCAGCAGCGCGACGAAAGTGGCGCTGGTGATGAATCAATGAATTTCCAGGTGGCTTCTGGTGTGGTGATTAATGCGGATATCAGTATTTCTTACAGCATTGATTCAAGCAAAGCGCCTGTGCTGTACCAGAAATATAAACGCGGTTATGAAGAAATCACCAGCCAGATTATCCGCAATGCCATTCGCAATGCGCTGAATAATTATGGTACAGCCTACGATGCCGAAGGCCTGTTGGCGGGCGGTAAAATCCGGCTGGCTGAGCAAGTCCGCGCCAAAATTAATCAGGAAATGAATCAATACGGTATCGTGGTCGAGCAATTCGGGTTTGTAAACGAATTGCGCCTGCCGCCCAATATCCAGAACGCGATCAATGCCAAAATTCAGGCTACGCAAGAGGCGCTGCAATCAGAGGCCTTGCTGCGCAAAAACCAAGCCGACGCCGCCAATGCGGTAGCCGTCGCCAAAGGTAAGGCCGAAGCAAAAATCGCCGAAGCTGAGGGTGATGCCAAAGCACTAGAGGTCGTTGGAGAGGCGATCAAAAAATATGGTGCGGAAGCCGCGCAAGTGAAAAACCAAACGCTGTGGATTGAGAAATGGAATGGCCAGTTGCCAACGACTAGCCTAGGCAATAACACCACGGCGATGGTGGGTGTGAAGTAAATTGTATAAAGACAAAAGCCAGACAAGGCACGCTGTGCACTGTCTGGCTTTTGGAGATGGTTTGAACAGGGGTTGCGACTATTCAATCATCTCTTTGTAGGCGTACCACGTTGCGTGTCCCAGTAGCGGGAAGATCACAATCAGGCCGACCAGATAGGTGGCAAAGCCAATTGCGGTTAAGGTAACGATCAGTGCTGCCCAAATCACCATGGTGCTGATGTTCTCTGCTACGGCACGCAGGCTGGCCATCATGGCTGTAACACTATCCACTTCCCGATCTGCCAACATCGGGATCGATACGGCGGTCAGCGCAAAAACAAAGCAGGCCAATAAAAAGCCTGCCGCCCCCCAGACCAGGGTGAAATTGAGATACTCGCCAGTCAGCGCCTCGATGATTGAAGCGCCCGCTGGCACTTGCCCGTTGTATAGCAATGCAAACAAAATGGCCGAGACCCGCTCCCATGCAATGGCCACCATGCCCAGAATCACACCCAGAAACGCAATCTGACTCAGATTGCGGGTCACGTCGTGCAGCGATTGCATAAATGAGGTCGTACGGCCTTCTTCCCGTTCGCTGGTCAGCTCGTAAATGCCAGCCGCAGCCAAGGGCGATAAGAGCAAAAAACCGGTAACCAGTGTGGTAAAGAAGTGGCCGTTTGGATCGGCGATGCCCAGCATCAGCCAGCCCACGGCAGTGATGATGAGTCCATACGCCAAGCTCGGGCCGGGGTGTTGCAACAAATCGGCCATCCCCATTTTCAGCCATGCCAGCGGGCGATCAGCGGTGACTTTGCGGGTTTTGGGCAGCGTGAAGTGTTGATCCAGTTCGCTTAAATGCAGGTCCATGATCATGCTCCCTAGATGGCTTTGAGAAGGCGGTAATGATTCTTGTTAGACCGGATTGCCGCGGGATGTTGGTTCGAGCCGACGGGCGGCCATGTTGCGATGCAATAAAAATTGGCTAAAAATCAATAACTTGCCAGAGCTGGAAACTTTGCTAGCTTATAGAAAAGCGCTGCTGGTTGTCAGCAGGGGCGGAGATTGCAGCGATGAACCTGTCTTGTCGTCATCACCGAAACATCTGCATGGCCATCGCCAGTGTGGCCACTATGCCTGTGATGGCTGCAGGTGAATTCTGGACATTTACGCCACCAGCCAGCCAGATGGCACTCAATATCGAAGGTTTGCACAGCTATCTGATGGTGGTGATTCTGGCGATCTTTGTGCTGGTATTCGGCTTTATGTTTTATGCGATTTTGCGACACCGCAAATCACTGGGGCATGTGGCCAAGCCATTCCACGAAAACGTCACCATCGAGATTCTGTGGACCCTGATCCCCGCCATTATCTTGCTGGCCATGGCTTGGCCAGCCGCCAGTGTGGTGCTGGCGCAGAGAGACACGCGGGGTGCAGCCATGACGATCAAGGCCACTGGTTTTCAGTGGTTCTGGTCTTACGATTATCTTGATTATGGTTTTGGCTTCAAGAGCAAGCTGGCTACGCCACGTGCCCAGATTGATAATCATCACGGAGAAGGGCAGGCCAAGGGTGAGCATTATTTGCTGGAAGTTGATCATGAAGTGGTGGTGCCGGTTGGGCAGAAAATCCGCATTTTGACGACCGCCAATGATGTGATTCATAGCTGGGGCGTCCCCGCTTTTGGCGTAAAGCAGGATGCAATTCCCGGCTTTATCCGTGATACCTGGTTTACCGCCGATAAACTGGGCACTTTCCGGGGGCAGTGTGTCGAGCTGTGTGGCAAGGATCACGCCTTTATGCCGATTGTGGTGAAAGTAGTCAGCCAGACCGACTTCAAGCAGTGGGTGGCCGAGCAACAAGCTCGCGCCAAGGCCATGCAGGATGACCCGAACAAGACCTGGACTCAGCCCGAGTTGCTGGCGCGCGGCAAGCAGGTGTACGAAGCTAATTGTGCCGCGTGCCACAAAGCGGACGGCACTGGCGGCGGGCCTTTCCCCAGCATGGTGGGCTCTAAGCTGGTTACAGGCGATAAGGCCGGGCATGTACAGATGGTGCTCAATGGCAAAAATGCGATGCCAGCCTGGGCCAGCCTGTCCGATGTCGAGATTGCCGCCGTGATTAGCTACGAGCGCAATAGCTGGGGCAATCAAAGTGGCTTTGTATTGCCTGCCGAAGTTCGGGCAGCCCGAGGAGCGAGTCAATGAGCACAGTGATCAAGGCGGCAGATACAGTTGATACTCATGGGGGGCATCACGCTGAACACCATGCTGGATGGGCTCGTTGGCTATATGCCACCAATCATAAAGACATTGGCACGCTCTATCTGTGGTTTGCCTTTGCCATGTTCATTACTGGCGGGGTGATGGCGCTGGGCATCCGTGCCGAGCTGTTCCAGCCTGGATTGCAATTCTGGCAGCCCGAATTCTTCAACCAGCTCACGACTTTGCACGGCATTATCATGGTGTTTGGCGCGATCATGCCTGCATTCACCGGCCTGGCCAACTGGATGTTGCCACTGATGCTGGGTGCTCCGGATATGGCGTTTGCGCGGATGAATAACTGGAGCTTCTGGCTGCTGCCGCCTGCGGCTGCACTGCTGCTGATTTCGCTGTTTGTCCCCGGTGGCGCAGCGGCCGGTGGCTGGACTTTGTATCCGCCGTTGTCGGCGCAAGCCGGGATGGGAATGGATCTGGCTATTTTCAGTATTCACCTGCTGGGTCTGAGCTCGATTATGGGCTCGATCAATATCATTACCACCATTCTGAATATGCGTGCGCCGGGCATGACTCTGTTGAAAATGCCCTTGTTTGCCTGGACATCGCTGGTGACCGCGTATCTGCTGATTGCTGTAGCACCCGTGTTGGCCGGAGCGGTGACCATGCTGCTGACCGACCGGCATTTTGGCACCCATTTCTTTAACGCCGCTGGTGGTGGTGATCCGGTGTTGTTCCAGCATATTTTCTGGTTTTTCGGCCACCCCGAGGTCTACATCATGGCTCTGCCCGCGTTCGGGATTGTTAGCCAGATTATTCCCACCTTTGCCCGCAAACCGCTATTTGGTTATGTCTCGATGGTGTATGCCACCTGCTCGATTGCCATACTGTCGTTTATGGTCTGGGGGCATCATATGTTTTCTGTCGGCATGCCTGCGACGGCGCAGCTGTTTTTCATGTTTCTGACCATGCTGATTGCCGTACCAACCGGGGTCAAAGTATTTAACTGGATCGCCACCATGTGGCAGGGCAGTCTGACTTTTGAAACGCCGATGTTGTTTGCGATCGGTTTTGTTTGCCTGTTTACCGTTGGCGGTTTTTCCGGGCTGGTGTTGTCAATCGCGCCGGTCGATACGCAAATGCACGATACGTATTATGTGGTGGCGCATTTTCACTACGTACTAGTCGCTGGGGCGTTGTTTAGCCTGTTTGCTGCGGTGTATTACTGGCTGCCGAAATGGACTGGTTTCATGTATCACGAAGGCCGTGGCAAGCTGCATTTCTGGTGGTCGATGGTCTGGTTTAACGTCACCTTCTTTCCAATGCACTTTCTGGGGCTGGCCGGTATGCCACGGCGTATTCCGGATTACGCCTTGCAATTTACCGATTTCAATACGGTAGCCAGCGTGGGGGCATTCTGCTTTGGTCTGGGGCAATTACTGTTTTTTTATAATGTGATTCACACCATTCGTGGTGGAGTAGGGCCCGCGCCTGCCTCTCCATGGGAAGGCGGCAATACACTGGAGTGGGAAGTCGCCTCGCCCGCGCCGCATCACACCTGGGAAAGCCCACCAGATATCGAAACGGTCAGGCGCGGCCTGATTGCGCAGGCTGTGGAGGAAAAAGCATGAATTCGAACATCAAGACAGCACTTAAGCTCACTGCGCTGGCGCTGCTGTTTTTCTGCCTGGCTATTATCAGGCAGTTATGGGTATTGAGCTAAAGGCTAGATAAATATTGCTCTGCAGCTCATTACATGGGTGGGTATGTCATGACCTCAAGCACTGTGCAACGCAAAAATCAGGTACTGGCCGTCAAACTTGGCCTGCTGGCCTTGCTGATGTTCGGTTTTGGCTACGCCTTGTCGCCGTTTTATGCCGCGTTCTGCCAATGGTTGGGAATAGATCGCGCCGATGCCAGCCTCACCCGCCCCGGTGCGTCGATCCGAGTCGAATTTGACGTGAATATCGCGCCCGGCCTGCCCGTGGTGATGCAGGCACTCGATGGCGTGGTGACCGCGCAGGCGGGTGGCTTGCTCAAATCCCGTTTTGTGCTGCGCAATGACAGTGACCAAGCGCTCACGGTGCGGGCGGTGCCCAGCTTTGCGCCGGTACGCGCGGCAGGTTTGCTGCAAAAGCTGGAGTGTTTCTGTTTTGACGCTTTGACTTTGCAGGCACGCGAAACGCGTGAAGTGACGGTGGTGCTACTGATTGCCGAGCAGTTACCGCTAGAAATGGGCGCTGCCACCCTGTCATATAGCCTGCAACGCGGTGCTGTCGCCGGGGCGGGCTAAGCCGTGTGGGATAGTATGCGCGCGGTTCTGGCGGCATTTTTTGGGGTGCGCAGCCGCGAGCAGGCTAGGCGGCAACTCAAGCCGGCGCAGTTGATTGTGGCCGGGTTGTTGTGCGCGCTGCTGCTGGCTTTGCTGGTTTATGGCGTAGTGCAGTATCTGGTGAGCAGAGCAGGTCTGGGCTGAACTCGGAGGTGAAGTATGAATGTCGAAAACGGAATTCATGACGCGCATTACTATGTGCCGCCACCGTCGCGCTGGCCGATTGTCGGCTCGGCAGCCTTGTTTCTGCTGGGGCTAGGGGCGGCCTTGTCAATCAATCAGGTTGTGCTGGGCAATTGGGCCTTGCTGGCCGGGTTTGCCATTCTGTTCTGGATGCTAACAGGCTGGTTTGGCGATGTGGTTCGCGAATCCGAAGCCGGACAATATGGGCAGCAGGTTGATTACTCGTTCCGCTGGGGGATGAGCTGGTTCATCTTTTCCGAGGTGATGTTCTTTGCCGCGTTTTTTGGGGCCCTGTTTTATACCCGCGTCATTTCAGTGCCTGAGCTGGGGTTGGCTGGTGATACGCAAAGGCTGCTCTGGCCCGCTTTTCAGGCTGGCTGGCCGCTGGAAACCGGCCCGAAAGCGGCCGATTATGCCGCCATGCACCCTTTGGGCTTGCCAGCGATCAACACGGCGCTGTTGCTGACGTCGGGAGCTACACTCACCTGGGCGCACTGGGGCTTGCTGCAGCAGAAACGCCGGGTATTAAGCCGGGGATTGGCCGCTACCATTGCACTGGGCGTGCTGTTTCTGGGACTACAGGCGTATGAGTATCACCACGCCTGGACCGCACTGAATCTTACACTGGCGTCCGGTGCTTATGGTGCGACTTTTTATCTGCTGACCGGCTTTCATGGCATGCATGTACTGGTGGGGACGCTGATTTTGATCACCATGTGGCTGCGCGTGCAACGTGGGCATTTCACACCCATGCAGCATTTCGGTTTTGAAGCTGCCGCGTGGTATTGGCACTTTGTCGACGTGGTGTGGCTGCTGCTGTTTGTGCTGGTCTACTGCCTGTAGGGCATTCACCGCTCATAAGCCCGATGATGCATGTCAGCCTCGCCTAAGTCTGGTGCCGAACGCACTAAAAACCTCACTATAAATTGATTAAGTACACCTGCGATTGAATGACGCTACTGGATGAAATAGCGGCTAAGCAGTAGCAAGACAAACAGCGCTATCGATAGTCCTGCGCGCCAGGCAAGCATCTGCCACATGGGCTCGGATGCACCGCGAATCAAACGCAGCAAGGCCTGCCCGAGCAAAAGCAAGATGGCAAGGAGGAGCACAATGACCACAATTTTCATACCGGATTCTCCACATCTGCCTGCAGGACAGCACCGGGACGATGGACGTTCCCGTCATTCACGCGGTGCAGTCATTTTGCTCTCGCTGATTGCGCTAACCCTGTGTCTGGGCGTCTGGCAGCTTTGGCGCGCTTACGACAAGCATAGGCTACTCGACGAGATTGCGCGGGTACAGGCCTTGCCCCAATTAAGCTGGGAGCAGGGCGTACCGCCAGTCTGGCGGCATGTTCAGCTGCAGGGGCGCTGGCTTGGCCAGCACGAAATCTGGCTTGATCATCGCACTCAGGCGGGCCGCGTCGGCTATCACATCATCACGCCGTTTCTACTGAAAGATGGCACGATTCTGATGGTTAATCGTGGCTGGTGGCCAGCGAATGAACCGGCGCAGCCGCCTGCGGCCAAAGGCATGCCACAAGTGGTGGTGCAGCCCTGGCCGCGTTATATCGAGCTGGGTGCAGCGCCTGTGCAAGGGCGGGTTTTTCAGAATCTGGACCCGGGGCGCTTTGCCGCCTGGGCCTATCTGCCTTTTCCTGCGGCCTATGTGCTTGCCCGCGAATCGGCACCAGGCTTGAGCCCGCTGGCGGCCGAGCGCCCCTTTGGCGTTGAGCGGCATCTGGCCTATGCGGTCAGCTGGTTTTTGCTGGCCGGGATCGGGAGCCGACTGTTCCGGCGTTATCAACAGGGAGGTATGGGGGTATGACGCTGAAATATAGAAACAGGATGATTTTGCTGGCAATACTGGGTATGTGTATTTTGCCTATTCTGCTGGCTCAACTGGCGTGGCAATGGGCCAGGCCGCAAGGCGGGAGCAGTTTTGGTCAATTACTGGCTCAGCCCTTGCTTGAACCGGCGATGCCGCCGGTGTGGCAACTGCTGGCGTACTCCCAGGACGGATGTGGAACCCAAAGCCATGAGTTGGCGCAGTGGGCTGGCCAGCTACAAAAGGCGCAAGGACGGGTGCAAGAGCGGATTAGAGTGGCCGCCTGCCCGTCTTTGCCGCCATCGATGCAAAGCGGTATTTATCTGATAGATCCCCACGGCAACGCGGTCTTACGCTATACGCCGATGCAGCTGGCCGAGGCGGACGGACGGCAGGCTGCGCTGCGCGAAATCGGTCGGGTGCTGAAAAACAATCCGGGGCTTTAAATGAATCAATTCAGCCGTTCCCTTTTGTTACTGTGTATCGCCTGGACTGCCGTGCTGATGACACTGGGGGCCTATGTCCGGCTGGAAGATGCCGGGCTGGGTTGCCCCGACTGGCCGGGCTGTTATGGGCATCTGACTGTGCCGGATGAACATCACGAGCTGCTGCATGCCGAAAACCGCTTTGGCATGCCGGTTGATATTGCCAAGGGCTGGAAAGAAATGATTCACCGCTATGTCGCCGGTGGGCTGGGCTTGTTGGTGCTGGCCTTGAGCTTGCGGCTGGCGCGTGAACGCAGGCAGCATGGCCAATCCGTTTGGCCAGCTTTGCTGCCGCTGGTGCTGGTGCTGGTGCAGGGGGCTTTTGGCATGTGGACGGTAACGCTGAAGCTGATGCCCGTGGTGGTGACTGCCCACCTGATCGGCGGCATGCTGATTCTGATGTACTTATTGTGTCTGGCGGCCCGGGCCATGCCCGGCTGGTCGTGGCCGGCAACGCTGCGCCCTTTGTGGTTGCTGGCCATTGTGCTGGTTGTTCTACAGATTGTGTTGGGGGGCTGGGTCTCGACCAACTATGCCGCGCTGGCTTGTGACGGATTTCCGCAGTGTCAGGGGCGCTGGATTGTGAGCGAAGGCTTGCTGGAAGCCTTGCGGCCAGACCGTGCGCTGGGTGTCAGCGCCGACGGTCTGCCCCTGATGACGCATCATCTGGCCGCCATCCACTGGTTGCACCGGCTGGGGGCATTATTGGTTTCGGTCACGCTGTTGCTGCTGAGCTACCGTCTATGGCCATTGAGTGCGCGCTATGCCCTGCTGATTCTGTTTGCCTTGCTGCTGCAAGTGGGCTTGGGTATCGCCAATGTCCTGCTGGGATTGCCGCTCTGGCTGGCTTTGGCTCATCACAGTGGTGCGGCTTTGTTATTGGCGATACTGCTGTTTGGCTTTGCCCGGTATCGGCCGCAGTTTCGCGCGGCGGTCGTGCCAGCGCTGAGCCGCTTGGCCAGTGAATCCGGCATAGCCTGAGTTTAAATTTTTGGTTTGCATCGCATCTGCATCTGCAGCAAGGGGGCGAAAATGGCTGTTTCAGAGCTGGATACACCGCAGTTGGGGCTGGCCTTGTTCCGGCTGGGCAAGCCGCGTGTTGTTGCACTAATCGTTTTCTGCGCCTGGATCGGCATGTTACTCGCCAGCACCAGCCAGTTTCGCCCCGGGGTGATGCTGGCGGCCATTCTTGGCATCGCTCTGATTGCCAGCGGTGCAGCTTGCGCCAATTGCCTATTTGAAATTGAACGGGATGCGCTGATGCTGCGCACCCATTTACGGCCTTTGCCGCGAGGTGCAATTAGCTGGCAGTGGGCAGCGGCGTATGCTTTGTTGCTCACGGCTAGCGGGGCATTTCTGCTGGGGCAATTTGTAAATACCCTTACCCTGTATTTAACGCTAGCTACCTTTATTGCTTATGCCGTGGTCTATACCCGCTGGTTAAAACCAGCCAGCCCGCAGAATATCGTGATCGGCGGTGCTGCCGGTGCCATGCCGCCCATTCTGGGCTGGGCGGCGATGACCGGGGAAGTATCAGCCATTGCGGCGTCGCTGTTTCTGATGATCTACGCCTGGACGCCACCGCATTTCTGGGCACTGGCGCTGTACCGGATGGAGGATTATCGCAAGGCGGGCTTGCCCATGCTGCCCGTGACGCATGGCCGGGCTTTTACCCGGCTGGCCATCTGGCTATATAGCTGGATTATGGCCGCCACGACATTATTGCCCGTGGCCATCGGGTTTTCAGGCGGGGTTTATCTGTTGGCGAGTCTGGGTCTGAATGGCTGGTTTTTGCTGGGGGCGTGGCGGGTGTATCGCAGCGACGCTGACGAGGATGCCCGTCGCTTGTTCCGCTGTTCAATCGCGTATCTGGCGTATCTGTTTCTGGCCTTGCTGATTGATCATTACGTTTTTGCCCTGCTAAGGCTTTAAAACATGCTGATCATCTCCTGGCAGGCTTCATCCATTTCACTGCACAAATCGGTGTATTTGGCGTGGCTTAGTTCCTTGGGCTCGTGCAAATCGGGCAGGTCCAGTTTTTGCATCTCGGCAAAGCCACCAGCAAACAGATTGGCGACGTAGATCACTTCACTCAGATTGCGCGGGGTATCAATAAAGGGGCGTGGCTGGTCGATTTCATTTACTGCGGCAACCACTTCTTCAGGTAAGCCCAGCGAGTCGAGCAAGATGGTGCCAACACTTTCATGCCATTGTGCAACTAGGTATTCGACGGTTTTTGGGCGCTCGGATAATTCGGGATAGCGTCCGGCGCGGTCGAGCATGAAAAATGCGCCCAGATCGTGCACCAGCCCGGCCAGCATGGCAATTTCGGGGTTAACACGGGTCAGACGCCGGGCGATCACACGGGCGATCATCGCCGTTTTCAGGCTGTGGATCCAGAACCAGTTGGCTGTATCGTCAAAGGCACTTAATTCACGCGATCTGACCAGTTGCTGCATCGCGCAAGCTAGCGCGGTCGAACGCGCGGTTTCCATGCCAAGGCGGGCGAGTGCCGACCCCAGATCCAAGACCATATTACCCATCGGGTTATACACCACCGAATTGGCCAGCTTGAGCAATTTGGCCGTAATCAGCGGGTCTTTCTGGATCTCGTGCACAATCCGTTGAACGGACGCGGTTTTACTCTTCATTACCGTGCTGATTTGGACCGAGGCGTCAAAACAGGTCGGGAAAATCACTTCATTCTCAAGCTCCTTGGCAATGTCGATCAACATGCTCAAGCGCTCATCATGCAGCTGTTCCGGTGTTTTATTGGCATATTGCAGAATGGACATGATTTTCAATTCTGAAAAGTCGATACACCAGCATAGTTAATGTCTGCGCCCAGTACAAAATTTGTTGCGATGCAAAAATGGCCAGATGGGCGGGCAGGGACGGGGAACGCGATGGCGTCACCCGTCCCGCGCTGGATCAGCGCGCAATGTTCTCGATGTGATGGCAGGCAATCATGCGATTGGCTAGTGGGCGTAATGGCGGCACTTCGGCCCGGCAACGCGAGTCGGCGTAGGGGCAGCGGGTGCTAAAGGCGCAGCCAGTGGGCGGATTCAGTGGCGATGGCAGCTCGCCAGTGAGCTTCATTTTGGCGCGGCGGTCTTCCTGCCGGATCGCCGGGGTTGCCGACATCAGCGCGCGCGTATACGGATGCAAGGGCTGCTCGAAAATGGTTTTCTTGTCGCCGTATTCAACGGTACTACCGAAATACATCACCATCACATCGTCAGCAATATGCTCGACCACCGCCAGATTGTGGCTGACAAACACATACGCCGTGCCCAGCTCGTCCTGCAGATCCATAAACAGATTCAGAATCTGCGCCTGAATTGACACATCGAGCGCCGAGGTTGGTTCGTCGGCGACGAGCACTGCGGGTTTGAGCATCATGGCGCGGGCAATCGCAATCCGCTGGCGCTGGCCGCCGGAAAACATATGCGGGTAGCGGTGGTAGTGCTCGGGGCGCAGCCCGACGATGTTGAGCATCTCGCGCACACGCTGCTCGCGCTCGCTGGCGTTGAGCCGGGTGTTGAGCAGCAAAGGTTCGGCCAGCATGCTGCCGATCTGTTTACGCGGATTCAGGCTGGCGAATGGATTTTGAAAAACCATCTGCACCTTGGGGCGCAAGGCTTTGAGCGCGGCGGCATCGGCGTTGGCAATGTCCACACCGTCAATCACCAGATGGCCCGAGCTGGGCTCTTCGATCAAGGTGAGCTGGCGGGCCAGCGTTGATTTTCCACAACCCGATTCGCCGACGACGGCTAGCGTCTTGCCTGCGGCCAGCTGGAACGACACATCGTTCAGCGCCTTGACCGTGGCATGGCCTTGCAGAAATCCACGGCTAACGCTGTAGTGCCGCGACAGCCCCTTGGCTTCCAGAATGGTATTAGGTGTACTTTGATTATTCATGGGTGGGTATCCCGCTGGAGTCCAATGGAGTCAAGCAGCGCACGCTAGTACCCATCAGGGGTAATAAGGCAGGCTTGGTGCTGCGACAGGTATCGGTCACGTAAGGGCAACGCGGGCTGAGCAAACAGCCTTGTGGCCTATCGTATTGGCCGGGGACCACACCGGCCAGCGTTGATAGGCGGCGCGCGCCCTTGCTGTGCTCGGGAATCGAGGCGAGTAGCGCCTGGGTATACGGGTGGCGCGGCGTAGCAAACAGTGCATCGGTGGCGCTGCTTTCAACGACTTCACCGGCGTACATCACCACCATGCGTTGCGCCACTTCGGCGACGACGGCCAGATCGTGGGTAATCAGAATCAGCGCCATCTCATTCTGCTTCTGCAGATTAACCAGTAGCTCCATGATTTGCGCCTGTACCGTGACGTCGAGCGCGGTGGTTGGCTCGTCCGCGATCAGCAGTTTGGGCTCGCAGGCAATCGCCATCGCGATCATCACGCGCTGGCTCATCCCGCCCGAGAGTTGGTGCGGATAGGCTTCCAGCCGTGATTTGGCGTCAGGGATTTCAACCTGTTCGAGCAATTCCAGCGCCCGGCGCCGTAATGCCGCGCCGCGTAGCGGGGTATGCAGCTTGAGCGTTTCCATCAGCTGAAAGCCCACGGTATACGCCGGGTTCAGGCTGGTGAGCGCATCCTGAAAAATCATCGCAATGTCTTTGCCGATGATTTTGCGTTTTTGCGCCGCTTTCATGCCGAGCAAATCCTGGCCGTTAAACTGCAGCGCATCGGCAGTGACGCGACCGGGCGCGTCGACCAGCCCCATCATCGCCAGCATCGTCACCGATTTGCCTGAACCCGATTCGCCGACGATGCCGACGATTTCGCCACGGTTTACCGTCAGATCAAGGCCGGAAACGGCGTGAAACGGCTGCGCTGTGCTGCCAAAGCTCACATTGAGATTGCGAATATCTAATAAACTCATGCTCTGCCCCTTATGCCAGTTTCTTCAGTTTCGGGTCCAGCGCATCGCGCAAACCATCGCCCAAGAGATTGAGCGCAACGACCGTCAGCAAGATGGTGACGCCGGGCATGGTGACTACCCACCATGCGCTATCGATGTAATCACGCGCCGACGCGAGCATGGTGCCCCACTCGGGTAGTGGCGGCTGTGCACCCAGCCCCAAGAAACCCAGCGCCGCAGCGTCAAGAATCGCCGATGAGAAACCCAGCGTGCCTTGCACGATCAGCGGTGCCATGCAATTGGGCAGCACGGTGTTAAACATCAGACGCAATTTGCCCGCACCGGCTAGCCGGCTGGCGACGACATAATCTTTATTCAGCTCGGTCATTGCCGAAGCGCGAGCCAGGCGAACGTAAGATGGCAAAGACACAATCGCAATGGCCAGCATGGTGTTCAGCAGACCCGGTCCCAGCACGGCCACGACGGCGACCGCGAGCAGCAAGGAGGGCAGCGCCAGCATAATGTCCATCAAACGCATAATGCCGTTGCCGAGCATCTTCGGATAAAACGCCGCCAGCAGACCCAGCACAATGCCGGGCAGCATGGATAGCGCAACCGAGACCACGCCGATCATCAGGCTCAGGCGCGCGCCGTGCATCAGCCGCGACAAAATATCGCGCCCCAGCTCGTCGGTGCCCATGATATGCAGCCAGCTGCCACCGTTCACCCAGACTGGCGGTGTGAGCAAGGCATCGCGGTATTGTTCGATCGGCGAATGCGGTGCCAGCCACGGCGCAAACAGCGCGGCAATGACCAGCAGGCCGAAGAAAATCAGCGCAATCAGCGCGCCAAGATTGGCGCTAAATGACTGCCAGAATTCTTTTAAAGGTGAAGGGTAGCTTAGTGCGCCACCGCTATCGTTCAGTGTTGTTTGGATAGGTGTGCTCATACTTACCTCGCGTGGCGGATGCGTGGGTTAATCACTCCGTAGAGGATGTCCACCAGCAGGTTGACGGAAATCACCAGGGTGGCGATCAGTAGAATACCGCCCTGTACGACGGGATAATCACGGCGGGAAATCGAATCAATCAGCCATTTGCCAATGCCGGGCCAGGAGAAAATGGTTTCGGTGAGCACCGCGCCGGCGAGCAGCGTGCCCACTTGTAGGCCGATGACGGTGACGACGGGCATTAGCGCATTGCGCAAGGCGTGCACGATCACGATGCGCGTACGCCCCAGGCCTTTGGCGCGGGCAGTACGGATATAGTCTTCACGCAGCACTTCCAGCATGGCCGAGCGCGTCATCCGGGCAATCACGGCCATCGGTATCGTTCCCAATACCACGGCGGGCAGCACCAGATGATGCAGCGCCGATTTGAAAGCACCTTCTTCACCGGAAATCAGCGTGTCGATCAGCATAAAGCCGGTGACCGGATTGATGTCGTATTCCAGCGCGATCCGGCCCGACACCGGTGTCCAGCCCAGATGTACCGAGAACAGCATGATCAGGATCAGCCCCCACCAGAAAATCGGCATCGAGTAGCCGGTGAGCGCACCGCCCATCGTCACGTGATCAATCACTGTGCCGCGGCGCGTTGCTGCCAGCATGCCTGCGGGCAGGCCGATGGCACAGGCAAACATCATCGCGCATAGCGACAATTCAACCGTGGCCGGGAATAATTTTAGAAATTCGCTCAGCACCGGCTCTTGCGTCACAATTGACTGGCCGAAATTGCCCTGCAGCACATTGAGCACATAGTGCCCGTATTGCACATACAGCGGCTGATCCAGCCCGAGGCGCTGCATGGCGGCGCGATAAAACTCGGGGTCGATCTGGCGCTCGCCCATCATCACCAGAATCGGATCACCCGGAATCATGTGGATCAGCGCAAAAGCGAGCAGGGTCACGCCGATAAAGGTCGGAATGACGACCGCGATGCGGCGTAAAATGAAACTAAACATGCTGACTCTCCCAGCAAAATGCGCGGCATTTCGCAGCGGGTTGGCAAGCAGTGGCGTCTCTGCGCGGCTGGCGTGGGCGCACCTGATGCGCGGGGCGTCAGTGCGGGCTCTGGTGTGCAGAAAGCAGCCTAGCTACTTGTTTGGAAAAATCGCAGCCCGGTGGTGGGCTTGCAGGGTATATCAATATAGCCCTGATCTGATAACGCTTACAGCTTGATACTCACAGGTGTATACGGAGCGCCACGCGGCACTCCGCCGCACCGGGGTTGCAAGTAGACCCCGGCGCGAATGGCCTTATTTCAGGCTCACACCGTAGAAGGAGTTCAGACCAAACGGGCTGATCTTGAAGCCTTGCACTTCCTTGCGCATAGGCTGATACACTGTCGAGTGCGCCAGTGTGGTCCATGGCAGCTCGCGTTTGAAAATCAGCTGGGCTTTTTCATACAGCTTCACGCGTTCGGCCTGATTGGTGGTGGCGCGGCCGGTGGTGATCAGATCATCAAATTCCTTATTGCACCAGCGCGCGTAGTTGTTGCCGCCGACCGCTTCGCAGCCCAGATTCACGCCCAGCCAGTTATCAGGATCGCCATTGTCGCCGGTCCAGCCGATCAGCAGCGTATCGGCTTCGCCCGCTTTGGCGCGCTTGATGTACTCGCCCCATTCGTAAGTGACAATCTTGGCCTTGATGCCGATTTTCGACCAGTCGTTCTGGATCATTTCGGCCATCAGCTTGGCGTTCGGGTTGTACGGGCGTTGCACCGGCATCGCCCACAGAGTTACTTCGGTACCCTCACTCACACCGGCTTTTTTCAGCAGCGCTTTGGCCTTGGCCAGATCGAGTGGCGCATCTTTCAGGTTTTTATTGTAAGACCACTGGGTGGGTGGCATCGGGTTGGTCGCAACCTGCCCAGCACCTTGGAAAACGGCGTCGATGATTGATTTTTTATTGATCGCCATATCGAGCGCCTGGCGAACTTCCAGCTTGTCGAATGGCTTGCGCGTCACGTTATAGCTTAGCCAGCCCGTATTAAAGCCTGCCTGGCTCGGTACAACGAGTTTGGGATTGGTTTGCATGGCTTTCAGATCGGCCGGTTTCGGGTAGGCCATTACATGGCATTCGCCTTTTTGCAGCTTCTGATAGCGCACTGAGGCGTCGGTGGTGATGGCGAAAATCAGCTTGTCGAGCTTCACATCACCCTTGCGCCAGTATTCCTTGTTCGCGTCGTAGCGGATATTGGCGTCTTTCTGGTAAGACTTGAAAACAAAGGGGCCAGTGCCGATAGGCTGGGTGTTGATCTGCTGCGCTTTGCCCGCTTTGAGCAGGCTCTCGGCGTATTCGGCCGAATGGATCGAGGCAAATGACATCGCCAGATTTTGCAGGAAAGCGGCGTCAACTGTTTTCAGTTTCAGGCGCACGGTGTACGGGTCTACTTTTTCAATCCCGATTAGATTGGTGTCCAGCGCCATATCGGACGCGTAGGGGAAATCGGTCGGTGCGGCTTTATTAAATGCGAAATTCTTGTCGGTAAAGCGCTTAAACGAGAACACGACGTCATCGGCGTTAAAGTCGCGTGTTGGCTTGAAATACGGCGTGGTGTGAAATTTCACGCCTTTGCGCAGTGTGAAGGTGTAGCTCAGATTATCGGCGCTGACGGTCCATTTTTCGGCCAGACCGGGACGAATCTGTGTCGAGCCGGGAGAAAACTCGACCAGACGGTTGAAAATGGTTTCGGCTGAGGCATCAAAATCGGTGCCGGTGACATGGCGCGCCGGATCAAAACCGGACGGGCTGCCTTCCGAGCAATAAATCAAAGTACCGGCTGCACTGGCGGTGCCGCTGATCAGTGCAATGGCACTGGCGATGACGACGCGACGCATTTTCTGGGTCATAGTATTTCTCCACAGGAGTGACTGACACTCTTACATTGATGGGACAGGTGAATCGTAGTCTGACGCCCGGCAATCTGACATTCGGACTATCCCGCACGAATCATGAGCTTATGATTCAAGTCAATATTGCGAAACGGAGATGCTGAAGAGGCGGTGCGGAGCGGGCTTTTCCGCTCCAGAGAGGAGGGCGTGAGTAGGCCAGCCGAGGTGAAGATCAAGATGATCGCAACGGCGCTGTTGCCTGCGCACCGCTGCGATTTGCCTGCAAATAATTTGTTTGAATGTGCCTTGGGTATTGCTCTGTAGCTATTTCATTGCATGTTCTACAGGGCTATACCCTTGCTTAATTAAGGATCAGCGTTGCCGTGCGGCCATGGCCATGGGTCAGCACCGGGCGGGCTTCGCTGCTCATGATGGTGCGGCCGTTTTGCCGCAATTTGGCGCTGACCAGATAGCGGTGTTGGGGGTTGATGGCCGCTGGATCAAAGCGCAATACCACTGCTTTGGACGTGCCTTTTTCCAGAATCTGGCTATGCCGGGCGATGACTTCGCCGGCCTTGGCGCTATCCAGATTACGCAGCTCAAGCACCTGTTCGCTGCCTGGGCGCAGCGCACGATCAAGCCAGTGCACGTTCACCGACACGGTTTCTACGGCCTGATTGACGACAACGCCGTACATCGAAAAGCTCTGGGTCAGCTCTTCGCTAGTGAGACGTAACGCGGCAAATTGCTGCGCCGCTGCGCTGCCCGGTTCGAACGGATGATCTGCCCCCAATTGGGCGAAATAAGTACGCTGGCTATCCGTGCCCAGTAGCAGGGTATTGGCCGGGAGTTTACCTACTGGCCGCTGGCTGGCGGGGAAAACCAGCAGATTGAGTAAGCGCGCGTTGGCGCCGTTTTCAGTTTGAAACCGGTATTCGAGCTGATGTGTGGCCGCGTAGCCATCGTGCTGAATGGCCGGGTCAATATCGCGGCCAGCCTGCGCCGTGAGTTTGACATCCAGAGCCAGCCAGCGCTCTGGGGGCACGAAAACGATGCCGCTAGACGCATCGCGCACCGGCGTCAGTGGCTCGCTATCACGGCTGGCGGTGCAATCCCTTGCCAGCGGAGTTTCGCCTTGCAGCAGCATGGCCTGATCACCCTTGATCCACACGGTATAGTCGCCATTGCTGTATTTGCTGCCCGAAGCGCTGACAAGCTGGGTGAGCGTCATGCGCGTCAGGCCGTGCACCGGCTGATACAGACCGCGCTGCACTTGAATCTGATCCTGACCAAGACTGCGAACCTGAAAAATATCACCACTGCCACAGCGGAAAGTGACGTTGTAAGCGGTTTGCGCCAGCGCCAGCGAACTGAGCAGGCTGGTGGCGAGCAAAATCCATCTGTTCATGGTGGAGTCCTGTGGGTAAGTTGAAATTAAAACCGGGCTTCGCCGGTAAAGGTGCTGGGCGCGCACGGGGTTTGCATCAGGCTGCGCGGCACTTGCAGCACCATCAGTAGCTTGCGGATGGGCTCGCTGCGTTGCAGGACCAGTTCGCTGATTGCCATCGCCTGCTCATCCCCCAGACCGCTGGCAATAATGCCCATTGAATCCACCAGCAAGCTTTGCTTTTCCAGCGTCAGGATGTCGGGCGTGGCGGCCAGCTCGGTAATGAATAATTCGCACAAGGCATCGGGGCTGCGCGCTTCGTTACATTGTTGCAGCTGCCCGGTGAGCGAATTGATGCGGCTTTGCTGATGGGTATATTCGGGTGTGTGCGCCTGTGCCATCCGCAGCATGGTGCGGGCATTGAGCAATTCGGCGTCAAGCCGCGCTTTATCCTGCTCCAGCGTTGCAATGCGTAGGCTGGCTTGCATGGCCACCAGCTCCAGAATCCGGCGCGGGCCGGAGGCGAGCAGGCTGGTGAGCGAATCGGCAGTGGCGTTGACACGATAATTGCTAAATTGCAAAACCTGCTGCGGTACATCCTGCCTGATCTGCCCGCCTTCTTCGACCATGCCATAGCGCATTTTTTGCCGCGAATCCGCAGTAAAAATAATGTAGCAGGTGTCGATAAAGGGGTTCTGGGCGAACCAGTTTTGCAGCAGCGTATTTTGCCCGATCAGCTCACCCATTCGAGAAGGGGTGGCAAACAGCAGTTGCAAGATACGCTCCTGTCGCCAGCTCGATACATCGAGCGCCAGCGGCTCCGGCCATTCGGTCGTAAAGCGCTCAGCATGATCCTGCGCCCAGCGTACATAGGGCGAGAGGCGGCTTTGGTATTTGCGCGCCAGCTTGATGGTCGGGCTGGCGATCTCGGTGAGGGCGTCGACCAGCTCGGGGTCGGCTCCGGGAGGCGGAGCGGTTCTATTGAACAGGCTTTTTAAAGTAGCAAACATGGTTAGGGGTTTTTGGCGTAAAGCGTCGCCTCATCGGGTGGTGTCAATTGACGTACGACCTGTGCTGGGTTGCCAACAGCCAGCGAGCACGCAGGAATATCGCGGCTCACTACGCTGCCTGCGCCAATGACGCTATGGTCGCCTATCGTTACGCCAGGACAGATAATCGCATTGGCACCGATCCAGACATTGGCGCCAATCGTGATCGGTTTGGCCCAGAATGCCCATTGCTGGCGCTCGGTAGGGTCTACCGGGTGGGTGGCGGTCTGAATTTGCACATTCGGGCTGATCAAGGTGTGGTGACCAATACTAATCGGCGCTGCGGCCGCGATTTCAACATTAACATTGATAAACGCCTTACGGCCTATGCTGATCAGCTGACCACGAACAATCTTGAGTGGCCCGTTGATCGTCACTTCATCGGCTTGGGCAAAAATCTGTTTGAGCAACGCCGCTTTTTCTTCGCTTTGATCGTATCCCAACTGATTATACTGGCGGATCAGTAGCCGCTCTTGCGTTAAGTCATCGTGTCCAATTTCATCAAAAGCAAATTTGCGGATATTGTCCGACATTGATGCGCCCCAATATTAGTGATGTCTGATTTAGAGTATACTTCTTGCTTTGCAGTATAAGCCACCTATCATTGTAAGGATTGGTGATTTTTAACGCCGGGGAGCGGGTAAAGCGATGAAGACTTGGGGTGTAAAGGCTCGGTTAATGGCAGGATTTGGCCTGGTTTTGGTCTTGCTGCTAGTAGTTACACTCGCCGCTTTGATGAGTTTGGGCACCATCAAAAGCAAGATTGGCGAGCTGGTTGGCGAGCGTTATCCCGCCGCCGTCGCAGCCAATGAGTTGGTGATGGTGGCGTATGAAACCGATTTGCTGTTCCGTAATGCCGCCCTGGCCGAAGATTACGAAGGCATGGATACCGAGCTGAAAAAGCTCGACGAGCAATTGCAGCGTGAAAATGCGCTGCTGACTAGGCTCAAAGCCATGCCAATGGACGCGCAATCGAAAGCGCTGATGGACGAAGTGGGGCGTGTCCATGAGGCGATTGCCAAACAGAAAGTGACTCTGGTCAGCCAGTTCCAGCTTGATCGCACCACCGGCGCTACTTTTATCAATAATATCTACGCCCCGGTGAGTAATGCCTACCGTGACGCTGTGCTCAAGCTGGTTCGCCATCAGGGCTCGGTGATGGAAGACGGCAAACAGCAGGTGGCCAGCGGAACGACTGCGGCGCTGAGCGTGATTTCCATCGTGGCCGTGCTGGCCATTATTACGGGTCTGGCACTGGCTTTGCTGATTGCCAATCAGGTGATTCGCTCGCTGCTTGCCGCCAGCAATGTGGCAGAGAAAATTGCCGCCGGAGATTTGACCCACGATTGGCGCGGGCAGACTATTGGCAAGGATGAAATCGGTCTGCTGCTGTCATCGCTGAAAAAGATGCAGGAAAACCTGACGCAGATTATCGGCCAGATTCGTGATAACTCGCACGATGTCGCCAACGCTGCCCGTACCCTAAGCCATGCATCGCAGCAGATTCATAGCGGAACCGATTCGCAATCGTCGGCGGCGAGCAATATGGCCGCAGCCGTTGAAGAAATGAGCGTCAGCATGGATCAGGTGGCGCACAATTCGGTTGATGTCGAGCAAAAAGCGCGTGATGCAGGCCAACTGGCACAGGTTGGCAGTGGCGATGTGGGTGCTGCGGTAAGGGAAATGCAGGCCATTTCCGGTGAAGTGAATAGCGCGGCACAGCAAATTACCGAGCTGGGACGCAATATTGAAGAAATCGGCAGCATTGTCGTCGTCATCAAGGACGTGGCCGACCAGACCAATTTGCTGGCGTTGAATGCGGCGATTGAAGCTGCACGTGCTGGTGATATGGGGCGCGGCTTTGCCGTGGTGGCCGATGAAGTGCGCAAACTGGCCGAGCGAACCGCCCAGTCGGCATCGCAAATTACCGCGATGGTGAGTTCGATACAGGGTAGCGCCCAGGATGCTGTAGTTCGCATGAGCAATGGCAGCCGCCGGGTTGGCGAAGGACTGAATCTGGCGAATCAGGCCAGCGACAGCATTGGCAAGATCAATGCCAGCAGCAGCAATGTGGTTGAATCGGTCTTCGGTATTTCCGAGCAAGTGCAGGAGCAAAGAATGGCGGCACGCGATATTGCCGTCAATGTGGAGCAGATCGCCCAGATGGCCGAAGAAAACTCGGTGGCCGTGCGCAATATGGTTGATTCCATCAGCCAGCTTGAATCGATGTCCAGCCAGCTCTCGCAAACGGTGCAACGATTCAAGGTGCGCTAAGAAAAATCAGGACACCATGGTCTGGGTGGCCTCGGTGTCCATTGGGCTGCTAACTGTTAGCGATACTGGCTGATTGATTCGGCAACACGCTCCAGCGGCAGTACATCGCGAGTAGCGCCCATGCTCAAGGCTTCTTTGGGCATGCCAAAGACCACGCAGCTCGATTCGTTTTGGGCAAAAGTCTTGGCGCCCACATCCAGCATTTCGCGCAATCCTCGCGCGCCATCGTCGCCCATTCCAGTCAGAATATAGCCAACTCCATTGCGGCCTGCGGCGCAGGCTACCGAACGGAACAGCACATCAACCGATGGCCGGTGGCGGCTCACCAATGGGCCTGCCATCACTTCGACAAAATATTGCATGCCGCTTCGGCGCAATAGCATGTGCTTTCCACCGGGTGCGATCAAGGCCAAGCCGGGTTCTATCCGGTCATTGTTGCGGGCCTCGCGAACTTCGATTTCGCACAGGCTATTGAGCCGCGCGGCAAAACTGCCGGTAAATTTTTCCGGCATATGCTGCACAATCACAATGCCGGCACACGTCTTTTTCAGCTTGGGTAAAATGGCTTCCAGGGCCTGGGTGCCGCCAGTTGAGGTGCCGATTGCAATGACTTTGGCTGTGGCTGGAATTCTATCGAGCGGATTTGGCGGTTTTAAAATGGCGTCGGCATTCAGCTTGGGCGCGCCCATTCTTTCCTGAATGCTCGACTGGGTGTTGTTCATCCCGGCGCTGCTTGCAGCTGGCCGGGCGCTGCCAGTGCTGACGCTGTGACTGGCAAAGCTGTTCATCGTCATCATGCCTCCGCCATGCCAGGCTGCAAAGCACCGGCATGATTCTTTGTTGATGATGACGATGGCTGAAACATTGTTTCTCCTTGGCAAACAGCTTGCCTATTTACCGTGATAGCAGACCCTAGCCTTTCTTGCCAACGATCCAGACCCCGGCCAGTACAATCGCCGCACCCAGCCATTGTAGTGCGCCCAGTGTTTCACCCAGAATACTGACGCTAAAAATAATCGTCAGTACCGGCCCAAAACTGCCTATCAATGCAGTGCGCCCTCCACCGATACGTTGCATCGCTGCCGTTGTGGCGTAGACGGGTAAAATGGTCGAGAACACTGCGATCAAACCGGCATAAGCCCAGACCTCGGGTGTTTGTACCAGCGTGCCGATTGGGCGGGCGAGTACAAAATGCAGCAGCATGGCAAGGCTGGACACTGTGAGCCCCAGCTCGGTAAAACGCATCGACCCGACCTGGGTAATGAGTTTGGGGCTTAGCGTCATATACAAGGCAAAGCACAGGGTGCTGGCCAGAACAAACAGAATGCCAGCCCAGTCGGAGCGGGCATGCGCCAGATCTGGTAGCAAGACCAGTGCAATGCCCAGATACGTTAATGGCATGGCCAGCAGCACGCGTTTTGAAATGGTTTGCCCCAGCAAAATGGCGCCAAGCACAATGGTAAAGGTTGGATAGAGGCACAAAATCAGGCGTTCCAGGCTGGCGCTGACGGTTTCCAGCCCAATGAAGTCCAGAATGCTGGAAAGGTAATAGCCCAGAATGCCCAGCCCGACAATGCCCCATTTTTGTGCGTAACTCAATGGCTCGGTCGGGGCAGCCCGATAAAAGCGGATTATTTGCAGTGCCGAACCCGCGAGGATCATGCGCAAAGTGACTAGAGTGACCGCATCCACGCCGTAGCGGTAGGCCAGTTTGGCGAAAATGGCTTTGGCGGCAAAGCCGGTTGAAGCCAGAAAAGCCAGAATAACGCCAATCTGGTAGGGGCTGAAACGCGAGGTGATGTGCCTAAACATAGTGCTACTCCCAGGTGAGGCGGAAACTACCCGGGGAGGGATCGCCTGCCGCGGGATGGTTTTCCGCGGTAACGATGCCAAAACAGGCGAACGCTAGCGCGCAGGCGCGACTAGCAGCCACGCAGCAGCGTGGGCATGGAGGGCGATCAAATAGGTGTAATGGGTTTTGATGGCTTTCATGCCTTGATCATGCCTTCATCATCTGTAAGCCGTCAACCCGGCACGCTGTAACCAGATGTTCTGGCTTAATCTGCGCCAATCTGTGTTTGCCGCTGCCCGCCAAAACCGCCAGAATAAAGCCGGACCTTGGGGAGTGGGCATGCAGGTATTGAAAGATTTTTCGTTCTCGGCGCTGGTTGCGGGCTTTGTGACGGTGCTGGTGGGTTTTACCAGCTCGGCGGTGATTGTGTTCCAGGCCGCGCAAGCGCTGCATGCCACGCCCGCCCAAACAGCGTCGTGGATGTGGGCGCTGGGGTTGGCGATGGGGCTGACGTGTATTGGTTTGTCGTTGCGCTATCGCGTTCCGGTGGTCACTGCGTGGTCGACGCCGGGCGCGGCGATGTTGGTCACCAGCGTTGCGGGCATCAGCATGCCCGAAGCGATTGGCGCATTTATGCTGTCGGGTGCGCTGATTTTGCTGGTGGGACTGACCGGCTGGTTTGAACGCGCGATGCAGCGCATTCCGCTGGCACTGGCCTCCGCGATGCTGGCAGGTGTTTTGTTGCGCTTTGGCTTTGGCGCTTTTACCGCTTTGCAAAGCCAGCTCTGGCTGGCAATTAGCATGATCGTGACGTATTTGCTTCTGCGTCGCTGGCAGCCACGCTACGCCATAGTGGGGGTATTGCTCGTTGGCACTATACTGGCAGCGACGCAGGGGCAATTACATCTGGGGAGTATTTCATTCGAGCTGGCGATGCCGGTGTGGACGACACCGACATTAAGCTGGCAAAGCGTCGCCAGCGTCGCGCTACCGCTGTTTATGGTGACGATGGCGTCGCAAAACGTGCCCGGCGTCACCGTGCTGCACGCCAACGGCTACCGCCCGCCGATTTCGCCGATTATTAGCTGGACAGGTTTCACCACCCTGGTGCTGGCGCCATTTGGCGCTTTTGCGATCAATCTGGCGGCGATTACTGCAGCGATCTGTATGGGTAAAGACGCGCACGAAGATGCCGCCAAACGCTACGTTGCCGCCGTCGCAGCCGGTGTGTTTTACGTGCTGATCGGTATTTTTGGCGCGACGGTTGCCGCGCTGTTTGCTGCTTTTCCAAAGGAATTGGTGATGGTCGTCGCCGGTCTGGCGCTGCTCAACATCATCGGCAATGGTTTGGCGCTCGCGGTGCGTGAAGAAGCGCATCGCGAAGCGGCGATCATCACTTTTGTCGTCACCGCTTCGGGCGTGACGCTATTCGGTATCGGCTCGGCGTTCTGGGGGCTGGTGGCGGGTGGTGTCGCAACGCTGGTGCTGCGTAAGAATTAGAAAACGACTGCGAGGCACGATTACTGTGTTATCGCTAAAAATCCTTATGTACTCGAGTACATTCCGGTTTTTCGTGTTGCCTTGTCCTCGTGCCTCTCGCTACGTTTTCTAGCGCAGTGTTTGGCGATTTCTTATCGATGAGTTAAACCGCCTCACCCCGACGTACCGCATCAATCAGCCGCCACGCCACGCTGTAGCTGCTTGGCAAATCGGGTAGCGCGGTCAGATCAAACCAGCGCGCATCTTCGATTTCGCCTTCCTGGCAGACGATTTCGCCGGACTCGTAGTCGGCAATAAAGGCCAGCATCAAGGAATGCGGAAAAGCCCAGCTCTGGCTGCCAAACCAGTGCAGATTTTTAATCCGCACGCCGACTTCTTCGAGTACCTCGCGGTGCGCGCATTGCTCCAGGCTTTCTCCAGGCTCGACATAACCGGCCACGGCGCTATACATGCCAGCGCGAAAATGTGGTGAGCGTGCAAGTAAGATCTCGTTCCCGCGCCGGATCAGTACCATCACCGCGGGTGAAATGCGTGGCCAGACGCGATGACCGCAGCTGCTGCATTCACACGCCGCCTCGTGCGCCAAAGGCCGGGTCGACGCGCCGCACACGCCGCAAAAGCGGTGCGTGTGATAAAAGGTGGCAATCTGGCTGGCGCGCCCGGCCAGCAGCCATAATTCTTCGCCAATCAGCGCATGGCTGGCGCGTAGCTCCAGCGCTTTCAGTGTGTCGGGCAATGCTAGCTCGCGCCAGTACAGCAAATGGACAGCCCGCCCCTGATAATGGCCAATGATGAGCTGATAATCGGCGCTGGGCAGGCGCGCAATGTGCGCCATGCTGGCCAGACCGCTTTGATCGCATAGCAGGGTATTGCCATGTAGGGCAATGACAATATCTTCTGCGTGGATATGCTCGGTATGGGTATGTGCGGGAGTGAAATCGTTGGGCAGCATGGGCTCGGGCTTGAATGACGTTGAGCTATGAATTAGCAGGCTCTAGTGTAACAAGCACCTTGCACGCATGCGAATTGATCTTTGATCCGGGCTGCGTGGGCGCTCTGTCTTGAATTTGTCTTGAAAATTAAATCTTTCTGTAATGTGCACCAACTAGAATCGCCAGCATATCCAAGCCCTGTGGGCCACATTCAGAGAGAAGACAAGATGAAACGCATTGCCCTGATCGCGACTTTGCTCGCCGCTGCTACCTTCAATACAGCCCAAGCTTCCGACGCTTGTGTTTGGGCTTGTCTGGCCATGAAAACCAAAGCGGCGCTCGACGCTGACCCTGTTTTGAAGCCATTTGATATCCAAGTGAAGGCCACTGATACCTATGACGTGAAATTAAGCGGTTCGGTTGATGAAGGCGAGCAAATGGCGCAAGCCGGTATGATCGCCGAAGCCATCAAGGGCATTAAATTCGTCAATAACGACATCATGCCAAAAAACTGATTATCCGGTTTTTGCCGCAAGCCAAACCCCGCAGTGCGGGGTTTTGTTATTTTCGGGTATCGTTATGGCCCAGTGCGCCAACAGACGAGTTTCCTGCCAATGCAGCCGTGGTTTGTTTATCTTTTGCGCTGCCGCGACGGCAGTTTGTACACCGGCGTAGCGGTCGATGTAGCCAAGCGCTTTGCCGCACATCAAGCGGGCAAAGGCGCCAAATACACCCGCGCCCACCCGCCCGAATCCATTGCGCTGGTGCTGCCATGCGCCAACCGCAGCGTGGCACTTAAGCTTGAATACGCCATCAAGCAGCTGAATGTGGCCGATAAAAAACGCTGGATCGCCGGAGATGCTCCGCGATTGCCAGCGTTTTATTGTGATGCGCAGCAGCTGTGGCAACTCGCTAGCGCTTAATCGTCGCCCGGCAATTCACGCGGCGCATCCAGCGCGGTGATGGTTTTGCGTAAATACAGAACCAGCAGCAAGCCCGGAATCGCGACGATGGCCGAGAACACAAAGAAATGCGCCCAACCGAGAGCAACCACCAAATAGCCCGAAGCTGGGCCGACATACACGCGGCCAAACGCTGCCAGTGCCGATAGCAAAGCAAACTGGGTCGCGGTAAAACGCGGATTGCACAAGCTCATCAGTAGCGCGACGGCAGCCGTTGTCCCCATGCCACCCGCCAGATTCTCGCCACCAATCGCAAAATACAGCAGTGGCAAGCTGGGCGCGCCGTGTAGCGCGATCAGCCAGTAGCCCAGATTCGTCAGCGCCTGCAGCACGCCAAATACCAAGAGCGAGCGAAACAGCCCCCAGCGCAGCATCAGCACCGCACCGCTAAAGCCGCCGACAATCGTGGCGATCATGCCAAACACTTTATTGGCCGAGCCGATTTGCGTTTTGGCGTAGCCCATATCGAGCAGAAATTTGGTCGACAGGCTGCCAGCAAACGCGTCGCCCAATTTATACGCGACGACCAGCACCAAGAGCATGATGGCACCATCACGGCTGAAAAACTCATGCAGCGGCTCGACAATCGCTTCGCGCAGCGAGCGTGGCGGCTGGTACTGCACTTCCGGCTCGGGCGAGAGCAGCGTCACCACCGCCATTGCCGCCATCAAGGCGGCCATTACCCAATAGGTTTGCTGCCAGCTCAGGATGCCATCGGCCAGAATCAAGGCCAGCGCCCCTGAGGTGAGCATCGCCATGCGGTAGCCAAACACGCCGACCGCCGCACCCGCGCCGCGCTCGGTTTGATGCAGGGTTTCGGTTCGATAAGCGTCGATAACAACATCCTGCGTTGCCGAGAAAAACGCCACCAGAATCGCCAGTACGGCAAAAGTCGCCAGATGCGTTTGCGGGTCCAGCCCGCCCATCGTTGCAATCGCTCCCGCCAAGGCCAGCTGCGCTAGCAACATCCAGCCACGCCGCCGCCCAAGAAACGGCATCGGGAAACGATCAATTAATGGCGACCACAGAAATTTCCACGTATACGGCTGGCCGACCAAGGTGAACCAGGCGATGGTTTTGATGTCGAGACCGGCGTCCGATAGCCACGCCTGCAAGGTCGAGCCGGTGAGCGCCAGCGGCAAGCCCGAAGCGAAGCCCAGAAACATCGCCGCAGCGATGCGGCGATTGTTAAAGACCGCAAGGTAGTGATTGATATTCATGGGTATATCGCTGTAGGGCTTGTTCTGATTGTTATTGGGGGCAATACATTGGGGTGTATTAAAGCGCCAGCGGATAGTCGTAATCCACAATCAGCGGCGCGTGATCGGAAAACTTCTCGTCTTTATAAATACTGGCCGCAGTCGCGGTGGCCGCGAGCGCAGGTGTTGCTATCTGATAGTCGATCCGCCAACCCACGTCTTTGGCATAAGCCTGGCCGCGATTGCTCCACCAGGTGTAGCCGGGGATTTGCGGGTAAAGTGTGCGCCAGGTGTCGACCCAGCCACTATTGAGCAGCTGGGTCATCCAGGCGCGCTCTTCGGGCAGAAAGCCCGAATTTTTCAGATTGCCTTTCCAGTTTTTCAGGTCAATCTCGTGATGTGCGATATTCCAGTCGCCCATGATGATCACATCACGGCCCGACTCGCGCAGCGCGTTCAGCCGTGGCCAGAAGCGTTCCAGAAAGCTGAATTTCACCTCTTGGCGCTCTTCGGATGACGAACCCGATGGCAGATAGAGCGACACCACCGACAGCTTGCCAAAGCGCACTTCCAGATAACGCCCTTCCGCATCGATGTCGGCAATATCCAATCCGGTAATGACCTCGTCGGGCTCGCGGCGGCAATAGAGAGCGACGCCGCTGTAGCCTTTTTTCTCTGCATAGTGGAAATAAGCATGAAACCCGGCGGGCGTATGCTCGGGCTTGAGGTCGGCCTCCTGGGCTTTCAACTCCTGCACGCCGATGACATCGGCGTTCTGGCTGGCGAGCCAGTTAAAAAAACCTTTGGTCGTGGCAGAACGAATCCCGTTCAAATTGGCAGAAATAATGCGCACGCGACGTATCCTTGTAATGCTATGCTTACGGGTATTGTGAAATTAAGTGTTAAAGCAAAAGTTCCCACGCGGCTTCGCCTAGCGTGGATACTTTTGTCCACTACCTACAGCTTCAGGACTATCCGATGACTAACTTCCGTCAAGATTTCATCCGCTTTGCCGTTGAGCAGAAAGTACTCTGTTTTGGCGATTTTATCACCAAAGCGGGTCGCAACTCGCCGTACTTCTTTAATGCAGGTTTGTTTAGCGACGGTACGTCGGTCGGCGAATTGGCGCGGTTTTATGCGCAGGCCGCCTTGGCATCAAAAGTTCAGTTTGATGTGCTGTTTGGGCCTGCTTATAAAGGGATTGTGCTGGCCTCGGCCACAGCGGTGGCGCTGGCTAACGCCGGCCACAATGTGCCCTTTGTCTTCAATCGCAAAGAAGCGAAAGATCACGGCGAGGGTGGGGTGCTGGTCGGTGCGCCACTCAAGGGGCGCGTGATGATTATTGATGATGTGATTTCCGCTGGTACTTCGGTGCGCGAATCGGTGAATATGATCCGTGCCGCAGGTGCCGAGCCGGCAGGTGTATTGATTGCACTTGATCGCATGGAGCGCGGCCAGGGAGAGCTCTCTGCGGTACAGGAAGTCGAGCAGCAATTCGGCATTCCGGTTATCCCTATTGCATCTTTGCAAGATTTGCTGACTTTCCTTGCTGATCAGGACGGAATGACTGAGAATCTGGCCAAAGTCCAACAATACCGTAGCCAGTACGGGATAGATCAAGGTTAAGTTATGCGGCGTTTTATTGCTTTTGCTTTGCTGTGCACGATGGCTCTGAGCGTTCAGGGGGCTACGCTTTACCGCTGGGTCGACGAGAACGGCAAGGTGCAATTTAGTGATAAACCGCCGTCCGGCCAGAGCAAGGACGTGACCGAGCTGGACAAGCATGGTCGCGCCCGCAATATCGGCAATAACCTGAGTGAGGCCGAGCGCGCCGCAGAGCTGGAGCGGCAACGTCTCGCTACCGAGCAACGTCGCAAAGACAGAGCCTTGCTACAATCATTTTCCAAGCCTGAAGAAGTCGATCTTCTGCGTGACCGCCAGATTGAAGCGCTGGCCGCTGCCCAGCAAACCAATCGCTTGCGTTTGCAAACGCTGCAAGAGCGCCAGAATCGACTGAATCAGCAGGTTGAGCGTTTAAAAAAGAACAAAAAACCGATCTCAGCCGATTTGCAAACAGAGCTTGATCTAAATCGCGACGAGATCAAGACAATTAATCAATCATTAGCCCGACAAGAGCTTGAGCTGGTCAAAATCAAGGAAAAAGCCGAGGCTGACAAAGCCCGTCTGATCCAGCTGCGCAATATCCAGCCCAAGTAAGCGCGAATAGGCCGGCACATACGGGTTTTATCGTGTTGGTGGCCTTTATTTTGAATGGCACACTAAGCCCAACTTTCTTTGATGAAAAAGACGATGACTACAGCAACGCCACGAATTGTTTTGGGGATTGATATCGGCGGCACCGGGATCAAGGGTGCGCCAGTGAATGTTGAAACCGGCGAGCTAGTCGCCGAGCGTCACCGTATTGAAACGCCGCAGCCTGCGACGCCCGAAGCCGTGGGCAAAGTGGTCAAGCAGATTGTTGACCATTTCCAATGGCGTGGCCCGATTGGTTGTACCTTCCCGGCCATTGTACATAATGGCGTCACCCTGTCAGCCGCCAATGTAGATCAAAGCTGGATTAACGCGCCGGCACAAAAAATCCTGTCAGCAGCAACGGGCTTGCCCTTGATCATGCTCAATGACGCCGATGCAGCGGGAGCGGCGGAAGTGGCTTTTGGTGCAGCCAAAGGCCGTGGCGGCAAAATTATCGTGATCACGCTGGGTACCGGCATTGGTAGCGCGCTGATTGTCGATGGCAAGCTGATTACCAATACCGAGTTTGGCCATCTGATTTTCCCGAAAGACATGATTGCCGAGAAATATTGCTCGGCCAAGGTCAAGGAAGACAAAGAGCTCAGCTGGAAAGATTACAACCCGCGGCTGAATGCGTATCTGGAGCATTTGCAACTGCTGTTCTCGCCAGATCTGGTGATTATTGGCGGTGGCGTGAGCAAAAAAGCCGATAAATTCATCCCCGAGATGAAGAATCTGCGCTTTGAGTTAGTTGCGGCCACTTTGAAAAATGAGGCGGGTATAGTCGGTGCTGCTTTAGAAGCAGCAAAGGCCTTTGATATTTAGAGGGTATATTGCTGTAGGTATTGTTTGATTTGGATTTGCAGCGTATACATTGGTAAAAGGCCCGTCTTTACGGGCCTATTTTATTGTGTTTAGGTTTGAAATACCGAGACTGCCGAATCAAGTCGCTGAGTTTGTGACATCATTTCGCTCGAGTTTTGCGATAGTCGATTCGAGAGCGCTCTGTTTTCTTGCACATCCGTATCAATGGCCGCAATCGATTGGCTCATTTCATTCACGCCCATGCTTTGTTCGCGTGATGCATGGTCAATTTCCTTCAGCATATCGGTGAGGCTACGAACCTGATTGACGACATCATGGACTTGGGTTGCGGATTGTGTCGCCAACTGATGGCCTTGATGAATCTCGGTAACAGAAGCATCAATAAGGGTTTTGATGTCTTTAGCGGCACTGGCTGAACGTTGCGCCAGATTTCGTACCTCTGCGGCAACGACAGCAAAGCCACGACCCGAATCACCCGCGCGTGCAGCTTCTACGGCGGCATTGAGTGCCAGAATATTGGTTTGAAAGGCAATGCCATCGATGAGACTGGTGATGTCCGCAATTTGACGCGCGCTTTGCGTCAACCTAGCCATTGCATTGGTCACTTGATCCATGGTTTCACGCCCAGCATTCGCTTGTTTCGAGGCGGTACTGGCCAATTGGCTGGCTGATGCCGTAGTTTCTGCGTTGCTTTTCACCATAGCGCTGATTTTGGCGGCAGTTTGGGCTGTCTTTTTCGATGCTTCTGCTTGTCGATGGCTGCGTTCGGTCAGTTCGGTATTGCCACCAACTAAGGAATTGACGCTGTCGGCCACTGCACTAGATGCGCCACGAATCTCAGCAATAATTTGGCTTAATTGGCTAATGGTGGTGTTAGCATTGTGTTGTAACTCGTCAAATATCCCTTTGCGCTGACCGGTCATTTCTTGTGTTAAATCGCCACGGGCCAAAGCGGCTAAGATGTGATTAATGTCGGAAAGACCCTGTTCATTGGTGTTTAATAATTGATTCAGGTTTTGCCCAAGTTCGGCAAAAAAGCCGGTTTTTCCGGTTAAATCGATGCGGCCTGATAAATCGCCATTGGCT
This sequence comes from Chitinibacter sp. GC72, assembly GCF_009760905.1. Taxonomy (GTDB): domain Bacteria; phylum Pseudomonadota; class Gammaproteobacteria; order Burkholderiales; family Chitinibacteraceae; genus Chitinibacter. The sequence goes on along the minus strand of NZ_VIRW01000018.1, from coordinate 23,942 downwards.
GCGCGATTGACCAAGGCTGCAATTTCGTTCGCGGTTGCTAGTTCATCGGTGCGGTCTTGCCATTCAACCACTTGCCCGACGATGTTGTCTTCGGCATCAAGAATTGGGCTGAGCGTCACCGTGTATGTGCCTGTACCAAGGCGTACATCCGCACTGCGTGTGTGTTTGACCATGCCTTGTAATTGATTGGCGTGCTGTAGCAAGGAATTTAAGCGGGTGTGTAATAAGTCGCTGACGTTATTTAAGCCGGCATGTTGCGCAAAACGGCCTTTGCAAGCGAGGTTGAAATACATAATTTTGCCTTGCTCATCAGCAATTTGTACCGGAGTGGAGACTTGATCAAGAGCCTGTTTTACTCTGAGTGTAAATTCCGCCTCTGACGCAGCCAATTCCATTCGTTCTCTGACATGATCAATCTCGGTTGAAATCATTGCTTTTAAGCCTTTCATACTATCCATATGCAGGCTGTACTCACCTTGGGTATATAAGCTAGTGAGCGCCACCATTTTCATTTGAATGCCCGTGTGTGAGCGAACAAGCTCGTTAACACGCTCAACCATTTCTCGATAGCCTCCGCTAAATCGTTCGCTATTCATAATGCAATGAATATCACCATTTTCATGTGCATTCGCCATGCTGATTTGTTCAGCACTAAAGTCACGCAAGTTTTCCACGAGACGTCCTAAGCCGACGTTGAGTTCGGTCAGTTCATCATTGCCCGACAACGCTTGCGGAATTGAAAAATCGCCTTCCGCGACATTTTGAAATGCCGTTTTGAGACGTTGTAAATTTCGCTGTGTAGAGAGATAAAAACCAGTTAATAACCATGCGGCGCTTAAAAAAGCGATGAGGGCGGTTGAGAAGGCCACGAGTAATTTAATTCGCCGTCCCTCAATGCGTTGCTTGAGTAATAAATCAAGTTGTTCATAACCCAGATTGCTCAGCTGATTGGCTGCCTCAATTACTGAGGTGCGCAGTCGTTTAATCTCGCCCTGATTTGGCGTGGGTAGCTGCTGACTTTGTAATGGTTGAACAATTTGTCGTTGATATTGCGCGCTATATTGCTCGAGTTGCTGAGAAAGGATTTGAAATGCGCTTTGCAATTGCGTGGCAACGGCAGGCTCGCTTCCGTTTACTTTACGAATGGCGCTCTCGATTTGTTGGCGAGTTGCATTGAGCCGATCAGGTGCAGTCAATAAGATGAGCTGAGTTTTTTGCTCATTAAACTGTCCTTGTTCAATCTGCAGTTGAGCTTGAGTTAAATCATTGACGAGACTAGGTAGTTTTCCGATGGTGAGGTCGCCAACATAATAGCTGGCGGTTTCCGGATCTAGGATCAAATTGGAGTTGTCATTAATCTGGGCGATTAAATCAAAGAGCTTGCTGCTCAAAGGATCCGTTGCGCTTGAGCTGGCCGATTCGAGTTGTGATACAACTGCCGTTACTTCTTTCGCTACTTGCAAATCCTCGCCAACTTCGGCATTGCTCTGCTGAAGTTCCTTTAAATGGATAGAATTCGGGCTTGAGCCTGCCGCGGGTGTATCTAGGCTGCCAACCCAGAGTGGATAGAGGTGTTTTAGCAATTCCACCCCACGCCGCTCTTGCTTGGCAAAGGTAATATCATCTATTGCAGCAAACCAGACAAAAAATAATAAAACAACGGTAGGAGCGGCAAAAAGTACTGAAACAATTAGGAATTTTTTCGGGTATCTTAACTGTGCCATGAGGCGGGTAGCGACGTTAAACACATTTTATCCCTTATATAGAAACGGTTCTTATTACTGTAGAGCAAGTTTGCAGCGCTAACTGAAATTTTCATGATGATGATGAGCATCTATCTTGCTTACCCAAGTGCCTGTTTTAGCGTAGAATATTGCCCCTTTACCGCTGTTCGAGGCCATGCGCCATGCTTTACCCTGATCGTTATGATGTGATTGTTGTTGGTGGCGGCCATGCTGGCACCGAAGCTGCGCTGGCCAGCGCGCGCATGGGGCGCAAAACCTTGCTGCTCACGCACAATATCGAAACGCTGGGGCAGATGAGTTGCAACCCTTCGATTGGCGGTATCGGCAAAGGCCATTTGGTCAAGGAAGTCGACGCGCTCGGCGGCGCGATGGCTTTGGCGACTGATATGAGCGGCATCCAGTTTAAAACGCTCAATTCCAGTAAAGGCCCGGCAGTGCGCGCGACGCGGGCGCAGGCTGATCGCGTGCGCTACAAAGCGGCGATTCGCCATATGCTGGAAAATCAGCCGAACCTCGACCTGTTCCAGCAAGCCGTTGATGACCTGATTCTGGACGGCGACAAAGTCGTTGGTGCGGTCACGCAAATCGGCATCGAGTTCCGCGCCAGCGCCGTGGTGCTAACGGCCGGTACTTTCCTTGGCGGCAAAATCCACGTTGGCCTGGAAAATCACGTTGGCGGTCGCGCTGGCGATCCGGCGTCGATTACCTTGTCGCAAAAATTGCGCGAATTACAACTGCCTGTCGGCCGCCTGAAAACTGGTACGCCACCGCGCATTGATGGCCGCACGATCAATTTTGACGTGCTCGGCATTCAACCGGGTGATACGCCTGAGCCGGTGTTTTCATTGCGCGGCTCGCGCGAGATGCACCCGAAGCAACTGCCGTGCTGGATCGCGCATACCAACCTGAAAACGCACGATATTATCCGCAGCGGTTTTGATCGCAGCCCGATGTTTACCGGCAAGATTGAAGGCGTGGGCCCGCGCTATTGCCCAAGTATCGAAGACAAAATCAACCGTTTTGCCGATAAAGACAGTCATCAGATTTTCCTTGAACCCGAAGGCCTTGATACCAATGAATTTTATCCAAACGGCATTTCAACCAGTTTGCCGTTTGATATTCAACTCGCGGCTTTGCAATCGATTGAAGGCTTGGAAAACGCGCGCATTCTGCGCCCGGGCTATGCGATTGAATACGATTATTTCGATCCGCGCGCATTGAAAAACAGTTTTGAATCGAAAGCGATCAAAGGTCTGTATTTTGCGGGCCAGATTAACGGGACTACCGGTTACGAAGAAGCTGCGGCGCAAGGCTTGTTTGCTGGCTTGAACGCTGCGCTGTATGCCCGCGACGAAGCGCCGTGGTGCCCAGGCCGCGACGAAGCCTATCTGGGGGTATTGGTCGACGATCTAATCACCAAGGGCGTTACCGAGCCATACCGTATGTTTACCAGCCGCGCTGAGTTCCGCTTGCAATTGCGCGAAGACAACGCCGATTTGCGCCTGACCGAGCACGGCCGCCGCCTTGGTCTGGTTGGCGATGCGCAATGGGCTTTGTTCAGCGAAAAACGCGAATCGATCTCGCAGGAATTCGAGCGTCTGAAATCAACGTGGGTGAACCCGCGTATTCTGGTCGCAGCAGAAGCCGAACGAGTATTGGGCAAGGCGATTGAACGCGAGTACACGCTGGCCGACCTGCTGCGCCGTCCGGAAGTCACCTACGAAAGCCTGATGAGTCTGGAAGTCGCAGGTCCCGGCGTGGCGGATGAAAAAGTCGCCGAGCAAATTGAAATCCAGGTGAAATACCAAGGTTATATCGAGCGCCAGCAAGGCGAAGTCGCCAAGCGCGATACGCTGGAAGACGTGGCTCTGCCCGATGATTTTGACTTCACCCAGGTGCCGGGCTTGTCGAAAGAAATTCAGCAGAAATTGAGTACGCAGCGCCCGCAAACACTGGGTATTGCCTCGCGAATTTCCGGTGTCACACCGGCCGCGATTGCGCTGTTGGTGGTGTACATCAAGAAAAGTCGTATGGCGGCAGTTGCCGATGAGCCGGCCGTAAAGGATGTCCAATGAGTGACGCTATGAACGGCCATTTGGCGGCGATGCTGGCGCAAGGCCTGGCGGAAATGGATTTGCCGCTGGATGCGGCGCAGCAGAGCAAACTGCTGGCCTACGTGGCGCTGCTGCAAAAATGGAATAAAACCTACAGCCTGACTGCGATTCGCGAACCCAAACGCATGGTGACACACCATTTGCTCGACTCGCTCGCACCGCTCAAACACCTGCCTGCAACGCCGCTCCGCATGGTGGATGTCGGCTCGGGCTTTGGCACGCCGGGGATTCCGTTTGCGATCGCGCGTCCGGACTGGAAACTGACTTTGCTCGACTCCAATCATAAAAAAACCACGTTTTTGCGTCAGGCCGTGTTGGAGCTGGCTTTGCCCAATGTCCAGATTGTGACCGGGCGAGTCGAGGCCGTGCAGGCCGATACGCCATTTGACGTGATTACTTCGCGGGCATTTGCCGACTTGAGCGACTTTATTCGCTGGACCGAGCATTTGCTGGCTGATGGGGGTAAATGGGCTGCACTCAAAGGGGTATATCCCCAGGAGGAAGCTGCAGGCTTGTCTGCCAACGTATACGTCGACCATATTGATGCGCTGCACGTGCCTGGATTGGACGCCGAGCGGCATTTAGTGCACATCCGCAAGCGGACTTAATATTGCTGCGCGTCGATTTGCCATCAAAAAACCGCGCTGTCCGAGTAAACTAGCAAATCGGTGAAGGTCTGAGCACAGAGAGTGGATGAATGAAAATATTGGCGATTGCGAATCAAAAAGGGGGCGTTGGTAAAACCACCACCGCCGTCAATCTGGCCGCCAGCCTTGCGCATTTGGGCAAGCAGGTGTTGCTGGTTGATCTCGATCCGCAGGCCAATGCCACCATGGGCTCGGGCATCGATAAAACCAAATTGCGCCATTCGGTGTATTCGCTGCTGATTGGTGAGTCCGAGATGGCCGCAACGGTGAAACGCTCCGAGTCGGGTGGCTTTGATGTCTTGCCCGCCAGCCGTGATCTGGCCGGTGCCGAGGTTGAGCTGGTGGATGCCGAAGCGCGAGAAATGCGGCTGAAAACAGCGCTGGCACAAGTGGCGGGGCAATATGATTTTGTCATTCTCGATTGCCCGCCGGCGCTTAATTTGCTGACGCTCAATGGTCTGGTTGCCGCCGACGCGGTGATGATCCCGATGCAGTGCGAATATTACGCGCTCGAAGGTTTGTCCGATCTGGTCAATACGCTCAAACGCATCAAGCAAAATCTCAATCGCAAAATTGAAATCGAAGGCTTGCTGCGCACGATGTTTGACCCGCGCTCGACGCTGGCGCAGCAGGTGTCCGATCAGCTAGTGAAGCATTTCACCAGCAAGCTGTATCACACCGTGATTCCGCGTAATGTGCGGCTGGCCGAAGCGCCGAGCTATGGCCGCCCGATTCTGGCTTACGACAAATCATCCAAAGGCGCGCAAGCCTACCTGGCGCTGGCCGAAGAGTTGCTGGCGCGTCATGGCGTACAAGAAGCCATGCCCGTAATGTAATGGATGTAGTGGTAATGGCTGCAAAAGCATAGCCAGCTTGGCTTTGCGATAGATACCCCAATCAATAATCGTTGGAATGGTAATGGTCAGTAAAAAATTCAAAGGTCTGGGGCGTGGTCTTGATGCCTTGATGGGCGAGCCATCGGCCAGCGACGAGCTTAAAACGCTGGCTGTTGAGCTGCTGCAGCCGGGCAAATATCAGCCTCGCTCGTTGATGGACGAAGACGCATTGCAAGAGCTAGCGGCGTCGATTCGCGCGCAAGGCCTGATGCAGCCGATACTGGTGCGCTCGATTGCGAGCAATCAGTCTGCGGAGGCCGAGCGTTATGAAATCATCGCCGGCGAGCGTCGCTGGCGTGCGGCGCAGCTGGCGGGCTTGACCGAAATTCCGGCGTTGGTGCGCGACATTGCTGACGAAGCGGCGCTGGCGATGGCCCTGATCGAGAATATCCAGCGGGAAAATCTGAATCCGCTCGAAGAAGCGATCGGCATTCAGCGCCTGGTTGACGAGTTTGGTCTGACGCAGGAAGCAGCGGCGCAGGCTTTGGGTAAGTCGCGCTCGGCGGTGGCCAATCTGCTGCGATTATTGAATCTGGCGCCTGCAGTGCGCGAGATGTTGCTCGCCGGGCAGCTGGATATGGGGCACGCCCGTGCCTTGCTGCCGCTGAGCGAAGATCGTCAGCTGGAAGCGGCTAGGCATGTGGTGCTTAAAGGTCTGTCGGTGCGCGAAGTAGAGGCGCTGGTGAAAAAAATGCAGGCCGAGCCGCAGCAAAACCCGGTTTTGGCTGCCGATCCGCAAATTATTGCGCGTCAGGAGAACCTTTCGGCGCGTTTGGGGACCAAGGTACGGATTGTAACGGGCAAGCAGGGGCAGGGCAAAATTACTATTGAGTATGAAAACGAAGCCCAGCTGGACGCCTTGTTGGCAAGGATGTAAATCTGGTGCGCTGCCTGCACCAAAAAGTGGCGACAATCCTGAATTGATGATTACTCGTTTAAAAAGAAAGGCTTTTCTCTTTACCCGTCTGGCATCATTTGAAAAATAAATGCCGCTAAGTCAATGTGTAAAATTGACGTAGGGCAAATCTACTCCGTATAATCGCGGGGTTTCACTTACGGTGGGACGATGGTCAAGACAGCACAGATTCGGGGCGTGATTCGCTTGCAGCTAGCGATCACCGTGGTACTCGCTGTAGCGCTCTTACTGATTTTGGGTCAAAAAGCAGCAATTGCAAGTGGTTTGGGTGGATTAATCGCCATTTTGGGTAGTGTGTTGTACGCAATGATCGCGTTTAGCGTGAAATTTGCGCCGCCAGCCGAAATCATGCGCCGCCACTTTGCTGCCGAAATGGCCAAGCTTTGTGTGACGTTGCTCAGCTTTGCAGCGTTATTTGTTTTGTATCGGCAGGCAGCATGGCTGTGGGTGTTCGTAGGATACCTGGCAGCGGCTAGTGCCTACTGGTTTGGGCTTTTAATTAACAGACGGTAATAAAAGAAATCATGGCACAAGATGCAACTAGTTATATCCAGCACCATTTGACCTTTGCCAAATCGGCCAGTGGCATCCATTTGGATACCTTCTGGGTTGCGCTGATTTTGGGTTTGTTGTTTGTCGGCGTTTTTGCTTATGTCGCCAACAAAGCTACCGCTGGCGTGCCAGGTCGTTTGCAAAACTTTGTCGAGCTGATTGTTGAAATGGTCGACAACCAGATCAAGGATGCTTTCCATGCAAAATCAAAAGTCATCGGCCCATTGAGCTTGACGATTTTTTGCTGGGTTTTCCTGATGAACTCAATGGACTTCTTGCCTGTTGATCTGCTGCCAATGGCGGCGCAATGGATTGGCTACACCTTCTTCGGTGCTGATCCTCATCACGTTTACTTGCGTGTTGTACCGACGGCTGACGTAAATCAGACTTTTGCAATGTCTTTGACTGTAATGCTGCTGATCATTGGTTTCTCGATATCTGCAAAGGGCTTGTTTGGCTGGATTAAAGAGTTGTTTACTGCGCCATTCCACGCCGATGGCTTGGTCATGACCATCATTCTGATGCCGGTGAACTTTGCTTTCCAGTTGATCGAATTAGCTGCTAAACCAATCTCTCTGGCGCTGCGTCTGTTCGGTAATATGTATGCCGGTGAGTTGATCTTCATCTTGATCGCCTTGCTGCCATGGTGGATCAACTGGGTGCTGGGCGCGCCTTGGGCGATCTTCCACATTCTGGTTGTAACGCTGCAGGCCTTTGTATTCATGATGCTGACCATCGTGTATCTGAGCTTGGCGGTAGAAGACCACTAAGATTTCTGTCCGTTGGCGTGTGTCGGTTGGGTGCACGACGTCGGACACAGTTTTACCCAACCTAGTAAATTTGATTTAACCCTTAGGAGTATCAAAAATGGCAACACCTGAAGTAATTGCTTCCGTACAAGGTATGACTGTAATCGCTGCTGCGATCATCATTGGTCTGGCTGCGATCGGTACCGCTCTCGGTTTCGCAATCCTCGGCGGTAAATTCCTCGAGTCTTCTGCTCGTCAACCAGAAATGATCCCAGTTTTGCAAACTAAACTGTTCATTATCGCTGGTCTGTTGGACGCGATCTCTATGATCGGCGTTGGTGTTGCGATGCTTTACACCTTCAACAACCCATTCCTTGCTGCCCTGACTGCTGCTGCTCAGTAATCATTTGATCAGCCTTTAAGGAGGACATTCAGCGTGGAATTTAATTCGTCTCTCATAGGTCAGATGATCACTTTCGCGATCCTGATCTGGTTCACGATGAAGTTTGTTTGGCCTCCGCTGACCAAGATGATGGATGAGCGCGCCAAGCGCATCGCTGATGGCTTGGCTGCGGCTGACCGTGCAAAGCAAGATCTTGAAAATGCTGAGAAAAAATCAGCAGACAAACTGCGTGAAGCGAAGCAACAGGCAGCCGAGATCATTGCTCAAGCGGAAAAGCGCGCTGCACAACTCGTCGATGAAGCCAAGAGCCATGCCAAAGTTGAAGGCGAACGCCTGATCGCTGGCGCTCAAGGTGAAATCGAGCAGCAAATTCAACATGCAAAAGAAACACTCCGTCAGCAAGTTGCCTCTTTGGCAGTCGCTGGTGCCGAGAAGATTCTGCAGCGCGAAGTAGACGCTGCCAAGCATGCTGAAATGCTGTCATCTATCAAAGCGGAATTGTAAGAACAGTCATGGCAGAACTTATAACCGTCGCTAGACCCTACGCTGAAGCGGTATTCCGCTTGGCCAAAGAGAGCAATACCTTGCCTCTGTGGTCGGACGTACTTGCCAACCTTGCGAGCATCGCAGGGAACAAGGATGCCCTTGACGTAGTGGCTAATCCAAAGTGTTCTGCTACTCAGGTTCAGGAGCTGTTGGTCGGGCTCCTGGGCGTTGATGCTAACGCAGAGGTTAAAAACTTCCTGGCAACAGTGATTGAAAACAGTCGCTTTACGGCCCTTCCGGCCGTAGCGGCTTTATTCGAAGAACTGAAAGCGGCAGACGAAGGTGTAGCGCAAGCGCATATCGAGTCTGCTTTTGCTGTGACTGATGCCCAACTGGCCGAACTGACGGCTACGCTCAATCAGCAACTCAAACGCAAGATCACAGCCGATGTTAGCGTAAACCCCGATTTGATCGGTGGTGTGAAAGTAACGATCGGTGATCTGGTTATTGATGCCTCAGTACGCGGCAAATTAACTGCTCTTGCAACGAGCCTGAAGAGTTAGGAGAAATCATGCAACTTAATCCGTCCGAAATCAGTGAACTGATTAAAGCTCGGATCCAGAATCTGCCGCAAGGCGCACAGGCCAGCACGACTGGTACTGTTGTGTCGGTAACTGACGGTATCGTGCGCGTGCACGGCCTGTCTGAAGTTATGCAAGGCGAGATGCTGGAATTCCCGGGTAATACCTTCGGCTTGGCGCTCAATCTGGAGCGTGATTCCGTAGGTGCCGTAATTCTGGGTGACTACAAACACATCGCCGAAGGCGATGAGGTTAAATGTACTGGCCGCATTCTGGAAGTTCCAGTCGGTCGTGAGCTGGTTGGCCGCGTAGTAAACGCTTTGGGTCAGCCTATCGATGGTAAAGGCCCACTGGGTACTACCGAATCAGCTCCGATTGAAAAAATTGCACCAGGCGTTATCGCCCGTCAATCTGTATCACAACCACTGCAAACCGGTATCAAATCAATCGATACTATGGTGCCAGTAGGTCGTGGTCAGCGTGAGTTGATCATTGGTGACCGTCAGACCGGCAAGACCGCCGTTGCTCTGGACGCGATCATCAACCAGAAGGGTACTGGTGTTACGTGTATCTACGTTGCGATTGGCCAGAAAGCATCTTCGATTGCGAACGTGGTTCGTAAACTCGAAGAGCACGGCGCTTTGGCTCATACCATCGTCGTTGCTGCTGCCGCTTCTGAATCAGCTGCGCTGCAATACATCGCTGCATACTCAGGTTGCACGATGGGTGAATTCTTCCGCGATCGCGGTGAAGACGCATTGATTGTTTACGATGATTTGTCTAAGCAAGCTGTTGCTTACCGTCAAATTTCGTTGCTGTTGCGTCGTCCACCAGGTCGTGAAGCCTTCCCTGGCGACGTATTCTATCTCCACTCTCGTCTGCTCGAGCGCGCTGCGCGTATCAACGCTGATGAAGTTGAGAAATTGACTAACGGCGCTGTGAAAGGCAAAACCGGTTCTTTGACTGCATTGCCTATCATTGAAACCCAAGCAGGTGACGTATCTGCATTCGTACCAACTAACGTAATTTCGATTACTGACGGTCAGATCTTCTTGGAAACTGACTTGTTCAACGCGGGTATTCGCCCAGCGATGAACGCGGGTATTTCGGTATCACGTGTAGGTGGCGCAGCGCAGACTAAAGTCATCAAGAAACTGGGTGGCGGTGTACGTCTGGCTCTGGCTCAGTACCGTGAATTGGCAGCATTTGCCCAGTTCGCGTCTGATCTGGACGAAGCGACTCGTAAACAGTTGGAAAACGGTAAGCTGGTCACTGAGTTGATGAAACAAGCTCAGTACAGCCCACTGAAAGTTGGCGAACTGGGCGTGACCCTGTTGCTGATCAACAAAGGCGTATTTGCTGATGTTGCAGTTGACCGTGCTCTGGCATTCGAAGCTGCTTTCCTGAGCCACCTCAAGGCAAACCACGCTGATGTATTGGCGCGCATCGATGAGAAAGGCGAACTTTCTTCTGATGATGAAGCTGCTGTACTGAAAGCTGCGGAATCCTTCAAGGCCGGCGCTGCTTACTGATTTGAGACGTAGATAAAAGGATCAGATCATGGCAGGCGGTAAAGAGATTCGTACCAAGATCAAAAGCGTAAAAAATACGCAGAAGATCACCCGCGCCATGGAAATGGTTGCTACGTCGAAAATGCGCAAGGCTCAGGAACGTATGAAAGCGGCCCGCCCTTACGGTGAAAAAATCCGTAATGTGGCCGCTCACCTGAGCCAAGCTCTTGTCGACTATCAGCACCCATATCTCCAAAAGCGCGAAACCGTCAAACGGGTTGGCCTGATTATGGTGACCTCGGACAAAGGCTTGTGTGGTGGTTTGAACACCAACTCGCTACGTCTGGCTTTCAATAATGTGAAAGAGTGGCATCAAAAAGGCGTTGAGACGGTTGTAACTGCAATCGGCAATAAAGGTTACGGGTTTATGAACCGAAACGGCGCGAAGGTTATTTCTTCGGTCGTAGGTTTGGGTGATACCCCGCACCTGGAACAGCTGATTGGCCCGATCAAAGTAATGATCGATGCTTATATCGCTGGTGAAGTGGATGAAGTTCATATCGCTTACACCCGTTTCGTCAATACGATGAAACAAGAACCAGTGCTAGAGCAATTGTTGCCACTTGCGAGCGAAACATTTGAGCCGGCACAAAAGCCTGCGCGTACTCATAACTGGGAATACCTGTATGAGCCAGATGCGAAAACTGTGATTGATGACTTGATGAACCGCTATATCGAAGCACTGGTATACCAGTCCGTAGCGGAAAACATGGCATCTGAAAATGCAGCTCGTATGGTCGCAATGAAGGCCGCAACCGATAACGCTGACAAGGTGATCGGCTCCCTGCAACTGCTGTACAACAAAACGCGTCAAGCTGCGATTACGAAAGAACTTTCGGAAATCGTATCTGGTGCAGCAGCAGTTTAATGGGCCCTGACGGATTAACTGGATTAGGAAAAACGATGAGCCAAGGTAAAATCGTACAAATCATTGGACCAGTTGTTGACGTGCAATTTCCACGCGACAACCTGCCCAAGGTGTATGACGCGCTCAAACTGGTCGACATCGATCTGACGCTGGAAGTTCAGCAGCAGCTCGGCGACGGCGTAGTGCGCGCCATTGCCATGGGTACTACCGATGGTATTAAACGTGGTACTAGCGTAAACAACACTGGCGCACCAATTTCGGTGCCAGTAGGTAAAGCCACGCTAGGCCGTATTATGGATGTATTGGGTAACCCAATCGACGAAGCTGGTCCTGTGAACGCTGAGGCAACTCGCGCTATTCACCAGACTGCGCCTAAGTTCGATGAGTTGAACCAAAGCATTGACCTTTTGGAAACAGGTATCAAGGTAATTGACTTGGTATGCCCGTTTGCGAAGGGTGGTAAAGTGGGTCTGTTCGGTGGTGCCGGTGTAGGCAAAACCGTCAACATGATGGAATTGATCAACAACATCGCTAAAGCGCACAGCGGTTTGTCTGTGTTCGCTGGTGTAGGTGAGCGTACTCGTGAGGGTAACGACTTCTACCACGAAATGAAGGACTCTAACGTTCTTGATAAAGTGGCGATGGTTTATGGTCAGATGAATGAGCCTCCTGGCAACCGTTTGCGCGTAGCGCTGACGGGTTTGTCAATCGCGGAACACTTCCGTGACGAAGGCCGTGACATCCTGTTCTTCGTAGACAACATCTACCGTTACACACTGGCCGGTACTGAAGTTTCCGCTCTGTTGGGCCGTATGCCTTCAGCGGTAGGTTACCAGCCAACACTGGCTGAAGAGATGGGTGCTCTGCAAGAGCGTATCACTTCAACCAAAACAGGTTCGATTACCTCGATTCAAGCGGTATACGTACCTGCGGATGACTTGACTGACCCGTCTCCAGCGACCACCTTCGCTCACTTGGATGCGACCGTGGTATTGAGCCGTGATATTGCGTCTCTGGGTATCTACCCTGCGGTAGATCCACTGGATTCGACTTCACGTCAGCTGGACCCACAAGTGGTTGGTGAAGAGCACTACACGGTTGCCCGTGGTGTTCAGTCTACGCTGCAAAAGTACAAAGAATTGCAAGACATTATCGCGATTCTGGGTATGGACGAGTTGTCTCCAGAAGACAAACTGGCCGTATCACGTGCTCGTAAGATCCAGCGTTTCTTGTCTCAGCCGTTCCACGTGGCCGAAGTGTTCACGGGTTCTCCAGGCAAGTACGTTCCGCTCAAAGAAACCCTCAAGGGCTTCAAGGGCATCTTGAATGGCGATTACGATCACCTCCCAGAGCAGGCCTTCTACATGGTTGGCGGCATCGAAGAAGCGATCGAAAAAGCCAAATCGATGCAATAAGGGGTTAAGCAATGGCCATGACCATGCATGTGGACGTAGTTAGCGCTGAAGAGCTGATCTACTCTGGTGTCGCTGAGTTTGTTTCAGCGCCAGCCGACAAGGGTGAGATCGGTATTTTGCCGCGGCACGCACCGCTGTTGACCCGCATTCGCCCGGGCGCGATCCGTATCAAGATCGCGAACTCGAACGAAGATGATGTCATCCTGTTTGTTTCAGGCGGCATGCTCGAAGTTCAGCCGGATGGGGTAACGGTATTGGCCGACACTGCGATTCGTGGTGCAGACATCGATGAAGCCAAAGCGCAGGAAGCTAAGCGCAAGGCCGAGGAAGCGTTGAAAAACCACGCTTCCACGATGGATTTTGCCATGGCGCAGGCCGAATTGGTCGAAGCAGTTGCAAAACTTGCTGTCATCGACAAGATCAAACGGCGCGGCCACTAATCATCGTTCTGCGATGGTTTTGCACTAAAAAACCAGCCCTCGGGCTGGTTTTTTTACGTCTGTCACTTGGTTGGGTATATCGCTGTGGGCAAGGTTGTGATTGCCCTGTAGTGCTATACCCTCTATTGCTAGGTGTTAGGCTAGTTTGCGCACAAAGTGCAAATGCCCCATTTCGCGAACATAGCCCATTTTCTGATACAGGCGATGCGCCGGGACATTTTCCGGTGAGGTTTCCATCGTTAGAATCGCCACGCCAGTGGCTTTGGCTTCGCGTTCAACTTGCGCCAGTAGTGCCTCGCCAATCTGCTGGCCACGATTGTCGGGTAGGACAAACAGATCATTAAGCACCCAGCAGCGGCAGAGTGCCATTGACGAAAAGCTAACATAAACCTGGGCAAATCCAATCGCCTTGCCTTGTGCATCGCGGGCCAGGTACAGACGTGAATCACCAACGGCCAGGCGCTCGGCCAGAAAAGAGCGTGCTTCTTCGCTACTTTGCGAGTGATTGGCGTACTGCGGAGCATGATCGATATAAAACTGGCGATAGGCGCTAAACAGCGGTGCCAGATCATCCAGATCCAGAATGCTGGCATGGGTAATGGCAAAACGGGTTTCAGGCAGGGTATGGGCAAGCACAGCTTTCTCTTTCTTGTGGTATCAGGTTACTTAATGTTACAAAAAAACCGAGCGCAAGGCTCGGTTTTCATCGTGCTTGTTGTAATTCACCAAGCAACACTACATGTTCAGATTCCGTCTTGCGGGTTATTCATTTGCAAGCGCGCTTCCAGATCGGCGACGCGCGCCTCCAGCTGGGTCACCGTCTCGCGCGTGCGGGCCAGCACTTCCTGCTGAATCTCGAATTCTTCGCGTGTCACCAGATCAAGCTTGTTAAACGCGCTTCCCATCATGGCGCGCACGTTTTTTTCCATATCTTTGGCGGGGCTGGCGGCAATCGCATCGGAAATCTTGCCAGCGATTTCATCAAAAAATTTATCTTTCAGCATAGGGTGCTCCTTGCGTGAGTCGGGGGTGGCTTAGCTATGAGTTTAGCAGATGCCATTTAGTTTCAATGCGCTTGATGCGTGCACTAATTAAGTGCGGCGCGGTTTTTTGCCGTCATCAGCCTGTATCAAACTAGTGCGAACCTGTCAGGCTTGAGCGCTATCATGCTGATTTTTATTGCATAAATAAACTGGCATGCTTAGTGCTAAGAGTTCATCGTCAAAAAATGATTTCCTAGCCAAGGAGCAAACCATGAAATTTGTTACCGCAATCATTAAGCCTTTCAAGCTCGATGAAGTTCGCGAAGCTTTGTCCGAGATTGGCGTACAAGGCCTGACCGTGACCGAAGTGAAAGGCTTTGGTCGCCAGAAAGGGCACACCGAGCTATATCGCGGTGCCGAATACGTTGTCGATTTTCTGCCCAAAGTAAAAATCGAAATCGCCATTGCTGACGAGCTGCTCGATCAGGCGATTGAAGCGATTGAAAAAGCGGCGCATACCGGCAAGATTGGCGATGGCAAGATTTTTGTCTTCGATCTGGCCCATATCGTGCGCATCCGCACCAGCGAAACCGGCGAAGCCGCGATTTAATACCAACGCATTTTTCGGAGCATACTGAAATGAAAAAAATGACTTCTTTGCTTGCTGCCTTGGGCACGGCTTGTGCCTCAGGTGCAGTCTGGGCTGTAGATGCATCAGCAGTGGCCACTGCGCCGGTGTTGAGCAAGGCAGATAACGCCTGGATTCTGGTTTGTGCCGCTTTGGTGGTATTGATGAGTATCCCCGGGTTGGCTTTGTTTTATGGTGGTCTGGTGCGCACCAAAAACATGCTTTCGATTCTGGCTCAGGTCTTTGTTGTATTTGCAATGATCTCGGTGCTTTGGGTTTTATTCGGCTATAGCTTGGCATTCACGTCAGGCAACGCGTTCATTGGTGGATTTAGCAAGGTGTTGCTGGCAGGTATAGCGCCTGACACCTTGGCTGACACATTCACTGCAGATGTGAAAATCAGCGAGCTGACATTCGTTGTTTTCCAAGGTGCGTTTGCTGCTATTACTGCGGCACTGATTGTGGGCGCTTTCGCCGAACGTGTGAAATTCAGTGCTGTACTGGTGTTTACTGCCTTGTGGTTTACTTTCTCGTACACGCCGATTGCCCATATGGTTTGGTTTGCAGAAGGCCTGCTCTTTAAGGATGGTGCGCTTGATTTTGCTGGTGGCACGGTAGTGCATATTAATGCTGCTGTAGCTGGTTTGGTTGGTGCCTACTTTGTTGGAAAGCGAATTGGCTATGGTCGCGAGGCAATGACACCACATAGTCTGACCATGACCATGATTGGTGCTGCGTTACTGTGGTTTGGTTGGTTTGGTTTCAACGCGGGCTCTGCTCTGGAAGCCAATGGTGTTGCAGCACTTGCGTTTGTAAATACCTGGGTGGCAACCGCCGCTGCAACCCTATCTTGGCTTGTGGCTGAATGGATGATAAAAGGCAAGCCATCGTTGCTGGGGGCGGTTTCTGGTGCAGTAGCGGGCTTGGTGACTATTACTCCGGCCGCAGGTCTGGTGGGTGTCGGTGGTGCAATGCTGATGGGCTTGCTAGGTGGTGTTGTTGGCCTTTGGGGGGTTCACAGCCTGAAACGCCTACTGAATGTCGATGATTCATTGGATGTTTTTGGTATCCACGGTGTGTGCGGCATTGTTGGCGCTATTCTGACTGGTGTGTTTGCAGCGCCTGCTTTGGGCGGGATGGGGGCAGCCGAATTCGATATGCTGGCACAAGTGAAAATTCAAACTCTCAGTGTTTTGATTACCATCGTATGGTCAGGTGTTGTATCAGCAATCTTGTTTGCCATTCTGAAATCAACGATCGGGATTCGCGTGAAAGAAGACGAAGAGCGCGAAGGTCTGGATGTAACCAGCCATGGCGAGAAAGCCTACAACCTGTAATTGGTTTGAAGTGTTCCTGTGTACTTGTAAACCAAGTGCAATTGATAAGCCCACCTTCTGGTGGGCTTTTTTTCGGCAAGCTGTCTGTAATTTGCTAGATTGGTAGCTCTGTTTTGCATCCATGCCGAGTAGAGCCATGAAACATATTCAAATCAAGCAATGGCTATTGATTCTGGCTTTGACGGTGGTCGCCGGTCTAGTGGCATTAGCTGCTAACTCATGGCTTAGCCACCGTGATATTTCCCGGCAAGTCGGTCTTGCCGGGCAATTGGCCTATCAAAGCAATCTCTTAGGCCAGCTGCGCAGCCAAGTGATCGAGATTACGCTGATTGCCATGGATAATATTGTCGACAAGGAAGAAGGCAAGGTTCATCCCGAACGGATTGCCGAATCCGACAAGCTCAGCCAAAGCATTGAAGCGGCAATTGCCGGTGTGGACGATCCGGCGCTCAAGGCAGAGATTTCCGCGCAATTCGCCCAGCTCAAACAAGGTGCCGTTGTCGAACTGCCCAAAGTGATCGAAGCGCGTGCCGATGAAACCACGTTTGCCGCGATGGACGACAAAATCGATGGTGCAGCCACCAAGCTGGCCAAATTGATCGAAGAGGCCGATGCCAAGGCGCAGACGGCTTTCGATACTGCTTTGCAGCAGCAGGATCAGGTGCTGGATGATTCAACCCAACAGATGCTGATTTTGTTCCTGCTCGTCGGCGTGGTGGTTTGCGTCGCTTTATGGTGGATTGCCCGCCAGATTTATTTGCCACTCGAAATCGAGCCGCAGTCCTTGCGCGAGCTGGTGAGCAAAATTGGTGCAGGTGATTTGAGCCAGCCTATTCCTTATCAGAATCGTGAATCAGTGCTGGCGGGTGTCAGCCTGATGCAGCAGGAATTGCAGCAGGTGGTGAAAGCCATCCGCAATGTCTCCGAGCAATTGGGGCAATCGGCGGGCGGGCAAACCGAGCGAGTACAACATTTACGCGCCCGCGCCCAGACCATGCGGCAGGCCGTGGACGGCATTCAGGATAGTGTTTCGCAGACCAATAACGGCCTGGCTCAGATGACAACGAGTACCCATGTGGCGATTGATCTGGCGCGCGAGGCTGGATTGCGCGCCTCGGATGGTATTGCACGGGTCAAATCGGTGGCTGGCAGCATTCAGGTGCTGGCAGGCGGGATTAATCAGGCGGCGTCTGCGGTGCAAGAGCTGGGCGATCAAACCGAGTCGATTTCCAGTCTGGTCATCAGTATTCGCGAGATTGCCGATCAGACTAATTTGCTGGCGCTGAACGCTGCGATTGAGGCCGCCCGAGCCGGTGAGCAGGGGCGTGGTTTTGCTGTGGTTGCAGATGAAGTGCGCAAACTGGCCGAGCGTACGACTCAGGCAACGCAGGATATTGTTTCGGCAATCAGCAATATTCGCGGCCAGACCGCGCAGGTGGTCGGCGGCATGACACAGAATGTCGCGCTGGCCGATCAAGGCCTGCAACAGACCCAGGTGGCTCAAGACAGCATGTCGCTGATTGTCGATAGCAGCCAGAATGTGGTGAATGCGGTTGACGAGCTATTGGCCGTGATGGGGATTCAGAGCGAACAAAGCGTCGCGGTGACCCGCCATCTGGATGAAATTGATCGCAGTTCGCAGGAAAATCTGACTGTTTTCGGTTCGGCTGCCGATCAATCTCAAGCCCTGAGCCAGCAAGCCCGCGAGCTGGCACAAACCGTGGCCAAGTTCAAAGTTTGAACGCGTAGTAATTATTTGGTCATGTTCAGATTACGTGTTGATGGCTTTTTGAGCCGTGGAATCGCTTTTGTCCCCTCCCTTGACGGGAGGTGGCTAGGGTGAGGGTGATAGGTTGAATTGATCGTCAAATCAAGCATTTCAACCCCCATCCCAACCTTCCCTCATCAAGAGGGAAGGGGCTACTTCAGCTCATTTTCAATCATATCAACACCAAAGCTGAACATCGCCAATTATGGATGGGTATATTACTGTAGCCATTTCTTAATATGATCTGCAGCAATATACCCATCGCTGTCTGATTGAATCATCAGTTATGTCGCGGCCTCAATGCTGCTCGGCCTGCAGCGTGGATAGACCCTAGCGCTGCTGATGCTTTTGCTCGACCAGCTGGTCGAGTAATTGAAACAGCGACTGGCTGGCATTTTCGGCGCTGATAAATTGACGCTGGATCTGCTGTTGCAAACCGGTGTCATCCGGCCAATTGTGCGCGGCCAGCGCGACAATCTGGTGCATGGTCTGATAAAGCTGCTGCTGTGGCATGGCCAATTCACGGAATGCGGCGTATTGATTGTAATCGCGCAGCTCGTTCACGCTGGCGTACCAGCGGCCAAACACGCTGTCTGTGGCCTGCATCTGCAAGGTTTGCTGCGCTTTGCGCGCCAGATCGCCGCCCATGATATTGATATAGCCATTCTGTTTGAAGTACAGAATCTCCACCTTGGCCTGCGAGGCATGGCAGACGTCCTGCACATAGGCAATGCGTTGCAAAGCCTGTTTGGCGCGCAGCTCGCTGCTCTGGAAACGCTGCTCGATGCCGCTCACATGTTCGCCTGATTCATGTGCCATTTCGCGCATGCTGCCGCTCACCCGGCTAATGCTGCCCGCTTTTTCCTGTAAGGCCGTCATCACCGCGCCAATTTCGCTCGACGCAGCCTTGCTGCGTTCGGCCAATTTGCGTACTTCGTCGGCAACCACCGCAAAGCCGCGCCCCTGCTCGCCAGCGCGCGCAGCTTCAATTGCGGCGTTGAGCGCCAGTAAATTGGTCTGATCCGATAAATCGGCAATCATATTGACCGACGAGCTGACTTTGGCGGCCAGCGCACCAAAGCCATCAACGGCAGCGCTGGTGTCGTCAATATGCCCAATGATGGCCAGCAGCGTATTGATCAGCTGTACCACTTGCGCCCGGCTGTCTTCGGCATCGGCCACATTCTGGCTCGATAGCCCTGCCAGCTCGTCGGTGGCGCTGGCGATGCCGACCATATCGCCCTGCGTCATTTCCAGATTGGCGAGCAGATTGCGGGTGTTGAGCTCACCCAGCTGCGAGAGCAAGCCGTTACGGCGCTCCTGCACTGCGTTTTTTTCCAGCACGATCAGCGACTGATTGGTGCGATCCAGCGAGTCCCGAAAGACGCCGTGCAGACCCACGGGCTGCGCCTTGCGGAAAAAACGCCCCTGGCTGGCCATTTGCAGTGCGGTTTGCTGCTCGCGAAAGCAGGCTTCCAGCTGATCGAGCATATCGTTGATCGCCCAGCTGATGCGGCCAAATTCATCGGTATTGGAAATATGCAAAATCCGCCCGCCGACTTGTCCGGCGGCCACATCACTGGCCACGCGCTCCAGCTGCTGCAATAGCGCCAGATCGGCACGCGATCTCATCACATAAAGATGGCCGCAGACGATGCCCGCCAGCAGAAGCAGCAAGGACCAGCTGTTAAAGCCATGCAGATACCAGGACAGCAAAAAATGCAGGCCCAGCAGGCTGCACAGGAAAATCACGACCAGCGTCACCCTAGAGTGAAAGGACAAGTTCTTCATAGCTCACCCCTTGTTGTTGCAGTACCGAGTTCAGCAGCGCCAGCGAAGCATTGCAGGCGTCGCGCGGGCCTGCAGCCTGTTCGGCGGCCAGCATTTGCTGGTATAAACCCGTGCAGGTATCCACCGCTGAGCGTTTCGGGCAGCGGCGTACAGACAGATACCCAATGATATTGCCTTGCGCATCGTAATCCGGCGTGACATTGGCCAACACCCAGTAAAAGCTACCATCCTTGGCCATGTTTTTAACGTAGGCAAACACTTCCTGCCCGCTGGCGATGGTGTCCCATAGGTATTTGAACACCCCGCGCGGCATGTCGGGGTGGCGAATGATATTGTGCTGCGCGCCCAGCAGTTCGTGCTCGGTATAGCCGGAGTACTCGATGAAAATGCGGTTGCCGTAGGTAATCCGCCCCTTGGTATCGGTTTTGGAGACGATAAAATCATTTTCGCGCATGATTTTTTCGTGTTGCGTCGGGGTAATTCGGTTTTTCATGGTGAGCTCGCCTTATGCCTGTGTGGCCAGTTGCCAGAATTCGATCAGATCCATGCCTTCCTGATTTTGCGCACGAACCCGCGCGGTTTCCACGTCGCTCAGATTGGCCTTTAGCGTGGCAATCACCTGCGGATCGAGTTTGCCTTGCTGCGCCAGCTCATGCAGGCTGTCGAGCACAGCGATCGGGCTGAGTCCGGGGCGATATGGCCGATCTTCGGTCAGCGCAGTGTAGACGTCGGCCACCGCCATAATGCGCGAGCCCAAAGTCAGCTCGGCTCCGGTGCGATGGTAAGGGTAGCCGCTGCCATCGAGCCGTTCGTGATGGCATGCCGCCCATTCGGCGACGTCTTCCAGCCCCTTGATTGCGCCCAGAATATCCAGTGTCAGATAGCTGTGCGAGCGAACCCGGGCCATTTCCTGCTCACCCAGCGCGCCTTGGCGCTCGATGTATTCGCTGGGAATCGCCAGTTTGCCCAGATCGTGCAAATAGCCCGCCATCCGGATTTTGATGCATTCCTGTTCGCTCATTTGCAAATGCCGGGCAATGGTTTCGGCGGTGATGGCCACACCCACCGAGTGCGTGGCCGTAAAATGGCTGCGCGAATCAATCACCAGGGCAAAAAACTGGGCAAACTGCAGCATCTGCTCCAGATCCAGGTCGATATTATCGAATGGCGCCAGATCCATCAGAATGCGATCCAGATTGCGCGAAAAAATATCCAGCCAGAAGCTTTCCTGCTGCGCGGTTTTGCAAAATGCCTCGACAAATAGCGGGTGAAATTTGCTGCCACTAGCGTCGCAAATCTGCTCGACAATGCCAGGGGCCGCGCCAAGGATATTGTCTTGCCCCTGCGCCAGCACCTCGATGCGGTCGGCCAGATAAATCAGGTGGCTCATCAAGGGCACTGTTTCGCCCTCAAACCAGGCGCCCGCGCCGTAATTCCACTGTATATGGTGGTGGCGTACCAGCGCGGCGTAGCGGTCAAAGCCCGGAAAGCGCGATAACAAGAGTGCGCCCAGATGCGCATGGGCGTGCGCGTCGTGCTCTTCAAAATCCAGCAGGGCGAGCCGGTCTTGCAGGCCAATTGCGCCAATATCATGAAAAATGGCCGCGCCAAACACATCCTGATAATCGCTGTCGTTCAGTGCCATATTGCGGGCAATTTGCGCGGCGATCAGGCAGGTGCGCTTCTGGTGCGAGCCCAGCGCCGGATCGAGCAGGTCAAGCGCGGTCGATAGTGCGCAGACCATGTCGAACAGGTGAATCCGGAAGGTTGAAAGCGCATCGATTCTGACTTGATGATTGTACATAGCCATCCTGATTAGAGCTGAATGTTTACTCTGCGCTTCAGTATAGGCTGAGGAAATCGATCAATACCGCATAGCTGCAAAAATGCAGCCCTGCGCGTAAAGCGGGCAGTGAATATTGCCGCTACGCTTGTGAGCCTGATCATCCGCCGCCACTCAAATCGCTGCGATACTGTTGGCATCCAATGGCGGGGGAAAATGGCATGATGAAAAAATGGGGTCTGGGTTTGCTGGCTGTGCTTTTAAGTGTCTCGGCGTGGGCCAGCCCTGATTGGCGTGAAGGCTTGTATTACCCGCAAGGCGCGCGCGTTTTTTATCTGGGGCAGAGCTATGAAGCACTGCAAAGCCATCGGGCGGTGAAGGGCGCCAACTGGAATCCTGAAGCCGCCGCCGCGCTGTGGCGCAAAACGGATGAATCCAGCCACGGCGCAGGCGATGGCCAGTGGCGTGAAGGGCGGCATTACAGTGTCGGCGAAATAAGCCGCTATCGTGGCCATACCTACCGCTGCCTGCAAAACCACAAAGCCGAGAAAGGCGCAGGCTGGAATCCCGAGCGCGCGCCCAGCTTGTGGGAGAAAGTCAGCCACAATCCGGGTTGGCATCATTAATGTGCTAATGGGTATATGCTTGTAGATCAAATAATATAGTGGCTGTGGCTATATACCTCGTATTGTTGGGTGAGAATGAAAAAAATCGTGATTGCGCCGGATTCATTTAAAGAATCGCTCAGCGCCCGGCAAGTGGCGCAGATGATTGCCGATGCTTTTCGCTCGGTGCTGCCTGCGGTGGAGATTGTGGCGATTCCGCTGGCCGACGGCGGCGAAGGCACGCTGGCGGCATTGATCGACGCCACAGGCGGGCAGTTCCGCTCTGCCACGGTGCACGACCCCTTGGGTGATCCGCTGCTCGCGCACTGGGGTTTGCTCGGTGACGGCAAAACGGCGGTGATCGAAATGGCCGCCGCCAGCGGATTGGCGTTGATCGCGCCGCAGCGGCGCAATCCATTATTGAGCTGCAGCGCTGGCACGGGTGAATTGATCAAAGCCGCGCTGGACGCGGGTATGCGGCATTTTATTCTGGCGATTGGCGGCTCGGCGACCAATGACGGGGGCGCGGGGATGCTGCGGGCGCTGGGTGTGCACTTGCTCGATGCCGCTGGCAAAGCGCTGCCTGCCGGTGGTGCGGCGCTGGCGCAGCTCAGCCGGATTGATCTAAGTGGTCTTGATCCGCGTCTGGCGGACTGCCAGTTTGAGGTGGCCTGCGATGTGGACAACCCGCTGACTGGCAGTCAGGGCGCTTCGGCGATTTTTGGCCCGCAAAAAGGTGCAAGCCTGGCGATGGTCGCCCAGCTGGACGCTGCATTAAGCCATTACGCCAGCATCATCCGCCAGCAAATGGGCATTGATATTGAGCACCACGCCGGGGCGGGTGCTGCGGGTGGCATGGGCGCGGCGGCGCTTGCGTTTTTCAATGCCCGCCTGCGGCGCGGCGTTGAGATTGTGCTGGATGCCAGCGCTCTGGCGCAGCACCTAGCCGACGCTGATCTGGTGATTACCGGCGAAGGCCGTCTGGATGGGCAGACGGTGTTTGGCAAAACACCGCTGGGTGTGGCGCAACTGGCCAAGCAGTTTGGCCTGCCGGTCATTGCCATTGGCGGCTGCCTGCGTGAAGACGTCGATCAGTTGTACGCGCATGGGATTGATGCGGTGTTTTCCTGCATACATAAGCCGATGACGCAGGACGAGGCGCTAAGCCATGCCAGCGACAATCTGCAGCGCGTGGCGCGCAATATTGCGGCGCTGATCGCCATCTCGTCTTGAAGTTCGATGTTGATACCTTGCCAGCAATGCGATGGTCTGTGCTGCCAGGTATGAAAAAAGCCTCGCTAAAAGCGAGGCGGGATCAATTCAGTGCTAAACCAAAAGTTCTCATGCATCGCTATCTAGACTTGTCGTACTACTTGTACTGATTGCCTTTGGCTCAGTGCCTTGCCTGAAAACGCTGTAAGCATCCAGCTGGCCCACATTGAATAGCCGTATTGCTCCTTGAGATGATCGTGTCCACGATAAACTTAGGTGGACACATGGACGCTATACTCCCACTTCAATCAACACCCAGTAGAGCTCGTCGCAAGCACAGCCCCGAGTTTAAGGCCGCTGTGCTGGCAGCTTGTCACCAACCCGGTGTTTCAGTCGCAGTCATCGCGCGCCAATATGACCTCAACGATAACATCGTACATAAATGGTTGGCC
>NZ_VIRW01000017.1 GCF_009760905.1 Chitinibacter sp. GC72 | reverse complement strand
GGCCAACCATTTATGTACGATGTTATCGTTGAGGTCATATTGGCGCGCGATGACTGCGACTGAAACACCGGGTTGGTGACAAGCTGCCAGCACAGCGGCCTTAAACTCGGGGCTGTGCTTGCGACGAGCTCTACTGGGTGTTGATTGAAGTGGGAGTATAGCGTCCATGTGTCCACCTAAGTTTATCGTGGACACGATCATCTCAAGGAGCAATACGGCTATTCAATGTGGGCCAGCTGGATGCTTACGTGATGGTACGTGGAATAGGGTTGCGATGAGCAGAAAAAATGCCGTTCACTTGGCTTAAGTGAACGGCATTAGCGCTTAAAGCGCAGTTTTTTTATCTAAGTCATGTTCAAGTCTGCGTTTAGTTTTCCTGCCTCAAGACATTGACCGATACCCAAATCCAGTCAATGCCTTTTTCCAGCACCAGACCCAAACTGACAGAAAAACGCTTATCCCGCGCTCTGACTTGATAAATCTTGTCCAGCCCATAATCAGCAGAATGCATAATCAGGGTATTCACGCTCTTACCTTCGATCTGGTGTGGCACATAGAGCGCGGTGCGCACATTTGGCAACTCCAAACCACCAGTAAAACCCAGCTCGGTTACCGTCATGTTTTCGAGCCGGTCATTTTGCTCCGAATGCATGCCGACCATCACCGGTGTAGTCGTCAACACCTGAATACCAGCGGAAATTTCATCATCACTAATTCTGGAGATCCGGCGCAACACGCCAATTTGCCAGTTATCGCCAGCATTTAGTCGCAAGCCAAGCAATAAATTGGGGCGTATCCATTCATTTTCCGAAAAGCGCAGCACAGCCCCATAGCCACCGTTGCTTTCATTATCAATGGCCCAGGTATGCCAATCGTTCAGCTTTTTATTAACCACATAAGGATTGGAAACAGTGCTTTTCTGCTTGGTTCGTGATGAAACAAAACCATAGAGCCGCATATCCATGATTTCATCGTAATCAATCTGATCTTTGACATCACGCCCTTGGCGCATAAATTTGTCGTTATCTTCCTTGATGTACCCGCAAATTCGATCCAGACCATAAATTACATCAACCGCTTTGGTAACTTTGGTTCTTTCGCTACGTTTGACCTGGCTATTGCGCATGCTCATGGTCCAGAACACGTCCAGATGTTTAAGCAATTCGGTCACAGCAGGGCCGCGGGCATCGGGACCAAGGTCAAGCGAGGCATAGCTTGCGCCTGTAAGCAAGCGGCCAAGTATCTCCTGTACCTGATTCACAATTTCATTCAGGCTCCAGTAGCGATAGGGCTCCCCCATCAAGTCGGTATTAATCTTTTGCGCGCCTTGGGACTCTTGCAAATTCACACAGAAATGATGTCTGTCATCCATGTATTTGCGGGAAATCTGGATAAGCTTGGACCATTTCTCCAGCCACGAATCGACCAGATCAATCTGGCGAACGGACAGATTGTTATTTGCCAGCGTATTGAGCATTAGCATCTGGATATATTCATCGGCGCAGGATGAAATCTCGGTTGATGCCTGAGGATAAATAGAAAATGGATTGCTATCAAAGCCACCGATTTCAGATAAACGATAGAGCTGGTGTGCGACTGTCCAGATTTTTGGCGGCACTTTTTCAAAACGGAAGTAATGCCATTTGGCTTGAATAGCCAGATAACGCAAGCTGCGTGCCAAAACCATCGGCATTAATGGAGCAAACTGTTTTTGCAGGGCTTCATTGGATTCTGCCTGCACAAAACGCTGGTAAGCGTCCACCATATCGTGTGCATAAGCCACGATGTTCTTCCAGAGCTTTTGCTCTATCTCTTTGGACATACGCGGATTAGAAACGTACTGGTAACACACGGCATCAAATGCTTCTTGGACATGCTCATCGATTAGCATGAGCGCTTGCAGGCTCTCGAAGGACGCATTCTGGTTGCCTGCAATGAAATCGGTCACGATTCCGTGCACTTTGGCGTTACGCGTTGCCGGGTCAGCCAGATCAAGATTTTTGCACCACTGGGTAGCTGCTTTCAGGCTGGCCAAAGGTGATTTATCTTTTAAAAATAGAGCAGAGAAACGATCAAGCATGCGCAGTCCAGCCTAGTTTGAATAAGCAATTCATTCGATTATGTAGGTACAACTTCGGTTTCTGCAAACCACAGTAGCGCATCGGCTACCGATTCAAAAACCACGATATTTGCATCGGCAATCGCCCGGTTGATCCATACCGACCATACTACCCATTGATCGTCGCTGACTACCGCCACCTGCACAAAGTCCTGTTTGTGTTTGCGGGTAAAATCAATTTCTTCCAAGGCCATGTCGAGGGTGTAGCCGGTCATCTCGCTCAGATCAAACAGCAATCGGGTCGGGCCATGAAAGCTGATGTCGTACAATACGTTATCTTCGAACTCTTTGTAATCTTGCAAAGTAAATTGCCCAAAGATCACAACATGAATATAGCCCGTTTCGTGCGAAATACTGATCATATGCCACCCCCGAATTATGCCAAGGAGAAATATCCGCAGCCTGCTTTTAAGATAGCGCCAAATCGCCGTGCCGCATAAGCTTTTATTGCCTTACCTGAGCATCATGGGGCGATACCAGTGCAATGTACTTGCTGTTAAGATTGTATCAACTCAAAGCCAAACAAGTGCAATACGATTGAAACAAATGAAACGGTAGATAAAAGCATACTCAAAGGATTTTACATACCCCAATAGAGTATTTAGCCACAAGCAGTAAGATAAAATACAGCCAGCCACATACCCTATATCCGCTGCAAATCGAGCAATAATTGCCGAGTATGTAGAACCCGATCTCCTAACAGCAAAGCCAAAGATTGGCGCATCCAGGCTTTAGCCCAAGGCCACAAGGCCTCATCACGCATATCATTGCCAGCAAACTGCAAAATCAGATGCCCGCTGCAAGCATCAATTGCCTCGCTAGGTACAAAACCGTGTTGAGCAACAAACTGATAGCGCTGCATGGGATTAATCGCGGACAAACCATCTGCCTCAGATTGCCAATCCAGACCCAAACCCAGCTCAAGCAGCAGGGCTTTTTCAAACAGGCGCAAAATGGGCTCAACCTCGCGTGCATCGGCAGAACACAGCGCCAGCGCCTTTATGGCATCAAAATAGGCGACAAACAAATCAGGGTGTGGCTCGTCCTTGATCAGCAGGTTTTGCAATAGCTCATTGATATAAAAAGCACACAATAATGGCAAGCCGCTTAGCTGCGGCAAACCGGGCTGCCAATTGGCTGCATGCAGCGTTTTGACCTCACCGGCTCCGAACCACGAAAGCAATAAGGGCTGAAAGCTCAGCAAGACACTGCGGACTTGCGAGCCTGGGCGCTGCACGCCACGCGCATAAATCGTTTGCCGACCGTAATCCCGGGTAAATACATCCAGCAAGCGACTGGTTTCACGGTAAGCATACTGGTGCAGCACAAAGGCCGGATGATCGTTGATCCGATTTTTTGCACCCCGATCTTTTGCCCCGCCTTTGGCCATGCAGACCCCTGATTATTCGTAGCCAAACTGGCGGATCAGACGTGTATCATCCGCCCAGCCGCTTTTCACTTTGACAAAAACCTCAAGAAACACTTTGGCATCAAACATGGTTTCCATGTCCAGCCGGGCATCAGTCGCGATTTTTTTCAATTTCTCGCCTTTTTTACCGATCAAAATAGCTTTCTGGTTTTCGCGTTCAACCAGAATCGCGGCGTAAATGCGACGTAACTCCTTGCCATTGGCCATTGTTTCTTCTTCGAATTTTTCGATTTCAACGGCCATCACATACGGCAACTCTTCGCCCATCATGCGGAATATTTTCTCGCGAATGATTTCGGAAGCCAAGAAACGCTCATTGCGATCAGTCAAATGATCTGGCGCAAACAAGGGGACTGACTCTGGCAGCAACGGCTCAACGGCTTCAAGCAATACGTCAAGTTTTTGCGATTTTTGCGCTGAAATTGGCACAATCGCGGCAAAGTTGAATTGGCCTGATACTTTCTCAATAAACGGCAGCATCGTGCCGACATTATCGAGCAAATCAACTTTATTAATCACCAGAATCACTGGCCGATCACGCGGTAGCAACTTCAATACCGCTTCGTCAGCCGGACCAAAACGCCCAGCTTCAACGACAAACAAAATCGCATCCACATCTGCCAGCGTCGTCGTGACACTGCGATTCATCGCTTGATTAAGCGCATTGCGGTATTTGGTTTGAAAACCCGGCGTATCGACAAAAACGAACTGCGCGGTTTCAGACGTTAAAACACCAGTAATACGGTGACGCGTGGTTTGCGCTTTGCGCGAAGTAATACTCAGTTTCTGGCCGATCAGATGATTCATCATCGTCGATTTGCCAACATTGGGCTGGCCTACAATCGCAACAAAACCACAGCGATAGCCATCGGCACTGGGTGCATTCAAGAGTTCTTCATTCATTTTCTGACTACCTTTTTGCCGGGGTGTTGAAGGCGTAATTGATGCAATAAACGACCCGCAGCTTCCTGTTCAGCGGCGCGGCGGCTTGTACCCTCTGCTTTGGTTGCGACTTTGAGTTCAACACAGGTGCACGAAACTTCAAAAATCTGGTCTGGCGATTCTCCAATCTGGCGCAAAACTTCGTACTGCGGCAGAGCTAGCTTACGAGCCTGCAGCCATTCCTGCAAGGAAGTCTTGGCATCCTTCATGGCATCCAGCGGATTGACTTCGGCAATCCTAGTGGCAAACAATTTTTCAACCACTTTAGCCGCCTCATCAAACCCACCATCCAGCCAGATGGCGCCTAAGACCGCTTCCAACGCATCAGCCAGAATACTGGGGCGGCGATGCCCACCGCTTTTTAGCTCACCTTCACCCAAGGTCAAATAGTCACCCAGCTGCAATTCGGTAGCAATCACAGCCAGCGAGTCTTGGCGAACAAAATGCGCACGTAAACGGGACAAGTCACCCTCGCTAAATTGCGGAAATACTTGATAGAGCCGCCGCGCCACGAGTGCATTCAAAATGCCATCACCGACAAATTCCAATCGCTCATTGTGCGTTGATGAAAAAGAGCGATGGGTTAATGCCTGCTTTAAAAGCTTGGGCTCAGAAAAAATATAACCGAGCGCTTTTTGCAAGCGCTCGGCAGGTAACACAACTGACAAAATAAATTCCTAATTCAAAAAAACGGCCTGAAATTAGTTCGAAGAACCCGTACTGCTTTCTACTTCAAACTGAAACAAAAGACTGACATTACCTACCAATGGGACAACCTTTTCATAGTCTGCTCGTACCGTCGTAGTACCCCCGACTTGGGTAACCAATAGATCTTGAGGACTCACTGAGTCTATATCACTAATTTCAACATGCTTCGAGTATGAATTACGAATTACTGCTGGCGCTGCCCCACTATTTTGATTCACCACAGTGGCGACAGCCTGCTTGATATTAAAATATTCGATATAGGTTGGGACAACTTTAAATGCCGTGATCAAAGCCATGGCAACAGCCATCGCAATGAAGATAAAACCGAAAAATGACAACCCTGCCTGCTTTTTCATTATTTACCCCTGAAGTAGTTTGTTTATTTGATTGTCGAACCAATCCGGTCAAGATGTTTGAAGTTCATCCAGATTAAAAACGCTTTACCAACGACATACTGATCATCAACAAAACCCCAGTAGCGGCTATCTGCACTGTGATCGCGATTGTCGCCCATTGCAAAATACTGATTTGCCGGTACTTTGCAGATAAAGCCAGTATCATCATAGCGGCAATTTTCGCGACCTGGAAAGTCTGCCACTTCGGAAAGACTAAGAGTGGGTGTATCGGCCATATTCAACGTTTTAAACTGATGTTCGCCCATTGTTTCAATAAACTGCTGATTGCGAACTTCATAAACCCCTTGCTCGATATAGCTGTGCTCGCCATCCGGCTGGGTGTCGACTGGCTGACCGTTGACACTTAGCTTTTTATTGCGGTATTCGACTGTATCACCCGGCAAGGCAACGACACGTTTAATGTAGTTGATTGCAGGATTTACCGGATAGTTAAATACCATGACATCGCCATGCTTTGGTGCTCCCACGGGTATTACGACCGAGTTGCTCACTGGCAAGCGCAAGCCATATGAAAATTTATTGACCAGAATAAAATCACCGACGATCAAGCCCGGGCGCATTGAAGACGAAGGTATCTGAAATGGCTCGATCAAAAAAGAGCGCAGAACAAAGACAATCAGAATCACAGGAAAAAAACCACGGCCATACTCAACCCAGTCTGCCACTGGATTCTGTCCGCGTTTCTTTTGCCACATGAATTTGTCAAGCGCCCAGATAATCCCGGTGATCACGACAAAGAGCAGCATCGCCGTACTGATAGACAAAAACTGCACCATCAGAATAAAGATCGCGACAACGACAGACAGATAGCCGTATTGAACCAATTGCGGCGGCTCGGTCCCTTTGCGTTCATGCTTGGCACCTGCGCCAATGAGAACCGGGCCCAGAATGAGTAACACAACGCCAATCAACAACCAGTTCATGCTGTTTCCCTAATGTGCTTATTTGTCTGACACTTGCAAGATGGCGAGGAAAGCTTCTTGTGGAATCTCGACATTACCCACTTGCTTCATGCGTTTTTTACCGGCTTTCTGTTTATCCAGCAGTTTGCGTTTACGCGACACGTCACCACCATAACATTTTGCCAGTACGTCTTTACGAACGGCTTTCACCGTTTCGCGCGCAACAATCTGGCTACCGATCGCGGCTTGCACCGCAATATCAAACATCTGGCGCGGAATCAGTTCGCGCATTTTGGCCACCAGTTCGCGACCGCGATATTGACTCATTGAGCGGTGAACAATCAAGCTCAAGGCATCAACGCGTTCGCTGTTGACCAAAACATCCAGCTTGACCAGATCGCCAACGCGGAATTCTTTAAAATCGTAATCGAGCGACGCATAGCCGCGCGAAACCGATTTCAATTTATCAAAGAAATCCATCACGACTTCGGCCATCGGCAAATCATAAGTCAGCATGACTTGGCGACCCAGATATTGCATATTCACTTGCTGACCGCGTTTCTGATTACACAGCGTCATCACCGGCCCCACATAGTCTTGTGGCACCAGAATCGTCGCCGTGATAATCGGCTCGCGGACTTCATCGTATTTGCTCGGGTCAGGCAATTTGGATGGGTTTTCAATCTGGACTGTTTCGCCACCACGCAACACCAGCTCGTATTTCACTGTCGGCGCCGTCGTGATCAAATCCATATCGAATTCGCGTTCAAGACGTTCCTGCACGATTTCCAGATGCAAGAGGCCTAAGAAACCACAGCGAAAACCAAAGCCCAGGGCGCTCGACACCTCCGGCTCGTAGTTGAGTGAAGCATCGTTCAGTTGCAGCTTTTCCAAGCTATCGCGCAGTTTTTCGTAATCGTGGCTTTCAACCGGATAGAGGCCAGCAAAAACCTGTGATTTGACGTCTTTAAAACCAGGCAATGGCTCGGCAGCCGGTATTTTCACCGTCGTGATCGTATCACCGACTTTGGCGCTGGCCAGCTCTTTAATGCCGGCAATCACAAAACCTACTTCGCCCGCTTTCAATTCGGGACGCTGCACCGATTTGGGTGTAAACACGCCAACCTGCTCGCACAAATGCTGCGCTTTGGAGGACATAAACAGGATTTTATCTTTTGGGCGCAAAACACCGTCAACGACGCGAACCAGCATGATCACGCCAACATAATTATCAAACCATGAGTCGATAATCAGCGCTTTCAATGGCGCGTCGATATCGCCTTTAGGGGGGGGTATCTTGTTGACGACCTCTTCCAGAATGTCTTCTATGCCTATACCCGACTTAGCTGACGCATGCACTGCACCACCTGCTTCGATCCCGATAATGTCTTCGATTTCCTGCGCTACGCGATCCGGATCGGCTGCTGGCAAGTCGATTTTGTTGAGCACAGGGCGAACTTCAACGCCCTGTTCGATCGCCGTGTAGCAATTGGCGACCGTCTGTGCTTCTACACCTTGCGAGGCATCAACGACCAGCAGTGCGCCTTCGCACGCGGCGAGCGAGCGGCTCACTTCATAGCTAAAGTCAACGTGCCCCGGGGTGTCGATCAGATTCAGATTGTAAGTCTTGCCATCGCGCGCTTTGTACTGCAGCGCTGCCGTTTGCGCTTTAATCGTGATGCCGCGTTCTTTTTCAATATCCATCGAGTCGAGCACCTGCTCGCTCATTTCACGCATTTCCAAGCCGCCACAAAACTGGATAAACCGATCCGCCAGCGTACTTTTACCGTGGTCGATGTGGGCAATAATTGAGAAATTA
This sequence comes from Chitinibacter sp. GC72, assembly GCF_009760905.1. Taxonomy (GTDB): domain Bacteria; phylum Pseudomonadota; class Gammaproteobacteria; order Burkholderiales; family Chitinibacteraceae; genus Chitinibacter. The sequence goes on along the minus strand of NZ_VIRW01000017.1, from coordinate 59,039 downwards.
CGAATATGATCCATGTGTCCAGCCAAGTCTTGTCAAGAGCAACTCAAGATAAAAAAGGGGCACGCCACGCGTGCCCGAGAATTGCGTTAATCCGCGATTTTAGCCTAAATCGGCCAGCCTAGCATCCAATGCTGCAAGATCCAGATGGTAGTGACAGATTTCCTTGCCGCCAGCATCGGTCAACACCGGCACCAGCTCGCCATACAAGGCTTCCAGCGCGTCAATATCTTCAATATCAATCCACTCCAGCTCAAACCGGCCGGCAGCTTGCGCCAGCAATTGCTCGCGCATCACCACGCACAAACTGCAATACTCACGACCATACAACTTCAATTGCATCATTTAGTGGGCGCCTTTAACACGACAAAAGCTGGATTGCCGTTACGTAACACACGCAATGGCAATGACTCGCCTGCCTTCAGATCGTTTAACGCTTTTCTAAGCTGAGCCATGCTGGTCAAATCCTGCCCGCCCAGACCAACAATCACATCGCCAGCCTGCAAACCGGCCTTGGCCGCTGCTGCAACTGCATCACGCACCAGCAAACCGAACGCAATCCCCAGTTGTTTGAGCTGGCGGGCATTCAACTCCTGCACCACCAGACCGAATTTGCCGGCATCATCACTGCTGCCTTTGTACTCACGGCCTTCGGTATTTTTGTCGCTCTCTTCCAGCTGACCCACGGCAAGCTGAAACTCGCGCGCCGCTTTATCACGCCAGACTTGTACTGTCGCCTTGCTGCCTGGCTTGGCAGCACTCACTACGCGAGGCAGTTCACCCGAATTGGCAATACTTTGACCGTTAAACTTCAGCAGGATGTCGCCCGCCTTCAGTCCAGCTTTATCGGCCGGCCCCTCTTTTTCTACCGAACTTAACAGCGCCCCACCGGCTTTATTCAGACCAAAGCTTTTCGCCAGATCTTCACTAACATCCTGAATCGAAACACCAATCCGACCACGTGTCACTTTACCGCTTGATTTAAGCTCATCCGCCACTTTCATGGCAACATCAATCGGTATCGAAAACGATAAACCCATATAGCCACCCGAACGGCTATAAATTTGCGAGTTAATGCCGACGACCTCGCCATTCATATTAAACAGCGGGCCACCGGAGTTGCCGGGATTAATGGCCACGTCAGTCTGAATGAAGGGGACAAAATTCTCATCAGGCAGGCTGCGGCCCTTGGCAGAAACAATACCGGCGGTAACCGTATTATCCAGACCAAAAGGTTGACCAATCGCCAGCACCCACTCGCCCTGCTTGAGCTTATTGACATCTCCTAGGGCGACCTTGGGCAGATTGCTGGCGTCGACTTTCAGCAAGGCCACATCGGTGCGCGCGTCAGAGCCGACCACCTTGGCTTTGAACGTGCGTTTGTCGACCATTTTGACGGTAATTTCATCCGCTTTGGCGACCACGTGCGCATTGGTCAGAATATAGCCATTGCTGTCGATGATGAATCCGGAGCCTAGCGACTGAGCCTGATGCTGCCGTGGCTGGCCGCCGCGTGCGCCAGGTGGCATGGGAAAACCAAAGCGGCGTAGCAATTCTAGCGTATCGGCGTCCATACCTGGCGCAGCCGCATCATCGTCGCGCACCGACGCCGTCGTTGAAATATTGACGACGGCTTTGCCTTCTTTTTCAACCACGGTGGTGAAATCAGGCAATGCGGCCGAAGTGGCGCTTGCAGCCACTGTGCTACCTAACAAAATGGTCGTGAGCAAAAATCGATTCAGCATAGTCCCTTCCTCTGGGTCAATGAGTACGTTTTAGTTCACAGGTATTAACAACCTGTCCAGTTTGCACTTTGGCAATAATGGTGGGCTCAGCGACATGACCGGCGGGCAGATGTCGCAAAACCAGAAAGCCGATAAAAAATCCCAGCCCGGCACCGAGCAAGGTCGCCAATTCATCGTGCTGGTAGCAGTAGCTGGCCATGCTCGCCCCCAATAACAGCAGCAACATCGGCAGGCCATAAGCCCACAGCGCTGTTTTAAGCAAAGCGTCTTCGGCGATAGCAACCATGACCAGGTCATTGTTTTGTGCCGCAATCGGGTTACTGACACGGTAGCTGTCCTGCGCCTGCCCGAACATGCGGGTGATCGCAACCGATTTGCAACCGGTTTCAGGATCGCAATTGCCGCACGGGCTATGCGGACGGATCCGGATCCAAGCATGTGCGCCTTCGGTACGTATCACTTGGGCTTGCGTTTCAATCATGAGAAATCATTTACGGTCATTAATCAGCGCGCATTATACGCATTGGCGAACGCTTCAACCGTTACGCCCGGCACCTCGCCCAGCGCCATGACCAGATGAGTGCCACTCTGGCGCACATACATATGCATCGCCCCTTGATGAGCCAGCCCCAGCGGCAGGCGCTGATGGAATGGCTCAATAAACACCGACACAGTAGCCGCCCCATCACTGTAGAGGTGATGGATCACCGAGCGGTGTTTGCCCGGCAGCGTTTTGCTGGTTTGTTTGAGTAGCTTGAAACCAGCTGGCAAGACTTTGATGTCCCAATTCGCCTCTTGCGGCATCTGGGTTAGGCCGTTACCCGCTTCAATCTCTACGGCCTGCAACTGACGTGTGGGTTTAAGTAATTTGCGATCTACATTACCCCCCAGCTGTATATTCGTGAAGGCAAATATTTGCGTTGCCTCCTTACGCATACCCATAACAACCCACTTCAGCAGCAGACTGGACGCTTCATCAACCCAGAAGCGGTGCGGGTAGCGGTATTGGTCAAGCGGCTGCAATTGGTACACCGTCGCATCGCGTCCGGCAACGCGCTCGTGGCCTAGTCTGACTACACCGTAGGCGCTGAGCAGTTTACTGGCCGGATCGGGCAATTGCCGGGGAAATAGCTTGGCGGTGTAACGGCGATCAAGGGCTTTTTGCTGCGGATCGGCTGGATAGATGCTGACCTGATTGCCATGCCGGTAGTATTCACGCGGCGGGCCATCCAGTGTTTCACGTCGTTCGGCGTCATTGCTGCCATCGAGCACATGAATCATGCGGTAGCTCGATATTTCCTCGCCATACTGGTAAACATAAGTACCCGCGTAAGTTGCTGTTTTTGCCACTGCCGCAGTGCGCTCCAGCAATCTGCCAGCATCATCCTTGTCGAGCATTTCAGCGGCATGGCTGGCGGGCAGTGCCAGCAATAGTGCCGCGCAGGCACTCATCCAATACGAGGCGGAACATCCCTTCAACATCTAGCGCTGCTCTCCCACTTCAAACGAAACCCGTGCCAGGTGATCTGCACCCATCGGATTGGCCACTCCATCACGATGCGCCGCCAGATAAGCCCTCACTTCCGCAGCATCCACCTGCTTATGCTGTGCAGCCGGGGTGATTACCGCAGCGAGCTGCTGAGGCTGCGTTGAGCTGGCTGGTACAAAATTAAATTGCCAGACAGCCAGCCCCACAAAAGCGACCGAAGCTGCCGCCGTCATCGGCACTAGCCAGCGTTTGGCGCCAAAAGCCTGCTTGCGCTGCGGCGCAATCACGACAGGCTCGGTCGCCAAGCGGGCTGAGAATTTGCGCATAAAATCGGCCGAGCAGCCAGTTTGCCCCTGCAAGGCGTCGCGGCTAACATGCCAGTCATTCCATTGCTGCTGCAGCAATGGCTCGCGCTTTAAGGCATCAAGCACTTCAGGCCACTGCTCGGCAGGCAGCTCATTGTCCATCAAAGCTGATAATTTTTCGTTCATTGTCTTTCCTCACTCGACACCGCGGCATTGGCTACCATCGTTTGTCCTTACCCACTTCGCTGAGTAAAGGCCGCAAGCGGTTGGCAATGGCCTCGCGCGCCCGGAAAATCCGGCTGCGTACCGTGCCAATCGGGCAGTCCATCGCCAGTGCGATGTCTTCATAACTGAGGCCTTCCATCTCCCGCAAGGTAATTGCCTCGCGTAAATCAGGTGGAAGCGCCTCAACGGCCTCATTTACCGTAGAGACAATTTGCCGATTTGATAGTTCAGTTTCAGGCGTGTGAAAATCCGGCACTTGGGCTACAGCGTCCAGCGTTTCACCATCTTCATCCTCGTATTCGGTCGCCATCATTGGGCGACGACCGAGCGATGACAGGTAGTTTTTGGCCGTATTGATGGCAATCCGGTAGAGCCATGTATAGAAAGCGCTTTCACCCCGGAACGAAGGCAAGGCCCGATAAGCTTTGATAAAAGCCTCCTGGCTCACATCTTCCAGCTCGGCCGGATCACGAATCATGCGCGAGAGCAGGCGTGCTATCCGGCGCTGGTATTTCACCACCAGCAACTCGAACGCACGCTGATCACCAGCTTGGGCTCGCCGCACTAACTCCTGGTCTAAATCACGCTCAGTGACCTGTGTCAAACCTGTCTTCCTATCAAGTCGTTGAATGGCATTTTACGAACATCAAATCGGGGCATTCGGTAAAAATACAAGTCCCTTCGTCCACCCTGCCAAATCCGCTACAGGCAACCAGCGAGCGCCAGCTCTGATAATATGGCATCTGGGCGAAACACGGCGGTAATTAAAGGACTAACTCGCATGCGCAAATTCGATGTGCTGATTTTAGGTAGTGGGCTCGGCGGCATGACCATCGCCTTGCAATTGGCAGAAAAATTAAAAGTTGGCCTGATCACCAAGCGCGAGCTGCGCGATGGCGGCAGCGGCTGGGCGCAAGGTGGCATTGCCGCCGTACTGGATGACTCGGACAGCATCGAGCTGCATATCAAAGACACGCACGTTGCAGGTGCCGGTTTATGCGACACTGAAGCCACCCGCTTTATCATCGAAAACTCCAAAGACGCCATCGACTGGCTGATCAAGATGGGCGTGCCCTTCACCAAAGACGAATCAGGCGACACCAGCTATCAGGGCTATCACCTCACCCGTGAGGGCGGGCACAGCCATCGGCGAATTATTCATGCGGCCGATGCGACCGGCGCGGCGGTGATTGATACTTTAGCGATCAAGGTTGCGGCGCACCCGAATATCACCTTATTGGAAGAACACATCGCCGTTGATCTGATCACCGAGCGCAGCGGCGAGAGCAGCCGTTGTGTTGGCGCTTATGTGTATGACAAAACCGCTGATCGCGTTGAAACCATTCTGGCTCCGTTTACCGTACTGGCTACTGGTGGCGCGGGCAAAGTGTATCTCTACACCACGAATCCCGACGTCGCGACCGGCGATGGGATTGCGATGGGCTGGCGCGCGGGTTGCCGTGTGTCGAATATGGAATTTATCCAGTTCCACCCGACTTGCCTGTATCACCCGCACGCCAAGTCTTTCCTGATTACCGAAGCGGTGCGCGGCGAAGGCGGCATTTTGCGCCTGCCTGACGGCACTCGCTTTATGCCCAGCCATGACGAACGAGCTGAACTGGCACCGCGCGATGTCGTTGCCCGCGCGATCGACTTTGAAATGAAACGTGGCGGTTACGATTGTGTCTACCTCGATATTTCGTACAAACCCGCCGCTTTTGTCAAAGAGCATTTCCCGAATATCTACCAACGCTGCTTGGAACTCGGCATCGACATCACCAAAGAGCCTATTCCGGTGGTGCCCGCAGCGCACTACACCTGCGGCGGCCTGGTCACCGATCTGGATGGACGCACTGAACTGGCCAATCTCTACGCGGTGGGCGAAGTAGCGTGTACCGGTTTGCATGGCGCAAATCGCCTCGCGTCCAACTCGCTGCTTGAATGCATGGTACTGGGCAAAGCCGCCGCGCACGATATTCTGCAGCAAACACCACAAACCCTACCTGATATTGCCGAATGGGACGAAAGCCGTGTGACTGATCCGGATGAGGAAGTGGTGATTTCGCACAACTGGGATGAGCTGCGCCGCTTTATGTGGGATTACGTCGGGATTGTGCGCACCAATAAACGGCTGGAGCGTGCACTGCACCGCATTGAATTGCTCAAAAGCGAAATCCATGAGTTTTACCGTAATTTCCGGGTTTCCAACGATTTGCTGGAGCTGCGCAATCTGGTGATTACCGCCGAACTCATCGTGCGCTGCGCGATGGCGCGCAAGGAAAGCCGCGGCCTGCATTACAGCCGCGATTACCCCGGCATTGATCTGGAATCCAAACCCACTTTGCTGAAGCCGGAAAGTAAAAAATAAAGGTATATGCCTGCAGGCCAATTTAAACAAGCCCTGCGGGCGCATACCCTTATGCTTATTTGCGCTGCAAATTTGGCCAGATCCAGCGCAGATACACGCGCCATTGCCGCAACACCTCGGCTGGCGCGCTGTCTGGCCAAATCACCAGCTGAAATTTCTGCCCATCGCCGCGCAAATGCAGCACCAGCACATGCGCGGTCAGCACGCTGGAAGCCAGTAGCTGCATGCTGTAGCGCTGCCCTGCTCCAGTGTGAACATCCAGCAGCCCATCCGGCAAACACTGGATCTGGCTAACCACTTGAGCTTTACGCCAATAAACACGCAAAGACAGCAAGAGCAGCGCGCTCAGCACCAAGGCCCATGGCCAGGCCAGCCACCAGGCATTGAGTAGCGCCAGAGCGTGCGTCAGACACAAAAAACCCCGCTGCCATGTCGACGCGGGGTTGATCTGCAAAACTGCAGGCAGCATTAATTGCCGACCTGAATGCTGCCATTCACATTGACCACCAGGCGGCTCTCTCCAGCATCGACCGGAGCAGGCGCAGCCTCGGCAGCCATCATGGCGGCCTTATACATGCGTGGCTGCGGATAATTGGCTTGTGTCTGCACATTCATCTGCATGGTTTTCCACGCGGCGCCACCCATGCTGCGCTGGATAATATTGGCCCGCGCACGGAAAGCCTTGATACCCTCTTCAATCAACACATCTTCAGCAGCCTTGCGGCTTTGCTCGGACACTTCATAGCGAATATCGGCCAATTGCAGCGCAATGCCATTGCTTTGTGGCTTTTGCAGCTGGGCAATCAATTGGGACAAAGCGGCAAAATCTTTTGAATTAACCCGCAACTCGCCACGACTGCGCCAGGCTTGCAACTGATTGTTTTTATTACTGTAAACCGGATAGCTACTATAGCCCGTGCCAGCCGATTGCACAGTTGGAAACTGCTTTAATGTTTTTTGAGCCGCAGCAATGGTCTGGTTGATTTTTTCGGCCAGCTTGCTCGAATCACTATCGCTTAGCTCTACAAACAACGTCGCCTGCGCCATATCATTGTCAATTTGCCGACTCACGCTGGCATCCAGATTCACCACATTGTATTGCGGTACAGTATCGGCCAGTGCCAGACACGGCATCGCCAGCAGCGCAGCCAAGATTGCTTTTCTTTTCATCAAATGATTCCTTGAGTTACGCCCGACATCAGGCTGAATGAGGCTCATTTAAGCACAGCAACACGACAGATGCAGCGTAAAAAAGTCGCCATCAAAAATGGCGACTATTCAGCTTGTATTCAGCGTGGATGACTCGTGATCAGTGATAGTTGTGATCGGTCGGCGTATTGTGAATGTCATCCGAAACCGCATCCATCACGCCCAGATGCACTTCGACATCAAACCATTCCCAGAACAGTTTTAACGATCGTTTCGCCGGCCACAAAGCATCATCGGCCACCCAGGAAGCCAATTCCTGATCAAACAATTTATCGGCAATATCGTCAATAAAAGCGATCGAATCTTCCGGCTCAGCCGCCTCTGGCACCAGAATCACCGTGCAATCCGAGCGGATTTCCGCCAGCGTGAGCGTGACATCATTACCGGGCAAGGCATTGAGCCAATCCAGAAAAGGCTGCTTGGGGCGAATAATGGCAGCAGAACGATCAACAATAAACATCCGGTTTCCTTCAGGTTTCATTTTTTCAATTAATTGCAAACAGAACAGATTTGAAATGGGGGCGATCACACAAAGCGCAACCGCCCTCACCTTGCTTAGCGACGGCGACGACGGCGTGTTCCCGTTGCCGATGCACCCTCGTCATTTTGCGCAGCTTGTGCACGGCGGCGTTGCGTGGCTGTGCCGGGCTTTTTGCGCACGAGCTTGGGCTCGTCGCTTAATACCCCAGCAGGCTTGGCACTAGTGGTACGAGTGCTGGCACCTGCTGCTTTGGCTGTCGTCCCTGCCGCTGGTCTGGCCTCACTGGCCCGACTTGTGCGGCCGGAACGGGCTGCCGGGGCGGTTTTAGTCTCGTTTTTGTCCGCGGCGGTGCTTTTCACGCCAAGTAGCCGACCAAAATCATCGATCAGCGCAAAGTCGATTTTGCTGGTTTCCAGATCAACCCGAACGACTCGCACCTTCACGCGATCGGTAATCCGGTACACCTGACCACTGCGCTCGCCCTTGAGCTCTTTGCGCTTTTCGTCGTAATGGAAATAGTCTGTGCCCAGCTCGGAGACATGCACCAAGCCTTCCACATACAGATCGTCTAGTAGTACAAACATGCCAAAGCCGGTGACAGCTGACACCGAGCCCATAAACTCTTCGCCGATTTTATCCTGCATGTAGTAACACTTGAGCCAGTTCTGCACATCGCGACTGGCTTCATCGGCGCGGCGCTCAGTCATCGAGCATTGCACGCCGAGCTGCTCCCACTTGGTCGCCGGTTTATACGTTTTACCGGCCAGAATCGCTTTGATCGAACGATGAACCAGCAAATCGGGGTAACGGCGAATCGGCGAAGTAAAGTGCGCGTACGCTTCGTAACTCAAGCCAAAATGGCCCTCGTTATCGGGCGAATACACCGCTTGCGACAAGCTACGCAACAACATCGTTTGCAGCAAGGGGGCGTCGGGGCGATCTTTGATGCTGGCGAGCAATTGCGCGTAGTCTTTTGCCGACGGATCTTCTGCGCCACCCAAAGTCAGCGCCATCGTGCGCAAGTAATCGCGCAGATTTTTCAGCTTTTCTGGCGTCGGGCCTTCGTGCACGCGATACAGGCCGACGTGTTCGTTTTTGATCAAATAGTCGGCGGCGCACACATTAGCCGCCAGCATGCATTCCTCGATCAATTTATGGGCGTCATTGCGTACCACCGGAACAATCGCTTTGATTTTGCCAAAATCGTCAAAACGCATTTCGGTTTCCTGCGTTTCAAAATCAATCGCGCCGCGCTCATGGCGCGCAGTCACAAAGGTCTGGAATAACTCATACAAAGTATTCAAATGCGGCAACAGGTGGGTATTGGCCTGTGCGTCAGACCCCTTGGGGTTTTGCAGCATATCCCACACCCGGGTATATGTCAGACGCGCTTTGGATAACATCACCGCAGGGTAAAATTTGTATTTCTTAATTTCGCCGCTTTGCGTCACGCGCATATCGCAAACCATGCATAGACGCTCAACGTCGGGATTCAGCGAGCAAACGCCGTTTGACAGAGCCTCAGGCAGCATCGGAATCACGCGACGCGGGAAATACACCGAATTACCGCGTTCAATCGCCGTTAAATCCAGCGCATCATTCGGCGTCACATAATGGCTCACATCGGCAATCGCAACGACCAGGCGCCAGCCCTTCCCTTTGCGCTCGGCAAAAACCGCATCGTCAAAATCGCGCGCAGTTTCGCCGTCAATGGTCACCAGCGGCAAATCGCGCAAATCAACGCGTTCAACGCCTTGCACTGGTTTCCAGTCTTTCTTTTTCACTTTTTGCGGTGTGGCATCAGCTTGCGCTTGCGCCTCGGGCGAGAACACATGCGGCAGATTATGTTTACGCAGCGCAATCTCGATTTCCATGCCCGGATCATCGTAATTACCGAGCAATTCGATCACATGGCCAACGGGCTGCGAATAGCGTGAAGGCTGAACGAGCAGCTCAACCATCACCACCTGCCCCGCTTTGGCACCACCGGTATTTTTCGCTTCAAGCAAAATATCGCGGCTAATGCGCTTATCTTCCGCAGTCACAAAGAATACGCCGCGCTCATTATGCAGACGCCCCACCAGGCGCTGATTCACATGCTCGAGCACCTCGGCAATCGCGCCTTCAGGGCGGCCACGACGATCAACGCCGATCAGCCTCGCCAGCACACGGTCACCGTGCAGAACCTTGTCCATTTCCTTGGGGCCAAGGAATAAATCATCGCCACCATCATCGCGCAGCAAAAAGCCAAAACCATCCGGATGGCCTTGCACCTTACCGGGAATCAGATCGAGCTTTTCCGGCAAACACAATGCACCTTTGCGATTGAGCAACAATTGCCCCTCGCGACCCATCGCCTGCATGCGGCGCTCGAACGCCACCATTTCATCTTCACGGATATCAAGTAATTGAGCCAATTCCTCAGCCATCATCGGCGCACCGCGCTCGGCAAGGATTTGCAGCATGAATTCACGCGAGGGCAAAGGGAACTCATAGCGCCCTTTCTCACGCTCTAAATTAGGGTCCTGGGCACGCAAGCCGGTGATTTTGCGAGTCGGTTTTTTCTTTGGTACGGGATCTTTTTCCAGTTTTTTTTCCATTGGGCCAGTTTTTTTCATTTTAAGGATTGACGGTGTTCGTCTGATTGCATATTATAGCGCCTCTCTGATGCGACGGCGCTGCGAAATAGTAGCAAGGTTGCAAAAGTGGTGATTGAAAGAGCCCAGGTGGCGGAATTGGTAGACGCACTAGGTTCAGGTCCTAGCGCCCGCAAGGGTGTGGAAGTTCGAGTCTTCTCTTGGGCACCAACTCTTCAATCAGCATCATAGCATCAGACGTGCCCAGGTGGCGGAATTGGTAGACGCACTAGGTTCAGGTCCTAGCGCCCGCAAGGGTGTGGAAGTTCGAGTCTTCTCTTGGGCACCATTTTGTTATACAAAGCAGTACAAAGAAGTCCAATTAACCCCGTAAAACAAAGGTTTTCGGGGTTTTTTGTGTCCAACGCCATCCAAACCAATCCAAGCAGATCCTATATCCATTGTTGGTATCATTGTTGGTATATTTTCGCCAAAAACGCAAAAAATCACCACCACCCACTTCACCCAACTAAAACCAAACTGACAAACGGCGGATTCCCATCCACCGTATAATTCGAGTTTTTATTGTTGGTATGATTGTTGGTATCAGCCCTATTTCCAATACCAACAATCTCCTCCAAAACCAATACAACACCTAGAAATCATCGTTTTTTCACAAAACAACTTCGAGTCCGCGGAGCGGACACTTAAAGTGTAAGTTACACGGTAATCCCCTGTTTTTTATTGAGTATGAAATTTAATTTTTGGCTAATGGAAACAGGTTTGTACCTTGCTGCTGCTCTAACACCATTAAATACATGCTGTTTAGGGTGCTGGTGCCTGATCCTTTAATAGCAAGGTTTGGCTGTAAATCAAAAAATCTTCCAGATGCTGGGTGATCACTGCGATGGTGATCGGCAATTGCAAAGTTTGATAATCATGCACCGCGATATTGCGAAACCCCACCATCTTTTGCAGGCTCGTTGCTAGGTCGGTTTCAATCCATTGCGCGGTCGCGAGTAGGGCAAATACATCGCGCGCACTTTGCGGAACACCTAGTTTTTCACGGCGGATCAAATGCTGCCCCATATCCAGCGCAGCTTCACAGGCACGCTGAATATTCAGAATGGCCGCATCCTGGCGTGTGAAATCAGTATTAAAAGTTGCTACCTCTTTGTGGTATTCCTCGCGGGCGCGCAGCACGCAACGTTCAATCGTTGCGGCTTTATTGATCAACACATCATCGGCCATATACGCGTCCCCGTTGCTCAATATCTTTGAGAATACCGGCACGTGCGGTATCCAGATTCGTTTTTTCAGTCAAAATAAAGCTTTCGAAAATGGCGGCTTGTGAATCACAAGCCCATAGCCTTTGTCCTTGAGTGATGATTTGATACTGCATCACAGTTGAGGCTAGTCGCAAGTCGATTAGATCGACATCCCGATTAATCATTGCCGCAATATCCTGCCCAATTTGCCACAAAGTAATTGGCTCGCCGCGACCTGCCAATAGTACAGCTAAATCAACATCGCTTTGTGCATCGTTTTCGCGCTTGGCAAAGCTGCCAAATAAATACACCGCAAGCAAATTGGGAAAGGCGTTTTGCAGCTGCGCCAATATAGCTGCAAGCGGCAGCGATGTGTTTTGCCCTATCATACTCTGCACTTTAATTTTTCCCCATCGCCAACAAATCAAACACCACCCGCGCAAACTTATTCGCTTTGCTTGGATCCGATACTGCGGCGGGGCTCAGATCGGTAAGGCGCACTTTCTGCACGATTTTGTACAGCAGATTGGCGTCGTTCAACAGGCCAATAAATTCGGCAAATTTAAAGTGATCAAAAATCTCGCGCGCATCGCGGCTAAACGACTGGATGTATTTTTCCAGATTGGCCTTGATGTTGGATTCACCAAGCTTGGATAAATCCATCGGCGAGGTGTTGTAAAAGCTCAGGCCACCCGTGGCGCGCAGCAGCAGTTTTTCTTGGCCCTCTTCCGGCAGATTCATCAGCTCGACGATTTCGACTTGCTTAAGGACCGCGTCTTTGGTGTCAGCCAGTACACATTCCAAGCGCCGCAGCAGCGTAAACGGCAAAATAATCCGCCCATACTGGCTCTGCTTAAAATCCCCGCGCAGCAGGTCAGCGAGTGACCAGATGTAGGCGGCAAGATTGTTGGTGGACTGAGACATACGCTTTCAACCAAATTAAGAATACTGATGAGCGGTATTGTAACGGGTTTGGGTGGGGTGGGGGCTGCGGCAGAGGGGGATTTGGCGAGAAAAACGAAAGTAAAAAAGCCAGGCGAACCCGGCTTGTGCTCATAGCCATTGACAGTCAGTGGGCTACACTCTTAACCCCGATCCGCATACACATCCCGGCTGGTGTTGTTGCGATCAAGTACCGCGTCAAAATGCTGGCTGTCATGCACCGAGGCGGTGTCGGTTTTGATCTTGCGGATCAATGCGTTGCAGGCGGGTCACCCAGAGTGTCAATCTTTTCGCGATGGCGGTCAGCGGCAAACAGGTCAGTTTTGATGGCAGTACGGCGTTTCATAGTAGATTCTTACGAACTTGGTACGGATGTTAGTTTACAGGATTCGGATTGGCGGGTTTTTCGAGGTGTCCTTCCGATTGTGGCTTTTGTTATTTTCCATCTGAAAAGTCCAATCCTGTTGAATTTAAATTCTTATTGAACCAGCTGCAACTGCAGGCGGTTCAGCTCGCGATAGGCGCTGCTTTGTTCGTGATCAAGCTGGTTAAGCTGGCGTAGTAGTTTTCGGCGCTCTTCTGTTGATTCGGCCTTGGCAATGTGCTCTTCGAGTTTTTTGCGTTCACGCTTGGCCGCTGCAATTTTATTTTCCTGAGTCTGAATATCGCGCTCCAGGCTATAGCGTTGATAGCCACGTTCGTACTCGCGCAAAAATGCTCTTTGCAACTCGGGTGCACAGACATTGCCATAGCTGGCACCGCGACGACCCAGCCGGTAGGCGTTTTCCGGCTGGCAATAACTACGCAAACCTTGCTGACGACCAGCCTGATAGTCGGCCAGTATCGGCGCAATGCCCAGCTTGCCGCAGGCATCGGCGTATTCGGCAATCCGGCTTTGCTCGCCCTGCTGACCATCACGCAAACCGGCACCATACCAATCGCCCACGCGGCATTCAGATTCATTCATTGCCGCACAACCGGCTAAGACTGCACTGGCAATCAGCATGAGTAAACTTCGGATGATTTTCATAATATGGCTCGCCGCAATGAATAGGGATTGATGCTGATTATAGTGCGGCCATCCTGACTTGCAGCTGAACAGCGTCATATCATCGTTCCAGCATCAATTTGGCTATATTTGTCCTTCATATTGTCTTAACCCAGTCTTAAATCAATACTTAATAAGGCAGATACTGGCTATACATTTTCACAGGATACAGCCAAAAATGTCCTCAGCACTATTAGTCATTGATGTACAGCAATCATTTGAACATGCCCCGTATTGGGATACGCGTGATCTACCGCAGTTTCAGCGCCAGCTCAATCGCCTGATTGCCATTTGTGAGGCCAGCGCGATGCCGGTGGTGAATATTCTTCACGTCGATCAGGATGATGCATTTCGCAAAGACAGCGGCTGGGTCAGGCCGATGGATTTTTTGCAGCACACACCCAGCGCGACGTTTGAAAAACACGTCCACAATGCGCTCACCGAATCGGGCTTGCTACACTGGCTGCGTGAACGGCAGATTAGCCGGCTTATCATCAGCGGCATCCGCACCGAGCAATGTTGCGAGACCACGGCGCGCGTGGCGTCCGATCTGGGTTTCGAGGTTGATTTTGTGCCGGAGGCAACGCTTACCTTTGCGATAACCCACACCAATGGCCAAGTGTACAGCGCCACCGAAATCAAAGCGCGTACCGAGCTGGTGCTCGCCGGGCGCTTTGCCCGTATCGTGACGGTTGCCGAGCTGGAGGGCGAATTGTCGGCCCAATTTGCACAAAAGGAGCGCCAACATGCTTGAAATGAAAACCCGCTGTGAACGCTGCGGCACCGCGCTGGCAGCTGGTGCGCAGGCCTATATCTGCTCGTTTGAGTGCACCTTCTGCCCCGCTTGCAGCACGCAAGTTTTTCGCCATGTCTGCCCCAATTGCCAGGGTGAACTGGTTCTGCGTCCGCGCCGCCGTCCGCAGGAGCCCAACCATGCCGTGGCGTGATTTACTGCTTGCGCTGGTGGTGGTGAGCACCTGGGGTTTTAATTTTGTGGTGATCCAGTGGGGGCTGCAGGGCTTGCCGCCACTGCTGCTGGGGGCGCTGCGCTTTTTATTGGTGGCGCTGCCGGCGATTTTCTTTATTCCACGCCCGGCGATTCCTGCGAAATACTGGCTAGGCTATGGCGTGGTCTGGGGCGTTGGGCAATTTGGCTGTCTGTTCACCGCGATGAAACTGGGCATGCCCGCCGGCCTCGCGTCGGTGGTATTGCAATCGCAGGCGTTTTTCACGCTGATTTTCGCGCTGCTATTGCTCAATGAGCGCTGGCGCTGGTATCAGCTAGCCGGTTTGATCGTGGCGGCTGGCGGCTTGACGATGATTGGCTTGTCACATGAGCAAGGCCTGAATGGCCAGACGATGACGCTGCTGGGGTTTAGCCTGACGCTGTGCGGCGCAGCGGGCTGGGCACTGGGTAATATTCTGATCCGCCATACTGCCAAGCAGGGTATAGCCGTCAAACCCAGCAGCCTCATAGTCTGGGCGGCACTACCCCCACTGGCTATCTTTAGTTTACTCACGCTAATCATCGATGGCCCAGCCGTGGTGGGCGCAGCCCTGCGCCATTTATCATTGCAATCGGTGCTGGCGGTGTTGTATCTGGCTTTGATTGCAACGATTTTGGCCACTTCGATCTGGAATGATTTATTGCAGCGCCATTCGGCCAATCTGGTTGCACCATTTAGCCTGCTGGTGCCGTGGTTCGGGCTGGCCTCAGCGGCCGTGTTTTTGCATGAAAAGCTAAGCGCGCAGCAATGGCTAGGCGCGCTAATTTTAATGCTGGGATTATTACTGAATATTTTTGGCGCCCGCTTGCGCTGGCCATAGCAGGTGAAGCATGCGTGAAATACATCAAGTGCGTGAAGTCTATTTCATCCTCAGTCCGCAGTTTATGCTGCTTGATCTGGCAGGCCCAGCTGAAGTGCTGCAAATCGCCACCGAGCACGGCGCGCCGCTCAAGCTGCATATGGTCGCCGCAGTGAGCGAGCTGGTGTCGTCGGTCGGCCTGCGCCAGCACCAGCTCGCGCCCTTGCCTGCGCCGATTCCCGATGGTGCACTGATCATGTTGATTGGGGTACAAGATTCGAAACACAATCTGCAGCGCCCCGAAGCACAAGCCATTGTGGACTGGTTGCAGCGTGAATTTGATCCCGCGCATCATCAGCTGGCCTGCATTTGCTCGGGAACAATGATTGCCGCGCAAGCGGGTTTGCTTGATGGCAAGCGCTGCACCACGCATCACGAGCTGATAGCACGCCTTCGGCAGACCGCACCCGAAGCGCTAATCGAAGAAAACCGTTTGTTTGTCGAAGATGGCCCGATTGCGACCAGCGCCGGGATCACCGCCGGTATTGATCTGGCCTTGCATCTGGTCGCGCGTGAATTTGGCCCCAATCTGGCGCAAACCATTGCGCGCGAAATGGTTGTATGGCTGCGCCGCAGCGGGCAAGACCCGCAATTATCGGCATGGCTGGCACACCGCAACCACATTCATCCTGTGGTGCATAAGGCCCAGGACTTGCTTTCCCAGCCATCGCAGCAGCGGCAGAAAATGAAACCGCGCTGGACTTTAGACGAGCTGGCCAAGGCGGTACACAGCACACCACGCACTTTGACCCGGCTATTTCAGCAGCATGCCGGACTGACGCCGCATGAGTATCAACAAAAAATCCGGCTGGCTTTAGCGCAGCAATTACTCGCCAATCCGGCGCTAACGATAGAAGAAGTTGCCCTGGAAGCCGGCTTTGGCTCGGCACGCGATTTTCGCCGCGTATGGCAGCAGGCTCACGGCAAGCTGCCCAGCGACTCTCGACTGGGTATATGATGACAGGCTATTACAATCATAGCCTTTCGTCATATACCTATTAAAAACAGGGAATATTCAGATTATGTGTTGATGGTTTTAAGTGCCTGCGGCACGATGGTTTTACAGTCGCAATCCGCGACGGGGACTCACTTTCTTTGCTTCGCCAAAGAAAGTAAGCAAAGAAAGGCGCCCCCCGCCTGCGGCCCTCCGGGCTACCCTCGGTCGGTCGCGAGCCAAACGGTAAAGCTTGTTTGTCTCGCTCCACTCCCTCGGCGATGGGCGACAGGGGATTTTAAGCTCCATCTCAATCATCGCGGCACAACATCAACACAAAATCCAAACATTTCCTAATAGCAATCCCGCGTTAGCAGAAAGCGGTCCAGATCGTGCGCTTGATTAATATTCAAGGCGCTAATCCCTGCGCCTACACCGCCACGGCGGCTCGGGATGGGAGACATCAGATTGCGCGTGTAGCGCTCGGCCATCACGTCCAACCCCAGCGGTTTGATTTTGGTCGCCTGCCCTGCGCTGCCGAAAGCCTCGTAGCGGGCTAGACAAATATCGCGCATGGCTTCAAGCGAGACCTGCAGATATTTGCGCGGGTCGAACTCGGCCGGGTTTTGCGCCATAAAGCGGCGGATTGCGCCGGTGGCGGCGAGGCGCAAATCGGTGTCGATATTGATTTTGCGCACGCCATAGCGGATACCGCGCACGATTTCTTCAACCGGCACGCCCCAGGTCGGCGCGATGTCGCCGCCGTACTCGTTGATCATTTCCAGCCATTCCTGCGGTACCGACGAGCTGCCGTGCATCACCAGATGCACATTCGGCAGCCGCTCATGTATTTCGCGGATGCGGTCAATCGCCAGTGTTTCGCCACTGGGCGGGCGCGAGAATTTATATGCGCCATGGCTGGTGCCAATCGCAATCGCCAGCGCATCAACGCCTGTTGCCATCACAAAGGCATAGGCTTCTTCGACATCGGTCAGCAGCTGGGTGTGATTGAGCGTGCCTTCAGCGCCCACGCCGTCTTCTTCACCGGCCTTGCCCGTCTCCAAGCTGCCAAGGCAACCAATCTCACCTTCAACCGACACCCCGCGCGCGTGCGCCAGCTCGACCACCTGCCGCGTCACGCCGACGTTATAAGCATAATCGGCAGGGGTTTTGCCATCTTCGAGTAGCGAGCCATCCATCATCACCGATGAAAAACCCAGCCGGATCGCCTCTTCGCAGATTTTCGGGCTGGTGCCGTGATCCTGATGCATCGCGACCGGGATATGTGGAAATTCCTCAATCGCTGCCAATATCAAATGGCGCAAAAACTGCGAACCGGCGTATTTTCTCGCCCCGGCCGAGGCCTGCATAATCACTGGGCTATTGGTGCGATCGGCGGCGAGCATAATTGCGCGCACCTGCTCCAGATTATTCACATTAAACGCAGGCAGCCCGTATTGATATTCGGCGGCGTGATCGAGAAGTTGGCGCATTGAAACAAGTGACATGGCATTGCTCCGGTTGGGTGGCAGGGCGGCTTGGGTAATTTAATTAAACAAGGTTTCGAACAAGGTTTGCTGGCGACTCTGCGGTCTTGATTGCTGGGTATTGCTCTGCAGAGCATGACTATCAATATCTTCAAGGCAATACCCTGCAATCAATTCGACCTCGGATTGAGCACCGAGTATCACCGGCACGCGCTGATGCAGGCGTTCGGGCCGCACATCCAGCAGCCGCTCGCGTCCGGTGGACGCGGCACCACCGGCCGCTTCGACCAGCATGGCCATCGGGCTGGCTTCATAGAGCAGGCGCAATTTGCCGTTTTTAGCGCTTGTGCGAGCATCCTGCGGGTATAAAAACACGCCACCGCGCAGCAAAATGCGATGCACTTCGGCCACCATCGACGCAACCCAGCGCATATTGAAATCACGTCCGCGCACGCCATCATGACCAGCCTGGCATTCGGCGATGTAGCGCTGAATAGCCTGCGGCCAGTGACGCTGATTCGAGGTATTGATCGCGAATTCCTTGGCTTCTTTGGCAATACACAGTTTTGGATGCGTCAGCATGAATAGCCCGCTGTGTTCGTCAAAAGTAAAGCCGTTGACTTCATGCCCGGTAGTGATCACCAGCATCGTCGCCGGGCCGTATAGCGCATAACCGGCGCACAGCTGTGACCGGCCATTTTGCAGAAATGAATCGGCAGAAATATCGCCTGCAAGGTTTTTTGGCGTGGCCAGAATCGAGAAAATACTACCGACCGAGATATTCACATCCAGATTGCTCGAGCCATCGAGCGGATCAAAAACCAGTAGCAAATCGGCATCCGGGTTGCATGGCACGATATCGTCCATTTCTTCGGACGCCAGCGCACACACCAGCTCGCGCGTTTCGGCCATCATCAACTCATTACTGATGACATCGAGTTTTTGCTGCGCTTCGCCCTGAATATTGCTGCTGCCCGCCGCGCCAGTCGCGTTGTTTAGTGCGGCATCGCGCACGGCTTGCGCAATTAGGCGGCAACTTTGCGCCAGCGCCAGCAAAAGCGGGGCAACGCGCTGCAAGCGCTCATCGCTACGCTGCTGCCAGATGAATTCGTTTAACGATAGCTTCATGATCAGGCCACCATTCTTGCCAAACGGGCAGACTGTTGAATCGGCAGCGCATTCTGACTCGCCTCGACGGCGCAGGCGTAAATGCCCAGAAAAGAGGCGGCATCGAGCGAAGCGCCACCCACCAGCAGGCCGTCAACATCGGGCATAGCCATAAACCCGGCGGCATTATCAGCCTTCACACTGCCACCGTAGAGCAGCGGGATTTTTGTCGCCGCCACGGCGTCGGTTTGCGCCAGATAGGTGCGGATCAGCGCGTGCGTTTGCTGCGCCAGCTCAGGCGTCGCCGGATGATTATTGCCAATCGCCCAGCGCGGCTCGTACGCCACAATTGCCTGCCGCCACATCGGCGTCGTCATCAGCCAGTCAAGCTGGTTACACAGCACCTGCGCAGTTTCGCCGCGTTCACGCTCGGCCTGGCTCTCGCCAATGCAAACAATCGGAATCAGACCCGACTGCTGGCAAGATCTGGCTTTGGCAGCGATCAACGCGTCGTCTTCATAGTGGTGCTGGCGGCGCTCGGAATGGCCAACCAGCGAATAACGGCAGCCCAGCTCGGCCAGCATGCCCGCCGACCATTCGCCTGTGCGCGCACCGCTTTGCTGCTCGGCCACATCCTGCCCGCTGTATTGCACTGCGGTGCCGTGCGCGAGGCGAGCCACTTCGCCCAGAAAGGGCGCTGGCGGGCACAGCACCAGCTGTACCTCCGATCCCACCGAACGCGCCAGCCGCGGAATCGCTTCACGGCACAGCGTCAGACTGCCATGCATTTTCCAGTTGCCGACCACCAGCTTCTGCCGCTCTGCAGCATCGTTAGGCTGAGCATAGGGATAAGCATTTAACAATTGCCTTGGTATTGCTGCATTCATTTTCGCACCCCAAAAACGAACAAAACGCGCAAAATAGCGTTCACATACGAACATTATGCGCGCATATTTTCGAAATTGAAACATAGTTCGAACATAATGTTCGTTTTTGAAAACGAAAGACGAAAAAAAAGAGCACCGAAGTGCTCTTTTCTGAATGCTCACCATACTCAGCACATCACTCGCTGGCGATATACAGCTCGGTACCTGCCTCCTGTAGCACTGGCAGCAAGGCTTCCGGCACGGCGCTATCGGTAAATAGCGCGGTGACCTGACGCAAATGCCCCATCTGCACCAAAGATGGGCGGCCGAATTTGGAGTGGTCGGCCACCAGAAACACATTGCGCGCCTGTGCAATGATGGCCTCGGATGTACGCGTTTCGCGCATTTCAAAATCGCGCAACGTGCCGTCCATCTCAATGCACGCCACGCCGAGCACGGCGTAATCGACGCGGAACTGCCGGATAAACTCAATCGTCGCCTCGCCGCAAATACCGTAATCCTTGGGCCGCATCACACCGCCCGCGAGCACCACTTCGCTATCGCGGTAATGGCACATCGTCATCGCAATATGCGGATTATTGGTAATCACGCGCAGGCCGATGTGATTGTGCAGGGCGCGCGCAACGGCCTCGCTGGTGGTGCCCAGATTCATGAACACCGAAGCATGGTTGGGAATATGCTCGGCAACGAGCTTGGCGATACGTTCTTTTTCATCGCTACGCATATCTTTGCGTGTTGAATATTCGACGTTCTCCACGCTGGAATGCGCGCTGGCGCCGCCGTGGACGCGGTGCAATTTGCGCTCGTCGGCCAGCTGGTTGATGTCGCGGCGGATGGTTTGCGGCGCAACGCCAAAATGCTGCGCCATGTCATCGACGCTCACATGCCCGGCGCGTTGCACCCATTCAAGCAATTCTTGCTGACGCTGGTTCAGTATCATTGTCTTGGTCTTCTGTGTGATGGTTTGGCGGTCAATCTAGCCGATTGTATTGCTAATGTTTGGAGTATGCGGTGATGGATTTTAAGTGCCTGCAGCACGATGTTTACAGTCGCAATCCGCGACGGGGACTCACTTTCTTTGCTTCGCCAAAGAAAGTAAGCAAAGAAAGGCGACCCCCGCCTGCGGCCCTCCGGGCTACCCTCAGTCGGTCGCGAGCCAAACGGTAAAACTGTTTGTCTCGCTCCACTTCCTCGGCGATGGGCGACAAGGGGTTTTAAGTCTCATCTCAATCATCGCGGCGCAGCATCACCATAAAAATCAAAAACCCGCCATTTAAATCAAGGTATATCAATACAGCCTATATTTAGCATAGCCTACATACATATACCCTTAGAACTTCTCTGTAGTGCTTTTGAGCAGTTCATCCAGACCACTCAATTGCCCCTGCCGCTCGAACGGCATGCCGGCGGGCAATAAGGGCGCGTAGACCTTGCCATAAATCCGGTATGGCACTGCACCGCCCTTGAGCGACGAAAATTGCTTGAAAGCCTGTGTCAGACTAGTGCTGACTTTCAATTTGACGATTTTTTCGCCCAGCCGTGGCAAGGTGACTTTTTCATTGCTCACGCCCTGAGCAAAAGCCTGTTTGTTCAGCTCGACATTCACCGTGAGGCCATTGAGTCCAATATCAAAATCGTTCGGATTGGTGACCCGCAAACTCAGCACAAACTGCTGCTCGAGCAAGCCCAGCTTGGCCACTGAGATTCCCGCCAGCGTGATGTTCGGTTTTTCCACTTTGCCCGGGATGCTGGCACAGCCGCCCAGCAAGAGCAGTAAACCCAGCAATGACAGCAGCACCGCCCGCAGCGGATGCCGGATTGAATACATGAACGAGTTCATCATCAAGCTCCTGTCTGTGCGGCCAGTGGCAAGCGCATCAGTGCAAAACGCTCGGCCAGCTCGCCAACAATCAGCTGCGCGCCGGGCTGCTCAGGATGAATAGCGGCGAAGGTGACGTCCGCTTGCGCAACCAGCTTGCCATTATCCTGACGCACTACTTCCTGCGTGATTTGACCTTCGCGCTCGCGCAGCTGGCTTAAAGTGCTGCGGATCACCAGCACATCGCCCATGGTCGCGGCGCGTTTGTAGCGAATATCGATGCGGCTGACCACCAGCGCTAGACGACGCTCGCTAAACCATTCAACGCCGCCGCAGTCTTCAATCATCGCCCAGCGGGCTTCCTCCAGAAACTCCAGATAACGGGCATTATTAACATGCCCGTACAAATCCAGATGGTAGCCGCGTACTTTTATTACTGTTTCATGTGTCATCGCTGTTTTCGCACTTTTGCAATTAACGGCCTTGGCCGGAATATCACGCCATTTTACTGCCTGCGCGCTGGTAAAAGCTGACAAATTTCATCCGCGGCTTTTGTTTCACCGCGTTCTTGTGGATAATCGACCGATTCGCAAGGTACAGACTGTTATTTATGGATTGGCGACATTCCCGTCCGGTACGGATCTTCATTTTACTTCTCTTTACGCTGATCACTTTGCTGGGTGTTTTGCCGTATTTTCTATCGTTCGACACCCTGCGCGAGCAGATCATCAGCCAGGTACAGGCCGATACCCAACGCACCATGAATATCCGTAGCACCGCCCATCTGGTGCTGCTGCCCAAACCGGCAATACTGATCAACGACGCCACCCTGACCGAACCACAAAGCTCCACCGTCTTTGCCCACGCCGACCGGGTGAAAATCGTATTTCGCCTCTGGCCCTTGCTCACGGGTGGCCGCGTGGTGGTTCACGCAATTGAAATCAAACAGCCTGAGCTCAGCGTCGTTCGTAATCAGGACGGTACTTACAATTTTGAAGACCTGCTGCGCCCGCACAATGAAAAAACCCAGTTTGCACTCGACAGACTGAGTTTCTCGCAAGCCAATCTCAGCTGGAAAGACGAATTTCTGGGTGAAACGCTGCATTTATCGGCGATGGATTTAACGCTGGATCAGCTCACCAATCCCAAAAACGGCAAACTGACCATCGATGCGCAGGCCTCAATCGGGCAAAAAAACTTCCCAGCACAGTGGCAAGGCCAGCTTAGCGGCTCAGCTGCGATGCGTTATCTGGAAAAAGAGCGCACTTTGCGCGTGGCCGATATAGCCATCAATCTGCAGCAAGTGGGTGCCAGCTCGCCGCAGCTGCAAGTGAGCGATGCCACTTTAAGCGCCACCGGCAATCTGAATTACCACTGGCAACCGCTGCGCCTGAGTGGCGGCGACATGAAAATCACCACGCAGGCCAACCGGGCCGGCCAGATCTGGACCAGCACGCTGGACGTACCGGAAATCAGCTTTACCGAAACAGCGCTGAGCCTGAACCGGCTTAAATTCAATATTGGGATGAAAGACAAAAGCAGCACCTTCTCGGCCAAAGCCAGCATGGCCAGTCTGGGTGGCGCTCATGGCAGCTTTTTGCGCGCCGATCAGGCGCAGATCGACGTTAAATACAATAGCCCCGAGCAAAATCTGTCGGTGCAGCTACAAAGCCCGCTGGAGCTGTATCGCGGGCATCTGGCGCGCATTGCCAATTACAAGCTAACCGGCAGCTACACCAATCGCCAGCTGCCGCGCGGCGCAATCAGCCTGGCGCTCACCGGCCATGGTGATCTGGATTTGCGCAATGAAATCCTCAGCCTGGAAAGCAAGGGGCAGCTTGATGGCGAGGCACTGACGGCGCAATTTAATCTGGATAATTTTCTGGCGCCGCAATTTCGGATCAACTTTGATCTGGCCAAACTTGATTTGACGCCCTATCTGCCGGTGGTCAGCGCGGGTGCAAAATCGGTCAATCACACCGCGCCGCTGGATTTCTGGTGGCTGGAAAACCTGAATGCCATTGGTTCAATCAAGATTGGCGAACTGGTTCTGCAAAACATGCATATTGACGATCTGGCGATGAAGCTGATCGCACGCAATCAGCGTCTGGTGCTCGATCCGCTCTCGGCTACGCTGTACGAAGGGCGGCTCAATGGCCGCGCCGAAATCGACGCGCGTAAAAAGCCGGTGTATTTCCGTCTGGAGCAGACGCTAAGCAATATGAATATCAATACCCTGCTCACCGACGTGCTCGATACCAGCCGTTTTGAAGGCCGCAGTGATATCAATATCGACGTGGCGGCAGTGGGCAACAAGCTATCCGATCTGCGCCACACCGCTGGCGGCAATATCCGGGTCAGCCTGAAAAAAGGCGCAATTCGCGGCATTGATATTCCGGCCTTGCTGCGCACCGCCAGCCAGCAAATCAAATTAATGAACGGCCAGACCGGGCAGGAAAGCAGTCAGGAAGCACGCACGCAGTTTTCCGCGCTGCGTGCCACCTGGCTGCTCAAACACGGGATTGCCAGCAATCAGGATCTGGACGTGAGCGCTGGCGTCTTGCGCCTCACCGGTGCCGGCAAAATCGATCTGGGTCAGGGGCGGCTTGATTACAATATGAAAGCCAGCGCCAACCCGAATGTGCCCGAGCTATCCGGGCTTAAAGGGCTTACGCTACCTATCTCGTTTAGCGGCCCACTGAACGCACCTGAATACAAGGCCGACTACACCAGCCTGAAAGAGCAAATCCTGGCCAAACAGCAGGCCGAGCAGGAAGCCAAAGCGCGCGAGGCCGAGCGCCAGGCGGCGGCGAAAAAAGCCGCCGAGCAAAAAGCAGCGGCCGAGCGCCGTGCGGCCAAAGCCGCCAAAACGAGCCCCAAGCCTAGCGTGAAATCCGGTACAAAATCCGCGACCAAAGCGAGCGTGAAACCCACCGCCAAACCCGTCAAAGCAGCCAGATAATGAGTACGTTCTCCGCAAGACTGATCGCCTGGCAGCAGGAGCACGGCCGCCACGGCCTGCCGTGGCAAATTGCCGATGGCTATAAAGTATGGCTATCCGAAATCATGCTGCAGCAAACGCAGGTCACGACGGTTCTCGACTATTACCCGCGTTTTCTGGCCAAGTTTCCGACGATATTTGATCTGGCCGCCGCGCCGCTCGACGACGTTCTCTCGTTGTGGAGCGGGCTTGGCTACTACACTCGCGCGCGTAATCTGCATAAATGCGCGCAAGCCGTTGTCACGCAATACGACGGCCGCTTTCCAAGCGATCCTGCGCTCGTTGCCGAACTGCCCGGCATTGGTCGCAGCACCGCCGCGGCAATCACTGCTTTTTCGTACGGCACGCGCGCGGCGATTTTGGACGGCAATGTCAAACGCGTGCTGACGCGCTGGGCGGGCATTGAAGGCTACCCGGGCGTCAAAGCCGTTGAAAACAAGCTGTGGGATTTGGCCAATGCGCTGCTCCCCAAGACTGATACCACAGGAAACATCGAAGCCTACACGCAAGGACTAATGGATCTGGGCGCGACGGTTTGCACGCCGAAAAAGCCGACTTGCTTAACCTGCCCAATGAATACCGATTGCCAGGCACGGCTGAGTCATCGCCAGAGCGAGCTACCAACGCCCAAGCCCAAACGCGCCGTACCGGAAAAATCCACCGTCATGCTGATTATCCGCAATGAGGCCGGGCAAATTCTGCTCGAAAAGCGCCCGCCGAGCGGCATCTGGGGCGGGCTATGGAGCTTGCCCGAGGTCGAGAGCACACTGGCCGCTACCGATCTTGCCGCGAAAAAACTCGGCCTCACCATCGAGCTAGACCCCGCCCTGCCCGACTTTTTGCATGTGTTTACGCATTACAAACTCACGATCACGCCACAACCGGCCTATGCCACCGCCGGACTCGCCACACAGGAATCAGGGACACAGTGGTTTAGCGTGAAAGACGCGCTGGCAGCCGGAATCCCGACGCCGTTGCGAAAAATACTCACCAAGACAATTGGAAGGGTATAAGGCCACAGGCCAATCTCAACAAAACTCCCACCAACATACCCATTAGGGTATACACGTAGGAGCGGGCTTACCCGCGAACAGCCCAATCGTTATCAGAGCATTCGCGGGCGAGCCCGCTCCTACATATCCAACACCTTCACTTCGCCCGTGGATCCAGCGCCGCTCTCAGCCCTTCGCCAATCAGCACCAGCATCAGCATCAAGCCCAGCAGTACGCCGAAAGTCGAAATCGAAATCCACCACGCATCCAGATTGGCCTTGCCCTGCGCAAGCAGCTCGCCGAGTGAGGCCGTTTGCATACCCACACCGAGCCCCAGAAAATCCAGACTGGTCAGCGCCAGAATCGCCGCGCCCATCCTGAATGGCAGAAAGGCCAGCACGGGCGTCAGACTGTTTGGCAACACATGGCGGCGAATAATTTGCCAGTTACTCAGCCCCATCGACCTGGCGGCCAGTACATATTCCATGCTCCTATTGCGCAAAAACTCTGCCCGCGTGTAATCGGCCAAACCCATCCAGCCAAACAAGGTCATCAAGACCAGCAGCAAGGTGAGACTGGGCTCGAAAATCGCCGTGAAAATAATCAGCAGATACAGCTCAGGTAAAGACGCCCAGATCTCGGAGATACGCTGCCCGAATAGATCAACCCGCCCGCCAAAATAGCCCTGCACGCCGCCGATCAGCATGCCCAGCAACGAGCCGGTAATCGTTAGCGCCAGCGCAAACAGCGCGCTGGTGCGAAAGCCGTACAGCAGCCGTGCCAGCAGATCGCGGCCTTTATCATCCGTCCCCAGCCAATTCTCGCTGGAGGGCGGCGCGGGATTGGGCTGGCTGGCAAAGTAATTGAGCGTATTCACCCCGTAGCGATTAGGCGGAAAAATCACCCAGTTGCCCGCTTGCGCCAATTGCTGCTGGATAAAGGGGTCGAGATAATCGGTCGGCGTTGGAAAATCACCACCAAATGTGGTCTCGGGATAATCCTTGATCAGCGGGAAGTAGGTCTGCCCCTGATAGTGCACCACATAGGGCTTATCGTTCGACAGCAACTCGGCGCCCAGACTAAGCACAAAGCAAATAGTAAATAGCCACAAGCAAACATACGCCCTGCGCTGCGCTTTGAAGCGAGCCCAAGCCCGCGACCAGTAGCCTTGCGACTGAATTCCCTCCTTCGACGAAGGGGGGCTAGGGAGGATTTCTGTAACGTCGGGGCTTTTTGCACCGTCGGGACACTCTGCCCTATTGGGGACTTTAAGATCAGCGTTCATGCCTTCTCCCCCACCGCACCAAACTGCACACGCGGATCAAGCAGTACATAACCGATGTCGGACAGCAAGCGTCCGATCAGCCCCAGCAGCGTAAAGAAATACAAAGTGCCCAGCACCACCGGATAATCACGACGCAAAACCGACTCGTAGGCCAGTAGCCCCAGCCCATCGAGCGAAAACAGCGTTTCGATCAACAGGCTGCCGGTAAAAAACGCCCCGATCATCGCGCCCGGCAAGCCCACCATCAGCGGTAATGACGCATTGCGCAAAATATGCCGCCAGAAAATCCGCCGCTCGGATGCCCCCTTGGCGCGCGCTGTCGTCACGTACTGCTTATGGATTTCCTCCAGAAAGGCGTTTTTGGTCAGAATGGTCAGGCTGGCAAAGCCCCCCACCACCATCGCCGTGACCGGCAAAGCCAGATGCCACAACAAATCCATCATCTTGCCCAGCATGGACAGCGCCTCCCAATCGTCACTCATCAGCCCACGCAAGGGAAACAGTTGCCAGAATGAGCCGCCGCCAAACAGCACCAGTAGCAAAACGCCGAGCACAAAGGACGGAATCGCGTAGCCAATCATCAACAGCAAGGTCGTCGCCGCATCAAAGCGCGAACCATGCCGCACCGCCTTGGCCACGCCCAGCGGCACAGCGATCAGATAAGTGAGCAGCAGGCTGGAAATACCTAGGCTCATCGACACCGGCAATTTTTCCCAAATCAATTGCGTCACGCTGGCATGGCGAAACCAGCTTGCGCCCAGATCAAAGGTCGCGTAGCTTTTGAGCATCAGCCAGAAACGCTCAGGCGCGGGTTTGTCAAAACCATATTGTGTTTTGATCTGCGCCAACTGTTCCTCACTCAAACCCCGCGCCGCTTGGTAAGCGCCACCTGAAGTACCTGCCGATGTATTGCCCGCCGACTCAGCCGCACCGCGACCTTTGAGCAGATACACCATCTGCTCCACCGGCCCACCAGGGACAAATTGAATGACGATAAAGCTGACTAGCAGAACGCCAAACAGTGTCGGGATCATCAGTAGTAGGCGTTTGAGGATGTATTGCAGCATGGGGATGTTTATCTCTAGTCTTCTAGCTTGAATTAAAAACCAGCGGATTAAAATCAATGAAAGCGCATTACATACCAAATCGTCGGTAGTAAATAAATAGCATGAGCGATGCCTAAACTCAGCCAGCCCGGTCGTACTAAATAGCTTTTTTCAGGATGCGTCGGCGAGTAATAAACTTTTATCTGATCATTGTGCTGCGTTATCAAATTCAGCTGTTTATTCAGTAAACTGCGTAAATTATGCGATGCCGTCAGCTGCCATGGTGCAATTCGTTTTCCGTGGTATGTAATGCTAGCAATCTGATAGCTATACAAGGCATCGGCAATATAGTTTTGCTCACTTAATACAAATTCCGCACCACCTAATGGCTTAACCGAATGCTGCAATAACTCACCCCACACCGTTGGCCAATTGCGAACTCGCCAATATATCAATACCGTCGCCCAACCTATCAGCCAACAATAAGCCATACCCCAAAAAGCCACACCTTGTACTTCACCCACTCGAGCTAAGTCGAACATTTCAGAAAGGTAAGTAAATACCTGATCGAGCATCATCACTCCTTCAGCTTGGCTGCATCGAATTGCTTTACTAACTAAATTGGACTTAAACGCCCATCAGCGTCAAAAGCATAAATCTCTTCATGCTTAAAACCCCAGCGCTCATCCGCCGCGATATGCGGCTCGAAGGTAAAACACAGCATGTCGCCCAAGCGTTTTTGCTGGCCTTGCTCGATAAAAAAGCGATTTTCCCGTCGCGTGGCAATGCTGTGGCCAACGTTGCCGAGAAAATCTAGATTGCGAAAACCTAGCTCTTGAATCCGCGCATTGGCCCACGCAAACAGCTCGCCGCCGCGCATATCAGGCCGCGCAATCTCAATTAATTCGCTATGCAATTGCAGCTCGGCTTGCAGGCCTTGCTGAAAAATTGGCAGGGTGGCTTGCGCGGTTACGCGACCATTTTCAACGCAGAAACTGCGCGCACAATCACCCCACACCTCGCCCAGCGCCGGGCTCACATCGACCGTAATCAAATTAATCTCGCCCACTTTTTCATCACTAGGGCGATAGTCTCGCCCCGAAATCGAAACTTGGCTGCGGCTGCCGAGCAAAACAAACGCGGGGCATTCGTAATACCAAGTATGACGTATACCATGCGAAGCCATAATAGCTGTTGCCTTGGCTGCAATACTGGCCTCAGTATCTTGAGCATCGATCTGCAGCGCCAATTCGGCAAGCACTTGGCGGGCAATGCCTTGAATAGCGCGATGGGCTTGTAATAAAT
This sequence comes from Chitinibacter sp. GC72, assembly GCF_009760905.1. GTDB lineage: Bacteria > Pseudomonadota > Gammaproteobacteria > Burkholderiales > Chitinibacteraceae > Chitinibacter. Next base: position 29,657 of record NZ_VIRW01000017.1, on the reverse strand, counting down.
CCAACTCTCACCTCATAGATACTGATTGTTTAGCCTGCTGCGCAGGCGGTAAATCGGCGGTTTCGCCCGCCGGACGACGTGACGGAGCTTGGCGGCTTTACCGCCGTAGCGAAGGCCGTGGCCTATGGCCAGCAAGGGACGGGTCTTGCTCCTTCCCTTGCAACCCTCGCGTGCCCGATCGACTCGAAACCCCGTTTGAAAAAGCCACGGCGAGGCGCCGCTACAACTCGCGTCGCGCTAACGTCGTGACGCTCAAACACTACGCGGCTTAAAACCCCGCCGAGTCATTTTCAAACGGCGCGTCTCCACGGGCAATCCGTGCTAATTAGAGCGGGGTATATCCACCAAATTCAATCCAGAATTAATCTTCAGAGCAACACTACAGCATGTATATACCTTGATGGTCGGTCTGGGGCTTAAATTCCCGTGTAGCGAAAACCGCGGCAAGGAGAGAGACAAACGGCTTTATCGTTTGGCTCACGACGAAGCAAGGGCAGCGCGGAGCGCTTTTCGCCCGGGTCGCCTTCTCTTGCTTACTTCTCTTGGCGAAGCAAGAGAAGTAAGTGCCGCGGCGCACAGCCGCCAATCCCGTTCAAATCACCCCTTACTGCAAATTTCCAAAATCAGCGCCCGATGATCGCTCATCTTCAAGCTTTCATCCACCGATGACAACATTAACTTCGACGCAGGCAGCATCCTCTCTGGAACAAAAAAATAATCAATGTGATAAGCCTTGCTTTCTTTTCTGTGCAGATAAAACGTCGGGTCAGTTTCTTGCCCTGCTACTTCATCTTTTAAACAATGATAAGCACTTTGCAAACCCAGCGACTTCAATTCAGCCACGACATCGCTGTGATTCCAAAAACGATCCACTTCGTCCCAAATCGGATTGCTATTTAAATCGCCACACAGAATCAGCGAATCAGCTCGCGCAGCAATTTTGTCGCGCTGCATTTGCAAATAAAGCCACAATTGGCCGATATAGTGAAAATTGGGTGAGTTAGCCTGTTTGGTCCACGCTCCGATTAAAGTGAGTTCACCATTAATCAGGCAAGGCAAAAAGGATTCAAGCTGATGGGCTTGCCACTTGAGTGTCTTTTGCACTGGCGAAGGCGATCGGATTTCATATTCGGCAGCCGACCAATCCAAAGCCTCAATATAGTGGCCTTTGCGGGCAAAAATGCCGATCCCTTTATTCTTATTATCCCCATGCCATAAGTATTGCCCAGCCCAATCGCGAAACACATGCGTTGAGTGCGCTGGATTTTCACATTCCTGAACGACCAAAATATCGGCATCAAACTGATCAAGAAAATCGGTTTTATTACGCAGGCCACCATTGCAATTCCAGCTGATCATTTTCATCGGAATCACTTCACCCACCACGTCGCCAACATCCAATCCCCCGCCTGATAATACAGCGGCATCGTTTTTGGCATTGCAAACCGATCCCGCCACGCCACACGATGCGTCGCGCTATACCAGTGCGGGATGATGTAGTGGCCCGCCAGCAAGGCGCGATCGAGGGCGTGGACGGCTGTGATTTGGGCGGTGCGATTGGGCGCGGCCAGTACATGATTGATTAGCGCATCAATCGCCGGGTTTTTAATGCCGATCACATTGCTGCTGCCCTTCACATCGGCCGCTTTGCTGCCGTAGTAATCGAGCAGCTCTTGCCCCGGGCTTTGTACGTCAGGAAAACGCAGTACCGTCACGTCAAAATCAAAGCCATCCAGCCGGCGCTGATACAGGGCAAAGTCGATATTGCGCAGCGTGGCGGTGATACCAAGTTTGGCTAAATTGCGCGCCAGCGGCGGGAACACGCGGCCCATCGCGCCGCCATCGTCGAGAATTTCAAACGTAAACGCTTCGCCCTTGGCATTACGCAGCGCACCATCGCGGTATTCCCAGCCCGCCTGCTTGAGTAGCTCGCGTGCTTGGCGCAGATTGTTGCGCAAGGAGTTGGGTGCGCCGTTGGGTAAACGATCCGTATTCGGTGGCGCGGGCAGTTCGCCGAATACGGCGGGTGGCAAATCCTTGGCCAAGGGTTTTAATAAGACCAACTCCGCCTCGCTCGGCTTGCCACTGGCAGCGAGTTCGCCATTGGCGTAAAAGCTATTGAGGCGCACGTATTGGCTGTAAAACAATTGGCGATTGAGCCATTCAAAATCCAACGCCAGCCCCAAGGCTTGGCGCACGCGGATGTCGGCAAATTGCGGCTTGCGGATATTGAGCACATAGCCCTGCATGCCGCTGCTGTTGTGGTGGCGCAGCTCGCGCTTGAGGATTTCGCCGCTGCGAAATTTCGGCCCCTGATACTGCCGTGCCCAATTACGCGCGCTGTATTCGGTGATGAAATCAAATTCACCGGCTTTGAAGGCCTCTAGCCGCGCCACTTCATCCTGATAATAGCGATACGTTATGCGATCAAAGTTATATTGCCCCAGCCGCGTCGGCTGCTGCGCGCCCCAGTAATCGCTGCGCCGCTGATAGCTGATACTGCGGCCGAGTTTGTAATCGGCAATCCGGTAGGGGCCACTGGTGATCGGCGCGTCGAGCGCGATTTTGTCCAGCGCCTTTGTCACGCCATTTTTCTCTTGACCCCACTTGCGCGAAAACACCGGCAGGCTGCCCACAATTTGCGGCAGCTCCCGATTAGCCGTGATGAAGCGGTAGCGCACGGTGCGCGCATCAAGCACGTCAATGCCGCTCACATCGCTCAATTGCGAAGCAAACTGCGGTGCGGCCAGCTTGCTTCGCAGCGTGTCAAAACTGTGTTTGACGTCAGATGCCGTCACCGCATCGCCATTATTAAATTTGGCCTTGGGGTTGAGCGTAAACGTTACCGATTTACCATCGGCAGCCACGGCAATATCACTGGCAAGCAGCCCGTACATGGTGGCGGTCTCGTCCATGCTCATCACCCCCAGCGATTCAAACATCAGCGCGCCCAAGCCCGCCGCAGGCAGGCCTTTGATGATGAAGGGGTTGAATGAATCAAAACTGCTACGCCGATCCGGGTTGGGCAAGGTCAACTCGCCGCCTTTCACCGCCTGCGGGTCAGCGTAGGCAAACGAGGTAAAACCGGCAGGGTATTTGGCTGCATCGCCCAGTGTGATTGCATGTGCAGCCCATACTGGGCTCTGGTATAGCAGGCAGCAGAGTAGGAGTATTTTTTGCATGCCCCATCATAAATCAAGCCGCACAAATCCTCATGGCGCAGACGGCATTCGTGCCATCCGGCCAACAGAGTGTGCAGCCAGGCCGCAGCAGGCCGGAAAAAACCACTACACTGCAAGGGCACGCCAGCTGCCGCAACACGGCGGCCATTTCATCAAGGGGTCAAGCCATGCGCGCTATTGTCACACTGATTGTTCTGGGTTTGTGCGCCCTGCCGCTGCAGGCTGCCGATCTTGACGCCTATACCGAAGAATTTGCGCCGTACAATTACACCGAAAAGCGCCAATTCAAAGGCATGGCCAACCAGATTCTGGATCGGATCATGGCGCTGAGCCAGCTGAACATCCGGCGCGAAAGCGTGCCGTGGCTGCGTGCCGTGCAGCAAAACCAGAATAATCCGGCCAGCCTGATTTACACCATCGTGCGCACGCCACAGCGCGAAAACCAGTATCTGTGGGTTGGCCCCTACGATGATTGCGATGTGGTCTTTATGAAGCTCAAATCGCGCAGCGACATTCAGCTTGGCAGCATCAAGGAAGCCGAAAAATACTATTCCGGCGCGGCACGCGGCGCGGCGGCGGCACAAATTCTGCAAGGCATGGGCTACGATATGAGCCGGGTTGACACCAGCTCACCCGAGGAAATCCGCACAGTCAAAATGCTGTACGCCAAGCGCTTTGATTTATCCGCCGGCATGCTGCTGCCGCATATCTACAGCGCGCGCAAGCTAAAGCTGGACGCCAGCCAGCTCACAGCGGTACAAACCATTGCCAAGGGCGGCGGCTGCTATTTCGGCTTTAACCCCAAGGTCAATCCCGACACCTTCAACCGCTTTAAAGACACATTCCAGCAACTGAAAAACAGCGGCGAGCTGGAGAAAATCCGTAGCCAATATTTAGCCACCTCTGGCCGCTAAGCCACGCCAGCCGGGCGTGTTAGAATAGCGTTTTGCGTTCGGATTGCCGTCCACATGCCTTATTTAGCCATCGATACTTCCAGCGAACAGCTGTCACTGGCCCTGAGCACGGGTCATCGCGCCGACTCCATCGTGGCTCGCGAATGGCCGGTGGGGCAAAAACACGCCGAGCTAACGCTCCCCTATCTGCGTGCACTGCTAAGCGATCATCAGCTCGCCATGAGCGATATTGCCGGCATTGCCTATCCCAGCGGCCCGGGCTCGTTTACCGGCTTGCGTATTGGCTGCGGTATTACGCAAGGTCTGGCGTATGCACAGAATATCCCTGTAGTGGGTATATCTACACTAGAGGCGCTGGCTGAGGCTTCTGGGGTAATACGTGCCTATGTATGTATAGATGCCCGGATGAATCAGGTGTATTGCGCCGCGTTCGAGCGCGAGCCTGGATCAGCATGGAAAACCATCCATGAAGCGCGAGTGTGCAATCCCGAAGATGTGCCGCTCCCCGCAGGCAATGACTGGTTTGGCATTGGCACCGGCTTTAAAACCTACGCCGATGCGCTGCAAACACGGCTGGGCGCGCAGCTTGGCCAGATCGACGCCGAGCGCCAGCCGCATGCGCGCGACATGCTGCAGCTGGCCTTGCCACGATTTGCTGCTGGCCAAGGCTTGCCCGCCGAAGAAGCCAATCTGGTGTATCTGCGCGATAAAGTAGCGCTGAAAACCCACGAAAGAGCCGCCAAATGAGCCAGCCCAAGAGCGCCACCCAGCCCCGTTTTGCACGACTGGAAACTCGGCACGTGGCCGAGCTGGCCGATCTGGACGAGAGCACCAACCCGCACCCGTGGAATGGCAAGCAGTGGCTGGATTCGCTGGAGCAACACACTTGTCTGGGCGTCTGGCTAGACGACACGCTAGCTGGTTTTAGCGTGAGCATGGCCACGCTGGACGAAGCCGAGCTGCTGCTGATCGCCATTGCCCCGCAATGGCAGGGGCAAGGCTGGGGTGCGCAATTGCTGCACTACACCGAATCCACATTGGCCAGCGAAGGCATCGCTCAGCTATTTCTGGAAGTACGCGAGAGCAATCAGGGCGCACGCGCTTTTTATCAGCGGCACGGCTGGCACGAAAACGGCCGCCGCAAGAACTATTACCCCTGCGCCCCACGTGACATCAAGCAGGAGAACAGCGCGCAGCTCAGCCGCGAAGACGCCATCCTGTGTGCCAAAAACCTGTGCGCCACCACCCTGAACGGAGCGAGCACATGAACCGCCGGGCACTGATCTTGAACGAGCTGGGGCTCAATCCGGTATGGGTGCGCCACGAAGTGCTGGCACAGTATGAGCAGCTGGCCGAGCCATCGCTGCCCGCGCAGCCAAGCGTTCAGGCAACAGCGCCAGTCGGCGCAACCGCCAATGCCATCCCATCATCTGGCAGCGAGGCCCACGCGAACGCGCACTTTAGCCCCATCGCGCAAGCAGCACACCAGCGCATGGAAGCCACCATCAGCGCCTCGGCCACACCGGAAGCGGGCAAAGCGGCCAAAGGCCCATCGCAGGAAGCCGCCGCCATTCATCAGGTACTCAAAGCGCGAAATAGCCCGGCTGCACGGCAAAGTGCCGCCCAGCCAGCCGCTGCGCTGAGCACCACGCCAGCGGAGCAGGACGCTCGCAGCCAGCAGATTATGCAAATGGACTGGGAACAGCTGCAGCAGGCAGTCAGCAACTGCACCGCGTGCAAGCTGTGCGAAACGCGCAAGCAGGCCGTATTTGGCGTAGGCAATCCGGCGGCGCAACTCTTAGTGGTCGGCGAAGCACCTGGCGCCGACGAGGATGCGCAAGGCGAGCCCTTTGTCGGCAAGGCCGGCAAGCTGCTCGACAATATGCTCGCCAGCATCGGCCACAAGCGCGGCGAGCAGGTCTTTATCGCCAATGTGCTCAAATGCCGCCCGCCCGGCAACCGCAACCCGCAGCCCGATGAAGTGGCACAATGCGCGCCTTTCCTGCAACGCCAGATCGAGCTGATCGCGCCCAAAGTGCTATTTGCCAGCGGCCGCTTTGCCATTAGCAGCCTGCTGAACGACGACGCGCCCATCTCGGCGCTGCGCGGCAAAATCCACCAATACCGCCAGCTCCCGGTCGTGGTGAGCTACCACCCCGCCTACCTGCTGCGCAATATGCCCGACAAGGCCAAAGCCTGGCAGGATTTATTACTACTCAAATCACTGCTTGATCAACAATGAATTCGCTCAAATACATCGCCCACTATCCTGCTCCACTGATCGAGCAGGTGCAGGCCCTGATCGCCGCCAACCGGCTTGCGCCGCATCTGGCGAAAAAATACCCGGCGCGCCATCAAGTGCAAACCGACAAGGCGCTATACGACTACGTTAGCGAATTAAAGTCCGAGTTTTTCCGCAATGCGCCAGCGCTGGCCAAGGTGGGGTTTGACAGCAAAATCAGCGTGATCAATCACGCGCTGGGGCTACATACGCAAATTTCGCGCGTGCAAGGCGGCAAGTTAAAAAGCAAAAATGAAATCCGCATCGCCACGCTATTTAAAAACACGCCGCCCGAATTTCTGAAAATGATTGTCGTCCACGAGCTCGCGCATCTGAAAGAAAAAGACCATAACAAAGCCTTTTACCAATTGTGCCAGCATATGGAACCCAACTATATGCAATATGAATTTGATCTGCGCCTGCACCTGACGGTGCAGGATCTGGGCTTGAGTGCTTGAACCAGCCAAGGAAACGTATGGCAATGGCCACATCATCGTTTCGATCTGCCCTTTTGAAGACGAAGAGCCAATACTGGCCTAGCTCAGGTGATAAAGTAAGCTTGCAAAAACTTACAAATCATCTCAATTCACTTTCTGCTGTTGCCATTTTGCGACACGGAACCCGATGACTGCGCTGGATCACCCTCCGCTTCCAATCCTGTCATTTTCATCAATAGCCCGACAAATTCTGCATGCGGACGCGACATCAGCCCTGTCCGTCCGTCTGCTAGCACAGGCAATGCCAGTTGCACCAGTACCCCACTTTCCCCTAGTATTTGTGCCAACTGACTCGTTGAGACACAAGATATAGTGTTTCTTCACAAACTATTCACAAATTTATACACAAAGTTTTGAGGGACCGTGCATGTACGCCACGCTAGATAGTACCCAGACTAGCCGCTCTGATAGCGCTGAAATCCACACGCCATCACACGATATTGCGCATTACGCCAATTACAAAACAATTCGCCGTGATGGATCGGTGGTGCCGTTTGAGCCATCCAAAATTTCAGTGGCGGTGACCAAGGCGTTTATTGCGGTTCAAGGCAGCCATGCGGCTTCCAGCACTGCGGTGCGCGAGCAGGTGGTCAATCTAACCGAATCGGTGGTGAACGCGCTGATGCGTCGCAAGCCCGATGGCGGTGCTATTCACATTGAAGACATCCAGGATCAGGTTGAGCTGGCGCTGATGCGTTCTGGCGAACACGATGTGGCTCGCGCCTATGTGCTGTATCGCAGCGAGCGCCAGCGTGAGCGCGCCGCGGCACGCCATGACGCTGCACCTGCCGAGCCACACCCGATTAATGTACTGTTTGAAGACGGCAGCAGCCGCCCGCTCGATCTGGCCAAACTCAAAGCACTGATTGCCTCAGCGTGTACCGGTCTGGAGCAAAATACCGACCAGAATCTGATTCTGGCCGAAACGCTGAAAAACGTTTACGACGGCGTGCCTGCCGAAGAGCTGCGCAAATCGGCCGTACTGGCCGCGCGTACCTATCTGGAAACCGATCCGGCCTACGGTCTGGTGACCGCACGTCTGGTGCTGCATAGCCTGCGTCGCGAAGTGCTGGGCGAAGAAACCAGCCACGAAGAGATGGCCGACATTTACGCCAGCTACTTCCCGCGTTATGTGAAAAAAGGTATCGAAGCCGAGCTGCTGGACGAAAAACTGGGCCAGTTCGATCTGAGCAAGCTGGCCGCCGCGCTGGATCACAACCGTGATTACCAGTTTGGCTACCTGGGACTGCAAACGCTGTACGATCGCTATTTCCTGCATATCAACGAGCGCCGCATCGAGCTGCCACAGGTGTTTTTCATGCGCGTGGCCATGGGACTAGCGCTGAACGAAACCAATCGTGAAGAGCGGGCGATCGAGTTTTACAATGTGCTGTCGAGCTTTGACTTTATGAGCTCAACGCCCACGCTATTTAACTCCGGCACCCGTCACAGCCAGATGTCGAGCTGCTACCTGACCACCGTACCGGATGATCTGGATGGCATTTTTGAAGCGCTGAAAGAAAACGCGCTACTGTCCAAATTTGCCGGTGGTCTGGGCAATGACTGGACACCTGTGCGCGCCATGGGCAGCCATATCAAGGGCACCAATGGCAAATCACAAGGTGTCGTGCCTTTCCTGAAGGTGGTGAACGACACGGCCGTGGCCGTGAATCAAGGTGGCAAACGCAAAGGCGCGGTGTGCGCGTATCTGGAAACCTGGCACGCCGACATCGAAGAATTCCTTGAATTGCGTAAAAACACCGGTGACGACCGTCGCCGCACGCATGATATGAATTCGGCCAACTGGATTCCTGACCTGTTTATGAAACGGGTGATGGAAGGCGGCGAGTGGACCTTGTTCAGCCCATCTGAAGTGCCAGATTTGCACGACAAAGTGGGTAAAGCGTTCGAAATCGCCTACACCAACTACGAAGCCAAAGCGGCGCGTGGCGAAATGCGCGTGGCCAAAACCATCCCGGCCCTGAGCCTATGGCGCAAAATGCTGACGATGTTGTTTGAAACCGGCCACCCATGGATCACGTTTAAAGACCCGTGCAATATTCGCAGCCCGCAGCAACACGTTGGCGTGGTTCACTCGTCTAACTTGTGCACCGAGATTACGCTCAATACCAACGATGAAGAAATCGCCGTGTGTAATCTGGGCTCGATCAATCTGTACAACCACCTGAAAAACGGCGAGTTGGATGCCGAGAAATTGTCGCGCACGGTGAAAGTAGCGATGCGTATGCTCGACAACGTGATCGACATTAACTTCTACCCAGTACGCAAAGCGCGCACATCCAACTTGAAGCACCGCCCGGTGGGTTTGGGCATTATGGGCTTCCAGGATTGCCTGCACGCACTGCGTATTCCATACGCATCGGACGCTGCGGTTGAGTTTGCCGATGTGTCGATGGAAACCGTGGCCTACCACGCGTACTGGGCGTCGACCGAATTGGCGCAAGAGCGAGGCATTTACGCCAGCTACAAAGGTAGCTTGTGGGATCGTGGCATCTTGCCGCAAGACTCATTGCGCTTACTGGAAGAAGAGCGTGGCGGTTACCTCGACGTGGATCGCAGCTCTCGTTTGGATTGGACCATGCTGCGCGATCGCATCGCCGCCTACGGCATGCGCAACTCGAACTGCCTGGCCATTGCGCCAACCGCCACCATCTCCAACATCATTGGCGTGGATGCGTGTATCGAGCCGACCTACCAGAATCTGTTTGTGAAATCGAATCTGTCCGGCGAATTTACTGTGATCAACGAGCACCTGGTGCGCGACTTGAAAGCGCGTGGCCTGTGGGACGAAGTGATGATTTCCGATCTGAAATACTTCGATGGCTCGGTACAGCGCATCGACCGTATCCCGGCCGATCTGAAAGCCCTGTACGCCACGGCGTTCGAGATGGATCCGAAATGGCTGGTTGAAGCGGCAAGCCGTCGCCAGAAATGGATCGACCAAGCGCAATCGTTGAACATTTACATGGCCGGCGCATCGGGTAAGAAACTGGACGAGCTGTACAAGCACGCCTGGTTGCGCGGCCTGAAAACCACCTACTACCTGCGTACCTTGGCAGCCACAGCCGCCGAGAAATCAACGGGCCGTGGTGGCGAATTGAACGCGGTGCCAGTCGATGGTGGCTACGCCGCAGCGCAGGCGCAAGCCGCAATTGTCGCCGCCGCCGCTGACAACACGCCAGCGACCGATGCGAAGTTCTGCTCGATTGATAATCCGGATTGCGAGGCGTGCCAGTAATCAATCAAGCCGCTTGCTTGCAAGCGGTTTTGGCGGTTTTAGTGCCTGCGGCACCTGTGTTTAGGTGCCGCTACCCGCGGCGGGGATTACTTTCTTTGCTTCGCCAAAGAAAGTAATCAAAGAAAGGCGACCCCACATCGGCGTCGGCTACGCCGATTCCCTCGCTGCGGACAGTCGAGGCGGCGCTTGCGCTTAACAAAACAGGCGCAAGCGAATTCCCGCCCCGCCTGTTCCTCACTCGGCTTGATGTAGGGGAATCGCCCAGCCCGATCAGCGCGGTGCTGCCGTAGGGCGGGTTAGGCCGAAGGCCGTAACCCACCATTATTCAGTAATAAAATACTGGGCTGGGTATTGGGCTGTAGGGCTTGCTGTAATTTTGTTAGATTGATATACCCTCGGTGCCGCTGTGCGGTGCCGATATTTAAGACGGTTCTGCGAGTCGTTTTAAATATCGGTGATCCCGATTTTAAATTTATGCAAAAGTCGCCTAGCAAGGCACTTTGTCGCAGGCAGTACAAGTCGTACGGCCAGACGAAGTAACGCGGCTAGGTGGCTTTTTGCTTTAACAGATAGGAATGATTGTGACCCAACACCCGCTCGATGTACTGATTACCCGCCTGCCCAAGGCGGAGCTGCATTTGCATATTGAAGGCTCGCTGGAGCCGGAAATGATGTTTTCGCTCGCCAAGCGCAATGGCGTCGCGCTGCCGTACGCGGATGTGGAAGCGGTGCGGGCGGCGTATCAGTTTGACAGCTTGCAATCCTTTCTGGATCTCTACTACGCCGGTGCGTCGGTGCTGCTCACCGAGCAGGATTTTTACGATCTGACCTGGGCCTACCTCGAAAAAGCTCACGCCGACCATATCGTTCACACCGAGATTTTTTTCGATCCGCAAACGCACACCGCGCGCGGCATTGATTTTGCCGTGCCGCTCTCTGGTATCCGCCGCGCCTTGCTCGATGGCGAAGCCCAGCTCGGCATCAGTTTTAAATTGATCATGTGTTTCCTGCGCCATCTGTCTGAAGAAGACGGCTTTGCCACGCTGGCGCAGGCCGAGCCGTATCTGGCGCAAATCGACGGCGTGGGCTTGGATTCCAGCGAGCTGGGCCACCCGCCGAGCAAATTTGCCCGCCTGTTTGCGCGTTGCGCCGAGCTGGGCTTGCCCGCCGTGGCGCACGCGGGCGAAGAAGGACCGGCCAGCTATATCTGGGAAGCGCTTGATCTGCTCAAATCGCGCCGTATCGATCATGGCGTGCGCTGTACCGAAGACCCCGCACTGGTTGCGCGCCTCGCCGCCGAGCAAATTCCGCTCACCGTTTGCCCGCTGTCGAATCTGAAGCTGTGCGTCGTTAAAGACTTGGCCGAGCATAATCTGCGCGAGCTATTGGCCGCAGGTCTGTGCGCGATGGTCAATTCGGATGATCCGGCGTACTTTGGGGGTTATCTCAATACCAATCTGCTGGCCTGTCGCGCCGCGCTGGATTTATCGCAGGACGAAATTATCCAGCTGATCCGCAATAGTTTTACCGCCAGCTGGCTCAGTGCCGAGCAACAAGCGCATTGGCAAGCGCAAATCAGCCAGCTTGTGAGCGCCACGCAGGAGTAAATCATGCCACGCCGCCTTGCTACTTTGCTCGCCCCACTGTTCACGCTATTGCTGCTTGGCGCTTGCGCCAGCGTCAAGCCGCCGCTGGCCGAAGGCCGCCTGAGCCCACCTGCCGGGCAGGGCATTGCCATCGTCGCGCTCACCGGCAGCGCAGCGCCGCACATCAGAGACACCGTGCAGCTGCAGCTACATCTTCAGGGCGAAGGCAGAAAATACACCGGGTATAGCCATCTAGCCAGCGATACCATTCGCGCAGAGGGCGATACCCCCAATAGCGAAGGCCGTTTGCTGGTGTTGCAGCTGCCCGCAGGCCGCTATCAGGCCGAGCGCGTTAGCGGCTCCTGGCAGCGCCAGAGCAATAGCTGGTATGACGAGCGGGAATTTTTCAATCTGCCACTGCAGCGCAGCTTCACGCTCGGCGCAGGCGAAGTGGTCTATCTGGGGCAAGTGCAGGTCAATATCAATCTGCGCCCCGACCTGAGCCTGGGCCAGAACACGCCGCGCGATTTTTACGATCTGCACGTGCGTAGCGGTGTCACCGACACCCGCAATATACAAATTCGCCCGCTGGCCAGCCAGCCTGCGGGCCAGTAACAACAGTGTTAAATAAAGCCAATAAAGGACTACCCACCATGCTCAGTTTTGACGAAGACGTAATCAATCGCCCAGCGCCAGCAGCACCGCAAGCCGTGCCACAGCACAGCACCGCCGCAGCCAGCGCCGTACCTGCCCGCGTCACCGCCGACGACAAACGCGTGATCAACGGCACCACCGACGTGAACCAGCTAGTGCCGTTCAAGCACAAATGGGCATGGGAAAAATACCTGGCCCAGTGTGCTAACCACTGGATGCCGCAAGAAGTAAACATGCAGCGCGACATCGAGCAATGGAAAACCGGCCAGCTCACCGAAGACGAAATGCGCATCGTGAAGCGCAATCTGGGCTTCTTTGTCACCGCCGACTCGCTCGCCGCCAACAACATCGTGCTGGGTACCTATCGCCAGATCACCTCGCCCGAATGCCGCCAGTTCCTGCTGCGCCAAGCCTTCGACGAAGCCATCCACACCCATGCCTATCAATACATCGTTGAATCATTGGGTCTGGACGAAGGCGAAGTCTTTAACGCCTACAACGAAATCAAGTCGATCCGCGATAAAGATCAATTTTTGATGCCGTTCATCGACGTACTGACCGACCCGGCGTTCAAAACCGGCACGCTGGCGAACGATCAGGCCCTGCTGCGCTCGATCATCGTGTTCGCCTGCATTATGGAAGGCCTGTTCTTCTACGTCGGCTTCGTGCAAATCCTCGCGCTGGGCCGTCAAAACAAAATGACCGGCGCCGCCGAGCAATACCAATACATCCTGCGCGATGAATCCATGCACTGCAATTTTGGTATCGACTTGATCAACACGATCAAAATGGAAAATCCGCAATTGTGGACCGAACCATTCAAAGCCGAGATCACCGAATTGTTCCGCAAAGCGGTCGAGCTCGAATACGCCTACGCCGAAGACACCATGCCACGCGGCGTATTGGGTCTGAATGCGGCGCAGTTCAAAGAATACCTGCGCTTTATTGCTAATCGCCGGATGCAGCAGATTGGTTTGAATGAGTTGTTCCCAGGTGTGAGCAATCCATTCCCATGGATGAGCGAGATGATTGACTTGAAGAAAGAGAAAAATTTCTTTGAGACTCGGGTGACTGAGTATCAGACTGGTGGGGCGTTGAGCTGGGATTAATCTCCTTTATTTTATTCTTTACCGAAACTGGCTAGCAATGGATAATTTTCAATTAAGTGAAGTTTTTACGCCTGCAACACCTGCAAAACTAACGTTTGTTGATAGGTTAAAAGTAAATGACCGTATTGTCCGCGCACTTAAAATGCCAGGAAAACAGATTGTTGTTTATGGTTATTCAGGGTCGGGCAAGACCACACTGATTGAAAATAAATTATTTCAGGTGTACGAAAAACATATTAGAACAAATTGCATGAAAAACATGACATTTGATCAGGTTGTTTTAGATGCGTTTGATCAGCTTGGCGGTTTTTATTGCGATAAAATTGTTGATGGCGCCAAGAACAAGGTTGATGCTTCATTACAGGCTGCATATTTGGGGATTAAATCTTCAATAGCAGTATCGAGTGAAGCATCTTCCTCGCAAGAACAAAAAAGAATTTTACCTCCTCAGTTAACCCCCCAAAGTTTAGCAAGATTCATGGGGGCTGCAGGATATTGCTGGATTCTTGAAGATTTTCATAAGATGAGTGATGAGCACAAAGAAAGTCTTGCTCAGATGATGAAAGTCTTTATGGATATTTCACACGAGTTTAATGATCTAAAAATTGTTGCAATTGGCGCAGTAAATACCGCGCGTGAGATTGTCCGTGCCGACAAAGAAATGAAGCGCAGAATTTCAGAGATTCACGTTGATTTAATGAGTGACGATGAGATTTTGTCAATCATCAAGAAAGGTGAAACACTTCTAAACGTTCATTTTGATAATGAAATTAAGAAAGAAATCATTCATTATTCAAATGGATTGGCATCGATATGTCATAGCCTTTGCTATATTCTTTGTGATCTCGATGGCATATACCAAACAGTTCTAGGCGAACCTCATTTGATAAGTGACGTCATTCCTGCAATAGAGGAATACCTCAATGAAGAATCGGACACAATGAAGTGTGCATTGGATAAAGCACTGAAGATTAAACACGCGGAAGATGTAATTCGGGTCATTTCTAGTAACGGGCAAGATGGAATGACTTTTGATACAGTTTTAGAAAAATTAAATCGAATCGCTATCAAGCATAGAGACGCAAAATTACAGAGCATTCTCACGGAGTTGTGCGGAGAAGAAAGTGGCTCAATAATCAAATTTGATAATGATTCCGGACGGTATAGTTTCTCCGATCCATTTCTTCAGAGCTTTGCCAGAGCGTTCTTCGAAGAAAAAGATAACAGGGAAGGCGCTGGAGCTCTAACCGAGCGTGAGTTACATGCTCTTTTAAACAAGGCCTTTGCTGCAATAGTAGCTAACAATAAATCTCTTTCTGCTCAGTTCAGCGGTGACTTAATTGGCAATAAACATGATGAAAATAAATTAAAGACACATACTGAGATAGAAAGTCGATAGCTCCGCAGCATTGTAGATTGGGCTCAGCTTGCGCAGCCCTACGTTGACCGCTACAAAGAAACCGCTTGATTGATTCTGGCGGTTTTGTTTTATGCGCCGTTGGCGCGATGTTTCAATGCGCGTTCCGCCGCGCTAACGGGAAGGGGTATTTGCTTCTGCAAATACCCCTTCACCCCAAAGCAGCCCCCGGCATCCGCGTCGGCTACGCCGATGCCCTCGACTGCGGACGGATCGAGGCGGCGGTTGCGCTTACCAAAACAGGCGCAACCGAAACCCCGCCCCGCCCGTTCCTCGCTCGGCGCTGATGCAGGGGAAATTGGTGCAGACCAACGATTGTGATATATACATGCCGTGGTGTTGCTCTGTAGGTCAGGTTGGTTATTGCTTGCATTGATATACCCCGTTATTTAATAAGAACGGATTGCCCGTGGAGCCGCGCCGATTGAAAATGACTCGGCGAGGTTTTAAGCCGCGTCGTGTTTGAGCGTTGCGACGTTAGCGCAACGCGAGTTGTAGCCGTGTAGGGCGGGTTGGCTTTATCAACCCGCGCTGAACTGCAATTTGGATTCATCGCGATACTGGCGGGTTACGTCTGCGGCTTAACCACCCTACCGCACGCTGTCCTTGGCTATTTACCCGCTGTGGCTTGGAACATTAATGGATTTGGAATGCGTTTAGCCGATGCGCATGCTTCGCCTGGTGTGGTCGGGATGGGGCATGACCATAAATCATCGAGAAACGCCTTTGTTCTCTGCTGATATCGTTCTTCAGTTTCATCCTCATCTTTTTCACCCTCTGGGTTAATCGCACGTGCCTCAATGCTGCGAATTGGCTCCTTACGTTCAATCGTGGACTGGTATTGCACCACCAGTTTTTTCTCAGTCAGATTGATCGAAAATAGAACGGGTCGCATCGGCGTTGGGATCAGTGCGCCAGAGTGGTATCTGAGCAGCAAAAAAGGCTCCATCGGTTTTGGTAATGAAATATTCAGGCGTTGTCGCTTATTCACTACGAAATGCATGCTCCCGCCTGTGGGGAAGAACGAATCGAGCCGCAGGCCCGATTCAACGCGCACCTTCCCCACACAAGGCGCGTAGCTGTATTCGCTTTTTCTCGCTTCCGCCCCTTGCGTCATGACTTCACCGCGATCTAGTCGGGTCATTTTTCGCAATTTCATCGGCTTACTGGCACGGTCTTTCACTGCCAGTAGTTTTCCCCCGGTAACGAAAAACCCGGTGTAAGGATACCAAGCCGTATTTTGGTTGAACTCAGCCCCTTTGAATGTGCAGGCGTATCTGTCAGCGACCTCCTCTTCTGCACCAAATGTTTCTTCCTGCTGCTCTGCCCTTTTCAACTCCCCATTCGGCAAAATATCGAAGGTCAATTTGGCAACATAAGAGTAATAGTCTTTACCTGCAATTGTGGCCGTCAGCAGTACCCCCGGATGCTGGGTGTAATTAACAATTTTTGCACAGCATTTGTCGTCAGCTGTTTGCGCTGAATTTGGTGTTTTTGCACCCGTAACTGGTTCTGTTCTGGCACAGGCGGCAAGAATGCTTACAATACAAAATAGAAATAGAAGATTTTTAATCATGACTAAAGAAGGTTATTTGTAAGTTTTCAGATTATATTTAATCATGGCAAACCGCGCTACATCGCCAACGCCAGTCTAAGGCTACAACGACTGATCATCATTTCTCCTGTACCCATTGAGCCAAGCGCGGGCGGAAAAAACCGGTGATGCACTTGAAAATGCCTGTGCACTACACGACTTCACGACTGCAGTCCCGCCTTGGTGTAAAATCGCGCTATCCCATTTTATATTTACAGACCCATTCTCAATGCTTGATATTCAATTACTCCGTACCGATCTGGCTGCCGTTGCCAGCCGTCTGGCCAGCCGCAAATTCGTCCTCGACACTGCCGCATTCCAGGCCA
The DNA here is from genome assembly GCF_009760905.1 of Chitinibacter sp. GC72. GTDB lineage: Bacteria > Pseudomonadota > Gammaproteobacteria > Burkholderiales > Chitinibacteraceae > Chitinibacter. The sequence goes on along the minus strand of NZ_VIRW01000017.1, from coordinate 12,838 downwards.
TGGAAGATGAGCGCAAAGTGTTGCAAACCCGCATGCAGGATCTGCAAGCCAAGCGCAATAGCACGTCCAAGCAGATCGGCGCGGCCAAAGCCAAAGGCGAAGACGTGAGCGCGATCATGGCGGAAGTGGCCAATCTGGGCGACGAGCTCAAAGCGGCGGAAAACGCGTTTGCCGAGCTGGCCGATAAGCTCAACGCCCTGCTGCAAACCATCCCCAATCTGCCTGCGGATGAAGTGCCTACCGGTACTGATGAAAGCGGCAATCTGGAAGTGGCGCGCTGGGGCACGCCGAAAACCTTTGATTTTGACATCAAGGATCACGTCGATCTGGGTGAGCCACTGGGTCTGGATTTTACCACTGGCACCAAGCTATCTGGCAGCCGCTTTACCGCCCTGCGCGGCCCGATTGCCCGCCTGCATCGTGCGCTGGCGCAATTCATGCTCAATACCCACACGCTGGAACACGGCTACGAAGAAGTGTATGTGCCGTATCTGGTGAATAGCGCGTCGATGATGGGCACAGGCCAGCTGCCCAAATTTGAAGAGGACCTGTTCAAAGTGCCGCGCGCGGATGCCGAGCCTTTGTATCTGATTCCAACCGCCGAAGTGCCGGTGACCAATTTTGTGCGCGACGAAATCGTTAAAGCCGACGCCTTGCCGCAAAAATATGTGGCTCATACGCCGTGCTTCCGTTCTGAAGCTGGCTCGTATGGCCGTGATGTGCGCGGCATGATCCGCCAGCATCAATTTGATAAAGTCGAGCTGGTACAGATTGTTCATCCGGAAAAATCCGCCGAGGCGCTGGAAGAATTGGTTGGTCACGCCGAGAAAATCCTGCAATTGCTTGAGCTGCCGTACCGCAAAATGCTGCTGTGCACGGGCGATATGGGCTTTGGCAGCAGCAAAACCTACGATCTGGAAGTGTGGCTACCCGCGCAAAATACCTACCGCGAGATTTCCAGCTGCTCCAGCATGGGCGCATTCCAGGCTCGCCGCATGCAGGCCCGCTTTAAAAATGAAGCTGGCAAAAACGAGCTGGTCCACACGCTCAATGGCTCTGGCTTGGCAGTAGGCCGCACCTTGGTTGCGGTGCTGGAAAACTATCAGAATGCCGATGGCAGCATTACGGTGCCTGCGGTACTGCGCCCATATCTTGGTGGCCAGGAGACTTTAAGCGTTTAAAGTTTTGTTGTGCTCTGCCTGCAAAGCGCACCAATCGGTGCGCTTTTTTTGCGCCCAAAGTAAGACTAGTTTAGGCTGTGCTTAACCCATTCGGAAAAACGCCGATGACCAATACGACTTTGTGGCTGATCGCAGGCGCAGCTTTAATCGCCCTTGAATTATTCACTACCACTTTCTATCTACTCGCGATTGCGGCCGGGTTTTTAGCCGCTGCCGCCGCTAGCGCCTTGTCGTTCTCCAGCGCAACACAACTGCTAATTGCCAGTGTCGTCAGCCTGCTTGCTAGTTATGCCATCAAACAATGGAAGAAAAACCGCACCTCCACCGAAATCATGCCCAGTGATGATATAGGCAAAGTCGTCCAGATAGAGGCTTGGCTGGATGAGCGCCATGCACGCATTCATTACCGTGGCAGCCATTGGGATGCCGTACTCGCACCAGACTGCAAGGCCAGCGATACAGAGACCTGGTATATCTCTGCAAGCCATGGCACACAATTTGAAATAAGCAATACCCCACCTCAAATCTAAAGGAAGGCATCATGGGCTTAGAGTTTTCAGTCATTTTTTTCGCTGTGGTTATTATTTTTATCGCCAAATCCTTCAAAATCGTACCGCAGCAAAGCGCGCTCATTATCGAGCGCCTAGGTCGCTTTCGTGCCGTATTAGCACCCGGACTGAATTGGGTGATTCCCTTTGTTGATCGCGTAGCCTACAAACACAGCCTCAAAGAAATACCGCTCGATGTCCCTAGCCAGGTGTGCATCACCCGTGACAATACCCAGCTGCAGGTCGATGGCATTCTGTATTTTCAGGTACTGGATCCCCGTCTGGCTTCGTATGGCACATCGGACTATGTACTGGCCATTAGCCAGCTGGCGCAAACCACTTTGCGCTCGGTAATCGGTAAGCTGGAGCTGGACAAAACATTCGAAGAGCGCGATGACATCAACCGCACCGTCGTCGCTGCGCTTGACGAAGCGGCAACCAGCTGGGGCGTAAAAGTATTGCGCTACGAAATCAAAGATTTAACGCCACCACAAGCAATCTTGCATTCGATGCAGCAACAGATCACCGCCGAGCGTGAAAAACGCGCCCGTATTGCCCAATCGGAAGGCGTTAAGCAAGAACAGATCAACTTGGCGACAGGTCAGCGCGAAGCCGCTATCCAGAAATCACAAGGGGATATGCAGGCAGCGATTAACCAATCCGAAGGTGAGCGCCAGGCGCAAATCAATCGCGCCACTGGTGAAGCCGAAGCGCTGCGACTGGTGGCACACGCGACTGCCGAAGCGATTGGTGCAGTTGCCAAAGCCATTGAGCAGCCTGGCGGCGTGCACGCGATTAACCTGAAAGTAGCCGAGCAGTATGTCAGCGCCTTTGGCAATATCGCCAAAGAAGGCAATACCATGCTGCTGCCAGGCAATGCGGCCGACGTCAGCAGCATGATCGCCACGGCCATGAACGTGGTTCAAGCAGCAAAAAAATAAAAAACGCCTAAGCTAAGAAAAGTTAATGCTGGAGAAGCCCCATGTCGGAAAAAAAATATCGCCTAGTTACCCGCAGCGACTTCGATGGACTGGTCTGCGCAGTCCTGCTTAATGAACTGGATATGATTGACGATATCCTGTTCGTTCACCCCAAAGATATGCAGGATGGCAAAATCGCAATCAATGCCAACGACATCACGACCAATCTGCCTTATGTACCGGGCGCGTATCTGGCGTTTGACCACCATCTCTCAGAAACCATCCGCAATACTGGCGAAATAAAAAACCACATCATCGACCCCAACGCACCTTCAGCAGCGCGAGTGGTTTATGACTATTACGGCGGCAAAGAGAGATTTGCCAATATCTCCGATGACATGATGCTGGCGGTAGACAAGGCTGATTCGGCCGAATTTACCCGCGAAGAGATTCTTAACCCCAGCGGCTGGGTGCTGCTGAACTACCTGATGGATGCCAGAACCGGGCTGGGCCGCTTTCGCAGCTTCACCATTTCCAATTACCAGCTGATGATGGATCTGATCAAATATTGCCACAATCACAATATTGACGAGATTCTGGCTCTACCCGATGTGGTTGAACGCATCGAGCTTTATCAGGAGCATGCGCCACTGGCTAAAGAGCAAATCAAGCGCTGCAGCCGTATTTACGACAATCTGGTCGTGCTCGATTTACGCGAAGAAGACACCATCTACGCAACCAATCGCTTTATGATTTACGCCATGTATCCGCAGTGCAATATCTCAATCCACGTTATGTGGGGGGTGCAACAGCGCAATACTGTATTTGCAACCGGCAAATCGATCATCAATCGCTCATCGCAAACCAATATCGGCGCACTGATGCTGGAGTATGGCGGCGGCGGCCACGAAAATGCCGGCACTTGCCAGGTCGCCAACGACGAAGTGGATACCGCATTGCGTGAACTAATGCTTAAAATCACCGCCGATGGTTAAGCGCTCAGCACTGGCACAAAAAAGCCGACTCGAGGTCGGCTTTTTTCATTCAAGCGGCGCAAAGGCAGCTCAAGGGTAAGCACCTGCCTGGACAGAGAGCAGCCCCACCCGCCCGGACACCTGAGCCTGCCCGACATGGTGATAAGGCACCGTCTGTAAATCAAGGCTGCTTTTTAAGCCCCCCAGCGAGACAAGCTGATAGCCCTGCGCAATCCAGCCATCAAGCAGTGCAGCCAGTTGCTCGCTATATTGCACATCATAATCAGCGGCAATATTGAAAACATGCAGATCGGTCGTGGCAGAAGCCGTTGTTTGCAGCAGTGCTTGCACAGCCGCGTCAGCAGATTGCACAGGCAGTAGCTCCTCCAGCATTGGCAAAGTTACCGGAATCTGCAAACAGCGAATGTACTCGCCTTCAATCACAGGCCAGAATGGCGAAAAACCACGGCAATCGCTGGCAAAGCTGAGCTGATTGAGCTGACTCAAACGAAACGCCGTCCGGTTCATTTGCCAGCCGTGTGCAGCGTGGGCAAGCGGCTTTTGCCCCGTCAAGCGTTCAAACGCCTGCAATGCTTGCTGATATTGCTCGCGCGTTTCTTCGGCTGATTGCTCGCTTATTCTGGCCTGCCAAAGATGGCGGCAAGCTGGTCGCACAGCATGCTCAAACTGCGCATCGCTTAATTGGGCTAAAGCAGTAGCTGCCTGTTTGGCCAGATTTTTTGCGGGCATGAAACTGCCCAGCAATAGAGGCGTAAAACCAAAACGATGTTTGAGCGGAAGATTGGACATGCCCGGCATACGCCGCAGGCCATATGCCGGCACCAACAAGCGGCCATTTTTTTCTAGCCCCAAAGACCAAAAAAAAGTCGCCCCTGCATGACGAGCGCGCAGCATATCCGCGATGACGGGCAAGCCAGTTTGCATGGCCTGCGTGTTGTCTATATCAATTTTGAGGGCAATCAGCTTCATGAATCCACTTAAACAGGTGTCAGCTTGACCGTACAAAGGCCAAAAGCCGACAGTTTAAAGGATTTATGTGTGCACCTGAACTATCTCAAGGCCAAGCTCATATAAAGACAGCACATCTAGGCGATGACTGCGCCTGACTTTAACCCGAGCAGAAAAAGGCTCACGCCGCATACCGGGCGTGCGCGCTGGCATGACATAAATATCAAATTCTTCATCAGGGCGAGGAACATAGCTGGTCTGTACCGTCATACCGGTTACGCTCAAGTCGGTGCATTCGCCATAAAATGGCAAACCAAGATCCATCGGGCGAATTTTCACCTTGCAATTAACCGCAACACGCAAGGCTCCGCGCTGATCACGCTCTTTTAGACCCACACTCATGCTCAACCCAGAAGAAGAAACAGATAAAATCAGAACAAAATCTTAACGTGCCACGCGGATAAGGCAAAGTACCGACTATCAGTCCAGATAGTTAGTGCAGAATACCCGATGTATATTGAACTCAAAGGCATCATTACAAGGAGAATACGATGTCCAGCATTTCATCCTCACTCAATTTCAGCACAAGCGTGTCACAAACCTTGTTTCAGGGCTCACAACAAGCAGCGCAGTCAATTAATCAAGGTGCTGAACGCCTTGACCGGAAAAAAGAATCCATAGCCCAACAAGCACTGGAAAATATCCAGGAGCGCCAAGCAACAGCACAAAGAATGGACGAAGCGCGCAATAAAATCGATACCTACGCCTAAAATTTATCATTTTATTTTTCAAAAGCTTAGATAAAAAGCGCCATTTCTGGCGCTTTTTTCATCGAAAAACCCACTCAAAACTGTTGACGGCCATCGAGGTGGCATGTTTTAATCCGGCCTCTCTCAAGCGAGGGGCGATAAAGCTTCTAGCAAAAGGGTCGTTAGCTCAGTTGGTAGAGCGTCTGCCTTACAAGCAGAATGTCGGCGGTTCGACCCCGTCACGACCCACCACTCACTTTAGAGAACATTTATACCACTGCGGAGTGGTAGTTCAGTTGGTTAGAATACCGGCCTGTCACGCCGGGGGTCGCGGGTTCGAGTCCCGTCCACTCCGCCAAAAGTATAAGTATTGGGTCGTTAGCTCAGTTGGTAGAGCGTCTGCCTTACAAGCAGAATGTCGGCGGTTCGACCCCGTCACGACCCACCACTTCACCACGGTGAAGTAAGTAGCAAAAATCAATACCACTGCGGAGTGGTAGTTCAGTTGGTTAGAATACCGGCCTGTCACGCCGGGGGTCGCGGGTTCGAGTCCCGTCCACTCCGCCACCAGTTTTGATTGTTTCAAAATTGGGTCGTTAGCTCAGTTGGTAGAGCGTCTGCCTTACAAGCAGAATGTCGGCGGTTCGACCCCGTCACGACCCACCACTTCACCACGGTGGAGTAAGCAATAAAAAAACAATACCACTGCGGAGTGGTAGTTCAGTTGGTTAGAATACCGGCCTGTCACGCCGGGGGTCGCGGGTTCGAGTCCCGTCCACTCCGCCAAATTCCAGATGCACCTCATATCGGGTCGTTAGCTCAGTTGGTAGAGCGTCTGCCTTACAAGCAGAATGTCGGCGGTTCGACCCCGTCACGACCCACCATCAACACCTCCAGCTTCAAACACAGACTTTGTTCATTTTCAAAATATTCTTTTGCTGATTCTGAAAGCCAAACCTGATTACGCCTTTCTTTTACTCACCCAACACAGCACAAAAGCAGAATAGGCAAACTGTTGTGATGAATCTATCAGCATGCAACTTTCATCGCCATCCACCGCCTTTAGCGCTAAACTCCTTGATCAAATAACACCAGTTGCTGCATAGCAAGGTAATTTATGGCGGCCAATTCTAGCGAGCAGACTCATACCATCCAGTGGCACGGCTATTGCCTGCACTACGGCCAGCTGATTACCTTAACGCTCAGTGTCTTGATTTGCATTGCCTTATTGACCATCGATTTAAGCCAGCACCCCACCTGGCAACCGTGGTTGATTGTTTTGGCGCTCGCCAGCGCGCTGTCGCTACTCTGGAGCGCAGTGGTATCAAAGCCCAAAGAGAAAAAAACCTACACCGAAAACCACACAACGATAGTCCCGCCAGCCAATCCGCGCGATGTATTGGCCGGGGTATCCGATTTACTCTGGACCATAGACTACGCCAGTCGGCGCGTTACCGCGCACAATAACAGCCAGATCCCTCACCACCCCGCTGGCGATCAGGCCAGCAAGCTGGCGAGCATATTTCCTGCCCGCGTCTCGCGGCAATTTCTGGAAAGCCTGATTGAAATCCAGAGCACGCAGCAAGCCACCCGCTTTGAATACACACTGGGTAACGAAAACATCCAGCATACCTTCGAAGCACGCCTTACCCCGCTAAGCCACCGCGATTGCGTCGTCATCATCCGCGACATTTCGCACATCAAGTCCACCGAGGCGGCACTATTCAAGCAGCAAATGTTCACCCAGCAGATTATCGACTCCAGCCCGAACCTGATTTTTATCCGTGATCGGCACGGGCGTTTCCTGCTTGTCAATCAAGCCACACAAACCCTACTGGGGCATGATCTCATAGTTCACTCCCACATGGGGCTAGACGACGATACCCCCATATTAAGCGCTGGCGACCATGATGTACTCGCCACTGGTGAGACGCTTCGCATCGAAGACCATTGCACCCTGAATAATGGCCGCACCCACTGGTTTGACATCACCAAGCTGGCCGTTGAGCGCGAAGGCAAAACCTATATCCTGAGCATTGCCATCGACATCACTGCCCAGAAAGAAAACGACACAGCCAAAAATGACAGCGCCGTACTCGTCAGAGCCATGGCCAACGCCTTGCCGCACGCCTTTATGCTGGTGCAGCACGGGCAAATCCTGTTCGCAAACCACGCGGCCTGTCAGCGGCTCAATATCAACCCCGAGCAACTGATCGGCGCAGCACTCAGCACGTTCAACGCCCAAGTGCACAGCCTTGATAGCTGCGAAACACTTTCGCTGGCTGCGCATAATGGCGAGCAGATCGAATGCAAAGTTTGCTCGGTCAGCGACACCCAAACCGCCAGCCATCTGGTTACATTGCACTAAGGCGTTTTTTCAGGCCTATCCAGCCGTAGCCGCACAAGCCAGACACTTGCCCTACCCTGCCGCATGCTAAAATCGCCGCCTTGATTTCATCAGCACACTGCAGCGGCAATGACTCTTTCTCTTCGCGATCTACAGCCTTTACGCGCCCAGCTGGGCGACTGTCAAACCAGTGACCGCCATCCCCTATCGCGGCTGATTAGCCAGATGGGCGACCGCATCAAGCGCAATCAGCCAACCGATCAATTGCAGGCCCAATTTGCCGCCGGCGTTGAAAAATCACTCGCTAAAACTGTCCTGCGCCGCGAAAAACTGCCGACGCCGGAATACGATGATTTCCTGCCGGTCAATCAGCGCCGCGACGAACTGAAAGCCGCAATCGCCAAGCATCAAGTCGTCATCGTCTGCGGTGAAACCGGTTCGGGCAAAACCACACAGTTGCCAAAAATCTGCCTCGAACTCGGTCGTGGCGTGCATGGCTTAATCGGCCACACGCAGCCGCGCCGCCTCGCCGCACGCTCCGTCGCCAGCCGTATTGCACAAGAATTGAAATCCGAAATCGGCCATTACGTTGGCTATAAAGTGCGCTTTACCGATAAAAGCTCGCCCGCCAGCTACATCAAGCTGATGACCGACGGTATTTTGCTCGCCGAGTCACTCAGTGATCGTTTTCTAAATAACTACGATACCATCATCATCGACGAGGCGCACGAGCGCAGCCTGAATATTGATTTCTTGCTCGGCTATTTAAAGCAAATTCTGCCGAAGCGCCCCGATCTGAAAGTCATCGTCACCTCCGCGACGATTGATGCGGATCGCTTTAGCAAGCATTTCGACGGCGCGCCGGTGCTCGAAGTGTCAGGCCGCACTTATCCGGTTGAAGTGCGCTACAAGCCGCTCGCCAGCACCGACGAAGACGATCAAGAAATTGAAATGGAAGAAGCCATCGCTAACGCCGTCGACGAGCTATGGCGGCGCGATGGCAGCGGCGACGTGCTGGTGTTTTTGCCCGGCGAGCGCGAAATTCGCGAAACGATGGACGAGCTGCGCAAAGCCAAATTACGCGACGCCGAAGTGCTACCGCTATTTGCCCGACTATCCAATGAAGACCAGCAACGCATCTTCCGCCCTAGCAGTACTGGCCGACGTATTGTCTTAGCAACGAACGTCGCTGAGACTTCGCTGACAGTACCCGGCATCCGTTATGTCATCGACAGCGGCCAAGCGCGCATTAACCGCTACAGCCCGCGCGCCAAAGTCGAGCAACTCTTAATCGAAAAAATCTCGCAAGCCTCCGCGCGCCAGCGCTCAGGTCGTTGCGGCCGCGTTGCCAGCGGTATTTGCGTGCGCCTGTACTCGGAAGAAGACTTCAACCTGCGCCCGCCGTTTACCGACCCCGAAATTGTCCGTTCCAGCCTCGCTGGCGTTATCTTGCGCATGGCCGCGTTGCGCCTTGGTCGCGTCGATGAATTTCCATTTCTGGAAGCGCCATCAGGCAAGCTGATCGCCGATGGCTACCAACAATTACGCGAGCTCGGCGCGGTGGACGAGCAAGACCGCCTCACGCAAATCGGCCAGCAACTCGCGCGCTTGCCGATCGACCCGCGCGTTGGCCGCATGCTGCTCGCTGGGCAAGACGAAGGCTGTTTGAAAGAAATGCTGATTATTGCGTCGGGCCTGTCGCTGCAAGACCCGCGCGAGCGCCCGTTCGATGCGCGCCAAGCCGCCGATCAAGCGCACGCCAAGTTTACCGAGGAAAAATCCGACTTCCTGTCCTATCTGCGCTTGTGGGATTTCTTTGAAAAACTACTCGCCGATAAAACCTCGAACCGCCAATTGGTGCAGGAATGCCACCGCAACTTCTTGTCCTATTTGCGTTTGCGCGAATGGCGCGAGCTGCACAAACAATTGTCGGAAATGGCGAGCGAATTGCGACTCAACGAAAAGCCCGGCACCTTCGAGCAAATCCACAAAGCACTGATCACCGGCCTACTCGGCAATCTGGGCTTTAAGCAGCCGGAAAACGACGAATACTTGGGCGCGCGCGGGATTAAATTTAATGTGTTCCCTGGCTCTGGCCTGAAAAAGGCGCGGCCGAAATGGATTGTGGCCGCCGAGCTGGTTGAAACCAGCAAACTCTACGCGCGCTGCGTGGCGGCGATTGAGCCGGAATGGGTAGAAAAGCTCGCGCCGCATTTGACCAAAAAGCAGTATTTCGACCCGCACTGGAGCAAAGAGCAAGCGCAAGTCAGCGCATCGGAACGTATCACGCTGTATGGCTTGCCAATTGTGGCGCGCAGACGGGTACACTACGGTAGTATCAACGTCGCCGAATCGCGCGAGATTTTTATCCGCGAAGCCTTGGTGCGTTTTAATTACAACTCGAAAGCCAAATTCTTCGAGCATAACTTCGCGCTGCTGCTCGACGTCGAAGAGCTGGAACACAAAACGCGCCGCCAAGACGTGCTGGTGGATGAGCACGCGTTATTTGCTTTTTTCGACGCCAAGCTGCCTGCCGACATCGTCAACGGCGCGAGCTTTGAAGCGTGGCGCAAACAGGCCGAGAAAGCCAATCCGCAGCTCTTGTACCTAAGCCGCGACGATTTGATGCAGCACAGCGCCGAAGGCGTGACCGAGGAGCAATATCCAGAATTCTTCCGCCTGCAAGACGCCAAGCTGCCACTGGGGTATCGCTTCGAGCCCGGCCATGTGCTTGATGGGGTGACGATTACCCTCCCCCTGCATTTACTCAATCGCGTCAATCACGCAACCTTCGATTGGCTGGTGCCGGGCTTAATCCGCGAAAAAATCACGCTGCTGATTAAGTCGTTACCGAAACCGATCCGCCGCCTATGTGTGCCGGTGCCTGACTTTGCCACCAAGATGATGGTGGCGCTCGAAAACGCCGACCGCGAAGCGCCGCTGCTGCCGCAATTGGCGCAAGCCACGACGCGCGGCTGCGGCCAACCAGTGAGTGCCGATGATTTTAACGGCGACGATTTACCGATCCATTTGCGGATGAACTTCCGCATCGTCGACGACGCAGGCCAAGAGCTGGCGCAAGGCCGCGATTTGATCGCGATTCGCGCACAATTGGGCGAAGCGGCGCAACTTACCTTCCGCGATACGGCGGACGAGAGCACAGGCATCGAAAAATCGGGCATTACCAAATGGGACTTTGGCGATCTACCGGCCAAAATCAATTTCAAACGCCACGGCAAAGCCATGACCGGCTACCCCGGCCTCGTTCCGGATGAAGACGAAGCAGGCAAAGAATGCGTGGCGATTCGCCTGTTTGACACCGAACATGCCGCGAACGAGGCGCACCGCGCCGGCGTCGTGCGGCTGCTGCAATTCGAGTTGAAAGAACACGTTAAGCAATTGCCCAAAGCCCTGCCCAACTTTAACCAGCTGGCGATTCATTACCGCAGCTTGGGCAATAGCGACGAGTTGATGGCCGATGTGATCAACTGCATCTGCAATCGCGCCTTCTTGGGCGAAGACGAAGCGCCGCGCAAAAAGAAAGATTTCGACGATCAAAAAAGCCGCGCCAAAGTGCGCCTACCGTCAGTCCGCGACGCGGTGCTGCGCACGCTGAACGACATCGCGCCTGACTTTATCGCGCTCGGCACGCTGCTATCCAAAGGCGGCAATATCCAGAACGAGCTGAAAACGCAGCTCGGCGAGCTGATCTACAAGGGCTTTCTGACCGCCACGCCATGGGAGCAATTGCCACGCCTGCCGGTCTACATCAAAGCGATGAAAGTGCGCCTCGAAAAACGCGCCCAAAACCCGAACCGCGACGGCCAGCGCGGCGCGGAAGTGGCCGAGTTGATGCAGAGGTATATCGCTGAAGTCGACAAGTGGCAACGCGAAGGGAGAGATACTGCCACCCTATTGCCGTTCCGCTGGATGATCGAAGAATTACGCGTGGGGCTGTTTGCGCAGGAATTACGCACGCCGTATCCGGTGTCGGTGAAGCGGTTGGATAAGATTTGGGCGGAGATTACGAAGCGGTGATGGTTGAGATGTATTGATGTGTAGGGTGGGTTAGCCGAAGGCGTAACCCACCAAAATTTGTAGCAAAACACCATTTAAGCCTAGGTGATGATGCTCCTACGCGACTAAACATAGGAATCAAGTATGAAGCTAGACCTTAGAAATGTATTTTTCTATGCAATTTTGCCAGCACTTATTGCTGGTATCTTTTCTGTTGCTCCAAAGCTCTATGAAATAGCTACAGAGCCTAAAGCGAGCTTGCGCTTTCTATCCACCGCTGGGCCAGTAGTCCGCCTGTCTTCTGGTGCGAAGCAAATTGTTTCTACATCCGTTTGGAATGATGGGCGTCGACCACTCACAAAAGTAAAGTTCATTCTCAGCCCAGAGCCGGGTACTAAGCTGGAAGCGACTGGATTCGAGCAAACTACTGGCTTAACTTATAAAATTTTGGAGAGTTCAAGCAATACGACTTATGAAGTGGATGGGCTACTACCTGGAGAAAGATTTTCAGTTGCAGTGATGCTAACAGCAGAAGGACAAATGAGACTTCCCCAAATCTCTGTTAGAACTGAGGAAACTCTTGGTAGCGCAGCTGAAACAATCCCAACTCAAAAGTCCTCCAATATCGAATTGGCCGGGGCATTATTAACTTCGTTATCAGTGTTTGCAATGTCGATAGTTATGGGAAAGAAACTCCGTAGCGGTGCTTTTTCTACAACTGGAAGCAAACAAGATGTGCTGTTTTTTATTCCCGCCCGGCTACAGCTGCCCGATATTTCAAATGAAATGCGTCTAGCCAATATGAGCCTGACTTACTTGAGAATGGCCGATATTTTATTAGCACATGGCCTTGAATCAAAAGGAGATACTAGACAACGCACAGTCATAAGTAATCACGCATAACTAATTTTAAATTTCGAACCGAAGCCGGATAAAAGGGTGTGGACTTCTTCGACCAATTTATCCTTGCTCCACGACTTGAAGCTACGCCAAAAATGCTTGGCGTGTTTCCACACGATCTCGATCAAATTGAGCTCAGGGCTATACGCTGGCAAGTACATCACCACAAAACGATGATCCACCAACCAACGATTGACCACCTCTTCATCAAAATGGTGATGCACTGTCGCGTT
>NZ_VIRW01000016.1 GCF_009760905.1 Chitinibacter sp. GC72 | reverse complement strand
AACCATTTGTTCGCTCATGCGTAATATTTTGCTCACGGTCTTGGGCGACTCTCCTTCGTGCAAAGCCAATAAACCCAAGGCGCGTGGGCGAAAATTGGCGTGATGATGCTGTTGCGCCATGCTCTCTAACATGACGATTTCATCGGGCGTGAGTGGTTGACCTAAAAGATTACGTTTCAAGCTTGGCTCCTATGAAGAGCCTATTTTGAAGCAAAATTCATTCCAATTAGTTGCAAGGAACTACTTATTTCTGAGCTGCTACCACATGACCTTAATACACCACAGACTACTTCAGCATCATTCCAAGAACAACTTATAATTTTTCGGATTTGATATAGTAGCGTCCTAAACTCAGAAGGAATATAGATTGAGATTTTTGATAAGGTGTAGACCATTTTTTTATCTTGTTCTAATCTCAGATCTTCGAGCTCACCTGGGTAAGGTATGTTGTTTGCAATTGCTTGCACATAAGTATTGAACATTAAATTATGCTCAGTTATTGCGCCATTTATTTCTTCAAGCAATGGCAAAACTCTTTCAAGTTTTACTTGTTCAAATTCTACCTGTTTTAAAGTTAGATCTTTTTGAATTGAAAGGGCATTTCCTACTTCTTGTGTTTGTTGTTCTAATTTGTTTTTCCACCAAATCTCAAAAGCTGATTTTAACGCGAATTTCCAAAGGCCGACAATAAATGCCAGCGCAGTGGCCCACTCAAGTAGGTAAATTTTTTTTAGCAATACTAGCAGATCCATAGTAAATTCCAATTGACTATTCCATTAATGCCTAATTCGAAGCTGACCGTGCTCGCTGGAGATGATTAGCGAGACATCGCGCGTGCGGTATTTATTTATGCAATTAGTTGCGGACGGTCAACTGGAAAAGATTATCACGTCTGAAAGACGGTTTCTGGCCAATTGCAGCCAATTTAATTTCAAAGATTGTAATGACTTTCAGTGCCTTCGGCACGATGTTTTTGGTGCGCGTTCCGCCGCGCAGACAGGCAGGGGGCTTTACTTGCACCTCACAAAGTCTGCGACTTTGCGGGGACCCCGCACTTCGCCAATTTCCCCTGCACCCCAAAAGCGACCCGGGCTCAAAGCGCTCCGCGCTGCCCTTGCTTCGTCCTTCATGACCAGTTCCAAACGATACCGCTGTTTGTCTCCCTCCTTGCTGCGGTTTTCGCTACACGGGAATTCAAACCCCAGCTTCACCAGCGCGGCATATACCCACCTATGTGTAGTGCTCTAGGCTAGCCTTGAATTGGCTTGGGTGAATATACCCCAGCTTCCAGTTAGGGTGTGAAACGTGAAACGTTGAGCACCATTTCGCACATCTACCCAACGTGCGCACGGCGTACCTACAAGGCTGGTATTTGCACCATAATCGGCCGGTGATCCGACCCCAAGGCTGGCCCGATTGTTAGTCGTGCGCTGATGCCGCGTGCCAAGGCGCGATCCAGCGGCAGTAGCGGCCAGCCAATGATGGGTGACCAGCTTGGCGCGAGCTTGAAGCCCAATTCAGCCAAACCTGCTTGAGATCGAAACGCTCGATAAATCGGCGAAAAGGGCGTGATATTGAAGTCGCCCAACACCAACACTGGCGCCGATTCCTGCGCGATTTGTTGCGCCAAATAGCGCAATTGCTGATCTCGCGCCGCGGCTAATTCGGCGCCCAGTGGTGGCGGGGGATGGATGCCGTACACGACTAAACCATCAGCCAGCTCGACCCGCAGGTGTGGATATTGTTGCGGCATGGCGGGGGAGAAGCGCACTTCACAATGGCGCGGCGCCTGCTTGAGCAAGAGTGCAATGCCAAACGGGTTGTCTTCCCATGCCGCACAGCCATGCGGTAGCGTTTGGCGTAAGGTGCTCAACTGGCTTTGCCACTCAGTTGTGGCCTCGGTTAGCAAAATGACGTCCGCGCCTTGCGCGTTTAACCATTGCTCGACGTTGCGGTATTGTGTGTTGGCAATGAGCAGATTAAAGGCAATCGCTGTGCTGGGGTGGTATGCCCCTGTAGGGCTTGGTGTATATAGTGCCCAGCCATATACTGCACCGACTACAGTCACTAAAACAAAGCCAAAAATCCGCTCCCGCAGGCTGCTGGCGAGCAGCAAGCCAGCCATGGCAAGGAGCAGATAAATCGGCAGAAAATGGCTAAATAACTCTAGCCACCAAGTCAGCCCTGCTAAGCTTGTCAGCAGCAGCCCCAGTATGGCCAGCCATAGCGCACGTTGTGCCAACTGGCTGCGTAGGCGCGGCCAGAAAGTGCTTTGTTTGATCATCATGGTGTCGTTAATCACTCAGAAGGTTGTAGGCAAGCGATGATGATGGGGCAGGTGTCGTAAATCAAAGAAACAGGCAGGCCGGTAAATTTGGCAGCTCTCGACCCCGAGTAGAAAGTGCTTTTAGGGTGTGAAACACGTAGTGTTGCGCGCCATGACGTAGCATCGCGTGCGCGTGGCGCACACTGCAAGGGCTATTTTCAATTAATCCGAAGAAAATTTGACCCGAATTGGTGCGTTTGGTTACTCTTTGTGAAAGTAATTTACAAGCCGTTGCCGCGGTCATCCAAGTTGGGGAACCCGGCGTATATTCAGTTCACACATTCGGAATAATTTTCACTTATGAACGCAGCACAGTTATTGAATCAGTATCAAGTCACGATGGATCAAGCGAAAGACTGGATCATGTCTCACCTCTATGATCCGGCTTTAGTTTTTAATACAGCCCGCAGCATTGGGCTCACTAGCAATATGCTGGCTGAGATTGTAGCGCCAGTCGTCCCCGGTGTAACGGCGCAGCAGGTTGAAGATTTTTTCACCGCCCAAGGTTTAGCTGGTTTTCAATTGCGCGGCAGCATTGTGGATACGACCCCCCCAGCGGATTCTCGCGAGTTTCTGCCTGAGGATATGGCGGCACTGTCCTCGCTAGTGACCATGAATACCCATTCTGGCGTGCTCTCTACAGAGGCCTTGCGTAAAGCTGCGCTGGATAATCTTTCCAATGATGCTAATTATTACGCCTTATTTAACCCTGCAAGCTATCAGGGGGCAGCAGATCAGTATTTTTCCGGTGCTGAATTAGGAATTGCCGGGCATGCCGGTTTCGCCGCGACCACAGCAAATTTGGAGTCCGTGTATTACGGCACCGTCATCAACACCATCCAGGCAATTGATTACAGTGAGATTCAGGCGATTAATGCATTTACTAAGAAATATGACGTTATTGCCATTGAAGCACGCCCGGATCTGTATCCAAAGCAGGCGAACGAACTATTTGCCTTGTTGCAGTCGGTATTTGAAGATCCAGCCAGCCCGCCGATTTATACTGATCAGACTTTGGCGCAAATTATTGTGCAATCCACCGTCGGGATGGCGGGGGAAATCTCAAACGGGGATGGAAGTGCCTTGTTTGATGGCATCCTGTCATCTTATTTCTAAGCAGACCAATAACTTCTGAACCATCTCCCATGGTTGTGTTTGTGTTGTTCTTTACTGCTGTTACCGGTCTGAGCAAACCCAGTAATTGAATACGATCACCGATTAGTTCATTAGTACTTCTGCCTTCAACGCTTGGTCATTGCGGGCAAAAGTACTTTCAGTGATTTCAAATCGCCCACCTGCATCGCATTTTATCTCCGTTAGGCAGCCCATATACGCGAAGGCGGGGTTTAATTTGGGCGGGTTTCGACCCAAAGCGGTCAGTGATACATACAAAGAAAATGGACAATCTGGTTGAATGCCTTATTAATGCCGCAGCCGATTACATTGGGTCATACATAATCTTTGATGCCAAATAGAAAAGTAATCCACATGAAGTAATTGATAAGCATTATGCACATAGTGCATGCGCCAAATGCTCCTGTAGGGATAGCGACCAGTAATCCTAGCTTCTTCTTTATCAGGCAGCCATACATTGCACCCAAAGAAACTGCACCGAGAATACTGTAAATCAATACAAGTGGGCCAATTGAGAAGCCAACCAGATAAGTAGTGGTGCATAACCAATTGGAAAGTCTCAACTACCTCCTGCGTAGAAGGCGCTTGGTAACTGGCTTTGCCACGACACCGGTTCGAAGCTTTTCCAATCAGTTGCACGAAATTACTTATTTAAAAAATACGCTCAAAAGTAGTGGCATGACGAAACAGATTAAAGTCCAAAACCATGCGGTACGAATAGTCATGTGAGGCCTAACAATTTTTCAAACGAGCTAGAAGGCGCAATCCGTCTAAAGCACTGCGTAACACTTCCGCTTCTGGCCGATTGCAGCCAATTTCATTTCAACGATTGTAATGATTTTCAGTGCCTACGGCACGATGTTTTTGGTGCGCGTTCCACCGCGCAGACGGGCAGGGGTATTTGCTTCTGCAAATACCCCTGCACCCCAAAGCAGCCCCCGGCATCCGCGTCGGCTGCGCCGATGCCCTCGCTGTGGACAATCGGCAAGGCGGCGGGCTTTAACAAAACAGAGCCCGCCGAATTCCCTTGCCAATTGTTCCTCGCTCGGCGCTGATGCAGGGGAGCCCATGCACCCAACGATTTCTGCCTATACATGCCTAGGTGTTGCTCTGTAGATCAATTTATATATGATCTGTGGCTATATACCCATGCTTGTTCTATTCGCTCTCTATGGGGTAGGGCTTGAAATCACCTGTCGCCAATCGCCGAAGGAGTGGAGCGAGACAAATGGCTTTATCGTTTGGCTCGCGACCGACTGAGGCGTGGCGGAGCTTGGCAACTTGTTGCCTTAGCGTAGACCGTGGCCTAAGGCTAATAGCCCGGAGAGCCGCAGGCGGGGGGGCTCCTTTGGGGTGTTGGGGGCTTTGGAGAAGCGCGGGGTGCAAGTAAAGCCCCCAACCTGCCCGCGCGGCGGAACGCGCATTCAAACATCGCGGCGTAGCCGCATAAAACCCAAGCTCGCGCAGCGAGTTTTGCGGCGCCTTGCCAATGGCCGGCGAAACGGCCGGTTTATCGCCTGCGACAGCAGGCAAGGCGTCGCATGAAAAAACCGCCCAGCTTGTCGCTGAATTCTTGGGTTAACCTGCATTGGGATTCATCGCCGTCTACGCTGTATGGCTAGCAATGATGGGGATTTGCGCATGGGCTTGCGTCTTTCATTGCAGTACAATCGGGCTCTGCTTTGTGGATGATGACTGTGGCGATTATTTCTTTTTCCGATTTTAGCGATGTGAATGCGATTGCTGCGGCGTTTGCGCACGATGGTGTGGTGATTTTGCGTGGATTTGCCCCTGCCGATCAGGTGGCGGCGATCCGTGCTGAGGCGATGCGCCAGCTTGAGCTGCGTCTGCCGCCGCTGGAGCTGGAGGCCGAGCTGGGCTACCCGGGCGCGCCCAAGTCGGGTGATGAGCAGGGCGGCTCAACCATCCGGCGTTTGCGCGGGATGGCGACGCGTGATCCGGTTTTTATGGATTGGGCAGGGCAAGCATCCGTGTTGCAATTAATCGGCCAATTGCTCGGTTGCGCCGAGATTACGCTGACGCAGGCGCATCACAATAGCCTGATGACCAAGCAGCCGAGCTTTAGCAGCGATACCTTGTGGCACCGCGATGTGCGCTACTGGCGCTTTGCCCGCCCCGAGCTGGTGTCGAGCTGGCTGGCGCTGGGGGATGAATCACCCGCGAATGGCGGGCTGGGTTTTATTCCCGGCTCGCATCTGGCCGCTTTTCCCGAAGACGCTTTTGACGAGCGCGAGTTTTTATTGCCGACGCATCCGGCGGCTGTATCGTGGGTGGAAAAAGCTCAATTTCCTACGCTCTCTGCGGGCGATGTCGTGCTGTTTGACGCACGCACTTTTCACGCCGCCAGCCGCAATAGCACGACGCAAACCAAGTATTCCCTGGTGTTCAGCTATCACGCCAGTGACAATTTGCCACAGTCTGGCTCGCGCTCGGCCAGTTTGCCGGGTATTTCATGGTCAATTGAACGATAAGCTTGTAAGCTAGCACCTCCAATCACGACGCTAGATCGTGAATCGAAGAAGCAGAAATTCGCATCTTGTTATGCCTCGGATGCCAACTTTTGCCTATCTACAGATGGATGGAGATGCGGGTGCGCAACCTATTGATTGTGTGCGCTTTTTTTGCCGTGCTGGCTGCGCCGGTGCAGGCGATTGAGCGTGTTTTCGCTTACTACCCTTTCTGGGTCAGCTATAGCCAGACCAAGGCGCTGGCCGATTTGCCGCTGGAGCGGCTCGATCAGCTGACCTACGCCTTTGCCTACTTTGACCCGCATGGGCAATTGCAGGCTGGCGATGCTTTTGCCGATCTGAATAAACCCTATACCCAGCCCGATGGCACCTTGTTGCGCGGCAATTATGCCCTGCTTAAATCCTACAAGCCGCGCTATCCGCGGCTGAAAACCGTGCTGGCGGTGGGCGGCTGGAATTACTCGGCGCATTTTTCCAGCGTGCTGGCCAACCCGGCTTTGCGCCAGCGTGCGGTGCAATCGACGCTGCTTTTCCTTCGCACGCATGGTTTTGACGGGGTGGAAATTGACTGGCGTTTTCCCGCCGGATTGGGGCGCGATGGCAATAGCGTTAGCCCGCAGGATGGCGACAATTTACTGCGCTTTGTCACCGAGCTACGCGCCGCGCAGGGCAATTTGATCATCGGGCTCAGTAGCGGTGTGCAGCCGGCCCAGATTGGCCGCCTGCCCTGGGCTGCGCTGGCCGGGCAGACCGATTATGTGATGCTGATCGCGACTGATTTTGTCGGGGCGTGGAGCAATAAGACTTCGCATAAATCCCCACTGTATATGCCTGCAGGCCAATTGAGTATTGATGTTGCGGTCAATACCCTGAAGCAGTATGGCTTGCCGCCGGGCAAGCTGGCGCTGATGATTCCCAGCCAGGGTATCCGCTTTAATGGCGTCGCCGCCCACAATGCGGGTCTGGCTCAGCCGCATGGCGGTGTCAGTATGGGCTCGTGGGATAATGCGCAAACTGGGCCAACCGGGATTTTCTCCCAGGATGAAATGGCCGCACTGCAGCTGGGGCAGGGCTTTGCTGAATATTGGGACGAGCAAGCGCAAGCCAGCCATTTTTACAGCGCCTCGCAGCAGCAGCTGATCAGTATTGAAACGCCGCGCGCACTGGCCGCCAAGCTGGCTTACGCCCGTCAGCACGGTTTGCTGGGCTTGGGTCTGTGGGAAATCACCAGCGACGCCAGCGATTACCGCTTGCTGCGCCAGATCGAACAGGCCGTGGATTGGCCGCGTTCGGTGCGCAATGATCTGGGTTACTGGTGGCGTCATCACCCGGCCTGGGTGGATTTGCTCTCTGGCGCTGTGCTTAGTTTTCTGCTGCTGGGTGGTGTAATTGCACTGATTGTCCGCCATCGCCGCGCGCGGCAGGACGAGCTGCAATGGCTGCATATCCGGCAAATCAAAAATGTGGTCGACGTGTTGCCCATGCAGTTGAGCGATCTGCACCAGCTCAGTCTGGCCGCACCTGCGGCCTTGGCAGATGCGCCGCAAGCCCGCGCCTACGGGCAACAACTGCAGCTCTGGCGCGAATCGAGCGAGCGCATCGCCTGGCAGCTGGCAGCTCTGCGGCCGGATGCGGGCACCGACGCCACTGTCCATCCCGAGGCCGTAGCGGTAGAAAGGGCAGAGGCTGATCCGGCTGGCTTGAATATTGAGCAACGCGGGCAAGGCAGACCCACAACGGCACCGGATGCCAGCCGCGTGGTGGCATTTGGCCAGTTTGCCCAGCGTTTGTCCGAGCAGCGCAGCCTGGAAAAAATGCTGGAGCTGACGATGCAGTTTTTGGCTGACGATCCGCTGATTGAGGCCACGGCAGTGCAGCAGCTGGACGATGAGCTGGTGGCGATGGCGAGCGACGGTGATCAATCGCTCAGCGTGCAGCTGGATGATTATCAGCTCAATGTGCAATTTAAAGCGCCGCTGAGCGAAGCCGAGCAGCACTATTATCGCAGCGTGCTCGATCAGCTGGGCGCGGTGCGCCGCTCTTTGTACGATCTGGGGCGACAGCCGCAATTGCTCTCCGAGTTGTACGAGATTGCTTCGCGCCGTGACAAGCTGCAGTTTATCCGCGCCGAAAAAGGCTATAGCGCGATAGTGGCGCAGGATTTGCGCGCTCCGGCTTATATTACGCTGCGTCTGCGCGCGATCCGGCTCTATTTTGACGATAGTGTGCTGATTCAGGTGCACCGCTCCTATCTGGTTAACCCGAAAAAAGTCCGCGCCGCGCAAAAACGCGGACGTGAGGGCTGGTGTCTGCTGATTGGCGACGAGCTGATTCCCGTCTCACGTCAGTATTTGCCGCGCCTGCGCCTTGATTTTCCAGCCTGGTTTGCCCCGTGCGATGCCGCTGAGCCGCAGCGTGCTTAGCGTTTTTTGGCTGTGTCAGCCAGACATCAGCGCCAGACATCAATCAACTCGGGGGCTGAGATTGCGGCGCTGGCGGCGTCTGACTATGGTTAAAACCCATGCCACCCACAAGTGAGCGGTTTATGCCACTCAATAATAAATCCCCGCAGGATCTGGTGCAGTCACTGGCCGAATTTACCGGTCTAACCGACCGGGATGATCTAGCGGTCAGTATGTGCCTGACTTTGTACGAAATGCTACCTTGCGCATCGCTGCGTTTCTATCGCACGCTGGCCGCCCCCAAGCAGCGCCGTCTGGCACTGCTGGTCGAGTTTGATGAAAATGGCATACGCCAGCATGCAGTCGAGAGTGTTCATCATGCCGGGCAAGGGCAGGCAGGCGAGGTTGACCCGCTGCTGCATGGTGCGCTGGTGTCAGAAAGCGCCTTGCAAATGGATGCCAACGGCAGCCGCGTGATTCTGGGGCTGCATCGGCAAACCGAGGTGTATGCCTTGCTGGATTTGCGGCTAGACAAAGGGCTGGTGCCTTCGGATTTCCGTATGCTGCAGGGCATGGCGCGGATATACGAAAATCACATTGCCTTGCTCGATTACGGTGAAACCGACACGCTCACCGGCCTGCTTAACCGCAAAACGCTGGAGCGGCAATTTTTCAAAATCGTCACCGCTTTGCAAAATCTGCCCGGGGTTCAGCCATTGCATGCCGGGCGGAGGCAGGAAAGCGGCTTGGCTTATTACTTTCTAGTCGTGCTCGACATCGACTATTTTAAGCGGATCAATGATCGTCTGGGGCATTTGTATGGTGATGAGGTGCTGCTGATCATGGCGCAGTTGATGCGCACCTGTTTTCGCGCCAATGATAGGCTGTTCCGCTTTGGTGGCGAGGAGTTTGTCATTATTCTGGGCCCGCAAACACGTGAAGGTGCTTTGCTGGCGCTGGAGCGCTTTCGCCAGAAGGTTGAGCAGCATCGTTTTCCGCAAATTGATCAGGTTACGATCAGCGGCGGCATTACTGATATCCGGCCGTATGAAGTGTTGAGTATTACGCTGGGGCGCGCCGATCAGGCGCTGTACGCCGCCAAAGAAGGCGGCAGAAACCAGATGGTGTTTTACGATACGCTGCCGCAGGTCAATATCGAGAGCGGCGGCGAGGAGCTGTTTTGACGGCGCGAGCGCGGATCGTTTGCAGCTTGCAGGGTTAAATTTTCAATATTCCCAATTCCAACCATTATTCAACGGAGCAGCTGTGGCTGCTCCTTGCCGTTTTCAGGAGTCAGCCATGCCCGTTAGCCCCAGCCAGCTCAATACACTTTTGCAAGCCCTGCACGATCCGGCTCCGCTGCCGTCTTATCGCGCAGCAGCGACGCTGGAAAAGCTCAAACCGGAAATGAGCGATCCGCAGCGCGCCGAATATGAAGCGGCGCTGGCCAGCGCCAGCCAGCAAAGGCAGCAAGCTGCCAAAGCGCGCGAAGAGGCCGAGACCGAATTACTCGATGATTGGGATAAAGACAGCTTGCAATGGAAATGATGGGGTATTGCCCTACAGGCCAATCTGGAATTAGCCTGCGGCAATATACCTATCTTTTCTGGTTGTAGGCGCAAAAGCCAGGGCGTGGGCCTACCTGTGGGTGTTTGCGGCAGGTATTGGGGCGATTTTCGTAAATCGTGCAGCGGCGCGTTTCTTCGTGCAGATAAATGCAGTCGTTATTGCTGCGCCGTGCCAGCGTGTAGATTTCATTTTTGAAATTGAAGTGCTCGATAATGCGCGCCTTCATCAGCCGTTTGGCAATGTTTTTGGCGGGCTCGACCGCGTCAAATTCATCGACCACCCCCATGCGGATCAGATCGACAATCTTCACTTCCACCGGCATCGTACAGCAGCTGCCGACACAATCGTCGCACAGGCCGTTGTAAAACTTGACCCAGGTTTCAGTCCGCCCCAGATCGGTAACGGTAATCACGTTTCGTTTTTTCAGTGTAACCACAACGCAGCAAACCCTGACTAGCAAGCCGCGCAGCTTAGCATGAGCCGGGCCATGAAAAAATCCCCACACGCCCAGTGGTGAGCCGAGCGGTGGGGATGGATGGGGTTTTATGCGCTGCGCCAGTCTGTGCTGGCGTCACTACACCGCTTAGTAATAGCGATTAGTAATAGCTTGGCACGGCGCTGAGTTTGACATCGCCACCCAGCGGATCAACCGTCAGGAAGACACCGTTTGCCGTTCTTCTAGCGTACAGTGCTTTGCCGTTTTGCTGGGCAGCAACCGAGCCCGGATTGAGCTGGGTGCTCAGTTTCAGCGTCAGCGGTGTGGCGTATTTCTGGCATTGCGCCGAGCTGTTATCAAAGCGGATGATGTTTTCCGCCTTGAGCAGCGTTGGCTTGCAATGTTCACGCGCATAGCGGTATTTGATCACGTTCGATGGGGTGTCCATCCACAACTCGCCGCTATTGACTTTGGTTTGGGCGTAGTCCAAGTGAGCCAGGTAGCGATCGAGCGGAATGGTTTCCCAGTAGCCGGTATCAACGCCATGCGCGGTGCGCGTGGTCCATGCGCCCTGACTGATGGCAGCATCAATGTGCAGATTGAGAATTTCGCTGCCCATCGGATAGAGCGACCACTTGCCGTCAACGGTGAACAAATCCCACTTGATGCGATACGGATTGTCAAAGTTGGCTGCATTCACGCCCGCTGGCATCGTGGTGTAATCCACATTGCCATTGGCCACCAGATGCGATGCGCGGCCACCGATGTACTGCGGAAGGGTTTTTAGGAAATCCGTTCCTGCAGTCGATGCCGCATCACCCGGCCAGACAAAATAGCTGGCTTGGTAGCCATCCAGATTGGCCGCGATATCAGCGGCTGCACCGTTGAGCTGAACGTCCAGCTCGGCGTCTGCAATATACGGATTCGGATGCGAGCGGCTGTGGCTGATGATTTCATGGCCGTTGGCAATCATTTCTTTGGCGGCAGCCCAGTGTTGCGGCGAGCAGCTGCCAGTAATCATGCCAAAGCCCGCAACCAGACCCCGTTTTTTCAGCTCGGGGTTCATGATCTGGATGTAGGGGTCTTTATTGTCCGGCATTGAACAATAATCATCGTGCACCAGTGAATACGCGCCTTTGGCACCGTTTTTCCAGGTGCTGGTTTCGATGTTTTGCAGCACTTCTTTCGGGCCTACCAGCGTGTAGCGTGCCGGGCAAACGCTGTTATCCACTTCGTAATAAAAGCCCGGTGGCGGCGCAGGGGGTGAAATTGGTGGGCAGAATGATGGTGTTGGCGAAGGCGAGGCCGTCGCGGTCGGTGATGGCGTTGGCGTTTGTACGCTCACTGGCCCCAGATCTTCCCACGGGCCCCAAGGATCGGCCAGATTTGGTGCCTGGCCTTGTACCCACCATTTGGCGCGATAGCGGCGGCCGTTGTAAATGATTTCAATCCCAGCGGTATAAGCAGTGGCGGCGTTCCAGGTGCCGGAGTTGACCACGGGCGTGGTCGTGGGGGTCGGCGTTGGTTTGGACGTCATGAACACCGTGGGTGTCGGTGATGGGGCCAGCGTTGGGCCGGTAGTTGCGGTCGGAGCTGGTGTTGCGGTTGGCACTGGTGTTGGCGTGATTTGTACGCCGCCAATCCGTTTCCACACGCCCCATTCGCCTGATTGCGCGGGGTTATCACCCTGAGTCCACCATTTGGCCTCAAACACTGCGCCGTTGTAGCTCACGCGCTGCCCGCCGTTGTAGACGCTGGCGCTTTCCCAGTTTGGATAGCCGGGAACGGCGGTCGGGTAGGGCGTCGGGCTCAGCGCCTGTGCGGTGCCCACCAGCAAACCTGAGCTGGTGAGCAGCGCGAACACTAAGGCACGACCAAATTGCTTTGATTGCATCTTCTCCATCCTTTTTATTGGTTTTGATTCGGCTGTACCGGCCACTGGCCGAATCAAGGGGTATTGGCCGGTAATCTTTGTGATTTATATTTTTGCCGCATATACCTGCTGGCGCTCATGCCGGTTTTGGCCAACATGAGCGCCATGATTTGAACGCGATCTTAGATCAGGCGTTCATTCTGCGTGCTTAAGGTAGGGCGTAGGCAAAGGTGACATCGCCTGCACTAGGGTCAACCGTGATCATCGCCGTATTGTTCGGGCCGTTTGTCACTTTGACTGCCTTGCCATTTTGGATCGCGCCTAGCATGCCGCCCTGTTGCAGAACTTTCATCTGCAGGGTGATCGGGGTTGCGTACTTCTGGCACTGCGGTGCGCTGGTATCAAACGTGAGCAGGCTGCTCCAGTTACCATTGGGCGTGAGCACCGGTTTGCAGAACTCGCGCGCGTAGCGATACTTGATCACATTGCTCGGCGTATCCATCCACAATTCACCCGAGTCGACTTTGGCTTTGGCGTAATCCAAGTGCGCCAGGTAGCGATCGAGCGGAATGGTTTCCCAGTAGCCGGTATCAACGCCATGCGCGGTGCGCGTGGTCCATGCGCCCTGACTGATGGCGGCATCAATGTGCAGATTGAGGATTTCGCTGCCCATCGGATAGAGCGACCACTTGCCATCAACGGTGAACAAATCCCACTTGATGCGGTAAGGATTGTCAAAGTTGGCTGCATTCACCCCGGCTGGCATCGTGGTGTAATCCACATTGCCATTGGCCACCAGATGCGATGCGCGGCCACCGATGTACTGCGGAATGGTTTTTAGGAAATCCGTAGCTGCTGTCGATGCTGCATCACCCGGCCAGACAAAATAGCTGGCTTGGTAGCCATCCAGATTGGCCGCGATATCAGCGGCGGCACCGTTGAGCTGAACGTCCAGCTCGGCGTCTGCAATATACGGGTTCGGATGCGAGCGGCTGTGGCTGATGATTTCATGGCCGTTGGCAATCATTTCTTTGGCGGCAGCCCAGTGTTGCGGCGAGCAGCTGCCGGTAATCATGCCAAAGCCCGCAACCAGACCCCGTTTTTTCAGCTCGGGGTTCATGATCTGGATGTAGGGATCGGTGCCGTAGTACATCGAACAATAGTCATCGTGTACCAATGAATACGCGCCTTTGGCGCCATTTTTCCACGTACTGACCTGAAGTTCATTCACAATGCCGCGAGCTGCCGGGGTCGGGCTTGGGCTCGCTGTTGCCGTGCTGGTTGGTGAAGGGGTCGGGGTCGGTAAACCCACGGGACCCAGATCTTCCCACGGGCCCCAAGGATCGGCCGGATTTGGCACCTGGCCTTGTACCCACCATCTGGCGCGATAGCGGCGACCGTTGTAAATGATTTCAATCCCTGCGGTATAGGCGGTGGCGGCGTTCCAGGTGCCGGTATTGACCACTGGTGTCGCAGTTGCAGTCGCTGTCGGCGTTGGTGGTGGCGTAATCCAGGCGGTGATTTCCCAGCCTGTGATGCAGCCATATGTGTCATAAATTGGTTTGGCCGTCATGCCAGTGGCCGTTGGGGGGGGCGTCATGGATGGGCAAACGAGCGGTGTTGACGTTGGGGCAGGAGTTGGGGTCGCTGCGCTAATCAGTTTCCAGGCACCCCATTCACCTGATTGCGCGGGATTGTCCCCTTGTGTCCACCATTTGGCTTCATAAGCTGCGCCGTTGTAGCTGACACGTTGGCCGCCTGTGTAGACGCTGGAGTTCACCCAGTTTGGATAACCGGGAACGGCGGTTGGTTTTGGCGTTGTGCTCAGCGCCTGAGCGTTGCTCACCAGCAAACCTGAGCTGGTGAGCAACGCAAATACTAAGGCACGACCAAATTGCTTTGATTGCATTTTCTCCATCCTTTTTATTGGTTTGATTCGGCTGTACCGGCCGCAGGCCGAATCAAAGAGGTATTGGCCGGTAATCTTTTTAGGTTATGCTCTAGCGGCATATACCCTTATTGAATTTTTACATCGCCCAGCAAAGGGTTGATCGCCAGCCGGGCGGTGGCGGCGTCCAGCATCTGGACGGGAAGGGCTTTGCCTTGCTGGATAAAGGTGCCTTTTTGCCCAGCGTCGAGCCGGACATCCACCGTGAGTGCCGTGCCATAACGGCCGCAGAGCGGATTGCTGGTGCTGACCTTGATGGTGTTGCCATCCAGTTTCAGCGGGCACTGCGTGCGTGTTACCTGATAGCGGATAATTTCGCTGGGGCCCGCCACCCATAGCTCGCCGGTTTTGACTTTGGCGGCCAGATAGTCGGCGTAGGCGGTGTACTGATCAACTGGGGCGGCTTCCCACGAACTATCGGCCACGCCGTGCAGGGTGCGGTAGCTCCAGCTGCCATCGGTCAGCGCGGCGTCAACGTGCTGGATCAGCATATTGCCGCGTGCCGGTTTGTACAGCGACCATTTGCCATCGCGCCAGTAACCATCCCATTTCACAAAATATGGTTGCAGCTGGTTGGCGTCGTTCAGCCCGGCCGCTTTGCCATCGTAAATATGCTTGGCCGCACGCACGCCCAGAATCTCGCTCTGGGCTTCGACAAAGGCTTTGGCTTGCGGGGTGGCCAGATCGCTGGGGAAGGCGACAAAGTGCATGGTGTAGCCCAGCTTGCTTTGCACCAACTGCTGGGCGCTGACGATTTCCCTGAGGTTATCCCAGCCGCTGATCGGGGCCAGCGAGCCGGGCTCGAGCATGCCCAGGTGGGTGA
This sequence comes from Chitinibacter sp. GC72, assembly GCF_009760905.1. Classification (GTDB taxonomy): domain Bacteria; phylum Pseudomonadota; class Gammaproteobacteria; order Burkholderiales; family Chitinibacteraceae; genus Chitinibacter. The sequence goes on along the minus strand of NZ_VIRW01000016.1, from coordinate 52,536 downwards.
GCGTGTGGTTGAATAATTCGTGCCCCTGCGCCACGCGCTCCTTCAGTGTTTGCCATTGCGCATCCGTGCAGCTACCGGCAATCAGCCCCAGGCTGGCCTTGAGTCCGCGTGCGTTCAGAATGGGTAGCGCGTACTGGTCTATCCCGGTGGTGCTGGCGCTGCAATAATCATCATGCGCAATGGTGTGTGCGGCTTTCGCTGCGCCTTGCCAGGTATGGACTTGCAAGCTACCCGCGTGTGAGAACATCGGCAGAAAAGCCAGCATGGCAAATAGTGCAAAGGCCAGCAGGGCAAGTACAAAATCGTGGGCTTTCATCATGGGCATCCTCCTGAATGGATGCCACTATGCGCGTACGCTGCTGATTTGGGAATCTATATGGCTGTGGAATTCACCAGTGACGATGATTTTTGATTTTTTTCTTTAAAATCAGTATTTTGACGTGGTATTTTTTGTGGCGTTTTTCATGAATAACGACGTTAGTCGAGCCCCAGATCGTCGACAAAGCGGGCTGTACGGTGGATTTTTTCCGGGTGGATTTGTAGTTGCTGCACCAGTATCCGGCTGACGCGCTGCTCGACATTCGCTGCACCTGGAGCGGCTAGGCCGTGTGATTGCATGCAGCACAGCACAACGTGATCGCACAGCTCGCCAACAGTCACAATCCGAGCCGCACCCTCTCGGTAATCCGAATGGCAAATTCCTGCTCGACCATGACGATGAGCTCTACGGAATCGAGCCCCATCAATCCACCTCGCGAATCACCGTCATTTGCAGTGTCATCAGCACCATCAGCGCGGCCATGGTCAGGCCGAAGATGGGCATGATCCAGCCCATCGACAGGTGCAGCGACAGGAGCCCCGTGACCATCGCATACGAGAGCGGCGTCAGCCCCATCGAGGCCATGCTGTTCAGGCTCATGACGCGGCCGATTTTGTCTTTGTCTGAATACTGCTGGATCAGCGACATCATCGGGACATTATTGCCCGCCACGCCAAGCCCGATCAGTGCCTGAATGGCGATGGCAATCCAGACCCAGTGCGTGTGTGCCAGCATGGCCAGCAACACGCCTTCGAGCGCAATAATCACGGTAATCATCAGCAGCCGTTTTTTGCTCGGCGGATACATGGTCAGCAAGATGCCGCCGATCACCATGCCTGCGGCAAAGGCGCTTTGCAGATAAGACAGCGTGGCCGGTTCGCCGTTGAGGTTTTCGGTCACAATAATCGGGATGCCCAGCGCCAGCGGGCCCATAAAGAGCAGATTGGCTGCCGCATACACCAGCATCAGTGCGCGCAGCACCGGCGTTTTGATCGCATATTGCACGCCTTCTTTCAGCTCGCTGAGCATGGTGCTGCCATGCTGGCGGATTTTGGCGACAAAGGGCTCATTAATAAAGCCGATGCAGGCTGTTGCCAAAGCCAGCATGACGCCGGTCAGGCCGAATATCACTTCGTAGCTCAGGGTGGCGAGCAAAATACCGCCCAGCACCGGGCCAAAGACCAGACCCACCTGATTGGTAGTCAGCATGACCGAGTTGGCTCGCGTCAAATCGCGCTCGGGCACGATAGCCGGAATTAGCGCATCGCGGGCTGGCCAGAAAAAGGCATCCAGTGCGCCGTAGAGAAAGGCAAATACGGTTAGCGCCCAGATATCAAGCTGGCCAATCGCCAGCAGCCCTACCAGCGCAAACAGCATCAGCACCCGTGAGCCCAGCGACACCAGAATAATCCGGCTGCGCCGCATCCGGTCGGCCAATACGCCGCCGACGGCCATCAAGGCAATGCGCGGTACCGATCCGGCAATCATGACGATCCCCAGCTGTTCCTTGGCGCCCAGCGTTTTTACGACAAACCAGGTTTCTGCCAGCATGGCCACGGCGAGCGCAAAATTGCCCACAATCGACGCCAGCCACAGCAGGATAAAATTGCGATTACGAAAGAGGGCAGGTGTGGCGCTCATACGAGGGTTCCGATTAACGATGTCAGCATGATAGGCAGTCTGCATTCTGCTGGATAGCCATAATCAGACATTAGCCGCATTTTTACCAGTTTCAGCCCAAAGCAGCGAGGCCGCAGCAAACAGTGGGTGGCGGCATCGGTATTGAAACTGTTTTGAGATTGTTTTGAGGCTGTCTTGAATCGGCTTTGTCCTGGCTTTGTAGGCGAAGTGCGCTGACTACAGTAAGATAGCCGCACAATAAAACCGCAACCCGAGGATGGAGACCCCAAATGACTAATTCCGCCACCGCAACGCACAAAGCGACTTCAGTGCTCACCGTTCTGGCTGCAGTGCTAACCATCGGCAGCATGACGATGGAAAGCGCACAGGCCAATGAAGTGCAGCTTAATGCCGCGATTGAAAAAGGCGATTACCAGCAAGCCTTTAATATCGCCAGTGCCGAGCATAAAAAAGGCAGCGCCAGCCTCTCAACCCGGATTTTGCTGGCGCAGATGTATATGCAGGGCAAGGGAACCAGCAAAAATATCTCCGCAGCCCGCAGCCTGATCGACCCGCTGGTTGCGCAAAATAAACCCGAAGCCCAGTTATTGCTGTCCAATCTGCTTAAGCAGGAAGCGATGCAGGGGCTGACCAAGGCCAATGGCCGGATTGACGAGGCGCGTTATCAGGCGCTGGCCAAGCGCTCGCTCAAGGAGCGTGAAAACGAGCGTTACGCTGCCGAGCTGATGTACAAATCGGCGCAGCAGGGGTTTCATCTGGCCATTGAATCGGTTTGCAACGATATTGCCAGCTCGGTCACCGCGTTTGGCAGCAAGGAGCGTGCTAACTGGTATCGCAAATGCGCCAACAAGGAAGCCTGGGCGCGCGCCAGCGAGATTGGCAACAGCATTGCCCCGTTGAATCTGCGCCGCGAAGTGATGCGTGATCCGGTGGTGACCGAAGCCTTCCAGCAACTGGCGACCAAGGCCAAATGTACCAACGAAGACATCACGCCGGTTGATTTCAAAATCGGCAAGCCAGTATCGGGAGGCGAATATTTGACGCTCAATCTGCCCAAGCCCACGCGCCAGATGATGGTACGTGGCCAGTGGCAGGAAATCTGGGTGGGCAAAGCCTGCGGTAAAACAATGAGCCTGCCGATTGCCTTCAAGGCCGATGGCATGGGTGGCGCAACGTTTAGCCCCGATCTGCCTGCTGCCGAGCTGAACGCACTGAAAATGGCCGTGCAAAGACAACAGCAGGCGCAGCAACAAAAGTAAAGGTATTAGATAAGTCGGGCTGGTGGTTTCAGGTATTTTCCTGATGCGACAATTGCTTATGGTCAGAGAGGAGGACGCCGATTACAGTGCGATTTTCGCAGTGCAACACCTGCACCGCACTGATTTTCGGCCGGGAGTGAATTTTACTTCCGGCCTACCGTCTCCATCCTCTTGCCGCACCGGACTATTCTGGTGCGGTTTTTTTTGCCTGCCGGATGCCCGGCTTCGGTGCAATACTAGACGCCAATGGCAGCTAGCCTAGGCAGAGATATTTGATTTCCAGATATTCGTCTATCCCGTATTTTGATCCTTCCCGCCCCAGCCCCGATTGTTTGATGCCGCCAAATGGCGCGACTTCATTGCTGATCAGACCGGTGTTGATGCCGACCATGCCCGCTTCGATGGCTTCGGCGACGCGGAAAGTGCGGGCCAGATTCTGCGTATACACATAGGCTGCCAGCCCGAATTCGGTGTGATTGGCCAGCGCAATCGCTTCGGCTTCGCTGTGAAAGCGCACCAGCGCGGCCACCGGGCCAAAGGTTTCTTCGTGGTTGATTAGCGCACTGGCGGGCACTTCAGTGAGCAGAGTTGGCGTGAAGAAGGTGCCGCCCAGCGCATGGCGTGTGCCGCCGTAGCGCAGCTTGGCGCCTTGCTGCAAGGCGTTGGCAATATGCGCTTCGACTTTTTCTATGGCAGGGGTATCAATCAGCGGGCCAATCTGGGTATTACTTTCAAGCCCATACCCTACTTGAAGCTGGCTAATTGCCATGGCAAGCCGTGCGGCGAAATCGTCATACACGGCGTCGGCGACCAGAAAACGGTTGGCGCACACGCAGGTTTGCCCGGCGTTGCGAAATTTGCTGGCGATCGCGCCTGCTACCGCCGCGTCCAGATCGGCATCTTCAAACACAATAAACGGCGCATTGCCGCCCAGCTCCAGCGACAGCTTTTTGATCGACGGCGCGCAAGCGGCCATCAGTGCGCGGCCTGTTTCGCTTGAGCCGGTGAATGAGAGTTTGCGCACCTGCGGGCTTTGTGCCAGCACCGCGCCCAGCTCGCGCCCGCTGCCGGTAATGATATTGATTACGCCTGCCGGAATACCGGCCTGCTGGGCCAGCTCGCCCAGTGCCAGTGCGGTCAGCGGCGTTTGCGAAGCTGGTTTCACAATGATAGTGCAGCCCGCTGCCAGCGCCGGGCCCACTTTGCGGGTGATCATGGCGGCGGGAAAATTCCACGGGGTAATCGCCGCGCAAACGCCAACGGCCTGTTTCAGCGTCAGAATGCGCTGGCCAGCATTCGGATGCGGCATGACATCGCCATAGATGCGCTTGGCTTCCTCGGCAAACCATTCGATAAAGCTGGCCGCGTAGGCGATTTCGCCGCGTGCCTCGCCAAGCGGCTTGCCCTGCTCGCTGCTCATGATCAGCGCCAGATCGTCCTGATGCTGCATGATCAGCTCGAACCAGCGCCGCAATAGCTGGCTGCGCGCCTTGCCACTGCGGGCCTGCCAGCCCGGTAACGCCGCTTCTGCTACCGCAATGGCCTGCTGGCACAGTGCGGCATCCATACGTGGTACTTCGGCGATGCGCTGGCCATTGGCGGGGTTATTCACGCTCATCGTGGCCTGCGTTTGCAGCCATTGCCCATTGATCAGGCCGCTGTGGCGCAGCAGCTCAGGGCATTGCAGGGGCAAGGGCGTGGTGGCGGTATTGGGCATGATGATTGAGTGGCAGAGGGATAAAAAAGGATGAAGCGATTGTAAACCAAAGCCGGGCAAGCTTTGCGGCAAGGCCGTATCTGTGCTGGCATGAGGAATGGTTTTGAACCAAAACTTTTCGGCTGTGACTTACAAGTAGGCGCATTTGCGCCTAGTAGGCGGTTGAAAAAGGTAGCGAGGGGCTCAAAGGCAAGGCAAAAAATGGCGAGAAACCGGAGTTTACAAGTAGTAAATGAGGATTTTGAGCGATTTTTAAACGAAGCTTTTGAGTCCCGTAGTAGTTTTTCAACGGCCTGCTAAGCTGATAGTGTCGTAATTCGACCATACAAGAACAGGGGCTCATATGATCAACGCTTATAACAAACCAATCGGTGTGATTGACGACGAAGAGGCGCTCGATATTGTTGGCGAGGCGGTCCTCAAATTGTGGGATGCCGTTGACGATCTTTCCCGCCTGCGTCCGGCGCATACGCCGGATTATCATGTCACCATTTTCGGCTCGGCCCGGATCGAGGAAAACACCCCGCGCTATGAAGCCGTGAAGCAGCTGGCTGCACAGCTGGCGGCGATGGGTTGCCACATTGTCACCGGTGGCGGCCCGGGCCTGATGCAGGCCGCCAACGAAGGCGCCAGCCAGGGCGCGCCCAATAAACCCGAAGCGTCGGTGGGCATTCGTATTGATCTGGATTTCGAGCAGAATGTGAATGATTTTGTTGGCCGCGTGTTCGAGCACAAGACCTTCTTCTCGCGCCTGCACCACTTTATCCTGCGCTCGAATGCGTTTATTGTGACTTCGGGCGGGATTGGCACGCTGCTCGAGTTATCGATGGTCTGGCAACTGCTGCAAGTGCGCAAGCTGTATGACACGCCGCTGATTCTGGTTGGCGAAATGTGGCACGAGCTGGTCGATTGGGCGCAGCACTATATGGTGAGCAATGAGGCCGGTCTGGCCAGCCCGGTGGATATGCAAATTCCGATTGTCGTCGATACGATTGAAGACGCCATCCACCTGATCCGCGAGCATCATGCGCGCTGGAAAGAAGTCGATCGTCAGCTCAAACCCGAGCGCACCTCGCCACCGCGCTGATTTTTCCCACGTCAACCAATGCTGTTGGTAATGACAAACCCCACTCGCGAAGCGAGGCTCCCCTCAAGGAGGAGACGGGAGGGGTGGGAATAAAACATCAAGGCTGCAGATTCACGGCCTTATTTTTTAGGCTCGGCTTTGCCGAGACTTAAAAAATGGTGAATTTCCACTTTGTCAGCAGCCAGCAAACAAAGCCACCGCAAGGTGGCTTTGTTTGCTGGCTGCGAATGAGTTTTCTGCAATCTGGCCGGATTTAATCCTCTGCCGCTTCAGTGTCTTCATTCGGTGGCAGCGGGGCAAAATAGCCGATCAGTAGCAGCAGCACGCCCACGCCCATAAACGAGCCGATGCGCTCGATGCCGCTGATATTCGACAAATCCAGCAAAAACAGCTTGCCGATCACAATGCCCAGCAAGCCCGCACCAATCAGCCAGAGCACGCGCAGGCGTGATCGCGTTGCCGCCAGCATCAGCGCCAGCGCGATAATGGTCCAGAATATCGACAAGCTCATTTGCACCAGTGTGGAGTGGCGCAATGCGTCCAGCGTATAGGCCACCTCGGCCTGATGGTGCAGCGTGCGCAGCAGCATGGCGTTGAGCCAGACAAATACGGCCAGCCCCAGCACGGCATAAATCAGGCGCGGGGTAGTGCGGATCTCCAGCTCGGCCAGCGCAGGTTTAAGCCAGAACACCAGCGCAGCCAAAGCGGCCAGTTGTGCCAGATCGAGCGCATTGAGCAAGGGCAGGCCGGATGAGCCGCCCGAGAGCGCGCTATAAAAACCCCACAGCAGCAAGACCAGCGCCATCGGTGCCGTACCGTACACCCAGTAAGCGCGCCAGTGTGCCCTGATCGGCCTGGGCAGATATTTCACTGCGGCCACTGCCGCGCTGATCAGCAGGGCAAACGCGGCTAGCTCGAATACCTCGCTATGTATGTGCTGCTGAGTCAGATAAATAATCTCTTTGCTGAATATACCCCATACCAGCCAGGCGGCTACGGTGTGCTGCCAGCTATCGCTGCCGCTGTGAGCATCGTCTTGCTGGTACAGCAGCGCAAACAGCGCCGCCAGCGCAATCAGCCAGGCCCACAGGGCAAAGTAATGCGTTAGCTGGCCAAATTGCTCCAGCGCGATCAGCAGCAGTATCGGCCCGAGCGCAATCGCCACCACTTTGGCATTGCGCCACCAGCCTTGCAGAAAGAATTGCTGGAAAATCGCCGCAGTGAGCACTAGCAGCAATAAATGCGCGTTTTGGATGGCGTCACCGTCCAGAAAGCGCGCTATCTCGTCCAGATTAGCCTTGCCCCACCACAGCAGCCCCCAGCCACCCAGCAACCAGCCCACGGTCAGCAAAATGGGTTTGCTGGCCCAGTCGGGCTGCTTTTCGTGTAATTGCCAGGCGCAGAACAGCCCCGACAGCGCCAGTAACAGATCAGCCAGGTACACGCCATTGAGGAAAGCCAGCGGCGTGTAATACGGGCTGGAGATGATGACGGCCAGACCCGCGCCAAATTGCAGCAGCAGGCCGAAAACCAGCGCCAGTCTACGCTGTTGTGACGATTGACGAAGGCTGACCCAGACCACGCAAGCGCCTTCCAGTGCCCACATCGCAGCGGTAACATTGCCATCAAAAGCCAGCGGTATCGCCAGCGTGGCCAGCAGCACACCAATGGCCAGCTGGGCTTCGGTGAACAAGCGCAGGCTGTCATCGCGCCGAGCGTGCAGCCACGCCGCCAGCGCCAGATAAAAAGTCGCGCCGACCAGCGCGCTGTAACACATGCCATACTCGACGCCAGCCAGAATTTGCGCTTGCAGCGCCAGCGTGGCGATGGGTGTCCCAAAAACCAGCGTGCCATCGACGACGCTCGCCAAAGTATGGCTGCGCCGGATCGCGTACAGCGTGCTGATTCCGGCAAAAAACAGCCAGAAAATCATCACAAAAGGTTGCGTGCTGGCGTAGTGCTCGCTGCGATAGTCGAAGACGCCCCACAGCAGCGCAATCACGTAGGTGAAAACAAAGCCCAGCAGATTGAGCGAGCGCCAGGCCTTGAACCAGGCAATCGCAAAAATCCCGGCATTTAGCAGCGCAAAATAGGCAAACAGCAGCACATGATTGCCGCTGCCGTCGCTGGTCAGTATCGGCGCCAGAAAGCCGCCGCTAATCCCCATAAACGCTAGCGCGCTGGCATCCTGCCGGATCGCCAGGATGGCCGAGGCCAGCCCCAGCAAGGCCAGCAGCACAAAAGCCGGCGTAGTCGGGAGCAACTGATAGAGCTTCATCGCGCCGTAAACGGTGAAATACAGCAGGCCGAGCGCGCCGCCTTGCATAATCAGCGCATAGCTGCGGCGTGATTCGCGCAAGCGCCAGCCGATGGTAAATATCAGCGCAGCGCCCAGCGACAAACCGGCCAACCGCACTTCAATCGGCAGCATCTGGTTATCGGCGGCAAATTTAAGCAGAAAACTCACACCAAAAAACAGAATCAGCATCCCCAGCCTGACGACGGTATTGCCACCCAGAAACCAGTTTTTCAGCGCTGCCAGCCCCTGCTCCAGCGCGCCTGGCTCGGAGACGGGATTGGAGACTGGATTGGTGAGGGGCGGGCGCGGGTGAGCTGCCGCAGGCTGCGGTGTGCTGATTGCAGGGTCGGCATCGGGATAGAGAGCAGCCGTCGCAGCCGCAGGTGCACTTGTCGCGATAATACCCGCACCGTGCGGCAGAGGCGGTGGCGCGGTCTCTGCTGCGGCGACGATCGGGGTTGAAATCGGTGTGGGTTCGCTAGCGGTGGCGCTCGTTGTGTGCTCTGCCGGGCTGGGCATGCCTTTGAGCTGCGCCATTTCGGCTTCCAGCTGCGACACTCGGCGCTTGAGTTGTTGCAACTCGCTGGCAATGCTATTGACCGGCCTATGGCTTGCGGTACTTGTGCTGGCATTGCGTTTGTCCAGCCATTGGCCAAAGACAAAGCCGAGCACAGCCAGGATGAGCCCGCCGACCAAATCCCATTCATCCCAGCCAAATGCCAGACCCACCAGCATGAATATCCAGCGAAACATAGCTTTGCCTCCCGCGCCGACGTGTTATTTAGTTTTGAATGTGGGGGGTATTGCTTTGAACGTATTGCCCAGTATGTGCTGCATGGCAATACCCTGCCAAATAAAAACGCCGCTAATATTTTCTATTAGCGGCGCTGTTGAGCTTTTGCCGGATTAATTCATCACCAGCGTCATGCCCGGGGTAATGGGCTTGCGGTTCATTTTTTTCAAATCCATCAGATCCACATTGAGCTTTCTGGCAATCGAGGCGAGGGTGTCGCCACGCTTAACCACGTAAGATCTCGGCGTTGCACTGGCGTTGCCAACGCGCAGGCTGTCGCCCAGCGCCACTTGTGTGCCTTTCAGGCCATTCATTGCTTTGAGCTCGGCCACGCTCAGGTTGTAGCGTTTGGCGATGTTAAATAGCGTGTCGCCTTTGGCCACTTTATGCTCGCGACCGGCGAGTTTCTCGCCTGATCGGGCTGCGGCCAGTACCGGTTTGGGAGTATCTTTTTCCCCGGTATCAATGGCTTCGGCTTCGCGGTTTTTATGCAGTGCTGCTAAAGTCTGACGTTCGGAAATATCCAGGCCGGCCACTTTAGGTACCAAGATCGTTTGACCGCGCGCGCTGCGATCATTGGCGGCAATATCATTGATGTCACGCAGCTCGGCCGAATCGATGCCAAACGTGCTGGCAAGCTGGTCAAAGTTTTCACCCTGCTTGGTGACGTAAGGCTGCCAGTTCAGCAATGGCTGCTGGTAGCTGGCCAGATTGCGCTCGAATACTTCTTTTTTCTCGATCGGTAGCACCAGCTTGCGATCTTCCTTGTGGGCAATCACCGGGCGGATAAAGCCGGGGTTCAGGCGCAGCAGCTCTTCGACGCTAATCCCGGCCAGCTTGGCCGCCACGCTCACGTCCATATGCTTGCCGGGTTGCAAGGTGGCAAAGTAGGGCTGATTGGGGATGTCGCGCAGCTTCACGCCATAGGCCGCCGGATCGGCGATGATATTGCGGATAGCCAGTAATTTCGGTACGTAATTGCGTGTTTCATCGGGCATGCGCAAGTCGATATAACTCGCAGGCAGACCGGCGGCCAGATTGCGATCACGCGCGCGTTTAACCGCGTTTTCGCCCCAGTTGTACGAGGCCAGTGCCAGCTGCCAGTCGTCAAACATGCCGTGAATATCTTGCAGATAGCTCAGCGCGGCATCGGTGGCGGCCACCACATCTCGGCGGCCGTCATACCACCAGGTGCGTTCCAGCCCATAGCGTTTGCCGGTGTCTGGAATAAATTGCCACATCCCGGCGGCTTTGGCGTGCGATTCGGCTTTCGGGTTGTAGGCTGACTCAATCATCGGCAGCAGCGCAAATTCCATCGGCATGCCGCGTTTTTCAACTTCACCGACCACATGGTATAGATAGCGATTGCTGCGCTCGATAATCCGGTTCAGGTAATCGGGGCGGCTGGCGTAGTAGTTTTCCCATTTGGTGACCAGCGGGCTTTCGATATCAGGAATCGCAAAGCCGTTACGCACCCGTTCCCACAAATTTTGCTGCGACGCCAATTGCTGAGGTGTGTGTTTTTGCCATTGCGGCAGCGAGTCGGCGAGCGCTTGCGGGGCTGGATCGGTAAATAACTGATCAATTGCCAGCTGGGTATTGGCTGTAATGGCAGGTGCAGGTGCAGGTGCGGGTGCGGGGGTGAGACTGCGAAGCTGGTAATCGAGTTTGCCTGACTCCAGAGCGAAAGCGGGCAGGGCAAAACCAAGGGAAAGAAGTGCGGCGCACAGGCGAAGTTTCATTGGCCCGTTTCCTGATCAATTGCTGAATTGGACGATAGTAATGGCGGCTTTCCGGCGCTGTCAATCAGCGTTGCAACATAATTGCAGGATTAAATGGATGGCTGACACAGTGCTTTGATTTTTAAACTGTTTCTATGAATAATCTAACAATGGTGGCTTGCTCGCTGCGCTGGCGCATAGTTTGCTAGATGAGCGCTTAATCATAATCGCAATACTTACCCCGATGCAGAGAACAAGCCAAACATAAACGACTTTCAGCCAACAGAGTTAATCAATCACTTCGTTGTATTGCAGAATGTACGTCATGAGGATATCTATTTGCCTGCACATGAATGCGTCGAAGTCAGTTTCCGTCAAGCCATTGACCAGCAAATCTCTGATGCGGGCAAGGCTACGCGGGTAGTTTTCGGTTTCGAATTCGTATTCGCCAAAGTGCCCTTCACGATCGAACAGCAGATAAGTCCAGGCATGGTCATCATTACTGCGTGCTGCAAAGGCAAAGAAACGCTGATTCAACGCCTCGCGCTCGGCAGTATCAAGTTCTTCATCCGAAAAGTAAGGGCCGTAATTGTACGCTAACGCCTCCAGCAAGGTCTTGACATTGGGAAAGAGATGAGGCTCGTCGGAGTGATAGAAATCCAAGACTCTCCGTTCACCATATCGCCCATGATCATAGCGAGCCATATAGATCTGTGGCACCTCAGTCTGGAGTAATACATGCCGCAGTGGAGCAGGGATAACTAGTCCATGCTGTCGTTCGTAAGTGAGTATCTCATCTTCTGCAAGGGGCGGCATCAGTTCATACAGCTCGCCCTCATCGTAGATTTCACTCAAATTTACTACGATTTTTTCGTCGTCGTCGTCATACTCCAGTAAATCTACACGACATAATTTGGAAAATCGCTCTAGTGCTTGCGCCCAAGTTTCGCCGGGGTGGGTATGAATGAGATCGTCAAGCTTGCACAGCATGTGAACAGTCAATGAAGTTACTCCAAGGGGCAAATTAAATCTGAAAATCTGAGCAGCTTAGATCAAATACAATTGATTCGTAAACTACGATTGAACTCTCGTGGTGCGAATGAAAGTCTTGGGAATAGATTCAAACGGCATATGCTTTAACCGCGAAAATGATCTTTCCACTGGCGCAGTGCAGCAAAAACCTCGGCTGGCTGCTGTGCTCGCGGTGCACGCCTTTGTGCGCTGGCGATCACAGCGGGCTGATCGCAACGCAAATAGGGGTTGCTGGCCAGCTCGATGTCTAGCCGCGACGGCAGGCTCATCCGGCCTGCTGCGCGCAGGGCGGCGACTTCGGCGGCACGCTGTTGCAATCGCAGATTGTCCGGCTCGACCGCCAGCGCAAAGCGCAAATTGCTTTGGGTGTATTCATGCGTGCAGCACAGCAGGGTCTCGGGCGGCAGAGTGGCCAGGGTTTGCAGGCTGGCGTACATTTGCGCCGGGCTGCCCTCGAATAATCGTCCGCAACCGCCGGAAAACAGCGTGTCGCCCGCAAATAGCGCCCCATTGCCGTAGTAGCACAGATGATTCAGCGTGTGCCCCGGGGTGGCGATTACCGCGAAAGGGGTCTCCAGTAGATTAATCTGCTCGCCGCCCGCAAGCGGCTGCGTGACCGCCTGCACATCGGCAGGCCCGTAAATGGGGAGCTGCGGATAAGCCTGCACCAGTGCCGCTAAACCCGTAATATGATCCCAGTGATGATGGGTAATCAGCACGCCGGCCAGCTCGCACGATTGAGCTGCCAGCCACGCCTGTAGCGGCGCAGCATCGCCCGGATCGACCGCGATGGCCTTGCGGTTTTGCGCCAGCACCCAAATATAATTATCTTCGTAAATCGGTATGGCGCTGATAGTGAGCATGGTGTGAATGTCCCGGTCATTGAATGAAGCAGTGGTCTTGCCATCGACGGTTTCCGGCGGTGTCGCGCATCAACAGACCCAAGCGTAAAAATTTTTGCAGGATGCTTTATGACAACTGCTGTTGAACATTTTGCCGCGTGGCTGAACACGCCGCTAGGGCAATATCTGCGTGATAACGAAGCTGGCTGGTTTGATCGTACCACGGTGGATATTTTTGGCTACAAAGCCGTCCAGCTCGAGCTGCCGCAGCTCGATTGCCTGCGCGCCAACCGCATGCCGTGGCGCTGCATCGCCGGGCAATCGGGCGCAGTGCAGCTCAAGTGCATGGCCGAAGCCTTGCCATTTGCCGAGCAAAGCCTGGATTTGCTGGTACTGCCGCATACGCTGGATTTTGCCCATGACCCGCACGCGGTGCTGCGCGAAGCCGAGCGCGTGATGATGCCCGAAGGCCGGGTGCTGATTAGCGGCTTTAATCCGTGGAGTTTGTGGGGCCTGCGCCGCCTCAAAGCCAATGATGTGCCATGGCAGGGGCACTTTCTGGCTTTGCATCGCCTCAAAGATTGGCTGGCGCTGCTGGATTTGCAACTGGTACGCGGCGAATTCCTCTGCTATCGCCCGCCGTTGCAACGCAAAGGCTGGCTGGATAAAAGCCGCTTTCTGGATTCGGCGGGAGATAAATTCTGGCCTGCAGGCGGCGGGATTTACTGTCTGGATGTGGTCAAACGGGTACGCGGCATGAATGTGATCGAGCCGGACTGGAGTATGGTGATTTTGCCCAACCGCAGCACCGCCGCCGTGGTGGAAAAAATGCGCCTGCAAGCTAAAAAAGATCGCTGTAAATGAATCGAATCTCCTTCTCTGTCGGCCGTTCGGCCAGCCTGATGGGGCTGATGCTATGCTTTGTTCTGGCTGCATTGCTGCCTTTTTTGCAAATGCGCGTGTTCGAGCAGGCTGCTGATTTTGCTGGCTGGCAAGTCTGGCTAGCGACGTTTGTCATCGCGCAGGAAAACGACCTATCTGGCTTTAATGTATTTCCGCTGCTATCGCTGGCGAGTCTGCTGTCTCTGGCGCTGGTGATTGGCTTGCTGGTGCAAAAAGTGAAATCGCCGCAGCGCTGGCGGATTTTTGCCGCCTGCATGCTGCTGGCCTATCTGGCTGCACCGCTCTTGTTGCAGCGACTGATGAGCGACCCGGTGGTATTTCTGGCCGGGTATTATTGCGGGGCAGTTTTCCACGCGGGGCTGCTGTTGCAGCTTTGGCGGCGTTCTGCGTGAAGGTGATGTTGGTGTTATGAATGGATATTGTGGGTATATCTATGTAGGCCAATCTAGATGTGCTTTGTATAGATATACCCATGAATATAGGGCGCATGGTCTGGATGCTGTATGATGCGCGCTCCATGCGTGCCTGGCCTGCTGGCACAACCATGCTGCAATTTTCCACATTAAAGAGTGAACCCCGATCATGGTAGAAATCTACACCGATGGCGCCTGCAAAGGTAATCCTGGCCCCGGCGGCTGGGGCGCTTTTATGCGTTATGGCGCGCATGAAAAAGACCTGTTCGGCGGCGAAGCCCACACCACCAACAACCGCATGGAATTGCTCGCCGTGATTTCGGCACTGAAAGCGCTGACCCGCGCCTGCGAAGTTACTATCCACACCGATTCGCAATACGTCAAAAACGGCATTGAAACCTGGATTCATGGCTGGAAAAAAAATGGCTGGAAAACCGCCGCCAAGCAGCCGGTGAAAAACGAAGACCTCTGGCGCGCACTGGATGAGCAGGTTGCACGCCACACTGTGCAATGGCGCTGGGTGAAAGGCCACGCTGGCAATCCGGGCAATGAGCGCGCCGACCAGCTGGCCAACCGTGGCGTCGAGTCGATACAAACTCAGTAATTCGGCGTCATCAATTCTTCATTTTGCGCCACATCCGGCTCGATATACTGCATTTGCAGCGCGGCCAGCGCCGCGCTCAACTAAGCTGAAATTGTCCGCATTCAGACCGATATAAGTTGTAAACATCAGCACCTCGAATCAATTCAAGTCGCCGTCCGTGTACTTTACTGAAGGGGAGATGCTCAAATGATGACCTATACCAACTCACTGGAAGACTGGCTGGAGCTCACCGCACTGGCCGGGCAAATGCCCGAAGGCGCAGACTGGGTGCTGGCCATTGGCGAGCAAGACCGCCGCGCCGGTCTGGAGCTAGGCTACGGCCGCCGCCTGCTCGAAGCCACCATCCGCAATGGGCAGTTTTATTTTGCCGGGCAAAAAACCAATTCGGGGGAAATCTAAGCAAAGGATATCTAGCTAAAGGTCTATTGCAGTTTGATTTGCGATTGCGCCAGTCCGAGTTTCACAGCGAATCAAGGCATTTCATGTCTTTTGCATGTAATGGTTAAGCCGCGGACTTGGCGCTATATTTCAGGACAAATACCGCTTAAACGGGCATCCTACTAAGCAAAATGTTAATTAAAAACTAGGAATTTCCTTACTCTTACGGCTAACGTTCATGGGATTTTCCGCGGCTTTTCTCGCTGTACATGGCCTGATCAGCATGTGCTATTAGCTCATCTGCACTAAGCAGCCCGGCAGCGCCAAGTGTTGCGCAACCCACGCTCAAGGTGATGCCGTATTCCTGCGCCAGTGGTTTGGTGCGCTGGCACAGGTCAATTATCCATTTTTGCGGATTATCATGCGCCAGCAGAGCCACAAATTCATCACCGCCTAAGCGATAAGCCGCCACGCCGGGAGCCCGAATGTACTGCGCGCAGCGCTTGAGCACTTCGTCACCAACTTCATGGCCATATTGATCATTCACCTGTTTGAAGTTATTTACGTCGATATACAGCAGGGTGCCACTTTCACTAGCGGCTAGTTTCTGGTTTAGCTCCTCAAACAGCGCTCGACGGTTGCCCAAGCCTGTGAGTTCGTCACTATAAGCCTGTTGATAAAGCGTTTGTTGTAGCTCTTGGCTGCGTTGATTTTCGTTGTTTAGCTGGGCAATCAGTTCATTGCGATCGTTCATTACCCGCACAAATGCAACGCCAATTAGGCAAAAACCAATTGCATAAAGCAGATCGTCTAGGATATCGGCGCTGCGCCCCCAGAATCCTTGCCCACGGTGTAGGCCATCGATGTAATCGACCACATAACCCAACCAGTAAATCAGTGCGCCGATATTAAATGGACGGAGCAAGGTTTCCTGATAATTAAGCCGCCTCCAGATTACAAGTAATAATATGCTGGTGATTAATAGACCGTACAGATCATGAACATCAGGCAGCGGGATAAACTCGAGCAGAGCCCGAATGCCGAGCAGTAGGATGATCCATTGCCAAGTCGTAATTTTTTCCATGCCGATTCCACCATCCTAGTGACCTCTGGCCGAGGCCAGACGCTTTAGTATAGGCGTTGTGGCGCGTTGGTTTGCTGATGCCATTGAGCTAGGCTTGGGGAGGGGGCTAATTATGCTTTTGCAATTTAAACGGAGGTTTGTGTGTTGAGTTGCGTTTTGGTGTTTGCAGCGAGCAAATGCGCCTACTTTTGAGTTACAAATGCAAACTTAGCGGAAATGAAAAAGGCCTCAGCGTGTGCTGAGGCCTTTACTTTTGTGGGGTGGCTGATGGGGCTCGAACCCACGACAACAGGAATCACAATCCTGGACTCTACCAACTGAGCTACAGCCACCACAAAACTTTAAATTCTTTGATTTTTACGAGTTGCTTGGCGCACCCGACAGGAATCGAACCTGTAACCTACGACTTAGAAGGTCGTTGCTCTATCCGGTTGAGCTACGGGAGCTCTGCAAACACTTCAAGTTTACTGCGTTTAATTCTGGTCGGGGCGGTGGGATTCGAACTCACGACCACCTGGTCCCAAACCAGGTGCGCTACCGGGCTGCGCTACGCCCCGACTAGAGAGGCCGAACTATACGGATGGCGGCGCAGGTCGTCAAGCCCATTTTGAAAAAATAAGGTAAAAAATTAAAAAAACGTCCAAAAAAACGTCGATCAATGCGAAAATCACGTTTTGCCTACTATTGGTCAAAAGTTCTGGCCCAAGGCCACCTCGTTACGCTAGGCGCAGTACAAAGCTGTACGGCGAGGCGCGCTGGCGAAGCGTGAGAACTTTTGCTTTTCCTATTTATTGCCGGAGTATCCCCCAATGACAGCCCAGATTCTTGATGGTAAAGCCATTTCCCAGGAAATTGTTCGTGAAGTGCGTGCCAAAGTTGATGCACGGGTTGCTTCCGGCAAGCGTGCGCCCGCGCTAGCGGTGATTCTGGTTGGCTCTGATCCGGCCTCGCAAGTGTATGTGGGCAATAAGAAGCGCCAGTGCGAAAACGCCGGCATTACTTCACTGGCTTACGATCTGCCCGCCGAGACCAGCGAAGAAGAAGTGCTCAAGCTGGTGGCCGAGCTCAATCAGAATGATGATGTGGATGGCATCTTGGTGCAGCTGCCGCTGCCGAAACACATCGACGCCGACAAAGTGATCGAGCTGATCGATCCGATCAAGGATGTGGATGGTTTTCATCCGTATAACATTGGCCGCCTGACTTTGAAAATGCCGCTGCTGCGCCCATGCACGCCGCGTGGTGTGATGACTTTGCTGGAAAAAACCGGCATTGATCTGGTCGGTAAAGACGCGGTCGTGATTGGCGCATCCAATATCGTTGGCCGTCCGCAAGCGCTTGAATTATTGCTTGCCCGTGCGACGGTCACTGTTTGCCATAGCAAAACCAAAGATCTGGCTGCCAAAGTGGCGGGCGCGGATGTGGTGGTCGCCGGTGTGGGTATCCCGAATTTTGTGAAGGGCGAATGGATCAAGCCGGGCGCGATTGTGATCGACGTCGGTATTAACCGTCTGGACAGCGGCAAGCTGTGCGGTGACGTAGAGTTTGATACTGCCAAAGAACGTGCCAGCTGGATTACGCCGGTGCCGGGCGGCGTGGGCCTGATGACGGTCGCGACATTGATGCAGAACACCTACGACGCTTGTGTGAATCGCAAAGGGTAAAAAGGGCTGCGCGCTCCGTGATCAAGGATCGTGCGCTGCTCAAAATCCTCATGTACTCGAGTACATTCCGGTTTTTGCGCTGCTGACTCACCTTGCTGACGGGCGCTCGCTCCTTTTTATTCGTTCTTAAGAAATATCCGGATCAAAAATACTCGAAAGAATCGACAAGGCATAAAAATGGCATATCAACTCGCAAAACCCCTGTTATTTATGATGGAAGCCGAGCGCGCGCACCATGCGGCGTTTAAAGGGCTGGGCTTGCTCAATAGCATGGGCTTTTTGCGCTCATTGACGCCCACCGTACCGAATAATCCGGTCACCGTCATGGGCATCGAGTTTGCCAACCCGGTAGGCTTGGCAGCGGGGCTGGATAAAAACGGCGATTATATTGATGTGCTGGCCGAGCTGGGTTTTGGCTTTCTGGAAATCGGCACCGTCACGCCGCGCCCACAGCCGGGCAACCCAAAGCCGCGCCTGTTCCGTTTGCCCGAAGCGCGCGGCATTATCAACCGCATGGGGTTTAATAATGGCGGCGTGGATAATCTGCTGGAAAATGTTACCCAGGCCCAGTATCGCGGTGTACTCGGCATAAATATTGGCAAGAACGCAGATACCCCTATTGAAAAGGCTGCTGATGATTATCTGATCGGCCTGCGCAAAGTGTACTCGGCAGCCAGCTATGTCACAGTGAATATCTCCAGCCCGAATACCAAAAATCTGCGCCAGCTGCAGCAGGGGGACGAGCTGGGCGATTTGCTCAGGCAATTAAAAGCCGAGCAGGAGAAGCTGGCCGATCAGCATGGGCGCTATGTGCCTGTGGCGGTGAAAATTGCGCCTGATCTGGATAGACATCAGATCGAAGAGATTGGCCGTTTGCTGATTGAAAACCGCATCGACGGCGTGATCGCCACCAATACCACTTTGTCGCGTACCGGCGTGGAAAATCTGCGTCATGGGCAGGAAGCGGGCGGTTTGTCGGGTGAGCCGGTGCGCGCTAAATCAACCACGGTGATTCGCGAGCTGGCACAAGTGCTCGATGGCGCGCTGCCGATTATTGGTGTGGGCGGCATTATGTGTGGCGACGATGCGGTGGAAAAAATCCGCGCCGGTGCCGATCTGGTGCAGGTGTATAGCGGGCTGATTTATGAAGGCCCGCATCTGGTGGGCGATTGCGCCGATGCCATTGCCAGCCTGCAGGCTAGCCGCTAGTAGGGCGCTGACCGGGGCGAAGAAGGCGAAACCATTTATACCTTTTGCGTCTTTTTAAATAAGCTTTATTCATTTATTGGATAGAAGCTTGAATGTTATATTGTTTTTTTGATTAAGCTCGGATGCAATTGCCCCGGCTCTTGGTACAATGCCAAGCCATTACGTGCGCGATAGCAGGGTACTTGCCCGGCGCATGCAGTCAATCTCCTTGGTGAGTAAAGTATGGATTTCAGTCATTACCTGCTGCTGCTTGTTGGGGCGGTATTGGTCAATAACGTCGTGCTGGTGCGGATTCTGGGGCTATGCCCCTTTATGGGCGTGTCTAAAAAGCTGGAGGCCTCCATCGGCATGGGGCTGGCCACCGCCTTTGTGCTCACGCTGGCTTCGGGCACCTCATGGATGATTGATCAGCTGCTGCTGGCCTGGCATCTGGAATACCTGCGCACGCTGGCGTTTATTGTTGTGATTGCGGCGATTGTGCAGTTCACCGAAATGTTCATTCATAAATCCAGCCCGGTGCTCTATCAGGCGCTGGGGATTTATCTGCCGCTGATCACGACCAATTGCGCGGTGCTGGGCGTGCCGCTGATCAATTCTACCGCGCGGCACAATCTGCTTGAATCGCTGGTGTTCGGTTTTGGCTCGGCGGTGGGTTTCTCGCTGATTCTGATCCTGTTTGCCGCGATGCGCGAAAGGATGGAAGGCGCGGATATTCCTCAGGCGTTTAAAGGCACGCCCGCTGCATTTATTACTGCTGGCCTGATGAGTCTGGCGTTTATGGGTTTTGCAGGGTTGGTGAAATGAGTTTCTTGCTTGCACTGGCCGTGATGGCTGGTTTGGCGCTGTTACTGGGCGCAATTCTGGGCTTTGCCGCGATCAAATACAAAGTGGACGAAGACCCGCTGGTCGACAAGATCGACGCGATTCTGCCGCAAACGCAATGCGGCCAGTGTGGCTTTCCGGGCTGTAAACCGTATGCCACGGCGATTGCCAACGAAGAAGCCGAAATCAATCAGTGTCCACCCGGTGGCGAGGATGGCATCCGCAAGCTGGCTGATCTGCTGGGCAAAGACTTTATCCCGTTTGACGATGGCGGTGGCGCGGCTGAAAAGCCACGTGCCGTGGCGGTGATCCGTGAAGACATCTGCATTGGCTGTACGCTGTGCATTCAGGCATGTCCGGTTGATGCCATTGTGGGCGCAGCCAAGCATCTACATACCGTAATCGAATCCGAATGCACCGGCTGCGAGCTGTGCCTAGCGCCTTGCCCGGTGGATTGTATTGATCTGGTCACGATTGGCGAGAACGTCAATACCTGGAAGTGGCGTTACCCCGTAATCCAGCTCAAACAAGTGAAGGCGGGGGCATAATGGAATCGATCCGCGAAATTTTCCCTTTCCACGGTGGTGTTCATCCGCCGGAAATGAAAGACTTATCCAACCGCACACCGATTGTGAACGGCCCCTTGCCGCAGCGGCTGGTGATTCCGCTGCAGCAAAGCATTGGTAATCCGGCCAAAGCCATCGCTAGCGTCGGTGATCTGGTGCTCAAAGGGCAGGCAATCGCCGTTGATGATGGCAATGTCTCCGTTGCTGTTCATGCCCCGACCTCGGGTAAAGTGGTGGCGATTGATGCGCAGCAGGTAGCGCATCCTTCAGGTCTGGCTGAATGGTGCATCACCATTGAAAGCGATGGTCGCGACGAATGGATTGCGCGCGAGCGTTTTGACTGGAAAGCCGCTTTAGAGCGCGGTGATAACAAAGCCATCCGGGATTACTTGCAGGATATGGGCGTGGTTGGTCTGGGTGGCGCGGTGTTTCCATCGCACCTGAAGCTAGCAGGCCGCGACACCTTGGATACGCTGATTATCAATGGCGCCGAATGCGAGCCCTATATCACTTGCGATGATCGATTAATGCGCGAGCGTGCGATTGAAATCGTTGCCGGTATCTCGATCGTGCGCAAATTGCTCAATGCCAAAGAAGTCCTAATCGGCGTTGAAGACAATAAAATGCAGGCCGTTGCTGCGCTGAATGAGGCGCTGAGCAATTGCGGGTTTGCAGCCGAAGTGGTCGTGGTGCCCACGCTGTATCCATCGGGCGGCGCCAAGCAGTTGATCAAACTGCTGACTAATAAGGAAGTCCCCAGCGGCGTACGTTCCACCGATATGGGCGTGCAGTGCTTTAATATCGCTACTGTTTACACCATTTACGCCGCACTCGAATTGGCCGAGCCCGTGATTTCGCGCGTGGTCACGCTCACTGGCGCAGTGCCCAAGCCGGGCAATGTTGAAGCGCTGATCGGTACGCCGATCAATGATCTGCTGGCCTTTGCCGGGGTGCAAACTCCTCCGGCGTGCATTTATGGCGGCCCGATGATGGGCTTTACGCTGCCATCGACCCAGGTGGGGCTGACCAAGGCGGGCAACTGCATTATCGCCATGGACGAGCAGCAGTTCCCTGAAAAACCGCGTGAAATGCCGTGTATTCGCTGTGGCGAATGTGCCGTAGCCTGCCCGCAGGAATTACAACCAATGGATCTGTATTGGTTTGCCCGCAGCAAGAATTTTGGCAAGGCGCAGGAATGGAATCTGTTTGATTGCATCGAATGCGGCGCGTGTGCGTACGTCTGCCCGTCGAGCATTCAGCTGGTCGATTACTACCGCTTTGCCAAGTCGGAAATCTGGGATGCCGAACGTGCCAAAAAATCGGCCGATCTGGCGCGTGAGCGCCACGAATTCAAGCAATTCCGTGAAGAGCGCGAAAAAGAAGAAAAAGCCGCAAGACTAGCCGCGAAAGCGGCTCCTAAACCTGCTGCGGTAGCAAGCGCTGCGAGCCCGGCCGAACAGGCTGCTGCAGATGATAAAGCCGCCAAAATCAAAGCGGCAATGGCGCGTGCTGCCGCGAAAAAAGCCGAAGAGGGCGCGGCCGCTGCGCCACCGGCGTCACCGAATTCGGACTCGAAAATCCCCAATTTTGTTAGCCCGGAAAAGGCCGCCAAAATCAAAGAGAGCATGGAAAAACGGGCCGCTGAAAAAGCCGAGCTTGAAGCGCTAAGCCCCGAGCAACGCGCTGCGCGTGATGCTGAGCGCGCAGCCAAAATCGAAGCGGCCAAAGCCGCTGCGGCCGCAAAAAAAGCAGCTGCCGAGCATACCGGGGTGGAGAATGTGCCTGAAGCCCAGTCCGTATCTGATTTGGCAGGCAATACCCCTGTGACTGAAAAGCCAGCGATTGATCCGGACAAAGCAGCGAAAATTCGTGCCGCAATGGCAGCTGCTGCAGCTAAAAAGGTGGCCAAAGAAGGCGGAGTACCAGTCCCTACAGAGTCCGCTTTAGAGGCTCCGGCAGTAGAGCCTGTTGCTGAAGTAGAAAAACCAGCCATTGATCCGGAAAAAGCAGCGAAAATTCGTGCCGCAATGGCAGCTGCTGCAGCTAAAAAGGTGGCCAAAGAAGGCGGAGCACCAGCCCCTACAGAGTCCGCTGTAGAGGCTCCGGCAGTAGAGCCTGTTGCTGAAGTAGAAAAACCAGCCATTGATCCAGAAAAAGCAGCGAAAATTCGTGCCGCAATGGCGGCCGCTGCAGCCAAAAAGGCGGCTAAAGAAGCTGGCGTGCCAGCTGCAGCACCTGCAGCTGAGACTGCGGCGGCTGAATCAGTCGCAGCGCCTGAAAAGCCAGCGATTGATCCAGAAAAAGCCGCCAAGATTCGTGAAGCGATGGCTGCCGCGGCAGCAAAAAAGGCGGCTAAGAAAGCTGCCGAAGACGAGGGTAAGGCATGATTCGTACATCGCCGCATTTTATAAAACCAACGCCACTGCAAGTGGTGATGTTGAAAGTCGCCGGCGCCTTGCTGCCCGGTATCGCCGTGTATTGCTATGTCTTTGGTGCGGGCATTTTGCTGCAGCTCTTGCTGGCGACGGTCACCGCGATTGCCACCGAAGCGGCTTGCCTGAAATTGCGCAATTATCCGGTCAAACCGTTTATCACTGATGGCTCGGCGATTGTCACTGCCTGGCTGCTGGCCTTGTCGTTGCCGCCGCTATCGGCGTGGTGGATGATTGTGCTGGCCACTGTGATTGCGATTGGCTTGGCCAAGCATTTATACGGCGGGCTAGGGCAAAATCCGTTTAATCCGGCGATGATCGGTTTTGCTGTGATGATTGTGTCGTTCCCGGCGCAAATGGGGCGCTGGAATGCACCGCTGTCATTGCCGAATGTTGATTTGAATACTTGGCAGCAGTTTGGGTATATCCTCACAGGTCAACTGCCACAAGGGATGGCGTTCGATACCCTGGCATCTGCTACCCCACTCGATGCGGTAAAAACCGCGCTGATGCAATCGCATGCGATGAGCGATATTTTGGGTGGTACGATTTTCCAGGCTGGCGTTTTCCCCAGTGAAATGGGCTGGATTGCCGCGGCCTATTTGCTCGGTGGGCTATTTTTGCTGCAACAGCGGGTGATTCAGTGGCAATTGCCAGTGGCTTTTCTGGCAGCATTGGCGGCGCTCTCAAGCGTGTTTTATTTACTGGACCCGGCACATTACACCAGTCCGGTTTTCCATCTGTTTAGCGGTGCGGCGATGCTGGGGGCTTTTTTTATTGCGACCGACCCGGTGACTGCGCCCACTACGCCACGCGGGCGTTTGATCTATGCGGCGCTGATCGGCTTGCTCACCTGGCTGATTCGTACCTATGGTGGCTACCCCGATGGCGTGGCGTTCGCCGTGATCATCATGAATATTGCCGCACCGTTTATCGATCAGTACACGCAACCGGCGGTCTTTGGACGTAAAACAGCTTCACCTGCCAAAAAAGGGACGTAAACCATGAAAACCATGATGCAAAATGGCGTTCGTGGCGCGTTGACCCTGCTGGTGTTTGCGGTGCTGTTTACCGCGCTGATGGCGGGGACGTATGCGCTGACCAAGGATATTGTCGCCAATAACGAAAAGGTCGCCAAAGTAGCGCTGATTGCGCAAGTGTTGCCCAAGGGCAGCTTTGACAATGACATTCTGGCCGATGCCATCGCGCAGGATGAGGTTACGAAACAGCGGCTGAACGCCGAGCAGGGTGCTCAGATTTATCTAGCCAAAAAGGGCGATCAGACCGATGCCGTGGTCATCGAAACGATTGCGCCTGATGGCTACTCGGGCAAGATCAAGCTACTGGTTGGCGTGGCCAAAGATGGCTCGCTGTTGGGCGTGCGCGTGGTCGCGCACAAGGAGACGCCGGGTCTGGGTGACTATATCGACGCGGCCAAGTCGGCCTGGATTCTGGCTTTTGATGGCCAATCGCTCACGCATCCCCAGCCAGAGCGCTGGGCTGTGAAAAAAGACGGCGGCGATTTTGATTCGATGGCAGGCGCAACCATTAGTGCGCGCGCCGTGGTCAAGGCAGTGAAAAATACGCTGCTCTATGTTGAAAGTCAGCATTCAGTGCTGTTTGGAGCCTAAGATGGCGATCATTAGCCAAGAAGAAACTCGCACGATTATTCACAACAGCATCTGGAAACAGAATGCCGGGCTGGTGCAGATACTGGGTTTGTGCCCGGTGCTGGTGATGTCGAACAATATTGTCAACGGCGTCTCGCTTGGGCTGGCGACCAGCCTGGTGATGCTGATTTCTGGCGCTGCGGTGGCGGCGATTCGTGAATTTATCCCCAATGAACTGCGTGCGCCGATTTTTATTCTGATCATTGCCGCGCTGGTGACGATGGTTGATCTTCTGTTCAATTCCTATGTGCACGATCTGTATATTGTGTTGGGGATTTTTATTCCGCTGATTACCACCAATTGTATTGTGCTGGCCCGTGCCGAGGCGTTTGCTTCCAAAAATGGCCCGTTGCAATCGGCGCTGGATGGCTTTTTCATGGGACTGGGGCTGACGGGTGTACTGCTGGTACTGGGCGCAATGCGCGAGCTGATTGGCAAAGGCACTTTGCTCTCGGGTATTGACCTGGTTTTCGGGCCTGCCGCCAAGTCATGGATCATTCACGTTATTCCTGCCGAATACAATTACCAGTTTCTGCTGGCCATTTTGCCGCCCGGTGCTTTTATCGGACTAGGCTTTCTGATTGCCGGCAAGCTTGCGCTTGATCGCCGCGCCGAGGCCAAAGCAAAACAGCAGGCTGTGCTGGCTGCACAATTGGCGCAGGCGAGCGAATAGTCCTGCTTGGTTTGTATGCTGTCTTTTTTTGTCAAAAATAGCTAAATCGCTGGTTTGAAAAGCAAAAACTGCTGCCTATAGTTGAGAAATGCCCGTTCCATTTCTCCAATTTTGGCAGTGGCTTGCGTATGGCGCAATAAGCTGCCTTTTCTGCCTATCCCAAGCCGCAGCGGCTCAAGACACGCTGCTGCGCCTTCGTTTTGCCCCCGAGAAAGATTACGGTCCCTTTATTTTTCAGAACGAGCGCGGCCAGCTGCAGGGTTTGTCGTACGATATTTTGCAAGCCTTGCTGCCGCTGGCCAATCTGGAATTAATCAACCTTCCACCCCGGCCACTGGCTGAGATTCTGGCGCAAGCCAAGTCGGGTGAGGTCGATCTGGTTTCATCGCTGCGCGCCACGCCCGAGCGCGCCCAATATCTGGGTTTTACCCGGCCTTATGTTGCTGTTCCTGCCGTACTGATCCGCAGGCAGGATCGCCCCAGCAAGACTTTGGCGCAATTAACCGGAGTCCGCATCGCCGTCGGGCGCGGCTATGCTGTGGAATCCTTTGTGCGCGAGCAACATCCCCGCATCAACTGGCTAACGGTCAGCGATGACTCAACGGCAATGCAAATGCTGGCTCACGGACAAATTGATGGCTTAGTGGCTGATATTGCCAGTGTGATTTTTATCGCGAAACAGCACCAGCAACGCGACTGGCGGGTTGAGCAGCATATCGGTTTTGATTACCAGCTCAGTTTTGCTTTTCCATTAAGCCAACCCGAGATCGGATTGCGGCTGAATCAGGCTTTGCAGCAACTGCCATTGGTGAAAAGGGAGGAGATCTTGCAACGCTGGCTCAGCTCGGCCGAGATCGAGCAAGCTAGCCCGATATATCGCCAAGTGCAATGGTTTGCCTTGATTTTTCTCGGTGCCAGTGTGCTGCTTGCTTTGCGCTACTACTTCAGGAGCCGGCATGCTCGCCGCTAACCGGGTGTCACAGCTTATGCGTGCCGGGCTAATCCTTGGCCTAGCTTATTTTGTATTGGCTTACATTTCCATCAAACTGTTTGGTTTGGGGGGCGGGATTGCCGTCATCTGGTTTGCCAACGCTGTGGGCACCGCTGGTTTAAGCCGCCATCCACCCAACCGTTGGCCCTTATTGCTGGTTGCCTTACTGACTGCGATTGTTCTGGCCAACGGAGCTGGCGGGGTATCTTGGGGCAGTACATTACTGTTTGCGCCGGGAAATATGGCCGAGATGCTGCTGGGGGCTTATTTATTGCGAACCCGCCAGCAAGAAGCAGTGTATTTTTACAATTTGCGAGGCATGTTCCTGCTGATCTGGCTGGGGGTTATGGTGCCCGTCGCATTTGGCACGCTGGTTTCGGCGACAGTATTTGGATTGCAGGGAACTTTGCCCTTAATCAGCGTGGCCATGCACTGGGTTGAGGGAGGCATTATCGGTGGTACCAGCATGTTGCCAGCGGCCTACTGGCTCTATCTGCACGGCTGGCATGGACTACGCTGGCAGTTAGCGAAAACCAATCTGCCAGCCTTGCTGCTGTTTGCTCTGGCGATTGCCAGCCTGGTGCCGCTGACTTTGCCATTTCCTTTTATCTACATGTCCTTGCCCCTGTTTTATATTGCCTATCGCTGTGGCGTGGCAGGGGTTGTGCTCGCCAACTTGCTGGTCTCGGTCAATATTTGCGTGCAAATCGGTCTGGGTTTTCTGGTCGCGCCACCAACCATCTACAACTGGGGTTATACCCTGTTCTATTTGCCGATACTGGCCACGCTGATTCCGCCTTTAATGCTGGCAGTGCTGATGGACATGAACCGTTCCGCATCGGCGGCCTTGCTGCAAAGTGAACGGCGGTATCGCTCCCTGTACCAGCACACGCCAGCGATGCTTTATTCCTGCGATGCAAATGGCCATATTGTGACGGTAAATGAAGTCTGGCTGCGGACAATGGGTTATGAATACGAAGAAGTCATCGGCCAGCTGGCCAGCTCGTTTCTTAGTACCGAACGCGACAGGCTGATCCAGCAGGAGATGCTGCCAAAACTGATGCTCGACGGTGAATGCCGCAATATCCGCCAGCAACTACAGAGCAAGCAGGGGCGGAAAATTGATGTCATGATGACCGCCGCGCTGGAAAAAGACGGCAACGATATGCCGATCCGCCTGCTGTTTGTGCAGCTGGATATTAGCGATCAGGTGCGCGCCGAACATTTGGCGTATCACGACACATTAACCCAGTTGCCCAATCGTCTGCTGCTGACTGACCGGATCGAGCATGCCTGCCAGCAAGGCGGGCGCAACGATCATCCGTTTGCCGTGGTTTTTCTTGATCTGGATTATTTCAAAGAAGTGAACGACGAGCTAGGGCATGAGGTGGGTGATTTATTGCTGATCGAGGTAGCACGGCGTCTGGAGCGGTCGGTGCGCAGTAGCGATACCATCAGCCGCTTGGGGGGTGACGAATTTGTCATGCTGCTCAATGGGCTGGGGCCGGGGCAGGAGGCAGAGCAAACGGCCGAGAAAATTCTGCAAGCGATTGCCCAGCCATATTCGCTGGCTGGCCATCAGGTCAATATCTCAGTCAGTATGGGATTAGCTTATTTTCCGCAGGATGGCCGCGATGGTGCAACGCTGATGCGGCAGGCTGATGAGGCGATGTACCGGGCGAAACGGGCGGGCAAAAATTGCTTTGCCAAGAGCGACGTCGAATAAAAAAAACCGCAATCTGATGCAGATTGCGGTTTGATGTTTAATCCGAATAAGCACCCGGATCGGCCTTATTACTGAACGATCTGCGCCTTGGCAAGCAGTTCTTCAACCATCTTCTGGATGCGCTGGCCTTGCAGCTGTTGTTCCAGTTGTGGTTTTACTTCTTCAAAAGACGGGCCTTTGGCTTCGCGTACGTCGTCCAGCTTGATAATGTGGAAGCCAAACTGTGATTTAACCGGGTCTGAAATCTTGCCTTTAGGCAGTTTTTCTAGCGCGCCGCCAAATTCTGGCACGAAGTTTTTCGGATCAGCCCAGCCCAGATCGCCACCGTTGGCACCAGAGCCTTTGTCCATTGATTTGGCTTTGGCTAATTCGTCAAATTTCTTGCCTTTTTTCAGGTCGGCCAGAATGGCTTTGGCTTCCGCTTCGGTCGCTACCAGAATATGACGAGCTTTGAATTCCTTGCCGCCAAAAGTCACTTTGATTTTGTCGTATTCTTTGCGCAGATCCGAATCGGTCAGCGGGTTGGCTTTGACGTATTGATTTACGAAAGCGCCGATGATGATGCGCTGTTTCAGCATTTCCAGTTGCGCTAGCGCTTCCGGATTTTTATCCATGCCTTTTTTCAGTGCTTCTTGATAAACCACTTCGTTCTTGATCAATTCGTCTTTGATTTTTGCGCGCAGCTCAGGTGAATCTTTTTGACCGCGTTGTGCCAGCTCGCTGGCAAAAGCATCTGATTTTGCTTGTGGAATGGCAACGCCATTGACGGTGGCCACAGTACCTGCCGGAGCAGCAAAAACACTAGCTGACAAGCTAGCAGCAGCAATGGCCAGAGCCAGACGGTTTGCTTTAAACATGCGATTTCCTTCGTTCAAAATAGCCAACATCAAAATTCATCCGGCGTTAAAGCACGGATACTCAGTGCATGTATACGATGCGGAATCAGATCAGATAAGGGCTGGTAGACCATACGGTGCCGCTCCAGCGTCTTTTTGCCAATAAACGCGTTCGATACAATCGTTAACTCAAAATGCCCACCGCCACTGGCTGCGCCAGCGTGTCCCGCGTGGGCGGCGCTATCGTCGAAAAGCTCAATGTTTTCAGGCGCTAGGGCGGCCAAACGGGTGCGGATTTCGTCGGCGATGCTCATCATACCAGACTCTTAGGGCAAAACATGACGGAAAGGTTTTACCATGACTTGGGTAAAAATGCCATGTGTGGTGTAAGGATCTTCACTCGCCCAATGCTCAGCGGCGGCCAGATCATCAAATTCGGCCACAATCAGGCTGCCGGTAAATCCTGCCGGGCCTGGGTCAACATTGTCGATGGCCGGAAATGGGCCAGCCAGAATCAGGCGGCCTTCGTTTTTTAGAATTTCCATTCGCGCCAGATGCGCTGGGCGCACCGCCAAGCGATCAGTCAGTGAGTCGGCTTTATCGGTGCCGATGATGGCGTATAAAGGCATGGTATTTCCTTGGGATGTTATTTGGGGTCGGTCGGGGTATCGGCTTCAGATTGGATATGGCGTGACAGGTACAGACTTTGCGCGACCACAAAGACCAGCATGAGCGCAGTAAAACCGAATAACTTGAATTTGACCCAGATCGCTTCGTCAAACTGGTAAGCGACAAACAGATTCACAAAGCCCATGGCGGCAAAAAACACGCTCCAGGCCAGCAAGAGCCTGGTCCAGATGGGGCGCTCCAAGGCAATCTGGCCATTCATCAGTTTTTCGATCAGATTAATCTGTTTGAGCTGCCATGTACCCAGCAGGGCCAGCGCAAAAAACCAGTACAGGACTGTGGGTTTCCACAGGATGAAGGTTTTATTGTGGAAAATCAGCGTGGCGCCCCCCAGTACGGTAATCAGCACCAGACTGATCCACAGCATGGTGTCGACTTTGCGATGGCGTACCCAGCTGTAAATCACTTGGCCGAAGGTCGCCACAATCGCGGTGGCGGTGGCAATGAAAATATCCTGGGTATAACTGTAGGCGCCAAAAAACAGCAGAATGGGAAAGAGGTCAAACAGAAATTTCATGCCAATCTACGCCTGATGGAAAGTCTGGCGATTATGCAGTGCGGGGCGTGGGCTTTCAAGGCGAAAAAAAACGCCGATCAAAAGATCGGCGCTCAATGACCACTGGAGATACACGAAGCATCAGCTTGCGAAACGTATAGTGCGCTTTTGTGCGCACGCGTGTTTTGATATGGCGCAATAATTGTGCATGGTGCGGGTGTGAGCTGTCAGGCTAGGGGGTATTGCTTTGTGGAGCAGATAAATTCCGACGTGCAGGGATATACCTAGCGATGTATGCAGGGCAACATCTCGGCTGAATACTCAAAAAAGGGGAGGAGGTGGCGAGCCCGACCCCCGGCACTAGCATCAAAAGCTGTGGCTGCTTCCTTCCGGACCTGACCAGGTTGACCTTCTAGCTATGCGGGGAGACCCGCCGTCGAAGCCTTTACAGTGACCAGCCACCGCAAAGAATCGTAGGCGTTGTGAGCTGGCAGAGCGCCAAATCACAACAGGGCGCGACTATATCACAGACTGGCGACAAATTGCCACTGCTGGCGCAAAACATCACTGGTTGCACGGCCCAGATGCGTGTAAAGCCAGGTGATCGCCGCTTCCACCGTGCGTCGGCCCGCTGGCCAGGCCCCCATCTGATTCAAAATATCGCCCGCTGCATAGAGTCCTTGCCGCACTTCGCCCGCGATGCACTGGGTGCAATTGATGATCACACAGCCGTGATTGGCCTGCTGGCTCAAGGCGTTAATCAGCGCCGCGTGGTTGGGCAGATTGCCGCTGCCATAGCTTTCCAGCACGATGCCATCCCAGTGCTGACTGCCCAGCATGGCGCAGATTGCCGCTTCACAGCCGGGATAGAGCTTGAGTGCCAGCACTTTGCGGCTGGCGTTGAGCGGCAGAAAAGCAAATTTGGCCTGCTCAGCAGACTTTTCACTAGATACTTCTCCAGACGGTGTTATCGCTGGGGAAGTCACTTGAACGGGCTGATTGGGCGCGCCATACGCCGTGTCGGCGTCGGCATCCAGTTTCTTGATGCAATAGGCTGGCAGTACCAGCCCGCCAAATGCCAGATAAACGCCCGCCCGCGTGCTGCAGGCGGCGTCAAGCGCCAGCCGCATATTCGCCGGCGCATCGCTACCCGGGTGGATCCACGGCCTTTGCGCGCCAGTTAGAATCACCGGTTTGGGCAGATTGGCCAGCTGCCAGTGCAGCGCGGCACCAGTCCAGGCCATGGTATCGGTGCCGTGCAAAATAATAAACGCATCGTACTGTGTCAGGCGGCTGGCGATCTGCTCGGCGATGGTGTGCCATTCCTGCGGGCCGATGGATGAAGAGTCCAGCGCCTGGCTATACTCGTGTAATGTGATTTCTGTACTGGGTATATGCTGCTGGTTAAGATTGGATATTAGCTCTGGCAATATACCACCAATGGGTATCAGGCCATTCGGGCTGTCGGTACAGCCTATGGTGCCGCCGGTATACAGGCAAAAAATACGTTTCATGGTCAGTGAGCCCTCCGGGGTGCTAGAATTCTTTCTTTTTGCAGTGCAGGATGATACGGCATGGTTATCGCCGACAACCGTAAGGCGTTTCACGAATATTTTATTGAAGAGCGCCTTGAAGCGGGGATCGTGCTGGAAGGCTGGGAAGTGAAGTCGATTCGCGCCGGCCGTGTTCAGCTCAAAGAATCCTACGTCATTTATAAAAACGGCGACTTCTGGCTGTTTGGCTGCCATATCTCGCCGCTGATCAATGCCTCATCGCACGTGCTGCCCGATGTCGTTCGCACCCGCAAATTATTGCTCAAGCAGCGCGAAATCGAAAAGCTGGCGATGAAAGTTGATCGTGCCGGTTACACCATTGTGCCGGTGAATATGCATTTCACCCGTGGCTATATCAAGCTGGAAATCGGCGTGGCCAAGGGTAAAAAGCAGCACGATAAACGCCAGACCGAGAAAGAGCGCGAATGGCAGCGTGAAAAAGCGCGCATTGTGCGTGATCACACCAAGCAGGCGAGCTAAGCGGCTTGATCGCTTAGCAGTGCCCAATAAAAAACCGAGCTGCTGGCTCGGTTTTTTATTGCCTATTGTTTGCTTGAAGGCGTCATCACAGACTTCATCGCAGGTGTCACGACTTAGCCTTCTCACCAATCTTGCCCTCTTTACCGCTTAGCAAACCAGCAATATTTTGCTTGTGGCGCACAATCAGCAGCACGCTAATCGCAATGACCGCTGCGATATAAGCCGGCACAGGCAGGAAAAACCAGCACAGAAAAGGTGCGGCAAGCGCGGCGCAGATCGCGGAGAGCGATGAAATTTTCAGCCCTTTCGCCACAAACAGCCAGATCCCCAGCGTGGCCAAACCCAGCCACAGATTGAGCGCGAGCAAAATGCCCGCCGCCGTGGCGACGCCTTTGCCGCCTTTGAAGCTAAAAAATACCGGCCACATATGGCCAATCGTGACGGCGAGCGCAACGGCTGCAATGGTTTGATCAAACGTTGCGCCTTGGCCGAAAACCGGCGCAAGTTGTTGCGCGGCAAAAACGGCGACCCAGCCTTTGAGCGCGTCGCCCAGCAAGGTGAGCGCAGCGGCTTTTTTATTGCCTGAGCGCAGTACATTGGTCGCGCCCGGATTATTCGAGCCATAGCTGCGCGGGTCAGCCAGCCCCATCACGCGGCTAACAATCACTGCAAACGACAGCGAGCCGATCAGATAGGCGGCAATGATGAAAAATACTAAGGTGAGGTTCATCCCAAATTCCACTACAATCGTGAGCTTTTGATTCTATAGCGAATCCGCCACCCGCTCAAAGCGTTCTGCGCTGCGGCGGCGGTCGCACGATCCGAACATGGACATTATTTATTTGCAGCAAGTGCGCGCCGAAACGGTTATCGGCTGGTATGACTGGGAGCGCACCCAGTCGCAAGCCGTTGAGCTGGATCTGGAAATCGGCCTGCCTTCAGCCCGCGCCTGTGTGTCGGACGATCTGGTCGATACCATCGACTACGACAAAGTCGTCACGCATTTGCGCACCGTGATGGCAGAAAAACACTTTCTGCTGATCGAAGCACTCGCCGAACATATTGCCCACATTCTGCTGCATGATTTTGGCGCCCCCTGGAT
Source organism: Chitinibacter sp. GC72 (assembly GCF_009760905.1). GTDB lineage: Bacteria > Pseudomonadota > Gammaproteobacteria > Burkholderiales > Chitinibacteraceae > Chitinibacter. Next base: position 19,537 of record NZ_VIRW01000016.1, on the reverse strand, counting down.
CAGGGTGTCAGTGACCAAACTCAATATTCTGAAAGACGTAGGCCGGGTTGGTGTCACGATCGAGCGCGGACATCGCGGTAATTGATTTAACACACCAAATGCGTCTGTCGACTTGCGATCTCTCTGCTTGGTATCCGAGCCCATGTGTCATCCTGTTTTCTGATCGTCCCGAGTTCCCTTATACTCAAGGTCATATTCAATCTACTTGGAGCCAAACATGGCCAAAGGTAATTTATTTGTCGTGACAGCCCCGTCGGGCGCCGGCAAGACGACGCTGGTGGCGGCCTTGTTGGCTGCGGATGCGAATGTCCAGCTGTCTATTTCCTACACCACCCGCCAGCCACGCGCCGGTGAGGTCAATGGCAAGGATTATCACTTTGTTGAACGCGCCGAATTCGAGCGCATGATCAATGCAGGCGAGTTGCTGGAACACGCCGAGGTGTATGGCAATTACTATGGTACGTCGCAAGTTTGGATCAATGACGTCATCAATAATGGCCGCGATATTTTGCTGGAAATCGACTGGCAAGGCGCGCAGCAGGTGCGGCGTTTGTTCCCCGAAGCGATTGGCCTTTTTGTGTTGCCGCCCTCGCTGGATACACTGGAAACCCGTTTACGCAATCGTGGCAAGGACAGCGAAGACGTGATTGCCAAACGCATGGCGGTGGCGCGTGAGGAGTGCAGCCATGTTGATGAGTTTGACTATGTGATTGTGAACGAGCACATTGATGATGCGGTGCGCGATATTGTGGCAGTGGTACGTGCACAGCGTTTGACGCTGGCTCGCCAGTCCAACCGCCATACTGCATTGATTTCAAGCCTGAAAGGCTAAAACCATCGGCATGATGTTATAATCTGCGGTTTCGTCGGCTGGGCATACCCGCTGGCGCGCCTGCATTGAGTATTTCGGAGAATAAATTATGGCCCGTATCACGGTTGAAGATTGTCTGGATCGTATTCCAAACCGTTTCGATTTGACTTTGGCTGCGGCCTACCGCGCTCGCCAGCTGGAAAACGGCTCGTCACCGCAAGTGGATAATAATGGCCGCGACAAGCCTACCGTGCTGGCTTTGCGTGAAATGGCTGCAGGGTTAGTTGGTGTTGAAATTCTGACGCGTAACCGTGGTTAATGATGACAGCAGACTCGGCGCTCACTATTGAGGATGTCCCTGCACTGCAGGAAGCCCCTGACGTGATTGAGGAAGCCAACCGCTTCCTTACCGAGCACACGGCTTATCTCAAGCCAGAAGACCGCCAGATGTTAAGGGCGGCTTTTTTATTCGCTGAAAACGCGCATCGCGGCCAGATGCGCCGTTCGGGCGAGCCGTATATTTCGCACCCGCTGGCCGTGGCGACCATCCTCACGCAATGGAAGCTCGACGCGCAGGCCCTGGCTGGCGCACTGCTGCACGATGTGATGGAAGACAGCGGCGTGACCAAGCTGGAGCTGACCGAGAAATACGGCAAAGCGGTCGCCGAGATCGTCGATGGCATGAGCAAGATCGACAAGCTCGAATTCCAGAGCAAGGAAGAAGCACAGGCGGAAAACTTCCGAAAAATGCTGTTAGCGATGGCGCGCGATTTGCGCGTAATGCTGATTAAACTGGCTGACCGTTTGCACAATATGCGAACGATGGATTCAATGCGTGCCGACAAGCAAAAACGCATTGCCCGCGAAACGATGGAAATCTACGCGCCGATTGCCAACCGCATTGGGCTGAACGCGGTGTATCAGGAGCTGGATGATCTGGCGTTCAAATACCTGCACCCGCGCCGGCATCATGTTTTGTCCAAAGCGCTGAAAGCCGCGCGCGGCAACCGCCGTGAGGTGGTGCAAAAAATTCTCGACTCGATCAATGCCAAGCTGGTCGCGCACCAGATCGAAGCGCAGGTTTCGGGGCGAGAGAAAAATCTGTTTTCGATCTATCGCAAAATGGTTGAAAAGCACCTGAGCTTCTCCGAGGTGCTCGATATTTATGCTTTCCGCGTTATTGTCAAAGACAATGCGCATTGCTATCTGGCGCTCGGCGCCTTGCACGCTTTGTTTAAGCCGATTCCGGGCAAATTTAAAGATTACATCGCCATTGCCAAAAGCAATGGCTATCAAAGCCTGCATACCACGCTGTTCGGCCCGTATGGCACGCCCATTGAAGTGCAAATCCGCACGGCCGAAATGCATCGGATTGCCGATGCGGGCGTCGCCAGCCACTGGATGTATAAAAGTGGCGATGAAGGTTTCTCCGAAGTACAGCAAAAAACCCATCAATGGCTGCAATCTCTGCTGGAATTGCAGGTTGAATCGGGCGATGCCGTCGAGTTTCTTGAGCATCTGAAAGTCGATCTCTTTCCTGATCAGGTGTATGTTTTCACGCCGAAAGGCAAAATCCTCAGCTTGCCCAATGGTGCAACCTGCGTTGATTTTGCCTACGCCGTCCACACCGATGTGGGGCACGGCTGTATTGCAGCCAAGGTGAATCACGAGCTGGTGCCGTTGCGGACCAAGCTGAAAAATGGCGATCATATTGAAATCGTGATGGCGGCGCATGCCAAGCCCAACCCTAGCTGGCTCTCGTTTGTGACGACCGGCAAGGCGCGCTCGCAAATCCGCCATTTCCTCAAAACCATGCGTTTTGATGAATCGGTGCATCTGGGCGAGCGTCTCTTGAATCAGGCCTTCTCGGCGCTGCATCAGCCACTGCATGTCAATGACGACATCTGGGAAAAATACCTGCGCGAAAGCGGCGAAAAATCACGCGAAGCGGTGCTGGCCGATGTCGGGCTGGGGCAGAAACTAGGTGTTGTCGTAGCCAAGCGACTGCTTCAGCTGGCCGGAACCTGGTCTGAAGACGGGCGGCAGGGCAAAAAGCCGATGTCGGTCACGATTCGTGGCACCGAAGGCATGGCGATCCAGTTTGCCCGTTGCTGCAACCCGATTCCGGGCGATCCGATTCTGGGCTTTGTGAAAAAAGATCACGGCCTGGTCGTGCATACCCACGATTGCCCGCAGGTGTCCAAAGGCCGCATCGATGCCGATAAGCTGATCGATGTGGACTGGGATCCGGATGTGGCCCGGCTGTTTGACGTGCCGATCAAGATTCTGGCCGAAAACGAGCGTGGTACGCTGGCCTCTTTGGCGGCGGTGGTCGCCGAAGCCGAAGCCAATATTGCGGCGGTGACGATGGGCGATGCTGTCGAATCGCACGAGCGTTATCTGAGCGTGCAATTCACGCTGCAAGTGCACAATCGCATCCATCTGGCTAAAGTGCTCAAGCATTTGCGCGCTTTGCCTACGGTCTATCGTTTGCAGCGGGTGCGCGCTTAGCCTCGCTGGTCACCTGGCAGCAGTGCGGGCCCCTAGTGGCCGTGCTGCTGCAAATCCGCGAAAAATCGGCCAATCCCTGCGTGGCATCAAAGCAGCTTTCGGTCTGCATGTTAATATCGCAGCCAAGTTTTCCATATCGGTTTAAACCATGATCCAGATTTCTATTAATGGCGCGGCACGCGAGTTTGCCGAGTCACTGAGCGTCTCCCAATTGATCGTCGAGCTGGAGTTGACTGGCAAACGCATTGCGATTGAACGCAATGGCGAGATCGTGCCTAAAAGCGAGCACGCCAGCACGCAGCTGCTCGATGGCGATGTGCTGGAGATGGTGGTCGCCGTCGGCGGTGGTTAATGGGTATTGCCTGCTAGAGCTTTTTGATATTGGCCTGCAGGCATATACCTCGCTTATTGATTCCAACAGGGGCAAGAATAATGAATGATGCTTTTCAAATTGCAGGCAAAACTTATCAGTCACGGCTGATTGTTGGGACTGGTAAATACAAAGATTTCGCGCAAACGCGCGCTGCGGTCGATGAGTCGGGCGCCGAGATTGTCACCGTGGCCATTCGCCGCGTGAATATTGGTCAGGATGCATCGCAGCCATCCTTGCTCGACGCCTTGCCGCCGTCGCAATACACGTATTTGCCGAATACCGCAGGCTGCTACAACGCTGAAGATGCGGTACGTACTTTGCGCTTGGCGCGTGAATTGCTCGACGGCCATAAATTGGTGAAACTCGAAGTGTTGGGCGATCCGAACACGCTGTACCCGAATGTACGTGAAACGCTCAAAGCCGCTGAAACGCTGGTTAAAGATGGCTTTGATGTGATGGTGTATACCTCGGATGACCCGATTATCGCCAAAGAGCTGGAGCAAATCGGTTGCTGCGCGATCATGCCTTTGGCCTCATTAATCGGTTCGGGCATGGGGATTTTGAATCCGTGGAATCTGCGCCTGATTATCGACTCGGCCAATGTGCCGGTATTGATCGACGCGGGTGTGGGCACGGCATCTGATGCGGCCGTGGCAATGGAGCTGGGCTGCGACGGGATTTTGATGAATACCGCGATTGCTGGTGCGCAAGACCCGATTCGCATGGCGCGCGCCATGAAGCTGGCCGTGCAAGCCGGTCGTGACGCCTTTCTGGCCGGTCGTGTACCACGCAAATTGTATAGTGCTGATCCATCAAGCCCGACATCGGGCCTGATCGCAGCCAAATAAACCCGCATGATCAGGCGGCTGCGCCTGCATACTTTGAGTCAGTACGATGCTCGAAATCCTCATGTACTTTGAGTACATTCCGGTTTCTGTGCTTCGGCCTGACTCAAATTATTTTGGCTCGCTCGCCTGCGCATACGGGTTTACTGTCGTAGAAGGATTAGTTTGAAAACACTGTGTTTTTAAATCGGCATCATTAGGGTATTGCTCTGCAGATTAGATTCCCACTATTCTGCAGGCCAATACCCTTTTGTATGGATATCATCAATGACCACTGTTCGCTACGCCACGCTCGACGATCTGGATTTGATCGCACCGCTGTTCGCCGACTACCGCGTGTTTTATGAACAAGCACATGATTTGCCCGCTGCGCGTGCTTTTATCGCTGAAAGGCTGAGTCTGCGCGAATCGGTGATTTTGCTCGGACAGGACAATGCTGGTGCTGCGCTGGGCTTTGTCCAGCTCTATCCAGTGTTCAGCTCGATTGCCGCCAAGCGCATCTGGCTGTTGTCCGATTTATTCGTCAGTGACGCGGCGCGTGGGCAAGGTGTGGCGCGCTCTTTGATGAACAAGGCCACGCAGCATGCGCGTGACTCAGGCGCGGCGTGGCTGGAGCTGTCAACGGCGCATACCAATAGCAAGGCGCAGGCTTTGTATGAATCGCTGGGTTATCAGCTCGATACCGTGTACCGCTATTACAGTCTGGGTGTGTGAGTGCACTTGCGGGGGCAATCTGATTGATGGTCACCCTACTGCTGATGATCATCAATCCTATCGTTTCAATCCATTGCAGTGTGGCGTGATTTAAAAGTGCAACGTCACCGCCGCAGAGACAATATGGTCATCCGCAGCATGATTGAGTCCGTATTGGTAGCCCAAGTCCACATCAAGCTGCTCAGCTGGACTCCAGGTGATGCCGGCGCCCAGATACGCTGGATGCTGATGGGCTCCAGCCTCTGCATTGCGTTCGCTACTCCATTCAAGATTGGCGGCGAAATGCTCGCTAAAGGCGTATTCGGCTGCCAGTGCCAAATTCCAGATGTCTTTTTTTTCACCCGCACGATTATTTGCATAGGTGTAGCCACTATTGGCAAATAAGGTTAATTCACTCAACTGATAATCGGCGATCAAGTTGGCGGCATATTGGCTGCGACCTGCGCCCAGGCCTTTTTTCTCATCGCCATTGGGTAGGCTGGCGCTGGCAGCCAGTGCCAGATTCAGTTTGTCGTGCTCGACAAATCGCCATTTGAGCCCCAATGACACATCTGCCGGGCCTTTTTGCCGGCTTTCTTCTGCGACTTTGTTCGATTGGTAAGGGGCAGAAATGAAAATGTCGAGATTCTCGCTAAGGCCATAAGCCAAAGTGGCAGCGAGCTCCAGAGCTGTTTCATCCCCGCTCTCAGCAGATGCACGTTCGATTCCCAGCTCTAGTTCCCAATGACCGGCTTCGACTGTTCCCGAGTCTTCGTAGGCATAAGTTTGTGTCGCAAGCATTAACAAAATTCCGGCTGCGATTGGTTTGAACGTCATAACTTCTCTCCTGAAGTATTCAGTTTTTCGTGAAAACCATATAAATGATAATGATTGTCTAATGCAAAAGCAGCATTGTTGCGTTTGCGCTTGTTATGCAATTGGCAAGCAAACTCGGCTGTTGCTGATTGCGGCAAATCACAATTAGCCCCGCGTTGGAATGGGCAAGTAAAAACTGCCAGCCGTGCTTGGTGAAAACGGTCGTGGGGATTAAAATGCGCAGATTGAACAAAACGCCGTTGCGGCTTGATCATCTGGGTCAGGGAGCGCGGCGTTTTTGCATCGCAAGGATATGCCATGAGCACTGAAAACGAACACCCAAGCAGCGTTGCCGAGCCAAACGACGCGGCCGACAATACACCCATCGCCGACGAAGGCGCAGAGAATCTGCGCCGCCGCTCGATTCGCAGCTTTGTACTGCGCCAGGGGCATTTATCGACTGGCCAAGCGCGCGCGCTGGAAGAATTTGGCCCTCAATTCTGCATTGATTACGCGCCAGCCGCGCTTGATCTGGACGCCGCTTTTGGCCGCCAAGCACCGCGTGTCCTAGAGATCGGCTTTGGCATGGGTACGGCGACCGCCGAAATTGCGGCTGCACGCCAAGACACCGATTTTCTGGGCGTTGAAGTGCATACGCCCGGCGTCGGTAGCTTGCTCAAATTAATCGGCGAACAATCGTTGACCAATCTGCGTATTGTCCAGCACGACGCGGTCGAAGTACTGGAACATATGCTTACGCCTGATTCGCTCGACGGCGCGCATATTTTCTTTCCCGATCCGTGGCACAAAAAGCGTCACAACAAACGTCGCCTGATCAAGCCTGAATTCGTTAAGCAGCTGGTGTCGCGGATTAAAACCGGCGGCTATTTGCATCTGGCTACCGATTGGGAAGATTACGCGATTCAAATGCTGGAAGTGCTCAGTGCCGAACCCGCGTTGCAAAACACCGCCAGGAGCGAAACCGGCTACGCCGAGCGCCCGGATTATCGTCCGCTGACCAAATTTGAAAACCGCGGCATCAAGCTCGGTCACGGTGTTTGGGATCTGGTTTTTAAGAAAATTTAAGCAAGTTGTCATCTTGCAGGCTGCAGAAAACTGCCTGCCTGCCGATATAGTCCGAAGAGGGCGGCTCCTTGCTTTGGCACGACGGTCAGCACACGTCACCGGCTCTGATGGTCGGGCCGGAGAGGCGAGCCACTGGCTTTTCGTCTGGCGCTGGCTAGAGTGGAAAAAGCCCAACCGATATCGTCAGGAGAGCATGATGCCTCACCCGTTTAAATTGAAATCTGCCTTGTCTTTTGCGCTGGCAAGCAGCTTGTTGCTGGGTTTGAGCGCGTGCGCCGGCACCGCACAGCATACAGCCGCCCATTCGTCTGAAGGCGTGGCTCAGCCGCCGGTGGTATTGCCCGGCAAAATTACTGCCGTGGGTTATGGGGCCATGCCCACGATGGATGGTTTGTCACCTTCGCAGCGCCGTTTGCTGGCCATGCGGGCGGCCAAGCTCGATGCCTATCGTTCGCTAGCTGAGACTGTTGCTGGGATCAAAATTACCGGCAATAGCTCGGTATCGGCCATGGCGATGAATAATGACGGCTTTCGTGCTTATGTTGAGGCGCATCTTCGCGGTGCACGCGTTGTTACTGTGACGCCACTGCCCGATGGCGCTTTTGAAACCACGCTGGAATTGACGCTAGGCGGGGATTTTTATCGTGCAGCGCAATCGGCTGCTGCGCATAGCACGACAGGCGAAGCACCTGCCAGTGATGCCGCACCGATGAAAGTCGTTCCGCAGCCGGTGTCGATGAAAGTGCAGCCTAGCCAGAATTTCTATCTGTCACTGTGATGATGCTGCGTACTTTTGCGCTGGCCCTGGGGCTGAGCGCCAGTGTACTGGCCGCGCAACACGAAGGCATTGCGCCTTTGGGCAGCGAAGGGCTGGAATCGGCTCGCCGCGCGGCGATTGCCGACGCGCTGGAAAATGCCGCCTTGTTCAATGGTGCGAATCTGACCAGCCATACGCAACAGTCAGGGCAAAAGTGGGGCGAATCCAGCCAGTTGCGCGGCGCTCCGCTGGGTGAATATCGCCAGCTTAAAGAGTGGCAAAGCAATGGCTTTTTGCATGTCATCGTGGATGTCGATCCCGCAGTAGCACCGGCCGAGCTGCCTTCGGTGGCGGCCGAAACGGCTGCTGCCAGCCCTCGTGTTCAGCAGTGTCATGGCGGTGGTTATAAGCGGAAGATTCTGGTTTCGCACATCTGGATTCAACGTCCGGTGCAAATGGCCGATCTGGATCGCTTTTCAGAGGGTTTGCAGCTGGAAATGGTGCGCAAGTTTTACGAGAGCGGTGCATTTCTGCCACAGCGCACGCAAACTGAAGCGGTGTTTGAGTTGCAGCCCCAATTGAGCGATCCGCTGTTGCAACCCGAGCGTGTCCGCGAAATGGCGCGCCGCTACGCCGTGCAGTTTATTGTAGGCGCGGTGGTGCGCGATTTATCGACCAGTGGCGAGCGCTACACGCTCAGCCGCCATCGTGGCGATGTGAAAGCGGGCGAGCGCAAGCTGGAGCTGAATTTGCCGCTAGTTGATTTTACCGGCTTCGGCTTTAAAGCCACGCCGCAGGCACGGCGCTTCGAGTATGAGCTGTTTGTGTTTGACGGGGTGTCGGGCGCATTGATCAACCGGCATCTGCTGGCAGGCAAAGCGAGCGGGACGGTGATGCAAGATAGCGCCACCAGCATGGGGACGGCTGGATTTAAAGAAACCGATTTTGGCCGCCTGATTGATACCAAATTGCAGCAAGGTGTTGATTTGCTCAGTCAGGATGTTGGCTGCATTCCTTTTTCCGCCCGGATTACCCGGGTTGAAAAAGGCAGGGTGTATTTTGATGCAGGTGTTACCTCGCAAGTCGCTGTGGGCGATACCCTGCAGGTGTATCGAATACAGCCCGGTGCATTGCCGCTGGCGGCGGCCAGTTTTGATCCAAGCATGAGTCTGGGTTTACCCGAAGAGATTGTGGGTAGTGTGCAGGTGATGCAGGTGCAACCGCTGTTTTCGGTCGGTGCCATGTCCGGCAATGCGGTTCAGGCGGGCGATTACGTCCGGTTTGTGGGTCGGGAGGGTAAAAAATGAAATACTATCTGGCGGTTTGTCTGATGTTCCCCGCGCTACTGATGGCCAATGAAGCGCCGACTGCAGGCGCAAAAGCCAGCGCCAAACCCGCGGCCACGCACGGTACGATCAAGAATGCCCCGCCTACCCAGGTGGAAAACCTCAAGCCGGGTGGCAAGCTCAAGGCCGATCCGCCGGCGCATGAAGCGGCCGCTGCGCCCAGCGAGCCGCCTGTGGTGCAGTATGTGCCACCCAAATACGGCAGCAGCCGCCCTGTTTCACAGACCCAACAGGCTCCGCTGGTGCGTCAGTACGTCCCTTCCAAAGCCCCTCGCCGTGCAGCGGCAACGCATAAAACCAGCCGGAATACCTCGCATGCTGCGGCGAACGAAGCGGTGACGCCAGGTTTGGTGCGGGTGATGCCCGCTGGCAGCCTGCCTGCCGGTAAGGTCTTGCCGAATTTCCTATCGGCAACGAGCGCCGCTGGCAGTGCAACGACGGCAGCCAAGCCCAGAATAAGCTGGGGTGAAACGGTGGCGGCCAAGCCTGTGGCGAGCCCTACGCCGGAAATCTATATTGTCCGCGATCCGGAATTGCGCTGGCAGCAATACAGCTACCCCTGATTGTCATTCGCGATTATGTTTACTCAGCGCTGCAATTAAACTGAAAAAGCCCGATCTTTCGGGCTTTTTGTTTATCCAGTTATTTGCAATTGAGTTCGCGAACCACCGAGCCTTTGAATTGCAGGCTGATTTTGTTCAATTGTGCCAGCTGCGCTTCACTGAGATTGCGCGCGTTAAAGCTCGCTTGCTTAAGGGTATCATCGCGATCGCGCACCACGGCGGAGCGGACGCCTTTGGCTTGCAATTCGGCCAGATGGCGCTCGCCGGCCTCGCGGGTACTGAAGATGCCCAGCGAGATGGCGTTTTGCCAGCGCCCGCCATTATTCACAATAAAGTAATCTGTCACACCCAGCTCGGCCAGCTGTGCGGCCTTGGTTTTGGCCACTTCCATGCTTTCCAGCGGCGGCATATACACCCAGACCTTGGTCGATTCGCCGCTGCTGGTTTCGGTGGCGTTGATGCCCAGCGCACGCAGCTTGTCGCGGGCTGTGGCAATCTGCTCGCCGGTGATGCCAGTCCAGCGGGCACAGGCCAGCTGCAGCGGCGTGGGGGCGGCTGTGGCTTTGGCGGCTCGGGTGGGCTCAGGGCTGGTGACTGGACTGGCTACTGGGCTCACTTCAGGCTCGCTTGATGCTTCGCTAAGTGGGGTTTCTTCTGGTGCCGCCGTTAGCTCCTGGCTATTGCCGAGCATGCCGGTTACCACTTTGACTGCTGAGGCGTTTTTCTCTCGGCTTTGCAGTGTGACCGTCATCGGCTGAGCGTCAAGCTGATACCAGCCAAAGACCAGTAGATTGGCGATGACGAGCAGGGCAAAAATGGCTTTCATTGGGTAAATGCTCCGTCGGCAGCAAGGTAAAGGGCGTAGAGGCCGTCAAGAACCAGATTATCTACTGTCTTCGCAGCTAGGTTAAGCTGCGAAACGATGTGTTCGGCGTCGCCGCCGAAGATGATTGTTTTATCGATGGGTATATTATTGGAGGCCATATCTAGTATGCTCTCCATTAGCATACCCTTGATGGCACGCAGGCAGCCGGTTTCAATGGCATCCAATGTATTGCACGGAAATGCAACAAGCTGGCCGTGAGCCAGCGGTAGTTGCGCTGTGCCATGAAATAACGCCTGTTTCATCAGGCCTAAGCCGGGGCCAATGCTGCCACCTAGATACTGACCATCACGCGTCAACGTATCGACGACGAGCGCGGTGCCAGCCGAGACAATTTGCAAATTTTGCGCCGGAAAGCGGGCTTTGGCGCCCAGCACCGCCGCCCAGCGATCAGTGCCTTGCTGGCTTAAATCCTGATAGTGGTTGTGTACGTCCAGCGCCGAGCGGCTTACTTGCAGGCGTTGGGGCTGCAAAGCCCAGTGCTGCAGGCAGAATTGCACCAGTGCCTGATAGCGTTCGGGCGCGCCCACGGCGCAAATCAGAATCGCAGCAGGGCGGGGCAGGTCGGCGCACTGGCTGATCCATTCCTCCACCGTGCTGGCGCTGCCCGCTGCTGCGTGTTCGCCCAGGCGCCACTTGATGCGGGTATTGCCCAGATCAATCAGTAAAGGCGGGTTCATGCCAGCCGCCTGAGGCTAACATCGCCAGTGTGAATCAATTTTTCTCCGTCGCTGCACAACAGCCTTAATGAGCCGTCGGCAGCCAGGCCAAGTAGCTGGCCGGTCTGGGTTTGTCCGTCGGGCGCGATCACGTTGACCATCTGCAGTTGCCAGACGTGCAAGGACTCCCACTGCGCCAGCATGGGCGCGAACCCGCTTTGCGCAAACTGGCCGAGTCCTTGCTCCAGCGCACCTAGCAATCGCCCTAGCAAGGCATTGCGGTTGTCACGCAGCCCGGCGGCTTGCAGGCTGCCTGCCTGTTGATCAAGCTCATCTTGCCAGTGACGCGGAAAAGATAGATTCAGGCCAATGCCGATCACCACCTGCGCCGGCCCCAGCGCATCTCCTTGCATTTCAATCAGGATGCCGCCCACTTTGGCATAGTCCGGATTGTCGCTCTGCGCCGCGCTGGCATCGCGTTGCAGCAATAAATCGTTCGGCCATTTCAGGCCGATTTGTGCGACGCCCGCCTCACGCAAGCTTTGCGCAACGATGGCTCCCACCGCCAGTGACAAGCCCGCCAACTGAGCCGGGCCGCCGTTAAATTGCCAGGCCAGCGAGAACATCAGACTGCCACCTAGGCTGCCCAGCCAGCGCCGCCCCAGACGGCCACGCCCGCCGGTTTGCCATTCGCACGCCAGAACATGCCCGTGCTGCGGGTTTTTTAGCAGCTGTCGATTGCTCGATTCAAGGGTATCAGCCAGAGTGATATGCAGAATGCTGTCTGGCGGTAGATACTGCCGGAGTGTATCGAGGCTAAGCCAATCGATATCTTGTTCTAGCCGATAGCCAGCGCCACTGCGCCGCTCCAGCGTGATGCCAAATTGTTCGGCTTGCGCCAGTGCGGTCGAGACGCTGGAACGAGAAATGTCCAGACGTTCGGCAATCAACGTGCCGGAGGTGAAATGCTGCGCATCAAGCTCGCGCAGTAAGCGGATGGGATCGGTCATGGCGACATTTTACGAGAAATGCCGCCTGATGGGGCTGATTCAGCGCGTTTGAACAGGCTTACAGCGCATCGCTCTGGTCGCTCAGCGCAATGGCTTGCGCGCCCATGCTTTCCACCACATGATTTTGATTGGTGTAGATACATAGATCGCCAGCGATTTCGAGTGCTTTTTTGACGCACACTTCCGGCGGATAATCGGTGTTTTCCAGCAAGGCGCGCGCTGCAGCCTGGGCATAAGCGCCACCGGAGCCAATAGCGGCGATCCCACCTTCCGGTTCCAGCACGTCGCCATTGCCGGTGATCACCAGCGTGGCAGTTGGATCGGCGACAATCAGCATCGCTTCAAGGCGGCGCAGCATGCGGTCGGTACGCCAATCCTTGGCCATTTCGACAGCGGCGCGGGTCAGATGCCCCTGATGCTTTTCCAGTTTGGCTTCGAAACGCTCGAACAGCGTGAAAGCGTCGGCGGTGCCGCCCGCAAAGCCAACAATCACCTGATCGCGATACAGCTTGCGCACCTTTCGCGCCGTACCCTTGATCACGATATTGCCCAGCGTCACCTGGCCATCCCCACCCACTGCGACATGATTGCCCCGGCGTACCGAGACGATCGTGGTGCCGTCAAATTGCTCCATACATTACTCCAGCGTTTGATCAGATATGCGAGCTAGATGGCGACACTCTGGGTGAAATGCAAGCCGGATTATTTGCGTAATTCAACGCTGACCATTTCGGTGATGCTCATGACGCGTAGCAAGGTGTGAACCAGCGGGTTGACGTTAACAAAGCGCACCTGCTTGCCTTGTTGCAGCCAGTCCATCGCCAGATTGAGCATTTGCCCGGCCGAGTCAAAATCAATGCGCTCGATGGCATTCAGATCAATCACCGGGTTGGCATGCACCCGAACCAGCTCGTTTAGCCGCGCCAGCATTTCGGGTTTGTCGTTGGAAATGCTGCCGATCAGGCGGTTTTTTTCCTGTTCGGCCTCGTGAATCTCGGCCTTGGCCTGCGCTTCATCACTGGCAATTTGTGCGGCCGATTTGGGGGCCTGGCGTGGATCCCACGATGGTGGAGAAACTTCAAAAGTAATCGCGTAATCAATCGCGATGTTTTCGAATTCTTCCTGCAAGCCCAGTACTTGATGCAGCTCGATCAGCAGCAGCCAGAACGGCGCTTCAGCAGGTTGGCGGCGGCCTACTTCAATGTGCGATCTCAAAATCTCGATGAATTTGGCGCTGCCAATCAATTGCAGGCTATTGGGTTTTTTGTGGCTTTGCTGCAATGCGGCCAGAATCTCGGCAGCGGAAATGGTGTCGATGGCGGTGATTTTAGTCAGATCAACGCGCAATAAATCATTATTTTTATGCAGTTGATAAAAAGTCTGGATCGATTTATCAATATTCTCGATCGACAATTTGCCGCTCAGGGCAAAGTAGCCGCTAGCGGTGGGTTTTTTATCCGAAACGGTATTTTGTTCGCGCCAGGTTGGCGGGGTTTTTTCAAACTCTAGGACAAAATCCAGACCCAGTGCCTCATAGGCCTCACGTTGATTATGCTGCTGCAATAATTCAAACAGCATCATCCATGATTCCAGCCGGCGCTTACCGGCGAAGTTGGGCTTGTCGAGCAACAAAATCTTGGCGGCGGCAGCAAGCTGGCCATTGGCATGCATCATTGCCGCTTGTTCTTCGGCCGGGCTAATGCTGTCACTACTGCTGGAGACTTCAATCGAGAGCTGCGACAAATCATAGTGATGGTCATTCGGTACGCTTGAAGGCGCAGCCGTTGCTGGGCCGCTCTCTGATGGCGGCACACTACTGCCCGGTCGCGTCTCGGGCGTCGACCCCGGCTGGGTCAGCGGCGCGGTTTGGGTGAGGACTTCTTGTCCGTCTGGACCTTTTTTGCGGAAGAACGAAAACACTGCATCAATCCTGAGACGTGAAAAAAACACCAGAGGTGCGTGATTTCTATTTTACTGTGTTAGACAAAGCCCGTCCCGTTAGTTTTGCGCTTCCCTGACCTAAGGACAACTTGCTATGAATTCTGGTGAGGTACATTACAATATTACGGATTGCCTGTATTCGTCACTACTGTTAAAACAAGCTAGCCTGTTTGCCATTCAAAATCAGCATCAGCGTGACCATAGTAAAACTCACGTCATATGATCGTTTGGCGAATGGTTACGCTTTTTTCGGAAATATTGGTGGTTCTCGTAGAACGAGGCGTTCTGTTGCGGATACCAGCCGGGGATGCCTAGGTAGGGTAGCGCGGGTAATTGCCGTGGTTGTTGCAAGCAATTGTCATTGATCAGGCTGGAGAGTGTCTGATCCAGTTCTTGGCATTGACTTGCAGTGTCGCGCTGGAAAAAATCGGCTTGGACTTTGACTGGCCAGCATTTGCCGGTAAGACCGATAAAAGGCGCGAGCAGATGTTCAAAATTGGCGTGCCCGAACGAGAACGCAGAAATCCGCTTCCCCCATGCTGCGGCTTGATCGACAAACAGCTCGGTCCACTCATGCGCAATCAGATAATCCAGTAATTGCTCGTCGCAGTAGGGCAGAATGAAGCCGCATTCATCAAACAGCGTGGCGGCGTCGCGGCGAGGTCCGCGGGCTTTGGAGGACGGATCGGCGGCGATGATACGCTGGTGCATGGCGTTCAGCGCTGATTTGCTCAGTGGAAAAGCATGCCAGATCATGGCGTTAAACGTGTCATGCCAGTTCAGCCGTGTCGCAACCAAACCATGCTGGTAAATGGCTAGCTCATAATATTCACTAATTTGTTCGCTGGGGACAAAGCGAATGGGCGCGCCACTGGCGCTGTGTGCCACCACGGGAGTCGCCGCCCAGTCCTGATAACTGGGGGGCGCTGAAAAGCGTGACAGGTGCGCACGGATGGGCTGGAAGGCCGGGTGATTTTCAAATAGCTCGTTTGGCCAATCGCTCATGGTGACTTTCTGTCTCGGTGCTGCGGTTTACAAAGTAGGGCGTACAAAAAAGGGCAAACCCGTCATATTGCATTTTACGGTATCTGCCCTTATTCAGTCACCGCCGCCAGCTTACTCGTTCAATCAGCCCCGAAAGGCCGACTGATTTTGACGATGAATCTAGTACAGCTTTTTTGCTTAAGCCAGAACGGCCAAAGCAGCGGCGTAATTCGGCTCTTCCTTGATTTCAGCAACCAATTCGCTGTGCAGCACCTGATCATTGGCATCGAGTACTACTACCGCACGCGCTGCAACGCCTGCCAGTGGGCCTTCGGCAATTTCCACGCCGTAGGCGGCCAAGAATTCGCGGCCGCGCATGGTTGAAAGATTCACTACATTTTCAAGGCCTTCGGCGCCGCAGAAGCGGTTTTGTGCGAACGGCAAATCGGCAGAAATGCACAATACAACGGTATTTTCCAGTTTGGCAGCGGCTTCATTGAAGCGACGTACCGATGCGGCGCACGTTGGCGTGTCCACACTTGGGAAAATATTCAGAATCTTGCGCTTGCCAGCCAGGCTGGCCAGAGTAACGTTGGACAGGTCTTTGGCAACGAGCGAGAACGCAGGTGCTGTGTTGCCTGTTGCAGGGAAGTTGCCGTTTACGTTGACAGGGTTGCCGCCAAGAGTAACTGTGGACATGGGTAAATCTCCAATCATTAAGTGGTCGTTGAATATGGGCAATATTAATTTGATTGTTGCCAGAGTAAAGATGGGGGCAGTGGTCATAAAAAAAAAGCCGAAAAATCGGCTTTTTTTTTGGCGTACGCCGCTTATTCGCCTTCTGCTTCGGCCGGTGGCGGATTGAGAATTTCCATGGCCGCATCGTAATTGGGCTCGTTCATCAATTCTGCAACCAGTTCGGCATACAGCACGGTATCGTTGGTATCCAGCACAAACAAGGCCGTGGTCATCAATCCCGATAGCGGCACGTCAGTGATCATGACGCCGTAATCCTTATGAAAATCGCGCCCGCGCAATGTCGACATCAGCTGGATTTTGCGAAAGCCTTCCGCTTCACCAATTCGGGCCAGAGCGTAGGGCGTATCAACCGATACAGTCATGATGCTGGTGTTGTTGAGCTCATACGCCAGCTTTTCCAGCCGGCGCGCAATCGTCAGGCCAATGGCGGCATCAAGACTGGGCACCACGGCAATGATTTTGCGCAAGCCCCAGAACTTGGACAGCGCCACATCTTGCAAATTGGTATCAACCAGCATAAAGCTGTGCGCGGTATCGCCCACGTGTGGAAAGCGACCACCAATACTGACTGGCGTGCCATTGAGCATAACGGTAGACATCTCGGTTCCCCTGAAAAATGATCTTCTCAGTATGGTCTTTGACTTGGCAATTACAAGTGGGAAGCGCCGCAGGGTTGCGCCGGGTCAATCATAGAACCAGTAGAGCGAGTAGCCGGTGGAATTTAGAGTACCCAGATCAAGTTGCAAAAAGGCGTGCAATTCATCGTTGGGCAAAATGGCCTGCTGGCCCGCTTCGGTTTGAGCCAGGTATTCCTTCGCTAGAAAGATTTTTTTTGCCACCACGCGTTCATTTTCATCGGTGAGGGTTAGCTCAAGTTTGGGGAGCGCCTGCTCGAATGGAGCCAGATTGCGCAAAGTGGCTTTAACCTGAATCAGCGTCGGGTGATCGGGAATGTAAGTCAGTTCCGACCATTCCGATCTAAGCAAATCAGCCTGCCGCGGCAGAGGCATCTCGCATTTCAGGTGCACGCACAAAGCCTGCCATTTGGGGCGCAAGGCCGGAAATTCCTGACTTAATTCCAGACGGAAATTAAAAGCGAGCTGAGCCAGTAGTGCTAGCAGCAGCATCAGGCTGCCTAATGACCATAGCCAAGCCCAGCGGCTGCGCTTGGGGGGCAAAAACAGATCATCCGAATCATCCAGAATCGGGCGGTATTCAGCTTCAGTGTCGATTTCGCTAGGTTGGCGCAGCGTAGTATTGGTATTTGCGTCGGACTGCAGATTTTCTTCGCGCACTGCAATGGTATGGCGCGATGGCTTGCGAACCTTGCGTGTTTTTGGCCGTTGCGTTTTTTTGATCAAGCGCGCCAGTGCGCGCTGCAGATCCCGCTCGTTTTTGCGCTCAGCGGGTTTCTCGGTTGTTTGTGTTGCTGACTCGACTGCTTGCGCGGGCTCTGCGTGTTGCGGCTGTACTTGTTGAGGCTGTACTTGTTGAGGCTGCGGCGGGATGCTGCCTGGTGCTGCTTCAGTTGCATGAATGAGAGCTTCTGTGGGTATTGCCTTAGAGGGCTTTTCAGGATTGGCCTGTGGAGCAATACCCTCTTGTTCTTTTTCAGGCGCTTCGGTTTTTTCAACCCGCAGCAAAAAATCACGCGCGTTAAACACAAAGGAGCACCGACCGCAGCGCACCTTGCCCTGGTGTGCTGCAAGCTGATCATCGGTAACGCGAAATGAGGTGCTGCAATTAGGGCAGCGCGTGATTTGAGTCATGGCGGCGATTTTAACCGATATTTACGCTTTATTTACGTACACCAGCTAAACACACCCAGCCTTCGTGTTCTTTTGGTGCAACAAAGTCAAACCACTCGCCATAGATGGCCACAATTTCGTGCGCCTGTTCCGACAAAATGCCCGACAGCACAATTTGGCCGCCGACACGGCAGCGGCCAGCCAGCAGTGGCGCAAGCGCTTTAAGTGGATTGGTCAGGATATTAGCGACCACCACATCATAATAAGTCTGCGCTGGTGCTGCATCGGGCAAGAAGAAACGGCCGCTTACGCCGTTTTGTTCGGCATTTTGCTCCGACGCGATCATCGCTTGTGCATCAATATCAATCCCGTCGGTTGGACCTGCGCCCAGCTTCATCGCCGCAATCGCCAGAATCCCGCTACCGCAACCGTAATCCAGTACCGTTTCTCCGCCTTTGATATTGGCGTCCAGCCATTGCAAGCACAGACGTGTCGTTGGGTGGCTGCCGGTGCCGAATGCCAGACCTGGATCAAGCTGAATATTCACCGCGGCCGGATCAGGACATTCGTGCCACGTTGGTGTAATCCACAGGCGTGGTGAAATGGGGATTGGATCGAACTGTGATTGGGTCAAGCGCACCCAGTCTTGTTCTTCAACAATAACAACCTCAAACTTGGGCTCGGCTTGTTCTAATTGATTCGCTGCAGCGGCGACAATCAGCGCCACTTCAGCATCAGCTTCAAATAGCGCCAGAACAATACTGGTATCCCATAGTTGATCGACAGGCTCGCCTGGTTCGCCAAAGATAGGCTTTTCATCGCTAGTGCCTGCGGCAGCGTCTTCAATTGAAACAGACAGCGCACCCAAATCAAACAGTGCATCAGAATAAGCTTCGGCGTGTGCCGAGTCGGTGGTAAGGCGGAGTTCTTGCCAAGGCATGCGGCTTCCTACATATAAGCAATTGAATGGGGTGAATTGTCGCACCTAATATTACTGCTGAATAGTAATAAGCCGTTTTGGCAATACATCTCACAGCTCACGCCAGCACTCTGATGATTTTCTGGGGTGGTTTTGCCTGGTTTGAGCGTTCGGTGTCGCTATTTCTGCCCATTGCGCGCAATTTTTGCTGTACTTGTTCAGTACTGTGCTGGTGCTGCGAATCTGGTTTTTTCTGGTGCTGCAAATATGTTTCAAACTTCGTTGCTATGCAGATCAATGACTTAGCGCCTTTGTTCGCTTTTCTTCGTCGATAAGTGTTGACGTGTTTCAGAGCGGTGGGTATAGTTCGGCCTCTCTGCTGATGACGCAGCGAAACAAAACAAGTTTCTCTCTGTCTCGCACCGATCTTTAACAAATTACAGCCGATGAGTGTGAGTGCTTGATTCGTAAGTCGAAACAAGTGCTTGCACTCAAGAAAGAAAATTAACAAGACGAACTTTATTGTTCATCTCGTTATTTCTTTGAGTATTGAAGTACAAGCCAAGTAGTAAAAATAGCATAGCGATTAAACGAAAGAGTTTGATCCTGGCTCAGATTGAACGCTGGCGGCATGCTTTACACATGCAAGTCGAACGGCAGCACGGACTTCGGTCTGGTGGCGAGTGGCGAACGGGTGAGTAATACATCGGAACGTACCCAGTAATGGGGGATAACTATCCGAAAGGATAGCTAATACCGCATACGCCCTACGGGGGAAAGAGGGGGATCGCAAGACCTCTTGTTATTGGA
Organism: Chitinibacter sp. GC72; assembly: GCF_009760905.1. Taxonomy (GTDB): domain Bacteria; phylum Pseudomonadota; class Gammaproteobacteria; order Burkholderiales; family Chitinibacteraceae; genus Chitinibacter. The sequence continues at coordinate 23 of NZ_VIRW01000016.1, read as the reverse complement.
GCGGCCGATGGCTGATTAGCTAG
>NZ_VIRW01000015.1 GCF_009760905.1 Chitinibacter sp. GC72 | reverse complement strand
ACCATTTGTTCGCTCATGCGTAATATTTTGCTCACGGTCTTGGGCGACTCTCCTTCGTGCAAAGCCAATAAACCCAAGGCGCGTGGGCGAAAATTGGCGTGATGATGCTGTTGCGCCATGCTCTCTAACATGACGATTTCATCGGGCGTGAGTGGTTGACCTAAAAGATTACGTTTCAAGCTTGGCTCCTATGAAGAGCCTATTTTGAAGCAAAATTCATTCCAATTAGTTGCAAGGAACTACTTACTTCAGCAATATCAATAAAGGTAATCACTACACCATCAATAACATTGTCCAAGGTGCGGTAAGGCATAATCCGCACCCGATACCAACGCCCCAAAATTGTTTTAACTTGTTTTTCCTGAAACACCAAAGAGCGCAGGACTTCAATCGCGTCCTCTTTAAGTTGCGGGTATTCAAGCTCGCTCACAATATCGGTCAGTGAGCGACCAACATCACGCGGGATTAATTTGAATAATTGCGTGGCATGGGTCGTGAAACGGCGTAGCTTCATCTGGCTATCGAGGAAAATCGTCGCGATTTCAGTGCTATTTAGCAAATTGGTCATGTCATTACGAACCCAATTGAGCTCATCGACCGTGGCTTGCAGCTCGGCATTAACCGTCTGCATTTCTTCATTCAGAGATTGCAGCTCTTCTTTCGACGTAGTTAATTCTTCATTGGTCGATTGCAACTCTTCATTGGTCGATTGCAAGACCTCAAATGCGGCACTGTATTCTTCCAAGCCACTTTGCATTTCAGCGTGCGTTTGCTGCAAAGTCGCGCGCATTTGCGCTAACTCCAATTCCAGTGCCTGTTCCCGATCTGTGGTAACGGCCTTATCGAGCTCTGTGGTTTGCACAGGACAATCATAAAAAACGATGAGCACCCGACCACGCAAGCGTTCGGGTTGTTCAATCCCCCGCACAGTCACATTCACCGTCGTGACCCCCACGCCTGATTTGATTTGCAAACCGCGCAGCATAATTGGCTGAGGATGTTCCAGCGCCTTGCGAATGACGCCTGTTAGCGCTTCGCGCAAGCCCTCACGAGCCATGGCATGAATATTGATATTGACCTTGCCTGCTGCAGGCTCAAGGTATTTGCCGGTACGGCCACTGATATACAAAATATCACCGGTTGCATTCACCAATACTGCAGGCGGGGCGTAGTTTTGCTGAATAAACTGATCAGTGAGATGCTCTAAACTATCATGAGCATCAAGCGCGACCGGAAATGGATGGGACTGTCTCATATTTTTGATATTTGGTGTAAAGCTGAGTAAAGAAGGTTGTACCACTTGTTTTAAGCGTAAAAAAATCCGCAAGGCTTGATCCAGCGGCATAAATAAATCCTGAAACCCCCCGATGCTCTCGGAACTACCAAGCACCAGCAAGCCACTGTCATTAAGCGCGTAATGAAACAATGGCAATAACTTGCGCTGCAATTGTGCGTCAAAATAAATCAGTAAATTACGGCACGATAAAATATCCAGGCGCGTAAACGGCGGATCCGAAATTATGTTTTGTTGTGCAAAAATCACCATCGCACGGATTTCTTTGCAGATACGATATCCAGCCTCTTCCTGCACAAAAAAGCGCTTTAAGCGCTCGGGTGAAATGCAATCATACAAAGTGGCCGGATACAGCCCCCTTCTCGCCCGATCAATCGCGTCCGCATCCAAATCGGTAGCATAAATTTGCAGGCTAAACGCAGCTGAGGGCTTGCCCTGCTCCAAAGCCTCGACAAAACACATCGCCAGCGTAAAGGCCTCTTCACCTGAAGAGCAGGCAGGCACCCAAGCGCGAAAAATTTTGCCATCGGCATGACGCGCAAACAAGGTAGGAAATCCAATCGATTGCAAAAACCCCCACACCAATGGATCTCGAAAAAAATGGGTCACCCCGATGAGCAGCTCTTTAAATAGCAGCTCGCATTCTTGCGGATTGTTGCGCAGGTAATCAACATACGCCGCGGTAGACTCGATTTGATGCAGGACGAGACGACGCTCAATACGACGTTGCAAGGTATTGGGTTTGTATTGGGAAAAATCATGGTGGGTTTTTGCACGAAGCAAATCTAGAATCTGCTCTATTTCGCTCGAACTACTCACTGCCACACTATGCAGGCAAGGCGTCACCAGCTGCCGGGCGTAATCACCAATCGGCTCAATCAAAGCATCAGGCAGATCAATTAAATCGACGATTCCCGCTTCAATCGCACTGCGGGGCATACTATCGGCTTTGGCACTTGCTGGCAGCTGGGCGAGAGTGAAGCCTCCTTTGGCCTTAATCGCAGCCAAACCCAAGACCCCATCTGACCCCATCCCTGACAACACCACGCCAATCGCACGCACGCCCAGATCATCAGCGAGCGAGCGAAAGAAAAAATCAATTGGCAAACGCAAGCCCCGGCTACCAGAGGGATGAGACAGCTGCAAAATGCCATGCCGGATGGACAAATCTGTTCCTGCAGGAATCACATAGACATAACCCGGCTGCACGGGCGTCTTGTCCACAATCTCCTGCACTGGCAAAACACACACATGCTGTAAAATTTCAGCCAAATGGCTTTCATGGTCAGGGTCGAGATGCTGAACAACAACAAAGCTGGCCTCACAATCGTAGCCCACCTGTGAAAAGAACGCTTCCAATGCCTCCAGCCCGCCCGCAGAGCAACCAATACCCACGATCAGCGGGGCTGGGACAGCAGAAACATCAGCGATGAGCGTGTCAGTCGCGTTCAGATTATCCAGCTCCGCGGGGGAGCCTGAAGCGGGCGGATTGGCCTGCACTCCAAATAGGGGCATTCCATAGTCCTTTCATTTGAATATTGTGTGGTCAATCGGCGCTGGCATTAAATGCACCGAGAGAAAAAAAGGCAGTATTCCCTTATAGGTCAAGGCAAACTACCCAAGCGTGGAATCACTTAGAAAAAAGACTGGCGGCAACAAGCCATCAGAGCAGAAATCAAAACAGCGCGGCTAAATCACAATGACAGCATACCAAGCTGCAAAACGTATACCTCCGAAGCCCAATTATATAAAGACTTTCAGCCACATACCCATATAGGGCATATCCACATGCCAATAGTATATTGCACTCTGAGCGAGGCGACCTACTGCGGCCACAGAATATGAGGACAAATCCCCTCTCGCGTCACACATCTTCCTTGTGTGACAAGGCTATCCGTATTTCAATGGCTCTCTGGCCAGCTTGAGGCAGATTCAGATTGAAGCCCGGCATGCTGTACTCTTGGACACCACTGCTGCGCAATCATTGTCCGAAGCCCCTCGCCGCAAACCTAATCAACACAAACGCAGCGCTGAAGCAAACTCGATTTACAGCGAGGTTCAGCCGCGCACACCACAAGTACAGGTATAATTACGCCATAAAAAATTACTTTGGATCTGTGCCATGATTCGCCGTTTAGATTCCACTTCCGCCGATTTCCAATCCGATCTCACCGCCCTTCTGGCCTTTGAAACCTCACAAGATCCGCAAGTCGATCAGCGCGTGGCGGCGATTCTGGCCGATGTCAAAGCGCGCGGCGACGCGGCCGTGGTTGAGTACACCAATCAATTCGATGGCACCAGCGCCCATTCAATGGCCGATCTGGAGCTAACCCAGGCCGAGCTCAAAGCCGCCTTCGAGCGTCTTCCCGCCGATCAGGCCACCGCTTTGCAAGCCGCCGCCGCTCGCGTACGCAGTTACCACGAAAAGCAAAAAATGAGCTCGTGGAGTTACGAAGACGAAGACGGCACGCTACTCGGCCAGCAGGTGACGGCACTTGATCGCGTTGGGATTTATGTACCCGGCGGCAAAGCCGCGTATCCATCCTCGGTGCTAATGAATGCGATTCCGGCGCACGTCGCTGGCGTAGCCGAAATCATCATGGTCGTGCCAACACCGAAGGGCGAGCGCAATGATTTGGTATTGGCCGCAGCCTATGTGGCAGGCGTGTCACGCGCATTCACTATTGGCGGCGCGCAGGCCGTTGGCGCACTGGCCTATGGCACGCAAACCGTGCCGCAAGTCGATAAAGTCACCGGCCCGGGCAATGCCTACGTCGCCGCCGCCAAGCGCGCGGTGTTTGGCATTGTCGGCATTGATATGGTCGCTGGCCCGTCGGAAATTCTGGTACTGGCCGATGGCACGACCAATCCGGACTGGGTGGCGATGGATTTATTCAGCCAGGCCGAACACGACGAAATTGCCCAGTCGATTCTGCTGTGCCCGGATGCGGGGTATGTCGATGCAGTGCAGGCCAGCATTGAGCGCCTGATCCATACCCAGCCACGTAAAGACATCATCGCCGCTTCGCTGAACAATCGCGGCGCGCTGATTGTGGTGAAAGACTTGGACGAGGCATGCGAGATCTGTAACTACATCGCACCAGAGCATATGGAATTATCCGTCGAAAACCCGGACGCCTTGTTGCCGAAAATCCGCCACGCGGGCGCGATCTTCATGGGTAAATTCACTTCCGAATCTCTCGGCGACTACTGTGCCGGCCCGAACCACGTACTGCCAACCGCCCGCAGCGCGCGGTTCTCCAGCCCGCTGGGCGTGTATGACTTCCAGAAGCGTTCCAGCCTGATCAAGGTCTCGGAAGTGGGCGCGCAAAAACTGGGGCAAATCGCTTCGGTACTGGCACACGGTGAAGGGCTAACTGCGCACGCCAATGCGGCCGAGCTGCGCTTGAAAGCCAACTAAATCAACTAAATAGAAACGCAATAACCCAGAATCAGGGTGATCGAAAGATCACCCTGATTCTGTTTCCAGCAAGCTGAGCAGGCCTCCCAGCTCCAGACTGCCGGGCGGCAGCAATTGATCATGCAGGTGCAGATGCAAAAAGGCCGCACGCCTTTCGTATTCTGCGGCATGCGCCGCCAGCCCCAGCTCGCTGGCATTGCGCTGCGCTTGGCGCAGTAGCCGCATTTCCAGATGCTTGAATGCATCCTCCTCAGCCAGCCGCAAAGCCCTTTGCACTGCGGTATAGGCCTCCTGCCAATTGCCCTGCCGCGCCAGCAATTCGGCCCACTCAGCCAGCAGGTTGACCTCCACCCAGTGATAAGGTGTATTGCTGACGCATAGCAAGCCCTCTTCAATGCACATTTCGGCCTCGTCCAGCTGATCCTGCGCCAGCGCAATTTGCGCCAGCCTGAACAGGCATTCGGCCGCATGATGCGGCAGCTGGTTTTCCTGGCTGGTTTGCAGGGCGGCGTCCAGTAGCTGGCGGGCTTGCGGATAGTCGGCGAGTTTAAGCACATTCACCGCCCAATTGATCTGCGCCATCGTGATCAGGTAAGGGTCGTGCGTGCCCAGCAAAAGCTGATAGCCCGCTTTATGCATAATCACAGCCAGCCGGTTATCGCCCAGCGCATCGCAAATCCGCCCCAGACCAACCAGCGCCAGCCCACGGGTTTTACTCAGCTCGCTCTGGTGGCCGCACAGCAGCACGCATTGCTGCCAGTAGGCCAGCGCTTGCGGATAGTGCGCCAGCGAATAATGACAGCAACCGAGCTGCTCCAGAATGGCCGGCATCAGCTGAAACAGCCGGAACTCCTGCGCATACGCCATCGACTCGGACAAGAGATTGATCGCACTGGCAAAATCGCCCAGCTGATCTTCGATCAGCGATAACTGCAGTGCTGCGGCGATAAAAGTGTGGACGTCATAGGCATCCCGAGCCGCATTCAGCAGCACATGGCACTGGCTGCGTGCGGACTCGGGCTCGGTAAAAATCCGGGCTTGAATGGCGTCAAGCTGCATCTGGCGCAGGCTGGCTGGATTGGCGGGCATAGCATTCCTCTTAAGCTCTCTTTGTAGCACAAAGGCCGCGCATGCAATACATTGCAACGTATATGGCTACAAGGCAATCTATGCAATGCAGATAGAGCTATACCCCCAGAAAAAAACCAACCAGACACTCAAGGCGCGACAGTGCTGGCCTTGGCAGATGCGGGCAGCTTGGCCGGAATGCCCAGCAAGCGATCCACCGTCGTGAAGCGATAGCCCTGCTCGCGCAAAGCCGGAATCAGCGCTTGCACAGCCATCACGGTGGGCTGGCGACCACGGCCACCGGCGTCGTGCATCAGCACAATCGCTTCGGGGTGAATGTACTGCCTGATCACGACATCGATTTTGCCGCTGGCCACGTCATCGGCATTGTTTTGCCAGATGTGATACCAGTCTGCGCTATCGACCGACCATAAAATGGCCGTCATGCCCTGCTCTTTGAGTTTGCTGATCTGGCTGTCATTCAAAAATCCATACGGCGGGCGCATCATCGCCGGCTGAAAGCCGACTACTTTTTGAAACGCCTGCTGCGTTCTTTGCAACTGTGCATCCCACCACTGTGCATCGTCGGCCATTTTGCTTAGATTAGGATGGCTAAAGCTGTGATTAGCCAGCACATGCCCTTCGGCCAGCGCCCGTTTCACAATGTCCGGATGTTGCAAAACGCTTTGCCCAAGCCAGAAAAAAGTGGCTTTGACGTTTTCTTTTTTCAATACATCAAGCAAGGCAGGCGTATCGGCGCTGGGGCCATCGTCAAAGGTAAAAGCAATTTCCTTTTTATCGCCCGCCCCTTCGAGGAAAAACGTCGCAGGAAACTGCTGCGCCTGCCTTTCCAGCGTAGCGGCCGGGACTTGTCCGCGATTATCAATCACGGGCGTGCGCAAACGCGGTGGCGTTTGCGCCAGAACAAGGTGCGAGAGCATCAGACTGGCCAAAATCAAACCGGAAGACAGGCGCATAACAAACTCCTTATTTCAAACCCACATTCATAAAACCATCAATCCGCTGCAGGCGGCCATCTTCGGCAAATTGCACGGCATCTACGCCATAAAACAGCGCCTCACCGGCTTCGTTGTAGACTTTCCATTCAAACAGCGCCGCCGCATCGATAAAACGCACCGGGCCGATAATTTCACCGCGCAAGCCCGGAATCTGCTCGTGCAATGTGCCGATCATCTCATTGAGCGCAGCTCTGGATTTCACCTGATTGAATTGATCACTGTAACGCACCGAATCGGTTACCAGTTTGCCCAGCAGTTTCTGCCTTTGCTCGGGCGATTTTTCGCTCCAGGCCTGAATGTAGGCATTGAGAAGGTCGGTACTGGTCGGGGCGGCATGCGCCGTGATGGTCATACCCAACCACAGGGCTGCCAGCAATCCGGCTTTAACAGAAAGCGATTTCAACATATTACACACTCCAAACTTGGGTCTGAGAAAGTAAAACCATCGAATTGTACCGATCGTTTGGTTTAATGCTCGATCAAATCTCCCAGCCTTGTCAAGCGCAGCTGTTTTTCCGTTAAACTTTTAACCGTTTGCACCGCAGCGCGCCCCCGCGCGAGCCAAAGCAAACCGACAAGGAGGCAGTTTTGGCAATTACGCACGACGAATTAATCCGGCATTTGCGCACGGTGTTTCACACCTATGGCTACGATGGCGCGTCATTAAGCCTGATCAGCCAGGCCACAGGCCTGGGCAAAGGCAGCCTTTACCACCATTTTCCCAATGGCAAAGTGGAAATGGCCAGCGCAGTCCTGCAGGCCGAGGGCGTGTGGTTCCAAAGCGGGCTGGATTTACTGCGCCAAGCCGGAGAACCGGCACACAGGCTGGCACGGTTTATGGAATTCGTGCGGATTAGCGAGGCCAACAAGGAGCAAGCCAGCACACTGGATGTCTACACCATGGGCAATGCACGCACGCTGTTTGGCCAGGATATGGGTATCGCCGTGCAGGAATGGATCGCGGCGCTGCAGCAGGTCATTTGCGACAGCGGCATCGCCCAGGCGCAAGCCCGCCAGCGGGCCATTAGCGCAATTGCCCGACTGGAAGGCGTACGCCTGATGTGCCGCTGCCTGAACGACTGGCAGATCTTTGATGATCTGCTGCTGCAGTTGCCACACGACCTCTTACAACCCTGAACCAGGGCTTGCGGCTGTCTTGCGCCAGACAGGCACGCCTTGCGCAATTAAAAGCATTTGCCCGAAACATTGACCCGCTTTGTACCGCCCGATCCGGCTTTTTCTTGCGCCATTGTCGGGATTTCACGCCATGGCGCTTCCCGCCAAGGCCAATCTGTTGGAAAATGCAGTATTGATCGGCATTGCCCTATACGAGAATCATCGATGCGCCAAGTTACCGTTACTCGCAATACACTGGAAACCCAAATCACGATCACGCTGAACCTGGACGGCACAGGCGTGAGCAAATTTGATACCGGCGTACCTTTTTTCGAGCATATGCTCGACCAGGTAGCTCGCCACGGCCTGTTTGATATTGAAATCAAAGCCGTTGGCGATTTGCATATCGACGCACATCACACGGTGGAAGATGTCGGCATCACGCTTGGCCAGGCTTTTGCCAAGGCGGTCGGTGATAAAAAAGGCATCGTGCGCTACGGTCACAGCTATGTGCCGCTCGACGAAGCGCTTTCGCGCGTCGTTGTTGATCTGTCGGGTCGCCCCTGTCTGGAATACGAGTGCGAATACACTCGCGCGATGATCGGCGGCTTTGACGTTGATTTGTTTGGCGAATTTTTCCGTGGCTTTGTCAATCACGCCGCGATCAGCCTGCACATCGACAATCTGAAAGGCAAAAACGCGCACCACCAGGCCGAAACGATTTTCAAAGCCTTGGGCCGCGCCTTGCGCATGGCCGTTGAATTCGACCCACGGATGGCCGGCATTACCCCGTCAACCAAAGGCACGCTGGTAGGTTGAGATGACACAAACCATTGCAATTGTTGATTACGGCATGGGCAATCTGCACTCGGTCACCAAAGCGTTCGAGCTGGTCGCCGGTGACGATGCCAAAATTATTCTGACTGCCGATCCGGCAGTCGTTGCCAGCGCTGATAAAGTGGTTTTCCCCGGCCAAGGTGCAATGCCCGATTGCATGCGCGAACTCAATGAGAGCGGCCTCAAACAAGCCGTGCTTGACGCGGCTGCGAGCAAACCATTCTTGGGCATTTGCGTTGGCGCGCAATTACTGTTTGAACACAGTGAAGAAGGCGATATGGATTGCCTTGGCGTATTCAAAGGCAAGGTTGTTAAATTCAAGCCGGAAAATATGATTGATGCTCAGGGGCAAAAACTCAAAGTACCGCATATGGGCTGGAACGAAATGTTCATCAAACAGCCTCACCCACTGTGGGCAGGTATTAGCGATGCGGAACGGTTTTATTTCGTGCATAGTTATCACTTTGCGCCCGACAGCGATGCAGATACCGTGATTGAATCGGCCTACCCTTCGCGCTTTGCCGTGGCCGTGGCACGGGACAATATTTTTGCGATTCAGTGTCACCCGGAGAAAAGTCACACCCCCGGTCTGCAATTATTGAAAAATTTCGTACACTGGAAACTGTAAAGTTTGTGACCGGACGATGAAATGTCGTTTAATTACAAACCGTTAATTTATTCAACCCCCTCACTATATGCTTTCAAATCATGCTGATTATTCCTGCAATTGATCTTAAAGACGGCCAATGTGTTCGTTTACGCCAAGGCGAAATGGACGATGCAACGGTATTTTCCGACGACCCGGCCAGCTTTGTTTCACACTGGCTAGGTCAGGGCGCGCGTCGCATGCATCTGGTGGACCTCAATGGCGCGTTTGCTGGCAAACCCAAAAATCTGGCGGCGGTAAAGCAGATTCTGAAAGCAATCAATGGCGAAGTGCCAGTGCAACTCGGTGGTGGTATCCGCTCACTGGAAACCATCGAAATGTATCTGGACGCTGGGATTGATTACGTCATCATCGGCACCGCTGCGATTAAGCAACCGGGCTTTTTGCACGAAGCCTGTGACGCTTTCCCCGGGCAGATCATCGTTGGCCTTGACGCCAAAGACGGCATGGTCGCCACCGATGGCTGGGCCAAAATCACCGATCACGAAGTGATTGATCTGGCCAAGCGCTTTGAAGGCTATGGCGTTGAAAGCGTGATCTACACCGATATTGGCCGTGATGGCATGCTCTCTGGCGTCAATATCGAAGCCACGGTGAAGCTGGCGCAAGCGCTGACGATTCCGGTGATTGCTTCGGGCGGCCTGACCAATCTGGACGACGTACGCAAGCTGTGCGAAGTGGCCGAAGAAGGCATCGAAGGCGTGATTACCGGCCGTGCAATCTATGAAGGCACCATCGACTTTGCCAAGGCGCAGGAATTAGCCGACGAGCTTTGCGACTAAACGCCATGAGCGAGGCAGACGGCAGCAAGCCCGAATGGCTGGACTGGGCCACCGAAGAGCGACAAATTGGTCAGCTACTGCGGGAATCCAATCCAGTCTGGTTTGCTGAAGTCTGCCAGATTCTATTCGACACCGACCCGATGATGATTCGCTTGGTGGGCGAGCCGGAAGGCTACGCACCCGAAGTCGGCAGCATCATCCGCAGCCTGCCGCAGTGCATGAGCGTCGAAGACGTGCAGTTTGTTATTTTTAATGTGTTTACCCAGTGGTTTACACCCGAATTTGCCGGCGGACTGAGCCAGTACGCCGAGACAGCACAAGCCGTGTGGGCGAGCTGGAAAGCCCAACAGCAAGAATAGTAGCCAGTCCTTCAGCAGGGCTGGCGCGGAAAAAATATGCCATTAGCCAAACGTATTATCCCCTGCCTTGATGTGACCGCCGGTCGCGTGGTCAAAGGCGTCAACTTCCTTGAATTGCGCGATGCGGGCGACCCGGTTGAAATTGCCAAGCGCTACAACGATCAGGGCGCAGACGAGCTGACTTTTCTCGATATCACCGCCTCCAGTGATGATAGAGATCTGATTTTGCATGTGATCGAGGCGGTGGCCTCGCAAGTATTCATTCCGCTCACCGTCGGTGGTGGCGTGCGCAAAGCAGACGACGTCCGCCGCCTGCTCAATGCAGGAGCCGACAAAGTCAGTATCAATACCACTGCAGTATCGAACCCCGAAGTGGTCGAGCAAGCCGCCAGCCGCTTTGGCAGCCAGGCGATTGTCGTGGCGATTGACGCCAAAGCGACTGATGCAAGCAATAGCCGCTGGGAAGTATTCACGCACGGCGGACGCCGCGCCACGGGGCTTGATGCCGTAGAATGGGCGCTGAAAATGCAGCAGCTGGGCGCAGGTGAGATCTTGCTCACCAGTATGGATAGGGACGGCACCAAAATCGGCTTTAATCTGCCGCTAACGCGCGCAGTTTCCGATGCAGTTGATATTCCGGTGATTGCCTCTGGCGGCGTGGGCAATTTGCAGCACCTGGTTGATGGCGTCAAACAAGGCCATGCCGATGCGGTATTGGCCGCCAGTATTTTCCATTTTGGCGAATATTCGGTTCGGCAGGCCAAAGAAGCCATGCACGCCGCGGGCATTGAAGTTCGCTTTTAACAGGACGGACAGAGTATGAAACAGATCGCAGCGCTGACATTATTTCTGCTGGCCACACTGGCACAGGCGTGTGATATGAGCATTCAAACGCCGGCCAATGTCTCGATGGAAGTCGACAATATGCGGCACGGCCTGAAAAACGAGCTGACGCTGTTTCTCACGGTTAAATCGGCAGTTGATCACAATTTCAAGCATCCACCCAGCGTGGTCGACGCCAACGGCCAGATTGTTCAGGCGGTGAAAATGGAAGGTCAACTTGGTCAAATCAAAGCCAATGAAACGCGCCAGTGGGTTGTGTATTACACCCCGGCAGCCGATTTCACGGCAGAAAAGGTGGTCTTGCAATGAGCTGGCTTGATGAAATCAAATACGATGACGCCGGGCTGGTTCCGGTCATCGCTCAGGATGAGCAAACAGGCCGCGTAATGATGTTTGCCTACGCCAACCGCGAGGCCGTGGCGCTAACCGCAGCAAAAGGCACGGCGCACTACTGGACGCGTTCGCGCCAGAAGCTGTGGCACAAGGGCGAAGAATCGGGGCATTTTCAGCATGTTTCCAACATTCAGCTCGATTGCGATGGCGACGTGCTGATCTACAAAATCCGCCAGCAAGGCGGGATTGCCTGCCATACCGGCCGCGAAAGCTGTTTCTTTCGCACGCTGATTGATGGTCAGTGGCAAGTCACCGAGGACGTACTGAAAGACCCGCAGGCCATTTATGGCCAGAGCCCTCACCCTTAAGAGTTAGCCCCTTAGCACGACATAAACTTGTCATCTAGGTGCAATATAATCGGATTGTTATTTTTGGAGCTAGACATGATTTCCGCCGAAATTCTGGAGCGTTTGTCACAAACCCTCGCTGAACGTCGTCACGCCGATGCCAGCACCTCGTATGTGGCCAAGCTCTACAGCAAGGGGCAAGAAGCCATTTTGAAAAAAGTGGGTGAAGAAGCCGTGGAAACCATTATGGCCGCCAAAGATGGCGACAAATTGCATCTGGTACGTGAAGTGGCCGATTTGTGGTTTCACACGCTGGTTTTGCTGTCATACGAAGGCTTAAGCGCCGATGACGTGCTGGCCGAGCTGGCACGCCGCGAAGGCATTTCCGGCATTGAAGAAAAAGCCGCCCGCAAACCGGCATAAGGAGCCTCTTTATGAATGACTGCATTTTTTGCAAAATCGTCAAAGGCGAGATTCCTGCCAGCAAGGTGTATGAAGACGATGATGTGATTGCCTTCAAGGACATTCGTCCGGCTGCACCTGTTCATTTGCTGTTGATCCCTAAGCGGCATATCGAATCACTGCTCGACTGCACTGCAGACGATCAGGCGCTGCTGGGCAAAATGCTGGCGCTCACGCCGGTGCTGGCACGCGAGCAAGGACTGGGTGCGGGCTTTAAAACCGCAATCAACACCGGGCTGGCCGGAGGACAGGAAGTCTTCCACCTTCACCTGCACATACTAGGTACCCCACAACAGTAATTAACTGTAGGCCAGATATATACTGGCTCTGACAGCGATACCCCTAATAGAGAGTTCATCATGGGTTCATTCAGCATTTGGCACTGGCTTGTTGTACTGGCCATTGTGGTTTTAGTGTTCGGCACCAAAAAGCTGGGCAATGTCGGCAAAGATCTGGGCTCGGCCATCAAGGGCTTTAAAGATGGCGTGAAGGGTGAAGACGACGCTAGCAAAAAACCGGATACGGCGCGGGTGATTGACGCCAGCGAAAGCGACAAGAAGTAAGCCGTGTTTGATGTCAGCATGGGGGAGCTACTCCTCGTCGGGGTCGTGACGCTGGTCGTGATCGGCCCTGAGCGAATGCCCAAAGTGGCACGCACGGCAGGGATGCTGTTCGGACGCTTGCAACGCTTTGTCAATAATGTGAAAAGCGATTTGCAGCGGGAAATGCAGGCGAGCGAGCTGGCACAGATTCAGCAGGAAATCGAAGCTGAAACAGCGGCGATTAAAAACACCATCCATCAGCCGCTGGCTGAAACCCGTCAGGCGCTCAGCGAGCTTGAAGCCGATTTCAGGCTGACCCACAGCGATGACACCCCTCCAGCTACCAGCAATGCACCAAGCAATGCTGTAGCGGCACCCCAAGATACCGCAGCCAGTGATCAGCCAGCTGCCTCAGGCCATGAGCAGCAGCCGGATCTGTTTGCCGGGCTGCAGGCAGGCCCTCGCCCGGCTTCGGATCGGCGTTAAACCACAATGAAAGCAAGCCATGAGTGATCTGAGTGATAATTTGCAGCCGCTAATCAGCCATCTGGTCGAGCTGCGCACCCGCGTTGTACGCGGCATGCTGGTTTTTATTGTGGGGTTTGCAATTGCCTTTGCCTTCTCGGCGCAGCTCTACGATGTGCTGGTAGCGCCGCTGTCCTCGGTTTTGCCGGGACAAAAGCTGGTCACCATCGGCATCGCATCGCCTTTTCTGGTGCAGGTTAAAATCGCCGCGCTAGTCGCTTTTGTGGTGACGCTGCCGCATACGCTGTACCAGATCTGGGCTTTTGTCGCGCCGGGGCTGTATACCCACGAGAAAAAGCTGGTCGCACCGCTGGTGATTGCTTCCACCTTGCTTTTCCTGCTGGGCATGGGCTTTGCCTATTTCCTGGTGTTTGGCGTGGTGTTCAAGTTTATCGCCTCTGTGGTGCCTGCCAGCATGCAGTGGCTGCCCGATTCGGGCGAATATCTTGATTTTGCGATGGGCATGTTTGTGGCGTTCGGCGTGACCTTTGAAGTGCCGATTGCGGTGATTGTGATGGTCAGGATGGGCTTTGTCACCGTGGCCAAACTCAGGGAAATCCGCTCCTACGTCATTGTGGGTGCTTTTGTGATTGCCGCCGTGGTGACACCACCTGATGTATTATCGCAATGCCTGCTGGCCATCCCGCTCTGGCTGCTGTACGAAGCCGGCGTGCTGGTCGCATCGTGGTTGTATCAGCCCAAGCTGAACGAATCACAATCATCCTGAACCGAGTCTAACCATGCCATTCCAACTCCGCCTTTATCAAGGCCTGCTCTTTCTATTGGCCGCCGTTCCATGCGGCATTCCGTTTCGCTGGGATCCCAACCCGGTCTTTCCGTCCGAGCTGGCGGCATTTTTCTTTTGCATACTGATTACGCTAACTGGCGTATTAGTGCCTAGCGACACTCGCGAGAAAGCAAACCCGCCCTGGCTGGCACTAATGTGGCTGGGTTTTGCGCTGATGATCGGCGTACAGGCGCTGATCCTGCCGCACGGCTACGGCACCGAGCGGCTGTACCCCATTATTTACTCGCTAGGCGCTGCGGGTGCCGCATGGTCGCTTTCGCGTGCGATCAGCGTTTATGGTGCGCCGCAATTACTCAATATGTTTGCCTGGGGCTTGCTGGCTGGGGCAATTTTCAATTCCGGTCTGGCTGTGCCGCAGATTATGCAGCTGATTCAGGATGGCCCGCGGCTGATCTTTGGCAATATTGGCCAGAAGAATATGTACGGGCATTACCTCGCCTGGGGTTTGGCCAGCGCGGTCTATCTGGTGTCGCAAAAAGATGAAATGGCCAAGTGGGTATTCTGGATTGTGGCCGCATGGTTGTCGCTATCGCTGGCCTACTGCGGCTCGCGCTCGCCGCTGCTGTACGCGCTGGCCTGGTTGCCAATGGGTTTATTGCTGTGGTGGCGTGGCGCAGAAACACTACGCGATTTTGGCCGCGCGCTAAGCATCACCGCCTTGCTGATGATTGCCATGCAGTTTATCGCCCCATTGATCACCGATATTTTGCAAAGCCTGCTCAAAGCACAGAACGAAGTGCCCACCGGGCTGGCGCGGCTCGATTCCAATGGTTCGCGCCGTCTGGTTGAATGGGAAAAAGCCTGGCTTACCTTTCTGCAGCATCCGCTATTGGGCACAGGCTGGGGCAGCTATGCCGCGCACAGCAATGCGCTGCAAACCCGCCCCGAATTTGCCATCGTCTCGGAAAGCGTGCTCTTTACCCACGCGCACAACTCGGTGCTCAATCTGCTGGCCGAAACCGGCGCTATCGCCACCGGCATCATTCTGGCGGGCATTAGCTATGCCTACAGCAATGTGCTGCGCGCCTGGCGCAATCCGGTGGTGATGTACGCCGCAGCACTGGCTACAGTCTCGGTGCTGCACAGTCTGGTTGAATATCCGTTGTGGTACTTCCATTTTCTGGGGCCTTTTGCGCTGATTCTGATCTTTATGCAATCGGGCACGGCCAAGCTGGGCTTTGCTGCCACCTGGGCCAGAATGAGCTGGGCGCTATGGGGCGGCATGGGACTGGCGCTGTGCGTACTGGGTGGGCAGATTTACCTCAATATCTACCCCATCATGGATCCGGCACAGGACGAAAGCCTGAACGCAGACCGGATTGCCCGGCTGGAAGCCATGCGTAGCAATCCGCTGATCGATTATTACGCCGAACATGGTTTGTCCAATTACATTGTCGCCAGCAAGAGCGAAATGCCGTGGAAGCTGGCCATTTTGCGCGCACAAAATGCGGTACGCCCCTACCCTGGGCAGATGACCGATCAGGCCGTGATGGAGGCGCTGAGCGGTAATCAGGCACTAGCACATGAACTGATACGCCGTGCAGCGTTTGCCTACCCGGAAAGCTTTGATTATTTCTATCAGACCATCGATGGCTTTAGCGAGCCCGCCGTGCGCGCCCTGCTCAAAGACGTCGATGAAGCTCGTGACTTTTTCAATGCCAAACTGGACTTTAAAATCAAGCGCCCGCTGCTGCGCGACGAGCTGACCGCTAGCGCGGTGCAAGCGTCAGCCGCACAGTAAAGCGCCATTATGAAAAAAGCTGTCGCACCGCTCCCCCCGATTGATGGCCTTGCACCGAGCTGCGTCGCGCTCATTCCCGGCCCCTGGCCGACAGTACTGGCGTTTCTGGAAGAGAAATTCCCGTATCTGGAGCCGGGCGTGCTGGCCACGCGGCTACAAAATGGCGAAATCTACGATGATAACGGGCAAGCCATCCCGGCGGATTCGCCCTATCAGCCCGGTAACTATCTGTGGTACTACCGCACCGTGCGCAGCGAAACGCGCGTGCCATTTGAAATTGACGTTTTGTACCGCGACGACAGAATTATCGTGATTGATAAACCGCATTTCTTGTCGGCGATTCCGGCCGGGCGCTTTGTCAAAGAAACCGTGCTGGTGCGGCTACGCGTACTGCTCGGCCAGCAGGATATTGCGCCTGTGCACCGGCTGGACCGGGAAACGGCGGGCGTGATGATGCTTTGCCTAGATAAAAACAGCCGCAGCGCCTATCAGCAGCTATTCGAAAGCCGCAATGTGCAGAAAACCTACGAAGCGATTGCGCCGTATCGCGCCGATCTGGCGCTACCGCTGGTTCACCGCTCTCGCCTGGCGCATGAAGGCAGCAAAGAAGACGGCAAGTTTTTCTCGATGTCCGAAGTCGCAGGCGAGCCCAATAGCGAAACACGAATCAGCTTGCTGGAGCGGCGTGGCGACTGGGCCCGCTATCAGCTTGAGCCGCACACCGGCAAGAAACACCAGCTGCGCGCGCATCTGGCGGCATTGCAGATCCCGATTCTGAACGATCCCTGGTATCCGGTGGTACTCGACGATAAAGGCGACGATTTTAGCCAGCCGCTGCAATTACTCGCCCGCGAGCTGAAATTCATCGACCCGTTTAGCGGCCAAGAGCGTGTCTTCACCTCGCGCCGACACTTGCAGTGGCCTGCCGACGCCAACATGACAAAGGCATGATTACCCGTTACTTTGTCATGCCCACAGCCACAAAAACTACCGCGACACCGGCAGGCGCAGGCCATAGAATGAATCTCATGGAATACGCCTTGAACACGGATTCCAAACCAAGAGAGTTAAACCCGCGCAAGCGGGCTATTTTTTTGGGTATACGCCTGAAGGGCAATTACAGAAAAGGCCGCAGAGCAATACCCTGACAGCAAAGCAATCAGATTGCGCGAGCGTAGATAAAGAATTCGCGATTGCCATCGCCACCAGCGATCGGGCTGGCAAAGTAATCGAGTACCGCAAACCCTGCATTCTCGGCAGCGGTGCGGATTTTGGCTTCAACCTGCGGATAGAGCGCCTCATCGCGCACAATGCCGCCGCGCGCGAGTGCTTGAGGGCCTAGCTCGAATTGCGGCTTAACTAAAAACAGCAGCAAGCCATCGACCGAAAGCACCGAGCGCAGCGCGGGCAGCACCAATGTGAGCGAAATAAACGACACATCACCCACAATCAGCTCAACCCGCGCGGCTTGCGGCTCGTCGATCAAAGCTGGCGCAATTACTTCAGGGGTCAGGTTACGCGCATTCACGCCTTCAAATTGCGTCACACGCGCATCGGTGAGCAAGCGCGGATGCAATTGATCATGCCCGACCTCAACGCCAATCACCCGGCGTGCGCCTGCTTGCAGCAGGCAATCGGTAAACCCGCCGGTCGAAATGCCGACATCCAGCGCCAGCATGCCGCTCACATCAAGCTGAGCACTGGCCAGCGCGCCAGCCAGCTTCAGCCCACCACGCGAGACATAGCGATCCACCTCATCGGGGGTAACCGTAATCTCGGCTTGCGCATCAAGCTTGAACGCCGCTTTGCTAACCGGTTTGCCATCGGCAAACACCCGCCCAGCCGCAATCATCGTTTGCGCCTGCGTGCGCGACGCGGCGTAGCCTTGTTCGACCAGAAATAAATCAGCGCGTTGTAGACTCATTGCATCATCCGTATCAGATGAAGCTTTCATCACTGCGCAAATACCGCCACTGCCCTCGCGGCAAGTCGCCAAGCAGGATGCGACCGATACGGATACGCTGCAGGCCCACCACTTGCAGGCCGACCAACTCGCACATGCGGCGAATCTGGCGCTTTTTGCCTTCGCGCAGAATAAAACGCAGCTGGTCTTTGTTCTGCCACCAGACGCGAGCCGGCTTGAGCGCTTCGCCGTCGAGCGACAGGCCATGATTGAGCAAACGCAGACCGTCGGCTTTCAGATGGCCGGAAACGCGCACCAGATATTCTTTCTCGACTTGTGAGTTTTCGCCAATCAGCGTTTTGGCGACCACGCCATCCTGTGTCAGCACCAGCAGGCCTACAGAATCAATATCAAGCCGCCCGGCTGGCGCGAGGCCCTGGAAATGCACTGGCGAGAAACGAATCCCGCTGGTATCGCCTTCCCAGTGGTTTTCCGGCTGCACCAGCACGACCGCTGGCTCGTAGCCGTCTTCGGCCTGCCCCGATACATAGCCCACCGGCTTATTGATCAGAATGGTGACGCGATTGTCCTGAATCTGCTTGGCAATCGGATCGAGCTCGACCGTCTGGCTGGGCAATACCTTGGTGCCGAGTACATTGACCACTTCGCCATCAACACGCACCCAGCCTTTGGCAATGTATTCGTCGGCTTCGCGGCGCGAGCACAGACCCAACTGCGCCAGGCGTTTAGACAGGCGCAACATGTCCTCTGCGGGTTGTTGCTCTACTTGATCTTCCATGATTTTTCTACGTTTGAAGCCGACAATCCGCTATTTTACTGGTTTAATCGCAGGCATAGAACATGTTTTCTGACTGGTTTTCAGACGGGCGAACTTATCCGGCGGGCATGTTGTCTGAGCAAGCAGCATATTGCCAGCAGTAAACCAAGTCGCCTTTACCCATTCAATAGGATTTTCTGTGGAACATTATCTCGCCCTCAAACACCTGCATATGACGTTGGCGCTGCTCTCTGGCGCATTTTTTGTTTTTCGTGGCGTTTTAATGCTGCGGCAATCGGCATGGCTACAACATAAAATCTGCAAAATTGCGCCGCATATCATTGATACAGGGCTATTGGCCTCGGCGATTTATCTGGCGATCACCCTGCAACTCAGCCCCGGCAATTCACCATGGATCGCCGCCAAAATCGGTGCTTTGCTGCTGTATATCGTACTGGGAACGATTGCCCTCAAGCGCGGCAAAACCATGCCCATCCGCTGCACGGCACTGATCGCAGCATTGGCAAGCTATGGCTATATTGTGGCGGTGGCGATCACCAAGAATCCGCAACCTTGGCTGGCCTGATGCAGTGAGCACGAGGTATATCAATACAGGCCATGAATAGAAACAGCTTTAGCGATATACCCATCACACCCAACTATTCTTGAATGCTCCCGATGGGGCTGAATAAACTCAGCGGAATAGCGTTTAGTCTGGCTTGAGATTAAGTTGGACTAATTCTTGCTCATTGGCCACACGCCAGCGCGGCCAAGTTTTGGTCTGACTATGAAACTGCCAGCAAAAATAGGCTACACATGCGACGAAAATGATTGAAAGCCCAACTGCCACACTATTCTTGGCGGTAGCGGGTATCCACCGCCAAAACTCCGGCTGCAGCATTGCAAAAACAATCAGCATAGGCAGCATAATCACTTTGCTACCTTCAACCGAATGTCCATTGGGCACAATCACCGTTTCGCAAGCTCGACACAAGAAATAGGTCCGAGTCGGCAGAAACTTGCACTCGCCAGGATATGGGCGACGAATTGGACCCTTAAATCGCAGATTCACCCCGCAATGCGGGCAAGCATAATTCATTGTTCAGAATTCAAATCAAGGGCGAAGTCGAAAGCGTTGCTGCTGGCGCAGCCATCGTCCAATGCCCCGATTTACCGCCAATTTTCTCGACCAGCCGTACATCGGTCATCACCATGCCTTTATCAACGGCTTTGCACATATCGTAAATGGTCAGCAGCCCGACTTGCACTGCGGTTAGCGCTTCCATTTCGATGCCGGTGCGACCAAAGGTTTCGCAGGTCACCGAGCAGCGTACCGTTGATTTCACCCGGTCAATGCTAAATTCGACTTCCACCGCAGTCAGCGGCAAAGGATGGCATAGCGGAATCAGATCACTCGTTTTCTTGGCGGCCATAATCGCCGCAATGCGGGCAATACCGAGAACATCGCCTTTTTTATGCGAGCCGCCTTCGATCAAGCGCAGCGTATCGGGCAACATGCGGATATCACCTTGCGCGGTGGCGCTGCGCTGGGTTTCGGCTTTACCGCCCACATTGACCATATGCGCCTGACCTGCAGCATTAAAGTGCGTCAATTCGCCCGCCATTGGGATCGCCTCGGCGCCGGACAGGCGGCTAGCCAGGCTGGACAAATCCTCAGGCGTATTCAAATTGGGAAACAGGTTTTCCGGGAAGGTCACAAACACTGCGCCCTGCGCTTTGAGCCAGTCGCCCAGGCGGTTCTGTCCGCTGGACAGGCACTCGACCAGCGATGGCAAGACATCACGGCGCAGCAGGCAGATTGACCAGTGCACCTGGCCATCGGGCGTGCGTGCCACCACGGCGGGTGCGCCAGTGGCATTGAGCGCGGCGCGAAATTGCAGTAGCAGATCGCCGGGCAAAAAAGGCACATCGCAAGGCACAACCAGCATCCAGTCTGCCGGAGAGGCGAGCAAGGCGGCATGAATGCCCGCCATTGGCCCTGCCTGATTGGGGTAAACATCGCGCAGAACAGCATGGCCAAAGCTGGCGTAGTCGGGCAGATTGCGGTTGGCAGAGATCAGGATGTGATCAACCAGCACGGATTGTTTTTGCAAGGATTCGAGCACCCAGGCCACCATGGGTTTGCCCGATAATTCGATCAAGCCCTTGTCACGCCCCGCCATTCGGCGCGCTTCGCCCCCCGCCAATACCACTGCATCCAGCGTCATTTTCTCTTTCCCAGCGTTGCTGCGCCTCTTGGTCACTCTCTCTGGCCTCAACCCAGACACTGTGGGCGGCCGAGACTTCTTTTTTCCAAAAAGGCGCCTTGGTTTTTAAGTAATCCATAATATAGGTATTCGCCGCGTAGGCAGCAATTCGGTGCGCACTTGCAGTCAAAACCAACACAATTTGCTCGGCGGGCTGCAGCGCTCCGACACGATGAATCACCGTCACCGCATCCAGCGGCCAGCGCTCGCGGGCGCTCTCGACAATCTGCTGCAGCGCCTTGGCCGTCATCGCCGGATAGTGCTCCAGATGCAGGCTGACCAGCTCGGGCTGCGGATTCAAATCGCGTACGCGCCCGACAAACATCACGACCGCACCAATCGCCGGATCGCCAGCGAGCCGCTGGTATTCGGCGGCGACGTCAAAATCGGCTTCCTGTACGATGATTTTATCCACCGCCAAATCAGTCTGCATCTTAACCCCCGGTCACGGGAGGAAACAGAGCGACCTCGGCATTCGCCGGAATGGCGTCATCAAGCTGCGCCATCTCCTGATTGATCGCCACCCTGAATACGCGTGCGCCGCCGAGCTCTTGCTGCCAGACTTCACCACGCGCGACCAATTGCGCGACCAGCTCACGCACCGTCGCAGCACCTTCGGGTATCTCTTCCTGCGCCACACCGAGCGCATCGCGCAGGCGAGCGAAATACAGCACATTCAACATTTATGCCCCCAGAGCCGTAAAAGGAAGATAGCTGACCACATCGCCGCGAGCGATGGTTTGCCCGGCAGGCAGGTCGACCAGCCCGTCGCCCCAGACCATCGAGGTCAGCACGCCCGAGCCTTGCTTGGCAAACAGCTCGACTTGCCCAAACGAATTAAGCCGGGCGCGCAGAAATTCGCGCCGGTCTCCGGCTTTTTTCCAGTCAAAATTGGCGATCAGCGGCAAACGTGTTGGCAACACCTGCCTCACGCCTTGGCGCGCCAGAATAAACGGCCGCACCAGCATCAGGAAAGTGACCAAGGCCGACACCGGATTGCCGGGCAGGCCGATGAAATCGCAGCCGCCAATCCGGCCGAAAGAGTCCGATCTATCTACTTTGCCGTAGGCAAAGGGTTTACCCGGTTTGATGGCGATTTTCCATAAATTTAATTCACCTAGGTATTCGACTGCAGCCTTGACATGATCTTCCTCACCGACCGATACCCCGCCCGATGTCATCAAGACATCATGAGTTTCTGCCGCTGTTTTAAGTGCTTCAATCGTTGCGCTGCGGTCGTCGGCAACAATCCCCAGATCGCTGACGACACAGCCCAAAGCTTTGAGCGCATTGATCAGCACATAGCGGTTCGAGTTGTAAATCTGCCCGCCTCCCAGCGGCTGCCCCGGCTCGACCAGCTCGTCGCCAGTACTGAGCAGCGCAACGCGCAGCGGCGCCATGACCGGCAGTTCGGCAACACCGACTGACGCCGCCAGCCCGATCATTGCCGGCGTCAACACGCTGCCGCGAGTCAAAATGACCGCGCCAGCGGCAATATCATCACCGATTCGGCGAATATTCGCGCCGTCTTGCAAAACCAGATCGACGCTCAACTGACCATCGTTGACCGTACACACTTCCTGCATCGCCACCGCGTTCGCGCCAGCCGGAATCGGTGCGCCGGTAAAAATCCGCGCCGCCTCACCAGCCGCCAACGTTACGCCAACCTCACCAGCCGCAATACGCTGTACTACGGGGTATTGCTCCGGAGGGCATGCAAAATCTGGCACATGCAGGGCATACCCATCCATCGCGCTGTTATCAAAGCCGGGTACATTGATCGTCGAGCTTAAATCATCAGCCAAAACGCGACCCAGGGCGTCAGCCAGAGCAACGGTTTCAATCGTCGTGACCGGATGCGCTTGTGCGAGCAACTGCTCAAGGGCGGATTCAAAATCAAGCATCTGCTTTTTCCGAAAAATATTGAAGGATAAATCGCGCCAGTGCGGCGACGTCGTTCAGATCGAGTCTGGGTAGCTGGCACGCAGGCAGTAGATCGGGAGTATCGGTTGCGATGGCCATCACGTACTCGTCGTCAGGAAACAAGGGCGGCTTACCATTGTCGGCGCGCCAGACTTCGATTTTCGGAATGGCTTCGCGCTTGAAGCCTTCGACCAAGGTCAGATCGGCAGGCGCAAGCCGGGCGATCTGCTCGGAAAGGGTCGGTATTTCAGCCTGTGCCAACTCATGAAAAATTGCGTAGCGGTACGGCGAAACGACCATCACTTCACCAGCACCAGCTGAGCGAAAACGCGCAGAGTCTTTGTGCGGCGGCTCGAATTCCAGATCGTGATGCGAGTGCTTGATCACATTGACGCGCCAGCCGTAGTTGGCGAGCTCAGGCAATAATGCGGTAATCAGCGTGGTTTTGCCGCTACCGGAAAAGCCGGCGATGGCGAGGACGTGGGACATACAATACCTATGGATGTATCTTCATGCGATTTAGATCTAGCATGCGCTGCATGAATATACCCTAACCACCCGTTTGCGACATAAAACGGATCAGCTTGGCGGGCTGCTCGACAAATTCATGCCGTTCGGGCTTGAGTTCAATGGCATGCAAAATCGCCGCTTCCAGCTCGGCATCCGATGCGCCGCCACGCAGCAGTGGGCGAAATTCAAACGAGCTTTCCTGCCCCAGACACATATACAAAGTGCCATCGACGGTCAGTCGGACTCGGTTACACGTTGCGCAAAAATGCTGTGACATCGGCGTGATAAAGCCAATCCGCCCGATACCATCGCGCGTTTTCCAGTAGCGCGCCGGGCCACCACCCAACTCGATTACTTCGGGAATCAAATCGTAACGCGCCACCAACCGGTCGCGAATCGGTCCCAGATCGAGGTATTGCGTATTGCGCCCGGTATCGCCCATCGGCATTGCTTCGATCATGCGCAGAATATAACCGTGCGCAAAAGCAAACTCGGCCATCGTGTCGATTTCAGCGTCGTTCACGCCGCGCATCGCGACCATATTGAGTTTGATCGGACTCAGACCGACCTCGGCGGCAGCGTGCAAACCCGCCATCACATTATCGAAAGAATCACTGCCGGTGATTTGCGAAACGCATTTTCTATCGAGGCTATCGAGGCTGACATTGACTCGCGTGACGCCAGCGTCCTTGAGTGCCTGTGCGTGTTTGGCCAGCTGCGTCGCGTTGGTCGACAGCGCCAGATCGGCTAGCCCCAATCCGCTCAAGCGGCCTGCCAATTCGGGCAGATTGCGGCGCAACAGCGGCTCGCCCCCGGTCAGCCGTACACGGCGAACACCCAAGCGGGCAAAAGCGCCAACCAGCCGGGTGATTTCGTCGAAAGTTAGCCAGTGCTCGGGTTCCTCAAAGCCTTTAAAGCGTGCAGGCAGGCAGTAACTGCAACGCAGATCGCAGCGATCCGTCACTGACACCCGCAAATAATCAATCGCCCGAGCAAACCTGTCCTGCAACATCGTGCGCCCCTTCAAGCCGCCTTCAACCTAGGTTTTGAAAGCCGCTTCGAAAGCAACTTCAAAACCCACTTCAAAACCATCTCCAAATCATAGCCTGAGTATGCACCAAGCCTGCGCCGTACTGAATACCTATTCCGAGAGACCAGCACCAGTCATACTCTATTGGGTATATCCACGTAAACAATAGCTAAAAACAACTCTAGAAATATACCCCAGAGAAGTTGATTCAGTAGCCTTGCATCAGCGCATTCAGTAACCATACTCAGTCGGACTACGACCCACTTTCTGACAGTCGCACGACGGTTTTTCGATTAATGGCTGAGCTTGCTCTCTAGACAAGTCATACCAAGTACTTAGCTCAATAGCGCGCGGTATTGTTGAGCAAAGACCTCGATCGCGGTTTGATGCACCTTGTCAAACGGAGAGCGGGGCAGGTGCTCGACATCGTGCAGCACCAGCGGTGTCTGCCAGTGCAGCCCCAGCGCTTCAGCGGTCAGGCGCATCGGATACCATAGGGCTTCGCTGGAAATATCAGTGGCACCATCGTACAAAGCGCCAATCGACGCCGTACTCACCACCAGCAGCAGGTTTTTTCCGGCCAGCGCCTGCTTGGCACCATAGGCCCAGTCCAGCTCAAATACCTCATCCTGCCAGCGCTTGAGCATGGCCGGGCAGGCGTGCCAGTACAACGGAAACTGCCAGATAATCCGCTCGGCCTTCTGGCAGGCTTGCTGCTCGGCCAGCACATCAATCTGCCCATCCGGGTACATGCTTTCCAGATGATGGATTTTCACTTGTGGCAACTCGGCAATCTCGTCAAGCAAAGTGCGATGCGTTTGCGAAGTGGCCAGATGCGGATGCGAAAAGATAATCAGGTTTCTCATGGCTTATCCCCGGATCAATACGTCTTGAAAAAGTTTGAATAAAGATTTCACGCAGCGCACACCGTCACAGACCGAAACCAGACGGCGGGGCGAAGCAAGAAAGCCTGAGCAGTTTTGCTTTATTCCTTATGAGTATGGTTGCCAGCAAAACAATTGCCCCCCATTAGCCGGGAAATAAAGTGATAGGTGGCACGCACGAAAAGCGTATTTTTGCGCCCGAACACTGGCATTTCATCGGCAATTTGACAAAATCCCCATCCCCCACGGTTGATATTGGCTAAAATGCCCCCCATTGTCATAGCACTGACAAAGCGCTGGGCATTCCAGCGGGTACACAAGCTTGCAAACGGCGTCTCAGAACCCCTTGCAACCGGGCGCCACTGCAAGCGCGGCGGCTTCATTTTTTTGAACAGGATTAATTAAACTCATGGCTATTATCGTAAACGGCGTTGAAATCAAAGAAGACATGATTGCAAGCGAACAAGGCAATCACACCGAAGCGCCAAGCGCGCGCGACGCTGCCATTCAGGAACTGATCCTGCGTGAATTGCTGCTGCAAAAAGCCACTGCCGCTGGCATCCACACCGAAACAGCCGAAGAAGCCATCGGTACTTTGCTGGAAAACGAAATCAAGGTCACAGAAGCAGACGAAGCAGCTTGTCAGGCTTTCTACGACAGCAACCCGGAAAGCTTTACCCGTGGCGAAATGGCCGTTGCCAGCCATATTCTGTTCCCGCTGGGTGAAGGCCTTGCGGCCAGTCTGGCCAAGTCCAAAGCCGAAGGCGTACTGGCTGAAGTGCAGGCCAATCCGGCGCGTTTTGCTGCTTTGGCGAGCGAGCACTCAACTTGCCCGTCTGGCAAACAAGGCGGCAGCTTGGGTCAATTCGGCCGCGGCCAGATGGTGCCTGAATTTGAAGCGGCAGTATTTGCCACTGAAGCGGGTCAAATCACACCCGCTCTGGTAGAAACTCAGTTTGGCTACCACATCATTCAGGTGAACGAGCGTAGCAGCGGCGACAAAGTCAGCTTTGAAGAAGTGAAAGAACGCCTGCAGGCTTTTCTGACCGATATGGCGGGTCGCAAATTGATGCACGACTATCTGGCCAAACTGGTTGCCGACGCCAAAATCGAAGGTTACACCCTGCCTGCGATGGCTTAAAACCCGGCTGCGGTATGCCAATCACCGCGCCATACTGCTTGCAGCTCCTAGTACATCAGGAGCTGCAAGCAGTCTGCCTGAGTAAAGCTAGGCAGTGAATCCGCAGCGCGGCAATTTCGTCCATACCTGGCTTTTGCAATAATGGATTGGCCTCGAACAAAGCCCAATTTTTTGCCAGCGCCAGCGCACCCAGTTGTGAAGCGATGCCCTTGGCGCTATGGGCATGACGTTTGGCCTCATCAAGCTGCCCTTGCTGCAGCGCCAGCACAAAATCCTGCTCCAGATCTTGCAGACGGACAAAACCTTTTTCGGCCAGCGCCAGAAAGCGCTCATTCGAAAAACCCAGATAGGCCTGTGCCTGTTGCCAGGCCATCACCTTATCATCGGCATCCTCAACCGCCTGCACCAATATGCGCGAGCCATTAAGCCCTAACATTTCAAGCAGATCTTGCGCCTGATAAGGCTTGCTCAGATACCCGGCCAGCAAGGCAAACTCGGGGCGCTGGCGCAATTCGTACTCCGGTGAGGCCGAAATCAGATAGACCGGCTGTGTCATTCCCTGCTCTCTCATCTGCGCACACGTCAGCAAGCCGTCTGGTCCGGGCATGTGAAAATCCATCAGCACAAAATCGATCTCGGGCTTTTGCCGCAAAATCTGCAAGGCATCCAGCCCATTTTCTGCCCCCAAAGGCTTGGCGCCAGCTTCATCCAGTATTTCACAGAGCAAATCCCGGTTCACTTCCTGATCTTCCACCACCAGAATAGTTTTGCCCAAGGCAGACAAGCCTTCATGGTGAGTGACTGGCTGGGTCTGAGCCTGGGCTTCCTCAGCAATGGCAGCGATCAGTGTGACGATAAATTCACTCCCCTGCCCTTGCGTGCTACTGGCTTGAATATCACCGCCCATCAGGCGGGCAAAGTCGCGGCTTAAGGCCAGCCCCAAACCAGTACCGCCCAGATGTTTGCCGCTTTCGGTTTGCTCGAAAGGATGAAACAGGTTAGCTAGCTCGTGCGTGGCGATACCACAACCACTGTCACTGACTTTGGCGCGCAACAAATACTGCCGATTCGCGAGTGCCAAACCGCTAATTTCAAGTCGGACAAAACCCTGCTCGGTAAATTTCATGCTGTTGCCGATCAAATTGATCAGGATTTGCCGTAATTTGCCAGCATCAAGCAATAAGGAACCCGGCAAATCAACGGCATAATGAATTGAGAAAGTCAGTGCTTTTTGCTGCGCCATCAGCGCAAACATGCCTTCTAGCTCGCTTTTCAGATTTGCCAGGCGCAATGGCTCATTTACCAGCTCGAGCTTACCGCTTTCGGATTTGGACAAATCCAGCACATGGTTGAGCAAACTGAGTAAATGCTCGCCGGAATGCGCGATATGACCAAGATGCAATTTTTGCGTTTCGCTCAGCTCGCTATTTTGGCGCAAGCGTTCGGTGTAACCCAGAATCGACGTTAATGGCGTGCGGATTTCATGGCTGATATGCGCCAGAAAACGGCTTTTGGTCGCGTTGGCGGCCTCGGCCTGTTGACGAGCTTCGAGCAAGGACTGATTCAATTGCTGCAGTTTTCGCCGCTGCTGCTCGCTGCGCCACAAACCCCTGAGCGCCAGCGCAGCAAAGGCCAGCAGCAAAACCACCTGCAAAGACGCCAGCAGCATACGCCAAAAGCCCAGCTTGGCCAGCCGGTCTTTTTTTAGGTCATTGCGCTTGGTTTCTTCGGTGCGAATGCGCTGCACCATATCCTCGATCGGCTCTTGCTGGGCGTTAACTTGCTGCTGCAGCTGCGCCCAACGCGCTGGCGAGAGTGGTCGGGTGTGGATTTGCTGATCAATCGAGGTGACCAGTTGCTTGAGCGAGGGCAATAAGTCGGTTCGCAACACCGGATCGCTAAACTGCTTTAGCGTTGCATCCATTTCAAAGCTGTGAACTCGGCTGAACACAATATCGAACCGCAGCGACAGATCATCCTCATCGCGGTTATCAACCGCCTCGCGCAAACGGTTAAACTCACCGCGAAACTGGAAAATCTGCCATAGCTGATTGCCTACCCCTTGTTCGGCAAAATCCACCAGCTCGGCTTTTTGCTGCTGTTCGAAGTAAACGATCAGGCTGAAATTGAGCAGCAATACGCTGCTCATCACCAGCAAAATCAGCAAAAAGCGTCGACTCATTCTTATTCCACAATGATTTGTTTCAATTGCCAAGCGCAACGGCGGTAATACTCGGTCTTGCGCAGTTTCTCATGCTGATCAAACGGATACATGATAAACAGGGGGCCTTTTTCCCGTATCGACATGGTTTTGCCGTTAAGCCGGCTGGCCACGATCACATCATACTGTTGTGAGTCAGCGGCGGGCACATCAATCGTGTAGTCATTGAGCGCTTGTAATTTCAGGGTGTCGCCCTTCAATTTGGCCAGCTGCAAGACATCGCGCAGCAAGGGCCCTTCAAATGTTTGCGGCTCTGGATACCACGGCGTGGAAACCGTCATTTTCTTTTGCGGCAGCTTATCGAGCTCGGCCAGGCTGAACGCCTGCGGCGTTGTCACTTTGCCCACCACGTTCAAAATGACTTTGGGCTTGCCGGTATCTGCAGCGTGGGCAAGGCCGGTCAGCATAACAAACAATACAAGCAATAAATGGCGCAACATTGATTTTCCTTCCCAAGATTTAAACCCGCTCAAACCAGCATAATCTGTAATTTATAAGCCAGTTAAAAATACAAAAACAGACCAATAACTTGCTTGAACCCATCTATAAATTACAATCAATTCATACATTAAATTCGTGGATTACTGATTATGCACATCCTTTTTGCTCCTGCAATTGCTTTGGTAGCCAAACTCAGATTTGCCCAAAAATTTGTCCTGATTGCACTCATTCTGGCCATCCCCAGTTTTTACATGCTGGGACGCATCATTAGTAATTTCAATGAAAATATCGAATTCATCGAACGCGAAGGCGCCGGGCTGCAGGTGGCAATCACGGTGCGTAGCGTCATTGATCTTAGCCAGCAGCACCGGGGCCTTACAAGCTCTTACTTGCAAGGCAAGACCGATTTTGCTGCGGCAATCGAACAAAACGAAGAAAAACTGCGTAATCAGCTGAGCAGCACCGACGCCCTGTTCACCCAAAGCAGCAATCAAACCCTGCAAAAGCAATGGCAGGCGATCAGCCCACAAGTCGCACAACTAGCCAGCAGCTGGAAAAGCGCTACCCCGACAGCCAATTTTGCCAGCCACACCAAAACAATAGACTTGCTGCTCGGGTTTATGGAAGCTATTTCGCATGAATCAGGGCTGGCGCTGGATTCCGAAGTCGACAGCTATTATCTGCAAGCCATTTTTTTCAATGACTTATTACCAGTTGGCGAAACTGTCGCCAAGGCACGCGGTTTGGGTGCACGGCTTGCCAGTGCGGGTTCGGCCACGGCTGCCGAGCAATTGCAAATGGGCACTCTGGCGGCAATGATCGGAATTACGCCAAGTAATATCGAGAAAAAAATAGCGCACACCAGCAATCTGGGCGCAATCGAGAATGCCAAAAAACTGAATCAGGCACTCGCCGCACAACAAAACTATCTGCAACAGTCTTTTGCCAATGACACGGTCACCGTCGATCCTGCGGCACATTTTGCCCAGTTGAGCCAGACCATTACCCAGATCAATCAGCTATCTGACCAGATTCTGGGCGATGTTGGCCGCTCTCTTGAGCTGCGTGCCACAGAAATACGCCAGAACCGGCTGATTGCGCTGGGGATTTCCGGTGCCATGCTCTTGCTCGGCAGCTATTTATTAACCGGTGCTTTTTTGTCGATCATCCAGTCGGTCAAGCAATTACGCCAGGGGGCCGAGCGATTTGCACAGGGTGATCTAAGCCAGCTGGTACAGCTTAACGTCAGCGACGAGCTGGCCGATGTCAGCGAGAGCTTTAACAGCATGGCCAGTGGTTTGAAAAACATCATTGCGCAAATCCGCAGCAATGCCGGCGCAGTCTCCACATCGGCAGCGCAATTGAACCGCAATACCGAATCGGTTGTGCAAGCCTCGCGCACGCAAGCCAATGCCTCGGGAGAAATGGCAGCGGCCATGGAGGAGATGAGCGTCAGCATTGCTTCGGTATCCGAGCATGCAGGCTCATCCGAGGAGCAGGCGCGTTCGGCGCAAAACGAAGTCGACCAGGGCCAGAAAATCATGCAGGCGGTGCTGGGTGAAATTACCGAGCTGGCCAGCGATCTGGAAACATTGGGCGGCAATGTGGACAGCATGAAAAAGCATTCGGTTGAAATCGGCAAAATTGTTCAGGTGATCAAGGAAATTGCCGAGCAGACCAATCTGCTCGCGCTCAATGCCGCCATTGAAGCGGCGCGGGCTGGCGAGCAAGGTCGCGGCTTTGCCGTGGTCGCCGATGAAGTACGCAAACTGTCCGAGCGCACTTCGTCATCCACCGGAGAAATCCACCAGCTGGTTGCCACCATCCAGAAAGACACCGAAGCGGCCGCCATCGGCATGGACAGGGCGCGCAAGGAAATGGATCGCGGTAGTCAGCGTGTTGGCGAGGCCAACGATGCACTGGCGCATATCCGCGATAGCAGCCACGCCGAACTCAATGCCGTAGCCGAAATCAGCAGCGCCATGTCCGAACAAAAAGCCGCCTCGCATCTGGTAGCGCAAAGTGTCGAGCGCATTGCGCGCATGGCCGAAGACATTAGCCATAGCGCCGATCAGAATGCCTCACTGTCGAGCCAATTGCAGGATAGCGCAGCACAGCTGGAACGCCTAGTGAGCCAGTTCAAGCTGAGCTAAACCATCACCGTAAAATACACTACAAGGTATATTCATGTAGACCATGTTCAATAATGCCTTCATGAATATACCCCATGAGAATGATTCAAGCCGCTCTACAGCAGCCTGTCACTGGCTAATGGTTTCTCCGCATCGCGCCCGCTGCAGCAGGCATCTATGCTCTTGGTATCAATCCGAGGGTGGCAAGCATGCAGATCATCATCATTGGTGCGGGGGTCGTGGGCGTCACAAGCGCTTATTACCTGCAACGCGCCGGACATCAAGTCACAGTGCTGGAACACCATCCAGCTGCAGCACAGGAAACCAGTTTTGCCAATGCCGGGCAAATTTCGCCGGGCTACGCCGCGCCGTGGGCTGCGCCGGGCGTGCCGCTCAAAGCGATCAAATGGCTGGCGCAAACACACGGCCCGCTACGTGTTCGCCCCAGCGCCGATGCGTTTCAGTGGGAGTGGATGGCCAAAATGCTGGCCAATTGCACGGTGCAAGCCTATCAGCGCAATAAAAACCGCATGGTGCCGCTAGCAGAATACAGCCGCGACCAGCTCAAACTGCTGCGCGCCCAAACCGGGATTCAGTACGAAGGACGCACGCTGGGGACTTTGCAGATTTTCCGCAAAGCCGCACAGCTGGACAATGGCCGCCGAGACGCCGACTTGCTCGCCAAAATGGGCGTCGCACATGAATTGCTCGATCGCGACGGCATTATCAAGGCCGAACCCGCACTGGCACATAGGGCAGCACAGCTGGTCGGCGCACTGCGCCTGCCCAACGATGAAACCGGCGATTGCCAGCTCTTTACCCGCCAACTGGCCAGCATGGCCGAACAGGCCGGTGCCATCTTTCGCTACGGCGTCGATGTGCTGGGTTTGCCGGTAAAAAATGGCCAGATTACTGGCGTACAGCTCTCTGGCGAAACGCTGCATGCCGATCAGATTGTGCTGGCTGCCGGATGCGCATCACGGCAACTGGGCCAATTGTTGGGGCTCGATTTGCCGGTTTATCCGGTCAAAGGGTATTCGATCACCGTGCCACTGGCGCCGACCGGGACAACAGCGGCCGAAGTCGCTCCGCGCTCGACGGTGATGGATGAAACCTACAAAATCGCCCTCACGCGCTTTGATCAGCGCTTGCGGGTGGGCGGCATGGCCGAAGTCGCCGGTTACGACAAGGTGATCGACCCCAAACGGGTTGCGACGCTGAAAATGGTCGCCAATGATTTGTTTCCGCACGCCGGAGACTTGACTCAGGCTACGCCGTGGACAGGCTTAAGGCCAATGACCC
Source organism: Chitinibacter sp. GC72 (assembly GCF_009760905.1). GTDB lineage: Bacteria > Pseudomonadota > Gammaproteobacteria > Burkholderiales > Chitinibacteraceae > Chitinibacter. The sequence goes on along the minus strand of NZ_VIRW01000015.1, from coordinate 36,525 downwards.
CCGACGGCACCCCCATCATCGGCGCTACCCGCATCCGCAATCTGTGGCTGAACACCGGCCACGGCACGCTGGGCTGGACAATGGCCTGCGGCTCGGCACGCGTACTCACCGACCTGATCAATGGTGATCGCCCCGAAATCGACACCAGCGCACTGGGTCTGGCGCGCTACGGCTAATCAGCAGTATGTGCCGCAATCGGTCAGAGCAAGACGGCAGCATAAGTTCACCGAAGCAAGCGGGGATATTCACACTTGGTATTTGTCAGGTAGCAAGCACATGGGCAAGGCCGATACAGTGATACTTTCTGTGCAGACCTTCTTTAACCGCGGTCTGCTGTTCTTTTGATCGAGCTCCTCGCCTATTGCTATCTCAAACCCTGATCCAGAGGAGCTCCTTAAGTGGAGCTCAATATGAACAACACTACCTCGCCACGGCCTACTTTCCCACGGCACACCTTCAATCTGCCGGTGCTCATCCCCAGCCTGATCACGATTGGCCTGCTGATCGCCCTGACTACGCTGGCCCCGCAAGCAGCTGAAAGCCAGCTACTGATCATCCAGAACTGGATTACCGTCCATTTTTCCTGGTTTTACACGCTGGCGGTGTCCGGCTTTTTTATTTTCCTGATTGGCTTGGCCATCAGTGACTTTGGCAAAATCCGCCTGGGTGCCGATGATGCCGAGCCAGAATTTAGCCTGACCTCCTGGCTTGCCATGTTGTTTGCCGCCGGGATGGGCATTGGCCTGATGTACTACGGCGTTGGCGAACCCTTGATGCACTATGTATCGCCCCCGCTGGCACAAGGGCAGACGCTGGCAGCCGCCCGCGAAGCCATGAGCAGCACGTTCCTGCACTGGGGCTTTAATGCCTGGGCGATTTACGGGCTGGTGGGTCTGGTGCTGGCCTATTTCGGTTTTCGCTACAATTTGCCACTGTCGCTACGCTCGGGTCTATACCCGATATTGCGCGAGCGCATTCATGGACCGATTGGCCATACCATCGATGTCTTTGCGCTGTGCTGCACCTTGTTTGGCCTTGCTCCCTCTGTCGGGCTAGGCTCGGCGCAGCTGGCAGCCGGTCTGCATCAGCTCACCGGCTGGAATACCACCGGGCTGGCTCTCCAGCTGGGGCTGATTGCCACCGTCATTGTGCTGGCTGGCATCTCGGCGGCCACGGGTCTGGGCAAAGGCGTTCGCCGCCTTTCCGAGCTAAATTTGCTGCTGGCGGTCTCGCTGCTGCTGTTTGTGCTGTTTACCGGCCCGACGCTCTTTTTGCTTGGCGCATTTGGCGACAATCTAGGGCATTACCTTAATCAGTTTATCAATCTGACCTTCCGCAGCTTTACCTACGCGCCCAGCAGCACCGCGGGCTGGTTTAGCGGCTGGACCATCCTGTACTGGGCGTGGTGGATTTCATGGTCGCCCTTTGTGGGCCTATTTATCGCCCGCATTTCGCGCGGCCGCACCATCCGTGAATTCATCACCGGCGTGATTATCATCCCGAGCATCTTCACCTTCCTGTGGATGACCGTCTTTGGCAATACCGTGATCTGGCTGGATATGAATATTGCCCACGGCGCGCTGGCGGCCACGGCAGGGAATGTGGACGCCTTGCTGTTCAAGTTTTTTGACTATCTGCCATTTTCCAGCATCGCTTCGATCATTTCCATGCTGCTAATCCTGGTGTTTTTTGTCACTTCGGCCGATTCGGGCGCGCTGATGCTTGATACTTTATCGTCACGCGATCCGGAGCACTCGCCAGTGTGGCAGCGTCTGTTCTGGGCTGTTTTGCTCGGCCTGACGGCCGCGACGCTGCTGAGTGCAGGCGGGCAAAAAGCCCTGATGACGATGACGCTGATCGCCGCGCTGCCATTTACCATGGTGATGATTCTGCTGGCCTTTTCGCTCTGGCGCGGTCTGCTGGCCGATCAGCGCCATTCACAGCAGAAATTCACCCCGGCCAGCACCTTCTGGACAGGCCAGCACTGGAAACAAAGACTGGAGCAGATTCTGCATCAACCTAGCCAGGACGATGTGGCACGCTTTATTCGCGAGACGGTCAAACCGGCACTCGACGAAGTCGCACTGGAAATGCAGCAACGCGGCTGCAAAGCCACCGTCACCACGCTCGATGATGGCGCCATTGCGCTGTGCGTACCGCAGCCGAATTTGCGCGACTTTATCTATGGTGTACGCGCCCAAGCCCGCCCGGTGGCCAGCTTTGCGCTGCGCGATGCCAATCTGCCCGCCAGCGAACGTCAGCACACCTTCGAGCCCGTCACTTTCTTTGCCGATGGCCGCCGTGGTTATGACATTGAATACCTGCGCACCGAAGAGCTGATTGCCGATGTGCTCAAGCAATACGAGAGGTATCTATCGCTAAGCCACAGCCAGAATACTCATCTGATCAATACCACCCCAGAGCATAGCCAGGGTCTCGCATAATCAGCAGCCATACACTGGCCTTTTTGCGCCGAAACGCGCTGAAATCGGAGTAAAATCAGCCTATCTTTTTCAACCGCGCGGCCCTGCTCCACAAGAGCAGCGGCCCAGCACTGCCACGGGATGTCTCATGCACACCAATCGCCCTTTCCCAACGACCCGCCTGCGCCGCATGCGCCGTGACGATTTTTCCCGCCGCCTGATGCGTGAAAAAATGCTCACCGCCAGCGATCTGATCCTGCCCGTGTTTGTGCTCGACGGCTGTAATCGGGTCGAAGACATCGCCTCGATGCCGGGCGTGCAGCGCATGAGTATGGACAAACTATTTAGCGTGGCCGAAGAAGCGCTCAAGCTCGGCATCCCCGCCTTGGCGCTGTTTCCCGTAATCGAGCCGCAACTCAAAACGCTCGATGCACGCGAAGCGTGGAATCAGCGCGGCCTGGTGCCGCGCACCGTCGAAGCTCTTAAAATGCGTTTTCCTGAGCTGGGCATCATCACCGACGTCGCGCTCGACCCGTACACGACGCACGGGCAGGACGGCATTATTGATGACAGTGGCTATGTGCTGAACGACGAAACCATCGCCGCGCTGGTCAAGCAAGCCGCCAGCCACGCCGCTGCGGGTGCGGATATTGTCGCGCCATCGGACATGATGGATGGCCGCGTAGCCGCCATTCGCGCTGCGCTCGATCGCGACAATCACATCCACACCCGCATCCTCGCCTACTCGGCCAAATACGCCAGCGCCTTCTACGGCCCATTCCGCGACGCGGTGGGCTCGGCGGGCAATCTGGGTAAAGGCAATAAATATACTTACCAGATGGACCCGGCCAATAGCAATGAAGCGCTGCACGAAGTGGCCTTAGATCTGGCCGAGGGTGCCGATATGGTGATGGTGAAACCGGGAATGCCCTATCTGGATATCGTCCGCCGAGTGAAGGATGAGTTTTCCGCGCCGACTTTCGTCTATCAAGTCTCGGGTGAATACGCGATGCTCAAAGCCGCGTCGCAAAACGGCTGGCTAAACGAAGAAGCCGTCGTGATGGAAAGCCTGCTCGCGTTCAAACGAGCCGGTGCCGATGCGATTTTGACTTACTACGCGATTGAAGCGGCGAAGTGGCTGGCGAAGTAATATGCCCTTCACCATCGACTACTCATTAACCGGAACTGGCTGGGCAGAATGCATCATTTCCTCCAAAGACTACAAATGTGAAATTTCAGCTTCATATTTATCGGATGCTTTAGGAAGTCTTGTTGTCTCTGCTATTGCCATCCTTTCTGGTGCACAAACCATTTCCATTGGTTTCGACGAAGAGCCAGGCGAGTATCGTTGGTGCATTAAGTTAATTGATGCAGACAAAATACAGCTAACGATTTTGGGCTTCACTCAGCTTTGGGGCTTACTTCCAGACAGCGAAGGCGATCAATTATTTAGCACTGAATTGACCACAATCGAGTTCGGTATTGCTATCCGCGATGCGGCGCAGAACATATTTAACAAACACGGCGTAGTTGGATACAAAGAACGATGGTCGGCACACGACTTCCCAAGTGAGCAATTATCCCTACTCAATCACTTGATTGCCCTTTAGCAAGAAAATCAATCTCTGCCGTAGAGTGGGACGAGCGCAGTTCAGTAGATAATGCCTCCGAATTCGCTTCGCTCTTTCGGAGCTACAAGGTGTCGCCCCTCTACGGCGGCCATTTTCAAATGGGTATATGGCTATGCAATATACAAATAGCACTCTCCAGCAATATACCCATTGCAAAATATTCACTCCATCAGCCTACACCCGCAAAGTGTTACCATGACACTATCTTCCATCCACGCTCCTGCCCGCCGACCATTCTAATCGCCCTCTCAGCTCGCTAGCCCTTTAGCGCCTTGGCAGATCGATGAGCGTCCAACGCCCGCATTTGCACCCAAGGCTCTATGTCTACCCCCACACTTGGCTATGCCATCAAACACCAGCACGTTGCCGTTGCCGGTGGTGCCGACCTGCATATTCGCTCCTTACTTGATAAGCAGCAGTTTTATGATCCACTCGGCGTTGCCGAGGCTGCAGGGATTTCGGAGGCTTGCTGGTCGCTGTTTGGTCAGGTCTGGCCTTCGGCGCAAAAAATGGCCGATTTGATGCAAGATTTTGCTTTTGGCGAGCGGCGCATTTTGGAAATCGGCTGCGGCTTGGCGCTGGCAAGTATGGTCATTCATCGCCGCGCTGGCGATATTACCGCCAGCGATTGCCACCCGCTGACCGAAGCTTTCCTCGCTGAAAATAGCTTGCTCAACGCCATGCCGACGCTGAAATACGCGACGGGTAACTGGGGTCGCGCCAACCCTGATTTGGGTGTTTTTGATCTGATTATCGGCAGCGACGTGCTGTACGAGCGCGATCAGCCGCTGGCGCTGGCCCAATTTATCGAACTGCACGCGGCACCGGTGTGCGAAGTGCTGATTATCGACCCCAATCGTGGCAATCGCAGCGCGTTTAACCGGCAAATGCACGAACGCGGCTTTGTGCTGAGTGAAGCTCTGATTACAGCGCCGCTCAACGACGGTAGCGCCTATCGGGGTCGGCTACTGCGCTATCAACGCAATATATAGCTCGATGCAGCGGTCTAGACCCACCCATACACTACACGGGTATATTTCTAAAAATCATCATAATAATGATAACTATGAATATACCCCTCATTAAAAATGGGAACCTAGCCAACCTGAAAAGCCAGTGTCCACCAGATCACAAACTCACTGACTACAGCTTGACTTTGGCAAATGACTTGATGATATTGATCTCGGCTGCACAGCAGCTATTCCGGCACCCATAGCCGGAAAATATCAAACATAATCAAGGATGGAAGACCATGAACATCAAGCTTTTAGCGCTTAGCCTGGGTGGCGCACTGCTGGCGCAAGCCAGCCTGGCCTGCTCGCCACCACCGCAAATGACGCCACCGCCACTACCTGCCGGTCTGGATGGCCGCCTGCCAGTCACTTACCCGGATAAAGACCCGAATTTTCCCTACATTCCACCAGTCAGCAACGGCCAATGCCCGGTGCAACTTGAGCGCTACAGCAATCAGGCCAGCTTACCGGGGCTGAATGATGCCGAAACGGATCGCGTTTATGGCGCGGCCAATCCGCTCACGCCAGTCTGGGATGCGGGCAAAGTCTACAATACTGGCGATCTGGCCAGCCTGGACGGCATCACTTACATTGCCAAATGGTGGACGCAAAACGAAAAACCCGGCCAGGCCTGGGGCGCCTGGGAAGTGCAAAATAGCGGCAGCCAGGCTGCTGGGCCGCAACCCTGGAGCAGCAGCAAAGCCTACAGTGGCGGCGAGCAAGCGGCATTCAATGGCCGGATCTACCAGGCCAAATGGTGGACACAGAATAATCCCCCCGATCAGGCTGGCAGCCCATGGGAAGACAAAGGGCCACTGCCTGTCAACAGCACCAGCCGCCCGCCGCAATTTAGCGCCAAGATCAACCGGCAAGCCGATGGCAGCTTGAAAGCCAGCTTTGTCAGCCCGCAAACGGTCTACCTGATTACCTTCACCGAAAAAGTGGGCGCAGCTTGCCGTACTGAAGTGCATGTCGATACCAGCTCTGCCGACTTGCCAACCCCCGTCACCATGCTGGAACGCTGGGAAGTACGGATCGACGGTAAAGTGGTCAGCAGCCTGCCGGGCCCGCAAGCCATCCGCACGCCCAGCGTGCTGCCCCCGGCACCACGCAATCTGCCAAGCAACCCGGACGGCAGCTGCAGCGTGGCTGAAGGCACGGTATTGAGCAAAACCACGCATCCAAACGGGATGATGTTTGTCGCCAATACCGAGATCAGCGCCAGCAACGCAGCAGGCAATTACGCCAGCGTATGGCTCTGCAACGGCAACGCATGCCGCCCAAGCACGCTACTGGCCAAATACCGCTTTGCCCAGCCAATCTGGCCATAAACGCTACGCATTGAGACCCTTGCCCGGTAACAAATACGGGCAAGGGTTTGACGTTGGCATCCGGCAGATAAGCTTTAGCCAGCCTACACATTATCTGCAGGCCTCGTAGCACTCGATAGCCAGGCTCCGTTGACACTTGAAATGCAGACTTCTTTTTGACCAATGGCCATAGCGCATCTGCGGTCAAACCTAGGTTTTCATACTCCCGCTGATTGTGTAATTTTTCTGATCCAGATGTATTTTCTGATTCGTGCCGTCGTCAGCACGGCCTTGCAGATGTCTTCCAGCATGACCAGGGCAAAGACCAAAGGCAGGCTGAGTTTGAGGATAAAGGCGCCGATCAGGGCGATCGGGATGCCAATGCCCCACTGGCCTATCATGTCGATTTTCAGCCCGGCGCCCACATCGCCACCGCTCCGTAACACACCGCTAATGCCAACGGCATTGATAGTTTTCACCCAGAAGGTAAAGACCATGATTATGTAGACCGCAGTGGCGATACCGGCTTTGTCGCCCGTCAGTTTGAACATCGTCAGAAAAATCGGCATGATCAGAATTAGCAGCACGCCCAGACCCAGCGAAGTGCATACACTGTATTTGAGGTATTTAAAGCCGTTTTCCTTGGCCTGGCGGAACTCGGATTGGCCCAGATAATTACCGAGTAAAATGCCGGTTGCCGTCGCCAACCCCTGTTCGACCGACGCGGCAATCGATTCTAGCGGCGTCAGCGAGGCCATCACCGCCAACGCTTCGGTGCCGATCCGGCCATAAATCACGCTATAGGTGAAAATCCCTAGCGCCCAGAGCAAACCATTGATCGTCGATGGAATCGAAATAGCCAGATAGCTTTTGAGCTCGACCTTGCTAATCGTCGGCAAATCGGCCAGGCGGGGCAGCAAATCTTTCACCTTGCGCGAAAAAATCAGCAGCATGATCAGTACCTCGATCACCGAGCTGATTACCGTCGCCCAAGCGGCGCCCAAAATGCCCAAAGCCGGCAATCCCAGATGGCCAAAAATCAGCACATAACTGATCACAATATTGAGCGCGACGCCAATCAGGCTGCAGTAGGTCGCCAGCGAAGCACGGCCCGACACCCTCAAGGCAATCCCCAGGCAGTTGCTGATCGCCAAAAAGACAAAAGCCAGCCCGAAAACGCGCAAATAACTGGCGGCGTTGCTAATCAGTGCCGGGTCGGTACTGGCCAGCGAGATCAGCCATTCAGGCGTTAACCCGAACAGAATCAGCATCGGTGCAAGCACCATCACGGCGGACGTCATCAGCCCCAGCCAGATCGATTTACGCAGGCCGCTGGTATTGTTTTCACCCCAATACTGGGCACCCAGTACGCTGCTGCCGCTGGCCAAGCCACCCATTGCCACCATGCCCACCATAATGGCCTTGCTGGCAATGCCGACCGAGGCCACAGCCACTATCCCCAGTGAAGAGGTCATCAGAATATCGGTAATATTGCGCGCCGATAGAAACAGGATCTGCATCGTAATCGGAATGGCAAGGCGATAAAAACGCAGTAATTCTGAACTCATGCTATCAATCTCCGGATTTGTCAGACGCTCCCCCACGGGGCTGCAATGCAGCGCGCTGGGGCTGCTGCCCATTACTGTGCCGATTGCTGGCGCAAGCGCCAATTGGCCGGGCATTGCTCGGCATATAGCGTGTGTGCAGTGGCTAATCAGGGTTAAGTTTTGTCGCTTTCGCGATTGAATCTGGCGCGAAATTCGCTGGGGGATAGTTGCTTGATGCGCTTGAATTGCCGGTTGAAGTGCGTCAGATGGGTGTAGCCAACGCGGTAGGCAATGACGGAAATGGCGTCCTGCCCTTCGATTAGCGCTTCGCAGGCACGGGCGATGCGCAGCTGGCTTAAATAATCGGACAAAGTCATGCGGGTGTGCTGCTTGAAACTGCGGCACAGGCTGTTGGCCGACAAATTGGCCAATTGCGCCAGCCGCGCCAGATCAAGCGGTTGATCGTAGTGATCGACTAAATATTGCGTGACGCGATTGAGCCGCAGCTCGCTGCGCGGTGGTGTTGGGCTGGAAAAAGTAGCCGCCGACAGCGGCGTTGGCGTGTCTTGCGCCAGCAGCTGCAGCACTTTAAACAGCAGCACCAGCCTGTTCATCATCGAGGCGTTCAGCATGTCTTCCATCAGTGGCTGCACTTGCGCCAGTGTCGCCGCCGAATACAGCAAGCCATGCTGCGCCTGCGCAAAGGCTTGCAGCAATGGGGTACACTCAGGACAAACCTGACACAGCTGTGCCAGCCATTCATGCGTAAACCAGATCACGCGGACTTCGATTTTCGCCTGCTCATTGAGCGCCGATACCGCCCAGGTATGCGGCAGATTCGGGCCGGTAAGTACTAGATCATGCCCGTGAACAGCCGCAATATGGTCGCCAATATAGCGCTGCCCTTTGGCATTGAGCACCAGCGACAATTCGTACTCGGGGTGATAATGCCAGTTGAATGGCAGGCTGCTTTGCTGATGGCGAGTGAAAAATGACCAAGACTCGCTGTGCGCCACACTCACGACTTCATAACTGGCTTTCATTGGATAGCAGGGCTTTGGCTATGGTTCTTGATGCGAGAACCAAATGGTTAAACATGATAGGGAACGAGAGCGCTGCGCTTCATCCTGCGCTGGTCATTACAGCCAATCCATACATGCAAGCAAGGACGAAAAGCAGGGATAACAATAAGAAAATCATCCGGGCAAAACTGGCATTGCTGTCTTTCGAACGATTTTTAGCAAGGCCATTCAGATCAAGCTTTAAAGGAATACCAAGCATATCTGCCAGCTGCTCGGCATACTTGATCGTTTCTTGTTCATTGGATGAACCACGAAAATAAAGCTCGTCATCCTTTAATTTAATCACTGCCGAATACTGGGTTGCGACTGTTTGCGTGCGCTCACTCAACTCCGTTTTGTGTGTTGTTGAAGCCATTCGAACCTGTACCGCTCGCATATTCCCATAAGAATAAAATGTCTTTTGCGGTGCAAACCATAAGCCATTCACACGTTTGAGTTGCTGGTTCTGATGGTCAAAGTAGCGGTAATCGACATAGCTTGCCAAATACACTCCCGCCATTGAAACCCCCAAGGCGAAAGTGTAAATGATGGCCTTTATCAACGGCTCCAACTGCACATTCGAATAGCCAGCAAAGCCAATCCACAGGCCAAAAAGCATGCAGATCAGCCCAGCAATCGCCTTCCAGAGGGTAATCCGGACATTAAAGAAGTCAATGGTCGGCATATCAGTGTTCCTTGCCCGAGGGCTGCGCATCTGCTAGGTACACCAATCGAATAAATACCGATTGGCTTGTCGTGGAAAATGCGGCTGACCCGCTCGAATTTGAATCCGGGATAGGAACTTGAACCTAACAGAATCCTTACCCGACTTAGTGCGTTTTTTCCGCTTCGGCCGGAATAGGCGGCAATTCTGGAATCGGTGGCAAGGCGCTGGTTTGCTCGGCTTCGATCAGGATTTTGAGTGCCTGCCAGTCGCTGCTGCCCATTTGCGATTTGCTGCAGACCAGAGTCTCATCACCAATTTGCCCTTCAGCGTGCAGGGCCAGCAAGGCGTCCCATTGCACCGGGCCTTGCGGTTTGCGCTCGGCGTCGAGGTAGAAATAGTCGACGACGGTAATTTCTTTGAGCTTGCTGCTGCCTTTATCAAGCAGCTGCTTGCCTGCTGACGCGGCCTGCTTGCCGATTTGCATACCTGCACCAGCAGCGCTTTTACCCAGCTGCAGCACTTTGCCGCTGGCGTTACCGATCAGTGCGTTCAGGCGCTCGGCGTCGTCGCCACCGATGGTCTTGAGCACACCCATGTCGTGGATTTCTTCGCCACCGCTAAATTCCAGATAAGGCGCCGATTTAAAGCCCAGCTGGCTGGAGATAAACACATGCGGAATCTTGCCGCGCTCGACGTTATACGCCTTGGTCACTGCATTGTATTGCTCGCGGTAGCCGTGCAATTGCGCCTCAACCTGCTGAATGCTGTCGATCAGGCGGTTGTATTGCTGATTGCTTTTCAGGTCGGGAAACTTCTGCGCCAGACCTGCCATGGTGTTCAAGGCTACGGTCGACTGGTGCACCATATTCTGGATCGACGTCAGGCTGCTGTCCTCAGACACTTTCAGCATCACCAGCTTTTCGCTGTCCTCATAGCTTTTGACCACGTCGATCAGCTGGTTGATCAGCGAAATCTGCTTTTTGGCCACCACGCCAATATTTGACCAGGCTTCTTTGACATTCTCGGCGCTGCGGCGCAAGCCGTTATAGCACCATAGAGCCAGGCCACCCAGAATCAGCGCAACCCAGAACAAGAAACTGAACACATCAGAAATAAACTCCATACCACCCCCGCATAACACAGTGAATGAAAAACCCGAAAGCCGGGTGTAGCCGCCACGGAGCAGCCGCACTGCTTAACTTTTACAAGACTGACTATTTTATTTCATCGCCATGTCTTTGCCATTGAATGCGTGCAAGTGTTGCTTATAGGTAAAAACACGGATGCCACACAGCCAGCGTGCTAAGTCCGTCTTGGTTTGTACCGGGGGGCAGGGTTGGCGTGGTAACTCCTGCCAAGCCACAATTACCCTATACATGTATTGAGCCACAAGCCAATATTTATATAGCTCCTGTACAAATACCCATAAATAACAATCTTTACCAAGACCAGCGGGTCGGGCGGCTCAGGCTTGTGCTTTATTCCCTGACGGTGAATACTGCACTATCGCCTTCGCAAAAACGGAATTTCATCGTGTGGACGCGCCTTCAAGCCTGCCTTCGCGCCACTCGCGCGCTCAGGCTACCGCTGATCTTGCTGCCCCTGCTGCTGGCCACCCCGGCTCGAGCCGAAGATTTGCGCGCCTATACCGAGCGTTTTCCGCCTTTTAACTACCAGCAAGAAAATCAGCAAGCCAGCGGCATTTCATACGAGCTGCTGATGTTGATCGCCAGCAAAGCGCGCTTGCGTATTAAAACCGAATTCTTACCCTGGCCCAGGGCCGTAAATCAAAATAGCCACGACGCCAACAGTATTCTGTTTACCACCGTTCGCACGGCACCGCGGGAAAACAGCTATCTGTGGGTGGGGCCGGTAGACCCGTGCGATATTGCGCTGATCAGGCTGAAAAGCCGCAATGACATTCAGCTGGACACGCTGGCCGACGCCCACCCGTACAAGGTGGGCGTGCCGGCCTATGGGGCGGATATCGAGATTTTGCAGCGGAACAATTTTCCGGCCGAACAGCTGGAAAAAATCCCGTCCTCGGGCAGCATTACCAGAATGCTGTACGCCGGACGCTTTGATCTGGTTTCCGGCATCCTGCTGAGCCACGCGTACGAGGCCAAAACAGCCGGGCTCAATCCGGCCGAGATGACGGTGGCCTACACGCTGCAGCCGGGGCTGGGCTGCTATTTCGCCTTTAACCCCAAGGTTCGCCCCGATTTTTACCAACGATTTCTGCACGCCTACCAGGCGCTGGTGCAGGATGGCACACTTAGCCGCCTGCAGGCCAAGTACCTGCGCTAAAACCGCCCGCCGCTGGCGCAGCGCAATGAATCGCCAGCCAGAGCGCCCCTTCACTCACCCGGCGTACCGTGTGCGGGGTTTGCGCCGGGATCAGCAGATAGTCGCCCGCGTGCAGCGCAACATTTTGCCCGGCCACTTCCAGCGTGGCCTCCCCTTGCAGCAGTAGCACCCATTCATCCTGAGTCTGGATGTATTCCTGCTGCGCGATCCGCGCCGAGCTGATGATCCGCTCGATCAGCAGGCCCGCCTGCTGGTGCAGTGGCTCAAAGCGCTCGCCGTCCAGCGGCGGCAGCGCATCGGCAAACAGATTACCTACTTGCAAGCCAGCCGCCAAAGACGGATCGGCGGGCATTGCTCGAGCAGGCGGCGTATTGCTCAGTATGTCGAGCACCTTGCCCAAGCCTGCAGGCATCTCACTTTGCCCGGCGCGAATATCAAGCTGATAGCGCGAACTGGTTGGTGGTGTTTTGGGGCTATCGCTCATGACAAACTCCGATGTGTGGCAGTAAAAAATACGCAGCGCAGGTATCGCCGGATGCCCACGCTGTGCTTCTGGCTCAAAAACAGCACATGCAGCTAATCAGCCGTCCTTCGCTGTGCCGGGTTCAATCAATGACGGGCATCGAAGATAATCCAGATACTCGGGTTTAGCTGGTGCTGCGCCAGCATAATCCGGCTAATGATATTATTGGGGTATATCCCCATACATTTTATTTATTGATACCTACAGAGCAATACACTGACAGGTATGTGTGACGCCAGCAATTGCTTGGGTACTATCCTGCACCCAGCCAGCAGCCACATCAGGGAGATGTCCCCCATCGGGGGCATTCATTCTTTGACTGCAGATGGGCGCAGCGCGCGGCTCACTTGTCTTGCCAATTCGTCGTCACGGTTGTAGCGGTGCAATATGCCCGGCTTCCAGCGACCACGGACCGCTGTACTGATAGCTCATCACATTGATCCAGTCCACTGTGGCTGCGGTGGCCTTCCAGTCGTACTTCGGCAGATTGGCCGGATTAGCCTCCGCGGCCAGCGTCAACAGATAGGGTTTGCCAACGGCCTGCGCAGCCGCATCGAGCTTGCTGCGCAGCGTTTTGAACAATTTCAGGTAATTGTCCATATCGGCGCGCCGCCACAGATTGTCCGGGTGAACGGCAAAGCTTGGGAATTCCCAGTCGATATCCAGACCATCAAAACCGTGTGTGCGCATAAACGCAATGGCGCTGTCGGCAAAATGCTCGCGGCTTTGCACGCTTAAACCGGCATTGGAAAAATACTTCGACCCCTTACCGCCAATTGAAATCAGCGTTTTCAGCTGTGGATGCTGCTTTTTCAACTCGGCTAAACGGGCAAAATTAGCCAGATCGCCCCAGCCCTGACCATTGCGCCATTCACCGGGATCGGCCATCACCACCTCACCCACCTCATTGACGGCAGCAAAAGCAAAATTGAGGTGGGTGTAATGCTCGGCCTTGATTTTCAGCGGTGTGAAAAAGCCAAAAGTCGGGTACTGCCCCCAGGAAATGTAATAACCCACCACCTTGTACTGACTCGCCGCCAGCGTCGCCCCGCCCGCAGTTGCAAGCAGGATGGTAAGGCATAAGGCATTGATTTTTTTCACGATGAAGTCCACGGTAGATCGCAGGATTGCTGACACTAATTTAGAGCTAGCCCCAGGCCGATGGAATGTTTGATCCTATGCTGCAATTTGTCCGATTCTTGCAGTGCCGATCGCCAGGCGGCCTTGATACAAGGCAATCAGCCCCAGCGGGCGTGGGCGTATAATGCCGGCTTGTTAAACAGAAAATCAGGAATCGTCATGTCGAATTTGCCACCCTGTCCGGCCTGCAGCTCAGCTTTTGTCTACGAGGACACCGGATTGCTGATCTGCCCCGAATGCGCACATGAATGGACTCCGGGCGAGGGCGCAGCGGCCGAGGAAGTGCGGGTCTGGAAAGACGCCAATGGCAATGTGCTGCAAGACGGTGATTCGGTGACGGTGATCAAGGATTTGAAAGTGAAAGGCTCATCGCTGGTCGTCAAGGTGGGCACCAAGGTGAAAAACATCCGCCTGATCGACGGCGATCACGATATCGACTGCAAGATTGATGGCATTGGTGCAATGCAGCTAAAAACCGAGTTTGTGAAAAAAGCCTAGATTTTTAGTTGATAAAGACAGCGCCCGCCCAGCGCTGTCTTAATGCTTATGCTGACGAAAGCGAACGGCCGCGCCGCTCGCCTGGCTTAGATACATCAGCCCGATGTAAATTCCGGCAAAAATCAGCATCCATGCCACCGGCAACAACAGCAATAGCAGCGCCTGAAACGTCGTCGGCAACACGCCGCTTAACACGCCAAAAGCCAGCAGGCACAGCACGCCGGCCAGAATCGGCGTGACGCACATTTTCATTGATAACTGCATGATTTGATCTCCGGTTTTTTATGTCTTGTGATTGCAGTTAAGGACAGAAAAACCGGATCTCACAGCGCCGTTTATCCGCCGAGCAGCAGCACACGGCGATGTATCAGGGTATGGGCAAACAGCTTGATGCGCGACAGGTGTGCGCCCATATACCGTACGCTGGTATGGCTTATTGACGCGCGAAAACGAACTGACGAATGGTGAAATTCGGCTAGGCCGCCGCAAACCATGCTAAACCGGATCACGGGAAGTAATAGGTATATCGCTACAGATCAATTATTAATTAACCCACAGCAATATACCCCAATACAAATCAAAAAACTCAGCCCAAAGTAGCAAACGCGGATCACATCCCCATATAGCGGCCGGGGCGATGATTGATGGCAATCACCAGATTGAGCGCCAGCGCACCGGCCACCGAATAGAGCAATTGCTGCGTGCTCACCATCGCCGCGCCGCAGGCCAGAATGGCCAGATCAAAACCCAGCTGCACATGCCCGGCACGCCAGCCAAAACGTTGCTGCAGATACAGCGCCAGCACCGTTACGCCACCTAGGCTGGCCTTGTGCCGGATCAGCATCAGAATGCCGACACCAGCGAGCAGGCCGCCGATAATACTGGCAAACAACGGGTCCAGCCGGGCAAAGCCGATCCAGCGCGGCAGCAAATCGGCCAGCAGCGATAGCGCGGCAATGCAGGCAAAGGTTTTCAGCGTAAATTCACGCCCCAGCACGCGGTAGGCAAACAGGTAAAACGGCAGGCTAATGGCAAAGAAAATCAGCCCGTATGCCCAGTGCGTGGTGTAGTGCAGCAAAAAAGCCAGCCCGGTTACGCCGCCGGTCAGCAAACCGGCCTGCTTGAAAAACTGGATCGCCAGCGCCATCAGCAAAACGCCAGACAGCAGCCCCTGCGCGTCTTCCAGCCAGGTATGTCGTTTTGGCATATACCACCCCCTGGAAAAAGGCGCAGCTTAAAGAAAAAACCTGGGCATGGCTGTCGGGAGTTTCCGCAGCGGAGCTTAATGACCTGTGTTTATAGAACTTAGTGCGGCGCGACAACGCTGTGCGCAGGCTCCGGCCAGCTCATATAGATGTTCAAACCTTGGCCCGGCTCACTGTCGACGCGGATACTGCCGTACATTTGCTGGACCAGCAGTTGATAAACCCGCGTCATGCCCAGACCATTGCTGCCCTGACCAAAGCGCGAAGTAAAAAATGGATCAAAGATTTTTTTTACCATCGCCGCCGACATTCCGACACCGTCATCCTGATAATTCAGCTGAATATATCCGGCCTTGCGCGACCAGCTGAGCGTAATCCGGCCCTGTTCCCGCCCAATAAAAGCATGGGAAGCGGCATTTTCAAACAGCTGGGTGATAATCTGCGCCAGCGCAATCATCGGGAGGGCGGTTTCGATCACATCATCACCTTTCAGGATGATCTCGATCGGCCGGGAAGCAAATTGCTGGGCCAGCTCGTTAACCAGGCCGCGAATAAAATGCCCCAGATTGACGATTTGCCAGTGATCGGCCGATTGCTGTTTGGGTAAATCGCGAAAGCGCTCAATTAGCTCGACAATCCGGCCCAGATTGCGCACCAGCGTCTGGCTGGCTTCACGCTGTTGCCCCAGATAGGTCGCCAGCACCGATTTACCGAGTTTACCAGTTGCAAACTGCTGATCCAGAGCGGCCAGATTGGCCTCGATAATGCTGGCTGTCGTAATGCAGATGCCCGCAGGTGTATTGAGCTCGTGCGCCACCGCCGCCACCAGTGAGCCGAGTGCACTCACCCGTTCACCGCGCTCCAGCTCCAGCTTCATTTGCTGGCGCTCTTCGGCAGCAAGACGACGCTCGATCAGCTGCTGCAGCAAGCTGGCGCGAAAAACGTCGTCGCGCGTCCAGTTGTGATACTCCTCGGGCGTACCACTACTCAGCACCAGCAAGCCTCGTCGGCCAGCTTGCCGGATAGGCAGAAATAGCAAGGAGGGCCAAGGCAGACCGAGTAGACGGGCAAATTCTTCAGCCGACTCGTGCAGATTGGTCAGCGATAGGGGCAGTGGGGCTGTTAGCTCATTGAGCAGGCGGTAAGTTGTCGGAAATATCGCCTGCTCAATCAATTGCGCAGCGCGACCGCAGGCAGGCTCCTCAACGCCCAGCTCGCCGCCATCATGATACGGATTGGCAAACCACAGCCCTATCCAATCCACGTTAAGCAAAGGCTTGGCCCGAGCCAGCAAGGTCGGCAGCGCCATGTCACTCTGGTCTTCGTTGCCATCTTGGAATGACAGTGTTAACAACTGTTCCTGTGCATCCTGCTCGGATAAATCCAGAGCTTTCATATTCCGGTGCACCGGAACCAGGCTGCGTTTGAAATGTTCGGCGGACAAGCCGCGTTCGATATGCGCCCAGCGCAGCGCCTCGATCAGATTGCCCTGCACTTCGTAGGCATTAACCAGATCAACAGCATATTCAAGCTGGCGAGCCAGCGAATTGGTCTTTTCCGCCAGCGCATACGCCGCCTGCAGGCTTTCGATTTCTCCCACTCGGTTTTGCTGGACACGATACAGCTCGGCTTGCGAATCCAGGCTAACGCTTTCAAGCCAGAGATAGTGGTATTTTCGCGCCATCATGATGGCTTTATCCAGATTCTGTCCGGCCAGCTCCAGCTCGCCTAGCACCATTTCGACATGACCAATATGCCAGTACGACTCGGCAATGTATTCACGAACATGCCCACGCAGTGAATACTGCAGCCCTTCGCGAAAGTGCTGCAGTGCCTTTTCCCATAATCCAAACTGGATAATGTTGACGCCTAGGTTGATCGCGTATTTCGCTGCCAGATAATCGTCCCCCGATTGACGCACATTATCGGCTGCACCCAGCAAATAGCGGCGACCTTCGTCAGGATTTTTCAATTCGACATTGGCCTGGGAAAGGCCGATCTGCGCCTCGACTGCAGTCACATAATCGCCACTGATCTGAGCCAGCTCCAATGACTGCATCCACGCCTCGATGGCCAATTGATAGCGCCCATGCACCTGGGCAATACGGCCCCGCGCCTGCAGCAGGCGTGCACCTTGCGCCGTTAACCCCAGAAATTTGGCCTGGGCGATTCCGGCCTCGACTTCGGCAGCAATCAGATCGTTTTCGCCGCGTCGCTCATGGATCAGGTAGCGGATATAGCAGGCATCAAGCAGCAGATCGACTCGCCCGGCCTGCTCCGCATGCTCGGAAAAATTCACTGCCAGCTTAAAAGCCAATAGCGGGTGATCGCGAGAAATCCGGTCTATCCGGGCAAGTACGGGGTCCACAATGTTGTCCTTCGAGCTTCTTCGACGCCAGCCTCAATGCAGACGTTGATCGCTACATTATGGAACGGAATTTGGACTTTGCCGCCTCAATGCCGGACAGAGAGGGCCTGTATTGCACTCAGAATCATCGGTAATACCCATTCATGAGCAACTTGATATACAAGCCCAACGTCAACAGACCTTAGGAGAGAAACCATTGCCCATCATGGTAGAGATTATCGTTACCCAGCCAGACGCCACCGCCCACATCGACAAAGACATCAATATGAAAGCGCGTGTCTTTGCGCTTGAATTGCGGCTTGTTATAGCTACCGTGTTTGGCGCCCAGCGACAGATGCACGCCGCACAAGCGCTCGTAGGTGCCAATATCGCTAACGGTGTACTCGCGGCTGAATGCGCGGTTCAGCCCCAGCCCCAGCTCGCGCAGCCAGACTTCGCCTTCTACCTCGCGGATCTTCGCCAGCACAGCGTCAAATTCCGGCGTACTGTGCTCAACTGCAGTGATTCTGCCGGCTTCAATGACGATGGTGATCGGCTGTGGCGGAAAATTGCAGTGAAAGGTGGTATCGCCAAAAACAAAAACATCAGCGCGCCCGCTCACCGCCTCCAGATCAATCGCTTCGGTAAACACCTCGCCAATCGGAAACTGGCCGCCGATATTTTTCATCGCCCGGTAGTCGCCGACATTGAGCTTGGCAGGCTCCAGTCGCGTTGCGTAGGTTAGCGTATTGCCGCTGCCGCTAACCAGCCGCGCGTGCGGTGCTGCGCCAATTCTGGCCTGCAAGGCCGCTCCAGTACCGCGATAGTAGTCGGCGTCATAAGCCAAAGCCTCGATATAGCGTGGTGCCTCAATACCTACCATGCGTGACAGATGCACATGCTCGATCACCTTCAAGCCCTGCGCAAACAGCTGCACACGCAAACGGTAGGCATCCAGCCGGAAATGCGTAGACTGGATCAGCACCACCAGCGCACCGGCAGGCTGCGCAGCAAAAGCGGCCATCACCGTATCGTTGTCTACCGTACTGATTTCGATTACCTGCGCCTGCGGCAGAGCCGCACGGTAAGCATCGGCCAACACCAAGGCGAGCGGGCATTCGGTGTCATAGATAACCAGCGCGGGCTCGTCGGCAGTATGGCCAATCGCCACCTGCACAATATCGCGCACATGCCGGGCAGCAGCGGCGCGGTGTTCAGCGTTGAGTTCACAGTAAGACAGCTTTTCACTCATGGGGTATACGGTCCAAATTCAATATAATCAAGCCATTTCGAAATATACATAGCTAGGTATATACATAGCAGCAAGTACACGCAGCATTATCGCATGGGCGCGACCAGCTGCGCTGCGTAACGGCAGTACGGCGTATCAGCCCCGGCAATGCGCGACCAGCTCATCAATGACACAGCGCAATTTCGGTGGCAGATAGCGATGCGCCGGATACAGCAGATAGGCCATTCCGGCGTATGAAGTGCCAAGCTGCCAGTCGGGCAGGACGCGAATCAGGCGGCCATCGGCGAGCGCGGCGCGGGCGGTGAAGTCGGGCAGGCTGGCAATGCCGATGCCATCAAGCGCGGCGTTGAGCCGCATTTCACTGTGATTGACTTTCAAAGCGCCACGAACGGCCACCGTGACTTCTTCAGCGCCGCGACTCAAACGCCAGCGATGATCAACCGGCGTTTCGCCCAGACAAATACACGGATGCTCAAGCAAATCCTGCGGCGTTTGCGGCGTACCGTGGGCGGCCAGATACGCAGGGCTGGCGCACAGCACTTGCGTCACCTGCTGCAGCGGAATACCAATCAGGCCCGGCGGTGGCTGATCGCCGATGCGAATCACCAAATCAATTTCATCGTCGAGCGGATCGAGTACGCGGTCGGTAACGACCAGATGCAGCTCAATGCCAGCGTGCTTGTGCAGCAAGGGCGTAATCATCGGCTGCAGCACCGCCCGCGCAAAACCACGCGGTACACCAAGCCGGACGCGCCCTTGCGGTGCAGTCATATATTGCTCGGAAACATTCAGCGCGTCCTGCCCGGCGGCGAGCATGGCTTGGCAACGGCTCAGCGCCGCGTGTCCGGCGTCGCTCAGACGCAGGCTGCGCGTGCTGCGTTCGAGTAGCCGAACCGACAGCGCGCGTTCCAGCCGCGCAATTTGCCGGCTCACCGCCGAAGCGCTGACGCCCAGCTCTTTGGCCGCCGCCGAAAAACTGCCACATTCGACAACACGGACAAACACAGCCATATCGGGCAGCAATTGGATCAAGGTATTTGTGCTCATAGCGCATCAATGTTTTGCATGGACTGCTAATTATCACGCATTGCGAAGCAATTGATAATCAAGTCATCAAACAGGATGGGCTTGACGATGAAACAATTAGAGAATGTCTGGGCGCAACTGATGTTGCTGGCCGTGGCCATCGTATGGGGTAGCAGCTATGGCGTGAGCCAAAGCGCCTTGCTGTTTTATCCGGTGCTGGGCTTTCTGGCCTTGCGATTTTTAATCACTTTTATCGTGCTATTGCCGAATTTTATTCGCCTATCGGCGATAGATCGGCGGCAATCGCTGCGCATTGGTGCACCGCTGGGCATCTTGATGGCGGCGATTTTTGCTGGCGAAACCTATGGCGTCACACTCACCAGTGCCAGCAATGCGGCGTTTTTAATCAGCCTGAGCCTGCCGCTCACGCCCTTGGCGCAATGGTTCTTGCTCGGGCAAAAGCCAGCGACCAGCACTTGGGCTTGGCTGGCTTTGGCGCTGCTGGGCGCAGCTTTGCTCAGCGGCATCTCGCTACACAATACAGCGCTCAATGTGGGCGACGGCCTGATTCTGCTCGCGGCTGTGTTGCGTGCGCTGGTCGTAACGCTCACGCGCAAACTGACGCTGAATCGCCCCACATCGGCTTTGGCACTCACCACCGTACAGGCAGGTATCATCGGCAGTAGCATGCTGGCATTGGCCTATATGGCAATACCCTTAGTCCAACTTACTTTACCCACCCACAGTGAATTTTGGGTCAAGCTGCTGTACCTGATTTTCTTTTGCACGATCTTCGCTTTTTTCGCGCAAAACTGGGCAGCGAGCCGACTAGCGCCCACTCGCGTTGCGGTACTGATGGGGCTGGAGCCACTATTCGGTGCGCTGTATGGCGTAATAGCACTCGGCGAGGTCATCAGCCGCAGCGGCATGCTCGGCGCAGCGCTGATTTTGTTGGCGGTGTTTGGTTTGACGGGATTGGTGGACGGTTTATTTTCCGGTGTTCAACCAGCGCAATATCCCGCCTGCAGCGTGACGGCCGGTGGCGAAGCAGGCGGTCAGCAGGTAGCCACCAGTAGGTGCTTCCCAGTCGATCATTTCGCCAGCGACAAACACACCGGGCATGGCCTTGAGCATCAAGCCATCATCGAGCGCGTCCCAGCGCACGCCACCGGCGGTGCTGATTGCTTCGTCAATCGGGCGCGGCGCGATCAGCTTGATCGGTAATGATTTGATTGCGGCGGCGAGCTGATTGACATCCGTAAATTGCTCTTTTGACAGCATTTCATGCAATAAAGCCGCTTTTAAGCCTTCGATCTTGAGTTTACGGCGTAAATGATTCGCCATTGAATCGGCACCGCGTGGCTGCTCCAGCGCGGCGATGACATCATTCAGTGATTTTTGCGGCAATAGATCGACATATAAAGTGGCAAAGCCATCGGCGTTAATGGCCTCGCGCAGGCCGTGCGAGAGCGCGTAAACCAGACTGCCTTCAACGCCCCCCTCGGTGACGACAAATTCGCCGACTTTTTTTACGCCATCAGCGCGCGTACCAGCTGCGACGGCTTTCAGTGGCGTTCCGGCGAATTTTTTCGCCAGAAACGGCGACCAGCCGACGTCAAAACCGCAATTGGCCGCCTGCAGCGGCGCAACTGCAACGCCCTTGTCGCTGAGCAGCGGCAACCAACGACCATCCGAGCCCAGTTTCGCCCAGCTAGCACCGCCAAGCGCGAGCAATACGGCGTCGAATGAGCGGCTGATTTCACCGTCGGGTGTCGCAAACTTCAGTGATCCCGCTTCGCCCCAGCCCAGCCAGCGATGGCGCGGATGTACCGTGACGCCACCGGCTTTTAGCCGCGCCAGCCATGCGCGCAGCAAAGGCGCGGCTTTCATTTCAGTGGGAAAAACCCGCCCCGAGGTGCCAACAAAAGTCTGAATCCCCAGCCCATGCACCCAGTCGCGCACCGCTTCGCCGCCAAATTGCTCGAGCATCGGCTCAAGCGCGGCAGCCGCTGCGCCATAGCGCGCCAGAAACGGCTCGGCGGGCTCGGAATGCGTGATATTCATGCCGCCAACGCCCGCGAGCAGAAATTTACGCCCGACCGACGGCATGGCGTCGAACACCTCAACCCGTACGCCGGCATTACTCAGCACTTCGGCGGCCATCAGCCCGGCCGGGCCGCCGCCAATAATGGCGATGGATTGAGGATGTGTAGTCATAAGATCTTCCAGTAAAAACTAATGCGGTGAAAGGCCCAGATGTTGCGGCCTGTGTGAATCAATGCGGGATTAATAATGCGGCGGGATTTCGTCAAACAGGCTGCGCGGCGCTTGCTGATCGGGTACGGCCTGATTTTGTTGCAGTGCCTGCAATGCGGCCGCCAGCTGGTCGATCTGCAATTGCTGGCGTGAAATAATCTGGTTTAGCTCGTCGAGCAAATCGTCCTGCAAGGCCAGACGGATTTCCAGTTCGGTAATACGCTCGTCCATGATGATTTCCTCTGTTTGAAAGCGCCCATTATCCCCCGAAACAGCGCTGCTGCGCGCCAAAATCAAAGCGCACGAAATGCTCAAGCACTATTCCCGCCCATCGCTACCTTGCCTGAGGGATCGGCGAGAACTTATGTCCCTTACTGACTTGAACAGCGGCGCAGAGCGGATTTTTCCCTGCCACAGCATCGGCAGCAAGCACCACACAATCCAGCAAAAACCAAATAAAGACGCGCTCGCGCCAAAATTCACCCAGCGCATTTCCAAAGTCATTTCCATCGCCTGCAAATAGGCGGTGTAAGTGGTATCGACACAGAACACCAGAATCAAAGCCGCGACGAGCCCATCTCGCTGCAGCAGTGCCGCGTGAAAGCGTGGCATCAGCGCATACGTGGCCAGCGCCATCAGCGCGCTAATGCCGTAATCCCAGTCGCCAAACTGGTAATAATCCGCCCCCAGCACCAGCAAAAGCAGGCCAATCAACAAAGTAGCAATACGCCACGGCATTAGATACCAGCTCATCCGATTTAACTCCTTGTAAAAATGGCAAACCGTGCCGACCCGTTGGAGTCGGCGCGGTCAATTAGCCCGCTATTTCGTCGCGGTGCGCTTTCACCACCGCCATCATTTTAGCGTCGGCCTTGCTGGGGCGATACTGGGAGTGGGTATTGCCTCCTAGCTCTTTCCAGTCAATGTTCCGGGTGAAATACATCACGCAGGCCAGCAGTGCAAACATCGTCAGGCTACCCATTAGCAAGGCCATGTCTTCCGATTGCAAGATGCCGAACAGCAAACCATACAGCGCAACCAGTACCGCAGCAAAGCCCAGACCACGTCGCCAGCCTGCCAGTACAAAGCTGATATAAAAGCCTTGCAACGCCGCCGAGGCCAGAGCCGCCAGCCAGTAGGCTTTATTAAAGCCAATATGCTCGGACAAGGACAATGTGAGCAGAAAGAACATCGCCAGCCCCAGCCCGACCAGACTGTATTGCACCGGATGCACCGACAGCTTGTGCATGACTTCCATTAAAAACACCGCGCCAAAAATCAGCAGCATAAATAGCTCGGCGTATTTCATGGTGCGCTCGTTGAGCACATAGCGGTCTACCGGGTCGATCAGGCGCAAGCCGACACGGGCGGCATTGCACTGGGATTCGTCCTTGCTATTGCAGTGCATGGTCATGCTGCCGCCAGTGGCCAGCTCGCTGGTTTGCCAGCGGGCGCTAAAACTATTGGCGGTAATCGTGCGCTCCAGCGGTGCAAAATTGCCGGCAAAGCTGGGATGTGGCCAATTGCCGGATAAAGCAATCTGGCTGCTATCGCCCACCGGTTCGATCAGCAATTGGGTGCTGCCCGCCAGATTGAGCTTGAAATTGAAATCCAGTTGCTGGCCTTGCTGCTGAAGCACAGCGGATTCAGCCAACGCCAGCGGCGCATGGACACCTCCTCCTAATTTGGCATGCCGCGCACCGGGAGCAAAAGTGAGCGTCTGGCTGGCAGCCACACCGCTCAATTGCTGAATACCGCGCACATCGCTCAGGCCCAGCGCCAGATAGGGCGTTTGCCACTGGGTGGTAATACGCTCGCGCGCGGAGGCCGCCTTGGCCTCGTACTGACCCAGCGCCGGTATCGCAAACCGGCCACTTAGCTGCAGCTGGCTGCGGTAAATCGGCGCTTCGAATAAGCCGCGTTTAAGCACTTCCACCGCCAGCTGGCCACGCGCATCAAACTGGCTAGGGGTCAGCACCAGCTGATCGCTCACCTGCGTATCTTCCCAATAGCTGGCCTTGTCTTTGGTTGCCTCGATCAGTTTGCTGCTGGTCTGCACATAGGGCAGCACCAGAAATGGCCCCAGCAGCGTTTGCTCGCCCGCGCTGAACTGGGCAATTTCACTTCGTACGGTGTCGGCACGCTGCTGGCGCTCGCTCACCAGATCCCGCACAAACGCCAGCACCACCAGCATTAGCACCATCAAGCCCAGCATGGCAGCCAGTTTCATTCCGATTTTCATGATCATCTCCTGTGTATTTATTGCACGGATTCATCATGACTTAGGGATATGGATAACACGCGCAGGCAATGTGGAGATTGTGTGAAGAAGATCCATAGCCGCCGGGCAAACTACCAAAGTGTGAAATGCACCACAGCTTTTTTGACTAGAAGCTGACGCAACCCTAAGATTCAGCCTTTCAATTTTTCTGGGTATGAATGATGAAACTGCATTCGATTGTATTAGCGGCTCTGCTGGGCACCGCACTGGCACCATCGACAATGGCATTTGACATTGGCAAGGCGCTGAAAGTCGGCACGCAAGCACTCCAAGCGGCCACACTGACCGACGCTGACGTGAAATCGCTGGCCAATCAAGCCTGCGTACAAAGCGATGCCGAATCGAAAATCGCGCCAGCCAAAAACAAATACAGCAAACGCCTCGATACCATTGCCAAAGAACTGGGCAAGGAAATCAACGGCCAGCCTGTCAATTACAAGGTATACCTGGAGCCGGAAGTGAACGCTTGGGCGATGGCCAATGGCTGCATCCGAGTCTACAGCGGCCTGATGGATCTGATGACCGACGACGAAATCATTGGCGTATTAGGCCATGAAATGGGCCACGTGGCATTGGGCCATAGCCGCAAGGCCATGCAAACCGCGTACACGGTATCAGCCGCCAAATCGGCAATTGGCGAATACGGTGGTAGCACCGCAGCAGCACTCAGCGGCTCGGAGCTGGGCAAATTTACCGAAACACTGATCAATGCCCAGTTCTCACAATCACAAGAGCTGGATGCCGACAATTTCTCCTACGATTTGCTCACGCAAAAGAAACTCAAACGTGAAGCACTGATCAGCGCCTTCCAGAAGCTGGCTCAACTGAGCGGCGGCGAGCACAGCATGCTGGCCTCTCACCCAGCTTCAGCGGATCGGGCCAAAAACATCGAAACCCGGATTGCCAGCAATAAATAAGCGGTAGCAAGCAGACACGAAAAGGGCGGTGATTTCACCGCCCGATTAACTAACGTATACAGCTAAAGCTCTTCTCTATAAAAGCCTGCGGCTATATACCTAGCGTAAATCAGACGTGAGAAACTATGCCACCCAGCAACGCTCAGAACCACAGCCAGCTTGCAGCCCACATTGATTTGAACAGCCAAGCATTGATGATTAATGGGGTAAGCATCCGTTTTCCAATCCCAATCTCCGAGCTCGAAAAGATCTTGGGCCCCAGCAGGCATGCCAAGAAAACACCTGATAGCTACAACCATGTTTTTGCCTGGGATCAACACGGCATTACCGCCTTTTCCAAACAGGGCGAAATAGCAGAAAGCATTGACATCAATTTGATTCAAGAAAAATACGAAAACCAAGCTAGGCAGGCATTTTCTGGCACCTTTACTCTTGAGCAGCATGATATTCTGGATTATCGCAAGAGCAACAAAGACAAGCTGGTCAAGCTGTATTCTTCGGACAGCAACAAAGCATTTATCATCAATGGCATCAGCGCTTGGTTTGGCATGGATAACGGCGAGGTAACTGGCATTTCACTCTCCTCCCATCAGCCGAACGAAACACCAGCACCTGCCGAGTATGCCGCGCTGGACCCACGTTTTACCGAACTAGCCACCATCATCAATGCATGGGTCGCTGAAATTGGTCTTACCGTACCTATCAACAACGCATATTACAACTTAGCTGCGGGTGCTTCTGCCGCAACCATCAAACAATACGCCGAAGTGGATAAAGGCAACCTTATTCCTGACGAGCTACTCAACTTCTACGCGATTCATGATTATTTATACAACCCGGTTGCTGCCGCTTTTTGTATTGAACTGGAAGACTGCGAATATTACATTCTGCCGCTAAAGGAAATCCGCACTGAATGGCAGAGCATTCAGGATCTCCAGCGTGGCGAAGATGATTTAGACGACATTGATTTCAGCCAATACAGCGCAAAAATCAAGGTGGACGACTACGCAAACCCGAAATGGATTCCGTTTGCCAGCAATCTAGCGGGAGACTATCTGCTATTTGATGCCGACCCCGGCGTGGCAGGTACTTTCGGCCAGATCATCGATTTTCAAAATGAAACATGGAGTCGTGACGTGGTAGCAACTTCGCTGTCCGAGCTATTTAGCAATGACACTGCAGAGTTACGACGCAATGCAGGCGAGCGCTATGAATTTATTCTGGAAAACGGCTAAACATGCACGTCAGAAGTACAATGGCTTCTTCTTTCTGAGCGCTCAGCGGCAATTTCAATTCAGCGCGACTCGCGTTGTTTGGCCCATTTCTCGAATGACTGAAACAGCCGACTTCGCGTGGCTTGATCCAGGCTGCCTTTGCGAAAGGCGATATGGATCGGGTCTTTGAATAGCTTGGTAAAGACCAGAAACTCGTCGGCATGGGCTTTGAGCTCGGGGTCGTTGGCGACAAACTGACTCAGGCCTGCCGGCGCGTTGGCAAACAGGGCAGCATCGATGCGGCCTATAAGCAGGTTTTTCAAGCGAGCGCTGTGCGATGAGTCGCGCACAAATTCAAACACGCCATTTTTGGCCGCCTGATCCAGCTCCGCGCCATAGCTCACGCCAATCAACGCGCCGATTCGCTTGCCGGATAAATCTGCCACGCTCTGATAGCGGATCTGGCGGTTTTTATGCATGACCAGCGTAATGCCGCTATCAAAAAGCACCGGGGAATAATCAAACAGCTCGGCGCGCTCGGGCGTAAACGAAATGCCGATAATGCCGCCCAGCCCGTGTTTGGCCAGATTGTAGGCGCGGTTCCACGGCAGCAGCTCGGCCTTGAGCTTGAGGCCAGTGTCTTTTTGCACAAAATCGATCGCCTCCAGCGCAATGCCTTTGGGGTTGCCCTGCTCGTCCAGCCAGCTGATCGGGCGATAAGTGTCCGAGGCGTAGATGGTAATCTCGGCAGGCGCCGCCGCTGCCATTGCCAAGCAGCAAGACGCGATCAAAGCCAATACAAACCGTTGCATGCCATTTCCCTTCTGGTGACCGTGAATCATCTTAGCTTGCCGCCCGACAGGCTGCGAGGCGCAAATTGATTAATACGGGATTAATGCGAATTCATGGGGATAATTGGACTGAGTGGCACAGAATAAGACCTAAACCAGCGGCAGCAGCAGCTGGGCCAATACGCCCCGTGGGTGATTATCCAGCCGGATCTGCCCGCCATGCAATTGGACTATCGCACGGGTCAGCACCAGACCCAGCCCGGTGCTTTTCTGACCGTTGCCGCGCGGCAGGGAGTAAAAACGCTCAAATAATCTGCCCAACGCATAGTCAGGTATTGGCTCACCATCATTGATAATATTGAGCTGCAACTCATTACCCTGCCTGAGTATATTAATCTCGATCTGCCCATTGCGCTGCGTAAAATCGATGGCGTTTTGCAGGATATTGCGAATCGCCTGCCCCAGCAGAAAGCCTTCCCCCCAAATCAGCGGCGCTTCAGCCCCCCAGTCACCCGTCCAGCTGATTTGCCGCGCGCCCAGCTGGTTATGCAGCGCCTCAATTTGGGTGCGGATCAGCGCGGCCAGATCCAGCGCCTGCGCATCGTGCAATTCATGCCGGGCCTCCAGCGAAGCCAACTGCAGTAAATAATCGACAATTTTCTGCATACGGACGACTTCTGCGTCAATATGCAGCAAAAATCGCTGCCGATCTGCGACGGCCAGTTCGTCCTGCAAAATTTCTGCCGAAGCACGAATACCCGCCAGTGGCGATTTGAGTTCGTGCGTCAATTCATGCACATAATTTTCGATATACGCCTTGCCATCGAGCTCGTCGCGCATTGCGCCCAAGGCGCTGGCCAAGCTGGTCAGCTCGCGATTGGCAATAAAACGCGGCACCGGCGCGGGCTTGCCAGCGCTCACGTCACGGGCAAAATCGGTCAGCTGCGTAATGCCACGGCTCAGCCACCACGAAAACAGCGCCCCGGCGATCAGCCCGGCAATAATCACCGCAATCACGATGCGCGACAATTTGCGCTCGCTGCGTTCAATATACGGCTGCATCGCCAGATTGGGGCGGCTGACGGTGACGACGCCGATAATCTGGTCGCCATTTTTGATCGGCGCGGCGACATGCATCACGGTAGAGAGCGGATTGTCCGGGTCAGCCAGCGTTGTTCGCGCACCGTATTCGCCGCGCAAGGTGCGCACCACGTCGCGCCACTGGCTGTAATCCTTCCCGACGGCTGTGCGCTCCGAATCAAGCAGCACCTTACCGCGCGCGTCGGTGACATACACGCGCAAATAGGTGCGTTCATGTTTAACATCGGTAATCTGCGCCTGTGGCCGACGCAGGGCAAACTGCGCCATCGCAGCGGCAAAGCGCCCATCGTCGAGCCGCCCGGCGACAAAATCAGGCTGGATCATCGCCGCCAGCAAATTGGCCGTATCAAGCAGCACTTCTTCGGCTGACTGGCGCATCGCCGGTTTGACCTCTTCGCGCACCAGATTAAGCACATACGCCGCCAGCAAGGCGACGAGCAGAAAATAGCCGAGGAAAATTCGCAATGAAAAACGCATTAGCTCACCGCCAGCGCATAACCAAAGCCGCGATGTGTAGCAATCGGGTCCAGGTCAGCCCGCACGGCGCGTAATTTGGCGCGCAGGCTTTTGATATGGCTATCGATGGTGCGCTCGAAGCTATCCTCGGCCGCATCGCCCAGCGCATCGAGCAATTGCGCCCGGCTCAGCACATGCCCCGGGCGCGTCAGCAGCGATACCATCAGATGGTATTCACTGGGAGTCAGCACCAGCGCTGATCCACAGAAAGATACCCTTCTAGCTGCAGCATCATGGACAAACAGACTTTGTATTGGCGCAGAAAGCGGCGCAGTTGATACTGTCGCCTCTGGCGCGGGGCTGGCGGCGCGGCTGCGCTTCAAAATTGCCCGCACCCGCGCTGCCACTTCGCGCGGGCTAAATGGCTTGACCACATAATCATCCGCGCCCAGCTCCAGCCCTAAAATCCGGTCAAACTCCTCCGCGCGCGCGGTGAGCAGCAACACCGGCATGTCGCTGGATCGGCGTAGGCGCTTGAGCACCTCAAAGCCGCTATCGTCGGGCAGCCCCACATCCAGAATCAGCAAATCGGCACGATGCGTAGCCAGATACGCTTCACCTGCCTGCGCCAGGCCAAAATGCCTCACCTGCCAGCCCTCGCGCTGCAAGGCAAAGCCCAGCGTATCGGCGATGGCCGGTTCGTCTTCGATCAATACAAGCTGAGCGGGTTGAGTCATGGCAAGCGGTGAAAAATACGGAAAGCCTATTGTAACCATTCTGCCACCGCAGCCCGCAGATTTGGCCGCAATTGCGGCGAATGTCGCGAATATCACGCCGGAATCGGCACCAGCCCACCTTGCCCAGCAATTCTCAACAAGCCCTCCCCAGATTACGCTAAGCTGAGAGCACACGCTGACCTTGCACAAAGAGCCATCATGTCCAGTAAAGCATTTACCGATTTGCAGCAATGGGTGACCTATCTGGCCGAGCAGCCGATCCCGATTCTGACGCACACGCATCTGGAAATGCGCGGCTACCATGCGCGGATCGACGAGATCGGCCTGCGCGAAATCGGCGAGCTGATCCGGCACGACCCCTTGCTCACGCTCAATATCCTGCGCTATCAGGAAGCGCACCGCCACAGCCGCCAAACCACCGATGTCACCACCATCGAGCGGGTCTTGTTGATGATCGGCGTGACGGGGTTTTTCCGGCTGTTTGGCTCCTTGCCCAATCTGGAAGCGCAGGCCGATACGCAAAAAATCGTGCTGTATGGCGCCCACCGCACCTGCTCGCGCGCCTATCTGGCCTCGTGCATTGCCGAAATGCTCAGCCATTACCGCCGCGACATCGAGCCCGCCGAGGTGATCACCGCCGCCTTGCTGCACGACACCGCAGAAATCTTGCTCTGGCTAACAGCGCCACGGCAGATGATGCAGATTCAGGAAACCTTGCGCAGCAACCCCAGCCAGCGCAGCCAGGAAGTACAAATCAAAATGCTCGGCTGCAAAATCAACGACATCCAGCAAGGGCTGGTGATGGAATGGCATTTGCCACGCACGCTGCTGCACCTGATCGACGATCATTTTGCCGACGAGCCGCGTGTGCGCATCGTCAATCAGGCCGTCGCGATGGCGCGCCACCTGGAAAAAGGCTGGGATAGTCCGTATTTTCTAGACGACTTGCAGCAATGCGCCCTGCTCTTCAAGCTCGAACCCTATTTGCTCTACGAGCAAATCCGCGACGTCGCGCTCAAAGCCGCCCGTCACTGGGCCTGGTACGAAGAACAACCCGCCGCCGCCATGCTGATTCGCTAAACTCAACATCCATCAATTCAACCACAGGGTATAGCCAGCAAAACTATCTATATAGCTAGCTTCAGCAATATACCCATCATAAAGTGCAAACATGAGTATTCAATTTAACGGCGTCAACCTCTACACCATCGCCCAGGCCTGCGAATTTGACCCACCGCTACACGCCCGCATCCTGAATCTGGGCGGCGACTGGCTGGTGCTATTTGGCAAAAAACTCGCCTTCACCGACGACGCCGATCTGGTCGGCATCCTGTATGAAACCGGACAAACCGCCCCCGTCGCCTTCAGCAGCAAAACGGCTGCGGCCGATTTTCTGGATCAGCACGCGCAGCGCTTTGCGAGTGTGTCGTGCTGATCATCATGTAATCGCGCAGGCGTATTTGACGCGGAGCGGCAATACGCTGGAGATGAGGCGCATCGTGCTGCGTAGTGCCTACGGCGACTACGCAGCGCGATACTGGAGAGAACTTGTGGCTTTTTCAACAGTACAGCAAGCGATTGCATACGTAGCAAAAGGTTATGATCATGCGTCTAATTGGTTGGCCAACAAATTACACTGAAGATAAAGGTCTGACGCCGATATATCTACAAGATGTCGATATTTATGCGAGTGCAGATGAATTGCGTTCACTAGCATCATTTTTGATGGATGCCGCAGCTCAACTTGAGCAGGCACAGTTAAACAGCCAAGAATTAAATATTGGTATTGATTTTGATAATGAATACCCAAATGCTGAAGTCGGTATATGGATCGGTGTCATCCACCATAAACCAGAGCTGTAGGTTGGGCTCAATGTAATGCAGTCCAACGTTTAGCGCGATTGTTGGGCTTCGCAAGCTCAGTACCAACCTACAAAATCATTCTACTCTGGGTCGCTGGCAGCCTCCCTTTTAATCCAATCATTAAATCGCACCCAAAGAAAAAGCCACCTTCCGGTGGCTTTTTGGCATTCAGGCCGTTTGATAATCAGTCTGAACATTAATGGTATTGCTGGGCGATCTGCTGGCTGGCGACTTTGGCGGTCGTTTGCAGCACGCGGTGCAGCGCCATATCTCGCGCTTGCGGCGCGGGTTGCCAGTCGGTTACCGGCTTGCGCTGGTCGCCGCGGCAGATCACGATTTGAAACCAGCCTTCCATTTCGCTAGTGCGAGTGGATGGACGAGCTTCGATATTGAAGTCAAAAGTTGTTGAGGCCATGATGGCTGCTCCCTTAAATTGGGCGCTTTGTTTTTATTTGAACTGAATCATTGGATAACACGCGCCTTACACACCATCACATGCTGGATGGAAAAGCACCAAGAAGAAGAGCACTGGGTTCACGAAGGAACTTCTGAATCAGCGGGCTTGGGTAAGGCCAAGCAAGAGCGGCAGATTCGTTTCAGATAAGCTGAGGAGGCTTGCTGGAGGGAACTGCTGGAAACACATTCACGACACACGTCGTGCAGGGTGCTCAATCAAATTAGTGCCGCGACTTTACGGGATAAAAAAAGCCCTGTCAAATCATATATTTGCTCAATGTCACTATTTACACTTCGCGATCAGCGTACCGGCTCTAGCCTGAGCAGTGCGCCGTCGGCTTCGTCGGTAAGCAAATAGAGCAAGCCATCCGCGCCCACGCGCACATCACGAATGCGCCCCAGCTGATCTTTCAGCAGGCGCTCTTCGTGCACCACACGATTGCCGTTCAGCT
The DNA here is from genome assembly GCF_009760905.1 of Chitinibacter sp. GC72. Classification (GTDB taxonomy): domain Bacteria; phylum Pseudomonadota; class Gammaproteobacteria; order Burkholderiales; family Chitinibacteraceae; genus Chitinibacter. The sequence goes on along the minus strand of NZ_VIRW01000015.1, from coordinate 4,051 downwards.
CCAGCCGCACCAGCATCTGGTATTTAAGCGCACCGACAAACAATTGCCCCTGCCAGCGCGGAAAAGCCTTGCCCTGATAAAAAGCGAGGCCAGATGGCGCAATGGATGGCGTCCACTGGTAAACGGGTTGCTCCATGCCGGCCTTGGCCTTGCCTTCGCCGATCTTGGTGCCCAGCCCGTAATTCACGCCATAGGTGATCACTGGCCAGCCATAGTTGCGCCCGGCGCGCACGATATTAAGCTCGTCACCGCCTTGCGGGCCATGCTCGGTGGCCCACAATTCACCTGTGGCGGGGTATATGGCTGCACCTTGCATATTACGATGCCCGTAGCTATATACCTCTGGCTTTTGTGCAAATGGCGCGTCGGCAGGGAAGCGTCCATCATCGTGCAGGCGTACCGCTTTGCCGGCCAGATCATCCAGCTGCTGCGCTCTGTCCTTGTCACCACGGTCACCCTGCGTAATCAGCAGCATGCCCTGGCGATCAAACACCAGCCGCGAGCCAAAATGCACGCCGCTGCTACTGCCGGGTTTTTGCCGATAAACCTGCTGCACATTGTTTAGGCGATGGCCGTTCGAGTCCTTCTCATCCCGGACAAGCTGGCCGCGCGCAACCTGGGTTGCGGCGCCATGACCTTCGCGACCAGCGTAGGAAAAATACACCCAGCGATTTTTGGCAAAATCAGGATGCAACACAACATCAAGCAAACCGCCCTGCCCGCTGGCAACCATCGGCGGCAAACCGGCAACGGGGCGCGGGTCTAGCTCGCCATTGGCGGCAATCAGGCGCAAACGCCCCGGCCGTTCGGTCACCAGCATGCGGCCATCGGGCAGAAAGGCCAGCGCCCACGGATGATCCAGGCCACGAGTCAGCGTCTTGACGCGAAAGTCATGCCGCTCCGAGCGAATAATCCCATCACTGGCGGCCACAGCAGCGTTTACCAATCCCAGTCCAATCAGCAGCATAGTGCGTGCATCAATTAGCCCGATCCGGGGTAGACCACAATGGGCATGATGTGTCTCTGGCAATGCAGGCATGGCGATACTCCCCAGGGTCTGGTTCGCGTGTGGATGCGCAAGATCTAAGCACCCTGCGCTGTGTGAGCGCTATGCTGATTGATAGTTCACCACATTCATCAGGCCAAGCATGCAAGAGATCAGCACACTTCCCGCCAGTGCCAAGGCGCTGCAACGCGGCAACGATACGCACAAAGGGCATTTTGGCAGCGTGGCCGTGATTGGCGGCGCAGAGGGTATGTGTGGTGCGGCCTTGCTGGCCGGACGTGCGGCGCTATTACTGGGGGCGGGTAAGGTCTGGGTTGGCCTGCTCGATGCGCGCCTGAGCGTGGATATACTGCAGCCCGAGCTGATGCTGAGCCCTGCAGAAACGCTATTAAGCCAGCACCAGCCCAGCCATATTCTGGCTGGAATGGGCATGGGTATATCGCCAGAAGCGTGGCAGCTATTGCGCCGGTGCATGGATACCCCGGCACCATTATTGCTGGATGCCGACGCACTCAATCTGATTGCCGCCGATACCGCGCTGCAAGCGCATTTAGCCCGGCGCAGCGCCCCCACCGTCCTGACACCGCACCCGAGCGAAGCCGCGCGCTTGCTGGGCACCAGCACCGCTGCGGTTCAAGCAGACCGGCTGGCAGCGATGCGTGCGCTGATCGGGCGCTATCAATGCCATATCGTCCTGAAAGGCCATGGCACGCTCGTCGGATGTGCTGATGAGCTCACCATCAATCGCAGCGGCAATGCAGCGCTCAGCAGCGCCGGGCAAGGCGATGTGCTATCGGGCATCATCATGAGCCTGTGCGCGCAAGGGCTGGCGCTGATGGATGCCGCGCGCTGCGGTGTATATCTGCATGGCCGCGCCGCAGACGACTGGCTGGCCACCCATCCCGCTGGCATCGGCCTTACCGCGTCGGAAACGATCATCCTGGCGCGGCAGGCGCTCAACAAGGCCCTATCGACGATATCCAACACTTAATTTTTACGTCATAAAACTGCAACACACTGCAAGGCTAAATAAGGGCAAAATGGTTAGAGAAACAATATAAACCGTTTATACCTTTCAGGAAAAAACCATGCCCAGCAAATCTGCCCTGCTCAATTCAGCCGAATCGATCGCCAACGCCAATCAATCGGCTAATCAACCCGCCAAGCCAACCCCAGCCTCAGCGGGTAACAAGCCGCACACGGCAGCCAAGCCCGCCACCCCCACAGCAGCACCAAAAGCAGCGAACAAGGCCGCCGCGCGCCCGTCTGCTCCGGCAAGCAAACCGGCAGTAAAACCTGCAGAGAAGCCCGCCGTAGCGCCTGAAGCAGTAGAGAAAGCCGAAACCGCAGCAGAAAGCGCCGCGCTGGATCAGGCCATTGAAAAAGCCGCGCAACCGCCCAAATTGCGCGCCAAACAGGCGGCAAAACCCGTCGCCCAGCGTGAAAGCAAAGCTGAAAAAACCGCCAAGCCTGCCAAAACCAAGAAACCCAAGCTGGTGCGCGATAGCTTCACATTCCCCGCCAGCGACTACGCGCTGATCGCCGAAACCAAGCAACGCATCATCACCGCAGGTGTTGAAGTGAAAAAAAGCGAGCTCATTCGCGCGGGCCTGAAAGCGCTGGCGGCAATGGACAACGCCCAATTGCTGGCGCTGGTAGATGGACTGGAAAAAATCAAAACTGGCCGCCCCAGCAAGTAACTCGGCGACACTGACACGGCATGAATCTACACAACGCTGCCAGCGGCTTAAAGCACATCGCTTGAGCTGCCGCAGTAGTCTCCCCCGTTGAAAACAGGGGGGATTTGGCATTATTTCAGCCATAAAGTTGGATCAAATAGTGCATAAATTCCCCCTAGCCCCCTTCTGCGAAGGGGGGAACAAATGCGAAAAACGGGTGTAAATACTGATGCTCACGCGGGCGACAACCAGCCCAGTTGTCCGTGGCAGGATTCATTAAGTTGCGCGATCAATTCATCAGCCACATCAGCGGTAACGGCAAAATTAAACACCACCTGGCTGCCGTGCTCCACCTCCAGTTGCACGGCAGTATAGGCTGCCAGAGCACGCCGGATATGGCCTTCCAGCGCATACGGTGCACAGCAGCGCAGTGAAGTCATTTTCAGTAGCGGGATTTTCTCGGCCAGCAGCAGTGCTTGCGCCACCGAATCGGTATAGGCGCGCACCAGCCCACCCGCACCGAGTTTGACGCCGCCAAAATAGCGCACCACGGTGGCCAGCACGCCTTCCAGATCCTGATGGCGCAATACATCCAGCATCGGCCGCCCCGCCGTGCCCGACGGCTCGCCATCATCCACCGCCGCCGATTGCCCACCGGCCAGCAAGGCCCAGCACACATGCGCCGCCGTCGGGTGAGCGGCCTTGAGCCCAGCCACAATCTGCTGCGCCGTGCTGCGATCACTCATCGGCTGCACGCAGGCGATAAAACGGCTTTTTTTGATCACCAGCTCGTACTGAACTGGGGCTTTGAGACTAAAAGGCATAATGGCGCGCGGCAAAGATAAGCTGCACAAAGTAGGCCAAGCCGATGCAGAGATCAACTGTTTTTTGCGGTAAAAGGGCGCGTGCGGCGAGGCTGGATCAGGCTGCAGGCGCACAAGCATTGAACCGCCCATTCAAATCGGGCATGGCCGCCAGCAAGCTTGGAATGATCCAGACAATCAGGGAGACAGCACACGACCCAAAGCTGATTATTGCAAGCTACAAACGTGGTAAGAGCAACGAAGTTAAATCCAAATTTTGTATTCCACAATAACTTCAAAATTCAAAAAAATTTGTTCTAAGTAATCACGCATAACTAATTTTAAATTTCGAACCGAAGCCGGATAAAAGGGTGTGGACTTCTTCGACCAATTTATCCTTGCTCCACGACTTGAAGCTACGCCAAAAATGCTTGGCGTGTTTCCACACGATCTCGATCAAATTGAGCTCAGGGCTATACGCTGGCAAGTACATCACCACAAAACGATGATCCACCAACCAACGATTGACCACCTCTTCATCAAAATGGTGATGCACTGTCGCG
>NZ_VIRW01000014.1 GCF_009760905.1 Chitinibacter sp. GC72 | reverse complement strand
CAGCCCACAAACCAACGGGATGGTCGAGCGTTTCAATGGACGCATTAGCGATGTATTGGCCACTCATCGTTTTGTCTCAGGCGCCGATTTGGCCGAAACGCTGGCACGCTACGTGTTGCTCTACAATCAACATTTGCCACAACTGGCGCTGGGACATCGCACGCCGATCCAGTCCATGAAAGAATGGCAGAAAACGCATCCAGAATTATTCAAAAAACGTATCAGCAATCGTCCGGGACTGGACATTTACTTTCCAATCAGATTCATTTGCCAATTGCCGCACTGGCGATTAAATCATCCAGCAGCAGCATCACCATCGAGCCACTCATTTCAAACGGGTTGAATTCATTGCGCGCCGAATATTTCAGCAGCAGCGCATGATTGACCTTGGATATATTCACCTGACCCATCGTCCAGTCGGCAAAATGACGCTCGCTGATTTCTTCGAAATTGAGCAGCTCGACATGCTCGTGGCGCGGGTCGCGAATAATCACATTGTAGAGTGACGATACCGAACTGCGGCTCCCTTCCAGCACCTGCACAAACATGCCGGCGCTGTAGCACAAAACGCCGGTAATGCCGATGGCCGGATTATTCTGGCGCGAGCTGCGCAACAGGGCATCGAGCAACTCCGCGTTTACCTCACCTGCGGCCCGACTGGCATAAATCAAACGGACAAGCATGCGAAACCTCTTTAACGTTGATTGTTAATCAGGGACAGAAACTCGCGGCGCAAATGCGTATCTTTCAAAAACAGGCCACGCATCACGCTATTGATCATCTTGGAGTCGGAATCCTTCACCCCACGCCAATGCATGCAGAAGTGATCGGCTTCCATCACAATCGCCAGACCATCCGGATTAACCTTGCTTTGCAGCAGATCAGCCACCTGCGTGACAGCCTCCTCCTGAATTTGCGGGCGAGACATCACCCACTCGGCCAGGCGGGCATATTTTGACAGACCAATCAGATTGGAATGTTGATTTGGCAGAATACCGATCCACAATTTGCCGATAATCGGGCAAAAATGATGCGAGCAGGCACTACGTACCGTAATCGGCCCGACAATCATCAATTCATTGAGGTGCTCGACATTCGGAAACTCGGTCACCGCCGGTTGTTTCACGTAGCGGCCACGAAAAACTTCATTCAAATACATCTTGGCTACACGGCGTGCGGTGTCCTGCGTATTGTGATCGTGCTCGGTATCAATCACCAGACTTTGCAGCACTCCCACCATTTTTTCCTGCACTTCATCGAGCAATTGGGCCATTTCGCCATCCTCGATAAAATCCGCAATATTGTCATTGGCGTGAAAACGTCGCTGCGCCTGATGCAGGCGATAGCGAATACGCTGTGATACGGGGATCGTTGTTGGGGCAGTCGAATCAGATTGACTCACAATAAAATCCTTGGCTGGGCACAGGGCGTGACAGAAAAAACACGGGACACGGGCTGAAATAAAGGAGCAGAACACTGCTACTGATCAGTAGCGTACCATAAACTCGCGTGTTTGCTGAGTTTAATCCATCTTGATGCATTACAAGCGGCAATAAAAAAGCCCGCTCAGTGAGCGGGCTTTCAAATTCGTGGTGGCCAATCGCGGAATCGAACCACGGACACGCGGATTTTCAATCCGCTGCTCTACCAACTGAGCTAATTGGCCACTTTCTCACCGACGCTGGTCAGCGAGAAGCGGAATTAAACACCAGCGCGTGCGCTGCGTCAAATGTTTCAATTCATATAAATTCATTAATTTGTCTAGTTCACTGATTTAATTCAGATAATATTTCCGAACATTTTAATGGTCTACAGGTCAAAATGGGCTCTTATTGATTGAAAAGGCAATTGGGCATGGATGCAATCTGGTGGGTTTTAAGTATCGGTCTGATGCTAATGGGGGTGGCGGGTATTATTTTGCCGGTGCTGCCATCAACGCCGCTGGTCTTTGCTGGCATGCTGATTATTGCGTGGCAGCAGGATTTTCAAACTGTAAGTGGCTATACCATGCTGGGGCTGGCGGTACTCGCCCTGATTGCCAGCGCACTGGACTATATCGCTGGGGCCATGGGCGCCAAGGTCGCTGGCGCGAGCAAGCAGGCCATCAGGGGAGCAACAATCGGCGCACTACTGGGGATTTTTGCCGGGCCATTCGGGCTGATTTTCGGCCCCCTGATCGGGGCTGCAGCGGGTGAATTTTATGCGACACGCGCCGCACTACAAGCCGGTAAAGTGGGCCTTGCCAGCTGGATTGGCATGCTGGTTGGCACCATTGCCAAAGTTGGGATTGTCTTTGTGATGTTCGGCCTGTTTTGGCTGGCTTATCTAATCTAAGCGCACTATGGGTACAGGGCTACAAGCCAATACAGAAAAGAGCTATAGCGCTATACCCATCAGACCGGATTAATCCAGCGCCTAGACCAGAAGAACCAGCCCAAACCGCCACCGAGCAGGCCCATGACACCCAGCACGACAAAATACGCCCACGGCCAGTGCAACTCCGGCATGTGATCAAAATTCATGCCGTAGATACCGGCAATCAGCGTCAATGGGCTGAAAATAATCGTGAACACCGTCAGTGTGCGAATTTGTGTATTCATGGTTTGCGATTGCAGCGCCAGATAAATATCCTGCAAGCCCGATACCGCCTCGCGCAGCGCTTCAACGCTTTCGATCAATTGCACCGTATGGTCGTACACATCACGCAGATACAGCTGGGTTTCGTCTTTAAAGAAGTCGGCGTCGTCGCGCTGCAGCACATTGATCACCTCGCGCAAAGGCCATAGGCCGCGCTTGAGCAATTGCAGCGAACGGCGCAAATGCTGCACCTCCTGCATCTGATCGGGATTTAATTGCTCGATGATCTCGTCTTCCAGCTCGTCAACGCGCTCACCGATTTGCTCAAGCACCGAGAAATAGCGATCAACCACTTTATCCAGCAAGGCGTACACCAGATAGTCGCTGCCAAATTTGCGCAGCTGCGATTCGCCATTGCGAAGAGAATCACGAATACTGGCAAACGTGCCGGTGGGCTTTTCCTGAAAAGTCAGCAGAAAATTGCGGCCAACTACCAGGCTAATCTGCTCGGAATCGACCGAGCCAAATTCATCCAGAAACATCAGCCGCGCGGTGATAAACAGATAGCCGGGGTAACTTTCAATCTTGGGGCGCTGCTGGGTATTAAGAATGTCTTCCAGCACCAAGGGGTGCAAATGAAAGCGCTTGCCGATCAGCTGCAGTTGCGCCAGATCTTCAAGGCCATGCAGATTAAGCCAGTAATTGCTATAGGTGGGCTGAAAGTCGCGACCTTGCTCCAGCGCGGTAAAGCGGGTTTCCAGAAAGTCGCCATCATTCTGGCCAAATTCGATCAGCGTCGCCAGTGTGGGCAGCGGGTCTGCGGCACCGACGTATTGCAGCGAGCCAGGCGCAAGGCCTGCCTTGCTGGATTTAAGGTGCGCCTTTATTCGGCGGCGATGGCCCGCACTTGTAGCGTCACGCCGATGTTTTGCCATGCAGTCGTTTCCTCGGTAAGCGCAAATGCAGTCAGCGGGTGCGCATTCAGCCAGCTCGCATCAATGGTGAGCGTATAGCCTTCGCTCTGGCGCACCAGCTCGAATTCGGGCGGGGTTTCGTCCAGCCGTGCGCGATAAAATAGCACCGCCAGCCGCAAAGCCAGAATGGCATCCCACTCGGCGGCGCTGAAACTCTCGCCTGACAGTTTGGTCAAGCTACCCGCGTGTGCCAGCACCAGACGCGACAACCACAGCTGCTCGCGGCGGGAAAAGCCTGGCATGTCGGCATGCTGCAAAATATACGCCGAATGTTTGTGATAGCTGGCGTGGGCGATTGAACGTCCCACTTCGTGCAATAAGGCCGCCATATGCAGATGGCGAGCCAGCACGGCGTCGTCAGGCACGGCTTCGCCACGCAAGGCCTCGAATAATTGCATCGCCAGCGCTGTAACGCGGTTGGCTTGCAGGCCATCGACATGGTAACGGCGCTGAAAGAAATCCACCGTCCGGTCTCGCACATCATACTGGGTCTGGCGCTGCATCAGATCGTAGAGCACCCCATCGCGCAAAGCGCCATAGGTGATATTCATCCGCTCGATGCCCAGCATGTCAAATGCCGCCTGCATAATCGCAAAGCCCCCTGCCACCACGGCGCGTCGATCGTCACGCAGGCCGTTGAGCACCAGCTTGTCCACATGCCCGGCCGCCAGCATTTTTTCCCGCAGCGCGGCCATGCCGGAACGGGTGATACCCAGGGGGGATAAGTCGTTCAACTCCAGGATATCCGCCAGCGAGCGGGCAGTACCCGAGGTACCGATCGCTCGCTGCCACTCGCTGGTGTGAAAATCAGGCACCAGCGGCAAAAATGCGCCCCGCGCCGCCAGCTCGGCCGTTTCCAGCCGCTCGCGGGTGATCACACCGTCAGGGAAGTAACGCATGCTCCAGCCTACGCAACCGAGCTGGATGCTTTCGGTGCGGAAAGAGCGATATTGGCTGCCAATAATCAGCTCGGTCGAGCCGCCGCCAATATCAACCACCAAGCGGCGATCACGTGTATTTGGGAGGCTATGTGCGGCACCGATATAAATAAGCCTGGCTTCTTCGCGCCCGGCAATAATCTCGATCGGAAAACCCAGTGCTTCTTCGGCCAGGGGTAGAAAATAGGCCGAATTGCGTGCCACACGAAACGTATTGGTCGCCACCGCCCGCACGCATTGCGGCGGCAAGCCTGCTAGCCGCTCGCCAAAGCGCGACAAAGCAGCGATCAGCTCGGCAATTGCAGCGTCGCTCAGGCAGCCTTGCGCATCAAGCCCGGCGCCAAGGCGGACGGTCTCTTTCAGCGAATCGAGCGGAAATAAAGAGCCCTCAACCACACGGGCCACTTGCAGACGAAAACTGTTCGAGCCAAGATCAACGGCAGCGATGATCGAGTGATCGCTCATGAAGGGGGTTGCTCCAAAATCTCAACAAATCGCCAGCATCTGCAGACCAGAGCTGGCCAATGCTGAACGATTTCTGGATTATTTGTTCTTTAGGTGCGTCAATTTACCGTAATCAGGCAAAAAAAACACGAAAAAAAGGGACAATCCGCTTGCCCCTTTTTTTACTGCAACACCTAATCAAAATTAGGCTTTGGCAATCGCATCCACTTCGGCTTGCGATTTGTGGCGTACATCACGCCCTTTCACCAGATACACCACATGCTCGGCCACATTGACCGCCAAGTCGCCGATACGCTCGGTGGCTTTGGCAATCCACAAAATATCGAGCGTCAGCGAAATCGAGCGCGGGTCTTCCATCATCACGGTAATCAGCTGACGTTGCAGCGCGCGATATTCCTGATCGAGCTGCTCATCAGCGGCAATCACCTCTGCTGCTGAGGCCGAATCCAGACGGGCAAAAGCATCCAGCGCGCGCGTCAGCATGTCCAGTGCCAAAGTGGCGATGTGATTGACTTCCTGGAATTTGGGCACCTGCATTTTGCCGCTATCAAAAATCGACTTGGCGCGCAGACAGATTTTGTGTGCCTTGTCGCCAATGCTTTCCAGATCTTCAACCGACTTGATCACCGTCATCACCAGGCGCAAATCCGATGCCGCTGGCTGGCGGCGGGCAATCATGTGCACGCACATATCGTCCAGCTCTAGGTGCATGGCATTGACTTTCTGCTCTTGTGCGATTACCAGATTAATAATGCCCATATCGCCAGAAGCCAGCGCCTTCATGGACAGGCGCACCTGCTCTTCAACCAGGCCGGCCATCGCCATCACCTGGGTACGAATCGCGTTCAGATCCGCGTCAAACTGGGTAGAAATGTGTTCCGAGAAATGTTCAGGCATGCGCAATAACTCCAAGATAATTGTCCAACACCTTAGCAGCTAAAGATGACAAAAATATTTCATTTCATCGCCCTGCCCGCATTCTGGTGTGCAACTGCACAAAAGCTTCGCCTTCGCCAAAGGCGCGGGCGAAAACTTTTGTCTTGCCGCTTGATGCGCTCAATTGTAGTGCCGAATGCCTTACTTGATGGTTTTTACGCCACTGGCGGTACCCAGTAGCAACACATCGGCGCGACGATGCGCAAAAATGCCATTGGTCACTACGCCAACGATTTGATTGAGCTTGCTTTCCAGCTCATTGGCTTGCGTAATTTTCAGGCCGTGCACGTCGATAATGATATTGCCATTGTCGGTTACCACGCCTTCGCGGTAGGCCGGATAACCGCCGAGCTTGACGATTTCGCGGGCCACGTACGAACGCGCCATTGGAATGACTTCGACTGGCAGCGGAAACGTTCCCAGAATATCAACCAGCTTCGTTTCATCGGCGATGCAGATAAATTGCTCAGCCACCGCCGCTACGATTTTCTCGCGTGTCAGCGCTGCGCCACCGCCTTTGATCATTTGCAGCTGATGGTTGATTTCATCTGCGCCATCGACATACACCGGCAGCTCGTCAATGGTATTGAGCTCATACACCGGAATGCCATGCGATTTGAGCCGCGCCACGCTGGCTTCGGATGAAGACACAGCACCTTTGATACGACCTTTGATTTCGGCCAGCGCGTCAATAAAGTAATTCGCCGTGGAGCCAGTACCCACGCCCACAATACAATCATCCGGAATATACGCAATGGCCGCACGGCCTACCGCTTCTTTGAGTTCATTTTGAGTCATGGCAGCTCCTAGGTGAATGCCTGCAATTATATATCGCCGATACCGATTACGTACCAGCAGCATCATGACGCTGATTGTGCCGCCGCAGCGGCTCAAGCAACTTGCTGCGCATCAACTCTGGCGCAATTAAGCCCCCCATTTGCCTTGCGCCAGCCGCGAGCTGCCACTGCAGCACATACCAGTAGATGTATATTCACACAGGCCAATCTGGATATAGCCTAAAGACACATACCCATATCTTAGTTCAATTGTGTACCTTGATCAGTGACTGAACTGTTGCTGTTGCCGCCGATCTGGCCTCGTTATACTAAATAGCCAATCTACCGAGCCGCCATCATGAATTCAGGCCTACTCTCTGCCACGCTGGCCTATCTGCTCTGGGGTCTATTTCCGCTGTATTTCAAAACCATCCAGTTTATGCCTGCGGGCGAAATTGTTTTACACCGCATCGTCTGGGCGCTGGCTTTTTTGCTGGGGATACTGGCTCTGCGCAAGCAATGGGCCTGGCTGGGACAGCTGAAAAATCGCCGCTTGCTGGGTGGGTTTGCGCTGAGCGCCGTGCTGCTGTCGATTAACTGGCTGGTGTATATCTGGGCGGCGAATTCGGGGCGTGTGGTGGACGCCAGCCTGGGCTATTTCATCAACCCGCTGATTAATGTGCTGCTGGGCGTGCTGATTCTGCACGAGCGGCTGCGCCCGGTGCAGTGGCTCAGTATCGGGATTGCGGCAACCGGTGTGGCCTGGCTCACCGTGGCGGCGGGTCAGCTGCCCTGGGTGGCACTCACTGTCGCCACCACTTTCGGCATTTATGGCTTGCTGCGCAAAACGGCAAGCCTGGGTGCGCTGGAGGGGCTAACGCTGGAAACGGCGATTCTGTTTCCGGTGGCAGTTTTGGGGCTGCTGTTTCTAAGCGCTAGCGGCGGCAATCACTTTAACCATGCCCCACTGGGTATACAGATCAACGTCATGCTGGCCGGCCCCATTACGGCAATACCCCTGCTACTCTTTGCGGCTGCAGCGCGAAAAATCAGCATGACGCAATTGGGTTTATTGCAATATCTGGCGCCGACCGTTCAGCTGATTCTGGCCATCTGGCTATGGCACGAACCCTTCGGGCCTGATCGGATGGTGGGATTTGGCCTGATCTGGATTGCCCTGATCATCTTTAGCGGCGAAAGCCTCTGGCAGCGGCAGGTCAGAGCTGTTGCATAAATTTAAAGCCCAGCCAGATAAGTCTTGATGCCATCGAGCAGCATTTGCACGGCAATCGCGGTCAGGATCAGACCCATAAGCCGTTCAAACGCCGTGGTCACCTGCTCGCCGAGCACCTGGGAGATTTTTTCGGAAAAAGCCAGCGTCAAGGCGCACACCAGCATGGTCAGCGCCAGCGCGCCCACCCAGAGCCAGATCCGTTCCGGATCCCGCGACACCAGCAGCAGGACCGTGGCCAGTGCCGAGGGGCCGGCCAGCAGCGGAATCGCCAGCGGCACAATATAAGGCTCGCCCTGCTGCGCATCACCAAACACGCCATCGGGGTGCGGAAAAACCATGCGCAGCGCAATCAGGAACAAGATCACCCCGCCTGCAATGCCCAGCGATGTTTGCGAGAGATGCATGACCTGCAGAAACTGGCGGCCAAACACCATAAATAGCAATAAGACGCCAAAGGCCACGCTGACTTCACGAATAATCATGCGCCAGCGCCGCTCTTTGGGCACCTGCTTCATCAGCGAGACAAACAGCGGAATACCGCCAAGCGGGTCGGTCACCAGCAGCAGCAAAATAAAAGCAGAAAGAAAAGTCGGGCTATCCATGCCACGAGTTTAACGACAGCACCCGATTCGCCATATACGGGAAATCGGCGAGTGATCCTGCCATTACATACCCCGCCTTTACATGCCTAATTGCGAGCCGACCAGGCGTATCTGGCTGCGACTCATCAATTGCTGGATCTGGCGTAGCTGCGCGGCCGACATTTTGCTACTCGCCTGTTGCTGATCATGCAGCAGATCGCTGTAATACGGTAGCGTGGCCGAAAGATGGCCCTGCTGCAAATACCAGCCCAGCAAAGCCTGGTTGCAGCGGCGCTCCAGCGCAGACTGGCTACCCTTGCGCGCCAGCAGCAAGGCATCGAGCAAGACGCGTTCAGCACTGGCATCGCCCATCTTGAGCAGCACTTCGCCCAGAGCAGTCAGCGCATGCGATTTGCCCCACAGATTGTCATTGTGCACATTCAGCTCGTAGGCCGTTTCCAGCTCGATGCGGGCCTGCGCGTAATGATGCTGGGCGCTGTGCACCAAGCCACGGTAATACACCACCTCGGCCGACCAGATTTTGTTGGCAATGGTGGCTTCAAGCAGTTTTTCTGCTTCGTCGATGCACTGCATGGTGTAGCTGTAACGCTGCAGCCGGAAAGCATCGCTGGCGATGTTAAGCAGCGCTTCGCAGCGGCGCTCGTCATGATTAATCCTGCGCGCCATTTCCAGCGCCAGCTCGTTGAATTTCAGCGCCGAGTGATAGTCGCCAAAACCGATATACACCTGGCCTATCCCCAGATAAACCCGAATACACAATTCGCGATCATTGATCTTGCGTGCGATCTGCAGCGCCGATGACCAGTGATCCAGCGCGAGCAGGGGTTCACCGGATAGCAGGTGCGATGTCCCCAGCAGAATCATGGCCTCGGTTTCATCGTGCGGCGCGGGCACTTTGCGAAATTCGGCAATCGCCGTTGAAAACGCCATCTGCGCCTTCTGATGTTCGCTGATGTGCTGCCAGGCGTGCCCCAGAATTACCGAGGCCAGCGCCATCGCCCGCACATTGCCGTGCGCCGATTTAAGCAACTCCAGCGCAACAAAAGGCGATGGTGGCGAGCCGCAATGAGACTCTCGGGCAATGGTTTCCAGCTCCAGAATCAAACGCTCATCGACCGACATTAGAGTTCTCCATCCCAGCTGATTTCATTCATTTCCTTGCGCTGTGCCAGAAATAGCGCCAGATTGGCCCGCAGCTGGAAAATATCACGCGTTTCTCCGGGCTGATAATACGCCCCGCCAATGCTGATGCCCAAAGGCTCGGGCAAATGCCCCTGTTCCAGCGTGCTCATATGCTGCTGCACTCGCGCCATCATCTGCTCAACGGTCTGCTTGGGCATATCCAGAACCAGCAGCTCGAATGCGCCAGTACCCGACGTCATCAAAATGGCGTCAGCCGGGCATTCGGCCTGCAATATCTGGGCAATCTGGATATAAATTAGCAGTGCCGCTTCCTTGCCCAAGACCTCGCTAATGCTGGCATACAGATCGATCCCGATGCTCAATAGGCATACAGCTTTGCCGCCTTCGGCCTGCCGCAGCAAAGCATCCCAGCGCATCGAGAAATAGCGAGGGTTATACAGGCCGGTAATTTCATCGCGGAAACCCACGGTTTCCAGCTGCTGCACCTGCTGATGCTGAGCCGCATTTTTTTCACGCAGCAGCTCGATCTCGATTTCATTGGTGATTTGCTGCAATTTGAATTCGATTGCCGACAGACGGCGTGGTTTGTGCTGAGCTGGCAGGCCAGCGCCAGCCAGCGCCAGTGCCTGCCCGAAATAATCAGCCGCCTGTGCTTCGCGCCCCGCAATACGACAGGCGCGACCCAACTCGATCAGCATTTGCTGACGATCACCTTCGAGCAAGTGCAAATGCCGGCTGGCGATCTCGATGACACGTACCAAGCGTTCATCCTCGACAGCGGGCTGCTGGGCATACAGTTGCAGCAAAGCCAGACTGCAATGCGCCTGCGCCAGATCATTATCGGCATACAGCTCGAGAGCCAGCTCAAGCGCCACGCGCGCCTGTGCATAATCGCCCAGATGCGCTTGAATCTGGCTAATCAGCTCTTGCAAAATAGGACAGCAGGCAATATCGGGAAAGTCATGCGCCTTGCGCAAAGCGCGCATCGCCAGATCGGGCTGCGATAAAGCAAGCAGATCAAGACCAAGGTGCAATTGCAGCAGGCTTTGCAAATACCGGTCATTGGCCGATAGATGTAGAGCATGCGTATGCATTGTCAGAGCTTGCTCGATCTGGCCGGCCTGCCGAATCTGCGCGCCGAGCAAGGCCCAGTATTGCACTTCTTCATATAGAGTTGCTGCTGCTTGCAAGCCGGCCAGCCAAACCTTGACCGCACTTTTCAAATGCCCCTGCCGTGCCAAGGCCAGACCTTTGTCCAATTGTTGCTGCTGATTCACGCTACACCTTTCAGTTCTCATAAAAAAAGCCCCGCGAACGGGGCTTTTCTTACATACAGATGATTACCACTCGCCCAAGTACGCAAGTATACCCTCTGCGGCGTTACGGCCTTCATAAACTGCACGCACAACGAGATCTGCGCCACGAACTTGGTCGCCACCGGCGAAAATTTTCGGGTTAGACGTCTGGTGTTTGAAGGTTTGCTTTTCAGCCGCAATCGTACGACCCCAGTCGTCGGTTTTCACGCCTTGCGCGCCAAACCATGACTCTGGCTCAACCGAGAAACCAAACGCCACGATCACGTGATCACAGTTAATGATACGCTCAGAACCAGGCACCAGCTCAGGACGACGACGACCTTTCTCGTCCGGCGCGCCCAATTGCGTTGAAACCAGCGTCAGCGCCAAGCTGCCATCAGCGTTCTTTTCAATTTTAACTGGCTGGCTATTCCATGCGAACTCAACGCCTTCTTCTTTGGCGTTAGCAACTTCGCGTTTCGAGCCCGGCATGTTTTCTTCGTCGCGGCGGTAAGCACACACCACGCTCGCGGCGCCCTGGCGAATTGATGTGCGGTTACAATCCATCGCCGTATCGCCACCACCCAGAACAACCACACGTTTGCCTTGCATTGATACAAAGGCCTCGTCGCCCAAAGTACCCATGCTGTTGCGCACGTTATTCACCAAGAATGGCAAAGCTTCGAGCACGCCTGGTAGATCTTCACCAGCGATGCCGCCTTTCATGTATTTGTATGCGCCCATGCCCATAAACACGGCATCGTAGTTCGCGAGCAATTCTTCAATTGATACGTCTTTACCAATTTCGGTATTCAGACGGAACTCAACGCCCATTTCTTCCATGATCTTGCGACGAGTCGCGATCACGTCTTTTTCGAGTTTGAATTCTGGAATACCAAAAGTTAGCAAGCCGCCGATTTCTTCGTAGCGATCAAATACCACTGGCGTTACGCCGTTGCGTACCAAGATATCTGCACAACCCAAGCCTGCTGGGCCTGCGCCGATTACAGCTACTTTTTTACCCGTCTGAATCACGCCAGACATGTCTGGACGCCAGCCCGCTTTGAAGGCTTCGTCAGTGATGTATTTTTCCACCGAACCAATCGATACCGCACCGGCATCCACTTGATTGAGCGTACACGCGCCTTCACACAGACGATCTTGCGGGCAAACGCGGCCGCAAATTTCAGGCAATGAGTTGGTTTTGTGGCTCAATTCAGCCGCTTCAAACAATTTGCCTTCGTCCACCAGCTTGAGCCAGTGTGGAATGTGGTTGTGCACTGGGCACTCCCACGAGCAGTATGGATTACCACAGGACAGGCAACGACCAGCTTGCTCGCCAGACGTTACTTTATCCAATGGGCTGTAGATTTCTTTAAATACGAATTTGCGCTTTTCAACGGCGACTTTCTCGCCCGGATTGCGCGGTACATTCAGAAACTGAAACACGTCTGACATGGGTATAAACCTCAATGCGAATCAGATTGTGACTTACGGGCACATACCCTGCACATCCAAATCAAAACTTATTCTGTCATGGGCAGCATCGCCGCCCACAACCTCACACACTTAGTCTTTCAACAAGGCATCGAGCTTGGCGACTTTTGGTTTGACCAACCAGAAGTAATCCACGGCTTCGTCAAAGTTCGCCAGCAGCTCAGCCGCTTTGCTAGAACCTGTCAGATCAGCGTGCGCTTTGATCTTGTCTTTCAAGAACGCACGAATCGCGCCATAAGCTTCGCCATTGATCAGATTGGTGTCGATCAATTCGTTGTTGTAGCGGTAAGCGAATTTCTGCGTTGGATCGTAAACCAGCGCAAAACCACCCGTCATACCCGCGCCGAAGTTGTAGCCGGTTTCACCCAGTACCACTACGCAGCCGCCAGTCATGTATTCACAACCATGGTCGCCCACGCCTTCAACAATCGCTGTCGCGCCAGAGTTACGTACCGCGAAGCGCTCGCCCGCCATACCCGCAGCGTACAACTCACCGCCGGTCGCACCGTAGAGACACGTGTTACCAACGATCGTTGCTTCGTGTGAAGCAAACTCGCTGCCTTTTGGTGGGTAGATCACGACTTTACCGCCGTTCATCCCTTTACCAACGTAGTCATTCGCATCACCTGCCAATTCGATCGTCAGACCTTTGGCATTCCAAACACCCAGCGATTGACCAGCCGAGCCGTTCAGTTTGATGTGCAATGAGCCATCTGGCAGACCCGCTGCGCCGTGCGCTTTAGCAATTTCGCCTGACAGACGCGCGCCGATCGAGCGGTGAATATTGCGTACATCGTATTCAAAGCTTTGCTTAGTACCGGCTTTGATCCCAGCCAATGCGTCACGCACCATTTCTTCAGCCAGCTCGCCTTTATCGAATGACGGGTTGCTTGCTTCAACGCAGAAACGTGGTACTGAATCTGGTGTGCTACCTTGGCTCAGCAAGGCGCTCATCGCGAGTTTTTTCTGTTTCTCAGTCGCGCCTTCGATCAAGCCGAGCAATTCAGTGCGGCCCACCAAATCTTCGAATTTGCGGATGCCCAAGGCAGCCATCAATTCGCGAGTTTCTTGCGCGATAAAGGTAAAGTAGTTCACGACCATTTCTGGCAAACCGATGAAGTACTTGCTACGCAGTTTGATTTCTTGCGTTGCAACGCCAGTCGCGCAGTTGTTCAAGTGGCAAATCCGCAGGAATTTACAACCCAGCGCCACCATCGGGCCAGTACCAAAGCCGAAGCTCTCAGCACCCATGATCGCCGCTTTCACAACGTCCATACCGGTTTTCAAACCACCGTCAGCCTGAACGCGTACACGGCCACGCAGACCATTGGCGCGCAATACTTGCTGCGCTTCAGTCAGACCCAATTCAAACGGTGAACCGGCATATTTAACCGATGCCAAAGGCGATGCAGCTGTACCGCCGTCGTAACCCGAAATCGTGATCAGGTCGGCATAGGCTTTCGCCACACCGGCAGCAATCGTACCGACGCCCGGCTCAGCAACCAGCTTGACCGAAACTAGGGCAGCAGGGTTGACCTGTTTCAAGTCAAAAATCAGTTGAGCCAAATCTTCGATCGAGTAAATATCGTGGTGCGGTGGTGGAGAAATCAGGCTAATGCCTGGTTTGCTGTGACGCAGTTTCGCGATCAATGGCGATACTTTGTCGCCTGGTAGCTGGCCACCTTCACCTGGTTTTGCACCTTGCGCTACTTTAATCTGCAGTACTTCAGCATTCACGAGGTAGTGCGGCGTCACGCCGAAACGACCTGACGCGACTTGCTTGATTTTCGACATGCGCGGCGTGCCGTAGCGAGCTTCGTCCTCACCACCTTCACCCGAGTTCGAGCGCGCGCCCAAACGGTGCATACCTTCAGCCAAGGCTTCGTGCGCTTCAGGGCTCAAGGCACCGAGCGACATACCCGCCGAGTCAAAGCGCTTCACGATGCTTTCGAGCGGCTCAACTTCATCAAGCGAGATTGATTTTGCAGGGTCGATTTGCAGCGCCATCAGGTCGCGCAACATCGCCACCGGGCGTTTGTTCACCAAGTCAGCGTATTGTTTGTAGGCTTTGTAATCGCTGTTTTGAACGGCCTTTTGCAGCGCCATCACCACGTCAGGGTTGTAAGCGTGGTATTCCTCGCCGAACACATACTTGAGCAAACCGCCTTGCGCCAATGGACGCATTGGGTTGAATGCCAGCTTGTTCAGTTTGGCTTGATCTTCTTGGAAATCAGCGAAGTTAGCACCAGAAATGCGCGATACCGTGCCGGTTAAGCACAGATCGATTACTTCTTCACCAATGCCCACGCCTTCAAACAACTGCGAGCCGCGATAAGAAGCAACGGTCGAAATACCCATTTTCGACAAGATCTTCATCAGACCTTTGTTGATACCTTTGCGGAAATTGTTCGCCGCTTTTTCGAGCGTTGACTCGATTTGACCCATCTCGATCAATTCTTTGATCGTCTGGTAAGCGAGGTAAGGAACAACTGCAGTCGCGCCGTAGCCGATCAAACACGCAAAGTGGTGCGGATCGCGCGTCGTTGCGGTTTCAACGATGATATTGGTTTTGCAACGCAAACCGGCATTGATCAGCGCATGGTGAACGGCGCCTACTGCAAACAGCGCGGGGATCGGCATGCGACCTTTGGCGATGTGCTTGTCCGACAGCACGACAATCACCGTGCCGTCTTTCACACTAGCAAGCACGTCAGCAGTCAATTTCTCGATCGCCGCTCTCAACGTCGTGCCGGCGTCAAAACAGATTTCAAAACGCGCTGATTTGAAGTCTGGGTCAGACTGGCCAACGATGGCGTCGAATTTATCGGTCGACAATACCGGCGACGTGACTTCCAAACGCTTCGCGTGGCTTGGGCCGTCTTCAAACAGATTACGTTCTGGACCAAAGCACGTGTTCAGCGACATCACAATCGCTTCACGGATCGGGTCGATCGGTGGATTCGTTACTTGCGCGAATTGCTGGCGCAGGTAATCAAATGGCGAACGTACTTTCTCGCTCAATACGGCCATTGGGGTGTCATCACCCATCGAGCCGATGGCTTCTTGGCCATCCGCAGCCAAGACGCGCAAGATTTGGTCGCGCTCTTCAAACGTCAACTGGAATTGTTTCTGGTAGGTCAACAACGTTGCCTTATCCATTTCTTCCAGTGGCTTGTTGTCTTCAGCCATTTCCAAGTGCGTTGCATGCTCTTTGAGCCACGCGCGGTAAGGCTGAGCTGATTTGAGGCTGTTATCGATGGTTTCGGTATCGATAAACTCGCCGGTTTTCAGGTTAACGGCAACAATTTGGCCTGGTTTAACACGGCCTTTTTTCACTACATCTTCAGGTTTGTAACCCCAAACGCCGATTTCCGATGCAATCGTGATGTGGCGATCTTTGGTGATCACATAACGCGCTGGGCGCAAGCCGTTACGGTCAAGCGCACAACCAGCGTAGTCACCAGCCGCCCAAACGATACCCGCTGGGCCATCCCATGGCTCCATGTGCAGCGAGTTGTATTCGTAGAACGCGCGCAGATCACGATCGTTCGAGTCTACGTTTTGCCAAGCAGGTGGCACCAACAGACGGAAGGCGCGGAATACGTCTACGCCGCCGAGCACCAAGCTTTCGAGCATATTGTCCAAACTCATCGAGTCTGAACCATTGGTTTGTACGATAGGGCGAATCGCGTCCATGTCGAGCTTATCGCTATCCATGATCGCTTCACGCGCTTTAGCCCACGCGCGGTTACCCGTCAGCGTGTTGATCTCGCCGTTGTGCGCGAGGAAACGGAATGGCTGAGCCAATTTCCATTGCGGCCAAGTATTGGTCGAGAAACGCTGGTGATAAACCGCCATGCTCGAACCAAAACGTTCGTCTTTCAGATCGAGGTAGAACACTGGCAGGTTTTCAGGCGTCACCAAGCCTTTGTATGACATCACGTACGGGTTCAGCGTCGGGATGTAGAAATCTTTGTCGCCGGCATTGGCTTTTTCGGCCAAGCGACGCGCTTGATAGAGTTTGCGGGCAAATTCGATTTCAGCCAAACCAGCTGGGGCATTAACGAAAATCTGTTTGATCGATGGCAATGAGGCCATTGCAGCTTCACCGAGCGCATCCAGATTCACTGGAACGTCACGTACACCTGCTACAGTCAAGCCTTGGCTTTCTACCGCAGCGACCAGATTTGCAATGGATTGCGCACAGGTATTGGCATCCAGACCAGCAAATACGAGGCCTGCAGTGAATTGCTCAGCCAGGGTATAGCCATTATCTTTAGCTACGGCTTGCAAGAAACCAGTCGGCTTGCGAAATAACAGACCACAGCCATCACCTGACTTGCCATCGGCCGCCACGGCACCGCGGTGAGTCAAACAGGCCAGAGAATTAATCGCAGTCGATACCAGCCAATGCGACGGTTTATCATCCATCTGCGCGATCAAACCGAAGCCGCAGCTATCTTGCTCGAACTGCGGGCGGTACAACGTGCCTTCTAACCAGCTTTGTCTATCCATCACAACGGAACCCTTAAAAGCCAAAAAACAAACCCACTAGGGATTGACCCTAGTCAAGCGAAAGGGCTTGATTCTAGCTTTTAAGGGTGCTAAACGCAACCCAAGACCCCGCCTGCTAGACAATCGGGGATATCCCTGAAAGCAAAAATTACCAAGGCTTCACGCCAAGTAAGCCAGATTTAAACGCATCTTAAAGTTCACCCCGCTCACAGCGCTCTTGTGCCGCATTCAAACGCCAAAACAGTCGCGCAGGCGATCGCTCTGTACATTGAAGAATTTGCAAAAAACGGACTGCATATCGCAATCAGCACTGCACATCGTCAGCGCCCGATCCGAAAGTCGCATACGCGCGGATTGATCTTATCTACGATGGAAATACAGAAAACAACTTGACGCAGGGGGTTAATATGCAAACCCACCAAATCACCATGGTATGCAGCTGTGCGGCCCTGAGTGCCTGCACCTCGCTCTTGCCGCATACTGAATCACAAAGCCGCGCCCCTTGGCCTGACTACCCAAGCGCCGAGCTGGCTTTTTCCCGCGTTGACACCGAAAAAACGACGCTCACACAACTACACGAGATGGGGATAGACCCGAAAAAGACGCCCAATATTCTGCTATTGAGCCATGCGGACTTGATGCGCAGACTGGCACTCAGCGGTGGGGGCGACCCCACTTTGCTTGCTCCGCAAATCCAGAATTGTATCAAGCAACCGACAGCCTGCTTTGCTTATGAAATCGAGCAGCGCAGCATAAACCGCCAGCGCGATGGCAATTTTCTGCTCGATTTTCTTGGTTTTAAACGCAGAACCGCCATCTCGGGCTGGCAATTTAACGCCATCTTTATCATTCAAGGTGATTTGGTCGTCTACAAGCTCTGGAGTGGCACGCCCAGCATTGAAAGTGTCGAACAGGAAACAACGCCGCTAGGACCTTTGCAAAACTTCAGCCCATCCATCTTTGGTTTTTAGGCAAGCGCACGAGACAAAGCCCGCATTTGCGGGCTCGGATTGATGACAAACCCCACTCGCGAAGCGAGGCTCCCCTCAAGGAGGGGACGGGAGGGGTGGGAATAAATCATAAAGGCTGCAAGTATAAGGCCTTATTTCTTAGGCTCGGCTTTGCCGAGACTTGAACATCCTGCCCTCTCCACTTTGTCAGCAGCCTAAGCCCGCATTTGCGGGCTTTGTACTAGCGTCGTTTCGACGCTTCACTACGCTCGATGGCAATCGCTATCAGATAATGCACCAGATCCCTATCGTGACCAATCACCTCAACACAGGCGTGGCGCAGGCGATCGACCAGGAATTTTTCCGGCGAATCAATCACGCGCTTAAAGCGGTTGTATTTGAATTTTGAATCACCAACGATTTCTTCCAGCTGCGCCAAACGCTCGGGCTGGTTATTGCGCAAGCGGTAGAGCTTGCTTTTGGCCGCCACTTTTCGGTCGTGATTCGGACGCAAGATAACGTGCCAGTCTGCGGGTACTTCGGGGTTTACTTGCTCGCTCATCTTTAATCCTTCGTCATCCAGCCAATTCAATTGGCCGATTATACGGATAATTACGGCGCGTGCCTTGGCAATAAAAAAACCGGCTGGATCGCCGGCTCTTTTGCCTGATCAAAAACCAGTCGTTTAGCGCGGCAAAGTACTGCTACCCATCAAGAACGCGTCCACTTCACGCGCAGCCTGACGGCCTTCGCGGATTGCCCACACCACCAGTGATTGGCCACGGCGTACATCCCCCGCCGCAAACACTTTTTTCACGCTGGTTTGGTAGCAACCCACGCCGTCCGTTGTCGCTTTGGCATTGCCACGCGCGTCTTTTTCCACACCGAAGCTATCGAGCAAACTCGCCACTGGATTGGTAAAACCCATTGCCAAGAACACCAAATCAGCTTTGAGCTCAAACTCGCTACCCACGATTGGCGTCGGCTTGCCGTCTTTCCATTCCAAACGCACCAGTTTCACCGCTTGCAGCACGCCATCAACACCTACGAATTCTTGCGTTTGCACCGCGAAATCGCGCTCTACGCCTTCTTCGTGGCTGCTCGACGTACGCAGTTTGACTGGCCAGTATGGCCACACGATGGATTTGTTTTCTTGCTCGGGCGGCATAGGCATCAGTTCAAGCTGAGTCACGCTCGCTGCGCCGTGGCGGTTGCTCGTACCCACGCAATCGCTCCCGGTATCACCACCACCGATTACGACAACATGCTTGTCCTTCGCATTGATCGGGTTCGCCGCGCCACCGACGTTTTGCTTGTTTTGCGCAATCAGCAATTCCAGCGCGAAATGCACGCCTTTGAGTTCACGACCCGGCACCGGCAAATCACGCGGCACTTCGGCACCACCGGCCAAAATCACCGCATCAAATTCAGCTTCCAACTCAGCAGGAGTAACGACCGTTTTAGCATCATTCACAATACCCTTAGGTATATCGTTAGAGCCAACTACGGTATTGGTCTTAAAGGCAATACCCTCAAACTGCATTTGCTCGACACGGCGATCAATCACTTCGGCTTCGAGTTTGAAATCCGGAATACCGTAGCGTAGCAAGCCACCGACCGCATCGTTTTTCTCAAACACCGTCACACTATGGCCGACGCGCGCGAGCTGCTGCGCAGCCGCCAGACCCGCAGGGCCAGAACCAACAATGGCAACCTTCTTGCCCGTTTTCAATTTGGCTGGCTGCGGCGTAATCCAGCCGTTTTTCCAGCCTTTGTCGATGATCGCGCGTTCGATTGATTTAATGCCCACGGGATCAGCATTAATACCCAAGGTACATGCGGCTTCACACGGAGCTGGACATACACGACCGGTAAATTCGGGGAAGTTATTCGTCGATAGCAGCACATTCAGCGCATTTTGCCAGTCTTGTTGGTAAACCAGATCGTTAAAATCTGGGATCACATTATTGACTGGGCAGCCGTTATTACAGAACGGGATACCGCAATCCATACAACGCGCGCCTTGCAGCTTGGCTGATGCGTCATCGAGCGCTGGAACAAATTCGCGGTAATGCTTTAGGCGTTGCGCAACGGGCTCGTAGCTGTCTTTTACGCGTTCGATTTCCAGAAAACCTGTTGGCTTACCCATTATGCGATCTCCTTCTGGGCAGTTTGTGCTTTAGCTACCGCCATTTCTTTCAATGCGCGGCGATATTCGTTCGGGAATACTTTGACAAACGCAGCGCGGCTCTCAGCCCAGTTCGCCAAGATCTCAGCGGCACGCACACTGCCAGTGAAGGCCGCGTGTTTTTCGATCAAGGCTTTCAGTTGAACTTCGTCGGCGACGCCATTGTGGAATGGTTGCTCTTGCGCTTCGCTGGCTACAACTTGCTCTAACGCCACTTGCGCCATATTGCAACGGCTCGCAAATACTCCTTCTGGATCGTAAACATAGGCAATACCACCCGACATACCCGCCGCAAAGTTGCGGCCTGTATTGCCCAGCACCACCACAGTACCACCGGTCATGTATTCGCAACCATGATCGCCCAAGCCTTCAACGACGGCCGTAGCGCCCGAATTACGCACCGCGAAACGCTCGCCACCGACACCGGCAAAGAACGCTTCACCGGCAATCGCGCCAAACAGCACGGTATTGCCGACGATGATGTTTTCCCATGTTTTGCCAACAAAGCTGGCGTCAGGGCGAATCACAATACGACCACCCGACAGGCCTTTACCAACGTAATCGTTGCCTTCGCCAGTCAGCGTAATTGTGATACCCCGGGCAAGGAATGCCCCGAAACTCTGACCAGCCGTGCCTTGCAGGGCAATACGTAGCGTATCTTCCGGTAAACCGGTATGGCCGTAACGGCGCGCCACTTCACCGGAGAGCATCGCACCAACGGTACGGTTGATGTTTTTGACGGCTAAGCTGATTTGCGTCACTTCACCACGCTCAAGCGCAGGTTTCGCTTGCGCAATCAATTCTTGGTCAAGTGCTTTGACCAAACCGTGATCTTGCGTTTCCGCATGCAGGCGAGCAACTTCGGCTGGCATCTTCGGTTGATAGAAGATCTTGCTGAAATCTAGGCCCTTGGCTTTCCAATGCTCAACGCCGGCTTGCTTATCGAGCAAGTCAGAGCGGCCGATCAAATCATCAAACTTGCGAATACCCATTTGCGCCATAATCTGGCGCGCTTCTTCAGCGACGAAGAAGAAGTAATTCACCACATGCTCAGGCTGGCCTGAGAATCGCTGACGCAATACGGGGTCTTGCGTTGCCACACCGACCGGGCAGGTATTGAGGTGACACTTGCGCATCATAATGCAGCCCTCAACGACCAGCGGCGCAGTCGCAAAACCAAACTCGTCAGCGCCGAGCAGTGCGCCGATCACCACATCGCGACCAGTTTTCATTTGGCCATCGACCTGCACGCGAATCCGGCCGCGCAATTTATTCAGCACCAGCGTTTGCTGCGTTTCTGCCAAGCCCAATTCCCAAGGGCCGCCGGCGTGTTTAATCGACGATTGTGGCGAAGCACCCGTTCCGCCGTCGTGACCGGCGATCACCAAGTGATCGGCTTTGGCTTTCGATACACCCGCCGCTACCGTGCCAACACCGACTTCGGCAACGAGCTTGACTGAAATTGAGGCAACTGGGTTGACGTTTTTCAGATCGTGAATCAGCTGCGCCAAATCTTCGATCGAGTAAATATCGTGGTGCGGCGGCGGCGAAATCAGGCCTACACCTGGCACCGAGTGACGTAATTTACCGATGTATTCCGAAACCTTATGGCCAGGCAGCTGACCACCCTCACCCGGTTTCGCGCCTTGCGCCATCTTGATCTGGATTTGATCGGCATTGACGAGGTATTCAGTCGTCACACCAAAACGGCCCGACGCCACCTGCTTGATCGCCGAGCGCAGGCTATCGCCTTCTTTAAACGTATAGTCGCGCTCAATGCGGTTTTTACCGATCACTTCGGATAGCGTTTGGCCCGCTTTCAATGGCTTAAAGCGCGTCGCGTCTTCACCGCCTTCACCGGTATTGGATTTACCGCCAATGCGGTTCATCGCAATTGCCAGCGTTGAGTGCGCTTCGGTCGAGATCGAGCCGAGTGACATTGCACCAGTCGCAAAGCGTTTGACGATTTCGGCTGCCGATTCCACTTCTTCCAAAGGTACTGGCGCGCCTGCGGGTTTAATCTCGAACAAACCGCGCAGCGTTAAGTGGCGTTTGCTTTGATCATTAATCAGCGCGGCGTACTCTTTGTACGTTGAGTACGAATTGCTGCGCGTTGCGTGCTGCAATTTGGCGATCGAATCTGGCGTCCACAAGTGGTCTTCGCCACGGATACGGAAGGCATATTCGCCGCCAGCGTCGAGCATATTCGCTAGCACTGGGTCTGCGCCAAATGCTGCGGTATGCAAGCGCACCGCTTCTTCAGCGACTTCGAACAGGCCAATACCTTCAACATTGCTGGCCGTGCCAGTGAAGTATTTCTTCACAAATGATTTTTGCAGGCCAATCGCCTCAAAAATCTGCGCGCCGGTGTACGACATATAGGTCGAAATACCCATCTTCGACATCACTTTCAGCAAGCCTTTGCCGACGCCTTTGATAAAGTTTTTCTGGTATTTGCTAGCAAGTTCAGCATCGCCCTCGGCAAAGTCGGCCAAGGTCGCGAGCGTTAGGTATGGATACACCGCTTCCGCGCCATAACCACCGAGCAGCGCAAAATGGTGCGTCTCACGCGCCGAACCAGTTTCAACCACCAAGCCGGTGCTAGTACGCAAGCCACGTTTAACCAAGTGCTGGTGTACGGCTGAGGTTGCCAGCAGCGCAGGAATTGCCACATGCTCTTTATCCATCTGGCGATCCGACACGATCAGGATATTGGCGCCAGATTTGACCGCGTCTTCCGCCTCGGCCACGAGCGATGCTAAACGCGCTTCAACACCATTTTTGCCCCAAGCCGCTGGGTAGCAAATATCGAGTTCGTGCGAGTAGAACTTGCCGCTGGTGTACTGACCAATATTGCGGATTTTTTCAAACTGCTTGCTGTTTAAAATCGGCTGCGCCACTTCCAGACGAATCGGCGGGTTGATATCGGTCGTGCCCAGCAGATTGGGTTTCGGGCCGATGAAAGACACCAGCGACATCACCATATCTTCGCGGATCGGGTCGATCGGTGGGTTGGTCACCTGCGCAAACAACTGCTTGAAGTAGTTGTACAGCGGCTTGTCTTTGCGCGACAGTACGGTCAACGCGGCGTCATTGCCCATCGAGCCGGTTGGCTCTTCACCACTCTTGGCCATCGGCTCGAGGATGAATTTAATGTCTTCTTGCGTGTAGCCAAACGCTTGCTGCAAATCGAGTAAATTACCGCTTGGCAATTGCGCTACAGCGTCTTCGGATTCGATGTCGTCCAATTTGACGCGAATTTTTTCGATCCACTCGCGGTACGGTTTAGCATTCGACAAACTGTCTTTCAGCTCTTTGTCGTCAATAATGCGGCCTTGCTCCAAGTCGATCAGGAACATTTTGCCTGGCTGCAAACGCCATTTTTTATTGATCCGCTCGTCCGCAATTGGCAACACGCCGGATTCAGACGCCATCACGACCAAATCGTCGTTGGTCACCAAGTAGCGCGCAGGACGCAAACCGTTACGATCGAGCGTCGCGCCAATTTGGCGACCATCAGTAAACGCCACTGCGGCAGGGCCATCCCATGGCTCCATCATCGCGGCGTGATATTCGTAGAAGGCGCGACGTTTTTCGTCCATTTCGCCGTTCTTTTCCCACGCTTCGGGGATCATCATCATCATCGCTTGCGCGAGTGAATAGCCGCCCATCACCAACAATTCGAGCGCATTATCAAACGAGGCTGAGTCAGACTGGTTTGGATAAATCAGCGGCCACACTTTATCAAGATCTTTGCCCAGCACTGGCGAAGAAATTGCACGTTCGCGGGCACGAATCCAGTTCACATTACCGCGCAGCGTGTTGATCTCGCCGTTGTGCGCGATATAGCGAAATGGATGCGCCAAATCCCACGTTGGGAAGGTATTGGTCGAGAAGCGCTGATGCACCAAGGCCAGCGCCGAGATACAGGCAGGGTCTTGCAGATCGAGGTAGTACTCGCCGACTTGATCAGCCAGCAGCAAGCCTTTGTAGTTCAGCGTACGCGCCGAGCAAGATGGAATGTAATACTCGCCGCCGTGCTTGAGTTTGAGCGCGCGAATCGCGTGTGAAGCGCGTTTGCGGATAATGTAGAGTTTGCGTTCTAGCGCATCGGTCACCAGCACATCATTGCCGCGACCAATAAACAACTGACGAATTACCGGCTCAGTCGCTTTGATCAGCGGCGACATCGGCATCTCGCGATTGACAGGCACATCGCGCCAGCCCAACACGACTTGTTTTTCAGCGCGGGCGGCGCGCTCGATTTCTTCTTCACAGGCTGCACGCGCAGCAGGCTCTTGCGGCAAGAAACACATCGCTACGCCATAATCACCCACTGGCGGCAATGCAATACCCTGCCCCTGCATTTCTCTGCGCAGCAAAGTATCAGGGATCTGGATCAAGATACCCGCACCATCCCCAGCAAGCGCATCCGCACCAACCGCGCCACGATGGTCGATGTTTTTTAAAATAAGCAAACCTTGCTCAATGATGCTGTGGCTCTTCTGGCCTTTGATATGAGCGACAAAGCCCACACCACAGGCGTCGTGTTCGTTGGCGGGATCGTACATCCCCTGCATCGTTTCCATGACTCATCCCTTTGAAAATCGCTCAAAAACCAAGTGCTTTTATGTCGCGGCTAGTTTGCCAGATTTAGGTGATTACCCGTACAAAACTTCCAGAAACCTTAATTTAAATCAGGCTCGGCCATTTTTTGCGGCGATCACACTCAGCTCGATTAGGCACAACTCCGCCAAATTACTGACATCTTCTGACAAGTTATTGGCCATGACAATTAATTGTTCATGTCTTATACAGATACAGGCTTGCAGCTTTCCTGCATGCCAGCGAAAGCGTGGGCGATGGTACAAAAAACCAACACCAGCCGCACAACGCAATTCGCCGTTGAGCACCCAACAGTAAATTAGAGAATACTAATTATGTTGCGCAAATAATTACAGGAGAGGGGATAGCGTGAAAACAGATCAAATTCGTCAGCTTGGCATCGGGATACTCAATCTGATCGCTGTAGCTTTGCTGGCATCAACATGGTGGCATGGCCTGATACTAGGGGCGATTATCCTGCTGCTCCTGCTGGCTTTCACTCCCGGCCCGGCCAAAGAAGAAGACATCGTCCGCATCGAGCCTGCCCCTGCGCCACCTATCCACAGTGATTTACCCCCCCTCATGGTCGATGTACTGCCGCTCTGGAAAAAAAACCTGTCCCTGGCTCGCTCGCAAAGTCAGGAAGCAATCGACTCGCTCGCCATGCGTTTTAGCAATATCAATCACGGGCTGAATGAAACATTGCAACTGGCCTCTGGCAGCAGTGGTGGTCAGGTCATCACGACCATCCAGAAGGCCGAACAGGGTTTGGGCGGGATTGTTTCGGCGCTGGAGCAAATATTGAAAGACAGGGAAACCCTGCTCAGTGAGATTGAAGGGTTGGGGCAATTCAATATCGAGCTCAAACAGATGGCCACGTCGGTTGCAGAGATTGCCGCGCAAACCAATTTGCTGGCGCTCAATGCCGCCATTGAGGCCGCCCGCGCCGGCGAGGCTGGACGCGGGTTTGCGGTGGTCGCCGATGAAGTACGCAAGCTCTCGACCCAATCAGGCGAAACCGGCAAGCACATCAGTAGCAAAGTTGAATCGATCAACGCCACCATTCAGGGCGCACTGGCTTCGGCGCAAAGGCTCTCGCACAGTGAAGCACAAATGATAGGCAACTCCAAAACAACGATCAGCGAAGTGATTACCGACTTTCATCAGGTGGCCGTCGAGCTGGGCACCACCATCGAGCAGCTCACCAACGAAGGGCGCGCTGTTGAACATGAAGTGCAGGATGTCATTATCAATCTGCAGTTTCAGGATCGCGTTAGCCAGATTATGGATCACATCGAACGCGATATTGAAAAACTGGCCGATCTACTGGCACGCCAGCAGGCGCTACCCGATCGCCAGCAATGGCTGAACGAGCTGCATAAAACCTACACCACCAGCGAGCAACGCCAGGCACATACCGGGCAAAAAGCCGCAGCTACCACCACTTCTATCGACTTTTTCTAACCTCGCCACTTATTCAGGAATAGCGAACATGGCCAAGACCATTCTTATTGTTGACGATTCATTCAGCATGCGACAAACCGTCAGTATCGCGCTCAAGGGCGCGGGTTACGAGGTAGTAGAAGCCAGCGATGGCAAAGATGCACTAAGCAAACTGGATGGCCGCAAATACAATCTGATCATCTCCGATGTCAATATGCCCAATATGGATGGCATCAGCTTTGTCAAAGCAGCCAAGCTGCTCCCCAATTACAAATTCACGCCCATCATCATGCTCACCACCGAGGGTGACGACAGCAAGAAGCAGGAAGGCAAAGCGGCTGGCGTACGCGCCTGGGTACTCAAACCTTTTCAGCCCCCGGCGCTGCTCGACGCCATCTCCAAGCTCATCATGGCTTAATGGGTATATTCATACAGGCCAATAATAATAAGCCATAGCGACATATACCCATAGGAGCGAGAATGAGTACGCCATCCAGCCCGCCCCCAGAAACGGCCGCTATCCAGGCCAATCACAGTCTGACCATTTTTGAAGCGGCAGAGCAAAAAAGCACGCTGCTTACTGCGCTCTCAAATAGCAGCAAGAGCCTGGAGGTCAATCTTTCCGGTGTTGATGACATTGACAGCACCGGCATCCAGCTCTTGCTCTTTCTCAAACAGGAAGCGCAACGCCAGCAAAAGGCTGTGGTGTACACGCACCACAGCCCGACAGTACTAGGCGTCATTGAATTGCTCAATCTGGCAGCTCAACTGGGCGACCCCTTACTGATGCCCCGAGGAGAAACAGCATGAATCTGGACGCTGCTCGCGCAGCGCTGGTCGAAGAAGCGCGTGAACTCCTGGTCGCAATGGAAGATGCCCTGCTGCAAATCGAGGCCGGCACAGGTGGACCGGACGGCATTAACGCCATTTTTCGCGCCGCGCACACCATCAAAGGCTCGGCCGGCCTGTTTGCTTTTGACAATGTGGTCAGCTTTACGCATATCGTTGAAAGCGTGCTTGATCGGGTTCGCAATGGCAAGCTGGAAATCGACGAGGCCATGCTCTCGCTGCTGCTGAAATCGGGCGACTATATCGCGACACTCGTCGACGCCATCGAGCGCAATACCGAACAGGAAGAACCCAATCCGGCACTGCGCTCGAAGCTGGAAGCCGAGCTTAAAAGTTATCTGGATACGTCCTCCGTAGCACAGACCGCACTGGAAGCCGCAGAGCCAGAACCTGCCGCCCAGCTGGAAATCGACGAAGGTGAGCGTGTTAGTAGCGACAACTGGCATCTGTCCTTACGATTTAATGAAGATGTCCTGCGCCAAGGGCTCGACCCGCTGTCATTTATCCGCTACCTGTGTACGCTGGGCCGGATTGTTCATTTGCACACCATCAGCGAGCCAATTCCCGCCGCCGAGCATTACGACGCGGAAAGCAGCTATCTAGGTTACGAAATCGACTTCGAATCGGACGCAAGCCGCAGCCAGATCGAGGGTGTCTTTGAATTTGTCCGCGAAGAGAGCCAGATTCGCATTTTGCCGCCGCACAGCAAAATTGATGAATACATCCAGCTGATCGAAAGCCTGGCCGAGCCTGCCGGGCGGCTGGGTGAAATCCTGATTCATGGCGGCGCGCTCAGTGAAAGCGAGCTGGAACGGGTACTCAATCAGCAGCAGGAGCAAGACAGGCCTCCGCCACTCGGCACCATGCTGGTCGAGCAGCAAATGGTGCCGCCCAATGTGGTCTCAGCTGCGTTGAGCAAGCAAAAACAAAGCGAAGAAAAACGCAGCCACGAGCAGAAGTTCATCAAGGTTGAAGTTGGCAAGCTCGATCAGCTAATCGATCTGGTTGGCGAGCTG
The DNA here is from genome assembly GCF_009760905.1 of Chitinibacter sp. GC72. Classification (GTDB taxonomy): domain Bacteria; phylum Pseudomonadota; class Gammaproteobacteria; order Burkholderiales; family Chitinibacteraceae; genus Chitinibacter. The sequence goes on along the minus strand of NZ_VIRW01000014.1, from coordinate 46,476 downwards.
GTCATTGCTGGCGCGGGCGCCAATCTGGTTGCCAAGCAAAAATCCGTCAATGCCTTTGAAGAAGCGGCGCAATCGGTATCGGTGCTGGTTGAGCAAATTCGCGACGCGGCACTCACCTTGCGCATGGTGCCGATTGGCGAAGTCTTCCAGCGCTTTCCCCGTGTAGTGCGCGAGGTGTCGCGCGATCTGGGCAAAGAAATCGAGCTGGTTATTACCGGAGCAGAAACCGAGTTGGATAAATCCATGGTCGAAAAATTGTCCGACCCATTGATGCATATTGTGCGCAACGCCATGGATCACGGGCTGGAATCAACCGAGGACCGTATTTTGCTGGGCAAACCTTCGTGCGGAATTATGCGGCTCAATGCCTTTCATGACTCAGGCAGCATCGTGATTGAAGTCTCGGACGATGGTCGCGGGCTAAATCGCGAACGCATACTGGCCAAAGCCATCGAACGCGGCCTGATTAGTGCCGAGCAGCACTTGTCGGACAACGAAATCTATCGCCTGATTTTCGAGCCGGGTTTTTCTACCGCAGAAAAAGTCACCAATCTATCCGGTCGTGGCGTCGGGATGGACGTTGTCAAAAAGAATATCGAGGCGCTCCGGGGCGAAGTGGAAGTCGATAGCACGCCAGAGCACGGCGCAACCATCCGCATCCGGCTACCGCTGACACTGGCGATCATTGATGGCTTCCAGGTCATGGTGCATGGCTCGGTCTATGTGATTCCGCTGGAGATGGTAATCGAATGTGTGGATCTGGTGCATCAGGACTACCGGCACAACATCATCAAATTGCGCGGTGAACCTCTGCCCTTTATCCGCCTGCGCTCGCTATTTGGCCACCCGCCTTCGGCGGCACAACAAAGGGAGAGCTTGGTCGTTGTGCAATACGGCTCACAAAGGGCAGGACTGGTCGTCGATCAGCTACTGGGCGAATTTCAGGCTGTAATCAAACCACTGGGGCTGTTATTTCAACAGATGAAGGGCATTGGTGGTTCAACCATTCTGGGTAACGGACAAGTCTCGCTGATTCTGGATATACCACATCTGATCCATATGACCAGCCAGCGGGAAATGCCACCAATGCTCGCGACTAGCCGCTCCGAATTATCAGAAAAAATCAATCATTAGAATTCAAAACATTTGTGGGGGAATTGAACATGCAATGGTTTTATCAGCTACGCCTTAATACGAAACTGGTCAGTACGTTTTTAATCGTTGCCGCACTTACACTGATTTTGGGTGCCTATGCATATATGCAGATCGACAAAATGAGCGGAATGCTCAGCTCGACCTACAACGACCGCCTGATTCCGATTCGCGATCTGGGAGAAATTAAAAGCTATCAGATTCAAAACTACCGCCGAATTTATGTTGCGGTGGCACTGAATGACGCAGACTCAATTACCGATCAGAAAGAAAAAATTGCAATCGACAAGAAAAGTAGTGAAACGCTGTTTGCCAGTTACAAAAAGACACTACTGACTGCTGAAGAAGCACAACTGATTGCTGTTTTTGAGCAACAATACAGCAAGGTAAATGCTGCCACAGATAAAACACTAGAGTTACTGGCAGCAGGGCAGCATGCGGAAGCAATCCATCTGATGCGCTCAGAAACCAAACCCCAGTTTGATCAGATGCTGGTGACGCTACAAAGCCTGATCAAAATTAACACCGATGTGGCCGATCAGACCAACAAAGCCAGTGAAGAAATTACCGCTAGCATCAGCAAAACCATGATCATTATGATGCTGTGCGCCTTTGCGCTGGCCATCATAATCGGGCTGTGGATTACCCGCCTGATTGTTAAACAGATAGGTGGCGAGCCTGCTCTGGTCGTCGATACTTTGAAGAAAATCTCGGAAGGCGATTTAACGGTGCAAATCGAGCTGCGCCCGAACGATCAAAGCAGCTTACTTTTCAATACCCAGCAAATGGTCAGCAAGCTCACCAGCGTGATGGGTGAAGTCAGCGATACGGCCAATGCACTCGCGTCAGCTTCGGAAGAAGTTTCTGCCTCGGCGCAATCGCTGAGCCAGAACGCCTCCGAGCAGGCGGCCAGCGTGGAGCAAACCAGCGCGGCAGTCGAAGAGATTTCTTCAACCGTTTCACAAAACTCGGACAACGCCCGCGTCACCGATAGCATGGCGAGCAAATCATCTAGCGATGCCGTCGAAGGCGGTGAAGCCGTCAAAGAAACCGTGGCGGCCATGCGGCAAATTGCCAAGAAAATCGGCATTGTTGACGACATCGCCTATCAGACCAATCTGCTGGCGCTCAATGCCGCCATTGAGGCTGCGCGCGCTGGCGAGCACGGCAAAGGTTTTGCGGTGGTCGCCGCCGAAGTGCGCAAGCTGGCCGAGCGCAGCCAGGTTGCCGCACAGGAGATTTCCGAAGTGGCCAGCAGCAGCGTCACTCTGGCCGAAAGAGCCGGCTCACTACTGGATCAAATGGTACCGGCAATTCGCAAAACGGCCGATCTGGTGCAGGAAATCAGCGCAGCATCGCGCGAACAAACCAATGGTCTGGATCAAATCAATTCCGCCGTTGGGCAGCTGGCCAATACCACACAGATGAATGCCGCAGCCTCGGAGCAACTCTCATCCACCTCGGAAGAAATGAGTGCCCAAGCCATCCAGTTGCAGGAAATGATTCGCTTTTTCCGCCTGAACAATGCCGTACACAAGCGGGTATTGCCATCCAAACTGAACGTAACTCGCAGCAGCGTTGGCGGAGGCCGGGTTTCCATGCTGGACTCTGGTCATGACGCAGTGGATGAAGCGAATTTCTCGCGCTTTTGATTGGAGAGCATGATGGGCAGCTTACTGACGCAAAGCATGGCAAGAACCACAGTCCGTGCCGAAGAAACACCGCAGGGCAAACAATTTCTGACTTTGACGCTGGGCGGCGAAATCTTTGCCATCCCGATCGAGAATATTCGCGAAATTATCGAGTTTTCCGGCCTGACCGAAATCCCGCTGATGCCTGATTTTCTGCGCGGCGTGATTAATTTGCGCGGCTCGGTGGTACCGGTGATCGATCTGGCGGCGCGCTTTGGCCGCAGCAATACACAGATTTCCCGCCGTACCTGCATCGTCATTCTGGAAGTCAGTCAGGAAGACAATGTGCTGGCGCTAGGGGTCATGGTTGATGCAGTCAATGAAGTGCTGAGTATCGAGCCCAGCCAGATCGAACCTGCGCCCAATTTTGGCGCGCAGATCCGCGCCGATTTTATTGATGGCATGATCAGTCTGGGTGAGCGCTTTGTGATTGCGCTCGATATCCAGCGTGTGCTGGCCGTCGACGAAATGTCGAGCCTGATCGGATTGGCGGGCAGCTCGTCAACCGAAAATGCGGTGATTGCTACATGATTTTAAGCCCGATGAAAACAACGCGCCAAACCGCCAAAGTAGCAACAAACCTGCAAAGCCTTGATGTAAGCGATGCTGAAATGGCGCTTTTCCGTGATTTTTTCCAGCAAAAAATCGGCATTTATCTTAGTAGCAGTAAAAAGTCATTGCTCACCAGCAGGCTGGCATCGCGGATTCACGAACTGGCGCTACCCAGCTTGCGCGCTTACCACGAATTTCTGCTCAGCCCAGGTCAAGAGGCCGAGCAGCAAAGAGCGATTGATCTGATCACCACCAATGAAACTTACTTTTTTCGCGAAGAGGAGCATTTCAGGTATCTAGCTCAGCATATTCTGCCGCGCAAAGCCGCCCAGAACGAGTTTCGCATCTGGTCTGCCGCCAGCTCAACCGGTGAAGAGGCCTACTCGATTGCCATGCTGTTGCACGCCCAGCGCAATCCGCAGCCTTGGCATATCGAGGCCTCGGACATCAGCACCCGTGTTCTGTCTTACGCCAAACGTGGGCTTTACCCTTTGCACCGGGGACAGAAAATCCCGCCGGACTACCTGAAAAACTACTGCCTGCGCGGTAGCGATGCCTATGAAGGACATTTGCTGGTACAGCAGGCAATACGGGAGAGCGTGCATTTTTCGCAGAAAAACCTGCTCAATCTGCCCAAAAGCACGGGTTTGTTTGATGTGATCTTTCTGCGTAACGTCCTGATCTACTTTGACCCGCCCACCAAGGCACAGGTGATTCAGAATGTTTGTCGGCACCTCAAGCCCGGCGGCTGGCTGTTTATTGGTCATGCGGAAACGCTCAATGGTCTGGATGGTAATCTGAAGCTCAAGGCATGCGGCCCTTCCATCTATCAGATCGGACCATGAGCGCGCGTCGGCTGATCTTGAACGTGGGTGATTGGTATCTGGGTCGGGAGTATGACTTTATTGAAACGCTGCTCGGCTCTTGCGTTGCCGTCACGTTCTGGCACCCGCAAGCCCGACTGGGCGGTATGTGCCACTACCTGCTGCCCCGTCGCCCAGAGGAGCACAGCAGACAAATCACAGACACAAGGTACGGCGATGATACATTGCAACTCATGCTAAAACGGATCAAAGAGCTGGGTTTGCGCTACACCGATTTTGAAATCCAGCTCTACGGCGGTGGCCGCATTTTCCTAGCAGAACCGGCTAAAGAATCGATAGGACGGCAGAACACACAATTTGCACTGGATTATTTTAAACAACTAAAGCTGGGTATTGCCCGCAAAGACATTAATGGCAATGGCTACAGATATATACGCCTAGATGTATACAAGGGAACAATAGACATGCTGCGCGACAAGAAATTACTGGGCGCAAGCTAGGCAGCCGCCAAAGAGCCAGAACAATGAAACCGCATTTACGCCGCCCCGGCCTGCTCACCAGTACTCAGCAAAACAAAAAAACATCGCCCACAAAGAGGCTCAGCCATGACTATCAAAGTATTGATCGTAGACGACTCATCGGTGGTGCGTCAGGTCATGCAGGACTTATTGCTCAAGCATCGTGATATTGAAGTGATCGGCACGGCACCCGACCCGATTTTTGCCATGAGCAAAATGCAGAACCAGTGGCCCGACGTCATCTTGCTGGATATTGAAATGCCCCGGATGGACGGCATTACCTTTTTAAAGCAAATCATGAGCACCCGGCCAACACCGGTGGTGATTTGCTCAACGCTCACTGAGCGCGGAGCCGACATTACCATTGAGGCGATGGCCGCCGGCGCGATCAGCATCATTACCAAGCCCACGCTGGGCTTGCGCGATTTTCTGCAGGAAAGCGCCAACCAACTCACCTCGGCCATTCGCGAAGCAGCAATGGCCAAAGTAGGCATTGCACGCGCTCGCCCCAGCACCAGCGCAATCAGCCAGGAAAGAATGAACGCCCCCAAGCTGACTGCCGACGCGATTATGGACGCACCAGTGAGCAGCCAGCATTTGCCCACCACCGAAAAGATTATTGCTCTGGGCACTTCAACCGGTGGCACGCAAGCACTGGAGCTGGTTCTAACCGCCCTGCCAGCCACTTGCCCGGGCCTAGTTATCGTTCAGCATATGCCGGAAAAATTCACGCAAAGCTTTGCCAATCGCCTCAACAGCCTGTGCGCAATTGAAGTCTTTGAAGCCAAAAACAACGACCGGATTGTGCCCGGCCGCGCCCTGATCGCCCCCGGCGGCAAGCATATGCTGGTCAAGCGCAGCGGCGCGCAGTATTACGTCGAGGTGATCGATGGCCCGCTGGTATCGCGCCATCGCCCCTCGGTTGATGTGCTGTTTCGCTCGGTGGCCAAAAACGCAGGTAGAAATGCCATTGGCATCATCATGACCGGCATGGGCGATGATGGCGCACGCGGGATTAAGGAAATGCACAACACCGGCGCAGTCACGTATGCGCAGGATGAAGCCAGCTGCGTGGTATTTGGCATGCCCAAAGAAGCCATTGCACTAGGCGGCATCAAGCAGGTTGTCAGCCTAGACAAAATTTCACAGGTTATTGAGCAATATGGCCGCTAACAACGAGTTGTTGAGCAAAAGCATTCTGATCGTCGACGACAGCCCGCTACAGCGCAGCTTTGCCGTCGAAATGTGTCAGAAGCTGGGTATTCGTTTGATTTTTCAGGCGGGCAACGGCCTTGAGGCGCTCGAACTACTGGCGCTATTGAAAAAACAACCCGACATCATGATGGTTGATCTGGAAATGCCGGACATGGATGGTGTCGAGCTGATCCAGAAATTGCAGGAATTACACTACCAGATTCCGCTGATTATCGCGTCAAGCCGGGAAGAAAGCCTGATTAGCAGCGTGAGCACCATGATTACCGCGCTGGGGCAGCCCTTGCTGGGCAGCCTGAAAAAACCAATCAATCCAGCGCAATTACTCGCCAGCTTTAATGGTTTGAGCCAGCTTCAACGACAACCGCATCACAAGCATTCGCCGATCACCGCACAGCTTCGGCAGGAAGATCTGATCGAAGCGATCGCACACGGCCAGATCGTTCCTTTTTTTCAGCCCAAAGTCGATATTGCCACCGGGCTGATCAAGGGGGTTGAAGCGCTGGCGCGCTGGCAGCACCCGGAGCTGGGCTTGATTCCACCGGATTTTTTTATTCCGCTGGCAGAAAAGTCCGATCAGATTATCCGTCTGCTCACGCTGGCGATTGCCGAACAAACCATCCGGCAATGCGCAGCCTGGAATAAACGCAGCCTGCATTTAAGCTACGCCATCAATCTGTCGCCGCGCCTGCTCAGTTCGATCAATTTTTTCCAGGAAATCACCAAAATCCCGGCACTGCACGGGATTTCAAACGAACAGATTACCTGGGAAGTCACCGAAAGCTCGGTCGTCAACAATCTGGCCGCCGCACTGGGCACCCTGGCCAGACTCAGGCTCAAAGGCTTTGGCCTGTCGATTGACGACTACGGCACCGGTTTTTCATCCATGCAGCAATTGGCGCGTATCCCGTTTACCGAGCTCAAAATTGACCGCTCGTTTGTCAATGGCGCTTGCCAGCAGCAAAACCTGTCGATCATTTTGCAATCGGCCATCGACATGGCGAACCGGCTGGGCATGTCAACCGTCGCCGAAGGCGTTGAAACGCTGGAAGACTGGCGCTTATTGCAACAGTTTGGCTGCGAAATTGCCCAAGGCTACTTTATTGCCAAACCTATGCCGGCCGCGGAATTGTTTACCTGGCTCAAGGGCCACAATCAACGCCTCTCTGAGTTGAGAGCGCCAAACCATATCGGCAAATCCGCCTAGTCAGGCTCACTATGTGGCGAAAAGCGGCAAAAAATAGCAATCTGGACGTCATCATTATCACCATTCTGGTGGTCAGCGCGGTCTTGTCGGCCACCGGTTTTTATAACTACACCCAGAAAAAAACCGCCCTACTCAATGAACGAGCGATTGCCAGCAAAAGCATACTGAATCGCCTGTCCATCTCGCTGCCCAGCGCCATCTGGGGATTTGACGAAAAAACCGCACGTGGCGTTACGCTATCGGAAATGGACAATCATTTTGTCGATTCCATCGCCATCGATACCGATTCATTCAAAATGATCGAGCTGACCCGTAGCGCCGACGGCGAGATACGGGATGGCTTCGGACAAATCAGCGCGGCCAAGCAGCTCAAGACATTTGAAATCACCTCTGCTGCATACGGCACGATTGGCACCATCCGGCTACTGATCAATAACGCCGATATTGAGCAAAAGCTGGGTGAAGAAGCCAAATTTATCATCGCGCAAATGCTGGCGCTCAATATTCTGCTGATTTTCTTTCTGGGTATTGCCTACCATTTTCGCCGCAACAGCCAACTGGCTGAAGACGCCAATCAGGCCAAAAGTGCCTTTCTGGCCAATATGAGCCATGAAATCCGTACGCCGATGAATGCGATTATTGGCTTGGCCAATCTGGCATTACGCAGCGATTTAAGCCCGCAACAGCGCGATTATCTGCAAAAAATCCATTCCGCCGGTCTCTCCTTGCTTGGATTGATCAATGATGTGCTCGATTTATCCAAAATCGAAGCGGGCAAAATGGTGATTGAAAATGCCCAGTTTAATCTGGACGATGTCATGAGCCATGTTGCAACGATGACGCAACACAAGGCCAATGAGAAAAATCTGGAATACCTGTTTGAGCTCCAGGCAGATGTACCCAGCACCCTGTACGGCGACCCGACCCGTCTGGGTCAGGTGCTAATCAATCTGGTCAGCAATGCCATCAAGTTTACCGAGCAGGGTGAAGTGCACATTAGCTGCATCGCCCACTTTCCAGCCACCAATCAGGTCAAACTGCTGTTTACCGTCCGTGATACCGGCGTTGGCATGAGTACCGAGCAATGCAGCAGACTATTCAGACCGTTTAGCCAGGCTGATGAATCAACCACACGCCGTTTTGGCGGCACAGGGTTGGGTTTGTCGATTTGCAAGCGGCTGGTTGAATTGATGGGCGGTGATATCTGGGTCGAGAGCCATCCTGGACAAGGCTCAAGCTTCAGTTTTGACTGCACTTTTGGCGTCGCCGAACAACAGCCATCCCGACCCGGCTTGCCCGGTAATCTGGATGGCATGCGCATTCTGGTGGTTGACGACAATCCTGCAGCCCGCGAGATTCTGTCTGCCGGATTGCGCGTCTATCCTTTCTGGGTTGAGACAGCCTCATCAGCCAGCGAAGCACTGGCCGCCATCGAGATTGCCGCTCAGACGACCCCCTACTCGCTGGTTTTTACCGACTGGATCATGCCGGAAATGGACGGGCTGGCGTTGATAGCGCAAATCCGCGCACACTTTAACCCGCCACCCAAAACCGTTCTGGTCACCGCCTACGACACGGGCACAGCGCACCATAGCAACACCAAGGCTGATGCCATTTTGCCCAAACCGTTGAATCCGTCAGCCCTATTTAATACCCTACTGACGCTGCTGCACACACCCAACGAGCACCGTCTCCGCCAGAGCAGTGGCGAGCAATTGCCCGATCTGACTGGCGCGCATATCCTGCTGGTGGAAGACAACGACATCAACCAGCAAATCGCCACCGAATTACTGCATGCCAGCGGGGCTCAAGTCAGCATTGCCCACCACGGGCAAGAAGCACTGGATAAAATCCGTGCCGCAGCGCCAGATTATTACAGTCTGGTGCTGATGGATTTGCAAATGCCGGTCATGGACGGTCATCAGGCCAGCCAGCTGATACGGCAGGATCACGCCTACGACCATTTGCCGATTATCGCGATGACCGCACATGCCTTTGCCGAAGAAAAAGAGCGCTGCCTCAAAGATGGCATGAACGATCATCTAGCCAAACCCATCGACCCCGAGCGCATGTTCCGGGTCCTGCAACAATGGCTCAAGCTCACGCCGCCACAACCCGGCACCCAGCTCAAAACCACACCTGAATGGTTCAACTGCCTAAGCCAGCTCGATACCGAGCGGGCGCTGGAGCGTGTAGCGGGTAATCACGCACTGTATCTGGATTTGCTGCAGCGCTTTGCGCGCACCCAGCTCAATGCCGCCGCCGATATACGTCAGGCCTTGGGTAGTCACGACACATCATCTGCCTTGCGCCTAGCGCATACTCTGAAAGGCGTGGCAGGCAATATTGGTGCCGAGCACGTCCAGCAACAAGCGCAGTTGATCGAGGAGCGCTTGCGCCAGCATGGCACAGAGCCTTCATTGGAAACTGAGCTAGAAGCTGAGCTGGCAGAGCTGGAAACGCGACTTGGCGCGCTCGCTCAGGACATGCTTGGTCTGCCAGCCAGCGAAGCAGTGCAATGGGATCACAGCACGGTGGAAGAAACCATCGGCATTTTGCAGCAGCTTGCCAGCATGCTGGAGCGGCAAGATGGCGAATCGGGCGATTACTTCAGATCAATCGAAGCCAAGCTGGGGCTGTTGTCCGCTGATACAGTGACTCAAATGCATCACTATATTGAACAATACCAATTCAAAGCCGCGCTCTCACTGCTTACGAATGCGCTGGGCAAACTCTCTAATCACGATGGAAAGGCACAAGAATGAGCAATATGCTGGAAAGACAAACCATTCTGATTGTCGATGACACACCCGATGTCCTGAGCTTGCTAACGACCTTGCTGAAAGACAATTACAAAACCCAGATCGCCACCAATGGCATAAATGCGTTGGAAATCCTCGCCAAACCACCCTACCCCGACCTGATTCTGATGGATGTGCTGATGCCGGAAATGGGCGGGTATGAAACCTGCCAGCGCATTCGGGAAACGCCCAGCCTGGCCGATATTCCGATTATTTTTCTCAGTAGTATTTCGGAAAATCAGGACGTCGCAATGGGGCTGGCGCTGGGTGCGACCGATTTCATCGTCAAACCCATATTTCCGGCCATCTTGCTCTCGCGCGTTGCAGTGCATATGAGCTTGAGACGGAAAATCCAGCTACTTGAAGCGGAAAACCAGCAATTGCGCGTTAGCCTTGATGCCGTATCGGGTTCAGCCACTGAAGCCGCCAGCACGACGGAGGATGAAACCGTCACGCCTGCCATACCAGCTCTGGCAGAGTCGGCCAGCACCAATAGCCCGATTGCCTTATTGCGCCAGTTTGCCCTGCTACTTGAGCAGCAAGACGCGCAGGCGGATGACTTTCTGGCCCAATACCGCAAACCACTAGCACAAATCATCCCATCCGTCGTGCTTGAGCAGCTTGAGCAACAACTGGCCGCACAGGCTCCGCTCAAGGCCAAGGCACAATTGAACGAGCTGTTTCATTTGCCTTGAAATACCTTAAAGCCAATCGCGATGCGGCAAGAAATCGGTGTATAGCGCAGCCTCCGGGCTGCCCGCTGCGGGGTGATAATCGTAGCGCCAGTTGGCCACCGGCGGCATCGACATCAGGATAGATTCGGTGCGTCCACCTGATTGCAGGCCAAACAAGGTTCCGCGATCCCACACCAGATTAAATTCCACATAACGCCCACGGCGATAAGCTTGCCAATCACGCTCACGCTCGCCGTATTCGCAATCGCGCCGACGCTCGACAATCGGCACATACGCTTTCAGAAAGGCATCACCCACCGACTGCAGCATAGCGAGCGAGTCATCAAAACCCAGCTCGGAAAAATCATCAAAGAAAATCCCACCCACACCGCGCGCTTCGTTGCGGTGCTTCAGGAAGAAGTATTTATCGCACCAGTCTTTGAATTTGGGATACAGCTCGCCACCAAATGGATCGAGTGCGTCTTTGCAGCTTTGGTGAAAGTGCTTGGCATCGTCGAGATGACCATAGTAGGGAGTTAAATCCATACCACCACCAAACCAGAAAATTGGCTTCGCCTGCTGGGCTGCATCTGCGTTGGCCTCGGATGGCTTGGCAATAAAGAAACGCACATTCATATGCACGGTCGGGATGTAGGGGTTGCGCGGGTGCAGCACCAGCGATACCCCCATCGCTTCCCATGCACGGCCCGCCAGCTCGGGGCGGTGGGCGCTGGCCGATGGCGGCAATTGCGCCCCCATCACATGCGAAAAGTTCACCCCGCCGCGCTCGAATAATGCACCGCCTTCAATTAGACGGCTAATGCCGCCACCGCCCTCCGGGCGCTCCCAGCTATCGGTGCGAAAGCATTGGCCATCCAGATTTTCCAGCGTAGCCACAATGTTTTGCTGCAAGGTCAGCAAATAGTCTTTCACAGCAGTGATATTCATAGCGTTTGTCCGCAGGCAACAATCGAAGGTGGCTGCATGATACCTGCCGCATCGTTCGCGCTCCAGCCTTGCGCGGTTGTACAAAAAAATGACGTGCCGTATTGCCAGCAAATCAAAGCCCGATTTAGCCTGCATGGCCATACCATGGCTGGTATTTTGAATACCCCTTCTTTCTGATTGCCTATTTTTTAGTCAGGCGGTACAATCCGCGCCTTCCCTGATTTCCCCGTGAAAGCGAGCGCCAAAGCGGCCCGAAAGGTAATCTTTCCTGACGTTTTGTTGTGCACCCCGACTATGCAAATTGGCCCCTATCAGCTCAAAAATAATCTGATCGTCGCGCCGATGGCCGGGGTGACGGATAAGCCATTTCGCCAACTGTGCAAAAAGTTTGGCGCGGGTCACGCCGTATCGGAAATGATCACCAGCGATCAGTCGCTGCGTACAGCTAAAAAATCACTCAATCGCGCCAATTTCGACGGCGAACTCGCGCCGATTTCAGCGCAAATTGCGGGCTCCGATCCGGCTGCGCTGGCTGAAGCCGCCCGCTATCAGGTTGCCAATGGCGCACAAATTATCGACATCAATATGGGCTGCCCGGTGAAAAAAGTCTGCAATAAGCTCGCCGGATCGGCCTTATTGCAAGATGAAAAACTGGTCGGTGAGATTCTGGATGCCGTGGTTGATGCGGTCGAAGTCCCCGTTACGCTCAAAACTCGGCTCGGCTTTGCCAATGGTGCAGAAAACATCATCCGCGTCGCCCAACGCGCCGAGCAAGCTGGCATCGCCGCCTTGGCGATTCATGGCCGCACGCGCGAAGATATGTATAACGGCAACGCGCGCTACGAGCTGATACGCGAAGTCAAAAATTCAATTTCAATTCCGGTGATCGCCAATGGCGACATCGATAGCCCGCAAAAAGCGGCACACGTCCTCAATAGCACTGGCGCCGACGCAATTATGATCGGCCGCGCCGCCCAAGGCCGCCCGTGGATTTTCCGCGAAATCGCTCACTACCTCGCCACCGGTGAAGAACTCCCCGCGCCGCAAGTGATCGAGATTCGCGATGTACTCCTCGGGCATCTGGACGATTTATATGCCTTTTACGGCGAATACTCGGGCTGTCGTATCGCGCGCAAACACATTGCCTGGTATACCAAAGGCCTGCACGGTAGTAATGAATTCAGGCAGGCCATGTACGCCGAGGAAAGCACCGCGGCGCAAGCGGCATTTACCCGCCAGTTTTTTGACCATTTGCTGCAGTTTGGCGAACGGTTGCAGTACCAGGAAATTAGCGCTGTCGTTGACGCGCAATAAAAAAACAAAAATAGGAAGTTTTATGAATGCATCCAACGATGTGATTGCCATCGCGATTAAAGAATCGCTCGCGCAATACTTCAACGATCTCGATGGTGAGCCACCGAGCGCCTTGTACGACATGGTGCTGGGCCGGATGGAAAAGCCTTTGCTAATCGAAGTACTGGAACGGGTTGGGGGTAATCAGACCCAGGCCGCAGAAATGCTGGGCATTAACCGCAATACCCTGCGTAAAAAATTACAAACCTACGACTTGCTGTGAGGCACGTGGAGAGAGGTGTAATGCCTCCACTCCTTACCCCTCACTCCTCACATTCAACAAGGAAAAACGATGAGCAAAATCACTCGCGCGCTAATCAGCGTATCAGATAAAACTGGTGTACTTGAATTCGCCCAAGCGCTCGCAGCGCAAGGCGTTGAAATCCTGTCGACTGGCGGCACCGCCAAATTGTTCGCCGACAATGGCGTTCCGGTGATCGAAGTCGCCGATTACACTGGCTTTCCGGAAATGCTCGATGGCCGAGTAAAAACGCTGCACCCGAAAATCCACGGCGGTATTCTGGGTCGTCGCGATCTGGACAGCCACGTTGACACGATGAAAGAGCACGGCATCGGCAATATCGATTTGGTGTGCGTGAACTTGTACCCATTCGAAGCCACGATTGCCAAGCCCAACTGCAGCTACGAAGACGCCATCGAAAACATAGACATTGGCGGCCCGGCGATGGTGCGCTCGGCAGCGAAAAACCACGCTCACGTTGCCATCGTGACCGATGCAGCCGACTACAGCGACCTGATCGCTGAAATGCAAGCCAACGAAGGCGGCCTGACTTTGGCAACGCGCAAAAACCTTGCGAAAAAAGCCTTCAGCCACACCGCAGCATATGACGGCGCAATTTCAAATTACCTGACGGCATTGACGAGCGATGGCGAAAAAGCCGCTTACCCAACTCGTCTGAACTTGCAGTTCGAAAAAGTGCAAGACATGCGTTACGGTGAAAACCCACACCAGTCAGCCGCGTTCTACCGCGACCTTGATCCAGCGGCCGGCAGCCTGGCGAACTACAAGCAATACCAAGGCAAAGAGCTGAGCTACAACAATATCGCCGACTCGGACGCCGCGTGGGAATGCGTGAAGCAGTTTGAAGAGCCAGCTTGCGTGATCGTCAAACACGCCAACCCATGTGGCGTTGCGGTGGCGAAAGACCTCTACACCGCCTATCGCACCGCATTTACCACCGACACCACCAGCGCCTTCGGCGGCATTATTGCGTTTAACAAGGTAGTGGACGTTGACACGCTTGAAGCCGTTTCGGCGCAGTTCCTCGAAGTATTGATCGCACCGGGCTACACGCCGGAAGCGCTGGCACTCGTGGCGAAAAAACAGAACGTACGCGTACTGGAAGTGGCAATCGAAAGCGGCGAAAACCGTTTTGATCTGAAACGTGTTGGCGGCGGCTTGCTGGTGCAAACGCCAGACGTCCACGCTTTGACTTTGGCCGATCTGAAAGTGGTGACCAAGTTGCACCCGAACGATCAACAATTGAAAGACCTGCTGTTCGCATGGAATGTAGCCAAATTCGTTAAATCAAACGCGATTGTGTTCTGCGGCAAAGGCCAAACCCTCGGCATTGGCGCGGGCCAAATGAGCCGTGTTGATTCAACCAAAATCGCCGCGATCAAAGCGCGCAGCGCGGGCTTGGAATTGCGTGGCTCGGTAGCGGCGTCTGACGCCTTCTTCCCGTTCCGCGACGGCGTGGATGTGATTGCTGAAAACGGCGTATCGGCGATTATCCAGCCAGGTGGCTCTTTGCGTGATGAAGAAGTGATTGCTGCGGCGGATGAGCATGGTATTGCGATGGTGATGACCGGTATTCGCCACTTCCGTCACTAAAATTATCGGCTGCAATGCGTTTGGACTTCGTCATCGGATCGCTCGTGTACTCGACGTACACGTCGCAATCCGATTCCTTGCCCATCCGCATTTCGCTCGCTAATTAAGATTTTTGGCTGCGCGCCGCGCTGGTTTTGTCGCTACGCGACTCGTGTATATAAAGTACACGTCGCCACTTGCTTCGTGCCAGCAAAGTGCTCGCGCAAGAATTGAAAGATATAAAATTCGCCATTCCGGCACAGGCTGGAATGGCGTTTGAGCTGAAAAATTAATTTGAAGGTATATCCATACAGACCAATGATTAAATGGCCTGCATTGATATACCCCCAAAGGAATATTTAGATAGAGTGTTGATATGGCCGAATATTGTGATTTAACGATGAAAAACGATATTCGTGGGGTGGGTTAGGCGGTTTAATGCCGCGTACCCACCGGGACGCGATATAAAAAAGTGCTGCGCCACGGTGGGTTACGGCCGAAAAGCCTTTGTCGCTTTAAGCAAGATAGTGGCGGCCTAACCCACCCTACGCGTGATCAACACGTAATCTGAACATGACCAAGAAAAACACAATCAGCCATGGCTGATTCAGGTAAGAATTACTACATCGTTACAGGCCGCAGCTGAACAGCTGGCCTCACACAAGGAATCAAACATGAATATTCTGGTCATCGGCTCTGGCGGCCGCGAACACGCACTGGCGTGGAAGCTGGCGCAATCGGAACGCGCAAGCAAAGTCTTTGTTGCACCGGGCAATGCGGGCACTGCGCTCGATAAAACGCTCACCAACGTCAATATCACCGATATTGCTGCGCTGGTGGAATTTGCCAAAACCGAAAACATCGCGCTCACCGTCGTTGGCCCGGAAGCGCCCTTGTCGCAAGGCGTGGTGGATGCCTTCCGCGCCGCTGGCCTGAAAATCTTTGGCCCAACGCAAGCCGGTGCACAGCTTGAATCATCCAAAGACTTTGCCAAAGCGTTTATGAAACGCCACGGCATCCCAACTGCCGATTACGAAACCTTTGCCGATGCGGCCAAAGCCCACGCCTACATCGACGCCAAAGGCGCGCCGATCGTGATCAAGGCTGACGGCCTAGCCGCTGGTAAAGGCGTAGTTGTGGCAATGACGCTGACAGAGGCGCACGACGCAGTTGACGCGATGTTGTCGGATAACAAACTCGGTGACGCTGGCGCGCGCGTGGTGATTGAAGAATTCCTCACCGGCGAAGAAGCCAGCTTTATCGTGATGGTCGATGGCAAAAACGTGCTGGCCATGGCTTCAAGCCAGGATCACAAACGCCTGCTCGATGGCGACGAAGGCCCTAATACTGGGGGTATGGGCGCGTATAGCCCGGCTCCTGTGGTGACGCCGGAAATACATGCCCGGGCATTACGCGAAGTGATTATCCCTACCGTGCAAGGCATGGCCAAAGACGGCATCGAATACACCGGCTTTCTGTACGCCGGACTGATGGTATCTGAAGACGGCAGCCTGAAAACGCTGGAATTTAACTGCCGCTTTGGCGACCCGGAAACCCAGCCGATTATGTTGCGTCTGAAGTCCGATTTCGTCACGCTGATCGAACACGGCGTGAACGGCACGCTCGACCAGATCGAATGCGAATGGGATCGCCGCGTTGCGCTGGGCATTGTGATGGCTGCGGCCAATTACCCGGAAACGCCACGCAAAGGCGATGTGATTAGCGGTTTACCGGGCGAGCTGGAAGACGGCCACGTTTTCCACGCGGGTACGGCACTGAACGCCGACGGCCAACCCGTCACCAGCGGCGGGCGCGTACTCTGTGTGACCGCCTTTGGCGACAGCTACAAAATGGCACAAAAACGCGCGTATGAAATACTGGAAGGCATCCATTTTGACGGCGCACAATACCGCAGCGACATCGCATGGCGCGCCATCAACCGCAAGTAAAATGCTTTTCCCGACAAAAAAGCCACGGATTGACCGTGGCTTTTTTCTTGACTGACGTAGAACTAGCTCAGCAGAATAGAATTATCCAGCGGCAAACACCTGTAGAGCCCAGTTTGCACTGTTACATGGCGCGCTTGCGCCGTTGTTTATCAATATACATTGCAGCATCGGCCAGTTGAATGGCCTGCTGGGGCGTATAGCTGCGTGGATCGAGCACCACAATGCCGAGACCCACACCAAGATAATCGAGCTGTGTGCTTCCCAAATCATACTTGCCCACAAGCAAGGGGAAAATGCGCGCCTTCAAGGCAGCAATAATGTCATCGGTTTCTGAAATCGCTACAGACACCAGACCCGCAATAATAAACTCGTCGCCACCCAAGCGCCCAACTAAATCCCCCGCGCGCAATCCTGCCGTGAGACGCAGCCCAGCCTCGACGAGGAAAGCATCACCCGCATCATGGCCATACAAATCGTTGATTTGTTTGAAACCGTCCAGATCGACAAAGATAACCACTATGTTTTGCGCTGTGCGCTGGGCTTGTGCAAGCATTCGGGGAAGTTCGTCCATGATGGCGCGCCGATTATGCAAGCCGGTCAATGGATCGGTATAGGAATACAGCGTTAACGTAGAATTAGCCAACTGCAATTGCAGCAATAATTGCTCTTTCTGCACGTATTGCGAGATTAATTGGGCAAAGAGCGGCAAGAATTGCTGCCCTTTCACGCTAATCGGTTTTTGCTCGGAACTGGCAGCGCATAATGTACCGTACAAGTTACCGTCTTCCAGATAAATGGGCGTGCAGGCATAGGTGATGATACCCAAAGCTTTTGCCGCGACCGAATCGCCACAGTTATTGGCGACATCATTGGTATACGGAGTTTTTTCATCCAGCGCCCGTTTACACAAAGTATCCCCCCAAGGGATTGATAAACCTTCGGGGATTTGCAATGACTTGCTGTTTCTGGAAAAAAGGATGTTTTGCAAACCTTCATTCAAATCAATCTGGGTTAAATAAGTCGATTCAAGATCGGTGACCAGCTCCAGCATGGACAGTAATTGCCGTATTACGCCCTCGAAAGTTTTTCCGATTCAAGTGCGTTCGCCAGAGTAGGAATCACGTCTTCTTGCGCGCTATAGGTCCACCTGAAATGAGGTTTGAGATTGCTTCGCATCGCTTGTAAGTATGATCTAGCCCTAGGGCTAAATCCAGACTTTGAACCCAAACAGACAACAGCTTCAAATCCAAGCGACGAATCAGCGCCTAATCCGGTCAATCGGCAGCTTTTCTCAGGCACTGCATTTACAACAATTTAAATAAAAAATTGCATGCAACGCAGGAATCGCTGAGTCTGATGCCTATCGAATTTGGATGCGCTGAACCATGTCCATGATTTATCAGGAGAAGTTTGATATCGGCCCCGAAACCATGCAAATGGACGTGGGGATGCAGGATTTTCACGCCTATCCTGCGTTGAATCTGCTGGAAAACTACAATGTGCTGTTGATGGGGTTTTCCGAAGCACAGGGCTTGTTTAATATCGAGCGCGATAGAGCACCGTTCCATGTTTTATTGATCGGCGTTGAAGGTCAGGGCGAAATCATCGACGGCGATCAGGTGCTGGCTCTGGGCCCCAATCAGCTCGGCATTCTGCCCGCCTATGGTCAGCGTGGTTTGCGCCGGGCCAGCGAATGCTGGCGCTTCGCCTGGTTTTTACTGGATGACGCACCACGCTGGGCCGCATTTAAAGCCCCTCGGGCCAGCGTGCGTTCAGTCCAATACGCCCACAGCCTGTTCTATGCAATGCATACGCTGTGCTATGAAGCGCGAATCGAAGACAAATCGCAAAGCGCATCCTCACTGGTCTTGGTCATGGATTTACTGCAGCGCATGTTGAGTAATGCCGTGATGGACGACGATTTACCCAATCGCCTGCGCCATATGTTTGAACGCATCCGTTTCGATCCGGCCCATGGCTGGCGCGTTGATAGTCTGGCGCGCCAATATGGCGTTAGCGCAACACATTTTCAGCGTTTATGCCTCAAGCATCTAGGCCAATCACCGCAGCAACTGATTATTCAAGAAAGAATGCTGCGCGCTCGGGAGTTGCTCGCGAACGGCAATTTCACCGTGAGTGAAGTAGCTCACCTCATGGGCTACGAAGAAGCGGCCAGTTTTTCACGCCGTTTTCGCGCTCATTTCGGCATTCCACCTAGCGAACTGGTCAAATAAGCAGCTCAACTTGCCATCTGCCTGCAACATGCCGAAGTAGTATTCGGACATGTAGCTACAGCAGATTCGGCTATTCCCTCATCCGGGCATATCTCGTATTGTTTCTGCGTGTAAGGCAGAAACAATGAAATCATTCTGCCGCTACATGGCCTGCGGAGCGTGTGCGTATCGACATGCCTCTGAGTGCCCTCATTTAATCACAAATAAAAAAAACCAGTTCCGGCGGCTCACCAAAGCCTCAGAATTAGGATGGAGAGAACTTGATGTCAACCATGAATCGTTGGATGTTGGCGGCTATCCCCGCCGCAATCTGTTCAGTACAGGCATTGGCTGCGCCAGCGTGGAATAACACGACTGTTTACACTGGCGGCGAAATCGTCAGCTACGGCGGCAAAGATTACAAAGCACAGTGGTGGACCCAGGGCAATGTTCCTGGCGCAGAGCAATGGGGCCCGTGGTTGCTGCAAACGTCAGGAACTGCAACTCCGGCACCGACCGCAACGCCAGTTGTCACTGCACCACCAGCCACGCCAACCCCCGTACCAACGGCCAGCCCAACACCAACAGCCTCCCCCCTTAGCGGCAATACCTGCACGAATGCAGCTTGGAATAACAACATCGCGTATACCGGTGGCCAAAAAGTCAGCTACGACGGCCGCAACTACCAGGCAAACTGGTGGACACAAAATAATATCCCATCCAGCAATGTCGGCTCAGGCCTGCCATGGACTGATTTAGGCCCATGCTCGGGCAACGCGACGCCCACGCCATCACCAACAGCAACGCCAGTCGGTACCACACCAACTCCAACGCCCACCGCCACACCTGTAGGTAGTGCCAAGTTTAAATTTGCGCCGTATGTTGACGTTAGCGGCGCTTCCGATCTGGTCGGCTGGTCACAAGCAACAGGCCAAAAATACATCTCGCTCGCGTTTTACAATTCAAACGGCGCTTGCTCGGGCACCTGGCCTAGCGATGAAAACGGCCTGCTGTCAAAAGTGCAAGGTCTGCGTGCACTCGGTGGCGATGTGATTGTGGTCACTGGCGGCTGGAATGCCAATGATCTGGCGCGTCGCTGCACGACGGCAGCTAGTTTGGCGGCCGTGTATCAAGGTGTATTGGATAAATTTGGCGCCGACCATTTCGACCTCGATCCAGAAGCGGGTGACGTTTACAACAATCTGGAGCCAGCCATCGTCGATCGCCGCAATGCTGCTCTGAAAATCCTGCAAGACAACTTCAAGGCACGCGGCAAAAAACTAGTGACCTCCTACACTATCGGCGTTCATCCAGACACCGGTCTCGATGCAGCCAATCTGTACGTACTGCAATCGGCCAAAGCAGCTGGCGTTGAAGTCGACGTCGTCAATCCGATGGTGATGGATTTCTACGACGGCGTATCAGGCACGCAAATGGGCAATCGCTCGGTTCTGGCGCTGCAAAACGTCTTTAACCAGGTCAAAACACTGTGGCCAGGCAAAACCGACGCCCAATACTGGGCAATGATGGGCGCGACAGCAATGATTGGTCAGAACGACACACCAGCCGAAATCTTCACGCTAAACGACGCGCAAATTCTGACAAATTTCGCGCAACAAAAAGGCATGGGGCGTTTGGCATTCTGGTCGCTCGGTCGCGATAACGGCAATTGTGCAGGCAATAGCACCGCCAACTGGCAATGCAGCGGTATTGCGCAGCAAAACTGGGCGTTCAGCAATATTTTCGGCACGTTCAAATAAGCCGCTGAAGCCGATTCTCATCGCTAGCTGATGACGGCACCTTCGAGTGCCGTTTTCACCCCCCAAACCTTAGCCCTACGACCTGCACCCTCGATAGCGCCGATGAATACTCGTCGTTGCTAGGGGTAGCTGCACGCGCATTTTTTGCATAAGCAACAATGCCAAGAGCAAAAAATAGTTGGTCGCATAGGCACTCAAATAAATAGAAGGACATCCCAAATGAAAAAATCTTTGGCACAAACTCGTTTGCGCAAACTAGCACTGGCATTCATGCTGGCGGCTCCCCCGCTGACTTTAGCCAGTATCGCAATGCTGGCAACACCACAAATGGCCATGGCTTATGTTGCCAGCACGATACAGCCCAGCCACCTGAGCACTAGCCAATTACAGATCCAGGTTGATGCGGCCTACGCGGCGTGGAAAACCCGTTACCTGAAAACGGACCCGCAGGATAGCCAGCGCATGTATGTGTGGTTCGGTTCGACCTCAGGCAAGCAAGTCGTTTCCGAAGGACAAGGCTTTGGCATGGTTGCCGTCACGCAAATGGCGGGCCGTGATGCGAATGCTCAGGCAATTTTTGACAAACTATTCCGCTATTATCGCGCCCATCCAAGCAACAACAGCCCAGCGCTGATGGCATGGGCGCAAAAACTCAGCAACGGTCAGCTCGTTGATACCGAAGGTTCTGATTCGGCGACCGATGGCGATATGGATGCCGCCTACGCATTGCTAATGGCCGACAAAGTCTGGGGATCAAACGGGGCGATCAACTATCGAGCCGAAGCGATCAATACTATTAACGCCTTAATGAGCAAGACGGTTAATCAGACGCAATGGACGATCAAGCTTGGCGACTGGGCCAACGACAGCGATGCAACTTATGGCAAAAGCACGCGTGGTTCGGACTTCATGTTTACGCATTTGCGCGCTTTTCATGAAGCGACAGGCGACGCGCGCTGGAAACTGGTTCTCGACAAGTCGTACCAAATTGCTGATAGCGTTTATCGCGCGTATTCGCCAAGTACTGGTTTGCTGCCCGACTTCATCGTGCCAGATGGCAGTGGCGGCTTTAAACCTTCTCCACCCAATTTCCTGGAAGCCGATACCGACGGTAAATACAGCTGGAACAACTGCCGCGTACCATGGCGCTTTAGTCTCGATTATCTGCTCAATGGCGATACCCGAGCGCTGGCCTTGTTACAAACGCTCAATAGCTGGGTACGCACCAGCGCGACGGGAGGCGACCCGAACAAGATTCGTTCTGGCTATGAGCTAAACGGCACGGCGCTCAATAGCGATTACTCGAATGCTTTCAGTGCGCCGTTCGCGGTCAGCGCTGCCATCAGTGCCAGCAATCAGTCCTGGCTCAATACCTTGTGGGATCGCGTCGCGGCCAACGCCGAAAATGCATATTATGCTGACTCGATTCGCCTGCTCTCGATGATCGGTGCGGCAGGATTCTGGCAACAGCCCGGCGCGGCAAGCAGCACGCCTGCGCCAACGCCGGTTACACCGACCTTGGCTCCAACAGCTACACCAACTTCCACTCCCGCCAGCACACCAGTAGCAAGCAGCACGCCAACACCCGTTGGCGCCTGTACTGAAGCGGCGTGGACCACCAAGGTTTACAACGGCGGCGATAAAGTCAGCTACAACGGACGCATCTATCAGGCACAATGGTGGACGCAGAACGATGTACCGTTGACTAATAGCGGTAGCGGCAAACCATGGAAAGATCTCGGTGCTTGCTCGACATCACCTACGGCAATCCCGACTTTGACACCAGCACCGACAGCCACACAAACAGCAACCCCCACGGCAACGCCAAATCCAACGTCGGCACCGACTAGCACACCGCAAGTAACGGTCGCACCAACCCAAACTCCGGCCGCTACATCAGCACCCACCGCTACACCGGGCAGTTGCGCCGTGGCATGGACTGAAGGCAATACCTATCAATCTGGCACCATTGTTTCGTATAGCGGCGTGAAGTATCAGGCGCAGGTAACGCACACCGCCTTCATTGGCGCAGGCTGGACGCCACCTTCGACGCCAACGCTATGGAAAGCGTTAGGGCCATGCTGAAAGAATACTTATCTCATTCAGCGAGCTGACACAGGGTATTGATTGCCTATTCCGGCAGAAAACAGCGCACATCATTGTGCGCCGTTTGCATTTCCGGGTGCGCAATTTACGGCCAGAGCCAAACAAGCCGACGATAAAGCACTCCTTTAAAGCGCGAATTCACCGCACAAAAACACTCAATCCTTTTCAGCGGAAATAGCCCCTCAATTTACGCCCACAACAGAAATTTAACCCAGATCAAATCCGAGCCAGATCGATTTGCCTTCGATGCACCATCGGAGGACGATGAGAATCATTAATGCAAATCACTCTCAATCATTATGAATTTAGCTCAATTGCCCGTAGGCGATACCGCACGAGTCGTCACACTTTCGGTTTCAATCGATTTGGCGCAGCGACTGGTAGCATTGGGTTTGCGCCGTGATAGCGTCATTACGGTATTAAGGCGTGGCTGGCTAGGCGGGCCGCTGCAATTGCGCGTTGGTGGCACCGAAATCATGCTGCGGCGCGCTGCGGCTCAGCAAATCGAAATCATTGCTATCGATATGCAAACCAAAGCGCAAACCGCCACCCAAGCACCTACCGAAATGAACCCCGCCGAGGTGATACCATGAAACGCATCGCGCTGGTTGGCATGCCCAATACGGGCAAATCGACATTATTCAATCGCCTGACCGGCGGTACGGCGCGCGTCGCCAATTGGCCGGGGCTCACCGTTGAACTGGCTTGCAGCAGGATTCTGCTCGGCGCGCAGATGGTGCAGGTATTCGATCTGCCGGGTATTTATGATCTAACCGGCGGCGCGGAGGACGAACAGGTCGCGCAACGCTTTTTAAGCGAGGCCAGCCTCGACGCGGTGGTGCTGGTGCTCAACGCCTGCCAGCTTGATCGCCAGCTGGCGCTGGCTTTGCAGCTCAAAGCGCTTGGCGCGCCGCTGGTGATTTGCCTGAATATGCACGACGAAGCCAAACGTGCCGGCATCAGCATCGACGTCGCCGCACTCAGCGCAGCGCTGGACGCGCCAGTGCAATTGCTCAGCGCCAAATACGGCCATGGCCTGGCCGAATGCAAGAAAGCGATAGAGGGTATATTCAGCCAGCCAGCACAGAAAATAGATTTCAGCCATATACCCCATACCGCCAATTCAGCTAACTTGCACGCGCGGGAAAAGCAGCTGTTTGAACGCTGCGTGCAGCAAGCGCCCACGCTTAACGAAGGCGCAACGGCCAGGCTGGATCGGCTGGTCTTGCATCCATGGCTGGGTTTGCCGCTGTTTATACTGATGATGCTGGCCTTGTTCCAGCTCACCTACGCCATCGGTACGCCATTACAGGATTTACTGGAGGCCGGTCTGACTTGGTTTAAAGACAGCGCACTGCTACCCGCCACCGCGAGTCTGCCTTCATTCTGGCAAGGCATTATCGTCAGCGGCCTGTTTGACGGCGTAAGCACGGTGTTGACCTTTGCGCCGATTATCTTTTTATTCTTCTGCCTGATGTCGGTGATCGAAGACTCGGGCTATTTCGCCCGCGCCGCTTTTATGATGGATGGGCTGATGAGCCGGATGGGGCTCGATGGCCGTGGCTTTGTGATGCTGATGATGGGCTTTGGCTGCAATGTGCCGGCAATTATGGGCACGCGCGTGATTCGTGATCACAAGGCGCGGCTGCTGACGATGCTGACGATTCCGTTTTCACTGTGCTCGGCGCGCTTGCAGATTTTCCTGTTTTTAAGCGGCGCGCTGTTTAGCCCGACGCATGCGCCGTGGGTCGTGCTCTCGCTCTATCTGGCCAGCATTCTGATCGCAATGTTGACGGCGGTGCTATTCAAAGCAAAATTCAAATCAAACGAGCCTTTTGCGCTGGAATTACCACCTTATCGCTTGCCGCTGCTCACCCATATCTGGCGTCGTGGCTGGGGTGAAGCGCGCGATTTTCTGCGCCTGGCCACGACGATGATCGTGCTCGGCGTCGTGCTGGTGTGGCTGCTGACCAATTTCCCGAACCCGCAGCACAGCTACGCAGCGATCATTTCTGATTTTCTCGCGCCGGTGCTGCGCCCGATCGGGATTGAATCAACACTGTCAATTGCGCTGATTTTCGGCTTTGTCGCCAAGGAAGTGGTACTTGGTGCGCTGTCTGTCATCACCGGCCACGAAGGCGCAGCGCTGGCCACCCAGCTCTCGCACACACTAGACCCAGTTTCAGCGTACAGCTTTATGCTGTTCTCGCTGATCTATATACCGTGCATATCGGCGATTGCGGCAATCAAGAAAGAATCCAAATCCAATCTGTACACCGTATTCTCGATGACCTGGTCGCTGGGCCTGGCCTGGATGGTGTCGTTTGTGTTTTATCAGTCGGCACGATTGCTAGGGTTTTAATTTGATTGAAGCGGTAGCATTCACCAAGCAATTGCCGATCCGGTGTGCAACAATTCCTGAGTAGACTTTCGCAGACATTCTCCTGGGCGCACATCAAGGAAACGCAGCATATGAATTCATCCACTCTACCCCGTATTGTCATAGTCGGCGGCGGCGCTGGCGGTCTGGAGCTGGCCACCAAGCTGGGGCGCGAGCTGGGTGGTAAAAAGCGCGCGCAGATTATTCTGGTGGATGGATCGCCCACGCATATCTGGAAGCCACTACTGCACGAAGTGGCCACCGGCGCGCTCAATACCGGCGAAGACGAAGTCAATTACTTTGGCCACGCCTACCGCAATGGCTATCAGTTTGAATTTGGCTGGATGCAGGGCGTCAATCGCGAGCAGAAAACCATTACGCTGGCCGCCGTGCGCGATGCGCAGGGCGATATCCTCACCGGCGAGCGCGAAATCAGCTACGACACACTGGTGCTTGCACTGGGCGCGATCGCCAACGATTTTGGCACGCTCGGCGCACAGGAACACTGCATGTTCCTGAATACGCCCAGCGATGCCGAGCGCTTGCGACGCCGGATTCTGGACTTGTCGTTTGCCGTCGGCGCCAGTGGCCACGGCGCAAGCAAGCTGACCATCGGCATTGTTGGCGGCGGCGCCACCGGCGTCGAGCTGGCCGCCGAGATTGATCACACGATCCGCGAAATGCATAACTACGGTGCCAATCTGAGCCCGGCGCAGCTGGAAATCACCATTATCGAAGGCGCGCCACGCATTCTATCCGGCGCGCCCGAATCACTATCACACTACGCCACCGAAGCGCTGGCGCAGCGCGGTATTATGGTCGCGTGCAATGCACGCGTGGCCGCCGTATCAGACAGCGGCTTTACACTGGCCGACGGCCAGCAGCTCAAAGCGATGATTCGCGTCTGGGCCGCTGGCGTTAAGGCGGCTGACTGGTTATCCGGCCTGGGTCTGGCGACCAATCGCAATAACCAGATCGAGGTCACCACCTGCCTGCAAACGCAGACCGACCCGAATGTCTTTGCCATTGGCGACTGCGCCGCGGCACGCGATGGCGAAGGTGGCCCGCCGCTGGCGGCCACTGCGCAGGTTGCCCACCAACAAGCCAGCTGGCTGGCTGACGCACTGATCAGAAAAATCAATGGCCGCGAGATCACGCCTTTTGTCTTCAAGCCACAAGGCATGATGGTCTCATTGGGCAAGCACACCGCCGTTGGCAGCCTGGCCGCCATTGTCGGCCCGCAGCGCAATTATTATGTTGAAGGCCGCGGCGCCAAGCTGATTTATGCCTCGCTCTACCGCCTGCATCAGGCTGCCGTCCACGGCTGGGTGCTCGCAGGGCTGCTGTGGGTAGGCGACAAGCTGCGCCGGGTTGCCCGCCCGACGCTGAAACTACACTAAGCCTAAAGGGATAGTTCACGGGACTTTACCGTGACATTCGTCACCAAAGGCCTGATTTCAGGGTAAAATAGCGCTCTTTTGTCTTTCATTTGCTTTGCTATCCGGCTTTTCGGCGGCAAAGCCGATGCACTCTTGCAGCGATTATCCGGCACCATGAATCTCGTCGTTTTAGGGCTTAACTACCAGACTGCGCCTGTCGCAGTGCGGGAGCGGCTTGCCTTTAATCCGGATGAGATGAACGCCGCGCTGGCCGAGCTGGTCAGCCTGAAAGGCGTGTTTGAAGCCGCGATTGTCTCTACCTGTAATCGCACCGAGCTGTACTGTCACGCCCGCGATTTGGATGCAGTGAAGTATTGGCTGGCAGACAATCGCCATCAAGATCTGCAGAGCATTACTCCCCACCTGTATATTCATCAAGGTACCGAAGCTGCGCGGCATGCGTATCGCGTCGCCTGTGGGCTCGATTCAATGGTAGTAGGCGAAACGCAGATTCTGGGCCAGCTCAAAGACGCCGAGCGCGCCGCGCGCGAAGCGGGCACGCTGGGCACGCTGCTCAATGGTGTTTTCCAGCGCGCTTTTTCCACCGCCAAGGAAGTCAGAACACGCACGCGCATCGGTGCGGCATCCGTCTCGATGGCAGCGGCGTCGGTTCGGCTGGCAGAACGGATTTTCCCGACAATTGCAGAGTGCAAAGTGCTGTTTATCGGCGCAGGCGAAATGATCGCGCTCTGCGCGACGCATTTTGCCGCCCAGTCACCCTGTAAGATGGTGGTGGCCAACCGCACGCTGGAACGCGGGCAGGAATTGGCCAGCGAGCTGGGGGGCGAGGCAATTTTGCTCAGCGATTTACCGACCCGCATTCACGAATTCGACGTGGTGGTGACCTCCACCGCCGCCCCGCTGCCTATCGTCGGCAAGGGGATGATCGAGCGCGCCCTCAAACAGCGCCGCCGCCGCCCCATGTTTATCGTCGATCTGGCCGTGCCGCGTGATGTGGAAAGCGAAGTGGGCGAATTGGCCGACGCCTATTTGTACACGGTCGATGATCTGGCGCAGGTAGTGCAGGAAGGTATGGCCTCGCGCAGTATGGAAGTGAACAGCGCCGAAACCATGATCAGCGAAAAGGTCAAAGAATTTGACAGCTGGTTAGCCAGCCGCGCGGTGGTGCCCACCATCCGCGATTTGCGTGATCATGCTGACCGCATCGCCCGCGGCGAAGTACAGCGGGCGCAGAAAAAGCTCGCCAACGGCCAGGACCCGCAACTGGTACTGGAGCAGCTGGCGCAACAGATTAGCAATAAATTCCTGCATGCCCCGCTGGCTGCGCTCAATAGCGCCCAGCCCGACGAACAGGAAACACTCGTCAATCTGGTGCGCCGCCTCTACCGCCTGCAAGACATTGATTAGCGGCGCTCGCCAGCATCCACAGCTTTTAAAATTTCTCGCTATTGTTAACGGCCATGATGTATCGCTCTGGCCTGAACTGGAAAAAAATGAAACCCTCTATCCTCAATAAATTGGCGCAATTGGCTGATCGCCTCGAAGAAGTTGGCGCGCTGTTGGCCTCCGAAGAAGCCACGCGCGATATGGACCAATATCGCAAACTGAACCGTGAATACAGCGAGCTGACGCCCGTGGTCGAGTTATGGCACGAATTTAACCGCATTAACGCTGATCTGGCTGACGCCGAAGCCATGTTGTCCGACCCGGAAATGGCGGAGATGGCCGAAGAAGAAATCAAAGATGGCAAAGCGCGCCTAGAGCAACTCGATCTTGATTTGCAAAAAGCTTTGCTGCCGAAAGACCCGAATGACGAGCGCAATATTTTCCTGGAAATTCGCGCCGGAACCGGCGGCGATGAAGCAGCCTTATTCGCCGCCGATTTGTTTCGCATGTACAGCCGCTTTGCCGAGCGCAATCGCTGGCAAGTTGAAATCATGTCGGCCAATGAATCCGATCTGGGCGGCTACAAGGAAATCATCGCGCGCATTGTCGGCTTTGGCGCGTACTCCAAGCTGAAATTTGAATCGGGCGCGCACCGTGTGCAGCGCGTTCCGGCCACCGAAACACAAGGCCGGATTCATACTTCAGCGTGTACCGTCGCGGTAATGGCTGAAGCCGATGAATTGGAAGAAGTGAATATCAACCCGGCCGATTTGCGCATCGATACCTTCCGCGCCAGCGGCGCCGGTGGCCAGCATATTAATAAAACCGACTCAGCCGTGCGCGTGGTGCATATTCCGACCGGCATTATTGTTGAGTGTCAGGATGATCGCAGCCAGCACAAAAACAAGGCGCGTGCTTTAGCAGTGCTCTCGGCGCGGATTAAAGATGCGCAAATGCAGGAAATCAACGCCAAGGAAGCGGCCGAGCGCAAATCGCTGATCGGCTCGGGTGATCGCTCCGAGCGCATCCGCACCTACAATTTCCCGCAAGGCCGGATGACCGATCACCGGATTAATCTGACGCTATACAAGCTCGATTACATCATGGATGGCGATTTGACCGAGCTCACGCAGGCCTTGATCAATGAACATCAAACCGAGCTGCTAGCGCAATTGGGTGACGCGTAACCTGAATGTACATCAGGGTATATGACTATAGAGCTAACCCCAACTTGGCTACAGAGATATACCCAAGACAAAGCAATCTATACCCGATAAAAGCCAAGTCTCAAGACTTGGCTTTTTTATTCAAGAACGCACCAAATTCGCGCCGGATTTGCGCCGAGATGCCTGCCGCACCCCATAGATCGTAGTGCTCGATGGCCAGCTTGAGCATCTGGCGGGCGTGGTGAAAGTGGTGCCGCCCCAGCAGAAAGCGACCATAGTGCAGGGCCGCCATGCCGTATTCATGGTGATGCTGGTTCACCCGGGCGGCCTCGATTGCGGCACGGAAGTAATGCTGCGCCTCTTCGTGCTGCTGCCTGGCGCTGGCAAACTGCGCTTGCAGCAAAGCAAGCGGGCTGGCGAACATGCAGGGGTTTTGTGCGGCCCAATCTTTCAGGCGGGCAATAGCGCGCGTGATCTGCCGACGCCACCACCAGCCCCGCCGACCGGGTTCCAGGCAAAGATTGAGCGCCGACAGATAGCGGTATTGCGCCTCAAGCACCGAGCCGCGAATCGATTCCAGATACGGCCTCGCTTGCGAGAGCGCATCACTCGCGGCCTCACTGGCCTGGCAAAAGCTCGCCATATACGCGGTCAGCAAATAATAGTTGAACAGATTCAGCGCATCACGCCGACGATACAGCTCGGCCAGCGAATCGGTAGAAAACTGCCCACCTTCGCACAACCACGGCGGCGTCTCGGCGACGTGTACCAGATTGTGCAGGCATTGGCGAAACACGGCCGACATTGGCAGCAAATGCTGCTGGCGGGTGTGGCGCAAATCTTCGTCGATTTTAGCGGCTTCTTTTGCCAGATGCGGCAGCGGGCTGCCATTCAATAGCGAATGCCCGATGTAGAACATATGGGCGTAGCCAGCAAACTCGAAGTCGCCATAAGAATAGGCATTCTGTTGCCAGCGCCACAAATCGGGCAGCAATTGCTGCAGATTCTGCCGCCAGGGCTGAACCAGCCCCAGGTCCAGAATCGGCACCCGGTGCCGCTGCCTTTCGCTAGACTGCGCCTTGGCCATTTGATTGGCTTTTTCTGCCACAGCAAAAGCCGCGTCATGCCGGGCAAAGACATTGAGTATCATCGCCGCGCAAATCTGAGCCCCCGCCGTCATCGGACCTGCCCCATGCTGGCGCGAGAGTATCAATTGCTTGAGGGTAATGGCCGCCAAGAGCCGCGGGCGGGCAAAAAAACAGGGGCCGAACAGATCGGCAAAAATCTGCTGCGCAGCTTCGATATTTGACCTTGCCGTATCGGCATCTTGCTTTAGCGGATCGCGATCTGGATCAAAACTTGGATCAGTATCGGTGTTCTGCTTGGCAGCGGCGTATTGCCACCATGCCCATTGCAGCAACAGGCCAAGCAGCTGCAGCGTGCTGCCACGCATCGACATTTTCATGCCTAGCGATTTAAGCCCCAGCTCGGCGGCGGCAAAAGCCAGCGGATAATCATGCCCCAGCAGTGCCAGACGCAGCTGCGTACTGGCCAGCATGGCCGTGATGCGCGGGCTGGCTGCAGCAGGCAGATTATTCAGTAATACGGTAGCGTCTTGCAGTTGCGCGGGCTCTTGCCAGCTGGCACACCAGATTTCCACCATCTGCTCGCTCAGCTGCGGCTGCTCGCTCCAGACCGCTTCACCCAGCAAGGCCAGCAATTGTTCCAAGATCTGCCCCGCGTGCATGGGGCTGCCCTGCTGCACGGCTTGTGCGGCCACGCTGAGCGATTGGTGGGCAAAACGGATTTTGTCCTGGGGTGCCATCAGTTGCCCGGCTTGCTGCGCATGGCGCAGCGCCTGCAGGACAAAATTGGGGAACTTCATCATCCGCTGCGCTAGACGCGCGTGCAGATCAGCTTCGGTTTGCTGCTCGAAAGTATGCTGTGCCAGACGCAGCAGATGCGGGTGCACAAAGCGCCAGATATCGCCTGACAGCACTTCGATCAAGCCCTGCTTTTGCGCCAGATACAGATGCTCCTGTACCGCACTGGTACTCAGATAATCGTGCAATAGCCGGGCATCAAACTCCATGCCGATCAGGCTGGCACTTTGCAGGATTTCTAGGCCGGTTTCGGTGAGCGAGAGCAATTGCGCACGAAAATAAGCCTCAGCCTCGGGTGTGCGCAATTGCAGTGAAATCTGCTGGATACGCTGCTGCCATTGCGATTCGGGCACTACACCCAGCAAATCGTGCGCGGCTAGGCTATCGAGCAAAAAGCGGCACAGCTGCAAATTGCCCTGACAGGTTTGCTGCAAAAATGGCGCAATTTCTGCCGCCAGCCGCGGGTTCAGGCTCTGCTCTTCAATCAGCCAGGCCACGGTATCGCGCACACTAAACGGCGCCAGCGGAAAGATCTGGCAATGCGGCAGCGCTTTCCAGCGCTGTGTTGCGGGCAAATGCGAATCGCGCACGCACAGCAGAAACATCAGATACGGGCTGCTGCGATGTTCGATCAGATAATCGAGCAACGCCAGCGCATCCTGATCGAGCAAATCCACATCGTCGATAATCCAGACCAGCGGTTTAAGTTGCTGGCTGGCATAAACCAGCAGCTCGCCCACCAGCAGATGCAGGTGCAGTGCCAGCGACAAATCAATATCGGTATCAATCTGCTGGATCAGACCTAGGCGGCGCGACAGCTCCAGCACGGCCTCCTGCCCGCTCAAGCCCGGATTACCCAGCTGGCGCGTCAGCGGCTGGCTGAGCTGGCTTAAACCAAGCAACAGGCTATCGAGCGGCTTGCTCCAGTTGAGCGATTCAATCCGGCTTTCAATCAGCATGCCGCCACGCTGGCGGACAAAAGGCAATAAATCATGCGCCTGCTGGGTTTTGCCCGAGCCGGGCTCGCCCACCAGCATGACCAGCTTGCTGCCCCCGGCCGAGGTTTCGGCCAGCGCAAAGCGCAGCTCGCTACTGACCACGCGACGATCAAAAAGTCGTGGGGCAGGCTGCGTCTGGGCTGGATGCACCGTGGCGGATTGCGGCTGAACTGACAAGATTAGACATTCTCGAGTTATTTTCGAGATTGTGGCTGATTTAGCCATAATTTGCCATGCTCGAGCATAAAAACAGCACAAACACCACGCCAGCGCGATGAGCTAGGCGCTTGTTTCGCCACAACTGCATTGCAGGCGTGAACATGAATTGCGACGCGCAGCGATTTGCACTTTACCGCATTGCAAACACGAACTCGCGGAATCACAAACCAAACGTCAACAGAGCCCGAGTTTTTAAAACATCGGGGGAATGGCTTTGATATAATTGCCGGTTTTGGCCTTGGCGCAACGGTTGATAATCGCGATGAATGTTTTTTACGAGGAAGATGGCAGCTTTAAAGTCGCCAGCATCAATGATGAGCAGGCTGCCAGCATGCAAGTGGAAGACGCACGCGGCAAACGCAGCAAAATCAAAACCGCCAATGTGCTACTGCGCTTTGATCGCATCAGCCTCGACGATTTTTACAAAACCGCACAAAGCCTCGCTGCTGAAGTTGACGTGAACTTCCTGTGGGAATGTTGCGGTCAGGATGAATTTGGCTTTGCCGAGATTGCCGCCGAATACTTTGGCGCCAACCCCAGCCTGACTCAGCAAGCCGCCGCGGCGATCGCGCTGCATGGCGCGCCGATGTATTTCTATCGCAAAGGCAAAGGCCGCTATAAAGCCGCTCCGGAAGAAAACCTAAAAGCGGCGATCGCCGGCCTAGAGCGCAAAGCGCGCGAAGCCGAACAAATGGCCGCATGGGAAGCCGACTTACTGGCGGGTATCTTGCCGCAAGCCTTGCAGGACAAGATCGCTAGACTAATACATCGCCCAGATAAAAATAGCCTTGAATACAAAGCGCTGGCGCAAGCGGCCGAAAGCGCGCAAATGTCGACGCTGCGCCTGCTGGAAAAAGTCGGTGCGATTCCCGATGTCGCGCAATATCATCTCGATGGCTTTTTGGCCGAGCATTTCCCGAAAGGTCGCGGCTTTCCGGCCACCGAGTCGGTGTTTGCACCAGAAGACTTGCCGATTGCCGATGTGCAAGCGTTCTCGATTGACGATGCAAGCACCACCGAAATTGACGACGCATTCAGCCTGAAGAAATTGGCGAATGGCAACTGGCAAGTCGGTATCCACATCGCCGCACCAGTACTCGGTATTTTGCCAGGCTCAACACTGGATCAAGTTGTACTTGATCGCCTGTCGACCGTGTATTTCCCCGGCGACAAAATCACGATGTTGCCCGACGACGCGGTTGAGGTATTCACACTGCAGGAAGGCGCTGCGCGCCCAGCGGTGTCGATGTATCTGGAAGTCTCGCTCGGCTATGACATCATCAGCCACCGCTCACTGATCGAGCGCGTGCCAGTCGTCGCCAATCTGCGCCACCACGATATCGAGCCGTATTTCAATGAAGAAACGGTTGGCAAGGATGGTGAAGACTATCCGTGGAAAGCCGAGCTAACGCTGCTGTGGAATCTGGCAGGCGCGCTTGAAGGTCGTCGCGGCAAAGCCGACCAGCCACAGCAACAGCGTCTTGATTACAGTTTTTATATTGATAGGGAAGAAGGCAAAGCCGAGCGCGTGCGCATTGTGCCGCGCAAACGCGGTGCGCCGATGGATAAGCTGGTCGCCGAGCTGATGATTCTGGTCAACAGCCTGTGGGGGGCGAATCTGCGCGATGCGCAAATCGCCGGTATTTACCGCTCGCAAGGCGGTGGCCGCGTGAAGCTATCGACTCAGCCAACAGCGCACGCCGGTCTTGGTGTGGATTGCTATATGTGGTCGAGCTCGCCGCTGCGCCGTGCGGTCGATTTCATCAATCAGCAACAACTGGTCGCGATGATACGCAATGAAAAACCTCGCTATCAGAAAAACGATGCCGAGCTGTTTACCGCGATTTCCTCGTTTGACGCTGCTTATGCCGCTTATGCCGATTTTCAGGACAAAATGGAGCGCTACTGGTGCATCCGTTATCTAGAACAAGAGAATATGCGCGAATTCACCGCGCAAGTGATCAAGGAAAATCTGGTGCGCGTTGATGGCATGCCTCTGGTCTTGCGCGTGGGCGGCCTGCCAGAACTCCCGGCCGGAATGACAGTCTCACTCCAGCTGATCAAGGTCGACTATCTGGAGCTGGCCGTCGAAGCCCGGATCGCCACCATTTAAAAGGTGTAGGTCGGGCTCGCCCAGCCCGACACTTTGCTCGCCGAACAGCGCACCACAAAGGAATACCCATGCAGCCTAACCGCCGCCTTAGTGATTTTCTACCGTTGAAGTTTGCCAACGGGCAGGAAATCAAACAATTCTCCAAACCCTGCGTCTCCTGCGGCACCATGCTGCACGCCAAAGACATGGATGGCGTCGCGCGTCTGGTTGAAGACCATATTGCGATTGCCGCCAAAGCGCATTGCCATTCCTGCGGCGCTGATTTTGGCGTGGCCTGCGTGATCAATTCGCAAAAGCAGGTCAAACGCGTAGTGTTGCCGCGCCTGCTATTTAACTGGTATTTGCGCAGCTTGCCGCTGCAAGAGCGCGAAACCGCCCCGCAAGCCATGGTGCGCAATCTGCCTCTGCCTGAGGAGCGCGACGCGCGCGAAGACGCTGCCGAGCTGGCCCGGATGATGCCGCCAGCCAGCAGCATGCAACCGCGCGAGATTATCCGTGCGAGTGAAACGCTGGGCCGTTTTCAGGAAAAACCCATCCCGGCCTGGCTGATTCTGGATGGCACCCGCTTTGAATTTGATCGCATCGCGCCAGACGCCCGAATCAAGGAAGGTGAATATTTGCTCGATGGATGTTTGATTTATCGCGCGAGCTGATGCACTTTCGCTTGGCTTTTTGATGCAAAGTTTTATAATCGCGCCTATCTTTTGGGTCCTAATAAGCCCACACAAAAATTCTCACGCAAGGCGCAAAGCCGCAGACAGTACAAATTGTACGGCAAGGCGCGGCAACGCAGCGTGAGGATTTTTGTCTCATTACTTACCCCGCGCGGGAGAGCACCATGCAACGCAATATGCTTAAATCCAAACTGCACCGCGTTACTGCAACGCATGCCGAATTGCACTACGAAGGCTCGTGCGCCATTGACGAAAACCTGCTTGAAGCGGCCAATATCCGTGAATATGAAGCCATTGATATCTGGAATATCAATAATGGCGCGCGTTTTTCTACCTACGCCATCAAAGGCCAACGCGGCTCGGGCATTATTTCGGTCAATGGCTCGGCCGCTCGCCACGCCCAGGTTGGCGACTTGCTGATTATTGCCACGTTTGCCGATTACAGCGACGACGAGCTGCACAATCACAAACCATCGCTGATTTATGTGGACAGCAATAATCGCATTACTCACAGCAGCAACGCGATTGCAACACAAACCGTATAAGGTCTTCACCGTACGTCGAAAAACCCGCTTTCAAGCGGGTTTTTTATTGCTTTCAACAAGCAAAAGCAGCGAATAAATGACTGATTTAAATCAGCATTTCAAACCCCAGCCGCTCACGCTTCACCAGCAAAGGTGATGCGCATAACAAAGCCTTTTTCTAGCACATCACTAATTCCTAATATTTCTGGTAAATTCGCGCTGCTGTATGCCAAATACATGACATACCTTGTGCGCAAACAAAAAAAGCTCTGGAGGAGCAATGAATTTCTTTTCTAAAGCGGGCCTCGTGGCCGCAATCATCGTCCAGGCTGGCGTCGCTCACGCCGCCACAGAATGGAATAGCAATACCGTGTACGCCGAGCCCGGCCAGATTGTTAGCTATCAGGGGCAACTGTATACCAACGGCTGGTGGACCAAGGGCGAAAACCCGGCCAGCAGTGGGCCATGGGGTGTATGGCGCACAGTCAGCGGCCAAGTCGCAGCAACCAGCGCGCCGACAGCAGCACCAAGCAGCACAGCAGCGCCAATCCTGACAGCAAGCCCTAAACCAACAGCCAGCGCAGCCCCCACCAGCACACCTATCAGCACAGCGGGCAGCACGGCCAATGCGTGGAATCCTGCTACCACCTATGCCGATAAAGGCAATATCGTGAGTTATCAGGGCGAGCTGTATCGTAATGAATGGTGGACACGCGGCGACGTGCCAAGTGCATCGGGTGCTTTTGGCGTCTGGCGCAAAATCAGCGCGGCCACTGCAACACCTGCCGCGACAGCCAAGCCTGTCGTAACTGCCAATCCAACTACCGTCCCAACCCTCGCACCGACCACGGCACCGACTGCCAAACCAACGGCGACACCGGTGATCACGGTCAAACCTAGCCCGACACCCGTCGTAACTGCAGCACCAACTGCGGCACCAACGCTGACGCCAACGGCCACACCCACAGCGACACCAGCCCCAGTCGGCAGCCTGATTCCGCCACGCAGCCTGACACTGGAACAGCCAGGCGATATTGGCACCCTGCGCGCCGCGCAACTGCGCAGCTTTAACCACTCCCCATTCCAATCGACTGGTTACTGGGTACAGCCTGGCGATGTACTGCTGGTGAACTACAGCTACACCGGTAGCGCGCCGAATAAACAGCCGGAAATCTGGCTGCACAATATCGACGACGACACCTGGAACTACGACACCGCGCAAAAAGTGAAGCTCAATGTCGGCAGTAACAGCATTGTCTCCAACGTGAAAGCCGCCGTGTACGTTGCCGCATTCAACACACCGACCAATGGCGAGCTCAAAGTCGAGCTGGCTTCCGGTGGCCGCGTGATGCCGCGCTTTGTACTGGGCCAGCACACGCAGGATGACTGGCTCAAAATGCTTAGCCAGAATGGCGATGCACCGTACGCCGAACTGGTGAGCAAACGCATGATGCTTACCGCCAGCCTGGCCAAAGCGATGCGTCACGTTGACGATCCAGTGGCCTTGATGACGCTATGGGATGAAATCGTCCGTCTGGAAGACGAGCAATACGGCATCAAACCGGGCCAAGCCTGGCCGCATAACCCAACGCCGCACCGCTTCCATTTTGTCGAGCTAGCGCCTTACACCGGCTGGATGTACGCATGGCAATATCGCATGGCTTCAGCATCGGCTGATGGCGCAATTGGTGCCGTGCTCAATAGCAAAAAGCTCAAAACCGATGGCTGGGGCCCGTGGCATGAGCTGGGTCACCAATACCAGATGAGCACTTTCACCTGGAAAGACCAGACCGAAGTGACGGTAAATTTGTCATCGGCCTATGTGCAACGCGGCCTCGGCCAGCCTTCGCGCTATGAAACCCAAGGCACCTGGACCAAAACCTTTGCTTTTCTGAATCAGCCAACGCGTGATTTTGCAACGCAAAGCGATCTATTTGTCCGCGCCACGATGTTCTGGCAGCTCGATCTGGCCTTTGGCAAGGATTTCTACGCCAAAGTCGGCACCAGCTACCGCAATATGAGCGCCGCGCAACGCCCAACGACCGATTACGCTGAACAACAGACCTTCATCGTCGAAGCCAGCCGCGCCGCTGGCTACGATCTGACGCCGTTCTTTACCCAGTGGGGCATTGCGGTGAGTACCGACACGCAAACCAAATTGCGCGGCATGGGGCTCAAAACACTAACCGACCCGATCTGGCTTAATCGCGACAGCAAAGTGCTTTACCAGCCACGATAGGTATAGCACTGGAAGTCAATTAACCATTGGCCTTGCTGGCAATACCCAGCAAGGCTAATCCATTTTCAGGACACACAATGCGCAATTTCATGATTATTGCCAGCGCAGCAGCGCTAAGCCAGCTGGCGCACGCCGCCACCGTCACACCTTGGGACAGCAATCAGATTTATGCCACGCCGGGGCAACAAGTCAGCCATCAGGGCAATGTTTACCAGAACAAATGGTGGACCCGTGGTGAAAACCCGACGCAAAGCGGACAATGGGGCGTGTGGGCCAAAATCGGCACAGTGACGCCAACGAGCACACCAAAACCGGCCACCTCTGCAACACCAGTCGCCAAACCGACGGCCACCCCTCTTGTCACAGCCAAGCCGACGAACAAGCCAACGGCAAGCCCGACAGCTGCGCCAACTCTGCAGCCGACGGCGACGCCAAAACCCACGGCGGTACCGACCTCGACCCCCATCGCTACGGCCCAGCCGACTGCCCAGCCAACGGCCGCCCCGGCACCGGGACAATGCGCCAATGGCAGCAGCATTACCGCACTGACGCCAAGCGCTGGCGTCGCGCGCATGGGCTCGGTGTATTCAAGCACACTGTATGATCCAGGCAACAAGACCAGCGGCAACGACACCCACAAGCCACAGCAGATCAAAGTACAGGTGAGCAACGCGGGTCAGGCGCTAGCGGGCTGCAAAGTAAGCTGGACGCCGGTCAATGGCAACGCCAGCGGCTGGGTTTTCCCGCTGGCAGACAAAACCGACGCCAATGGCCAGATCGCCGCGTGGTGGACCGCCGGCAATGCCAGTGCGCAGCAAATTCGCGCCAGCATCCAGCTCGCTGATGGCAGCACTCGCGAGACCGAAATCACCGGTCAGGCTTTCCCGCATAGCACCCGTGCCAATTCGATTCACCTGAACTGGTCAACGCCCCTGTGGAATGCCTTCAGCGTCGATGTCACGCCGCAAAGCTGGGCCCCCACCACCTACTACTCGGCCATCAATTTCCCTGGCGGCTACACCGGCATCCAGACTTCGCAATTGCTGTTCTCACTGTGGGACGTCAATGGCATCAGCCCGGTGGTCATCGATAAGGGCATGGCGACGTGTTCGACATTTGGCGGCGAAGGCACCGGCATCAAGTGCTACGCCCCCTACACACCACAAGTCAATGTGACTTATCGCTTTGAGGTCGAAGTGGCCGCCACCAGCGACGGCAAAACCGATTACACAATGTATTTCACCGACAGCAGCAACGGCCAGCGCAAGAAATTTGCCACCATGCGTTATCAGGCCAAAGTCACGCCGTATGGTGCAGCCGCTTTTGTTGAAGACTGGTACGAAGCCAAAGCATCGTGTCTGGCCAATACCCGCCGCGCCGCGTATTTCAGCAATGTGAAATACCGCAGCCCCAGCACCGGCGCGTGGACTGAAATTCGCAAAGCCAGCGGCACCGGCGTTTACAACGAATGGCATAACGAAATTTGTGCCAACTACAGCTTCAGTACCGATCAGAGACGTTTCCTGATGGGCACAGGCGGTGAAATCGTCGGCCAGCCACTCAACCTGCCAAACGGGCCAAAATCAATCAGCCTGTCACTGGATTAAGTGGATAGAAAAACCTTCAATACACATTGAATATCGCAAAGATCAAAGGGTATTGCCCTAATAGCCAATATAAATATGGCTATTAGGGCAATACCCTTACTTATGCTGCGCTAAACAATTGGTCTGTTTTTGCCGCCAGCTCGAAATCCATCCGGTGCAGGCCGCGGATTTTGTGTGACCACCAGCTCACAGTGAGCTGACCCCACTCGAGCAGCAATGCCGGATGATGACCGGCTTCTTCAGCCAGCGCTGCCACGCGGTCGCACATCGCCCAAGCCTGGGCAAAGTTTTTGAACTGATACACCCGCTGCAATTGCAGCACGCCATCCACGACGATGGGCGTCCAGTCCGGGATGGCGCGAATCAGCAGCGCCAGCTCTTCGTCGCTCACTTGCGGCGCGCCTGCGCGGCAAGCTTCGCATTTTTGTGCCAGATCGGCAGCCAGATGATCATTACTCATTGCTTCACTCCGGTGGTTTTTTCAGGCAAAACGTTGTACGGCAGCGCGCACCGTGGCCGCGTAAATCGCGACCGTATCGGCAATCGGCTCGGCGTAACCGCCGCCCATGGTGATCGCCAGCGGCACGCCAAAGCGCTGGCAGTAATCCATCACCATCTCGTCGCGCGCCAGTAAACCGGCCATACTCAGATTCAGCTTGCCCAGCCTATCGCCCGCGTAGGCATCGGCGCCCGCCAGATAAATCACCAGCTCAGGCTGCGCGAGCGAAAACAGTTGCGGCAAAGCCCCCGCCAGCTCGGCCAGATACAGTGCATCGTCGCAAGCATCGGGCAGCTCGATGTCCCAATCGCTGCTTTGTTTGTCAAACGGATAGTTATTCGCGCCGTGCATGGAAAAAGTAAACAGCTGCGGCTCACTGGCCAGCATGCTGGCCGTACCATTGCCCTGATGCACGTCCAGATCAATCACCAATGCACGTTCAAGTGCACCTTCGGCCCGCAGGCAGTGCAGCGCCACCGCGCTATCGTTAAACACGCAAAAACCGCTGCCGTGATCGGCAAACGCATGGTGCGTGCCGCCCGCCAGGCTGACGCCGCAACCTTGTGCCAATGCGCTGCGACAGGCGGCCAGCGTGGCGCCGGTCGAGGCGCGTGAACGCTCGATAAGCATCGGCGACCATGGCAGGCCGATCACCCTTTGCTCGGCGGCGCTTAATGCGCCATCGCTGACCTTCTGCACATAAGCGGCAGTATGTGCCTGCCGGAGCTGCTCATCGCTAACAACAGGGGTATCGACCAGCAAGCCATTGGCAAATTGGGCTACAGCCTGGTACAGCATGGGGTATTTGTTAGCCGGAAAACGATGCCCGGCAGGCAGTGGCAAAGGGTACTGGTCGGAACGGTAAATCAGCACGGACGACTCACAAAAGAAAAGCGCTCAAAGGGAAGGCACTGAAACGGGTGCACATACTGTGAGCGCGCATAATACGGCAAGTGCGCACCACCGTGCGGCTGGCCGCCGATGGGAGCGGATTGCAGCATATGCCCGCCGGCAGCGGCTCACAGATGTGCGTGTGTGCCATCGCAAAACGGTTTGGATTCACTGTGCTTGCAGCCACACAGGTACACCGTTTCGCTGATTTCGGCGACAAACTTGATGGGGCTCATATGGGTATGCCGGTGCGAGCCATCACAGAAAGGCTGGGTGCGGCTATGGCCACAGGCGCACCAGTGGTAGGTTTTCCCGGCTTCAACGTCGACAACATACGGTGCTTTCTGGGTGATCATGGGTTCGGACATGGTGCAGGCCTCCGGCTAAGCGATGAGATTTCAGCCTAGCCGCAGCCTGCAGCAAGCGCAATCAGGCCGCTTGCATATGCGCCACCAGTTGCTCCAGCGCCTTGCCCCAGCCTTCCTCGAACCCCATCGCCGCGTGCTGTGCGCGGCCATCAGCATCACGGTGCGTCACAATCGCCTTGTATCGCGTACCGCCCGGTATGGGCGTTAGCTCGATGGTGGCGGTAAACGGAAAATCGCCGCAACTGCTATCGGCAAACGACGGATTGGGCCGAAAACCCGGCAGCAAGGCATTGGTCCAGACCAGACGGCGCTGGGGGATGATGTCCAGATAGCAGCCGACACCGGAAAACTGCTGCCCTTCCTCCGGGCCTTTCATTTCAGTATGAAACAGCCCGCCGGGGCGCAAATCGATCTGGCACTCGGTGGTGCGCCACGGCGCAGGCGTAAACCAGTGCACAAGATGCTCTGGCTGGGTCCACGCCGCCCAGATGGCCTCGGGCGGCAAAGGCACTTCACGTTCAAAAGCAAGATCCAGTTGCGGGTCAAACTGCTCGCCAGTTGTCGTCATCACACACCTCGCCTTTACAATGGAAAACCTCGTTTTAGCAGCCCGAGATGACATCTGCAATCGAGCAGTGGCAGCTCAAGCAGAGGCATCCAGCTTCGGCACACCGTGCTCATCAATCGCCGGTAGGCCATAGCGCGAGCGCGCGGTATTGCAACGCTCGTCGCCCACCTCCACTTCGCGGCAGGTGCTGGCGCGCTGCGCATAAATGCCACAGCTGGCCGCCTCGCCCACCCGCCCTTGCAAAGCCGTACAATGCGGCTGCGGCTGATTGGTGCCGCGCATCGCCACCAGAAAAGGCGTCACCGGCTCGACCAGCGCGCTGGGCACCGTGCCACCGGGTACGGCATCGCTTTCGCCAAAATAGAAGGAGACGCGAAAACTGGCGCAACACGCGCCGCAGCTCATACAGACATGGCTCATGATCACACAGACAGTAAAAATCGAATGCCGCGATTTTAATTAAAAAGCCACCAGCGTGCAGTGCCGCGTTCGGCGATATCACTATCGACTATGCCGATCTCGACAATTTCGTTCTCGACTATCCCACCGTACGGCAGCTTTCATCAAAAATGCGAAAATAAAACACATCTCGACATCCCTGATTAAATTTGCGCAACCACTGGGATAAGATGGGTCATTACTTTCTGCTCGGTTACTGTCATGAAAACACTTAAAGCCAAAATACGGCTGGTATTGATTTTGCTCACCTCGCTGGTCGTAGTGACTTTCTGCATCTTCAGTTACCTAGAAACCCGCACCGTCGCCATTGCAGCGATTGATGGCAAACTCACCGCCGCCGCCAATGGCTACCGTTTTATTGTCCCCGAACAAGTACACGCCCAGCTCACAGGCCGCGATAGCGCCGATCTGAAAGCCATGCGCGCCGAAAGCGTCAAGCTGACCCGCTTTGCCGAATCGCTCGGCCTGCCTTATGTCTATAGTTTTGTGCTCAAAGACGGCAAGCCGCACTATGTACTGTCTTCGCTCTCGCCCGAAGAAGAACGCGATCCGAATGCCGAGCAGTACCTCAAAGTCTACGAAACACCGAATGCCGAGCTGCTGGCCGCACTGAATCAAGGCAAGCTGGGCTGGGCCGAATACAGCAGCAACTACGGCGATTTCCGCTCGATTTACCTGCCGTTTCGCACTGCCAACGGCACCACAATCGTAGCCGTTGCTGATGCAGAACTGTCCACGGTACAAACAACCCTACGCACTTTATTGCTGAAAGAAGCTGGCACCGGCCTGCTACTCATCCTGATTGCCATCGCCGCCTCGTTCTGGCTGGGCAATGTCGTCACCCGCCCGCTCGAGCGCCTGCTCGACGCCATGCGCCAGCTGACCAGCGGCGAAGCCGACCTGACCATCCGCCTCGATGATCGCCAGCAAGACGAAACCGGCCGCATCGCTGCCGCGTTCAACCAGTTTATCAGCGAGCTGCACAAGCAAATCCGCACGGTAGAAACCGAAAGCACCCGCCTGAATCAGGGTGTGCAGGCGATTGAGCAGGTGGTCGATCATCTGGCCCGCGAATCGCGCTCGCAAGCCGATCTGGTCTCCGAAACCGCCGCCACCATCGAGGAAGTGACCGTGAGCATTGCCCACATTGCCGACAGCACCCATCAGGTAGAGCGCGCAGTCAGCCACGCCGACGAAGGCGCACGCAGCAGCGCGCTGGCGATGAACACCATGCAGCAGCGCACCGACGCGATGGGCAACACGCTGCATGCGCTGGCCGAATCGATCAGCCGGCTGGATCACGAATCCAAGCAGATCAACAACATCACCAATGTGATCAAGGACATCGCCAACCAGACTAATCTGCTGGCGCTGAACGCCGCCATCGAAGCCGCCCGCGCCGGCGAGCAAGGCCGTGGCTTTGCCGTAGTGGCCGACGAAGTACGCAGCCTGGCCGAGCGCACCGCCCGTGCCACGGTAGAAATCGAAACGCTGCTGGGCTCGATCTGCGACGAAACCGCCCAGGCTGTCGAGCGCACCACCGCCACCGCCAGCGGCGCCGAATCAAGCCGCCAGATGGTGGGCGACGTCAACA
Source organism: Chitinibacter sp. GC72 (assembly GCF_009760905.1). GTDB lineage: Bacteria > Pseudomonadota > Gammaproteobacteria > Burkholderiales > Chitinibacteraceae > Chitinibacter. The sequence goes on along the minus strand of NZ_VIRW01000014.1, from coordinate 2,714 downwards.
CCCGCATCGCCGCCATGCAGCAGCAAATGCAAGGCGTACTCACCCAGATCAACGAAATCTCCGCCGCCACCCGCGAGCAATCGCTCGCCACCGAGCAGATCGCCCAGGTATCCGAGCGCATCAGCCAGCAGGTCAACACCACCGATCAAGCCCTGCAGCAAACCCGTCAAACACTGGCCGGCATCAACCAGATGGCCGGCTCACTGCACGGTGTGGTACGACGATTCCGGCTGTAACTCTGCCCAGCACCAAAAGCAAAAACCGCCCGGATGGGCGGTTTTGTTATCTATGGCCGCACAGGCACGGCATGTTGATTGAATATTGCGGGCTGGAACAATCTGCAATTGTTGATTCACGATGGCATGGCCTGCTGGCGCAGGCGGTGAACCGGCGGTTTCGCCCGCCGGACGAGTTAGGGGTGGGTCTTGCTCCCCCCTAACAACCCCAGCGCGCCCGATCTCCGCGAAACCCCGCTTGAAAAAGCCACGGCGAGGCGCCGCAAAACTCGCTGCGCGCTACCGTCGCGCAGCTCAAACAGGTTGCGGCTTAAAACCTCGCCGAGTCATTTTCAAACGGCGCGGCTCCACGGGCAATCCGCTCTAATTTGCAGCGGGGTATATCAATCAAAGCAAGAATAAAATTAGCCTTCAGAGCAACACCTAGGCATGTATATATGGCAATCGTAGGGCTGCGTGGATTCCCCTGCATCAGCGCCGAGTGAGACATGCCGAAGCTTGGCAACTTGTTGCCTTAGCGTAGGCCGTGGCCTAGGGCTAACATTTTGCGTAGCAAAACTTGATGAGGAGCGGCCTTTCTTTGCTGACTTTCTTTGGCGAAGCAAAGAAAGTCAGTGCCGCGGCGCATAGCCGCCAATGCCCGTTGATTGAATGCTGCAGGTAAAGCAAAACACCGTAGGGCGCGGTTAGCCGAAGGCGTAACCCGCCAATCAGCATCAAAATCCACAAACATCAATCAGCGCGGGTCACGACCCTCCCTACACGGCTAGCCTGCTGGTGCAGGCGGTAAACCGGCGGTTTCGCCCGCCGGACGAGCAAGGGACGGGTCTTGCTCCGTCCCTTGCAACCCTCGCGAGCCCGATCGACGCGAAACCCCGCTTGAAAAAAGCCCGTCAGGGCGCCGCTACAACTCGCGTTGCGCTAGCGTCGCAACGCTCAAACACTACGCGGCTTAAAACCCTGACGGCCATTTTTCAAACGGCGCGGCTCCACGGGCAATCCGTTCTAATGAGCGACAGGGGTATATCAAGGAAGATCAAATAGGTATTTAACTTTAGGGCAACACATGGGCATGTATATGCCGCAATCGTTGGTCTGCGGACTTTCCCCTGTCATCAAGCCGAGCGAGGAACAGGCGGGGCGGGGTTTCGGCGAGGACTGTTTGAGCGCGTAGCGCGAGTTCCGCAGCCGCCGCCTCGACTGTCCGCAGCGAGGGCATTTTGCGTAGCAAAACTTGATGAGGGGTCGCCTTTCTTTGCTGACTTTCTTTGGCGAAGCAAAGAAAGTCAGTGCCGCGGCGCACAGCCGCCAATGACCCTTATTTAAATGTTGCAGGTAGAAAAAACCGTAGGGCGCGGTTAGCCGAAGGCGTAACCCGCCAATCAGAATCAAAGTCCACAAACATCAATCAGCGCGGGTCACGACCCGCCCTACACGGCTAACATTTTGCGTAGCAAAACTTGATGAGGGGTCGCCTTTCTTTGCTGACTTTCTTTGGCGAAGCAAAGAAAGTCAGTGCCGCGGCGCATAGCCGCCAATGCCCGTTGATTGAATGCTGCAGGTAAAGCAAAACACCGTAGGGCGCGGTTAGCCGAAGGCGTAACCCGCCAATCAGCATCAAAATCCACAAACATCAATCAGCGCGGGTCACGACCCGCCCTACACGGCTTTAGAGTAATACATAGGCGTGTATATGCCGCAATCGTTGGTCTGCGTGGATTCCCCTGCATCAGCGCCGAGCGAGGAACGGACGGGGCGGGGTTTCGGTTGCGCCTGTTTTGTTAAGCGCAACCGCCGCCTCGATCCGTCCGCAGCGAGGGCATCCCGCGCAGCGGGACGCAGATGCCGGGGCGGCCTTCTTTGGCTTACCTTTCTTGGTCGTTCAAGAAAGGTAAGTGCCGCGGCGCACAGCCGCCAATGCCCATTGATTGAATGTTGCAGGCAAAGAAAAAGCACCAAACATGGAGGCGTAATGCCTTCGGCAATTACGTCCTACGGTGCCAAATGGCTTACAACAGCAGCAACACAAACAGCTCTTACAATAGCAAATTGTTGCCTAGTTTTTTCACAAAATGTAATCTTGAACAAAGCCACCCATTTATTGATCCAAGGAAATAATCTATGTTTGACGACTATAACTATAAAAAAACAGAAAAACGAATCCGGATAAAATTCATCCAAGATAAAGATGAACCAATGTACCCATGGGAAATAGCAGGGTTTCTTAACTGTCCAGTCCCGGACGATTGCTGATACGTTTTTTGAATAATTCTGGATGCGTTTTCTGCCATTCTTTCATGGACTGGATCGGCGTGCGATGTCCCAGCGCCAGTTGTGGCAAATGTTGATTGTAGAGCAACACGTAGCGTGCCAGCGTTTCGGCCAAATCGGCGCCTGAGACAAAACGATGAGTGGCCAATACATCGCTAATGCGTCCATTGAAACGCTCGACCATCCCGTTGGTTTGTGGGCTGCGCG
>NZ_VIRW01000013.1 GCF_009760905.1 Chitinibacter sp. GC72 | reverse complement strand
ACGCGACAGTGCATCACCATTTTGATGAAGAGGTGGTCAATCGTTGGTTGGTGGATCATCGTTTTGTGGTGATGTACTTGCCAGCGTATAGCCCTGAGCTCAATTTGATCGAGATCGTGTGGAAACACGCCAAGCATTTTTGGCGTAGCTTCAAGTCGTGGAGCAAGGATAAATTGGTCGAAGAAGTCCACACCCTTTTATCCGGCTTCGGTTCGAAATTTAAAATTAGTTATGCGTGATTACTTAGCTCCGATAGAGCATAGCGAAATCGGAGGCAAGCGCGTAATCGTACGAATGAAACCGCCAATTTTGGCGGTTTTTATTTGCCTGCGATGTTTAATTCACGGGCATTGGCGGCTATGCGCCGCGGCACTTACTTCTCTTGCTTCGCCAAGAGAAGGTAAGCAAGAGAAGGCGACCCCTCATCTGCGTCCCGCTACGCGGGATTCCCTCACTGCGGACAGTCGAGGCGGCGGTTGCGCTTAACAAAACAGGCGCAACCGAATTCCCGCCCCGCCTGTTCCTCGCTCGGCGCTGATGCAGGGGGATCCGCGCGTCCAACGATATTCGTACATACATGTCATGGTGTCACTCTGTAGACCAATTATGGATTGATTTTCACGGGTATACCTACGTAGAACCGGCTTTGGTCGACATTTTTGTGATTGACCTTGGTCGGCTAAAGCCGGCTCTACGTTTTGATTTTCAAATTCGTTTTATTAGTGAAATACGCTGGTCGAGCTGATGCTTGCTCCCCTTTCATCAAGCCGAGCGAGGAACAAGCGGGGCGGGGTTTCGCTTGCGCCTGTTTTGTTAAGCGCAAGCGCCGCCTCGATTGTCCGCAGCGAGGGCATTTCGCGCAGCGAAACTTGATGAAGGGTCGCCTTTCTTTTACTTACTTTTCTTTTGGCGGAGCAAAGAAAAGTAAGTGCCGCGGCGCATAGCCGCCAATTCAAGAGAGAAAAATCGCAAGTGGCTTGTCGGAACGCTCATCCCAAAAACTGGCGGCGTAGCTGCTTAAAACGTGGGTGTAATTCTCCACTTTCACCCCGGTATGTTGGGCTAGGTAGCTTGGCGCCAAGCACAAATACTTTCAGCTTCGGGGTCTTAGTTACCCAAACACGCAGGCACACAACTTGCTCGCTCCAAGCTATCTCCTCAGCTCAATCGGACTAGCCAATGCGCATCATCGTTGACGATCTCAGCCACCCCAAAGTCGCCGCATTATTGAATGAACACCTTGCGGGCATGTATGCCAGCTCGCCTGCCGAGTGCGTGTATGCGCTGGATATTGCAGCCCTCAAAGCGCCGGAGATTACTTTTCTCACGGCGTGGGATGGTGATGAGCTGCTCGGTTGTGGTGCATTCAAATTGCTGGATGCACACCATGCGGAGATTAAATCGATGCGTACGGCGGCGGGGCATTTGCGCAGGGGCGTTGCCCGGCAAATTCTGCACGCAATTGAGCAGATGGCGGCTCAGCGGGGCGTGCGTCGGATCAGCTTGGAGACTGGTACGGGCGATGCTTTTCTGGCCGCCCATCGACTCTATCGGGATTTTGGCTTTCTTGATTGCGGCCCGTTTGCCGATTACCGGCTAGACCCTTTTAGCCACTTTATGAGCAAACCATTGCCTGCCGCGCACCCAGCGGCCTGCGCGGCGACCTAAACGCCATATCTTGCCGTTCCCCGCCGCTGGAGTTTGATCCAGATACAAAGCGCTGCAATCAGCAATAGGTGGGCATTTGCCCCGGTGTATGATGGGCGCTGTGTTGACTGGGATGCCAAAAGCTCGGAAATTCGGGCCATTTGGCATCCCGCCAGATGGGCGCTAAGTACCCGTACGAAAATTTTATGGCAAGGCGTCGAAGCCGCAGGCAGTACTGAAGTACGACAAGGCGAGACAACGATGCAAGAAAAATTTTGTCTATCTACTTAAAGGGATTTTTATGAGCAAGCTTGCCGATTCTTCTAACCGATTATCCAGCCCCGCGCTGGCCTTGCTGTGGTTTGGCGCTGCCGTGTCGCTGGCCGAAATCATGACTGGTACTTTTCTGGCGCCGCTGGGCTTTGAGCAGGGTGTGAAGGCCATTTTGCTCGGCCATGTCATCGGCGGCGTGCTGTTCTGGCTTGCGGGTTACATCGGCGCTAAAACGGGCAAACCGGCGATGGAGACAGTGAAACTGTCTTTTGGACAACGCGGCAGCCTGATTTTTTCGCTGGCCAATGTGGTGCAGCTGGTCGGTTGGACGGCGATTATGGTCGCCTCCGGCGCGGCGGCCGCCAAATATCTGGTGCCGCAGCTGGGGCTGGCGGCGTGGTCGCTGGTGATCGGTGCGCTGATCGCGCTGTGGATTGCGCTGGAATTAAAAAACATGTCGCGCCTGCAATCGGCGATGGCTGTGTTGCTGTTGCTGCTGACCATTGCGCTCAGCTTTGTGATTTTCTCGGCGCAGGCAGTGGCTTTACCAGTGGAGGCAGCACAAACGCTGTCGTTTGGTGCTGCGGTTGAATTATCGGTCGCGATGCCGCTGTCGTGGTTGCCGCTGGTTAGCGACTACACCCGCTCGGCACGCCGTGCTGGCTGGGGAACGACCAGTGCGACGCTGGCGTATTTTGTCGGTAGCTGCTGGATGTTCATTATCGGCTTGGGGGCGGCGCTGTTTGCCGGATCGGGGGACGTGGCGGTGATCATGGCCTCGGCAGGCCTGGGGGTCGCGGCGGTTCTGATTGTGGTGTTTTCTACCGTCACCACGACCTTTCTGGACGCCGCTTCGGCTGGTATTTCCGCCGCCAGCATCAGTCCCAAATTGAACGAGCGCCACGCCGGTATTACCGCCGTTGCGCTGGGCACCGCGCTGGCGATTTTTGCGCCGGTGAATAACTTTATGGATTTTCTATTCCTGATCGGCTCGGTCTTCGCACCCATGATCGCCATATTGTGCGTGGATTTTTTCCTGCTCAAACAGGACGCCTCGCAGCAAAGCGTGAACTGGCGCAATCTGGCCTTGTGGCTGGGCGGCTTTGCGCTGTATCGCTATTCGATGACTTGGGATTTTGTGCTCGGCAATACCTTGCCAGTGATGCTGATCGTCGCCACCGCCACGCTGGCGATTGGCCTGCTGATGCGCAAATTGCGGCCAGCAGGTGAGGTGGTGTTGGCGGGGCAGGATTAATCTGGCGCGAACAGCTGTCGCTAAGCCTGCTGCGCAGGCGATAAACCGGCCGTTTCGCCGGCCAGACGAGCAAGGGGAGGTCTTGCTCGTCCCCTTGCAACCCCAGCGCGCCCGATCGCCGCGAAACCCCGCTTGAAAAAGCCACGGCGAGGCGCCGCTACAACTCGCGTTGCGCTAACGTCGCGACGCTCAAACACTACGCGGCTTAAAACCTCGCCGAGTCATTTTCAATCGGCGCGGCTCCACGGGCAATCTGTACTAATCAGCAGTAACCGTAGGGTCGGCTAAAGCCGATCCTACAAAAATGGCATGGGTATATCGATGAAGATCAATACCAAATTGATCTCCAGAGCAACACATAGCCATGTATATACCGCAATGGTTGGCCTGCATGGATTCCCCTGCAGCTGCGCCGAGCGAGGAACGGGCGGGGCGGGGTTTCGGTTGCGCCTGTTTTGGTAAGCGCAACCGCCGCCTCGATCCGTCCGCAGTCGAGGGCATCAGCGCAGCCGACGCGGATGCCGGGGGCTGCTTTGGGGTGAAGGGGTATTTGCAGAAGCAAATACCCCTTCCCGTCAGCGGAGCGGAGACCAACGGAAATCCCCTTGCGGGAAACGCGCATAAAAACACCGTGCCGAAGGCACTGAAAATCATTACAATCGTTGAAATCAAGCGACTGGCGGCAATCGGCCAGAAGCGGACCTTGGCGCATTGATATTCCATAGGATTCACGGCACGATGCACCGATGAACCAACTTTTCAAATGGCTTAATTAGTGCTCGCATGTTGAAAGTTCTTCAAATCATCAAAATTACCTTGGCCGCCTTTGTGGCAGTCATTCTTGCTGTCGGTAGCTACATCGCTTGGTCGTTCTATTACGGAGTAACTGCGGAGCGCACCACGTTTTCACCGACAGCCTGGAAAGAAAAAGCAAATGTGTATGAACATAGCAGCGACCCCGGCTGCGTTCGTGGCGGCATGGCAATCGACATCGTTACTACCAATCTACTTCGAGATAAGTCAATCACCGAAGTCAAATTGCTGCTTGGTGAGCCAGACGTAACAAAGGAAGCGAAGGTCTACTATGAGCTTGGTCAATGCTCCGGTCACGGATGGCACAACTCAGTATTACTTGTCAGCTTTCAGGACAACCAGCAGGTTTCCAGTGCAGCTATTCTGCGGAACTAGCCAATACGGTGCTCAACCTTGTTCGCTCTGGTGCTGGACGGGCTGAGTAAAGCCGTACAGCGTCGATTGGCTTTACGCTGAAGGTCCGCTTTCCTGAGCGGCGAGCTGCCGCTTTGGGTCGAAAGCCGCCTCATTCCAATTAACTCCAAAAAGCCCACCCCATGCTCGCTATCACCGCCATCAATCATCAACTCCAACTCACCGACCATCCCATCCCAAACCCAGCTTCGACGCAGTTGCTGGTGAAAGTGGCTGCGGCGGGGGTGAATCGTGCTGATCTGATGCAGGCGCAGGGCAAGTATCCGCCGCTGCCGGGGGAATCGGAGATTCTGGGGCTGGAGGTGGCTGGTGAGGTGGTGGGCATCGGTGAGGCGGTAAGCGATTTTAAACTTGGTGATCAGGTTTTTGGCCTGGTGGCCGGTGGAGCTTATGCGGGGTATTGCTTGCTAGAGCAATCACTATCTATTCTGCAGCCCAATACCCTTGATGCCGTCTCAGCAGCCAGCTTGCCGGAAGCGTGGATGACAGCGTGGTTGAATCTGGTCGAGATCGGCCAGTTGCAGATTGATCACCACCAAGCGGGGCTGCCCGCAAAGCGGGTGCTGATTCATGCCGGGGCCAGCGGGGTGGGCGCGGCGGCGATTCAGCTGGCCAAATCGCTGGGTGCCTGGGTGGCGGTGACGACGAGTTCGCCGCACAAGCAGGCGTTCTGCCGCGAGCTGGGGGCCGATCTGGTGATTGATTATCGCGCGGCGGATTTTGCCGCCGAGGTGAGAGCCGCTGGTGGCGCGGATCTGATTCTGGATACCGTGGGCGGTAGTTATCTGGCCGCGAATCAGCGCTGCCTGAATCGTGACGGCCTGATGGTGGTCATCGGCCTGCTTGGCGGTGTAGAGGCGCAGCTTAATTTAGGCGTGCTGCTGGTCAAGCGCCAGCGGATTGCCGGATCAACGCTGCGCAGCCAGCCGCTGGAAAGCAAAGCAAGGCTGGCGCAGGCTTTGCGCGAGCAGATTGTGCCGCGCATTGTGAGCGGTGAGTATCGCGTCACGCTGGATCGCACTTTTGAGCTGGCGCAGGCGGCGCAGGCGCACGCCTATGTGGCGGACAATCAGAATCTGGGCAAGGTGGTGCTGCGCGTTGCAGAGTGAGGGCTGATCGCTGCCCATGAAAAAAGCCACCCGCTGGTGTGCGGTGTGGCTTGGGCTAAGGGCTGCGCTTGCGTTTAGCGCGATTTACGCAAGGCGGCAATTTGCCGGGCGAATAGACCCCGGCGGATCAGTTCAAGTTGCATCAGGCTTTTCAGGCGGCGGGCGGTTTGGTAGAGGTAGCTTTGTGGTTGGGCTTGCTGCATTACTGCTGTGCTTTGTTCTTCAATGGTAATCAGCTCGATTGGTTCCAGAGATTTAGGGTTCATCGCGCACTCCAAATTAATGACGGTACGCTTAAGTATATGAATGGATTCTGTTTTGTTGGTGTAAGCCGATGTGCGGTGACGATGCACACCGGCTGTCGGAGATCTGGGCCCAGGAGTGAAAAAAGCGTCGCTCGGGTAGATCAATCGCCACCATCGACCTTGACGCGGGCTTTATCAGCGTTTAGTCATCGTTCAGCGCTAAATTGCTTGCCATCCACCAGCCTTGCCACCGTTTTCAATGGCCCATCAGGCCGTGGTGCTCAGGCCCACTGTATCGCCAGTGGGCAGGCCTTCTTTTTCCCAGCGATCAAATTCGCCCATGATGGCTTCATAAGTTTTCTGGCTGATTTCCGGCAAAGTGCCGCCCAGCACCTCTTTGGCAGAGTCAAAGCCTTCCTGCACGGCGGCGCGGATTTTTTCCAGATTGGCCGGGTCATCGCCAATGGCGAATTTGGCAAAGCTTAAAATCCGTTCGGCGACTTTTTTCACGCCAAACTCGCCATCTTCGCCAATCGCTGCTTTGGCCGCGTCAATGGTGGATTGATCGGCATTCAGTTTTTGCTCGCCGCTGACCACCAGTGTGAAATCCAGTCCTTGTTCTTCAACCAGATTGCGCACCAGGTTGATCAGGCTTTCGGCTTGCTTTTGCGATTGCGCCAGCAGGGTTTCCAGATCGGGCGGCACAATGCGCGGGTTTTTGCTATTGGCACTGCCGGGTTTGTCGTAAGTCAGCGCCTGAGCGGGCTCGCCATTGAGCTCTACTTTTTCCTGCTCAACCGGGCTTTCCTTGGTGGCCGAGCTGGTCTGGCTACTGCGCAGCGTAACAGTGTTGCTGCTACTGACATTCACGTTGAGATTGCTGATTGTGCTGCTCATGATGACACCTCATCGATATGGCTTGGGTTCTCTGTGATTATCGGCAGTTTTAGGAGCAAACTAAGGCTGAAATTGGCTAGGCCGGTCTTATTTGCTGCTTTTTGGCGATTTGTTCTGACCAGCGGCAAGCGGGTGGTTCAGAATGCGTTGAACTTCAAAGTCGGGCAGGTAGCGCCCCAGAATCCGCTCCAGTGTGCCATCGTCGCGAATCTCGCGCAGCAGCGCGTTCCATGCCTGAATATCCTGGGTGCTGAAATGCTGTTTAGAAAAAACCAGCCTGGCCGCAATGCCCCGATCGGCGGGTGCCCAGTCACGAATCGCCGGGCGGTGATCAAACGGGATATGACGCAAATAATAGGTATAGGCAGCAGGATGGGCTAAAATGCCTTGCACCTTGCCTGCTCTGAGCCATTCAAACAGCTGCTGGCTGTCTTGCGCTTCATCAATCCGCTGCTGGTTGGTCAACTGGCGGATAAATGGCTCAAGCTGCTCGCCGTGCAAAAAAGACTTCACCTTGCCCCAGCGCAGCTTGGGCGCGGCCAGAAAATCTTTCGGCTCGGGGTATTGCGCTGCAATTGCTGCGGGCAGCACGGCCATGTTTTTCTGGATCAGATAGGGTTCGCTAAAGTAAACAAACTGCTCACGGTCTACCGCTTGCAGGCCAGACACGCTCATCATCAAGCTGCCATTTTTAAGTTCGTGCCAGATCTGTGCGCGGATCAGTACCTGGATATTGAATTCACAACGGCTACGGCGGGCCAGCTCCTGTACCAGATCGGCGTCAATGCCTTTGTTTTTATGAAAAAACAGGCCAAATTCATGCAGCCCAATGCTGATGGCTTGCGGGCAGCGCGGCTGCGCGCCAAGCAAGCTGGAATATAGCAGGATGATTAGGGGTATATAGGTGCAGGCTTTATTTATCATGGCTTTCCTTGATATACATCCCGGTGTATTTGCCGTGTGCCGCGAAACTATTTCACTATAGATTCAAGACCTTGGCCGGGAAAATGCCGATCCGCTGTAAGGTCGGTGCTGCTGCGCATCCAGCTTGCTCAATTTGTAGAACGAACGTACACTTTGATGTTGTGGCGTATCGGCTGAGACAGGAGGAGTGGTGCGCAAAATTATTCATATCGACTGCGATTGCTTTTACGCGGCGGTGGAAATGCGCGATCGCCCCGAGCTGCGCGAATTGCCGATTGCCATTGGCGGCGCGCCCGAGCAGCGCGGCGTGATTTCAACCTGTAATTATCCGGCGCGCAAATTCGGCATTCACTCGGCGATGCCGACTAAATGGGCACTACGGCAATGCCCGAATCTGATTTTGCTGCCACATTCATTCGAGCGCTATCGCGATGCTTCGCGCCGCGTGCACGCGATTTTTGCTGATTACACCGAGCGCATCGAGCCGCTGTCGCTGGATGAAGCCTACCTTGACGTCAGTGGTCTGCCGCATTGCCACGGCAGCGCCACGCTGATGGCGCAAGAAATACGCGCGCGGATTGAAGCTGAAGTTGGCATTACCGCCAGCGCGGGGATTGCGCCCAATAAACTGCTGGCCAAAATCGCCAGCGATTGGCGCAAACCGAATGGGCAATTTGTGATTACGCCCGATGAAGTTGCCGCATTTATGCCCAGCTTGCCGGTGGGCAAACTCTGGGGTATTGGCAAAGTGACAGCGGGCAAGTTGGCCAAACTGGGCCTCAATACCTGCGGTGATGTGCAAGCGTGGTCGCATGCCGATTTGCTGCGGGTGTTGGGGCGCTTGGGCGAGTCGCTGTATTGGCAATGCCGCGGCATCGACGAGCGGCCAGTGGCGCGTAGCGACAAGCGTAAATCGCTGTCGGTGGAGCATACCTACCATCAAGATCTACCCGATTTAGCCGCCTGCATCGCCAAGCTGCCCTCACTGTATGCCGATTTTAGCCAACGCCAGAGCCGCTCACAGCGCGATACCCCGCATAAAGCCTTTGTTAAAATCAAGTTTCACGATTTTACCCAGACGACGATGGAATGCATTTGCCCCACGCCCGATCCGGCGATTTTCGCCTCACTGCTCAATCAGGCCTGGCAACGTGGCGCCAAGCCGGTGCGTCTGCTGGGGGTTGGTGTGCGTTTTGCCGAGCAGCGCGCCGCTGCGCCACAAAATCTAAGCTTGTGGTAAGCGCTGTGTGGCTGGCTGGTAGATTAAACTCAGCGCGCACAGCAGGCTGCTGGCGAGCAGATAGCCCGCGATGACGTCGGTAAAGTAATGCACGCCCAGTACCAGCCGGGCAGCGCCGGCTGCCATTGTCCAGCTGGCGGCCAAGGCCCACCACAACCATCGTTGCTGCGGCCAGTGCCGATTCATGATCAAGGCCAGGGCGAAAGACAGCGTTAGCGCTGCCATCGCATGCCCGCTGGGCAGCGAATAGCCGCTGGCATACACCAGATGCTCCCAGGTCGGGCGGCTGCGCTCGTAATGATTTTTCAGCAGCGAGTTGAGCAGCCAGCTGCCCAGCCCGGCGGCCACCAGAAATGCCACGCCGCGCGTATCCCGATATTGGCGGCCAAGCAGGGCGCTTGCCGCCAGTATCAGCAAAACACAGCCCACACCGCCGCCAATCTGGCTAAGCCAGCGGCTCAATTGCACGGCTGCATGGCTGTGCGCATACGCCCATTGCCCCAGCAGAGCGTCGAGCTGGGCCAGTGAGGTGTAATGCTGTAAGAGCAGCCAGCAAGCCAGCGCAGTGCTGGCGCTGGCAATCAGGCGGCGGGGTGGGTAGAGCGTGGTCACGGTGAAGTCTTCGGCTGGGAATGGGCGCAAAAATTAACTGCTTTTGCGCGATTTGACCCGGTATTTTTCACGCCTGAATAATGAACACGGTCGGGCGCTTGTTGATATTGGGCTCAGCGCGTTTTTTCCACTGGGTGGCTTCCAGCGTCAGGATTTCCTGTGCTGGCAAGGTCATATCGCACGCCACCGTGAGGCGGGTGCTGCCTTTTAGCCCATCACGCAGCGCTTGAAACAGCGCCAGATTGCGGTATGGCGTTTCGATAAAGATTTCAGCCTGATTCTCTTTGGCCGAGCTCGCTTCCAGCTGGCGCAGCGCTTGCAAGCGGCCTGCGGTATCGGATGGTAGATAACCATTGAAACGGAATTTCTGCCCGTTTGCGCCCGAGCCCATCAGCGCCAGCAGCAAGGACGAAGGGCCAACCAAGGGGGCGACTTGGATGCCGCGCTGATGTGCCAGCTGCACCAGCCGCGCGCCCGGATCAGCCACGCCAGGGCAGCCCGCTTCGCTCATCAGGCCGACGTCAAAGCCTTCAAGCAGCGGCTTGAGCAGCGCCGACACTTCATGATCCTTGGTGTGCTCGGATAGTTCCTGCATCCACAGGCTGCGCAGCTCGTGCGGTGTGTCGAACATTTTCAAATGCGCACGCGTGGTTTTGGCGTTTTCAACGACAAAGTGTGTTAATTGCCTAGCGGTTTGAATCACGTCAGCGGGCAGAATATTACTCAAGGTGTCGCCGCCCATCGGAACGGGGATTAGGTATAAAGTACCGGCCATGAAAATCTCATTGTTGAATGTTGGGTATATGCATGAAGTCGTTGAATGACATTGGTTTCATGGCAATACCTATGTGTTGTATGTAAAAGCTTTGCCGGATTATAAAATGGCAAAACCTTCCTTGTTGAGCATCGTCACCAGTGCCATCAGCGGCAGGCCGATAATCGCGCTTGGGTCGGTCGATTCGATTTTCTCTATCATCACAATCCCCAACCCTTCGGTTTTGGCGCTGCCCGCGCAGTTATAGGGCTGTTCGCGCTGCAAATAGCGCTCGATCTGCTCGTCGCTGTAGTTGCGCATGGTGACGCGGGTCATATCGACGATGCTCTGGTGGGTGTCGCTGGCGGTGTTGTACAGCGCCAGCGCGGTATGAAAATCAATGCTCTGGCCGCGCATGGCCTGCAGCTGCCGGACCGCACGTTCATGGTTGCCCGGCTTGCCCAGCTGTTCGCCATTGAGCAGTGCGACCTGATCCGAGCCGATGATTAAACTATCTGGAAACTGCCCGGCCAGTGCGCGGGCTTTGGCAATCGCGAGGCGTTCGCTGGTTTGGGCGGCGCTCTCACCGGCGAGCGGTGTTTCATCCAGATCAGGTATCGCCACGCTGAACGCAAGCCCCAGGCGGGAGAGCAGTTCTTTGCGATAGGGCGAGCTTGAGGCCAGCACAAGGCTTAAATGGTGAGTGGCTTGTTTTTTCATCAGAAATTAATGCTTCCCGCGGTTGCGCTGCAATTGACACAAGTAGGCGGACGATTATATCATGCGCGGTTTCCGGTTCTACGCCCCAGCCTATATGACTGTGATACATAGCGCGGAATTTGCGCAAGAAGCTAGAGAACTCAAAGGCTCTATACCGCTTGCCCAACTTACCCGGCTTGCCGATCAGTTGGCCGATACGTCAGGCGAAGTATTCTGGCATATCGAAAGTGGTGTAGATCGCTTGCAGCGCCCTTGGCTTTATTTGGAAGTAAAGGGAGCCCTGCAGCTGGTGTGTCAGCGTTGCCTTCTGGGCGCGCCCTGGCAGCTCCACAGTGAAACCGTGTTGACTCAGTTTGCCAGCGAGGAACAAATCGACGAAGCCGAAGCGCTCGACGAAGACCTTGAAGGCATCTTGATCGATCCGGAGCTGGATATTGAAGCACTGGTTGAAGATGAGATTTTGCTCGCTTTACCCGTAGCGCTGACGCATGAAGTATGTGGTGGCGACGAAGCGCTAGCCAAATTGGCGAGCGATAAACCTAATCCGTTTGCAGTCCTGGCTCAGTTGAAAACCAGGAAAGCGGAATGACAACTGAGTATTAAGGAGTTTTAACATGGCAGTTCAACAGAATAAAAAATCACCTTCAAAACGTGGCATGCACCGCGCTCACGACTTCCTGTCTGCACCAGCTTTGTCTGTAGATGCTGCGACTGGTGAAGTTCATCGCCCGCACCACATTTCTCCAAACGGCTTTTACAAAGGCCGTCGTGTGATCAAGGCCAAAGGCGAGTAATTCTGTCGCGAATCATTCGCGCTTTAGTGCCTCTCTAAGCTTTGCTTAGCCTTGCGGCGCAAGTGAGACCCCTCGCTTGCGCCGTTCGTCGTTTTAGGATCAGAAATGGATATTACCGTTGCAGTTGATGCCATGGGTGGCGATCACGGCGCGCATGTTACCGTGCCGGCAGCCCTGCGTTTTTTGCGCGATAACCCCGATGTGAATATTGTCCTGGTGGGCTTGACCGATGCGCTGGAGGCTGAATTGAAAGCCCGCCAGGCGCAAACCGGGCCGCGCTTGCGTATTCATGCGGCATCCGAAGTGGTGGCGATGGATGAATCACCGCAGCTGGCGATGAAAAATAAGAAAGATTCATCAATGCGTGTGGCCATCAATCTGGTGAAATCCGGCGAAGCCAATGCCTGCGTCTCGGCGGGTAATACTGGCGCGCTGATGGCGACCGCGCGATTTGTGCTCAAGACGATTCCGGGTATCGACCGCCCGGCCATTGCCAGCCTGATGCCGACCATGAAAGGCAGTCAGACGCTGATGCTCGATCTGGGCGCGAATGTCGATTCGACGCCAGAGCAGATTACCCAGTTTGCCATTATGGGCTCGGCCATGTTTGCGGCGATCAAGCAAAAAGACGCGCCGACTGTCGGCCTGCTCAATGTCGGCTCGGAAGACATCAAGGGCAATGAGGTGGTTAAAGCTGCCGCCGAAATGGTGCGCCAGACCCGGCTGAACTTTGTCGGCAATGTTGAAGGCAATGACATCTACAAAGGCACGGTCGATGTGGTGGCCTGTGATGGCTTTACCGGCAATATCACGCTTAAGGCTTCGGAAGGCGTGGCGCAGATGTTCAATACCGCGATGAAGGCCGAATTTACCCGCAACTGGTTTACCAAATTGCTGGCGCTGGCGGCGATGCCGGTATTGAAAAGCTTTAAAAACAAACTGGATCCGCGCCGTTTTAATGGGGCGTCTTTTCTGGGTTTGCGCGGCATTGTGGTTAAAAGCCACGGCGGTGCAGATGAAGTTGCGTTTTACTGGGCGCTGGCTCAGGCCGTTGAGGAAGCCCGCTCCAGCCTGATTCAGCGTATTACCGATCAAGTGCAGCATGAATTGCGGCATTTTGAAGCCACAGATGCCGGTGAGAAATCGGCAGCGGAACAGTCCGCCTGATTGGGCGCGCCAAGCGCCGATTGATAATCAGGCTAAGGAGTGGGTTGTGATTTATTCGCGTATTGCAGGCACTGGCTCGTATTTGCCAGAGCGTATTTTGACCAATGATGAATTGGCAAAAATGGTCGACACCAGCCACGAGTGGATCGTGAGCCGTACCGGCATTTCTTCGCGCCATATCGCCGCCGACGATCAGTTAACGTCTGATCTGGCGCTCATCGCCGTCGAGCGTGCGATCGAAAGCGCTGGGGTTGCAAAAGAAGATATCGATTTGCTGATCGTTGCCACGACCACGCCGGATAATATTTTTCCGTCGACCGCGTGTTTATTGCAGAACAAACTCGATGTGCATGGCTTTCCGGCCTTTGACGTGCAGGCCGTCTGTGCCGGTTTTGTCTATGCGCTGACCACTGCCGATGCGATGGTAAAAAGCGGTGCAGCTAAATGTGCCGTGGTGGTTGGGGCGGAAAAGCTATCCAATCTGATCAATTGGCAAGATCGTGGCACCTGCATTCTGTTTGGCGACGGCGCGGGTGCAGTGGTACTCACTGCATCGGACGAGCCGGGCATTCTGGCGACCAAACTCAAAGCCGATGGCCGCTACAACGGCATTTTGAAAACTGCCGCACGCCCTAAACAGGGCGTGCTCGATGGTGAGCCGTGGATTTATATGGAAGGCAATGCGGTCTTCAAATTTGCCGTGCGCGCACTAGCCGATATTGCCGAAGAAACACTGGCTGAAGCCGGTCTGGAAAAAACCGATATTGACTGGCTGGTGCCACATCAGGCCAATGTACGCATTATCGAATCGACCGCCAAGCATCTGGGCATGGCGATGGATAATGTGATCGTGACGCTGGGTGAGCAGGGCAATACCTCGGCGGCATCGATTCCGCTGGCGCTCGATCACGGTGTCAAGTCGGGCAAGATTCAGCGTGGCCAGACCATTCTGATGGAAGGAATTGGTGGTGGCTTTGCTTGGGGTTCTATTCTCGCCAAGTTTTAACAGGTTGATCAAAACGGCGCAGACAGCGCCGTTTTTATTGCAGTGAAACAAGTGTTTTAGGAGTTTGCGATGTCGTTAGCATTTGTATTTCCCGGTCAAGGTTCACAATCGATTGGCATGATGAATGGCTGGGCTGATTCAGCGCATGCTGCGCTGGTCAAAGCCACTTTTGACGAAGCTTCCAGTGTGCTGGGGCAGGATTTGTGGGCCATGGTGAACGATGGCCCGGCCGATGAGCTGAATGCCACCGTGAACACCCAGCCGGTGATGCTGACCGCCGGTGTTGCGGCATGGCGGGCTTATCTGGCCAGCGGCGGCGCAATGCCGGTGGTGATGGCCGGACACAGTCTGGGCGAATACACCGCGCTGGTGGCGGCGGAAGCCATCAGTTTTGGCGATGCTTTGCAGCTGGTTCGCCTGCGCGCCGAAGCGATGCAGCAAGCCGTGCCAGCGGGTACTGGTGCGATGGCGGCGATTCTGAATCTGGCCGACGAAGAAATCATCGCTGCGTGTGCTGAAGCGGCGCAAGGTGAAGTGGTGCAGGCGGTCAATTTCAACTCGCCCGGTCAGGTGGTGATTGCCGGTAGCAAGGCCGCGGTTGAGCGTGCGTGTGAAGCGTGCAAGGCGCGCGGTGCGAAACGTGCTTTGCTATTGCCCGTGTCGGTGCCATCGCATTGCGATCTGATGAAGCCTGCAGCAGAAAAGCTGGCGGCCAAACTGGCAACCCTCACGATCAATGCGCCGATTGTGCCTGTCTTGCACAATGCCGATGTGGCTGCGTATAGTGACGCCGCTGCCGTGCGCGATGCTTTGGTGCGTCAGCTATATCAGCCAGTGCGCTGGGTAGAAACCGTGCAGAAAATGGTGGCTGATGGCGTCAGCGTGGTGGCCGAATGCGGCCCAGGTAAAGTGCTGGTGGGTTTGAATAAACGCATCGCTGCCGATTTACCTTCGTTTGCGCTGCTGGATGCATCCTCGCTGGATGCGGTGAAAGCGGCCATTTAATCAGAATGTATTAATAGGGGTATATGCTTGTAGAGAATAGCTGATAGGCGCTCTAGGCATATACCTGCTAATCATTGAGAGGTGTTTATGAGTTTGCAAGGTAAAGTGGCGCTGGTAACGGGTGCATCACGCGGGATTGGTCAGGCAATTGCACTCGAGCTGGCTAGCATGGGCGCAACTGTGATTGGTACGGCGACCAGCGACAGTGGCGCTGTCGCGATCAGCGACTACCTGAAAGCGGCTGGCGCAACTGGCGCGGGCTTGCGTCTGAACGTGACCGAAGAGGGTGCCTGTGACGCCATCGTGGCGCAAATCGAGAAAGAATTTGGCGCGATTGCGATCCTGGTCAATAACGCCGGTATTACGCGTGATAACCTCTTGATGCGCATGAAAGACGAAGAATGGGATGCCATTATGGATACCAATCTGAAACCCGTGTACAAATTATCCAAAGCCGTGATGCGCAATATGATGAAAGCGCGCTGGGGCCGGATTATTAATATTGCCTCCGTGGTGGGCGCTACCGGTAATGCCGGTCAAACCAACTATTCGGCAGCCAAAGCGGCTTTGTTTGGTTTTACCAAATCATTGGCCAAAGAGATCGGCAGCCGTGGCGTGACCGTCAATGCCGTCGCACCAGGCTTTATCGATACTGATATGACCAAAGGCCTGCCGGACGAGCAAAAAGCACACCTGGTGGCTAATATTGCGCTGGGCCGCTTGGGCGATCCGCAAGACATCGCCGACGCTGTAGGCTTTTTGGCCTCGGATAAGGCGGCGTACATCACAGGCAACACCATCCATGTAAATGGTGGGATGTTTATGAATTAATCGGGTAAAATCGCCAGCGATTGCGATTTTGCCGGATCGGTGCAGTAAAAAAAACCGCTCGCGCGGTAGCAAAATTACTCAAAAACAAGTAAATTTGCGCTTTATTGCACCATGTAACTGTTTGCACCGCCAAATTATTGGTAGAATGCGAACGCATTTTTCAGAAATTAAGCTAACAAGGCTTGGGAACTAAATCCATGGAAAACATCGAACAGCGCGTGAAGAAGATTGTTGCTGAGCAACTGGGCGTGCCAGAAACTGACGTTAAGATTGATTCTTCGTTCGTTAACGACCTCGGCGCCGACTCACTCGACACCGTTGAACTCGTTATGGCCCTCGAAGAAGAATTCGAATGCGAAATCCCTGACGAGGACGCTGAAAAAATCACTACCGTTCAACAAGCTGTTGACTACGTTAACGCTCACCTGAACAAGTAATCTCGGTGATTCCAGACCTCCGCTATGGCTTGCTGTAGCGGGGGTTTTATTTTATCTGGCGCAGCTAAAACATCTGTTTGAAATAGCGCTTTGCACACTGGCAAAGCCCGTTTTCACAGCTGATTTTGCCTAGGCGCCGGTTTTGAAGCGGAGTACCCCCACGTGTCTAAACGCAGAGTAGTTGTTACCGGTTTGGGTCAAGTGTCCCCCGTCGGCAATGATGTTGCCACTGGCTGGGCCAACCTGCTTGCTGGCAAGTCTGGCATTGGCATGATTACCCGATTTGACGCGAGCGACCTGGCTTGCCAAATCGCCGGTGAAGTAAAAGATTTCGATATTGCTCAGTACATCAGCCCGAAAGATGCGCGCCGCATGGACGTATTTATTCATTACGGGATTGCTGCAGCTTTGCAAGCGGTAGCTGATTCTGGCCTGGACGACGTGGCCAATCTGGATAAAACCCGCGTTGGCGTGAATATCGGCTCAGGTATTGGTGGTTTGCCACTGATCGAAAACACCGGTGTTGACGTTGTTCACGGCGGCCCACGCAAGATTGGCCCGTTCTTTATTCCCGGCTCATTGGTCAATCTGATTGCTGGCCATGTGTCGATTATCAAAGGCTATCAAGGCCCGAGTTACGGCATCGTGTCGGCGTGTACGACTGGCGCGCATTGTATTGGCGACTCGGCACGGATGATTCAGTACGGTGATGCCGACATTATGGTTGCCGGTGGTGCTGAAGGTGCAATCTCCAAACTGGGTATTGGTGGTTTTGCTGCGATGAAAGCGCTGTCAACGCGCAACGATGATCCGGCAACATCATCGCGCCCATGGGACAAAGGCCGTGATGGCTTTGTGATGGGCGAGGGCGCCGGCGTATTGGTGCTGGAAGAGTACGAACACGCTAAAAAACGCGGCGCGAAAATCTACGCTGAGCTGGTTGGTTTCGGTATGAGCTCGGACGCGCACCATATCACTGCACCGAATGCAGATGGTCCGGCACGCGGCGTGCAAAATGCTTTGCGCGATGCAGGCTTGAACGCCGATGCGGTTGATTATGTGAATGCACACGGTACATCAACACCACTGGGCGACGCGAATGAAACCAATGCGCTGAAAATCGCTTTGGGCGATCACGCCAAGAAAGTCGTTGTCAATTCAACCAAGTCGATGACCGGCCACTTATTGGGCGGCGCGGGTGGTGTTGAAGCGATTTACTCGATTCTGGCGCTGCACAATCAGGTTTCGCCACCAACGATCAATCTGTTCGAGCAAGACATCGAAGCGGGTTGCGATTTGGATTACTGCGCCAATACTGCGCGCGATATGAAAATCGACGTGGCAATCTCGAATAGCTTCGGTTTCGGCGGCACGAACGGTACTCTGGTGTTCAAGCGCGTATAAATATTCCGTGCTTTTAATGCCAAAAAGCCACGCCCTGAACGGCGTGGCTTTTTTACGTCTTCAAATCGCTTATTTACCAAGAAAACGGCCACTCTGTAGCTAAAAATATGCCATTGGTCGGCTTGCACTGATCTTGATCGCGTCTTTGTCAGGAAATCCTTACAATGTGTTCCACTAAAAATAGAAACAAGTTCGCCGTATCTGCTTAAATGATGTGAGCCGAACTTTGCGCAAAAAATTGGACAATTTATGGATCGGAATGACTTGCTCACGGCGACACGTGGGGCGTTTTTACGCGCCTTTAATGCCGTATTGCCAAACCTAGTTTCTCACAGCGCAGATACACTTTTTCTGCGCGCTGACCGCGCGGCCAACCTGAGCGAGCAAAGGCAGATGCTCGACGCCCGTGCCGCGCTGATGACCCGCGAGCAGGGCTGGCTGCAAGAGCTGGCCGATGGTATGGACAGGCTGCTCAACCGCAGCTACCAAACCGCCTACAGCACTTTCCGCCCCTCATTTAGCGAATCTTTTTCTGCCGACAGCCTGTCGCTGGTTGATGCCAGCGAGTTTGACGGCGAGCTGAAAATCGACGAACTAACCGCTAGGCTCAGAAACGCGGCTGAAGAGCAATTGCGTGATCTGAATATCCGCATGGCCATTCTGTTTGATCAGGACGATATCAATGAGCGGGAAAATCCTTTCCGGCCTTATCTGATGTCGCGCTGTCTGAGCATGGCCGCCGAGCGCCTGAATATCGAGCCTGAGTTGCACGAGCTATTGTGCGAAACGCTGGCCGAGCAACTGCAGCAGCATGTGATCGGCATTTATCAGTCTTTGAATCAGCTACTGGCGCAACACGGCATCGCAGCGCAGCTACAATTGCGGGTCAGACAATTGCCCGACCCGAGCACGCTGCGACATATGGTGGCCGATCCGATGGAAGAAATCCAGAATTCGGCACAGGCGCACAGTGATTACATTGACACCAGCGCTGCAATGGCCGCAGTGCCAGCCAACGAAGTCATTCACCCGCTTGGGCGACTAGGGCAGTGGTCCGCACTGATTCGACAGCAAGCCGTGCAGGGGAGTGATGAAGCCTGGGATGCTGAAGAGCCCACCGGATTGGCCGCGCCCAACGCTGCGGCACATGCTGGCTGGCTGGGTACGGTCAAACAGGTCGGATCGGCGATTCGCCAGCTGTTTCGCGGTCAGGCCAGCGTGCAGGTTCAGCCGCAAGTACTGAGCCAGGGCTTGTCGCAATCGATCGATCAGATGAGCCAGCCGCATCTGCAGGGCGTTCAGCTCGATGAGCGCGGCCAGGTGCGTAATCTGATTCTGGAGCAAAGGGCTGAGCTCAATGCCGCCAGCAATGACATCAACGAGCAGATGATTGTTGATATTGTCGGCATGCTGTTCGAGTTTATCCTGCGCGATGGCCAGGTGCCGGCCGAGATTCGCGCCCAGCTCGGCCGCTTGCAATGGATCGTGCTCAAAACCGCGCTGCAAGACCCGGCTTTGTTTTCACAAAAACATCATCCGGCGCGCATGCTGGTGAATCGCATCGGCTCCATTGCCCAGGGTTTGCAGCAGCTGGACCCCAAAGCCGAGCGAATGACGGCGGAAATCCGCCGGATTATCGAAGCCTTGTTGCAGGAAGAGGAAGAAAGTGCCGCGCTGTTTTCCCGCATGCTCGACGAGCTGGATCGCTTTATCGCACGCGAGCTGCGCGCCGCCGACGAGCAATCCGAGCTGGCGTCGCAAGCGATGGAAAACGCCGAAAGCCGCACCCTGCGCTTTGCCCGGATTACCGCGCAGACGGCGCAGGCACTGGCCGAGTTCACGCTTGATAATCTGCTGCATGACTTTTTCATCAATACCTGGCCGTACGCGATTGAATGCGCCGAGCGCCAGGATCAGGTGCAAGCGCTGCGCTTTCGCATGTTTGTGCCAGAGCTGATCTGGAGCATTGCGCCCAAAGCCGAGCGCGCCGAGCGCCAGCAATTGCTGGGCATGATTCCGCGCCTGATTGCCGTGCTGAACGAAGGGCTGAAATTTACCCCCTGGGACGCCACTCAGCAGCAGCAATTTAAAAGCTATATGATCGATGCGCACCGCACGGCGATTGCCGGCTTGGCGGCCAGCCAGATCGAAGTGCCCAGCATGGAAATGTTGCGCGCGCAGCTGGCCGAATTTATCGGTGCCGTTGCGGCCGATCCCGATGCCAGCCAGCTGGCCGCGCTGGATCAAATCAACCCGGTGCTACTCGATCGGGCCATCAGCGAATTGAAAGTTGAAATCGGCTTTATTGATCGCCAGGTGGAAGCCGAGCTGGCACAGCCCGGCACCGCCGCGCTGCATGACGATACTGCTGCGCCAATGAGTAATGAAGCTCTGTTTGAACGGCTGCGCAGCGGTGTGCCGATTGAAGTGAATCTCACCGGCGAATTGCGCCCGGCACGCCTGTGTTGGATGAGCCCGAATGAAACGCGGCTGATGCTCAAACTGGAAGAAGACGCCGCGCCATCGGTGATTAGCGTCAGCGTCTTCAAGCGTCTGCTGCAGAGCGGGCGCGCACGCTGGACGGAGCAAGCTTTGCTGTTCGAGCGGGCGATGGAATCGCTGCTCAATTCCGCCGATATTATGGATGCTCAGGCTGCCTGATGGGTATGGCGCTACAGGCCAATCATAGTATGGTTTGTAGCGCTATACCTGCTTATTGCTGTCGAGTGTAATCAAGCTGGCGTAGATCATAGCCCTGATCAATCGCGGCTTTTTGCGCGGCTTGCAAGGCGGGTTCTGACAGTTTGGGCGTGCGTGACAAAATCCACAGATACTTGCGCTCCGGATTGCCCACTACCGCCCATTGGTAGTCGGTATCGAGCCCGATAATCCAGTAGTCCGATTTAAACGGCCAGAAAAAGCTCACTTTCAATTGCGAATTTTGCGTGTTGTCCACCGCGGTGGCTTTGCCTTCGGCCTGTTGATATTCGCCCGATTCCTTGCGGCAGCGATTCACGACTTTAATACTGCCATCGGGATTTTTGCTGTAATTGGCCGTGGTATCGGCCACGCAATTGCGCTGGAAATACATCGGAAATTTCGCGATTTCATACCATTGCCCCAGATAGCGGTTCAGGTCGACTTCCGCCACGGTGCGTACCGGCGCTGCAGGTGTTGCATCCGCCGCCCAGCTGGCGCAGCTGATCAGCAGCGCACTGCATACAGTGATTGTTTTGAGCATTAATTGATCGTCCTTTTATGTCCAAGCATGAATCAGTCCAGGCCCGCAAGCTGCGGGATCAAGCCATATCGTGTTTGCACCCGATTGCCATTACAATGCGCAAATGCCTAAATATCTTACCTCGACTCTCGATTTTGTTCCTGACTTGATTGCGCTTGCTGCGACGCAGCCGCAGGCTTTTCCTAGCCTGCTGCAATCTGCACGCACGCAAGGCTGGGATATTTTATTTGGATTGCCGCAAACCCAGCGCATCTATCGTGCTGATGAAGGCGCCGCTTTTGTCGCTGACTTGGCCGCGCTGCTTGTTGATCCGGGTTCAATTGCCTCCGCCTCCGGCGACGTCTTGGATGAGGCCGAATTTCCATTTCATGGTGGCTGGCTGATGTATGCCGGCTATGAGCTCTTGGAGACTTTCGAGCCCACAGTGCCGCCGCGCTTTAATCGCACTGAAGCGGAGCAAGCCACAGGTGCGATCCGAGATTTTCCGCTGGCGGCCTTGATTCGTTGCCCAGCGGCGGTGTTGTTGCAACGCGAAACTCAGCAAGCCACGCTGATTGCCGAAACCGCCGAGCAATTGGCGCAGCTGCAGGCTTTGGTGAAGGCCGATGTGGCCTGGTCGCCTGCCGCCTTGAAAATCGCCGCGATTTCCGAAGACGAGCCGCAGGCTTTTCTCGCCGGTGCTGCGCGGGCCAAACAGTATATTTATGACGGCGACGTGTTTCAGGTGAATTTATCGCGCGGCTGGGACGTGACGCTGGAGCAAGGTGAGCCGCTCGACGTGTTTGCGCATTTGCGTCAGGCCAATCCGGCGCCGTTTTCGGCTTATGTGAATTTGGGCGACGACGTCGGCCAGATCGTCAGCAGTTCGCCCGAGCGTTTGGTCAGCGTGCGCGATGGCGTGGTGCAGACCCGCCCGATTGCCGGCACGTTTGCCCGCTCGCTAGATCCGATCGAAGACGCTGCGCTGAAAGAGCGACTACTTAATACGCCGAAAGAGCGCGCCGAGCATATTATGCTGGTCGATCTGGAGCGCAATGATCTGGGGCGGATTGCGGTGCCCGGCACGGTGAAAGTTGACGAGCTGATGGCCGTTGAGACGTATGCCTTTGTACATCATATTGAATCTAATATTCGTGCGCATACCCGTGAGGGTATTAATGCGGCCGATGTGCTGCGGGCGCTGTTTCCCGGCGGTACGATTACCGGCTGCCCGAAAGTGCGCTGCATGCAGATTATTCGCGAGCTGGAAGATCGCTCACGCCTCGCTTACACCGGCTCGCTGGGCTATATCAATCGCGATGGCAGCATGGATACCAATATTTTGATTCGCACTTTTGTGCAGCAAGGCTCGCAGCTGTATTTCCGCGCTGGCGCAGGCATCGTCGCTGACTCTGATCCCGAACGCGAATTGCAGGAGACACGCCATAAAGCGCGCGGTTTGCTGCGCGCCTTGGGAGATCATCAGGCATGAGTGTCAGCAAGCTCGTCAATGGCCAGCCCGCCGAGACGATCAATCTGGCCGACCGCGGCCTGCAATTTGGCGACGGCGTTTTTCGCACGATTAAAGTGCTCAATGGCGAGCCGATTTGGTGGGCGCGGCATTACGCTAAGCTCGCGCATGATTGCGCGACGATTGGCATCGTCGCGCCGACCGAGGCGAGCTTGCTCGCCGATATTGAGCAGCTTCACCCTAACAACAACACGCTCAAAATCATTGTCACCCGTGGCGAAACTGCGCGCGGCTATATCGCGCCAGCCGATTTACCGCCCAATCGCATCGTGCAGATTGCACCCTTGCCCGCGTATTCGCCCGATTTGGCGACGCAGGGCGTTACGCTCAGAACTTGTGCAACCCGCGCCAGTTGGCAACCCGCGCTGGCGGGCATCAAACATTTAAACCGGCTGGAAAATATCCTTGCGCGGCGTGAATGGTCTGATCCGAGTATTTTTGATGGCTTGATGTTTGACCGCGACGATCATCTGATCGAGGGCGTGATGAGCAATGTGCTGGTGCTGCTCGATGGCGTACTGTGTACGCCGGATTTATCCGAATCTGGTGTAGCTGGGGTATGCCGTGATATGACCTTGCTGGCAGCGGCTCAGCTGGGTATACCAACGGCAGTATGTAAAATCAAACGCGAACAACTATCCACAGCTAAGGCGCTGTGGGTATGCAATAGTCTCGCTGGCCTGCTGCCGGTGGTCGCGCTTGATGATTGGTGCTGGCCGGTGTCGCCGCTGCAGCACGATTTGCGCACTACATTATTTGCACTCAAGGATTAACAGATGAATATCGGTCTTGGAATGGCCATCTTATTACTGGCCGCGGCGGCGAATGCCGAGCAATACTATCAACCCGATCCGGCCAAGCTGGCCCGGCTGGAAGCCGAGCGCTGCGCCAAGCTGCAAAAAGAAGACAGCCTGATCACCCGTCGTCTTGGCGGCGGCAGCAATAAATCCTACGACATTGAAAAAATGAAGGCGCGGCAGAAAGTCGTGCAGGGCGATTATCAGCGCTTCTGCAGCAAGAAATAAGGCGTGTCGGCGGCTTTGCCCGCTGGCGCTGCCGTCTGGATTGCCGTGATGCAATCCGGGCTTGAAGCATGCGGTGGTGTATCTACACTGAAACCTTCTGAAAGGGGGTGGAGATGGAAATGGCTACGGATGATGTCGCTCAACGTTTGCTCGAACTGCTCGGACCCGCCGATTTGCCCTTGCATCTGGCGGAAAAATACCCGCATCTGGCCGAAAGGCTGCTCAATAGCTGGGGAACGCCAGCGCTCAATATTTTTCTGAACGATTTGTTTTTTGATCGCCGGGGTGGCCGACAAGGCTTTGAGCCCGAGGTCATGCACGAATTGTTCAGCATCTCGAGTCGGCATAACCAGCTTTTTCCCCAAAATGAACGCAGCGAAATCTGGTCAGAAAATGAGCTTGGTGTTGAAGAGCAACGCGCCGATCAGCGGATTTTTGATGCCCCCACGCTGATGGAAGCGGCCAAGGTCGGCAATTTGGCGCTGATCAGCGATGCGCTGGCATCGGGTATCCCTATCCCGATTGACAGGCTCGATAGCGACGGGCTGTCGATGCTGTGGTGGGCGTGCCGCTACGGGCATCGCGAGCTGATTCTGACCCTGCTCAGGGCACGGGCCTCGGTCGAGGTGGCCGATGAATTTGCATGCCGTCCGCTGCATTGGCTGGCAGCACAGGACCTGGTGAGTACCATCGAAGAATTGCACCGCTATGGCGCAAAAATCGATGTGCAGGATATCGATGGCATGAGCCCGCTGATGTACGCTGCGAGGCGAAACAGGGTTGCCGCAGCGGGCTGTTTACTGCAACTGGGAGCCCAAGTGAATCTGCAAGACGCGAAAGGTTGGTCAACATTACACTATGCGGCTGAAGCCGGATCGGCTCGTATCTTGGAATTATTGATCGCCTATCACGCTGACAAAAGCTTACGGGATCATCAGCAAAGAACAGCCGAGGACATTTTGCGCTACAAGCCCGGGGCCGAGCGTTTGATCGCCTATCTAAACTGAGATCATGATCTTGTCCGATAAAAAACCCCTGCTTGTTCAGGGGTTTTTTACTAGCTCGGCAGAATGCTTTTTTTGCCGCATTAAATTAAACATTTTGAAAGTATTTAGTTAATTATTCTTTCTTGCTACTGTCTTTTTGTGCTTTGTTTTACGCTGTTTTTGCTTAAATATTAGACAATTCTGATGCCGAAAAAGCATTTTTTGTTTGTAGTTTCAATGAGATGCAGGCACAATGCGCCCATTCTTACAAAACACTAGGTCGGCATGAAGAGATTTTTGGTCGCGCTTTCTACGCTCTTATTATTTGCCTGTGGCGAGTCGGATCAGACCCGCGCACAGCAGGTATTGCCGTGGGCAGAAACCAAAGAACTGGTGGTGCTGGTGCAAAATGGCCCGACGGCGTTGTATGTGAATGCCGCTGGTGATTATGCAGGTCTGGAATACGATCTGATCACGCAATTTGCCCAGCGCAACAATCTGAAAGTCAGATTTCTGGTGAGCAGCAACTACACTGAGATGCTGGCCCGCCTGAAGCGTCGCGAGGCGCATCTGGCTGTGGGTGGCCCGCGCGATGATGTGGCTGGCCTGATTTACGGTGCCAGCTATCAGGATGTGGATGCGCGGCTGGTCTTCTCGGCCAAAACCAGCGAAGCCACTGCACTGAAGGCGCTCAAGGAAGGGCTATCGACGCTCAATACCTTGCCGCAATACGTTTCGGCATTGCACAAATTGCAGCAGGCCTCGCCAGCGTTAAGCTGGCAGGTGATTGACAATGGCGATAGCGAGTCGCTGATCGAGCAGGTCTCGCAAGGCAAGCTTGAATTTGCACTGGTTGACTCGCACGCCGCCGAAGTGGCGCAAAACTACTACCCGAATATCGCCACCTCCAGCGTGATTTCCAGCCAGCAGCAGCTGGCCTGGGCCATGCCGGACAATGATATCCAGCTGCAAATCCTGATTGGTGCTTTTTTCCAGCAACAGGTGGCCGATGGCTCGCTGCGTCGTTTGCTCGACCGCTACTACGGCCATGTAAACCGGGTTGACCAGCTCGATGCGCTGGCCTATCTGGGGCGCATTCAATCGACTTTGCCGCGTTATAAAAACTGGTTTCAGGAAGCCGAGCAGCGCACGGGGCTTGATTGGCGGCTGATTGCTGCGCTGTCGTATCAGGAGTCACACTGGAACCCCGATGCGGTGTCGCCCACCGGCGTGCGCGGCATGATGATGCTGACCAATGAAACGGCGCAGCGCATGAATGTTGATCGCACCAATCCCTATCAGAGCATTATTGGCGGCGCCAAATATATCCAGCTGCTGAAAGACACGCTGGCTGATCGCGCGCCCGAACCTGATCGCACCTGGCTGGCGCTGGCCGCGTACAACGTCGGCATGGGTCATCTGATCGATGCGCGTACTTTGGCGGTGCGGATGAAAAAAGATCCGAACAGCTGGGCCGATGTGAAATCGGTGCTGCCTTTGCTGCGCAAGCCTGAATATTTCAGCACGCTCAAGTATGGCTACGCCCGCGGTGGCGAGCCGGTGATTTTTGTTGAAAGCCTGCAATCGTATTACGACATTTTGGCGCGCTTTCAGCCGCCGAGTAAAACGGTGCTGCCAATGACGTCCGATTCGGTCATCGTGCACAATCCGGAAAATCTGCAGCTGGAAATCAATAGTGTGCTCAACCCGATGGCAGTTGAAAAGCTGGCAGCTGCCTGGTAGGTATATCCCGCTAGCCCAATCCTGATCTGCTCTAGCGGCAAATACATGGCCTGTGTATTTGCCGTTTTTGCTAAGGTCTGTGGACCTTGCCGCATCGAAAAATTCGTGCCAGCGCGACGGCAAACCAAAGGTCAACAGACCCCAAGGTCTGCGTTTTCAGGCATTTACGGTACAATGGCGCTTTCGCTATTTAGCCGGATTTGCTCGATGACTGTTCGTACCCGTTTCGCCCCTTCACCTACTGGTTTGCTGCACATTGGCGGCGTTCGTACCGCGCTGTTTTCTTGGGCCTATGCCAAAAAACACGGCGGCCAATTTATCTTGCGGATTGAAGATACCGACCTTGAGCGCTCGACGCCTGAATCGGTCGCGGCCATTCTGGATGGTATGCATTGGGTGAATATGGGCTATGACGAAGGCCCGTTCTACCAAATGCAACGGATGGAGCGTTATAAAGAAGTCATCGCGCAATTGCTCGCTAATGGCACTGCTTACTATTGCTATTGCAGCAAAGAAGAGCTCGAAGCCCAACGCGCGGCGGCTGAAGCCAAAGGTGAAAAGCCACGTTACGATCGTACTTGGCGCCCAGAGGAAGGCAAAACCTTGCCCGCGATTCCTGCCGACATCAAACCCGTCGTGCGTTTCAAAACGCCGATTGGTGGCTCGGTCGTCTGGGAAGACCAAGTCAAAGGCCGCATCGAGATCAGCCATAACGAGCTCGACGATCTGATCATTGCCCGCCCCGATGGCACACCAACGTATAACTTCTGTGTGGTGGTCGACGATGCCGACATGCGCATCAGCCACGTGATTCGCGGCGACGACCATGTGAATAACACGCCACGCCAGATCGTGATCTACGAAGCGATGGGCGTACCAGTGCCGGTGTTTGCGCATCTGCCGATGATTTATAACGATCAGGGCGTGAAACTCTCCAAACGCCGCGACGCGGTATCGGTGGTCGATTACGATACGCAAGGTTTTCTGCCTGAAGCGCTGCTCAATTATCTGGCGCGTTTGGGCTGGGGTCATGGCGACGACGAAATTTTCTCGTTGGCGCAATTTGTTGAATGGTTCGATCTGAAAGACGTCAGCGGCAGCCCAAGCCGGATGGATCGCGATAAATTGCTGTGGACCAATGCGCAATACATCAAGGCGGCTGATCCGGCGCGTCTTGCTGCGCGCGTTGCGGGCTTCCTGGCTGACAAAGGTATTAACACCGAGGGTGGTCCAGCGCTGGCGGATGTGTGCGCCTTGCTGAAAGATCGTTGCCAGACCTTGGTCGAAATGGCCGATCAGGCTGAATATTTCTATCAGCCACTGACGCCAAGCGCCGAGATCGTCGAAAAGCACCTCGATCCGGAATCGGAAGAACGCCTGAAAGTATTTGCCGCTGAAGCGGCGAAGTTGGAGAGCTGGGATGCTGCGACGATTGGCGCTTTCATCAAGGATTTCGTCAAAGCGCAAGGCGTCAAAATGCCGCAAGTGGGCATGCCGCTACGCGCCAAAGTCTGCGGTATCACCAACACGCCATCGGTCGATGCGGTATTAGCCTTGATTGGCCGCGAAGAAGTTTTACGTCGTTTGGTGGGATAAACGGCTGCACGGCGGCACTTAATAGGATCATCATGCATTGCGGGTCTCGGCAAAGCCGAGCCCTAGATGCTTGGGGGTAAAGCCCGCCGCCTCATGTTTTATACCCACACCCCCCGCCCTCTCCTTGAGAGGGAGCCTCGCTACGCGAGTGGCTGCTTTAATTACAGTTACTAAGGGTACTCTGGCGACTATGCAAATTTCCTCTGAACTCCGTGCGCAAATCGGCCAGCTGGTGATGGTTGGCTTCGATGGTTTTGTGCCCAATACCCATATTGAAAGCCTGATCCGCGAGCAGCGGGTGGGCGGGGTGATTCTGTTTCGCCGCAATATTGAATCGCCCGCGCAAGTGGCGGCGCTGTGCCGTCGCTTGCAGGAAATCAATGCCGAAGTCTCGGACATTCCGCTGCTGATCGGCATCGATCAGGAAGGCGGCATGGTGATGCGGATTGAAGAGGGTGTCACGCCGTTACCGTCGGCGATGGCCTACGCTTCGGGCTATGCCTCGCATGCCGTGGCCGGTTGCAGCCCAGCGGATTGCGAACAATTGCACCGCATCGGCGCGGATGAACTGCGGCAGATGGGCATCAATATCAATTTCGCGCCCAGTCTGGACATTAACAATAATCGCAATAATCCGGTGATCGGTGTGCGCTCGTTTGGCGAAAATTCACCGACTGTCACCGTGTATGGTCTGGCGGCAATGCGCGGCATTCAGGCGGCGGGGATTGCGGCGACGGCCAAGCATTTTCCGGGGCACGGCGATACGGCCAGCGATTCGCACTACGCCTTGCCGGTGATTGCCCACGATAAATCGCGGCTTGACGCGGTTGAGCTGGCACCATTCAAGGCGGCGATTGCCGCAGGCGTCGATGCCATCATGACGGCGCATGTGGTTTTTCCTGCGATCGAGCCCGATACCGCCACGCCCGCCACTTTGTCGCACAAAGTGCTCAGCGGCCTGCTGCGCGAGGAGCTGGGTTTTAGTGGCGTGATTGTCACCGATTGTTTGGAAATGGACGCGATTTCTGATGTGAGCAAAGGCGGTGCCGGTACGGCGCAAGGCGCGGTGAGGGCGATTCGGGCGGGCGCGGATATTGCGCTGGTCTCGCATCGGATTGACCGCCAGCGCGAGGCGGTGCAAGCGATTGCCAACGCGGTTGAGCAGGGGTATTTGTCGGTAGATCAGGTAAAGGCTGCTGTTGAGCGAATTACCCATATGAAGTATGTCCGAGCCATGCAGCACTGGCGTGATTTACCGCTGGTGCCGCAAAACCTGCAGGCCGAGAGCGCAATGGCGCTAGCCAGACAGGTGCAGGCACTGGCGATTCGCCATCAGGGCGCGCCGCTCGATCGCACGCAGCCGGTGCTGCTGGTGACAGTCGAGCTGTTGGCTCGCACCGAAATCGATGAAGTGGCGCTGGGTGCGTCGATCAGCGCGCGCGGTACTTTGCTGCCGTTCTTGCAGGCGGAGGGTCTGGCCGTTAGCGAAATGATCGTTCCGCCCCAAGTTGGCGAGGCTGATTTTGCGGCGGTGCTCGCGGCGGCCAATTCGGCGCCGCAAGTGGTATTCCAGAGCTATAACGCGACGCGTTTTCCTCGCCAG
Source organism: Chitinibacter sp. GC72 (assembly GCF_009760905.1). Lineage (GTDB taxonomy): Bacteria > Pseudomonadota > Gammaproteobacteria > Burkholderiales > Chitinibacteraceae > Chitinibacter. The sequence goes on along the minus strand of NZ_VIRW01000013.1, from coordinate 54,954 downwards.
AGCGAGCTGATTGCTGCGATTGATCCGGCCAGACTGACCTTGATCGCCGGGCGTAACCCTTATGATTTTGATCTGGTACCCAATGCACGTGCGCGCCTGGCTGCGTGCAGCAACCGCCCGCCGGTCTTGCAATTGATGATGAAGTATTTACTGCCTAATTAGGGGTATATGGCTGTAGACTAATTAAATATTGCTCTATATGGCTATACCCATGGTTATATTTAGGTGTTCTTCAATTGACGGCGATACCGCTCGGGTGATACACCGGTGTGCTGGCGAAACATGGCGATAAATGCCGATGGGTTGCCATAGCCCAGCTGCCAGGCAATATCCTGAATGCTGCCGCCGTCTTTGAGCGCGGCTTGCGCGTTCAAGAGGCGCAGGCGGTTGCGCCATTGCACAAAGCTGAGCCCCATCTCGCGCTGGAAATGCCGGGCCAGGGTGCGCTCGGTGGTGTGCACTTGAGCCGCCCATTGGGTCAGCGTGGTGGTGTCGCCCGGATTGTGCCGCAGTGCGTCCAGAATCGGGCGCAATTGTTTGTGCTCGCTTTCGGGTAGATAGCAGCGCTGATGGTCGGCGGCGAGCAGCAACTCAAGCAATAAACGCGCTTGCGTTTGCTCGCCATCGCTGCAGGCGTGGATTTGCCGCGCGGCAAAATCGTCAAACAGCGCACGGATTAGCGGCGTTTGCGCAATCAGGCAAGCGTAATCGGGTAGACGCTGCGCCCATGTGTCGCTGACATAGGCCGAGGTGTAGGCCAGTGCCTGCCGGATATAGGCCGCGTGCGCGAGCTCCGCTGGCACCCAGACGATGTAATCGGCCGGCGCAACCAGATTAAGCTCGCCCGCGCTGATTTCCAGTAGCCCCAGATTGATCCGGTTAAGCTGCCCCCACGGATGCCGGTGCGGCGCATAGCCGGTGTGCGCGTCAACTTGCTCGTAGCGAAAATACAGCGGCGCGGGTTCGGGCAGCTGTGCGTCCTGTGCGCTATAGGGTACGTTCATCGGGGCTCCAGTCGGAAGACAAGCTGTGATCACAATGCCCGCAGCAATCTGTCCGGATTTCGTGATTGGTTTGTCTGTTTTGCATTATAAACATCGAATCGGACGGAGATACACTGCTGGTATCGAATTTACTCCCCGGAGGCCATGATGAACTGGCTTTTTCCTGTACTTGCCGTGCTGATCTGGGCGGCCAATACCGTGGTGTCCAAGGCGGCCGCAGCGGTGATCGACCCGGCAGCAATTTCGCTATATCGCTGGCTGATTGCCGCACTGGTACTCAGCCCGGTGATGGCGCCACAATTGCGGCGGCAATGGCCGCAGCTTCGGCCTTATCTGGCCAAATTTGCTGTGCTTGCTTTGCTGGGCATGGTGCTGTATCAGTGCCTGGCTTATTTTGCCGCGCACAGCACCAGCGCGACCAATATGGGCGTGATTTGTGCGCTGATTCCGCTGCTCGGTGTGCTGCTCAATAGTCTGCTCTTCAATTTCAAACCCGCGCCAGCGGCAGTGCTGGGTGTGCTGGTTTCGCTGGCGGGTGTGCTGTATTTGCTGGGGCAAGGGCATCCGGCCAGCTTGCTTGCTCACGGGGTTAATCGTGGCGATGCGCTGATGCTGGTCGGCTCAAGCGCTTACGCGCTGTATGGTATTTTGCTGCGCCGCTGGGCGCTGCCTTTTGCGCCGTGGCTGATTTTATATGTGCAGGTTTTGCTCGGTGTGCTGATGCTGATTCCGGTGGCGGCCAGTGCGCACAGTCTGGCGATTGTGCCTTCGGCGATCGGCTTGGTTTTGTTTGCCGGTATAGCCTCGTCCGTGTTGGCAGCATATTGCTGGATGATCGGCGTGCAGCAACTGGGCAGCGAGCAGGCGGCGATTTTCATGAATATGCTGCCGCTATTTACCGCCCTGATTGCCTCACTGGTGCTGAGCGAAACCATCCATGCCTATCACTGGCTGGGTGGTGGCCTGATATTGTCCGGCGTTGTGCTGGCGCAGGGCAGAGGGTGGATATTGCGGCGGCAAGCGGCTTAGAGCTTGAAGCGCCCAATCATCTGACGTAATTGTTCGGCCAGCTGATTCAGATTGCCGATCACATCGCGCGCTGCCTGCAGTGACTGATTGCCATCCTGCGCCATGCTGCTGATGCGCTCGGCTGATTTGGCCATATCGGTGGTGGCGCTCGATTGTTCGTGCGTGGCTTCGGCAATATCCTGAATTCGCGCCACGACTTCCTGCATTTGCTGCTGGATCTGGCTGATGTCGCTGGCGGCTTGCTGTGCTCGCTGTACGCTATTGTGTACGGCGTCGTGCGTATTACCCATATCATGACTGGCGCGGTGCGATTGCTCGCGCATCGCACCAATTTTGGCGCTGATTTCCACCGCAGCCTGGCCCGAGCGTTCGGCCAGTTTGCGCACTTCATCGGCGACAATCGCAAAGCCCCGGCCTTGCTCGCCAGCTCGGGCTGCTTCAATGGCGGCGTTGAGCGCCAGCAGATTGGTCTGGTCGGCGATTTTCTTGATGACGCTGACAATGCTGCTGATCTGCACCGAATGCTGCTCCAGTTCGTCCATCGCCCCGGAGAGCTGGCTCACCTGCCGGGCAATATCGTTAACTTCATTGGCCGCATTGATCACCGATTCGGCCGCGGCCTGCGATTGCCGGCCGGTGTTTTGCACGACGTTTTCCGCGTCCTGCGTATTCTGGGCGATGTGATTGATGCTAACGGTGATTTCCTCGATGGTGGCCGCAGTGGCGGTGGCCATTTCACTTTGTTGCTGGGCGTCGTGACTGAGGCGCTGGGTCATCTGGTCGATGGTGTGTACTCCGCTGGTCAGTTTGACCGTTTCATTGTGTACCGTTAAAAACATCTGCCTGAGCTGGCTCATAAAGGTGTTGACGTGCGTAGCGATCTGGCCGATTTCGTCGGCCGATTGCACTGGCAACTGTATGGTCAGATCGCCCTGGCCGGTGGTCAGCGAGTGCATCATGTCGCGCAGGCGGCGCAGCGGTTGCGCAATCATATTGCCCAGCAATAGCGAGACCATGATCGCAATGATCAGCATCACCAGGCCGGTGGCGGCAGCGGACCACATGGCTGCATGCACTTGCTGGCGCACAACATTGGCGTCAACGTCCACGCCGACAACATACACCTCGCCACCGGGGCTGGTCACCGGCATCAGAATAGAGCGCAAAAAACCATACTCCGGGTTGTCGTTTTCGCTGAACTGCGCCTGCCCGCTTTGTTTGGCCAGCCGGGTGGCCGGATCGGTTTCCGGTACATCGCTGGGCTTGAGGTAGAAATCGACAGTCGGGTCGCGCAATTGCTCGTCGGACAGCGAGGCGGTGGTATAGATCACTTGCTGCTCACGCACAATAAACGAATAAAGGTAATTCACACCCATCTGCCGCGCAGCCTGCGTTAGTCTTTCGGCTTCGCGGCGCTTTTCGCGCAGATCAACATGATCGCGCGCAGGTAGCTGGTCGTGATACTGGCTGCCGATAATATGAATGTAAGCGCGCGCGGCGGTTTCCAGCTTGGCGTTGATCGTGGCCAGCGCGTGCTGCTTGGCGCTGAGGATGGATTGAGTGGTAAAAACGGCGATGGTGAGTAGCGAGACCAGCAGAAAGGCGCTCTGCAATTTGAGTCTGATATTGAGGCCTTGAATGAAAGTCATGACAAATTCCGCTGGGCTGATTTCTTACTTATTGTATGTCATTCGTCGGGCATCACAAGCCTGACGTTTCCACGCAAAAAAAACGCCACATGGTTACCCATGTGGCGTATGTCTTCGCAGATCAGGCTGGATAATTACTTCAGAGTAATACCCCAGTTGGCTTCCACACACTTGGTGTATTGGCCGTCGATCAGTGCATTGTATGGCGTCTGGTAGCTGACGAGTTGACACTTGTTATCGCCGCCCACTTTCCAGTCTTTTTCCCAGTAAATATTGAACGCGGCCGATGAACCACCATCGAAGCGACCCATGCCTGAGCATTTCATCGATTCTTTGTTGATGTCCCAGCCCAGATCGCGCGCAAACTCGGTGTAGTAGTTGATGCGGTTTTGCGCAGCCGGTTTGGTTGGGGTGTCCTGGCATTCAGCATTGATAATCTGGATCGTCGTTGGGAAGTCATTGCCCAATTGACGCGATTTATCAAACTCGTTTGGCACCCAAGTACCGTCAATCACGTGCAGCATGGATGGTTTTGGTGGCTGTGGGTAAACAAAGAAGAACACTGCTGACGCGAGGTTCAACCAGCTTTCCGCTACCAAGTCTGGGTTTTTCAGCAACACAGATTGGTCGCCATCAAACATGGCTTGGCTAAATGGGCCGTAGTTGTAGTTGTAAGACAACTGTTTCGCGCCACGACCGAAGTACTTCAGGTAGCCGCCTTTCGCATCGGTGCCGCAAGTCCAGACTTTGTTAAATACCGGGTCAGCACATTCGCCGTTGTAACCGCAGTTGGTGCCTGAGTCGGTACAACCCATTTCGCGTACATGTACCAGCGCTTGCAGCCATTCCGGATTGCCGTATTGCTCTACGCTATGGCCACCAGTTTCTTGGGCGAAGTGCGCAAACGAAGCGGCCAGTGAGCGGCGGCAGATTTCATCGGCATTGCGGCCATCAGTGTAATCACCACAGAACGCTGGGAATTTAGCCGTGGCTTGCAAGAAACGGGTGTAGGTGTAGCTTGGGTGCGCTTTCGAGAAGTAGTAATCCCACTTCGCTTTTGGCAAGATCGCTTCAACGCGTTTCACGTTACTTGGGTTAGTCATCAGGCCAGGCGCAACGGCTTCCACCACTGAGTTTGGCATTGTGCGAACTGATGCTTTGACTTTGCGGAAGATATCGCTATTGGTCAGTGTGGCTGCGTAGGCATCGGCTTCGGCTTTGGTCGGTACGCCGCCCGTGCTGCCGCCACCGCCCGGCGGTGGGGTGGTCATGCCTGTTGCGTCACAGGCACCAGCTGCATTCCATGCGCCATCTTTGCCTGGTTCGGCACCGGCATTGGCCCACCATTTGGCCGTGTAATTCACAGCGTTAAAGCTGACTTTTGCGCCGCCAGCATAAGAGCTGCCAGCGTTCCATGCGGTATCACATTTTGGCAAGCCTGAACCTGGTGTAGTGGTTACGCTTGGCGTTGGAGTCGGCGTAGGTGCAGTGGTCGGTGCGGCGGTGACCACGGGTGTTGCGCTTGGCTTGGCCGTTGGTGCAGCAGTCACCACTGGCGTTGCAGTCGGCTTGGCAGTTGGTGCTACGGTTGGTTTTGCAGTTGGCGCCACTGTTGGCGCGATGGTAGGTGCTGCGGTTGGGGCCGTGGTTGGTTTGACTGTTGGCGCAGGTGTCGCGCCGCTAGCGCCAAGCAATTGCCACGGACCCCACTGGCTGGCACCTGGTGCTTCACCGGTCGTCCACCATTTGGCTTTGTAATCTTTACCTTGATAGGTAACGACGTCGTTGGCCAGATAAACCGACGAGGCATTCCAGTCTGCTGCCCATACGCCTGCGCTCAGACATAAAGCTGCCACCAAAGCCGAGATTTGAAACTTGGTATTCATAGTCCCACTCCATCGAGGATTTTGGCCGGTCAAGAGCTGCGCTTTCCCCATTAACGCCGCTGGCACTTTTATGTCCACTGACTGCTAAGCGGTCTCAGTGGTTGTCTTCAATCCTGAAACTGGTATTAAAGGATTTCCGTAATCCTACCATTCGTAGTCTGGGCGTCAATCACTACAAGCTAGGGAAATCACGTATTTATGACAAATAATTTTTAGGGAAAGGAATATTTGATTTAATTGTAATTAAACTTTCCTATTGCTGACTTTTGTCTTCTTTTTGCTCTGTTTTTAAGCGTTTTCTAATGTTTAAATATCCTTTTGACGCTGTCAGGGCGGGGTATAATGTGCGGCGCAGTTTTGATGATGAAAAAGGTTGAATCGGGATGCAGAATTTTTTGCGAAGCATGGCAGTTTTTGTGAGCTCAGTGGTATTAGCAACCAGCACAGTGTGGGCTGAAGATGCACCATTACCATTTGATAGCCCTGACGCAGCACCACCGATTGCCAAGCGTGCGCCTGCTGCCAGCTCGCAACGTACGAATGTACAATCTGCGCCCAAAGCCAAGGCCGCCAAGGTCAGCAAGAATAAAAAAACCAGATACAAGAAAACGGCTCAAAGCGTGAAGCGCAGCAAAGCCGCCAGCAGCAAAAAAGCCCGGACGCAAAGCGTGCAAAAAGGGAAAAAAGGCAAGGTCAGGGCGGTGCCATCGGCCAAGACCAAAAAATCCCGTGTGAACACCACGAGCAAGCAGCGCAATTTGAAAAAAGCCAGCCAGAAGCGGCAGAAGGCGGGTGCTGTGAAATCCGGCAAAGCCGGAAAAGCAGCGAAGTCACGCCATAAAGCGCGGGCAAGATAAGCAAAACCGCCCCAGCTTTAGGCCATTCAAGTCAACTTGAGCAGTCTGAAGCTGGGGCGGTTCTGGCGGCATTGCGCGCAATGCCGGGCGGCCCGGGCTATTGGATACTCAGGCTTTGTTGATGCGCGAGAGCTCTTCAAAGTAAGTCGGGAAAGTTTTAGCCGTGCATTTCGGATCATTAATCCGCACCGGCACGCCACCCAGCGCCACCAGCGAGAAACACATTGCCATGCGATGATCGTCGTAAGTGTCGATTTCGGCGTTGGCGATCAGCTGCTCAGGTGGTGTCACCGAAATCCAGTCCTGACCTTCCTCGACCAGCGCACCGACTTTGCGCAATTCGGTCGCCATCGCCGACAGGCGATCAGTTTCTTTTACCCGCCAGCTTTCGATATTGCGAATGGTCGTTTTGCCGTTGGCAAATAGCGCGGCAATCGCAATCGTCATTGCCGCATCCGGGATGTGGTTCAGATCGACGTCGATGGCTTGCAGTTGGCCATTGCTTGGCGGCGCCGCTTCAATCCAGTTTGGTCCCCAGGTGATTTGCGCGCCCATCTGCTCCAGCGTCTCGGCAAAGCGTTTGTCGCCCTGAATTGACTCGCTACCGACGCCCGTAACGCGAACGGCATCGCCACCACGGCCTGCGCCAGCAATCGCTCCGGCGGCAAGGAAATACGACGCGCTCGACGCATCGCCTTCTACAAAAATCTCGCCCGGTGATTGGTACACTTGGCCAGCAGGGATAAAGAATTCGTTCCAGCTTTTCTTCTCGACTTTCAGTCCGAATTTGGCCATCAGGTTGAGCGTGATTTCGATATACGGTTTGGAAATCAGCTCGCCGACCACTTCAATCGTCGTATCGCGATTACTCAATGGCAAAGCCATCAATAAGCCGGTCAGGAATTGGCTAGACACATTGCCTTTGACTTGGACCTTCGAAGCTGTCTCTGCAGCAACGACGCCCGGCTTGATTTGCAGCGGAGGGAACCCTTCATTGCCCAGATAATCGATCTGGCAACCCGCTTGGCGTAGCGCATCGACCAAGTCGCCAATCGGGCGCTCGTGCATGCGGGCCACGCCGTGCAGATGATAGCTGCCGTTCGATAGCGCCAGCGCTGCCGTGAGTGGACGGAAAGCCGTACCGGCATTGCCCAGAAACAGATCGGCCTCTTTATTCGGGAAGTTGCCAGCGCAGCCATGCACGATGAAATCGCGGCTATCACCTAGCTGCTCAACTTTGACGCCCAGTGTATCCAGCGCCTCCAACATCCGTTGTGTATCGTCCGACGCGAGCAGCCCACGCACCGTGGTTTGGCCTGCGCACAAAGCGGCGAGCAGCAAAGTGCGGTTGGAAATGCTTTTCGAGCCGGGCAGCGCAACAGTGCCAGCGACTTTGGCGATGGGGGCGAGGTCTAAAAATTCCATGCTGATTATTCCTTGGTGATTTCTTTTAGCGCCTTCATCACATAATCCGGCGTCAGTTTATTGAGGCAATCCATATGCCCAAGCGGGCATACCCGCTCGAAACATGGGCTGCATTCCAGATCGAGCGTGACAATTTTGGCTTTTAAGGTCAATGGGGGCGTAAACGATGGTGAGCTGGAGCCAAAAACGGCGACCAGCGGCCGACCCAGCGCCGCCACCACATGCATCAGCCCCGAATCATTGCAAACGGCCACGTGCGATAAGGACAGCAAGTCTATCGCCTCGGCTAGGCTGGTTTTGCCCGCCAGATTGATCACCTGCGGGGTCAGGGCTGCAATTTCGGCACAGATTTCATTGTCCTTGCCCGAGCCAAACAGCCACACCTGCGCGCCATCGGCGATCAGCTGACTGGCCAGCGCGGCCGCGTGTTTTGCTGGCCAGCGCTTGGCTGGGCCGTATTCGGCGCCGGGGCAAATTGCAATCATCGGTTTGTCGGTGCTCAAGCCCAGTTTGGCGAGCGCAGCCGCGCGTGAGTCTTCGCTAATCGTCAGCACCGGATGCGGAATCACGCTGATGCGCGGGGCGTCTTTCTCGTCCGCGAGCGAATAAAACCGCTGCACCATTTGTGGCAGTTTGATTGGGTCCAGCGTGCGAATATCGTTAAGCAGGCCGTAACGCATTTCACCTACCCAGCCGGTCCGTACCGCAATACCGGCAAAGGCGGGCAGCAATGCCGACTTGATCGAATTGGGCAGCACAATCACTTGATCGTAGCCACGTGCTTTCAATTGCCGTGCCAATTTCCAGCGCTCGCGCAATTTCAGCTCGCCATGGCCGAACGGTGCATCAATGGCTTCGCTGATTTCGCTCATGCGCGCATGCAAAGGGCGAGTCCACGCCGGAGCGAGTACGTCGATCTGTGCAGATGGGTAGCGCTGCTTGAGGCGCGCATACATCGGCTGCGCCATGATGGCATCGCCCACCCAGGCCGGGGCGACAATCAGAATTTTGTTCAAGAAATACTTCCTGATAATTAAGTGCTCGTGCAAAAGTTTTATGGCAAGGCATCGAAGCCGCAGACAGTACATCGAGTACGACAAGGCGAGACAACGATGCAAGACAACTTTTGCTTAACTACTTACACCGAAAAAAGCAGAAAAGCGGCGACCAGGATATTCTGGTTCGCCGCTTCTTGTGTTTGGCTCAATTAATGGCCTTTGATCACTTCGCCTTCTTTCAATTTGTACTGCGTGCCACAGTATGGGCATTGCGCTTTGCCAGTTTTCGCGATGTCGAGGAAAACGCGTGGGTGCGAATTCCATTTCAACATGTTCGGCATCGGACAGTGCAAAGGCACGTCGTGCGCGGTCACTTCGATTTCTTTTTGGGTGTTGTCGATCAGGCTCATAGTGTCCTCTTTTGATTCTCGTAGGGTGGGTTAGCCGTAGGCGTAACCCACCAGTTATCAGCCACGGTGGGTTACGCTGCGCTAACCCACCCTACGGTTTTTATACCAGTGTCAGCCAGTCTTCGTGTTTCGGATCCAGCCCCTTTACGCAGTCGAAATAACGTTTTTGCAAACGCTCAGTGATCGGGCCACGTGTGCCAGCGCCAATTGGGCGATTGTCCAGCTCGCGGATTGGTGTGACTTCAGCAGCCGTGCCGGTGAAGAACGCTTCGTCAGCGGTGTAGATTTCATCGCGCGTGATGCGTTTTTGCACCACGGTAAAGCCTTCTTCAGCGGCCAAAGTCAGCACCGTATTGCGCGTGATGCCGTCCAGACATGAGGCTACGTCTGGTGTGTAGATGATGCCTTTTTTCACGATAAACAGGTTCTCACCCGCGCCTTCGGATGCGTAGCCTTCGGTGTCGAGCAGCAGCGCTTCATCGTAGCCGTCAGCCGCCGCTTCCTGATGCGCCATGATCGAATTGATGTAGTAACCGCTGGCTTTGGCACGCACCATCGACACATTCACGTGGTGACGGGTAAAGCTCGATGTTTTAACGCGAATGCCTTTGGTCAGGCCGTCTTCGCCCAGGTAAGCGCCCCAAGGCCACGCAGCCACGATGGTGTGGATGGTGTTATTGGTCGCGGCAATGCCGAGCTTTTCGCTGCCGATAAACGACAATGGGCGCAAATAGCAAGATTTCAGCTTGTTCTCGCGCACGACGGTTTTTTGTGCTTCGTTCAGCTCTTCTGCGCTGTAGCCAATATTCATCTGGAAAATCTTGGCCGAGTTGAGCAGACGCTCGGTATGGTCTTGCAGACGGAAAATCGCAGTGCCTTTGGGCGTTTCGTATGCACGTACGCCTTCAAATACACCCATGCCGTAATGAAGGGTGTGCGTGAGGACGTGGGTCGTCGCGTCGCGCCAATCTACCAGTTTGCCATCGTACCAAATGACGCCGTCGCGATCTGCCATTGACATGCTGAAGTCTCCTGCTGCTGTATTCGGGAAAACGACGATTGTAACCGAAGTTGTGCGTTTTCTGTTGGACTTAGTGCATGCACTACAGCGCCGCTGGTGCGGGCGCTGCAGCGGCTTGCAGCAGTATTACGGAGGTATATTTCAGGCCGTTTCGGGTAGTGGGTTCAGCAGCTTTTCCAGCGCCGGATGCAGGATTTTTTTCGGGCTGTAAATGGCATGATACTGCGCATCGACGCCGCTCAGCTCGCCGACGATATGCAAGTCATTCACAGGTATTGCTCTGGAGGGGATGACAGGTGCTGGCTGCAGGCCGATACCTGCCTTGGCAAAGGTGTGCATTAATTCACTGTCGGAAAATTCGCCCACAATATCAGGGTAGATTTGCCGCTCGGCAAACCAGGCATCCAGCTGCAGGCGCAGCGCAGTATTGCGCGTTGGCAGCAATAAGGGCGCACCGCTCAGGCTGTGCGGGAAGTGCGGCTGGTATTGTTCAAGCAGTTCGCGCGTGCCTTGCAGCATGATGGGCGCGGTGGTCAGCGGCTGGCTACGCAGCTGTAGCGCTTCGGCGTTGAGCAAAGGGCGGTCGGCCAGAATCAGGTCAAACTGGTGCAAAGTCAGTTTGGCCAGCAATTCGTTCAGATCGCCATCGACCTGGCACACCAACTTGATCGTGCTGTGCGACGATGGCGATGTTTGCGACGATTGAAGCAGCGGGCTTAAGAGCTGCAGCGCATTGCTTTTGGGGATCATATCAACGATGCCGATATTCAGCCGCGCCCGCAAGCTGTCGCCGCGTTCCATCGCTTGCTGCAATTCCTGGCCGAGCAGAAAAATCTGGTCGGCATAGTGCAGCATGGTGCGGCCCGCTTCGGTGAGCTGCAGATTGCGCCCCACCTGGCTAAACAGGCTTTGGCCCATATCCTGTTCGAGCAAACTCACCTGGCCGCTAATCGTTTGCGCCGTAATCCCCAGCTTGCGTGCTGCGGCGCTAATGCCACCTTCTTTGGCGACGACCCAGAAATAATGCAGGTGTTTGTAATTGAGCGCTTGCATGGCCATCTTTCGAGAAAAACTGAAGGTTTGTCAATGTAAGCCTGATGTTTGATGCAGTAAAGTTTTTTATACTGCGGGTAGCGTTGCTTGCGATTAGCGCGGCGGAACTTCAATCGCATCAACGATATCTAAGCAGTCAACAATGTGGCATTGCGTGCACACGCTGCAAAAGCATACTGTGGCGCCAAGCGCCTCACTTATAATGAGCGCAAATTTTACAAGGAGTGACAAGTGAAACGGACGATTCTATTAATTGCGACCAATATCGCCATTATGGTGGTGTTGGGTATTGTGGTTAGCGTGCTGGGGCTGAACCGTTTTATCAGCGCCAACGGGCTTAATTTGCCGATGTTGCTGATGTTTGCCGGCGTGATGGGTTTTGGCGGTGCTTTCCTGTCACTGGCCATGTCCAAAACCATGGCCAAATGGAGCACTGGCGCACAGGTGATCGAGCGCCCACGCAATCAGGATGAGCAATGGCTGTTTGATACCGTCGCCCGCTTGGCGCAGCGCGCGCAAATCGCGATGCCCGAAGTGGCGATTTACGAAGGCGAGCCCAATGCCTTTGCCACAGGCCCTTCCAAAAACAACTCGCTGGTGGCCGTGTCAACCGGCTTGCTCTACACCATGACGCACCGCGAAATTGAGGCAGTGCTGGCGCACGAAGTGGCACACGTGAAAAACGGCGATATGGTGACGCTGACGCTGATTCAGGGCGTGGTGAATACTTTTGTCTTCTTCCTAGCTCGCGTGGTGGGTTATCTGGTCGATTCATTCCTGAGAAAAGACAATGAAGAATCGTCCGGCCCCGGCATTGCCTATATGGTGACGGTGATTATCTGTGACATTCTGTTTGGTATTTTGGCTAGCGTGATCGTGATGTATTTCTCGCGTCAGCGCGAATTCCGGGCCGACGCCGGTGCTGCGCAACTAATGGGCGATACTGCGCCGATGGTTGATGCTTTGCGCCGCCTGGGCGGGATGGAGCCGAGCGCCTTGCCAAGCAATATGGCGGCCTCGGGTATCGCCAATAAATCAGGCTGGATGTCTTTGTTCAGCTCGCACCCATCAATGGAAGAGCGCATTGCTGCTTTGCAAGCGATGCGTTAATCGCTAGGGGTATGGCTCCGCGAACAAGAAAGGGTATTGCCTGCCGGGCAATACCCTTTTTTTTGGCCATATTCAAAATTCATCGCTAAATCATCCTATTCGGCCATCTCACCTCTCAATCTGAATATTGCACTTTCACTATGGGTATGTGCTTGAAGTAACTGTTGATATTGATTTTTGGATCAATACATTGGAGGTGTATGAGCGGCTGATTTCAATCGGCTGCCAAAGTGAATGCCAAGACTTGTCATCCAATTGTAACCAGGCCAGTCTACAGTCCTTGCCATCGATGGTTTTTCCGATGGTATCCGTATGAAAATTGCAGCACAGCTCAAGCTAGGTAGTGTGCTTACAGGTCTGGCTCTGGGTCTGGCCGTTTTGCTGGCTGCGGGCAATCTGCAGCGGCTCAAGCACAGTTTTGATAGCTACCGCGACGCGCAGCGCTCGGCCGAGCAGCTGGTGCGGCTGAAGGTCGATATGCTGACCCTGTCGCGGCTGGATGTGATGCAGCCCGATATTGGTAATCAGCTGACGCAGTACGAGCAAAGCATCAAGCAATCAGCCGCTGCTGTGCAGCTGCCTGCAACGCAGCAAACGCAGTTTAACCAGGCGATGGGCGAACACTGGGCACGTTACCTGACGCAATTTCGCAATGCGGTGCTGATTGCCGAAACCTCGCCCGAAGACGCGTTGGCGATACCCGAGCAGATTTATCGCAACGATCTTTCCCCCTTGCTGCTGGTACTGGAAAAACTGATGGTCAGCGAGGGTGCGCGCGCTAGCGACGCCGAATCGGTGTTTGGGCAGCAGTTGGCGCAAACATTCTGGCTGGTGCTGATACCGCTGTTGCTAGCGGCAGCGATGATTATTGGCTTGTCGCTGTTTTTCTCACGCCGATTACAAGCCAGTCTGGCCGAAATGGCCGAAGTGGCGCAGCGCCTCTATGCGGGCGATCTGACCATGCGCATGCCAGAAGGGCAGGACGAGCTGGGCGGGCTGGGCAAGGCGATTAATCACTTTTTGCTGCAATTGATGCAGATTCTGGCGCAGGCCAAATCGGCAGCCCAGCACACGCGCCGTGATGCGGTGCATATTACCGAGCTGGCTAATCAGGCCTCGCACAATATGGGCGAGCAATCCAATCGCGTGGGCGAAATCAGCCTGGCGATGCATGAAATGACCGAAACCGTGCATTACGTCGGCGAATTGGCGCAGATTGCCGCCATTGCCGCCGGGCAAGCCAAGGCCGCGACCAAGGAGGCCGATCAGGCTGGGGCGACCACGGTGCAAAATCTGCAAGCGCTGTCGGTGCATTTTGCTTCGGTAGAACAAGCCATGAACGAGCTGGGGCTGTCGTTTGGCAAAATCGTCACGGTCAGCGGCACAATCAAGGACATTGCCGATCAGACCAATTTGCTGGCGCTCAATGCCGCCATCGAGGCGGCCAGAGCGGGCGAGCATGGCCGTGGTTTTGCTGTTGTGGCCGACGAAGTGCGCAAGCTGGCGCAAAGCACCAGCGATTCAACGCGGATGATTGCCAATATTCTGGATGGCACGCGGCAATCGACCGAGCAAACCGGCAAGGCCGTACTGGCGGCCGGGCAGTATCTGTCGGCGTGCAATCGCGACGGTGAAGTGGTGGCGCTGGCGCTGAACCGCATTCATGGCATTAGCGAGACAGTGGCCGAAAAAATGAACGGCATTGCCACCACGGTGGACGAGCAAAGCCGCTCGGCCAGCGCCATCAACCAGCAACTGGCCGATATTGCCCAAGGCCTGAATCAGACCTCACAAGGTAGTAACAGCATTACGCAGGACATGCGCCAATTGCAGGATGTGGCCAACCGGTTGGAAAGCAGCATGGCCACACTGCGCACGGCTTGATCTACTTGCTAGGGTATTGCCCTAAAGTGCTTGCTGGATATTGAGTGCAGGCCAATACCCCAATATCTGTGCGTATTTAGAGTAATTGAACAAGTTTTTCGCACTCGTTCCCCTTTCATTGAAGGGGGCTAGGGGGGCATCAAGAGCAATATTTGAGTACTCAAATAGAGCGAAATCCCCCCTAATCCCCCTTTTACAAAGGGGGAAACGACTGCGCGAGCACAACTTGCTCTGTTTTAAGCCAGCAGTGGCGTTGTGTAGATATTCATACCCTTAAGAGCGAAGAAGTGGCGGCGGCGATCCATTAACCCTATCAACACCAATTGCGAACATGCCAACAATGAAGCGGGCTATTTCGACTATTTGCCCTTCAGCGCTTTGCCCAGGCTGCCCAGTAGCGTGAAGTCGGCGTCGTCCTGGGTGATTTCCCAGATCATGATGCCGCCGAGTTTCTGCTCTTTCACGTATTTGGCTTTTTCCGCCAGCGAAACAGGGTCGTCAAAGCTAATCAGCTCTTTTTTGTCGGCGTGATACAGATACGGCGACTGGCCTGATTCCTTATTGCGGTAGGCTTTCCAGCCCGGTGCTTTGGTGTATTTGGCTTGCAGATCAGCCCAGCTCACCACGCCCGGTTCGGCTTCGCCTTTCAGCCCCGGCCCGGACATGCTTTGCGCCAGTCCATCCCCTTTGGGCCCAGCGGCCACATTGCCCAGTCCGCGCGCGTAAAACGGCACGCCCAAGACCAGTTGGGCGGGCTTGGCGCCCAGCGACAGAAAATAATCCACTGCCTTGCTGCTCGATAAAATCTGCCCATCCGGATCGTTGGGCACGCTGTGCAGGCTGGCGTGCAGCGTGGCCGTTTTGCTCCACCCGCCGCTGCGGTCGTAGGCCATCAGATTGACCCAATCCAGCAGCGGAAAAGCATTTTTCAAATCGTAGCCCTGCATCACCCAGCCGCCGTTATTGGCTGGTACGGCAACGCTGAGCCGATATTGTTTCTTATCGGTTTTGCCCGCGGCATCGAGTGCCTGGCGAAAATCGCGCAATAGGCTGACCCAGTTCTGCAGATCGGCCGCGCTGGCATCGGCAGCGTATTCGCCCCCCGTCACCGGGTGTTCCCAGTCCAGATCAAGGCCGATGCAGCCTGAGTCGCGCATAATCGCCACCGAAGTTTTTACCAGCTTGGCGCGACCCGCTTCGGTTTGCGCGGTTCTGGCGATATTTTTAGAGCCTGTCCAGCCGCCAATCGCCCACATGCACGCAAAGTTCGGATTGCTCTTTTTGGCGGTTTTAAATTGCGCCTGCCACAAAGCAGCACCGGCCTTGGTCGCCGCAGGTAAATACGCTTCACCGCTGGCGTTGACTTCGATAAACGACAAAATACCGTAATCGAGCTTGGCCAGCTGCGGCCCGGTTTTGCTCACCACGCTGGCGTCTCGCCAGGTGGGCAGATAGGAAATCAGTGCATCGTTGGCAAAACTGCTGCCGGGCAGGGCGAGTAGGCACAGGGTGGTGGCGATGTTTTTCATCAGTCATCCTCGTTGGGGGTGTGATCGGCGATGACTGCCGACTTGTCCACGCAGTATACGACTGCGGCGAAGGTGGGGAAATGGCCGAAACTGCTCTCGGCCTTGTCCTTTTCTTGCATCGCGCAGCGGTGGTTTGTTACGAGGATTGCTCGATGATGAGTTGGATTGGCTTGGGTATATGTCTGAAAGCTATTTACAGATTGCCCTGCAGAGTAATACCCTTGTAGATAATAAAAATGCCCGCCGAAGCGGGCATTGCAGATGGATCAAATCCGGGCTTATTCTTTCTCGAACCACGCGATGCTTTCCACATGCGCGGTGTGCGGGAACATATTGATAATGCCTGCCGATTTGAGCGTGTAGCCTTTGACATTCACCAGCACATCGGCGTCGCGCGCCAGCGTGGACGGGCTACAGGAGACGTACACAATCCGTTTCGGGCCGTTTTCTGCCGAAATGGCGTTGCACAGCGAAATAGCGCCATCACGCGGCGGATCGATCAGCATTTTGTCGAAATGCCCCAGTTTTTCCAGCCATTCAGGTTTCATATCGAACAGATTGGCCATGGTGAAGTCGGTTAGATGATCTAGGCCATTGTGTTTGGCGCTCTCAAAAGCGCGCTCCACCAGCTGTTGGCTGCCTTCCATGCCCAGCACCTGGGCGCCGCTACGTGCAATCGGCAGCGTAAAATTGCCCAGACCACAGAACATGTCGGCAATGCGCTCGCCCGGCCGCGGGTCTAGCATGTTGATGGCGCGCTCGACCATCACGCGATTGATGCCGTGGTTCACCTGGGTAAATTCGGTGGGTTTGAACGGCATTTCAATATTGAATTCGGGCATTAGATAGCTGAGTTTGGGCGCGTCCAGCGGGTAGAGCGGGTAGGCGCTATCCGGGCCTTTGGGTTGCAGCCAGATCTGTACTTTCCACTCGTCGGCGTAGGCTTTGAACAGCGCAAAATCAGCATCGTTGATGTCTTCCATATTGCGAAACACCAGCACGGTGATATTCGCGCCCACGGCCAGCTCGATTTGCGGCATCCGGTCGAAAATCGACAGGCTTTTGACCAGCTCGCGTAGCGCAGGCAATTGCGCTGACACATGCGGCACCAGCACATGGCATTCGCGCATATCGGCAATAAAGCTGCTGCGCTTTTCATGAAAACCAACCAGCACCGTGCCTTTTTTGGCAACATTTTTGGCCGACAGGCGCGCACGGTGGCGGTAGCCCCAGGCAGGGCCGTAAATGGCGGGCAGGATGGATTGGGCTTTAACGTGGCCAATGCGCTCCAGATTGTCCTCCAGCACGCGTTGTTTGGCGGCAACCTGCGCGCCAAATTCCATGTGTTGTAATGAACAGCCACCACAGACGCCGTAATGCGGGCATTTTGGTTTTACGCGCATAAAGCTGTCATTATGCACGCTGATCGCTTGCGCATTTTCAAAGCTTGGTTTTTTGCGAAAGCTACTGTAAGTTACGGTTTCGAAAGGCAGCGCGCCATCGATAAAAATCGTTTTTCCATCGACATGTGCAATGCCATGGCCTTCGTGACTGAGTGATTCGATCTGGGCGGTAGGATTGTTCATCTTGAGTCAATCAATATATATAAGCAATTGGGCGCAATTATAACCGAGCCGGACAGTGTTGACGCTGTGTTTGCAATCGGTAAAGCAAACGATGGTCAGCCTGCACACTGGCAGCACCCATGCACCACTTTGCCATTTAGGTTTTCTTATGAAGCTCGAATCAGTACTGCACCTTTCTACTTTGCTCAAGGCTCAGACGTGGGACGCGTTTGCCGAGGCGCTGGTTGGCGCTGTGCGTGATTCGTTTGATGCCAAGCGCACTTTTCTAGTGCTGCCTGACGATGACAAAGGCCTGCTGATTCATGCTCAGGCGGTCGTTGGGCTACGCTCGCTGTGTTTTGCCGAGCCGCAAAACCCCGATGCATTTTTTGGTCTGGCGGTGGAAGAGCTGCACTGGCAACTGAGAGAGCCCGCTTTGTCGGTACGCCCGGTGGATTTTCAGGTGGAGGACATCTGGGAAGTCGAGGGCGACAGCATTCCGCAACTGGTGCGCTGGATTTTGCCGCTGGAATACCACGGCAAACTGATTGCCTTGCTGTACGTTGAGCTGGCCAACGTGTCGCGTTTGAAATCCTATCTGGAAACCGCGTCATTCCGGGTTGAATGCGAGGCACTCGCGGGCATGCTGGCCGATCGGATCGAAGCCTTGCTGACCGGGGGCGTCGTCGAGCGCGACGAAATGACCCGCCGCTTGCAAAGCAGCTTGCAGCGCGCCGAAGAATACCGCGAGCTGCTGCAAAAATTGCACGAAGTCACTTTGCGCCTGACGCAAACCCCCGATCTGGACACCTTGCAGCGCGAGGCGGTGAACGCGGCGATTACCGATCTGGGAATCGATCGACTGGGTTTGTTCGCGGTTGATCACGACAAGGGGCTGATGCTGGGCACCTATGGCACTGACAATGATGGTCGCCTGACTGACGAGCACTGGTACAGCACGACCATTCCGCAGCACCAGATTTTTGCCGCCGCAGCCGAGCAGCCGGGCGAGGTGATCGTCAAGGAAGACGCGCCCATTTATTACAATAAAGTCGTCGTTGGCCGGGGCTGGAATTCCCTGGTGGGGCTCTATGCCGACGGTATTCATCTGGGCTGGATGGCGGCCGATAATTTCCTGCGCCGCCGCACCCTGATGCCGTATCAGCGTGAGGTGATGAAGCTGTTTGCCGCAATTGTGGCGCAGCTGATCCGTGCCAAGCAGGTGCAGCAGGAAATGCATTTGCTTAATGCGCGGCTATCGCAGCAAACAGCAGCGCTGGCGCATGCCAAAGATCAGGCTGAGGCCGCCAGCCGGGCCAAATCGGATTTTCTGGCCACCATCAGTCATGAAATCCGCACCCCGCTCAATGGCGTGCTGGGCTTTGCCCAGTTGCTTGCCGATACGCCGCTGAATAAAGAGCAGGGCGAATACGTGGGCAATATCCGCAAATCGGGCGATTCGCTGGTGCTGCTGGTGAATGATTTACTGGATTATTCGAAAATCGAAGCGGGCAAATTCGAATTGACGCCGGATTTTTTCAATCTGCAGGAAGTATTGGAAGACTCGTGCAGCATGCTCGCCTCGCGGGCTGTCGAGCGCCGGATCGAGCTGGTGCTCGATATCGCGCCGGTGTTTCCGGTGCGCTACTTTGGCGATGGCTTGCGCTTAAAGCAGGTCATCACCAATCTGGTGTCCAATGCGCTGAAATTTACCGAACAAGGCGGGGTTTATCTGAGCGCCAGTGTGCAGGGCGGTGCGATTGAATTGCGGGTGAAAGACAGTGGCATCGGGATTAGCAAGGCGCAGCAGGCGCTGCTGTTCCAGCGTTTTTATCAAGCCGATTCGGGCTCGACGCGTCGTTACGGCGGCACCGGGCTGGGGCTGGCCATTTGCAAACTGCTGCTTGAATTAATGGGCGGTACGATTACCGTTGAATCGGCGCTGGGGCAGGGCTCGTGTTTTATCGTCCGTTTGCCGCTAGGGGCTGATGACACGGTACGCCAGCGTGTGTTGCCGACGCTGGCCAGCTTGCAGGGGAAAAAAGTAGCCTGGCTGGGTGATGGTGGCTGGAGCCAATCGTGGATCAAGCGCCTGCTTACCGCCTCTGATGTCTGCTGGCTCGATGCCAGCCCGGCTGCATTGTGCGAGGCCGAGCTGCTGATTGTCGATGAAGACTCAAGCAATCTGGCCGCGTTGAATGTCGATTGCCCCGCGCTCTTGCTCGGCTGGCATTCGGCGCAGCAGGCGCTGCGCGGCGCTGGCGCGCGAGGCTTTCTGGGTAAACCGGCCTTGAGCGAAGTGGGGCTGATTCGTGGCCTGCGCAAATTGCTGGATGTACGCAGTACTTTGCTGCCGCAGCAAGCCGGCTGTGTGCGTTTTCATGGCCATATTCTGGTGGCCGAAGATAACCCGATGAATCAGCGGGTGGTCAGCGCCTTTCTGGCCAAGCTCGGCTGCACGGTGCGGATTGCCCACTCGGGCCAGGAAGCCGTGGCGCTGGCGCAGCAGGAAGCGTTTGATCTGGTGTTGATGGATTGGCAAATGCCGGAAATGGATGGCATTGAGGCGACGCGTCTATTGCGCAGCCAGCCGCAATTTCAGAATCTGCCGATTATCGCGCTGACGGCGAACGCCTTCGAGAGCAGTGAAGAGCAGTGCCTCAGTGCCGGAATGGATGGATTTTTGTCCAAACCGCTGGAGTTTGCCCGTCTGCAGGATATGCTGGCCTACTATCTGGTCGAGCGCGTCGACGAGAATTCCTGCCTGCCGGGCTAGTTGGGGAAATCAGCGGGCGGCAAGCTTGCCATTTTCCCGTATCCTGAAACGCCCCGTATTGCGATTGGTTGAAAAGAATGACT
Source organism: Chitinibacter sp. GC72 (assembly GCF_009760905.1). Lineage (GTDB taxonomy): Bacteria > Pseudomonadota > Gammaproteobacteria > Burkholderiales > Chitinibacteraceae > Chitinibacter. Next base: position 34,675 of record NZ_VIRW01000013.1, on the reverse strand, counting down.
TCGAAGTTCAAAGACGCCCGCCTGCTGGGCCATTTGCTGGTGCTGTTCTGTGTGCTGGTTTGGGGTATTACCTTTGTATCGACCAAAATCCTGCTGCAATGGCGCAGCCCGGTAGAAATTGCCCTTGATCGCTTTGTGCTGGCCTATCTGCTCTTGTTGCTGATGCAGCCGGTTTTCAAACGGCCAAACTGGCGCGAAGAGCTGTATTTTTTCGGCCTTGGCCTGTTTGGCGTCACGCTGTATTTCCTCACCGAAAACATCGCGCTGCAATATACGCAAGCCTCCAGCGTGGGTTTGCTGGTCTCGTCCGCGCCCTTGCTAACAGCCTTTTTTGCCCATTTCACCACGCATGACGAAAAGCTCAGCCGGCGCCTGATTATTGGTTCGCTGATGGCGCTGGCTGGCGTCGCGCTGGTGATGTTTAACGGCAGCGTGATTTTGCAGCTCAATCCGCTGGGCGATATTCTGGCGCTCTCCGCCGGGGCTGCGTGGGCGGTGTACTGCCTGCTGCTCAAGCGGGCAGGGCAACGCTATGGCTATCTGTATCTGACGCGGCAGATCTTTTTCTACGGGATTTTCACCTTGCTGCCCGCCGCTTGGCTGATGCACTATCGCTTCGATTTATCCCTGTGGCTCGATCCGCTGCAAGGCGGCAATATGCTGTTTCTGGGCATTGTCGCTTCGGCGCTGTGTTATGTGGCCTGGAATAAAGCCGTTGGGATTATTGGCGCGGTCAAGGCGAGCAACTACATCTATCTGATTCCGCTGGTGACCATGCTCACCGCCGTGGTGATTTTGAATGAGCGCATCACCCTAGTGGGCGCATCAGGCGCTGCCATGATCTTGCTTGGGGTATACTTCGCGGAGCACGGCCTGGGCTTGCCTGGCAGGAATTAGAGGGGTAGGGTATTTTGACCTGCTTGATCGCCGCGTGCGAGAGATTGCAGGTCAAAATGCACCGGAAGGAATTAAAACTATGAAGCTGATTGTCGTCACCGGCGCACAAAAAAGTGGCAAAAGCCGCTACGCCGAAAACCGGGCACTGGCCCTGTCTGCACGTCCGGCTTATCTGGCTACCTCGCGGGTATGGGACGACGATTTTGCCGAGCGTATCGCGCGGCACAAAAGCGCGCGCGACGAGCGCTGGGTGAATCTCGAACAAGACACCGATCTGGCCGCGCACGGTTTTGACGGCGACGTAATCGTGCTCGATTGCATCACCTTGTGGCTGACCAATCTGTTTACCGATTGCGAATACGATCGAGACGCCACGCTGCTTGATGCCAAGAAACGCTGGGCTGAATTTGCCGCCACCACCACCCAGACCGTCATCGCCGTGGGCAATGAAATCGGCTGGAGTCTGCACGCCGAAACCCAAATGGGCCGCCATTTTGTCGATCTGCACGGCAGCTTTATGCAGTACATTGCCGCACAGGCAGAAGAAGTGGTGCTGATGGTGGCGGGCTTACCGCTGAAAGTGAAGTAGGGGGTATTACTCTGCAGCGATTTGCTGAGTGGTGCTGCAGAGTAATACCCCTGGATTTTGTGCAATATTCATTAATGCGTGTTGATCCGAACCTCGCTGGAGGATCTAGGGCTTGAAATCCCCTGTCGCCCATCGCCGAGCGAGTGGAGCGAGACAAACAGCTTTATCGTTTGGCTCGCGACCGACCGAGGGAAGCCCGGAGGGCCGCAGGCGGGGGTCGCCTTCTCTTGCTTACTTCTCTTGGCGAAGCAAGAGAAGTAAGTCCCCGTCGCGGATTGCGACTGTAAAACAGCGCGCCGAAGGCGCTAAAAACGACCAACACGAATTCAGAACATTGTAGTTCTTTAGATTATTTCTTTTAAAGCATTAATCAGCGCTGTGCATTCCGCATCTGTGCCAATCGAAATGCGCAGGAATTGCTCGATCCGTGGCGCTTTGAAGTGGCGAACCAGAATGGCGCGTTCGCGCAGGCCTTGGGCCAGGGTGGCGGCATCATGCTGCGGGTGGCGGGCGAAGATGAAATTGGCTTTGGATGGCAAGACTTCAAAGCCCAGTTCAACGAGATGCCCACTTAGGGTATCGCGACTAGTGTTAATCGCTGCGCAGGTTTGCGCGAAATACTCCTCGTCTTCAAAGGCAGCTACTGCACCGGCTAGTGCCACGCGATCAAGCGGGTAGGAGTTGAAGCTGTTTTTAACGCGCTCCAGACCGGCGATCAGATCAGGGTGACCTGCGGCAAAACCGACGCGCAGGCCAGCGAGCGAGCGTGATTTGGACAGCGTTTGCACGACCAACAGATTATCGTAGCGCTGGATCAGGCTGATGGCGCTGTCCCCGCGACTGTCACTGAAGTCGACATACGCTTCATCCACGACCAGCACCTGATCGGGATGCGCTTGCAGCAGCGCTTCAATCTGTGCCAGCGGCAGCAAAATGCCGGTGGGGGCATTCGGATTCGGGAGAATAATCGCGCCGCCGCCAACGTAATCGGCCGTGTCGATTTCAAACGCGGCGTTCAGCGGCACCGTGCGATAGTCAATGCCGTACAGGCCGCAGTAAACCGGGTAAAAGCTGTAGCTGATGTCCGGGAATAGCAGCGGTTTGTCGTGCTTGAGCAGTGCCTGGAAAGTGTGTGCCAGCACTTCATCCGAGCTATTGCCAACAAAAACATGAGCGCGGGTTAGCGCATGTTCGCGGTGATAGTGCGCAATCGCGTCCTTGAGTACGTCGCCATTCGGATCGGGATAAAGGCGCAAATGATCATTCACTGCCGCCTGCATGGCCGCAATCGCTTTGGGCGACGGACCGTACGGGTTTTCATTGGTGTTGAGTTTGATCAGATTGGTGATCTTGGGCTGCTCACCCGGGGTGTACGGGGTGAGTGTGTGTACGACAGGGCTCCAGAAACGGCTCATGGCAATGATCTTTGGTGAGTTGATCGAGGCAAAGATCGATTTTATCAAGAGCGCCTGTCTTATGGGGAGATTGGGCGAAAAATAGCCGCTTTAAGTGCTAAGCCAAAAATGCTCATGCATCGCAACTTTGCTGTGTCCTACTTCTTTGTACGGTCTTTCGCTCAGTGCTTTGCCTGAAAATTGTCCACCCACTTACTCTGTTGCCGCGGGTAGATCCTGCTCCTGATCCCAAGGCAGCGGTACGGCAATATCGTTCAGAATGAATTTTCCGCCCTTCAGTGAGGCCTTGGCCGACAGCAGATCACCCTCTACGCGGATCAGGTTCTGATCGGACAGTTTATTGATCTGACCTTCGACAAACTGGCTGGCCAGAAAATCAATGTCTTCATGATTGATCTGGCTTTCCTCGGCACCGGCAAACATATTGCGCGCCTGCCACATCACCAGCGTTTCAACGACTTTGCGCGGAATGGCAAAATCGGCTTGCGCGTCGAGCTTGCTCACCAGCGAAACCGGTTTGTCCAGATCGGCCTCGACAAAACCTTTCAGCCCCACCGAGCCGGCAAAGTGGATTTTGCCGTCTGGTAGCTTCACTTCGAGCTTTTTGATGGCAAATTCGGGATCATTTTGCAGCAAGGGCAAGCCATGCTCTTTGGCCAGCTTGCTCAGCGCCTCGGTCAGCTGCTCGCGATTGAGCTTCTGTTTTTGCAGCAGCGTGATTTCATCGCTGATTTTGGCCAGTGTTTTGCCATGCAGGTGGTTGGCCTCGGCAATCATGACCGCCGGGCCGTAGGGTTTGTCATTGAGCAGCAGCTTGCTCAGATCCAGCTGGGCGCTGCCGTTAATAAACTGGCCATCTTCATTCACTTTGCCTTGATAAACCAGATTTTCCAGTTTGAGCTTCAGCGGATTGCCTTCCCGCATGTCGAGGTCAAACTGGGCGACTTTGGCCGTATTGGTGCCGATCATAATGCCATTGGCGCCTTTGCTCTGGTTCAGGCTGACGCTCAACCCCTGCAGGGCAAACGAGCCTTTTTCCTTGGCCTGACCCGACAGACCGGGCACGCTGGCTTCAAACTGGACGCGGTTAAAGTCGCCGCCATATGAGAGCGTGGCGTCCAGCCCCTGCCATTTGGCTTTTACGCCAGATAAGGCTTCTTCATAATCAAAGCTGGGCACATTGATTTTCATTACGCCATCGTCGTTAAATGCGATGCGGTTTTCAATGGTGATCGGTTTTTGTTCACCAAAGAATTTGGCCAGAAACTTCTCGGTATCGGCCGAATATTTGAATTCGGTGCTCACCACCGCCTTGTATGGCAGCGGGTTAAAGCGCAGCAGCAAAGGCAGTGGCCCGTGCTGGATATGATTGGTGTAGGTCACCTCGAAGGTCTGCAGCTTTTCGCCTTCTTTTTCCAGCAAAAAGCGATACAGCTCGGGGTTAACCTGCAGCGTGGTGACTTCGGTCGAGCTCAGCCAGTTGCGCTGGTAGCTGTGCGATTTAACGATAAAGTAGGGCAGCTTGCTGATCCACTCGTGCTGCTTGAGCATGGTTTGCTCAACGGCTTGCCCAGCATAATAGCTGCCACCTAAGTAGCCTGTAGCCAGAACAATCAGGCCGAGTGCGCTGCCAGCGATTACTTTACGTTTCACCGTGAAACTCCAAATTGAATAGTCATTTTACCGTCGTTGATTATATCTGATCGACGTAAAAACAGGCGCCGAAGCGCCTGTGATTATTCAATAAATGCAGTAAAAAGCACATCGAGAGAAGCGAGGCTCCCTCTCAGGGAGAGGGCGGGGGGAGTGGGTATAGAACATGAGGCAGGCCAATTGCCCTATCGTGGATCTAGGGCTCGGCTTTGCCGAGACCTACCATCATGTTCAATCCACTGAGCGCCTGCCGTTAAATGCGGCGCGCAAGTTCCTCGGCGGTGCCAAGGTAGCTGCTTGGCGTCAATGCTTTCAGGCGATCTTTAGCGTCTTGCGGGATTTCCAGCCCGTCGATAAACACCGCCAGCGCTTCCTTGCTGATGCCGGTTTTGCCGCGCGTCAGCTCTTTGAGCTGCTCGTACGGGTTAGGTACGCCATAGCGACGCATTACCGTCTGGATCGGCTCAGCCAGTACTTCCCAGTTATTGTTCAGATCCGCCATCATCGCGTCGCGATTGGCCATCAGTTTGTTCAGGCCTTTGAGCGCCGCTACAAACCCAAGCAATGAATAACCTAGGCCAACACCCATATTGCGCAATACGGTCGAATCGGTCAGGTCACGCTGCCAGCGTGATACCGGCAGTTTCTGGCTCAGGTGGAACAAGACGGCGTTAGCAATACCCAAGTTACCTTCGGAATTTTCGAAGTCGATCGGGTTTACTTTGTGTGGCATCGTTGAAGAGCCCACTTCGTTCTTGTTCACTTTCTGCTTGAAGAAGCCCAGAGAGATATAGCCCCAGATGTCGCGGTTCATGTCGATCAGAATCGTGTTCGCACGCGCGAAGTCGTCGTACAGCTCGCTCATGTAGTCATGTGGCTCGATCTGGATGGTGTACGGGTTAAAGGTAATGCCGAGGCTTTCCACAAAGCGGCGGCAGAAGCCTTCCCAGTCGAGTTCCGGATACGCCGACAAATGCGCGTTGTAGTTACCTACCGCGCCATTGATTTTGCCGAGCAATTCAACATTGGCAATGCGGCTCAGTTGGCGTTCCAGACGGAAAGCCACGTTGGCCATTTCCTTGCCCATCGTTGTTGGCGTGGCTGGCTGGCCGTGCGTGCGGCTCATCATTGGCGCGTCGGCCAATTCGTGCGCCAATTCTTTCAGTTTGGTGATGATTTCGGCCAGTTTTGGCAGCATCACACCTTCACGCGCGCCTTTGAGCATCAGTGCGTGCGACAGATTGTTGATGTCTTCTGAAGTGCAGGCGAAGTGGATAAATTCGCTGGCGGCTGAGACTTCGGCATTGCCCGACAGACGCTCTTTGAGCCAGTATTCAACGGCTTTCACGTCGTGGTTGGTGGTGCGCTCGATGGTTTTCACTTCCAGCGCGTGTTCGGTACTAAATTGCGCAACCACGGCGTCGAGTTCGGCAATCGTGGCGGCCGAGAATGGTTTGATTTCTGTCAGCGCAGCTTCGCTGGCCAGCGCTTTGAGCCAGGCCACTTCGACGGTAACGCGATTTTTAATCAGCGCGTATTCACTGAAATGGGCGCGCAAATCGGCCAGTTGTTTTTCGTAGCGGCCGTCTAGCGGCGAAAGCGCGGTCAGTGCTGAAAGTTCCATAATGCCAACCCGTCCGTAGGTCTTAAATCGATCAAAGGCGAGATTCTAGCACAGCCCTTTGTGACTGACTTAGCTGATTGCCTATCACGATCACCACAGATCGACTAGTCTTTTTAGCATTGTGGCAAAAGGCTTGTGACGTTCGTGACGAATCTGGGCTTTTGCGTGTAAGAAAGAGTGACAAGGCCTCTTTTCACATGAATAATGTAAACACCTTACAAAGTGCTCGCGACCCGGATTTACAGGGCGACGAGGCGAACACGCCCGGTTCTGTTGGCCTTGAGTCGATCATGTACCGCGGCGATCCGCAAGACAATGGATGGAGAGGCGTATTGCAATGAGCGGTTTTACCCAAATCACCCCCGAATGGCAGGACTGGATTATCGAAAACCTGCAGCGCGGCTGTCAGGCGCAATCGATTGTGGAAATCATGATCGAAAAAGGTTTCGATCCGATGTTTGCCAATGCGGTGGTCTTCCACTTCTCGAGCAGCCCAACCGAGCGCTATGCTGAATCTGCCAAAGGGGCCGATTCGGCAGTGTGAGTTGCCAACATGCAGTGAAGGCCAGTAAAGGCGATATACCCAGTTAGGTATATCGCCTTTTTTATTGTCTAGTCTGCCCTGGCGGGCAATACCCCTTCTTTATTTACAAGCCCAATTCGGGCTGCTGGACTATCCCCTGGCGGACTTCAACGCTAATTTTCTCGTCGGCAAAACGGATATTCAGCGCATCGCCTGCGCGCACTTCCAAGGCGCTGCGCACCAGCTGGCCATTGGGGCGGCTCACCAGCGCGTAGCCGCGCGATAGTACTTGCTGCGGATCCCACGGGCTGAGCTGTAGCTGCGCCTGTTTCAGGTGTTGCTGCTCTTGCTCGAGCTTGCGCTGCATGGCTCTGTGCAAACGCTGCTGCTTTTGCTGCAGCAAAGGTAATAGCTGCGCGACGTGTGGACGCACATGCTGCAGCTGCAGCGCCCGCCGCGACAAAGCCTGCACACGCTGTTGCTGGCTAAAGCGCAGACATTGCTGCAAACGGCGCGCCTGATTGCTCAGCGCGATTTTCTGTTGGCCCAGTCTTTGCCCCGGATGAATCAGCCGCCGCGCCAGCTGATCCAGCCGCTGCATGCGTTGTTGCAACTGCTGCTGCAACACCCGGCTTTGCCGCTGTTTCAGCTGCTGCAGGCGCTGCAATAATTCGCTGCGATTGGGGCTGACCAGCTCGGCTGCTGCCGTGGGTGTGGGCGCGCGCACGTCGGCGACAAAATCGGCCATCGTAAAATCGGTTTCGTGGCCAACACCGCTCACGGTCGGAATCGGGCAGGCGGCAATCGCGCGGGCGACGATTTCTTCGTTAAACGACCACAAATCTTCTAGGCTGCCGCCACCACGGCAAATAATCAGTGTATCGACTTCATTGCGGCTGGCGGCCTGGCCGATGGCGCGTGCAATCTGTTTGGCCGCATCGGCCCCTTGTACGGCAGTGGGATACAGAATGACTTCAATATTGGGCATGCGGCGGGCCAGCGTGGTGAGCACATCGCGCAATGCGGCCGCGGCGGGCGAGGTGACAATGCCGATCCGGCGTGGAAAGTGCGGCAGCGCCTGCTTGCGCTCGGCGGCAAATAGCCCCTCGGCGGCCAACTGCTTCTTCAACGCTTCAAAGCGCTCGAACAAAGCCCCTTGCCCGGCGAGGCGCATGGCCTCGATGGTGAGCTGAAAATCGCCTCGCGCTTCGTACAGCGACACCACGGCGCGCACTTCCACCTGCAAGCCTTCGCGCGGCGCAAAGTCCAGCAGCGCCGCCCGGCCACGAAACATCACGCAGCGTACCTGCGCATTGGCGTCCTTTAGGCTGAAGTAGCAATGGCCCGAATCATACCGCTTGAAATTGGAGATTTCCCCGGCCACCCACAAGCTGGGAAAGCCGGTTTCTAGCAACAATCTCACATCACGATTCAGTTGTGTGACAGACACTACAGCTTTTGAGGGGCTTGACAAATCAAGATTCACGCCGAAAACACCTTGAGTAATCCACAAAATCCAGCTTCTAAGCCCTGTGTAGGCATGATTGAAAGTTGTAGTTGATAAAAATTATTTAAGTGTTTGAAAATAATAGAGAATATATTTTTGCTATAAGCCGGTAAAAACTGATTATATGCAGCATTCATGCCGCCTTTGGCCGGGTTTTACGCACTTGCTCACAAAGTTATCCACAGTTGTGTGGGCGAAAACATTGTGCGGTCGCCAATCTGTTGCTTGGCTTGTCCGGCGTAATCATAACCTCTTCCCCCGGCTGCAAATAGCGGCTAAAGTTACGCGGTTTTCTCGAAAGACTTCAGATTCACTTTTCACCTAAGGTTCAAACCACTATGTACGCCATCATCCAGGCTGCTGGCTGGCCGATTTGGCTGATTATCGCCGCCTCTGTCGCCACTGTAACCATCATCATCGAGCGCTTGCTGTCGCTGCGTAAATCCCAAGTGTTGCCGACAGGCCTGCTTGCCAAAGTGGTACAGGATTTTCGCGCCCAGGGCGTCAATGCCGAGGGGCTGAACAAACTGGCGGCCAATAGCCCGCTGGGCCGCGTACTGGCTGCGGGACTGAAAAACGTGAAAAGCTCACGCGAAATCATGAAAGAGTCAATCGAAGAAACCGGCAGCGCCGTCGCGCACGACCTGAACCGCTATCTGTCTACCCTAGGCACGCTGGCCGCAGTGACGCCGCTGCTGGGTCTGTTTGGTACTGTCATCGGTATGATTGAAATTTTCGGCTCGCAATCGCCCACCGGCGGCGGCAACCCGGCTGCGCTGGCGCATGGTATCTCGATTGCGCTGTACAACACCGCCTTTGGCATTATCGTGGCCGTGCCTGCGCTGATGTTCTACCGCTACTTCGCGAGCCGCGTGGATGACTTCGTGGTCGAGATGGAGCAGCAGGCGATTAAGCTCGTTGAAGTCGTTCACGGCGAGCGCCACCATTAAGTCCAACGGGCTACGAAGCCCAAATACTGCGTTATGAAAGCGGCTCAAAATCCTCATTTACTACTCGTAAACTCCGATTTTTCGCCGCTTTCAACCTTGTCTTTGGGCTTCTCGCTCCGTTCTTGAGGCCTGTTGAGGTTAGAAAATATGAAATTTCGTAAAGGGCGCGAACGCGTCGAACCCGAAATCAACTTTATCCCGCTGATCGACGTTTTGCTGGTGATTTTGATTTTTCTGATGGCCACCACCACGTATTCCAAATTTGCCGAGCTGAAAATCAATCTGCCAACGGCCGATGCGGAAAAGCAGGTCGAGCAGCCTCAGACCATTCAGGTCGCCATTTCGGCCAATGGCCAATATGCGATCAACGGTGAAACCACCGTGTTCGCCAGCCCGGATGATTTCTCCGTCCAGCTGCGCCGCGCCGCGGGGAATAATTCTGACCCGATGATTGTAATTAACGCCGACGCACAATCTAGTCATCAGGCGGTGGTGAATGTGATGGAAGCGGCCAGAACGGCAGGGTATGGAAAGTTGACGTTTGCGACGCAGACGACTGGGAAGTGATTGGATTGATTAAAAAACGGCGCGTAGGCGCCGTTTTTGTTTTCTCAGATTGTTAAGAAAATGTGATGAAAGGCTTTATTGTGAATGAATATCAAACTGATCTTGAACAATACGAGTTGCTTCAGTTAGCCCTCACAGGTGAAGGGCCTCTAAGTATAGGCGCAGAAATTCGTTCTTTTCCGAGGCAAGCAAAGAAATGCATGGATAATCAGCTTTATTTAGCGGCGTGCCTTTGTTTTGTAACTGGAATTGAATCTGGATTGAGGTATCTTCTCAATGGCTTCGATGATGATGGAACTATTGCGAAATTAAGCAGTGGGAATATTAATAACTGTCTAATAAAAAAAGTTGGTGAGCTTGGTGTCGATATTTCAGTTTTAAAGCTTGTTGGGTATGAATATTTTGATTCACTTTGTAATGATGCGATAGAGTTTAATAAAAATATCAATGATGCAACCAGCAGTAAGGTTAATGGATCCAGTAAGCCTGTTGGAATTGTTAAATTAAGGAATGATCTCTGTCATGGCAATTTAGAATTTGTGCAAAAATATCATTCGCATGATACTGCGAGCAGTAGAAGCTGTGCGAAAACAATTGAAATGCAGAGCTTGGAGGCTATGGCCAACCTTTTAAATAACATATCTGACGCCTTTATTTCCGAGATAGAGAAGCTACGCTGCCCTGACTTTTTCGAGCCTTGTGCAGAGAATCAACTTATCTAGCTGTAAATTGGGCTAAGCAAAGCGCAGCCCGTCATCACAATGTGATTGGAACCAATGAGCAGGCATTGGCGGCTATGCGCCGCGGCACTGACTTTCTTTGCTTCGCCAAAGAAAGTCAGCAAAGAAAGGCGACCCCCGCCTGCGGCCCTCCGGGCTTCCCTCAGTCGGTCGCGAGCCAAACGAAAAACTGTTTGTCTCACTCCACTCCTTCGGCGATGGGCGACAGGGGATAAAAGCCCCAGACCACAGAGCGCGAACTAAACGAGCATGGGTATATCGTTAAAGAGCAGCATCATAATGACACATAGAGCAACACCCAGGCAGGTATATACCACCATCGTCGGTCTGCACTGTGCCCCCTGTATCAGCGCCGAGCGAGGAATAAGCGGCAAGGGGTAAGCGGCGGGCTCTGTTTTGTTAAAGCCCGCCGCCTTGCCGATTATCCGCAGTGAGGGCATCGGCGTAGCCAACGCAGATGCGGGGTTGCCTTCTTTTGCTTACTTTTCTTGGGCACTGAATTTATAAAGTCCCAAGAAAAGTGAGTCCCCGTCGCGGATTGCGACTGTAAAACAACGTGCCGAAGGCACTAAAAACATGAAGATCGCTGAAGCGGAAACACAAACAGCAGCGTAGGGCGTAGTTGCCGTAGGCACTACGCCGCAATTTAATTGATTACTTTCCGGCGTATTGCCGCTGCGCAGCGAATGCGCCCAACATTATTTATGAACCTCGAATCCCTCATTCACCGCATCTGGTATCACCGCCGCCTCTCGGTGGGGGCGGCTTTGCTGTGGCCGCTGTCGCTGCTGTTTGCCGCCATCGCAGCGCTCAATGCCGCGCTATTCAAGCTTGGGGTTAAGAAATCGATTCGGCTGTCCGTGCCGGTGGTGGTGGTCGGCAATATTACGGCTGGCGGCACCGGCAAGACGCCGTTGACGATTGCGCTGGCGCGGCGTTTGAGCGGGCTGGGCTGGCGGGTGGGGATTATTTCGCGGGGTTACGGGCGAGCCGATGATGACGGTGTGGCGCGTGCGGTTGAGTTGGCTAGTTTGCCGCGCGAGGTGGGTGACGAGCCGCTGTTGATGCGGCGCTCGCTGGCTAATTTGAATGTGCCGGTGTTTGTTGCGCGCCGCCGCGCAGAGGCGGGTAGGGCGCTGCTGGCGGCGTATCCGGCGGTGGATTTGCTGCTGTGTGATGATGGTTTGCAGCACTATGCGCTGGCGCGCGATTTCGAGATTTGTGTCGTCGATGCAACGCGTGGCCTCGGCAATCACTTGCGCTTGCCCGCCGGGCCATTGCGTGAAGGTGTGGCGCGGCTGGCTACGGTGAATGCGGTGGTGACCAATGGGGTATTGCCCGCTGTGCAAGATAATGATTGCTCTATAGAGCAATACACTGATGGGTATGTATCACACCATCAAATGCAGCTACTGGCCGAGCGCTGCTATCGGCTGGATGATCAGCACGACACGCGCACTGCGGCTGATTTTGCCACGTCTTTGCATGCGGTGGTCGGCATTGGTAATCCGCAACGCTTTTTCAATACGCTTGCAAGCTTGGGGTTTAGCTACCTTGAGCAGGTTTTTCCTGATCATCATGCGTTTAAGCTGGCCGATTTGCCTGCCGCTGGCGAGATCATTGTCACTGAAAAAGACGCGGTGAAAATTGCTGCGCTGCTTAGCGCGGCTGACACCGAGCGCGCATGGGGTGGTAGAATCTGGGTTTTGCCGGTTCAGGCGGTGATTTCACCCGACCTGGCGCAGCGCATTGATATTCATTTGAAAAAATTGAACCCAAAAAGGTAAATCATGGACGCCAAATTGCTCGAGATTTTAGTCTGCCCGGTATGCAAAGGCCCCCTGGTCTACAACAAGGCGACGCAAGAGCTGATTAGCAAGGGCGCCCGTCTGGCGTATCCGATCAAGGACGGGATTCCGGTGATGTTGGAAAGCGAAGCGCGCCAACTGGCCGCCGATGAAGAAGTTTAAATCTACCCGCCCCCGAGATCGCCGCCCATGAGTTTCATCGCCATTATCCCCGCCCGCCTGAAATCGACCCGCTTGCCCAATAAACCGCTGGCCGATATTGGCGGCCAGCCTATGGTGGTGCGGGTGGTCGAGCAAGCGCTGAAATCGCAGGCCGCACAGGTGGTGGTGGCCACCGATGAGCAGGCCGTGCTCGATGCCGTGACGCAAGCGGGCTATCACGGCCAGCTGACCCGCAGCGACCATCCCTCTGGCACCGATCGTTTGGCCGAAATGGTTGAGCTACTGCAATTGAGCGACGAGGCGATTGTGGTCAATGTGCAAGGTGATGAGCCGCTGATTGATCCGGCGCTGATTGATGCCGTTGCGGCGCAGCTGGCGGCCAATCCAGCGTTGGCGATGGCCACCGCTAGCCACACCATTGAGAGCGCCGAAGACTTCTTTAACCCCAATGTGGTTAAAGTGGTGTGCAATGCCGCGGCCGAGGCAATGTATTTCAGCCGCGCGCCGATTCCGTGGGATCGCGATTCTTTTGCCGATGACAATAGCGATGAAGACTGGGTATTGCCCGCCCAGCTAGATGCACAAAGGCATATCGGCCTATACGCCTATAGGGCGGGTTTTTTGCGCGCCTACGCGCAGCTGGCGGCATCCAAATTGGAAGACATTGAAAAGCTCGAACAGCTACGGGTGCTCTGGCATGGCTATAAAATCGGCGTTTACCGCGCGGCGCAAGCGCCAGCGGCGGGCGTCGATACACCCGAAGATTTAGCACGTGTGCGGGCAGTATTTGCGCAGGCGTGATGAAGCAAAAATACAATTAAAACAGCAGCAGATCACGGTTTTAAGTAGATAGACAAAAGTTCGCAGGCTAGGTGATAGGTGAGACAGCCAAGCAGGGGAACTTTGGGTTTTATATTTATTTTTTATGACACGATGGGGAACAAGCAATGCGATTAATCCTTCTGGGCGCACCAGGCGCTGGTAAAGGCACTCAAGCTAACTACATCCGCGAAAAATTCAATATTCCACAAATTTCGACCGGCGACATGCTGCGCGCTGCTGTGAAAGCGGGCACACCGCTGGGTCTGGAAGCGAAAGCGATTATGGATGCGGGTGGTTTGGTGCGCGATGACATCATCATCGGCCTGGTGAAAGAGCGCATTGCGCAGCCGGATGCGGCCAATGGTTTCCTGTTCGACGGTTTCCCACGCACAATTCCACAAGCTGAAGCGATGATCGCTGCGGGCGTGGATATTGATTATGTCGTTGAAATCGACGTACCGGACGCGAACATCGTTGATCGTATGGCAGGCCGCCGTGTACACGTGGCGTCTGGCCGCACTTACCATGTGAAATACAATCCACCGAAAGTGGAAGGTAAAGACGACGAAACCGGCGAAGAGCTGATCCAGCGTGATGATGATAAAGAAGAAGTGGTACTGAAACGCCTGGGCGTTTACCACGAGCAAACTGAAGTACTGGTCGGCTTCTACGGCAAAATGGCCGCGTCTGGCGCAGCAAATGCACCGAAATACATCAAAATCGACGGCACCCAAGCGGTTGAAGCCGTGCGCGACGAAACACTGAAAGCACTGGGCGCGTAATTAATTCGCTCCGCCAGAAAAGCCGCATCAAATGATGCGGCTTTTTTTATCTGCGGCAGCTGAGGGCATGTCGCACAGAAATCGCTGATTTTTAGTGCTTTTCTAGCTAAAAAGGAGAAACTGCGGAGGTCGCCATGTACCTGGGTCTCACTTATATCAGCCATTCAAAAAAGCACCTGACCGAAGACATGCGCATGCAATTAATGCGCGAGTGTCAGGTGCGCAATGCCCACAACAATATCACCGGCTTGCTGCTCTATCAGCAAGGCTTTTTCCTGCAATACATCGAAGGTGAGCCCGAGATGGTGCGCACCGTATTTGCCCGGATCGAGCGCGATCCGCGCCATGAAAATGTCGAACTGATGAGTGAAGACGTGCTGATGGCGCGGCGCTTTCCCAATTGGACGATGTTTTTTCGCGATTACGATTTTATCTACCCGCATATTCGCCAGGATTTTGCCGAGCTGACCACGCTGGCGCTGATGGTTGAAGCGCTGGACGACAACCCGGAGCTGCAAAACACCATGTTTGCTTTTCTGCAGATCAGCCATGATCAGGCGCTTGAATAAAGACAGAGCACTCGCCAGCGAAAGCAATCGTTAATTTCAGCATTGAGCCCTTTATACCCCTTGCCGTATGATGCTGTAGCTCAATCCTGCCAACTCTAGTGGGGCAATACCCATGGAAAAAGTCATCTTTGAAATGTTTGCCACGGTGCTGGCCACCATATCGGCGCTACTGCCGATTGCCAACCCGCTGATGACAGTGGCTATTTTGCCCGGCATGGCTGCACACCTGTCTGACGCCGAGCGCGAAGTGCAGGTCAAGCGCGCCTGCATCTATATGGCCGGCATTCTGGTGACGTTTTTGCTCGCTGGCGCGCTGATTATGGATTTTTTCAGTATTTCCATCCCCGGCCTGCGCATTGCTGGCGGGCTGATTGTGAGCTACTTCGGCTTTGACATGCTGTTTGCCGAGCCGGGCGAACATGACGTGGCACCGGACGATAAAGGCAGCGGCAAAGGCAAGCGCGATATTTCGTTCACGCCGCTGGCGATGCCATCGCTCTCGGGCCCCGGCTCGATTGCCGTGGTGATTTCAATGTCTACGGGCGTGCACACGCAAACGGCTTTGCCAGTATGGCTGGGCTATATCACCGTGGTCTGCGGCATTTTGCTGGTGGCGTATATCTCGTGGCTAACCTTGCGCGCATCCGGCAAGCTATACCGCTTTCTGGGTGAGGACGGCATTAACGCCATCTCGCGCATTATGGGCTTTTTGCTGATCTGCATCGGCGTGCAGTTTGTGATTAACGGCATCGGCAATCTGCTACACGACCCAGCCTTCTGGCCCTTGGCGCGCTAATTGCAGCGCGGTGGTGAAAACAGGGCAGGTTGATCGCTTGCCCTGATTTTTCTGACGCTGCTTACGGTAAAAATGTGCGAACCAGCTTGAGTGCCTCTGCAGACATCTGTGTACCGCTGCAATCGATGGTCTGCAATTGTTCCATGCTGCGCAGCCAGGTCATCTGCCGTTTCGCCAGTTGCCGGGTCGCGGCGATGCCTTTCTCTCTACTGGTTTTCAAGTCTATTTCGTCATCCAGATATTCCCAGGTCTGGCGGTAGCCGACACAGCGCATTGAGGGCAGATCGAGATTGAGCGCATATTTTTCGCGCAGCATGTTCACTTCATCAATCAGGCCTCCGGCCAGCATCGCGTCGTAGCGCGCCTCAATGCGCTGGTGCAGCACGGCGCGATCCGATGGTAGCAAGGCGATTTTCAGCAGATTGTAGGCCAGCGTGTCTTGCGCCGGTTCAGCCAGTATGGCCGACATTGGGCGGCCGGCCAAAATGCAAATTTCAATCGCGCGCTCGATGCGTTGCGAATCATTGGGCGACAGGCGCGCGGCGGTAATCGGATCAAGCGCAGCCAGCTTTTCGTGCATTTTCGGCCAGCCAATCGCCAGCGCTTCGGCGTGCAGGCTGGTCCGCAGCGCTGCATCAGCCTCGGGCAAATCGTGGATGCCCTGTTCCAACGTATTGAAATACAGCATCGTACCGCCGACCAGCACCGGTATTTTGCCGCGCGCAGTGATGTCATCCATCAGCGCTCGCGCATCAGAGCGAAACTGCGCTGCAGAATACACTTCGGTCGGGTCAATGATGTCGATCAGATGATGCGGCGCACGCTGCAATTCCTCGCGCGTCGGCTTGGCCGTGCCGACATCCATATCGCGAAATACCAGCGCCGAATCGACCGAAATCAGTTCGACCGGTAAGCCCGATTCAAGCAAATGCATTGCCGCAGCGGTCTTGCCGCTGGCGGTCGGGCCCATGATGAAGATGGCGGGGGGCAGTTTATTCATGTGGTAATTCCAAAGCGCGGCGTTGCGCGATCAGATGCAGGCTGGCGGTGCAGCACACGGCGGCCAGCAGGGCGGGCAGTAGCGCGGCAAAACCTAGTTGGCTAATGCCGAGCGGCCACAATAAAAAGCACACGGCAAAGCCGATTAAACCGAGCACAAAACCGCGCAATTGATGCAGCAAGGCGTTGCGACCGTACAGCGCCAAGGTAAATGCGGGCAAAATCAGTGATGCGACTGGAAAGCCGGTAAAGATGCCGCTGTAGCTGGTGCCAACGCTGGGCGCGGCGAGGCTTAACGCCAAAATCAGCGTAGCAGCCAAGCCCATGCGCAGCAGCAATTCAATTTTTGGCAAGGTGGTTTTGAGTTGGCTTTTGGCCTGCTTGGGTATTGCCTTGTAGGCTAATGCCAGAAATATTAACGAGCAAATACCATTGTAGGGTATTTGATGAGCGGAAAATTTGACTAATAAAATCGCCATCGCCACATAACCGATGATGGCTACCAACAAAGTACCGAGCACCTTAAAAAAACGGCTCGCGTACGCCAGCAGCAGGATATATAGCGTATTGGCGAATAGGCCAATCGGCGCGTATTCGATCACGTCGCGCGTAAATTCGCTGCCTTGCTCCAGCCATAAAATGCCGATAATTAGCAGCGCTAGGGTGGGAAGCCCGGCCAGTACGCCCGCCATTTGCTGCCCCCAGCGCTGCCCAGCCACGCTGGTTGCGCCGATGACGAGCGGGCCAGCCAGTAATTTGGCGACAACGACGCTGAGCATTATTGGCCCCGCATAAACAGTTTATCGAGGTCGTTCATACTCAGGCGAAACCACGTTGGGCGGCCATGATTGCATTGGCCTGAGCGTTCGGTGACTTCCATTTCACGCAGCAGCGCGTTCATTTCGGGAATGGTGAGCGAGCGATTGGCGCGCACCGAGCCGTGGCAGGCCATCGTCGCGAGCAATTCATTGCGCCGCCCCGATAGCACTTGTGAGACGCCGACTTGGCGAATATCGCGCAGCATCGCTTGCGCGAGTTCCACCGGATTGCTGTTTTTCAGCAGCATCGGCACCGCGCGCACCGCCAATTGTGTTGGCGACGAGACCGAAATTTCCAAACCAAGCCCCGCCAACTCTTCGGCGTGATCTTCAACTGTGGCGACGTCAAGCTTATCGGCGGCGAACACGTGCGGAATTAGCAGCGGTTGCATCGGCATCGCTTGCAGGTCGAGCGCGGCTTTGAGCTTTTCATACACGACACGTTCGTGCGCAGCGTGCATATCAACGACGATCATGCCATCCTGTGCCTGGCTCAGAATATATACGCCGTGCAGTTGCGCCATCGCGAAACCCAGCGGCGGAATCGCGCTGTCGTCGGCTTCAGGCAGCGTTTCGTTGCGGGCACTACCCGCGGGCAAAAAGCCGGTCGGGATGAATTCATTGCTGGCTGATGAAGAAGAAGTCGGCGCCGGGCGTATCGCTTCGAGCTGCTTCATCCACGCCGGTTGTGCGACGTCATTGCGGTTGCTGTTCGATTCATTGCCACGCAAATCGCCGTACATCTTGTCGTACAGCGCCAATGGTTCCGCCGCCATAGGCAGTGGCATTGCTTGTTGATGGCGATAAGCCATCTGAGCGTAATCTTGTGGTTTGAATTCGGGATTGCTACTGAGGGGTATTGCTGTAGGGGCTAATACTTCTCCTGTTTCTGGGTCAATACTTTGCGGGGTATCTTGCGTCGCTGCGCCTGCCGTGGTTTTCGCCAAAGCCTTTGACAAGCTGGTAATCAGAAAGCGGTAAATCGCCTGACTTTCACGGAAACGCACTTCGATCTTGGTCGGATGCACATTGACGTCGACGCCTTCGGGGTCGAGCTCCAGAAACAGGCAGAAGGCCGCGTGCATATTGTGATGCAGTACGTCGCGGTAGGCTTCGCGTAGCGCATGCTGGACGACTTTATCGCGCACAAAGCGGCCATTCACAAAGAAGAATTGCGATTCGCGGCTCGATTTGCCCAGCGTTGGCGATCCGGCAATGCCGTAGAGCTTGAGCGAACCAAAGCCTTCATCCACCGGAATGCCGGTTTTAACAAATTCTTCGCCAATAATTGCCGCCGCGCGCTTGTTCAAATCGCCCGCCTGCCAGCGATTTTTGGCGCTGCCGTTGTGAATCACAGTAAACGCAACGCTTGGGTTGGCCAGCGCGATACGTTCGATCATCGCCGCGCAATGCGCGTATTCGGTGCTGTCCGACTTCATGAACTTTTTGCGCGCGGGCACTTGGTGGTAGAGCTCGTGCACTTCAATCGTTGTACCAGCGGCGAGCGCGGCGGGCTCCGGATCGAGCAGGCGGCCATGATCGGCCTCAACGCGCCATGCGTGCGGTGATAACTGATCGCCATCTTTGAAGCGGCTGGTTAAAGTCAGGCGCGAGACCGAGGCGATCGACGCCAAACCCTCGCCGCGAAATCCCAGTGTGCCGACGCGCGCCAGATCGTCCATGCTGGCGATTTTGCTCGTTGCGTGGCGATGCAGTGCGAGCTCAAGCTCGTCTTTGGCGATGCCGCAGCCATCGTCGATGACTTTAAGGAGCTTGGTGCCACCCGCCTGCAGCTCGATTTGCAGAGTCTTGCTGCCCGCGTCGATGCTGTTTTCCAGCAATTCCTTGAGCGCCGAAGCCGGGCGCTCGACCACTTCACCGGCGGCGATTTGATTAACCAGATGATCAGACAGCAATTGAATACGTGGCATGGGGCAGGCTTGGTCTAAGATAAAGCAGGGTAGGTTTGCCAGTATAACAGCCCGCTATATTCATTCAGATACCGGATATACTTTGATGCCGACTAAAAAAATCAGCTGCGTGATAATTGATGACGATTCTATGGTGCGCAGTCTTATCTCCGCAATGTTGCGCCAACTGGAGTTTGAAGTACTGGCTCAGGTGGGGCATGCACACGAAGGATTAAAGCTGTGCATGGATTTATCTCCCCGCGTGATTTTGCTCGATATTCATCTGCCCGAGTCCGACGGGCTGGAATTGCTGCCACAGCTGCTCAAGCTCACTCCGCAACCGAAGGTGATTATGGTTAGCGGCGAGGCCACCGGCGAGAAAGTCCGCGAAGCCATCAGCCTTGGCGCTAGCGGCTTTGTTGTCAAGCCATTCACACCGGCGCGCCTGCTCGATGCCATCGGCAACGCGCTAGGGGTGAAACTTTAAATATATTGTCTTGGGGCAGCCCTAACGCTGCTGATTGTGCAGATGTTGCGTTGAGCCGAGATAAACGACTTGCAATCGCATAGCGATTCTGAGCGCATTCGGCTGACTAATTTCCCCGGATAATTCAAGCGTTGCAGAACGCAGTGTATAAGACGACGGTAGTGCGATCTACGCCTAGCTTCTTCGAAAATTCGCATCAACACGACGGCAATCCATACCTCAATAGGCCGTATTCATCGGGTGCATATCAATCCTGAACAGGTACAATGCGGGCTTGATATGAGGTCTGAACATGTTTGAAACTGATGTAGTGATTATTGGCGCTGGCGCAGCGGGGCTGATGTGTGCAGCGACGGCTGGGCAACGCGGGCGGCGGGTGGTGCTGATTGACCATCGCATCAAGCTGGCAGAAAAAATCCGTATTTCTGGCGGCGGGCGCTGCAATTTCACCAATCTAAATATTCACCCTGATTGCTACATTTCGAATAATCCTCATTTTGTTAAATCGGCACTCAAGCAATATACCCAGCATGATTTTATTGCCATGGTATATAAGCACGGGCTGAGCTTTCACGAAAAAACACTGGGTCAGTTATTTTGCGACCAAAACTCGGAAGGCATTATTCAGATGCTCAAAGATGAAGTAATGCAAGGTGATGTGACCTGGCGCATGGGCACAAGTATTAACCGCGTTGCGCGCACAGAGTCTGGCGCATTTATTGTTGAAACCAGCCAGGAAACGTGGCAATGCCAATCAGTGGTGATCGCCAGTGGTGGGCTGTCGATTCCGCAAATTGGCGCCACTGCGTTTGGTTATGAAGTTGCCAAGCAATTTGGTTTGAATATCGTGCCACAAACGGCAGCGCTGGTGCCGCTGACCTTTCAGCCGGAGGATTTATGGCCCGAATTGGCTGGTGTAGCAATCGAAGAAGCGGTGGTGTCATGCCAAAACCAACAGTTTCGTGAAGCGATCCTGTTTACCCATAAAGGCGTCTCCGGCCCGGCGATTTTGCAGATTTCTAGCTATTGGCAGCCTGGCGAAGTGATTGAAATTGATCTGATTCCGGATCTGGATTTGCAGGCTATTTTTGCCAATGCCAGCCGGGATGCGCTACTGTCAACGGTGTTATCCGACGTTTTGCCCAAGCGATTTATACAGGTATGGCTCCAGACTCAGGGTGAAATAAAACCTTTGAAGCAATACTCTCCTAAGGTATTACAAGAGCTTGAGCGCCAGCTGCACCACTGGCAAGTTAAGCCATCCGGCACGGTTGGCTATAAAAAAGCCGAGGTGACACGTGGCGGGGTTGATACTGATGAGCTGTTGTCCAAAACGATGATGGCGCGCAAAGTGCCCGGTTTATACTTTATTGGCGAGGTGGTCGATGTGACCGGCTGGCTGGGTGGATACAATTTTCAATGGGCCTGGTCGTCTGGATATGTTGCAGGATTGAATATTTAGGACTAGAGTAACACTACAGCAACAAAACAGGAGGCCAGTTTGGGATTCGATGAGTTGTTGTTAAAAACTGAAGCACAGGAGGCCAATTTGAAAAATTGTTTTCTGGATGTTTTAGTACCCAGCCGCAAAGGCTAACCCTGATCAATACATTGATCGAGAAGCAAGTGGTTTTCGGTATAAGGCAGTCAAGGTACTCGCCTCAATCAATAAAATACCGAGCCAGCCACGGGATGTCGATCTGGCAACCCGTTGATCTTTAGATGACGTTCTTTCGTAGTGGCATGTGTCGTAGATCGTGTTGTGCAGCATCTTTGCTGTGATTGCAGTACTGTTTAGATCCAAGTTAATCACTAACTTTTAACAGTTTTAAATGCATTATTGGTAGTTTGATCTACGAGAAATAGCAGGTATGTTGTAGGAAAGAGCGAATAGTCAGGTGTTGAATTTCCAAACTGATTATTCATTTCATCGAAGGGAAAAACAAAAAGCGAGGCCGTTTCCGACCTCGCTTTTTTACATTTGTAATGACTATCGCAAGTATTGGTAAATTCAATTCAAACCCAGAACGTCCTGCATATTGAATTGCCCAGCCGTTTTACCCGCCAAAAAGCGTGCCGCCCGCAAGCTGCCTTGGGCATAAATAGTGCGGTTGCTCGCTTTGTGGGTGACTTCTACACGTTCGCCTGCGCCGGCAAATACCACCGTATGATCACCGATTACATCGCCACCGCGTAGTGTTGCAAAACCAATCGTGCCATCCTGGCGCTCGCCAGTGATACCTTCGCGCGACCAAACGGCCACATCTTTGAGCGCTTTATCCCACGCTTTGGTGACCGCTTCGCCCATGGCAATGGCCGTGCCTGATGGTGCATCTACCTTGTGCTTATGGTGCATTTCAACGATTTCAACGTCGTAACCCTGATTCAGTACGCCAGCGGCTATTTCCAGTAATTTGAATACCAGGTTAACTCCAACACTCATATTGTAAGCCGATACAATCGCGATTTTTTCACTCGCGGTGGCAATGCTGGCGCGGCCTGCTTCATCAAAGCCTGTAGTGCCAATAATCATGTTGACGCCGTATTCCAAGCAGGCTTTAAGATGTTCCAGCGTACCTTCGGGGCGGGTGAAGTCGATAATTACATCTGCGCCATTGAGTGCAGCGAGATCGCTTGAAATCAGCACCCCGCTGTTTTTACCCAAAAAAGCCGCGGCATCATTACCGATGCTGGCGCTGCCAGCACGATCCAGTGCGGCAAATAATTGGGCTTCAGGTGCATTGATCACCGCTTCGATCAGCATTTGCCCCATGCGCCCGCTGGCACCGGCAATGGCGATTTTCATCGTCATTTAAAATCCTTTATCTATCAGTGGTTTGACTTCAATGTCTTTGCTGCCAGGATTTGCAGGGTCAGCCTGGGTGCGCATCAAATTCTCTGCGACTGGCGCACTGGCTTTATTTTTCAGCGCTTTGCGTGCCGCAGGCTCAGGCAGCACATCGCCTTCCCATTTAGTGACCATATTATTTTCAAAGAAAACCGTAAATCGTTTCTGCTCTTTGACTTGGCCGCCACGCTGCTCGCGATAAATGTATTCCCAATTATTTTGATGGAATGGATCAACCAGTAGCGGTGTGCCCAAAACAAAACGGACCTGCGTTTGCGTCATTCCGACTTTCAAATTTTCGATCTGATCGGCTGTCACTTCATTGCCTTGCGGGATATCCAGCTTATAAGGCGTCATGACATTGACAACGCTGCAGCCTGCCAAAAACAGGCTGCTACTGATGATTACAGTTAAGATTCTAGCCTTCATGCTCGTACGCTTCACTGTGAGGGTCGGTGCGCGGCACCGAAAAACGCTATATGATAACCGTATTGCGCCGACACCGCACATCTGGAAAGTGGGAAAATTAAAATGAGCAAAGCCGCTGAATTAAAAGGCATGGGTTTAAAGGCCACAGGCCCGCGTTTAAAGATTCTGAATTTGTTTGAAACCAGTGTTGAACGCCATCTGACTGCTGAAGATGTTTACCGTTTATTGCTGGCTGAAGAAATTGATGTGGGTTTGGCCACGGTGTATCGGGTGCTGACTCAGTTTGAGCAGGCTGGTATTCTGGTTCGTCACCATTTTGAAACCGGCAAATCGGTTTTTGAGCTCAATCACGGCGATCACCACGATCATCTGGTTTGTGTAAAGTGTGGCAAGGTCGACGAATTCTTTGATCCGGAAATTGAAGCGCGTCAGGATGCGATTGCCGAAAAACACGGGTTCCAGATTCAAGAGCACGAGATGTACTTGTATGGTATTTGTTCCGACTGCCAGCTCAAGCTCAAAAAATAATCGAGCGCTGCCCCAGCATGATTCCGTGGCTTGATCACCGCCATCAATTTCCGCCCTTATCGCAAGCATTAACCGAGCCAAACGGCCTGCTGGCCGCAGGTGGAGATCTTGCGCCCGGCCGGATTCTGGCGGCCTACCGCCAGGGCATTTTTCCCTGGTTTATGCCGGGTGAACCCATCTTATGGTGGAGCCCGGACCCGCGCATGGTGTTGTATCCGGCGCAATTGCATATCCATCGCTCTCTTGCCAAAACACTGCGCAACAAATCCTATCGGGTCACTTTTGATACTGAGTTTGCTCAGGTGATGAGCCTGTGCGCTGCGCCTAGAGGAGAGCAGCCAGGCACCTGGATATCTGCTGACATGCTTGCTGCATATATTGCTTTGCATGAGGCTGGTTTTGCGCACAGTATCGAATGCTGGATGGATGACGAGCTAGTTGGCGGGCTTTACGGCATGGCGATCGGAAAAATGTTCTATGGTGAATCCATGTTCGCTAAGCGTGCCGATGCGTCAAAAATTGCGTTTGTTCACGCCGTGCAATGGCTGCAGGCGCAAGGCTTTGGGCTGATTGATTGTCAGATGTATACCGATCATTTGGCTCGGTTTGGTGCACTGGAAATTGATCTTGCTGAGTTTATGCGGCAATTGCAACAACTGACCGCCCAGTTTGATGTATTGGGCCCTTGGTCTTATCACTATGAATCACGAGGCTCTGGCTAGCCCTTATCCGAGGTTGCTATGAACGATACGTTTCGCAAGCACACGGTGCAACTTCAGTTTTATGCCACGGCACCTTATCCCTGTAGTTATCTGGACGGTCAGTTAGCCCGCTCGCAGGTGGCGGTGCCTTCCGATCTGATTGATTCTGATATTTACAGCCAGCTGGTCGAGCAAGGCTTCCGGCGTAGCGGGCTGTTTGTCTACCGTCCCTGGTGTGACCATTGTCAGGCCTGTGTGCCGGTCAGATTGCTTGTGAATCAATTTGTGCCTAATCGCACCCAGCGTCGTGTGGCGCAACGAAATCAGATTTTGCGGGTGCGGCTGATGGAGCTGGCTTTTCGCGAAGAGCACTTTAGCCTATATCAGCGCTATCAGCAGTCGCGCCATCCCGGGGGGGGCATGGATCAGGATAATCGTGAGCAGTACGAGAGTTTTGTCTTGAAAAGCAATGTCGCCAGCTTTCTGGCTGAATTTCTGGAAGACGGCGTCGTGCGCATGGTGAGCCTGATTGATCAGCTGGAAGACGGAATTTCTTCGGTTTACACTTTTTTTGACCCGGATTTGGCGCCGCGTAGCCTAGGGGTGTACAACGTGCTCTGGCAGATCGGGCTGGCCAAACAGCTGGGTTTGCCTTATGTCTACCTTGGTTACTGGATCAAGAATTGTCGCAAAATGTCGTATAAAACCCAGTATCAGCCTATTGAGGGGCGGATCAAGGGGCAGTGGCAGTTGCTGCAAGAATAGATAGGGTATATTGATAGGAGCTAATCAGATATTGCTCTCTAGCAATATACCCTGTGTTTTGATTAAGCCTTGATTTTGTTCGACCAAGCAGTCAGCGCAATCAATTGGGCGCGAATATTGTCGCGGATTTTCTCGTCGGTCACATTGCCATCACCATCAAAGCCACCGGCAAATGCATTGGCAAAAACCTCGGGTTTGTTCAAGGGGTGAAGGTCGACAAAAACACACACCTGCCGTAAATGATACTGCGCCCTTGATGTTCCCATTCCACCGCCAGAGCCCATCAAGGCGGCGGCCTTGCCGCCTAGAATATGATTGTTTTCCGCACGCGACGCCCAGTCGATGGCGTTTTTCAGTGCCGGTGAAATCGAGTAGTTGTATTCGGGGCCGCCCAGGATAAACGCATCGGCAGCAGCCATTTGCGCGAGCAAAGTCTTGACTGCGGCTGGCGGCTCGGTGATGTCGGCATTGTAAAAAGGGATGGCCGACAAATCGGCAATCTCAATCTCCATGCCTTCAGGCGCATTGGCTTGCGCGCAGCGCAGCATGCCTTTGTTAGTAGATTTCTCACGCAGGCTACCGCAGATGGCCAGAACTTTCATAGTGTGTATTTCCTATTGGATTAATCGCCTGTTTAGCTTAGCTTCAAGTTCTGCTGCCGCAAAGCGCAATTCTCTGCCCGACTTGTTCAGTTTTTCTGCGCAAGCCAGACAGTCAATTGATCCAGTACCCAATCAGGGGCGTCTAGCGGCAAATCGTGTCCGGCATAAGGATGGGTTTTCAGTGGACATTGCCAGGCTAGGGCGATGCTGGCAGAGCAAGCAGGATCGACAAGCCGGTCTTGCGTACTATTGAGCAATAATGTCGGGATAGGGGGAGGGTAGCGATCACCGCGGTACTGGCTGGCAGCCCATAATTGCCGAAGCACATTGGTAAAGTACACTGGGCATTCTTTGGCGTATTGCTGCCACGCCCTTAATGCTGCTGTGTCGCGCTGATTGCTGCATAAATCAAAAATGACGCGTTCGCGCTCAATTGGCCCCAGCAAGGCCAGTGCCAGCAGCCGATGCCAGTTGTGCGCTCGCAAGCGTTGATGGGCTGGGTTAAAGGCTGCTAGGCTGGTGTTGATGAGCGTGCAGCTGGCCACATCCGCAGGGCGCAATCGTACCCATTCCAGTGCGGCCATAGCACCCATCGAAATCGCGATCACATGGTATGGCTGGCTAGCCCCTTGCTGAATGAGGCTTTGCTTGCAATACCCTGCCATTTCTTTGATGCTGTTCAGGCTTTTTTGCCGATACAGTAAGCCATTGCCCGGCCATTCAAGGCAAATCACCTGATCATCCGGGAAGCGTGTTTGCAATTGCTGCGGAAAATCGCCCCAGTGGCGGGTTTCCCGCATCAGCCCGCGTAGCAAGATCCATGTACTCATTGGCGATACCAGTGTTGAAGTGCCTGTTGCTGCAATTGTGTCCGGTTTGCCTGCTGCGGTAGCCAGCGAGCCGCATCATGTACGGCCCGCATCATGAATTCAAACAGCAGTAAATGTTTGCGCAGCACCCTTTGTTCCCGGTGTGGAACGACCGGATTAAACAGCCCACCTAGCGAGAAAAGCTGGCGCGGATTTTTTTTGATCCAGAGCCAGGAGCCGAGTTCGAGAGTGAGCGGCAAAAACACCCGCCCGCTGTGTTGTAATTGCTGCTGATACAGATGATCCCAGATATCGCCGTGCGTGATGTATTGCCGGGCTTGCGGCTCAATCACATACGGGTGATGCGGGTAGCTTTCCTGAAACAGCTGGCTTAGTGCAAAAATTTCAGCCAGATGCGGAATCGGTTGTCGGGTATGGGCATACGGAAACCATAATCGGTCCCGCAAGCCAAAACCGGAATGGCAATCGAGGGCGATACTGAGCGGGCTATTGAATAATTGTTCGGCCACAAAACGGCATAAAGCCTGGTTTTCCTCGGCCATCGGGGCATTTTCCACGCCACGATACCAGGGCAGGTGTCGGCTGATGCGGTGCCCGCCAAGCAGAAACGGGACGCGCTGCCCTGCCTCAATAGGTGCGTTTCGCATCAGATCAACGCCATGGGCGTTGCTGCGCCAGCCTTTGGCCATGCCGGCCGGATTGAGTAGCGGCATAAATACCAGGCGCATGCTTTGCAATTTGTAATGCAGGCTGCTATCCCAGCGCATACGCACAAACAGGCTACCCAGTAGTGCCAGCAATATTTGGCAGCCTATCCGTTCCAGCCCATGGATGCCGCCAAAAAAGCCCAATACGGCAGCACCGCTGGAAGGATTCCCCATGCTCAGGCTGTAAATCGGATATGTTCCCTGTGTCGCCTGAATCTGCCCATGGGTCTGCACGGTGACTTCTGCCGGAGCTTGCGCTATCAGCTCTTCCAGTTGTTGTAATTCTGGTAGCGTATGCATGCCTTGCCCTTTATGCCATTTGCCAAACTATAGGCGAGGCATGTCAGACTTATGTTACAAACCGCCGCTGCGGTATTATTGCCTATGCGGATGTTACCGATTGCATTCGGGTGATACAGCAGGCTGAATGGGATGCAATTAACCAAGGGTTTTCATCAATGACGATCCATGTTTCTCTGTTAAACACGGTGGCAGGCCGACAAATTGGCTGTTTGGCCTTGAGTGCACCAGAGCGGATTAATGCCCAGAATCTGGCTATGGTCAGGCAAATGGCGGCCGCCTTGGCGGCATGGGAGCAAGACGAGCGGGTGGTTGCCGTGGTTTTGCTCGGCGCGGGGGAGCGCGGGTTTTGTGCCGGTGGTGATTTGAAATCTTTGCATCAAGCCATGAGTGAACCAGCGCAGATTGCACAGGGCGATGCTTTTTTTGCCGAAGAATATCGCTTATGCCAAACGATCAGGGAATGGCGCAAACCGATTCTGGCCTGGGGGCACGGTATTGTGATGGGCGGTGGCTGGGGTTTATTTGCTGCCGCCAGCCACCGGGTGCTCACTGAATCGAGCCGCTTGGCGATGCCGGAAACCGGTATTGGTCTGTTTCCCGATGTCGCCGCCAGCTGGTGGTTGCCACAATTGCAGGGTGTTGGGCGCTTTCTGGCGCTGAGCGGTGCTGTGCTCAATGCAGCAGATGCGCTGCACTTGGGGGTCGCCGACTGGGTTTGCCACGATACAGAGCGCCATTCGATCTTGCTGGCCATGGCCAATTTGCCTTGGTTTGCAGAGGCTGACAGGGACGTATTGTTACTGAGCGACTTTCTGGATCAGCAGTTGCCCCCCGACTTGCCGCAAGCCAATCTGATCCCGTATCAAGCGCAGATTAGCCGTTTGTGCGAGGGCAGCTTTGCTGACGCGATTGATGGCTTGCTCGCCCTGGCTAGTACCGAGCAGAGCAGCTATTTACAGCATGCCGCACAACGCTTGACTGCCGCCTCGCCAACGTCGCTCTATCTGAGCTGGGCTC
The DNA here is from genome assembly GCF_009760905.1 of Chitinibacter sp. GC72. Lineage (GTDB taxonomy): Bacteria > Pseudomonadota > Gammaproteobacteria > Burkholderiales > Chitinibacteraceae > Chitinibacter. The sequence continues at coordinate 6,327 of NZ_VIRW01000013.1, read as the reverse complement.
TGCAGCAGCGTTGCGAAACATTGAGTTTGGCGCAAACTGTTGAGCTGGAAACCAGAATGGCTGCATGTGCTTTGCGCTACGGTGATTTTAAAGAAGGTATATATTGCACCCTGTTTAACCGGCAGCAACAGCCCCGCTGGCGTCAGTCTTCCTATGCAAATTTGGATGTGGCTGCGATTGAAGCCCATTTTGTGCCGTTATCTGAACAATTGGGTTGAGAAAAGCAGGTGACTTGCAAACTTTACTTGAAACTTTTTGTGTTTCACCGCATCTTATCGCGTACGGATAGGCGCGTTGGCGTCGATTGAATGATAAAGACTAGGAGAGCCTGATCATGCAATACAATACTGCAACGTACGGGAGCGCGACACTGTCGGCGGAACGCAACCGCGTGCTGCGAAATACTTATTTCCTGCTGGCATTATCAATGCTGCCCACTGCCGCAGGCGCGATGCTTGGCATTTCAATGAAATTTGCGATGGGCTCATGGATGGGGCTGATCGTTTTTCTGGGCGTCAGCTTCGGTGCTTTTTACGCCATCGAGAAAACTAAAGAATCAGGTGTTGGTGTTGCTATTTTGCTAGCCTACACCGGTTTTATGGGTTTATGGTTAAGCCAGATTTTGCAATCGGCACTGAAATTCAGTAATGGTGCGCAATTGATCGGGATTGCGGCTGTAGGTACTGCGGCAATTTTCTTTACGCTCGCAAGTATTGCGACGGTGACCAAGAAAGATTTTTCTTTCATGGGCAAATTTCTGATGATTGGTCTGGTGCTGGTGCTGCTGGCGGCTGTTGCAAATATCTTTTTCGCCATTCCAGCACTGTCATTAACTATCTCTGCTGTTGCGATCTTGCTCTTTTCAGGTTTTATCCTGTACGACGTGAGCCGTATTGTGAATGGTGGTGAGACCAACTATATCTCCGCCACTTTGAGCCTGTATTTGAATATCTACAATCTGTTTACCAGCTTGCTGCATCTGCTGATGGCATTCTCTGGTAATAGCCGTGATTGATTGAATCACTGTTGTAATAAAAAAAACCGCAGCTCTTGAATGACTGCGGTTTTTTTATTTCCTCTCTACCTGCTTTAAACCCTGGCTTGCGCTAGAGTGCAGCTCACTCCTTGTAACGGTGCTGCCATCATATCCAGTTGTTCCCATGTGTGTTTGCACAGCAGGCAGGGTTGCAGATTCACCAGATACTGCGCAGCTTCTTCTGCCGAGCTGTGTCCAAGAGGCTGGATGAACTGTTGAATGAAAAAAATGCGGTTGATGCCTTCAATCAGCGGCAGCAAGGATCTGAGCAGCTCGATCGGGATATCCCGCGCTAGATACCAGTGATGATCATGTACAATAAGCGCATTGAAATGTGAGCCCCAGGCGAAGCCTTTTACAATGTTTTGCGGCGAAACGGCCAGTATGCTGCAGACCATTTCCGGTTCATGGATCAAGGCACTCAGTTGCACTAATGTACGCGCTATCTGGCTGTGCTGTAGTTCAATCAGGTTGGGTTTCACGGCAGGGCTTAGTGATTAAATCAGACCTTTGAATTCTTATTGAAAGCAACGGTAAAGCAAGTAATAAACTGCGGATTAATTGACAAACGATGAATGAAAGAAAAGTAACCCGGGTGGCCGCAGGCATTTTGCAGCAAGCAGACGGACAGTTTTTGCTTGCCAGCCGACCCGTTGGCAAGCCGTATGCGGGTTATTGGGAGTTTCCCGGCGGCAAGCTGGAGCAGGGCGAAACTCCTTTGGCCGCGTTGCAGCGTGAACTGGCTGAAGAGCTGGGCATCGAGGTGCAGCAAGCCAGGCCTTGGTTATGTCAGCGCTTTGACTATCCGCATGCACTGGTTGAGTTGTATTTCTATCGCGTTACCGCATGGTCCGGGGCGATTGTTTCGCATGAGGGGCAAGAATTTGCCTGGCAAAGGGCAGGGCAACTGAATGTCTCGCCTATTTTGCCAGCCAATGGCCCTATTTTGCGCGGCTTAAGCCTGAACGACACGCTGATTTTCTCGCCTGCTGGTTTGATTGATGATGCCGAACTGATTCGCAAAATGGCGGCTTACTGGCATGCTGGTCCAGCCTGGCTGGTGCTGCGCGAACCTCAACGCACTCCGGATGAATATACCCAGCTGTGTCAGCAACTGGCGCAGTTGCCACGTCCGCATGGCGGCAAATTGATCGGCCATGGCGATCTCAGTTATTTACGAGCCTTGGTGCTAGATGGCGTTCACCTGACCTCACGCCAGTTGATGGCATCAAATGGTCGCCCACATGGCTTTGATTGGGTCGGTGCGTCGACTCATCATCTTGAAGAGCTACAATATGCCAATGCACTGGGGCTGGATTACACCGTTCTAGGCCACGTGGCGGTCAGCAATAGCCATCCGGCCGAGCCGCCTTTGGGTTGGGAGCGGTTTGCCCAGCTACTCGCGCAGGGATGGTCCAGCCCGTGTTATGCAATTGGTGGGCAAAGTTTGGGTACTTTGGCTCAGGCCCAGGCGCTCGGAGCGCAAGGGGTCGCCATCTTGAGTGCGGCATGGTGAGCAAGAAGTACCGTCTGCCTGCCGGGGGCGTGTTGTTGATATTGCTTGGACTGGGGTTTTGGGCGGCAAATTGGTACGATGCAAAACCTCAATCCATACATCAGGTGGCGTGTCCAAATCTGCGGCAAGCCTGCCAGTTTGTGATTGGCAATGAAACCTATGTGATTCGCGCTGATCAAGCCATTAGTACAAATAAACCATTCCAGGTATTGCTCAGTGCCAAGGCTGAGCGGGTACGGGGGCGCTGGGAAATGACTGGGATGGCAATGGGGCCGAATGAATATCGCTTTCAGTCGGCCGATAGCCTTAACTGGCAAGCCCGTATGGCATTGCCACTGTGCACTGAGGCCAGGCATGACTGGTTGCTTGTGTTAGAGATTGATCAAAGCACGGTGCAGATCAAGACCTCGTCAAAAATCAACTAAGATGCTGATACGGTTTGGAGTCTGCTGTGTTGAAACGGAATAATCAGAATGAAAAAAATATCCTTGAGTTTGCTTCTGTTGGCAATCGCTACAAGTCCGGTTTTCGCGACCAAAGTCTATCAATGGCGGGATGCCGAAGGCCGCGTTTTTTATTCTGACCAACCGCCCGCAGTTTCAGGGGTCAAGGAGCGCAGCATCCGGCCCAACATAATCGGCAACGCCAGTCAGGTACAAGTCAAGCCTGTCGTCAAGGATGAGGTTGTGCTGTGGGTGAGTGCCAGTTGTGAGCCTGCGTGTAGTCAGGCTTTGGCGATGCTGGATTTGCGCCAAGTGCAATATGAAGTGCGCAATGTTGATCCTGCCAATGAAAAAACCATGCTGGCTTTTTTTACTGCCGTCGGCACTATGCAGGCAAGGCCGCCAGTATTAATGATTGGTAAAGAAGTCCTCAAGGAATGGAATAGCCCGGTTTGGCAGGCTGCACTGAGCAAGGCTGGCTATCCTTTGCCAAGAAAATAGCAGCGACATTCTATATTGGCGCTTGTGGCGTTTTGAGCTTGCGGCGAATCCCTGCGTTGAGCTCTGTATATTGGCAATATTCAGCCTGCCTTTGTCTTCTGTCTATCGAGCTTGCTGCATGCAGATTTTAGTTCTCTTGCAAGCGCAAACCTGCTGTTACAATTTGCTCCCGGATGACTGTCGAGCGACAACCATGAAAATTGCGACCTGGAATGTGAACTCCCTGAAAGTACGCCTGGATCAGGTGCTGGAGTGGATGAACAATAACCCGGATCTAACGGCTTTGTGCCTGCAGGAAACCAAAATGGACGACCCGGTTTTTCCTGCCGAGGCGATTCGTGCCGCCGGTTTTGAAGTGGCCTTCGCCGGACAGAAAACTTATAACGGTGTGGCCATTATTGCCCGCTCGGCGATTGAAGACGTGGTGATCAATATCCCCGGTTTTGAAGATCCGCAAAAACGGGTGATCTCGGCGACGATTGATGGTGTTCGGCTGGTTGGCGCTTATATCCCGAATGGTCAGGATCTGGAGTCAGATAAATACCAGTACAAGCTGGCCTGGCTTGCTGCCCTTCATGGGTGGTTGGCACAGGAACTGGAAAGCTATCCGCAGCTGGCATTGCTGGGTGATTACAATATAGCGCCCGAAGATCGTGATGTACATGACATCCGAAAATGGCAAGGTGGTGTATTAGTATCCCCGCCAGAACGCGCGGCATTTCAGGGCTTACAGGCTTTGGGGCTGATCGATGTGTTCCGGCAATTTGAGCAACCCGAGAAATCATTCAGCTGGTGGGATTACCGCGGCTTTTCTTTCAAGAAAAATGCCGGTCTGCGTATTGATCATATTCTGATGTCACCCGCACTGGCGGTACGCTGTAGCGCCTGCCAGATCGACATCGAACCACGCAAGCATGAGCGTCCATCGGATCATACCCCTGTGATTGCTACTTTAGATTGAGCTAGAAAATGGATAAAGCGAAATTACTTTCAGGCAGCAGCCTGTTTTGCCAACTCAGCTACCAAGAGCTGGCCGAACTGGCGTTGCATGCCCAATCGCGCCTGGTGCGTGCCAAGCAGGTAGTTCTGGCACAAGGCGAATTGAGTGACGAGATGTATGCCGTCATTCACGGGCGGCTGAAGGTAATGCGTAGCAATTCGGAAGGGCGCGAGCTTACTCTGGCCATTCTGGAAGCTGGGGAAGTTTTTGGCGAGCTGGCCATGCTTGACGGCGGCCCCAGAACGGCGACCATCGAAGCGCTGGAAGATTGCGAGTTGCTGGTGCTGCAGCGAGCCATGGTTGATCAGTACCTGAATGCGCACCCGTTGGTCATGCGCTCAATGATTCAAACGCTGTGCGAGCGTTTGCGCAGCGCCGATGAGCTGGTGCAAGACACACTGTTTTTGCCTTTGCCGCAGCGTTTGGCCAAAGTACTGCGGCAGTTGGCACAAAATCATGGTGATGAAACCGCTGAAGGCATTCGCATTGATCTGAAATTGACTCAGCAGGAGTTGGCCAACTTTGTCGGTGCGACGCGGGAAAGTGTCAATAAACAGCTCAGCGCATGGGAATCGCAGCAGTGGTTAAACATGCGCGGGGGGTATATCCTGATAAGCAACTTAGATAGCTTGCCTTAGGTCGATCCCCAGTACTGTATTTGAACTTGTTGCTCCAGCATGCATTGATCATCCTTGATAAATGACTACAGCTCAACTTTGCGTTTTATTCAAACCCGGCCTTTAAAGTCGGGTTTTTTTGCGCTTTGGGCAAGGCATTATTTCAATGAATTTAATGAATTACCGTTTGTCTGGAAAAATGTTGTTTTTTTCTCTAAATATTTGAAAGTGTTGTAACGCTACAATTGATTAGAAACTGTATTTTCATTGATTTGACTACATAAAAGCTAATCATGCCTAATGGCGTCAGTAAGTTAATGCACTGGCCCAGTTCAGGAATATAAGGGAATCATAATGTTTCGTAAGAGTATGCTTGCTTCATGCTTGGCATTGAGCTGCCTGTTTGCGGCTCCCGCCATGACTTTTGCATTTAATCCAAGCTCTAATTTGCCGGTAAATGTAGATAACAAAGGTGTGGCTTTGCGTGGTTATGATCCGATTTCCTATTTTTCCGGTAAACCGGCACAAGGCGATTCGGATTACGCATTCAGTTACGAGGGTGGTACGTATTACTTTGTTTCTAAAGCCAATTTGGAGAAATTTAAATCCAATCCAGCTCAGTATGCCCCGCGTTTTGGCGGTTTCTGCGCCCAGGCAGTAGCCAAGGAAAAGAAAGTCGATAGCGACCCGCTGTCGTACAAAATCGTAGATGGCTATCTGTTTCTAACGGCGAAAAGCGCTTACAAAGATTGGACTGTGAATGTGGATGGCTACGTCAAACAAGCCTACGTTCGCTGGCCAGACATCAAGAATGTGCCACCAAAAGGGCTGTAGTTATCGCGACTGCAATTAGTATTTATGCCTAATAAATAAAATAGGGTGATTTCTCTACAGAAATCACCCTATTTTTTTGTGAACTACATCACGCTGTATGCTTTGAGGAATGTATGCGTACGGCGTGACCGCCTCGCCAGTTGCATCGAAATGAACTAGCCGCGCAGCGGCAACAACTCATCAATCCTGCTATTCGGCCAGGTAGGGAGTTTTTCCAGCGTGTCCTTCAGCCATTCTGATGGCTCAATGCCATTCAGTTTAGCCGTCGCCAATAAACTTTGGATGGCGGCTGCGCGTTTGCCGGCGCGTTCGCTGCCCGCGAATAGCCAATTCTTTTTGCCAATCGCAATCGGCCGGATGGCGTTTTCGATTGGATTATT
>NZ_VIRW01000012.1 GCF_009760905.1 Chitinibacter sp. GC72 | reverse complement strand
CCGATTGCGATTGGCAAAAAGAATTGGCTATTCGCGGGCAGCGAACGCGCCGGCAAACGCGCAGCCGCCATCCAAAGTTTATTGGCGACGGCTAAACTGAATGGCATTGAGCCATCAGAATGGCTGAAGGACACGCTGGAAAAACTCCCTACCTGGCCGAATAGCAGGATTGATGAGTTGTTGCCGCTGCGCGGCTAGTTCATTTCGATGCAACTGGCGAGGTGGTCACGCCGTACGCATACAAAACGCCGCAAAGGCCGTGATTTGCCTCCACACTTGTATCTGCGCAATCCACTGCGGGTCAATCGCAGCAGAGAGGGTGGCAAAGTCGTAGTCAAGCTCTGAGCGAACGCGTTGGGTCGGCATAAAAAACCGTGATGGTACGTAGAATAGGGTTGTGATGAGCAGAAAAAATGCCGTTCACTTGGCTTAAGTGAACGGCATTAGGAGCTAGACTCCCCTTTTTTAACTGACTTAGCTGTAATTGTCCATGCTCGGGCAAGAACAAATCAGGTTACGGTCGCCGTACACGTCATCAATCCGGTTTACCGATGGCCAGAATTTATTATCCAGCACGTACGGCAATGGGAAGAACGCCGTGTCGCGGCTGTAGGCGTGGTTCCACTCGCCTGAAATATCGCCCTTGCTGTGTGGTGCGTTTTTCAGCGGATTGTCTTCCAGCGTCCACTCGCCGCCCTCTACTTTGGCGATCTCGTTGCGAATCGATACCATCGCAGCGATAAAGCGATCGAGTTCAGGTTTAGCTTCTGATTCAGTTGGCTCAATCATCAGCGTACCCGCTACTGGGAAGCTCATCGTTGGTGCGTGGAAGCCGTAGTCCATCAGGCGTTTGGCGATATCGACTTCGGTAATGCCGCTCGCCGCTTTCAGCGGACGAATGTCGATAATACATTCGTGCGCTACGCGGCCATTGGCACCGGTGTACAGCACTGGATAATGCGCGCCGAGTTTTTTCGCCACGTAGTTGGCGTTCAGCAGCGCGATTTCTGTCGCATTCTTCATGCCCGCCGCGCCCATCATCGTGATATACATCCACGAAATCGGCAGAATCGACGCCGAGCCAAACTGCGCCGCAGACACTGCGCCTTGACCCTGCGCTACGCTCGCATCACCGACGGTAATCGGCGCTACTGCGTGGTTCGACATAAACGGAGCCAAGTGCGCCGCCAAGCCGATTGGCCCCATACCTGGGCCGCCGCCGCCGTGTGGAATGCAGAAGGTTTTGTGCAGATTCATGTGGCTAACATCCGCGCCAATGTCGGCTGGACGAGTTAAGCCCACTTGCGCGTTCAAGTTCGCGCCGTCCATATACACCTGACCACCAAACTGGTGAATCGTCGCGCAGATTTCTTTTACTGCGGCTTCAAACACACCGTGCGTCGACGGGTAGGTCAGCATCAAGGCCGCCAGATTATCTTTGTGCAACTCAGCTTTGGCTTTCAGATCAGCCACGTCCACGTTACCGCTTTCGTCGCAATCAACCACCACCACCTGCATATTCATCATTTGCGCAGTCGCTGGGTTGGTACCGTGCGCTGATTTTGGAATCAGGCAGATATTGCGGTGCGCATCGCCACGGCTTTCGTGGTAACGGCTGATCGCCAGCAAACCAGCGTATTCGCCCTGTGCGCCTGAGTTTGGCTGCATACAAATCGCGGCAAAGCCAGTGATGGCTTTGAGCTGGTCAGCCAAAGTATCCACCAAGATTTGGTAGCCTTGCGTTTGTTCGCTTGGCGCGAATGGGTGGATATTGCCAAATTCTGGCCAAGTCACCGGAATCATTTCGCTGGTCGCGTTGAGTTTCATCGTGCAGCTGCCCAATGAAATCATCGAGTGATTCAGCGCCAGATCACGGTTTTCAAGGCGTTTTAAGTAACGCAACATTTCGTGTTCGGTGTGGTAGCTATTGAATACGGGGTGCGTCAGGTAGGCCGAAGTACGTACCAACTCAGCTGGAATTGCATCGCTAGCCGCCGCATCGAGCGCAGCTACATCGACGTCTTTACCAGTAAATACTTTGAGCAAGGCCGCCAAATCGTCAGCCGACGCTGCTTCGTGGAAAGCCACGCCCAATACGGCATCGCTGACTTGGCGCAGATTGTAGCCCGCGTCTTGTGCAGCTTGGTAAACCGCAGCAGCGTTACTCAACTCAACTTGTACCGTATCAAAGAAAGCGTTGTGCACCACTTTGCCGCCCGCTTGTACGACACCCGCAGCAAACAGCGCAGCCAAACGGTGTACGCGTTGCGCAATGCGTTTCACGCCCGCTGGGCCGTGATACACGGCGTACATGCCGGCCATATTGGCGAGCAGTACTTGCGAAGTACAAATATTCGAGTTGGCTTTTTCACGGCGGATATGTTGTTCGCGCGTTTGCAGCGCCATACGCAGCGCTGTTTTGCCTTTGGCATCGATCGACACGCCGATAATACGGCCCGGTGCCGAGCGTTTCATCTCGTCTTTAAACGCGAAATACGCAGCGTGTGGGCCACCAAAGCCCATTGGCACGCCAAAGCGTTGCGTGTTACCCACCGCCACGTCTGCGCCCAATTCGGCTGGTGATTTCAATACCGCGAGCGACAATAAATCCGCAGCAACAATCGCGACGCCGCCTTTGGCTTTCAGCGCTGCGATCGGGCCAGACAAATCAACTACGACGCCATCGGCGCCCGGATATTGGAACAGCGCACCGAAGTAATCGCCATTAGCAACGTCAGTCGCAGCGCCAACTACGACTTCAAAGCCGAAGTATTTTGCGCGAGTGCGCACCACATCTAGCGTCTGGGGCAATACCTGCGAGTCAACAAAGAACACGTCGGTTTTGGCTTTCGATACGCGACGCGCCATCGCCATCGCTTCAGCAGCCGCAGTCGCTTCGTCGAGCAAAGAAGCGTTCGCCAATTCCAAGCCAGTAAAGTCGATGACCATTTGCTGGTAGTTCAGCAAGGCTTCCAAGCGGCCTTGTGCGATTTCCGCTTGGTACGGCGTGTACGCGGTGTACCAGCCTGGGTTTTCCAACACATTGCGCAAAATCACGCCCGGCGTCAGATTGGGGTAGTAGCCCAAGCCGATGAATGATTTTTTGATGATGTTTTTGCTGGCGATGGCTTTGAGTTTGGCCAGCGCTTCGTGCTCTGGCAAAGCATCTGGCAAGTTCAGCGCTTGGTTAAAACGGATATCAGCCGGAATCGTTTGGCCAACCAGATCATCCAAAGATGTGGCGCCGATTTCGGACAACATCGCAGCTTGATCGGCGCTGTTTGGGCCGATGTGGCGAGCAACAAACTCGTCACGATTAAACAAAGTAGAAAGCGTCATGGGGTACCTTCAGGGTCAAGGCGTAGCAAAGCGCAGCCTCAAAGCTGCGCTTTGCGATAAATTATTCTTTTAAATCAGAGCAATACCAATGCAGCACAAATTCGTGCGAGAAGCCCGATGGCAAGGCAAGCTATCCGCGAAAAACCGGAATTGACATCAGGTCAATGAGGATTTTGAGCGGGTGGCTTAACGCCGCCAGCGGGTTTCGCAGCCGGATTTGTCTTAGGCGCCGATTTCTTTGGTGTATTCTGCTGCCGTGAGACATGAGTCGAGATCAGCCGCATTCGCTGGCTTCACGCGGAAGAACCAAGCCGCGCCGTATGGATCGGTGTTCGCCAATTCTGGCGAGCCTTCCAATTCCACGTTCACTTCAACCACTTCACCGGCGATTGGCGCGTAAACGTCAGAAGCTGCTTTTACTGATTCAACCACACCCGCTGTCGCGTCCGCAGCCAATTGCGCGCCTACTTCTGGCAACTCAACGAATACGATGTCGCCAAGCAATTCTTGTGCGTGGTCGGTAATACCGATGGTTACGCTACCGTCTTCTTCAAGACGCAACCACTCGTGGCTGTTTACATATTTCAGTTCTGCTGGAACATTGCTCATGACGCTATCCTCTAGGGTATTTAATTGGAAAAATTGGTTTAATTCATTTGCAGAGCAATACCCTGCATTAAGCACATCCAAAAGTTCACACGCAAGGCGCGAAGCCGCTGACAGTACATTGGGTACGGCTAGGCGGAGCAAGGCCGCGTGTGAGCTTTTGATTTAAAATATTATTCGAAAACTTTTTTGCCGTTGCGTACAAAAGGCATTTTCACCACGCGTACATCGGTCAATGTACCGCGCAAATCAACTTGCGCCTTCGAGCTATTGGCATCAGTCGCGGCTGGAACGCGCGCAATCGCCACCGAATGTTTGAGTGTAGGCGAGAAAGTACCGCTGGTAATTACGCCTTCGCCAACGCCTTCAACGACCACTTTCAAGCCTTCGCGCAATACGCCACGGCCTTCGAGCACCAAGCCCACTTGCTTCATGGCAACGCCCGCCGCTTTTTCGGCTTCGAGAGCCGCGCGGCCAATGAAGTTGCGATCCGCAGGCTCCCACGCAATCGTCCAGCCCATGCCCGCTTGCAGTGGCGACACGGTTTCGTCCATATCGTGGCCGTACAGATTCATACCGGCTTCCAAACGCAATGTGTCGCGCGCGCCCAAGCCGATGGGCGCTACGCCAGCGCCGATCAGCGCTTTCCAAAAGAGTGGCGCTTCATCCGCTGGCAACATGATTTCAAGGCCGTCTTCGCCGGTGTAACCGGTGCGAGCAATAAACCAGCCCTCTTCTACCGAGCCAAATGGGAAACCTTGGAATACTTTCAGGCCTTTGATCGTGCTTTCCCACTCTTCGTGCAGCACTTTGCAGGCTTTTTCGATCGCGTTCGGGCCTTGTACCGCGATCATCGCCAATTCGCGGCGAACGGTTAATTCAACCGCTCGGCCTTCGGCTTGCTTGAGCATCCACGCGATGTCTTTGTCGGCCGTACCGGCGTTCACCACCATGCGGTAGCCGTAGTGCGTCAGATACACGATCAAATCGTCGATGACGGTGCCTTCCGGCGTGAGCATGCCGGAATACAGCGCCTTGCCTTCAAAGCCGAGTTTTTCCACGTCGTTGGCGATCAAGGTGCGCAGCCAGTCTTTCGCGTCCGCGCCAGTAATATCGATCACGCACATGTGCGACACGTCAAACATGCCAGCATCAGAGCGAACGATTTCGTGTTCTTTGAGTTGAGATCCGTAATGGATAGGCATCGCCCAGCCGGCAAAATCAACGATTTTGGCGCCAGCGGCAAGGTGTGAATCATACAGCGGTGTGGTTTTAGGCGTTGCGGTCATAAGACTTCCTTAGGGTATACCCTCGTAGGCCGCTACTTTATTGATGTAGCGGGCAACACCCCTCTGTCCATGTACCTGAGATTTTCCGGCCGCAATAAGTGCAAGGGAATGAGGTTAAACGCAGCGAGCAGCTGTTAGCGCATTGAGGCCGGAGCACAGGAACCGGAGCGTACATGTAGTACGTGAGGATTCCGAGCACCGCCCGAGATGCGATCACAGCTCGCGCAGCAAGTTTAAACCATTCCCGCCGTTAGCCCCTTCGGTGGCTCTTTAGAGCACTCTCCAGAGTTTTTACTTCGATTAAACAGTCCTGAAACCTGAGCGATTCGCGGGTGCCATTGCGCCTTCGGTGGTATTTGTACACAGACAAATACGCTCTCCTGCTTAATGGGCTGGATTATCGGGGGAAGTGGCGGCATTGGCAAGCCAGCGAAGCGATTATTTAGCCGTGCAAAAGATGAACGCGAAAGCCTGCTCTTAGTTTGCCGCGAGCAAGAGCTCTTTGCACAAAATGGCCTGATCTTCTTCGACAAAGCCGATTTTCTGATAAAACTGGTACGCCGGTACGGCACGGCCGGTATTGAGAAAAGTCCAGCGATAGCCTTGCGCGTACAGGCGCTGCTCATATTCGGCAAACAAGCGCTTGCCCAAGCCCTGCCCCTGTAATTGCGTATCGACACAGAATTCCTTAAGGAAAAAGTGCCAACCTTCGATCCAGCGCTCGCCCCAGCCAAACACCAAGCCCACTGGTACCTCATCGGCCAACATGCCCAGACCATAAAAACGCGGAAACTGGCTAAACGCGGAAAAACGCTCGCGCACTGCATCAATTTGCCAGCCGTCATGCCACGGCGCGGCGTTAAATACGCGCAAATATAGATCGCAAAACGGAGCCAGGTGATCAGGGGTGAGTTCTACAAAGCGCAGCTGCATCGGTCTTTTTACCATCAGGGTTTCATTGCTAAAGCGCGATCTTAGCAGCAAAATACTTACAGAATAAAACAGCTTTTAAAAATATAAAAATCAGCCTTTGCGAGACCAGCATGAATCTGAAAACGCGCCACCCTTTGATTTTACCCGGCCTGATTATGGCGGCCATTGCGCTGGGCATGCTGATCCACGGCCCGATTACGCAGTTGCCCAACTACCACCATTTCGCCGACCGCCGCGTGTGGCTGGGCATTCCGAACGCTGCCGATGTGCTATCCAATCTGGGCTTTGTGCTCGCCGGTGGCTGGGGATTGATGCGGCTGGCACTCAATCGCCAACTGGTGCCCAGCGCACGCGTGGGCTATGGCCTGTTTTTTGCCGCAGTATTGCTAACAGCCTTGGGCTCGGGCTGGTATCACCTCGCTCCCGATAATGCACGGCTGATTTTTGACCGCATCCCGATTGCAATCGCCTGCGCCGCCCTGCTCGCCGCGGTCTGGCAGGAATGCCACGGCCAGCACGAGCGCCGCAGCGTGCAGATGCTCTATTGTGCGGCCTTGGCGCTGCTGGCTTATCTGAGCGTCTGGTGGTGGCAATACACCGATAGGCCTAGTTTTGCCGCAGCCGATTTACTCAGCCCAAGCCCGGCACCAGGGCTGGGCGATTTGCGAGCTTACCTGCTGCTACAAATGCTACCGCTGATTCTGATTCCGCTGCTGCAATGGCAAGCGAAGATCAGCAGCGCCCAGCGCCGCGCTTTTGGCGCAGCGATTGTGCTGTATGCGCTGGCCAAAATCGCCGAGCTGCAAGATCACGCGATGTTTCACCAGCTCAGTATCATCAGCGGCCACACCCTGAAACACTTGCTTGCCACAGCGGCAGCAGGCGTGCTGGTCTGGCAGATGGGGAGACGGTAAATTGAGCCCGTTGTACTTCTGCTTACACTGCTAAATGCCAGCCATGACTGAATCACTACTGGGGTATATTCATCGAGCAATCAGCGTAAATGGCCTGCAGAGCAATACCAAGCCATGTATACGCAGCCCCTGGGAGTAGCATGATGCATATCGCCCCCAGTGCGCAGCCAACCCATTAAAGTGCTGGGCAGAAGCGGTACTTTCATCGGAACAATGACATTGATCACACCGGCAGCGCGGCTTCATGCTTGTATAATTTGTGAAACATTTTGCTGCAGCGCCAGATCATGCCTATTCCACCCAGAAATATCCTCAAAACTTTAGTCGTTACCTCCACCCCTGCCGAATATCCGTGGGACGAATGGCTGGATGTGGCCAGCAGTTATGACGAGGCGGTTGACCTGATCAATACGCAGTCATACGGGCTGATTTGCGCCGAGGCCGCGCTAAGCACCGACAATTCCAGCGCGGCGCGCCTGTGCCGCTATATCCGCAAGCAAGGTCTGCACACGCGCTTTTATGAAATGCGCTCGGATTACAAAACGGCCGATGCGCGGATTATTATGCATTTTGGTGGTGATGGCGTGGTTGATCGCGGCTTGAAAACTGTGTTTGCCATGGCCTGTGGCATGACTACGTTTTAAATAGCGACGCTCGTTCACGCCATTACTTTAGATTGTCATGATAAAAAAACAGACTCCCCGTGCTCATGGCGGAGACTGTTGCAATATTGATATTTACTTCAAAACCAAAAATCCACCAAAGCCCAGCCACCAGCAACCCCACGAGCAAAGTAGCCAAGACGGCACCAGCTTTCAAATTGGCACCGTGTTGAGCTGCCACATTTGTCACCATGATCGGGTTCAAAGGATCTGGATACAGAAACTCACGAAAGTACGGTAATTTGGGAATGATGACTGTTTGACAAATAACGCCAATGCTAAACGCAGCACAACCATGCAGTATTCGGTCAAAATCAAAGAATATTTTCTCGGGCATCAAAATCCAAAGAAAACACATCAACAGCATCGCGGCAAGTAAATGCAAAAAATATCGCTGGTTCAATAGATTCATTTTTCAAATCACCGCCTGATGTAATCCATATAACCCCACCCCAATCAAGCCGCCGACCAAAGTGCCGTTGACGCGAACATATTGCAGATCGACGCCGACGTTGACTTCAAGCCGCTCGACCATCACCTCGTCGTCCCAGGCCTTCAGTTGTTCGGCGATAAAGTTGCCGACTTGGTGGCGGTAACGTTTGACGAGTTGGCCAGCTGCGATGCGCGCGTGGCGGTTGAGCCAGTCGGACAGGCTCTCGTCCATTGCCAGCCGTTGCGCCAGATGGCTTAATCCTTGCGCCAGCTTACCGCGCAGCGCCGATTCGGGCTCTTTCAGTTGCAGCGACAGCAAGCCAACAACGCCGAGCCAAACTTGATCGAGCGCGTTCATTAGCTCAGGCTCGGCCAGCATTTTTTGCTGCGCAGCGGCTAGGCGTGCTTGCAAAGCGGCGTCGGTTTTCAGCCGTTGTTGCAGCTGATTCAAGGTCTCGTCGATATGCAATCGCAGCGCATGATCGTCGTTTTCCCGCATCCCCTGCACTTCACGCGCGGCGGCGTGGACCAATTTGCGTGCCAAGTAGCGCCCGCCCGCTTCGTCAAGCGCAATCCATTTTAAATAATCGAGCTCGGCGGCGATCAGGTGCGCGAGGTGTTGTTGTAACTCGGGTTTTTGCAATTGCGCATCTAGATGATTAAACACCGCGTCGAGCAGCGATTGTTGCGCGCCGCTATGACGGACAAATTGCAGCACTTCGGCGGCAGGCGCAGCCAAATCAAGCTTGCCCAATTGGCTGCGCAAGAGTTCGCGCAATTGCGCCTGCATCGCCGGTTCGGTCAAGCTTTGCAAAATATAATGAAACAAATTGGCGAGCTGATCGGCGCTTTGCCGCGCATTCGCCGGCTGCATTAGCCAGCCCGATAATTTGGCAGCGGGGTTAAATTCGCTGACCTTGGCCATAATGCGCTCGGTCGACAGAAAATGCGCTTCGATAAATTCGCCCAGACTATCGGCGATGCGGTGTTTGTTTTTCGGAATAATCGCCGTATGCGGTATCGGCAAATTCATCGGCTGGCGAAACAGCGCGGTGACCGCAAACCAGTCGGCAAGGCCACCGACCAGCGCGGCCTCGGCAAAGGCTTCGACAAAACCCAGCCAGCGCCAATCCGGGTACTGCATGCGTAGCCAGATCACCCAGACCAGCAGCAGCGCCATGGCGATCAACAGCCCGGTGGCTCGGCGCTTCATGGCGCGCAGGCGTGCTAGCTTGGCAGAATAAAGCGCAGTGGGCATGGCAGATACCTTGCGTAAGGGCTTGCCTTGAGTTTACGCAAAATTAAGCCGAACGTCTTGTCGGGCAGCAAGGAAAACGTAGCAAGCACTAAGGGTATATACCTGAAGAACAAATAATTATTGTTCTGCAAGCACATACCCTAATAACCCACCAAACTTAACAGGCCTTTGAAAAGGTAGCGAGAGCCTCAAAGGCAAGGCAAAAAATGGCGAAAAACCGGAATTTACAGGTAGTAAATGAGGATTTTGAGCCGTTTTTTAACGCAGAATTTGAGTCTCGTCGTAGTTTTTCAATGGCCTGTTAAACGATACGCACTTTCACCGCTTTGCCTTTGAGCTTGCCTTTGTCATTGCCCAGGCGCTTGATCACCTGCGTCGCATGGCGGCGATCAACAGCGACGTAGGTTTGAAATTCGAACAGGTCAATCTTGCCGATCGATTCAAACTGCAAGCCGCCATCGCCAGTCAGCGCACCAACAATATCGCCCGGGCGTACTTTCTGCTTGCGGCCGGCGTCAAAGCACAGCGTTGTCATTTTCGCTGGCAGCGCAAAATCGCCTTCCACCGTCAAATCATCCTCGCGCCCTTTGGGCAGCTCGGCTTTCAGGTATTCCTCGATCTGGCGTTGGCGCTTGGTTTGACTCGGGCTCACCAAGCTGACCGCGTGGCCTTTATTACCGGCGCGGCCAGTACGGCCAATGCGGTGCACATACACTTCAGGGTCGTGCGGCAATTCGTAATTCACCACCAAGGACAATTCTTTAATGTCCAAGCCACGCGCGGCCATATCGGTGGCGACCAAAATCGGGCAGCTGCCATTGGCAAAACGCACCAGCATTAAATCGCGGTCGCGCTGATCGAGTTCGCCATGCAGCGCAATCGCATCAAACCCGTCTTCAACCAGCGAATCGGCCAGCGCCATGCAATCGGCGCGGGTATTACAAAACACGACGCTGGAGGTCGGTTGGTGGTGCGCGAAAATGCGTTTCAGCAAATCGGGCTTGTCGGCATTGTCTTTGACCGCGTACGCCGCTTGCACGATGTACGACTGATCGTGCAGCGCCTCAACCGTCACTTCGACTGGGCTGCGCTGAATGCTGGCCGACAATTTGCGGATGCCTTCTGGGTAGGTTGCCGAGAACAACAGCGTTTGGCGCCATTTGGGCAAAAAGCTAATCACATCCTGCACTTCGCCGCCAAAGCCCATATCGAGCATGCGATCGGCCTCATCCAGCACCAGCGTGCTGACTTGCTTCACGATCAGCGTTTCTTTGTGCAAATGGTCTTGAATCCGGCCCGGTGTGCCAACGACGACGTGCGCGCCGTGCGCGAGAGACGCGGCTTGCGGTGCCAATGGCGTACCGCCGCACAGAGTCAGGATTTTTAAATTCGGCAAATGGCGACCCAAGCGGCGCAAATCTTTACTGACCTGATCGGCCAACTCGCGCGTCGGGCACAAAATAAGCGCCTGTGGGCGAAACAAGGTTAGGTTCAGTTTATGCAGCACGCCAATACCAAACGCCGCCGTTTTACCGCTACCGGTTTTCGCTTTGGCAATTAAATCGCGACCATCGAGCACCAGCGGCAAGCTGGCGGCCTGAATCGGCGTCATAAATTCGTAGCCTAGGCTGGCAAAATTATCGTGCCAATCTGGGCTAAGTTGTTCAAGCGAGGTAAACGGCGTTTTTTGCGACATGGATTTAAAACCTTCAAAAAAGTGCTGCACTTGCCATCGCCAGCGCTCAACGCGAATGCGTTTCGCGATGCGCCGACCCAATGGCAAACGGCCTTGCTTGGGTTACTCTCCAAAGCAAAGCCGTTGAATAATTTACAAAATTTGCGGCATTGTACCTGATTTTGACCCGAACAGGATTTAGTGCTGCGTGAAATAGCGCAGCAAGTAATACACGAGCATGCCGGCACTAATCGCCAGCAGTAGCCGTTTGCTGCGCCACATCACCACGCCGGTCGCCAGCATGCCCCACAGTTGCGGGTTGGTCAGATTGGTATTGAGCTGCCCTTGGTGTAAAAACACTTCGGGAATCACAATCGCCGTTAGCACCGCCACGGGCACGTACACCATCGCTTGGCGTAGGCGCGGCGGTAATTTATCGCCAACGCCGGGCAGGAAAAACACCAGACGCAGCCCGTAGGTCACCAGCGCCATGCCCAAGAGCATTAAACAAATCGACAGTATATCCATCTATACCACACCCCAATTAAATTACAGAGCCATACCAAGGAACGTATTAGGCTGTTTGCGTTTTACTTATTGGCTCAAAGCGCGCGGCAGCCATCCCTGCTGCCACGCCCGCCACGACTGCCAGCATCAAGCCCAATTTATACGGCAAGGCCGCCGCGAGTAGCGCCGTTAGCCCAGCGGCAATGGCTGCAATCAGCTGCGCGCGCGTCAGCAGCATCGAGACGACAATGCCGGTAAAGGTGGCGACCATCGCAAATTCCAGCCCCCAGTGTTGTAGCTGCGGCACCGCTTGGCCGAGCAAAATCCCAACCGCGGTAAACACCACCCAACAGCTGCAATTACACAGGCCAGAGCCCAACATAAACGCATCGATACGCGTCACTTTTTGATTCAGGCCCGACTGCACCGCAGCAAAAGTTTCATCGGTCAGGAAATACGCCAAGGCCGCGCGCCGCCAAAATGGCACATTGGCGAGCGGGCCTTGCAAAGTGGCGCTGTACAAAGCGTGGCGCAAATTCACCACCAAGGTCGTCAGCACAATCACCGGCCATGTTGCGCTGGCAGCGAGTAAAGTTAAAGCCAAAAATTGCGCAGAGCCGGCGTAGACCAACACCGACATCGCCAGCGCAGCCCACGGCGGCAAGCCGGACGGCGCGGCCAGCGTGCCAAAAATAATCGCAAACGGCGCCACCCCCAATTGCATGGGTAAGGTGGCGACAAAGCCTTGTTTGAAGGCCATAGCGGCTGGGCTGGTGTGATTCGTTAATTTCATCATGCCTCGATGCTAACACGAATTTTGGTGTAAGCATCGAGCGCCAGCGCAACAGCCAACCGACCTTCAACAAAGCCTAGGCCGCGCTTTTACTGCGCATCAATAAATACGCCGCCGGAATCACAAACATCGACAACAGCGGCGCGGTAATCATGCCGCCAAGCATCGGTGCGGCGATGCGGCTCATCACTTCGGAACTCGCGCCCGTGCCCCAGACAATCGGCAATAGGCCGGCCAAAATCGTCGCCACCGTCATCGCTTTGGGTCGCACGCGCTGCACGGCGCCATCACGGATAGCGTCAAACAAAATCGCGACACTCGGGGTATTGCCCTCTGGGCAGCGTGCATGAAGGGCTTGCTTCAGATACAGCAGCATTACCACACCAAACTCAGCCGAAACGCCCGCCAAGGCGATAAAGCCAACGCCCGTCGCCACCGACATATGAAAGCCGAGCAAATACAAGAACCAGAAACCACCCACCAAGGAAAACGGCAGCGTCGCCATAATCAGCACCGCTTCATCAATGCGCTGGAAAGTGAAATACAGCAGCACAAAGATAATCAGCAAGGTTGCTGGCACAACGAGTTTGAGTTTGGCGTTGGCGCGTTCTAGGTATTCAAACTGCCCCGAATACGACACGCTAATGCCCGGTTTGAGCGTCACGTCTTTGGCAATCGCCGCTTTCAGAGCGTCAACCACTTGCACCAAATCGCTGCCGCGCACGTCGATGTAAATCCACGACGACAGCCTTGCGTTTTCGCTTTTCAGCATCGGCGGGCCATCGCTGATTTTAACGTCGGCGACCATGCCCAAAGTAATGCGCTGGCCGATGGCGGTAACAATCGGCAAATCTTTCAGTGCATCGGGCGAATCGCGCAATTCACGCGGGTAGCGCACATTAATCGGATAACGCGCAGCGCCCGAAATCGTCTCGCCAATATTTTCACCGCCGATCAAATTGGACACCACCGATTGCAAATCAACGACGTTCAGCCCATAGCGCGCCGCATCCGCACGGCGAATATCGATGTCGATATAACGTCCGCCAGTTAAACGCTCGGCCAAGGCCGACGACACACCGGGAACGGTTTTCGCGACTTTCTCGATGTCCAGCGCCATCTCGTCAATCGTCGCCAAATTATTGCCGGCGATCTTGATGCCGATCGGGCTTTTGATCCCAGTGGCCAGCATATCGATGCGGTTGCGAATTGGCGGCACCCAGATATTGGCCAAGCCTGGCACTTGCACCACGCGATCGAGCTCGGCGACCAATTTATCCGGCGTCATCCCTGCGCGCCATTGCTCACGCGGTTTAAAGCGGATTGTCGTTTCAAACATTTCCAGCGGCGCGGGGTCGGTCGCCGTTTCAGCGCGACCGGCTTTACCAAAGACGCTATCGACTTCAGGCACGGTTTTGATCAATCTATCGGTCTGCTGCAGCAATTCGCTGGCTTTGGCCGCCGATAAACCCGGCAGCGCCGTTGGCATATACAGCAAATCGCCCTCGTCCATTTGCGGCAAAAATTCACCACCCAGCCGCGAGATCGGCCACGCCACCGTTACCAAGGTCAGCACCGCAACGAGCAAGGTCATTTTTGGCTTGCGCAGCACGATTTCGATCAGCGGCTGATAAAGGCGAATCAGCAAGTTATTGAGCGGATTGCGGCGCTCGTCTGGTATTGCCCCACGTATCCAATAACCCATCAGCACCGGAATCAGGGTAATCGACAGGCCAGCTGCGGCGGCCATCGCGTAGCTTTTGGTAATCGCCAGCGGGCCAAACAAGCGCCCTTCTTGCGCTTCGAGCGTAAACACCGGAATAAACGACAGCGTAATAATCATCAGGCAGAAAAACAGCGCAGGCCCAACTTCGGCGGCCGCCTCGCCGATGACATCCCAGCGCGCCTTGCCGACGAGTTGCTCTCCCGGATGCGCGTGCTGCCAGTGTTCCAGCTTTTTATGCGCGTTTTCGATCATCACCACTGCCGCGTCGACCATCGCGCCAATCGCAATCGCTATCCCGCCCAAGGACATAATATTGGCGTTCACGCCCTGATAATGCATGACGATGAACGAAGCCAAAATACCCAGCGGCAGCGAAATAATCGCGACCAAGGCCGAGCGCAAATGCCAGAGAAACACCAAGCACACCAACGCAACGACGATCAGCTCCTCGATTAATTTGAAGCTCAAATTTTCAATCGCAGTATCGATTAAATGGCTGCGATCGTACACCGGCACAATCTCTACGCCAGCTGGGAGACTGGTTTTGAGCTCGGCGATTTTGTCTTTGACCGCGCTAATCGTCTCGCGCGCGTTTTTACCCGAGCGCAATACGACAATCCCGCCAGCCACTTCGCCTTCACCATTAAGTTCAGCAATGCCACGGCGCATTTCTGGCCCAAGGTTGACTTCGGCCACATCGCCCACCGTCACCGCAACGCCATTGCCGCCGGTTTTGATGGGTATCGCTCGAAAGTCGTCCAGCGTTTTCAGATAACCACCGGCGCGCACCATGTATTCGGTCTCCGCTAGCTCGAGCACCGAGCCGCCGGTTTCCTGATTTGCGCCGCGCAAAGCTTCAACGACGTCCATATGGGTGACGTTAAAGCTGGCAAGTTTTTCCGGTGAAATCTGCACCTGATATTGCTTGACCATACCGCCGACTGACGCGACTTCAGCAACACCGGGCAGCGTTTTCAGCTCGTACTTCAAAAACCAATCTTGCAAGCTTCTAAGCTCGGCAATACTGCGCTGCCCCGTTTTATCGACCAACGCGTATTCAAAAATCCAACCCACACCAGTGGCATCGGGCCCTAAAGCCGGTTTAGTACCCGCCGGTAAACGCCCTTGCACTTGATTAAGGTATTCCAACACGCGCGAGCGTGCCCAGTACAAATCGGTTTTATCTTCAAACAGCACATAAACAAACGAGTCGCCAAAGAAAGAAAAACCGCGCACGGTTTTAACGCCGGGCACCGACAGCATCGTCGTGGTTAAGGGGTAAGTAACTTGGTCTTCAACGATTTGCGGCGCTTGGCCCGGATAGGTGGTGCGGATAATCACTTGCACGTCGGACAAATCGGGCAAGGCGTCGATCGGCGTATTTTTCACCGCCCAAACGCCCCACACCGTCAGCAGCACCGTGGTTAGCAAGACCATAAAGCGATTTTTAATCGACCAATGAATAATCGAACTAATCATGGTGATGCCCCCCTTTTACCGCTGCTGACGCGGCATTATTAGCCGCCGCAGCTTTGCCTTTAACGGCAATACGCGAGATTTTTGGCGCGCCGTCTTGCTCGATCAGCGTAAATTCAACCTTGTCGCCGACTTTTAACGCAGCCAGTTGCGACAGATCGATGACGTCAAACGGCATGGTCATCGCAGGCCAGTTGAGGCTGGCGATCGGGTCGTGCGCCAGCACCAGCTCGTCCTTGCTGACTTTTTTCACTTCACCAGTACCGAAATGCTCGGCGACGGCAACCGCCTTGCTGTCTGCCTGCGCTGTTGATTCGCCTGTTTTCACACCCATTCGCGCCAACACACCGCGCAAGCTCGCTTCCGAATCGATCAAGAATTGCCCAGACACCACCACTTGCTCACCGGCGTTTAGACCTGCCACGATTTCGGTCTGCCCGCCCGCGCTGGCGCCCGTCTGCACCTCAACCGGAACAAACGCACCTTTGCCGTCGCTGGTGATAATCACTTTACGTTTGCCCGTTGCAATCACCGCGTCGCTCGGCACCAAGATCGCGCTCTTCATTTCGCCATTGAATGCAATTTGTGCGTACATGCCTGGGCGGATTTTGCCTTTGGGATTAGGCAACTCAAGCCGCACCCGCACAGTGCGGGTTTCGGTGTTGATCACCGGCAAAATAGCGCTGACCTTGGCGCCAAAAGGCTCGTTCGGCCATGCGGCAAAGCGCACTTGCGCGGCACTGCCAACGTCGATTTGGCCAATCTGAGCTTCTGGCACTTCGGCTTCAATCCATACGCTGGCCAGACCATTGATCCGCGCTAAAGCTTCACCGGCTTGCAGCATCATGCCTTGGCGCACCATCAATTCAGCCACCACGCCAGCGCGCGGCGCGGAGATCGTCACGACAGGCGACGCGACGCCGGTTTGTTCCAATTTGGCGATTTGCGCGCTACTCATGCCCAGTTGCAATAGCCGCGATTTGGCTGCGCTGCCCAATTGCGGATCGCGCCGTAACACCAAATATTCGTTTTGCGCCGCCAACCATTCAGGCACGCGTACGTCGGCCAGGGGGCTGCCCGCTGCGATCACGTCGCCCGCCGCCAGTTGATACACGCGCTCGACAATGCCTGCGGTTCTGGCTTGCACAATCGCAACGTCTCTATCGTTTAGCACTACGCTGCCCGCAGCCTGCACGCCGCTTTGCAATTGGCCCGCAACGGCGCTGGCGATTTTCAAGCCGGTGTTTTGCGTCAGGCCCGCGTCGATGCGTACTGCGGCGGTGCCAGCGGGGTCGGCGTATTTGGGCACCAAGTCCATATCCATAAACGGCGACTTGCCCGGTTTATCAAAATGCACCTCGGGCTTCATTGGGTCGTACCAATATAATGGTTGCGCGCCCTCGGTTTTGCCTTGGGGTATAGGCTGGTTAGATCCAGCCATAAAGTAGCCTGCGCCAATACCCGTAGCGAGTAATGCAATAGAAGCAGCGATGACGGTGAGTTTATTCATGATTATTGTTCCCCGGTCAGAAAGTGAATTTGCGTGGCTTTACTGGCCAGCTGGGATTGCAATTCGATTTGGCGTAACTGGCTTTTCAGTTTTTGCGTGCGAGCGCTTAGGACTTGATCGGCGCTGGCGCTGCCAGCGCGGTAATTGGCAACGGCGAGCGCCACTTGCTGCTCCAACAGCGGCAGCACTTGCGTTGCTTGGCGTTGCAACTGGCTTTGTAGCGCGCGATATTCAGCGCTGAGTGTGGTGTAGTTTTGCTGCAAACTCGCTTGCCGCACCGCTACTTCAGCTTGGCTGCGCGCTATATTGGCCAGCGCCGCGCGCTCTTGCGGTGCGATTCGACCCGATGAGAACCAAGGCATATCGATGCTAACTTTCAGCATGCCCATATTGTCGCCCATCGTGCCGCGGGCATAGCCCAGCTCTACGCCCCAATCGACGTCTTTTTGCGCGTTCGCCAGCGCCAATTGCGCTTGCGAGCTAGTTAACTGCGCTTGCGCCATTTGCATTTCGGGTTGCGTTTGCAGCCCATCGGCTTTCGCCAGCTGCATGACAAAGGCCGGTAAAGAGCCCGTCACGCTTTGCTCTGCGGCTTTGGGGCCGATCCAGCGCGCCAGCTGCGCTTGCGCTTGCTGCTGCTCGGCGTGCAGCGCGTCAAGCTCGTCGGCCAGCATCAAACCTTCCAGCTGTGCACTCAAGGCCTCGTTCGCGCCGCCAGTAGCGGCCAAGCTGGCTTTGGCTTTGGTCTGCATCAGCTGGTTTTCTTGCTGCTGCGCCTGCAGTTGGTCGATTTTTTTCGCAACGAAATACAGCGAGAGCCAAGCATTGGCCACTTCTTGGCGCACGCTTAGACGCGTCGCTAGGCTTTGGCGCTGATTCGCCGCTTGTTCGGCCTGCGCCATTTGCCGCTCGGCAAGGCGTTTTGATGCACTTGGAAACTCTTGCATCACGCCGATGCTGCGTTTGCTTTTGCTCAGATCAAAGCGCGAATCGCCACTGAGCTGAACGTCATCAATCCCTAGGCTCAGTTTAGGGTTGGGCAACAAGCCTGCAGCATTGCTCATTTCAGTCGCCGCTTCATCGGCTGCGCGGCGGGCGGCTATTTCGGGGGCGTTTTGCTCAGCCAAGGACAAAGCCTCGTTAAAACTGAGCGCGTAAGTGTTGGCGCTCAATAGGCTAAGCGCCAGCGCCAGAGTTCGGGTCAACATAGGAAACTCCCAGATTCGAATGAATTGGGGCCACGGCGACGTGTAGCAAGCGGATAAAAAGGCCTTAGATCACAGCCACAAGGGACGGATCACTACACGCAGCACCGGGCCACGACGGTTCGAACTGGGTAGGCTAATTGCGGAAAACTTGGTATTGAATACGCAAGGGGCGCGCGTAATGATCGAGCGAGGCACTGGCCAGATCAAAGCGCTGGGGCTGCGGCTCGCTTTGCGACAACATCGGCGCAAAAACGTAGGCCAGTAGAAATAATGGAGGCGGAAGATTTGGAGTACGGCTATCGGCCGATTGATCGTCTTTTTGGCAATGCGCTTTGCAAAGTGGCTCTTGCTGCTGAACCATGGTTTGCGAATCACAATCGGGCATGCCTTGCATCCAATTGAATGTCGACATGCTAACAGAGCTGACCGGCTCAATCTGAGCCGGTTGCATACACGCGTACGCCGCCACCGCCAGTTGGGTCATCACCAACAAGCAAATCGTAAACAGCGAAATTACAGCCTTGCGTGGACGCATTGAGCAATACTCTAAATAGACCGTTTAATCTTACACGCGAACGATGCGCTGACGCCAGTCAGCAATTGGCATCGTTCAAATTGGCTTGACCTAGATCAAGCAAAACCGACGGTATTGGTTTTGCTGCTTGACGAGAGATTCAATCACCCCAAACGCAATCTGCAAACCAAATGTCAACACACCCTATGCAGTAAAAAACATGGAGCAAGTGAACGACCAAGGTATTTAGTCCAATTATCCGCCTACGCGCCAAAAATCAGCCCGAAAGGCGCAACACCCAGTTGCATCGGCAAAGTTGCCAGGAAACCGGACTTGAAAGACTGCAGTGATGGAGTTGGATTGATCAAACGATGGTAACTGGCGAGGGCGAAATTAAACAGGCTGGTTTCCCCAATCTGATTTCCCCATCTGCGGCAGACGAAAAAAAGCTGATGCGGCTTTGCAGCCAGCATCAGCTTGTGCACATCGTGATGGTGAGAGATGCTGGTGAGGAATTACGCCCCGGCACCAGCATCAACAGCAGCGCAATCAGGCCAGATCGAAGCGATCCAGATTCATCACCTTGCTCCAGGCAGCGACAAAATCTTGGACAAACTTGCCGTGTGCGTCACTAGTTGCATATACCTCGGCCAGCGCGCGCAGCTGCGAATTGGAGCCAAAGACCAGATCGGCCAATGTTCCGGTCCATTTGAGCTCGCCCGTTTTGCGATCCCGACCTTCAAGCACGCCAGCAGTCGCGCTGGCCTGCCATTTGGTGCCCATATCGAGCAGATTGACAAAAAAGTCATTGCTCAACACCTCGGCGCGTTTGGTCAGCACGCCATGCTGGCTCTGGCCAGCATTGGCATTCAGTACGCGCAAGCCGCCGATCAGTACGGTCATTTCCGGCGCGCTCAAAGTCAGTAATTGTGCCTTGTCGATCAACGACTCCGCTGCCGCGCCTTCCAAGCCCGGTTTGCTGAAATTGCGGAAACCATCGGTTTGCGGCTCAAGCACTTTGAATGAATCAACATCGGTCTGCTCCTGGCTGGCGTCGGTGCGACCCGGCGCAAACGGCACAGTCACAGTGACTCCGGCTTTGGCGGCAGCCGCTTCGACTGCGGCACAGCCACCGAGCACAATCAGATCAGCCAGCGATACTTTTTTCCCGGCACTCGCACTGGCATTAAAGTTTTGTTGGATATCTTCCAGCTTGGCGAGAACACGCGCCAATTGCGCAGGCTGATTAACTGCCCAGTCTTTTTGCGGCGCCAGACGGATGCGCGCACCATTGGCACCGCCGCGCTTGTCGCTTCCACGGAAGGTCGATGCCGATGCCCAGGCGGTATTGACCAGCTCGGCAATCGACAGACCTGACGCCAGCAGCTGCGCTTTAAGGGCGGCAATATCGCTGTCATCAACCAGGGCATGATCGATGGTTGGGATTGGATCCTGCCAGATCAGCACTTCAGCAGGCACCAGCTTACCCAGATAGCGGCTGCGCGGACCCATATCGCGGTGTGTCAGCTTGAACCAGGCGCGGGCAAAAGCATCGGCAAAAGCTTGCGGGTTCTGATGGAAATGGCGCGATATTTTTTCGTAGGCCGGATCAAAACGCAGCGACAAATCGGCGGTGGTCATCATTGGCGGGTGTTTTTTCGCCGGATTGTGTGCGTCGGGAATCATATGCTCAGGCTTGCAGTTTTTGGCCACCCATTGGTACGCGCCAGCCGGGCTTTTACTCAACTCCCACTCGTAGCCAAACAGCATGTCGAAATAGCCATTGTCCCAAGTAGTCGGATTGGGTTTCCAGGCACC
The DNA here is from genome assembly GCF_009760905.1 of Chitinibacter sp. GC72. Lineage (GTDB taxonomy): Bacteria > Pseudomonadota > Gammaproteobacteria > Burkholderiales > Chitinibacteraceae > Chitinibacter. Next base: position 72,140 of record NZ_VIRW01000012.1, on the reverse strand, counting down.
TTCGATCCCGCTGGTAATCGTATGCTCGCCTTTGCCGCTGCCAAACTGGTTAATCCAGCCTAAGCCTTGCTCTTCAATACCCGCCGCTTCGGGCTCAGGCCCGACGAGCTTGGCATCGCCAGCACCATGCGCCTTGCCGAAGGTGTGGCCACCGGCCACCAGAGCCACGGTTTCTTCGTCGTTCATCGCCATGCGGGCAAAGGTTTCGCGTACATCGCGGCCAGACGCAACAGGATCAGGATTGCCGTCCGGGCCTTCAGGGTTCACATAAATCAAGCCCATCTGCACAGCGGCGAGCGGGTTTTCCAGCTGGCGATCCCCCGAGTAACGGCTATTGGGTTTGTCACTGGTCGCCAGCCAGGATTTTTCCATCCCCCAGTAGATGTCTTCTTCGGGCTCCCAGATATCGGGGCGGCCACCGGCAAAACCAAAAGTTTTAAAGCCCATTGATTCCAGCGCGACATTGCCAGCCAGAATCATCAGATCGGCCCAGGATAATTTCTTGCCGTATTTTTGCTTGATCGGCCACAGCAGACGGCGGGCTTTATCCAGATTACCGTTATCGGGCCAGCTATTGAGCGGCGCGAAACGCTGATTGCCTGTGCCAGCACCACCACGACCATCGTGAATGCGGTAAGTACCGGCGGCGTGCCAGGCCATGCGGATCATCAAGCCGCCATAGTGCCCCCAGTCGGCTGGCCACCAGTCCTGAGAGTCGGTCATCAGCACTTTGAGATCATTCACTACAGCGTCCAGATCCAGTGTTTTGAATTCGGCAGCATAGTCAAATGTATCGCCCATCGGATCGGATTTGGATGAATGCTGGTGCAAGATTTTCAGATTAAGCTGATTGGGCCACCAATCGGCATTCGATTGCGCACCGGTCAGCGTCTGTTTGTTGGCTACACCCGAAAACGGGCATTTTGCTTCATTTGACATGGCATTCCCCTTTGGAAAATGAGCACTAAATAATAATGGTCAAAAGTTCTAGCCCGATGCCAACTGCTACGCAAAGCGCAGCAGGAAACACGGGAATTTTTGCCTTGCTGCTTCACGGATTTACTTTAGGCTTGCGCGGGCTATACATCAAATTGCATTTACCAATCAGGGTGATAGCCTAAACTGTGCTGGAACATCTTGAAAATAGCGCGCATTGAGTCAATTGAAGGATTCCCCGCCACCAGTCTGGCGCCAAGGTATCCGAGCTGGATATATCCATATGCAAGTAGCCGCCCTGCCCGACAACGAAACCGAACGCCTGTACGCCCTGCATAATCTGTGTGTTCTGGATACCGAGCCGGAAGAAGAGCTGGATCGGATTACCCGGTTGGCAGCACGTCACTTTGATGTGCCCATCTGCCTGATCTCGCTGATTGATCAGAATCGCCAGTGGTTCAAATCGAATGTGGGCCTCAATAGCACGCAATCCTCACGCAAGGAATCATTTTGCGCACATGCAATACTGCATTGGGGCGCGTTTATTGTTCCTGATGCGGACAAGGACGAGCGCTTTGCCGACAATCCTGCCGTCACTGGCTATCCCTTTGTGCGCTTTTACGCAGGCTATCCAATCCGCTCGCAACAAGGCTATGCACTGGGTACGTTATGCCTGATTGACACCCGAACACGTACTTTCTCCGATGATGAAAAAGCCGATCTGCACGATTTTGCCGTCATGGTTCAAACCTATTTTCAGACTCTGGAAAACGAACAGCACATTGACCAGGTAGAGCGGCATTTGGCTGAAACCGAAGCCATCTTTCAGCAGGTTTTTGCGCAAGCCGCTGTCGGTATTGCCATCATTTCACCACAAGGGCAATGGCTTAAAGTGAATACCAGTCTGTGCAAACTGGTTGGCTATAGCGAGACCGAGCTGCAAGCCCTGACATTTCAGCAAATCACATTTCCAGACGATTTGCAGATTGACCTGCAGCACCTAGATCAGCTGATCAGGGGTGATATTGCGACTTATACGCTGGAAAAACGCTATATCCGCTCTAATGGCCAGATCGTCTGGGTTGAGCTCACCGTGTCACTGATGCGTGACGCGCAAGGCCAGCCCTTGCACTTTATTTCGGTGCTCTCTGACATTGATGCCCGTAAACAGGCCGAGTTTGCCCTGGCCGATTTACGCCACAATCTGGAGCAGCGTGTCGAGATACGCACGGCAGAAATGGCGGTGGCGATCAGCCAGCTGAATCACCAGATGGAAAAGCGGATTGAAATCCAGCAAGAGCTGCAGGCGGAAAAAGAGCGATTCCAGATTACGCTGGAAAATGCCGTCGATGCCTTTATTGAAATTGATCAGGATGGCCAGGTCGTCGCCTGGAACCGTGCTGCCGAACACATTTTTGGCTGGTCACGCAACGAAGCGCTGGGCAGAAAGGCTGGCGAAATGATTATCCCCGCCCGGCGACGCCGCCCATACTGGGCTGCGCTCAAGCGCTATCTGAAGCAAGGGCAAAGCGGCACATTGGGTCGGCGGCTGCAAATTGTGGCCTGCCGCAAAGATGGCGAAGAATTCATCGCCGAACTCACATTGAGCGAGAACCGGATTGGCGAGCAGCGTCTGGTCGATGCATTTGTGCAAGACGTGTCAGTGCGCGAGGCGGCAAAAAAGGAAATTCTGGAACACCGCCGGCTACTCAAAGCCGTGACCGACCATTTGCCGGCACTGATTGCCTACGTCGACACCTCCTTGCGTTATCTTTTTATCAACCAGGTTTTTCAGGACTGGTTTGGGATTAGCGCCGAAGCCTTACTGGCGATGCGGGTCACCGATCTGCTCGAAGAATCAACCCATCTGCAAATCAGTCCGTATATGGACAGGGCACTGGCCGGAGAGCAGGTGGCTTTTGATAGCGAATTGAACACCTTGCAAGGCTGCCTGCATGTTCACGTCGATTTTATTCCCCATATTGATGAGCTTGGCAAAGTCACTGGCTTTTATATTCAGGTGCAGGACATCACCCAACGTAAACAGCTGGAAAACCAGCTGGCATTTGAAGCCTCGCACGATCAGCTCACCGGCTTGCCCAATCGGCGCGCTTTTATGCTGGCGCTCGACGCCGCCATTGCCCGCGCTAAGCGGCATCAGCAGCCAATGGCATTACTGTTTTTGGATCTGGATGGTTTCAAGCAGCTGAACGATGCGCATGGGCATGAGTTTGGCGACAAAGTATTGCAATATTTTGCCGCAACAATCAGCGCAGCCAGCCGCGAAACCGATACCGTCGCCCGCCTGGCTGGTGATGAATTTACAATGATTCTGGAAGACCTAGGAGACAATGACAATGGTGCAATACAGGTTGCCCAGCGGATTCTGGAGCAACTAGCGGTGCCCAGCCTTATCGATGGCCACAGTGTGCAACTGAGCAGCAGCATTGGCATTGCGCTGACCCACAGCGGCGATGAACTGGCGGCCGAGCTGTTGCTGGCCAAAGCCGACGCCGCAATGTATCAGGCCAAAGCCGCAGGCAAAGGCCGCTTTGCACTGAACTGAGCGCATGGCTGATGGTTTATAGCTGGCGCGGCAATTGTGCCAGCAGATAATCAACCATACTGGTGAGCTTGGGTCTTGGTCTGGCATCAGGCAAATACAATAAATGAACCGGCAAGGCTGGCGGCAAAAAATCGGGCAACAGCGGTATTAATCGCCCGGCACGAATATCTTCGGCCAGCAACACTTCGGGCTGCAGCACAATCCCCGCACCGTGCAGCGCAGCTTGCCGCAACGCCTGGCTATCATTGCAGGCCAGACGGCTTTTTGTTGGCCAGGCTTGCTGATTAAGCTGTAGCGGCTCAGGCCAGCCCTGCCGGTGCCCCCAAACCAGATGAGTCAGGCAGTGATGCCGCGCCAGATCGGCTGGCAACTGCGGCGTACCGTGCTGTTGCAAATAGGCAGGAGACGCACACAGCAGCATGCGGTAGTCGGGCAAGGCGCGTGCAACCAGATTGGCATCGCCCAATGCACCAGTGCGGATGGCCAGATCAAAACCGTCTTCAATCAGGTCAACGCGGGCATTGCTCAAGATCAGCTCCAGCTTCACTTGCGGATATTGCACCAGATAATCGGCCAGCAAAGGTGCAATCAGCATGGCCCCCAGATTAACCGGGGCGCTGACTCGCAGCAAACCTTGCGGGGCCACTTGCAGGCTTTCTATCGAGCTTTCGGCCCAGCGCACCTGTTCCAGGATTTTCTTGCAATTATCAAAGTAGCTGATACCCGCCATCGTCAAGCTTTGTCTGCGCGTGGTGCGCTCGATCAGCCGGGTTCCCAGCTGAGTTTCCAGCTGCTGGATATATTTACCCACCATCACGGCCGAAATATCCAGCGCCTGAGCAGCGGCACTAAACCCGCCCTGCTCGACTACGGCCACAAATACCGCCATGCAACGCAGTTTGTCCATCATTACTAACCATGAGTTAACAATGATCTAATTCTAGCCGTATTTATCAATCAATTGATTTGCATAACAATCCATTTATTCCTTTAGCAGAGAACACGCATGCATCTATCCTGCACCAGCCGCCCCTATCAGGCACTTCCTTTTACCCAGGCTTGCGCGATGATTGCTGCGGCAGGATTTGACGACGTGGCCGTGTTTTATAACCAGAGCAATCATGGCCCGGCCATTGCCGTCACTTCGGACAGCAGCGCAGCCGATATTGCAGCTGCACGTCTGGCTTGCGCCAATGCGGGGCTTAAACCATCGCTTCTGCTGGCGGGCGAATGGCCAGCGAGTCAGGCGCTGAGCAAAAGCACGGCTCAATACCAACGCCTAATTGCGAACGCTCACCAACTGGGAGCGAGCGCTCTGCTGGATTTCGGCTGCGAATCGCCCGCTTTGCTACCCAGCTATCTGGCCCTGATGGAGGCCATTGCGCCGATGGCGCAAGAAGCCGGCATCCACATCACGATCAAACCCCACGGCGGTATAAGCACACAACCAAAGCAGTTATTGGCGTTGAAAGAGATACTCCAGTCCGATGTTTTCATGCTCAGCTTTGACCCCGGCAATCTGCTGTTTTACAGCCAGGGGCAGATCAAGCCCGAAGATTGCCTGGCACAGCTGGCCCCTATCAGCGGCAATCTGATTATCAAGGATTATCTCGTCGGGCCAGCAGGCCCGACGGTTCAGCTCAATCCGGGTGACGGCTGCGTTGATTTTCCAGCCTTGCTGCAAGGGTTTACCCGCCACCGGTTTAGCGGCCACGTTTATCTGGAGTGTGTGGCGGGCGAGCAGATCGCAGAAATTCACCGCAACGTCCAGCTAAGCCAGCAACGCATCACGCAATGGATCAGTTCGAGCACAGAGCTTGAATCAGCCGACTCAATCAACCCTTAAGGAGCCCACCATGCCCATCAAAACCCTGATCGAACAGCGATTTTCCTGCAATTATTTTGATCCTGCCCATCGTTTGAACGAAGCCGACATTTCCGAGCTAGTCAGGCTTGCCACACTGGCACCCAGCGCTTACAACGGGCAAAACTGGCAATTTATTGCAGTTCATTCCAGTGCTAGCAAACAAAAGCTGCTGCAACACGCTTATGGCCAGCAAAAAGTAGCCGATGCGGCAGTGACTTTTATCGTCTGCGGGCGGCTGGACTTGCATCAGCAATTGGCCCGCACTCTGGCTTCGAGCGTGAGCGCAGGAATTTTCACGCAAGACTTGCTCGATACGATGGTGCATTACGCCAGCGAGGGCTATCACAATCAGCCGCAGCGACAGCGCGATGAAGCCATCCGCTCGGCATCACTGGCAGCGATGACGCTGATGCTGGCAGCTCAAGGCATGGGGCTGGCAAGCTGCCCGATGATCGGCTTTGACGCTAATGCCATTACACAGGAATTTGGCCTGTCCACGCATGAAATTCCGGTTATGCTCATCGCAATCGGCCAGGCTGCAGACAATAACTGGCCACAAAAGCCCAGAAAACCGCTCACCGAAGTACTCACTTTTGCCTGAAGCAAGCTGCAGAACATTTCTGGAAATAGTCAGGGTATATCCACCAAGAGCTTATTGAGCAAAACTCCTGGGCATATACCCTGACGCAACAACCCCCAATTGGGGGTTATTGCGTCAGGGTAAAGCGGGCAGCAAATCCGGCTTAACTCAGACTGGCTCGATAAATTGGCTAAAGTGCGCGGCAGACTTGCCTGACGGCATATAGGCCGCTAACCAGTCGATTTCCTGTTTGACATGCTCCATTAAGACAACCACATGCATGGGGTCGGTGTTATTGGCAAACCAGAATTCTTTGCGCCAGACCGAGTGCGGCAGATCCAGTGGTTCGCCACCCAGATGCAGCTCATCAATCGACGGCGCACGTTGCTGATAATCATTGAGCGCCAGAACCTCGCTGAGCGGGCTGATGACCTGCGTCACCTCGATCACAAATGCGCTCATATCAGACGACATTTGCACCAGATTGGCATATGCTTGGCAATCGAGATCAAGCAGCTGAAATTCGGCACGGCAACATGCGGGACACATATAGCCGAGCGAGTTTTGCATCAAATCAGCCAGATGCTCACTTCTATCATCGCCGTCCTGTACCGGATAAGCATGGCCGCATCTGTAAATCATATGATTAAGCCCCAATTATTACATTCACCAAACCACCAAGACGTAAGACTAAATTAAGAATACCACACTAATTTCTGACAAAAAAGTACCTTCGGTCAATTGACAGCATGTTACCCATACTCTACCGCGATGATGAATTAATCGCCATTCACAAACCCAGCCATTTGCTGGTACACAAGACCGATCTTGATTTCTTTGAAACACAGTTTGCATTGCAACAATTACGCAACCAGATTGGCCAGCACGTCTTTCCCATTCACCGGCTGGACAAAGCCACATCAGGCGCTTTGCTGTTTGCCTTGAATCCAGAAATGGCCAAACTGATGGGCGAGGCCTTTGCCGATCGGCGCGTAGATAAACAGTATCTGGCCTTGGTACGCGGCTGGCCTGACAATAGCGGCATAATTGATTATCCATTGTCGATTCAGCAAGATGATATGGACGAGCATTGCACGACTGTACGTAAAACACCGCAGGACGCACAAACGCAGTATCACTCGCTGGCTCAGTTCACGCTGGATTGGAAAATTGATAAATACCCCACCAGCCGCTACGCCCTGCTGGCGCTCAAGCCGATCACTGGTCGCCGCCATCAGCTACGGCGACACTTGAAACATTTGAGCCATCCGATTGTAGGCGACAGCACTTATGGCAAAGGCCGCCATAATCGGGCTTTTGCCGAAGCGTTTGAAGTCGATCGATTGCTGCTGGCCTGCACCTCACTCGGCTTCACGCATCCACGCAGCGGGACAAGACTCACGATTCAGTGTCCATTGGCCGGTGATTTTGCCCAAGTCCTCAAGGGGCTGGATGCCTTAAATATCCTGCAGCAAAACGCACTGGCTTGGGATACGCCTTGCATCACCACCCCGCGCAATCGCCGCATCTGGATGTGACGCGCCTCCAGAGTTAAAGACTCAATCCGAACGTTATTCTTGTAATTAAACAAACAATCGGGGATCAAGTTTTGTCCGTGACTACGTTCAGACATGCTAAGCATCCAGTTTTTCATTTGTCTCATGCTAATGATTTTTTACGCTATGCTGTCAACAATTCCACCACACATCTACCCCAATGAAGATCAAAACTGCCGAGCTAATTGAGCCCCTTGTTGCCTTGGGGGCGCTGGTATTACTTTGTTTTACAGTGTTTGCGATCATGAAACCTTTTCTGGCTGCAAGCTTATGGGCTGCAATTCTGGTGCTTTCGACCTGGCGTCCCTATCTGTTCTTCGTCAAAAAACTGCATGGCCGACGCGCGCTGGCTGCGGTGTTGTTGCTAAGCTTGATGTGCATTTTTTTGATGCTTCCGATCATTTATGCCGCCAGTGATTTTGCAGATGTTGGCGTAAATTTTATCGCCAATGTCCGCAACAGCTTTGAAGCTGGCTGGCCTGCTTTACCTGAATGGCTAATCACCTTGCCGCTGGCGGGCGAGGCAATCAATGAATTCTGGCTGGGACTGGGCGCTCATGATGCCAAAACCATGTCGATGATACGCAGCATGATTGCCCCTGTGACCCAATGGCTAATTGTCATTGCCAGTGAAGTGGGTGGCGGACTGATCATGATGCTGATGAGCCTATTTATTGCTTTTTTCATCTATCAGGATGGCGAGCATATTCGCGATTGGGTGCGTGGCCTGATGGAACGGGTGGCTGGCGAGCGCAGTGCAGAATTGCTGACCGTATCTGTGGGTTCGACCAAGGGAGTGGTGTACGGTTTTCTGGGCACAGCGGTGGCCCAGGCCGTACTGGCTTGGTTTGCCTATTTGCTGGCTGGAGTGCCCAATTCCATGTCATTAGGTTTTGCAAGCTTCATTCTAGCCTTATTGCCAGGCGGTCCTGTTCTGCTGGGTTTGCCAGCTGCAGCCTGGCTGTATCATCAAGGCGAAATCGCTTGGGCCATTTTTCTGGCGGCATGGATGTTGCTCGTAGTGAGCTCCGCTGATAATGTAATTAAACCACTCTTGATTGGCAAGGGTAGCAAACTTCCCTTTATCCTTATATTGTTTGGCGTTCTGGGGGGAGCGATGGCTTTTGGCATGCTAGGCGTTTTCATTGGTCCCGTACTACTCACAATCTTTTATGAAATTGCACGCAGTTGGATTTTGCACGTTCAGCAACTACCACCCGATGCCGTAATTGGCACGGCGGATGAAGGAATCGAAGATCAAGCCGATAGGTAATCAGGTCACAAAAAGCCCGCAAAATCTGCGGGCTTTTTGTTTAACAAGCTGCTTATTTAGAGTTTGAAATTCTGCACTAGGCCAGCCAGTTGAGTCGATACAGATTTTATTGAATGAGCTGCCCCCACCGTGCCTTGCGCGGCTGACATTGTGCCGCTGGAAGATTGCGCCACTTCATCCACGTCATTTCGAATCTGCATGCTGGCCCCTACTTGCTCGGACAAAGCATGACCAATCGCGCCAACAACAACCGAAGTGGCCTCTGTCTCCTGGCGAATGGCCTTCACTGCTTCACCACCTTCTTTGGCCTGACGAATACCTTCTTTCAATTGAATGAACATATCGTCCATACGGCTCTTGGCATTTTGCCCACTCCCTTGAACAGCGGTAATCGTTTGACCAATTTCCTGCGTAGCTGCACTGGTTCGCTCAGCCAGCTTTCGTACTTCATCGGCCACCACCGCAAAGCCGCGCCCCATATCACCTGCACGGGCAGCTTCAATTGCGGCGTTCAGTGCCAAGAGATTAGTTTGATCGGCGACATCACGAATGACGGCGATGACCGCCGAGATACTGGAAACGCGCTGAGCCAAATCATCAATGCTGCTTTGTGTATCACCCACTGCTTGCTCGATATCAGCAAAGCGATTGACGGCAGAAGAAATTACCGTTAAGCCTTTGGCAGATATTTGAGTTGCAGATTCGCTTTGCTGGCGAGCAGTCGAGGCCTGTTCAGCAGCTGAGCGGGTTTGTTCCGCAAAAAGTTCGGCGGTTTGTGCGATACGGGTGGCTGCACTGCCTTGCGCTTCAATCAGGCGGTTGCTGTCTTGGGCTCGCGACACAATATCATCACTAGTATGGTGCAGCGTACTCACGGCCTGAGATAATTGAGTCAAAACACCACGCAAAGAAGAGCGCATCCGCAGTACCGAACCATAAATACTATGCTCGGAAGCGCCTTGCACTTCACGCGTTTCCTGCAAGTTGCCATCAGCAACCGATTGAACCAATTTCAACACTTCAGCCGGTTCACCGCCTAGATCATTCAGAATACGGCGAACTGCAGTTAGCATGAAGAACGCGACAATAGCAGCAACAACTAGACAGATGATGACTTGCCAGCGAGCCTCACCCCAGAACCGAGCATCGGCTTCGGCAAAACTCACGCCGTTACCAACAATCCAGCCCCAACGTGGCGTTTTTTGTGCCACAGACAGCAGCTGGACGACCTTACCATCACGGATTGAAGTCCAAGGATATTCGGTCAGTGCGCCGCCCGATTTTTGAATCGCAGCAGCCACAATGTCTCCAATGCCATTGCCTTTTTCGTCCTGCAGCACTTCATTGAATGCTTTGCCATGAATTTGCGGGTCTAAGGGAGCTGCGATGAATTTCAGATTTTCATCGGTTACATAAACATATTCTGATTTATGGTACTTGTTTTCACGCAGAATTTGGGTGGCAATCGCCTTGGCTTGCTCTTCCGAAAGTTTGCCGCTTGCCGCCAGATTTTCCAGCTGGACAATCGTCAGGTAAGAACTGGTCATCAACTGTTCGATACGCGCGCGGTTGTCCTTATTACTCATATCACGCATCGTGCTCAAACCCACCACCATCACGGCGATCAGGGCGATGAGCACGCCTACCGATAAAGCCCACGCTTTTAATTTAAGTGACATAGTCTGCTCCCAACGCTGTAATCAAACATAATAATTTTGCAACAATACAACCAAACATTAGGATTGTCTTATGCTTTTAGTTCACCAGATCCCAAAAGCAGCACTTTCCCCCGCATGTGTAAATCAAGCTTAGTATCAATTTGTAAAAAAATAAGGGACAAGCGACTAATTAATTTTTCAATTGTGTGACCTTGCTCGATCTTGACGTTAAATGGCAAACGGCCACCATTCGCGAGGTAAGAGCTGGCTAGATTAAGTGCTGCACTACCATCGCCAAAATTCTCATAAATGCTGAAGTGATCAGCCGTAAAACTTCGCATCAGTACAATGTCGCCATCACGGTGCCAGATCACGGCTTGCGCGATTTGTTTGGGGGTATCGGCATATTCGGCCAGCAGTGCAGAATGCGGGCGGGTTTGAAGTACGGTCTGCCTAGATCGAACCTGGACCATTAATTGCTCTGAACCGGCATCGACAAATTGCACCGGGGCCAAAATCTCATGGCTTTCAATTCCCAGCGCATAAGCAATCTCAACCTGCCCACGAGAGGCCGGGCGGGTTCGCCCAGCCGCAGACTGTAAAGTGACGCCATTGGCATCAACGAACAAGCTATAGCTGCCTGTTGCGCAGCTCAGTTGCTGCTGATTTCTGCCATCTAGCTCTCGGCACACCAAGGCTGCCCCCAAGAGACCCTTAGCCGAAAATGGCAATTGAAACTGCGGAGAAAAAAAGCGCACCTCACCTGAAGCACGATGCAGAAAGGCTACCTCGCCACACATTTGGTAGGCCATCATTTGCAGCACCTGTTCATCAGGCCAGGCCACTAGATCAAAAACGACCAAAGGGTCGCCTGCACTTGCTTTCTCGGCAAAAACACTAGTCAAATAAAATGAATACGCAGCCATGAAGATTTCCGTCGAAAGTTTCTGCTTGAATCAGCGGCAGAGATCGTGAGTTTTTGATAGAATGCTCAAAATTTTTTTGTCTTGAATTTGCCGAAATTGGATTGCCATGTCTGTGATCGAACCTATTGCTGAAAAGGATCTACCGCTCAAGCGTGATTTGGATCTGCTCGCCGCCCTGTTGTCTGACACTATTCGCGAACAGGCCGGTTCGGCCACCGCAGAGCAAATCGAATCGATTCGTGAGCTTGCGGTTCGCTACGTTCAGGCACATGACCCTGACGCAGGCAAAGCGCTAGCGCGCTCATTGTCTACTCTGGACATGCCGACCACGATGGCCTTGGTCAGGGCCTTCAGTTATTTCTCGCACTTGTCCAATATAGCAGAGGATTTGCACCACAATCGCCGCCGCCGTGCTCACAAGATTGCAGGTTCAAAAGCGCAGCGTGGCAGCATTTCAGCCGTATTGGAAACATTGACTGACCGTAACGTCAAGCCATCAGAAATTTTGTCCATGCTGGCCGACACGCTGATTGCACCAGTCATGACTGCGCACCCGACCGAGGTCAAACGCAAGACTATTCTGGAATGCCACCGCGCTTTGGCCGACTTGCTCACACAACGTGACCGCAGCCAAATGACGCCTGAAGAAATCGCCGCCAATCAGGAAGCGATGGAACGCGTGATGCTGACTTTGTGGCAAACCCGTGAAGTGCGTACAGTCAAGCTGACTGTACAGGACGAAATCGAAAACGGTGCCACCTACTTCCGCAATACCTTCCTGCACGAAATTCCACGCCTGTATCAGGATATGGAAGATCGGTTGTCAGAAATGACCGGTGAGCAGGTTAACCTGCCCAACTTTATTCAAGTCGGCAGCTGGATTGGTGGTGATCGGGATGGTAATCCATTTGTTACCGCCGATGTGATGCGCTATGCCGTATCGCGTCAGGCCGGTGTAGCGCTTGATTACTACTACCAACAATGTCTGAAGCTCGAAAGCGAGCTATCGATGTCAACGCGTCTGGTGCAGGTTGATCAGGATTTGTCGGCTCTGGCTGCTACAGCAACTGATGACGTTGCACGCAAAACTGAGGAGCCTTATCGCTTGGCAGTGACTGCGATTGCATCGCGCATTTTTGCTACTGCGATTCAAATCGGCACCTTCCATCACCAGTTGCACGATGTCGCTCACGCACAACCTTACGAAAATGCCGATCAGCTTGGCGCTGATCTGGCTATTATTGCCCGCTCCTTGAAAGCACATGGCGCAGGCAAACTGGCAGGTGGTCGCCTGCGTCGCCTGCAGCGTGCCGTATCGGTTTTTGGCTTCTTCCTGGCGCCAATCGACATGCGTCAGTTTGCTGGCTTGCATGAAAAAATGATCAGCGAACTCTTTAACCGCGCAGGTCTGGAAGAGTATATGGCGCTGGACGAAAACAGCCGCCGCGTTGTTTTGTTGCGCGAACTGGCCAGCCCGCGCCCACTGATCTGCCCGCACGACGTGGCGTATAGCCCGGATGTTCAGCAAGAGCTCGACATCCTGAAAGCGGCGGCAGAAATTCAGGCGCGTTATGGCGAAGCCGTCTTGCCTAACTACATTATTTCGAATTGCGCGTCGGTATCCGACATGCTGGAAGTTGCCGTTCTGCTGAACGACGTAGGTCTGGTTTCGCTGGCGCCAACCGTACGCAGCAAGGTCAACATCATTCCGCTGTTCGAAACCACGGGCGACTTGCGCGCCAGCGGCGAAATCATGACGGCACTGTTTGCGATTCCACAATGGCGTCAATTGCTGTCGTGTCGTGGCGATGTGCAGGAAGTCATGCTCGGCTATTCGGATTCGAATAAAGACGGCGGCTACCTCACTTCCAACTGGGAATTGTATAAAGCCGAGTTGACCCTGGTTGATGTCTTTAATCAGGCAGGCATCAAACTGCGCCTGTTCCATGGCCGTGGCGGTACAGTAGGCCGTGGTGGTGGTCCAGCTTACGATGCGATTCTGGCGCAACCGATTGGTTCGGTAAACGGTCAGATCCGGATTACCGAACAAGGCGAAGTGATTACTGCCAAATACGCTGATCGCGAAGTGGGTCGACGCAATCTGGAAATTCTGGTCGCCGCTACGCTCGATGCTAGCTTCCCGCTGCCATACGACGTAGACCCGACGGCACGCCGTGCCTTGATGGAGCGTCTGTCAAACGCAGCCTATCGCTTCTACCGTGATCTGGTTTACGCAACGCCTGATTTCATTACCTATTTCCTTGAAGCCACACCCATTAAGGAAATTCCGAATCTGAACATCGGCTCGCGTCCGTCTGCACGTAAAAACACCAGCAGCATTTCCGATTTGCGCGCAATTCCTTGGGTCTTCTCATGGTCACAATGTCGCTTGATGCTGCCAGGCTGGTACGGCTTTGGTGCAGCGATCAGCGAATACCTCGCCGAAGCGGGTGATGAAGGCCTGCAAACGCTGAATCATCTGTATAAAACCTGGCCGTTCTTCCAGACCACCATCTCGAATATGGAAATGGTTTTGGCCAAGTCGGACATCGCAATTGCCGCCCGCTATTCGGAACTGGTGCAAGATCAGGACGTTGCCAAGCGCATCTTTGGTCGCATCAAGGATGAATGGCAGCGCTCTGTCGATGCTGTACTGGCCATCACCGGCCACGAAGAGCTGCTGGGCGACAACCCGATGCTGGCGCGCAGTTTGGACAATCGCCTGCCTTACCTTGACCCGCTCAACCACCTGCAGGTTGAGTTGCTCAAGCGCATCCGCGCCGGAGATGACAGCGAAGAATTGCGCCATGCAGTTCATCTAACGATTAATGGCGTTGCAGCAGGCCTGCGTAACAGCGGTTAATGATCTAGATTGGCGCTAGCGTCAATCCGCAAAGGAGCCACCAATGGGTCGATTAAAATCACTGATTTTGCTCGGTCTAACGGTGGCTTTTTTTATACCCACGACCTACGCAGCCGTCCCCAGCCATTTTGGTGACAAAGTTGAAAACGCGCTGGCCTGCCGCAGCGAATGGTCGACCGATTATTGGCGCAGCTATTTCCGCCAATATCTGCAGCAACCCATCCGAACCTGGGGTGAAGCCGAATGGTTCGACGCCCAAAAAGCGGACTTGGCGGGTAATCAAACCGAAGAAGTGTTTGTGAACGTCCCCGAGTCTGGCGCCCTCATGGTCGGCGCGCTGATTAAAAAACCGCTCTCAGACGTCAAGAAGAACATCGAATCACGGATGGGATTTGCCTTTGTGCAATTGGCAGGTCCCTATCCGCGCTGGCTATCCAAATTTGGCAGTGTCCTCGTTGAAGTAGGCCCGGAAGAAACCAAATGGTATTGCGCCCGCTGGCACTTGGGCAATCGCCCTTGAGAGCAAGGGTATAGCCATTAGAATCAATCCATACAATACTCGGAAAGCAATACCCCCAATCTATATTTTTCCTCCAAAGTCATCGCCAGCTAGAGGATAATATGCAACTGCCTTCATCACCCACTCACCCGTCGCCAATGCCACAGATTCAGACTCATTACCCACTCACCCAGCTCAACACCTTTGGTTTGCAAGCACACGCCGAGCACTTTGTGGCCATTAGCAGCATTGACCAGCTGCAGCGCTGTATTGCCGATACACAATTGCGGGCTTTGCCGTGGTTTATTCTGGGTGGTGGATCAAATCTGGTCCTACCCGAGCTGGTTCACGGGCTGGTGCTAAAAATGGATTTGCGCGGCAAAATCCTGCAAGCTGAGGACGAAGCGGCCTGGTACGTCGCCGCGCAAGCGGGTGAAAACTGGCATGAATTCGTCCAGTGGACACTGACGCAAGGCTGGGGTGGGCTGGAAAATCTGTCGCTCATCCCTGGCACGGTGGGCGCATCGCCAGTGCAGAACATCGGCGCTTACGGCGTTGAGATCAAGGATTATTTTCACCAGCTGACCGCGATTCATTTGCATAGCGGCGAAATCCGCCTGTTTGACCGCGAAGCTTGCTGTTTTGCGTATCGCGATAGTGTCTTCAAGCAGGCTGGCGGCGTGGATTGGTGCATTCTGGAAGTGGTTTTCCGCCTACCTAAAGCGCATCAAACCAAAACCAGCTACGGCGATATTGAAAACGAGCTGGCCACGCTTGGCCTTGCCGCCACCCCAACAAATGTCGCGCAAGCCGTAATCAATGTGCGCCAGCGCAAATTGCCTGACCCGGCCCAAATCGGTAATGCAGGCAGTTATTTCAAAAACCCGATTATTGCACTCGGGCAGGCACAAGCACTCAAAGCGCAATATCCAGAGCTGGTGATGTACGCCGTCGACCCCCAGCGCAGTAAGCTCGCGGCCGGCTGGCTAATTGAGCAGGCAGGCTGGAAAGGTCGCCAACTGGGTCCCGTAGGCATGTTTGCCAAGCAGGCGCTAGTGATGGTTAATCATGGCGGAGCCAAGCAGCGCGATGTGAAACTGCTGGAGCAGAAAGTCCAACAGGCTGTGCTCGCGCAATTTGGCGTCGCTATCGAATCCGAGCCCATTTACTGGAACTAAGATCTACATCGTGCATCAAACCGTCAGTCACCATGATTCGCTAAACATCTGAAATCATTGTAATTTGATAGCTGAACGCATTGGATATTCCGTAAGCGGAGGTGCATGATGGTCATCAATTCAAGCAGCAATCTCAACGCGCTGTCAGCGCCGCGCAACAACGCGACGCAAAATTCACAAACCCAAGCGTCACAAACCATTGCCAGCCTGTCATCCGGCCAGCGCATCAATCGCGCGGCTGACGATGCGGCTGGCTCGGCCATTATCGAACGCTTTGCCGCGCAAATCATCGGCAATAGCCAAGGCATCCGCAATCTGAACGATGCCGTTTCGCTTGCGCAAACCGCCGAAGGTGCCATTTCATCGATTTCCGATAATACCCAGCGGATTCGCGAACTGGCTGTTGCAGCTGGCAATAGCACCCTGTCAGCCAGCGATCGACAAGCACTACAAGCAGAGGCTGATCAACTCAGCCAGAGCAATACCGACATCATCCGGAATACCGAATTTAACGGTCAGGCGATTTTGCAAGGTGGCGGTTTTTCATTCCAGGCCGGCGCAAACAGCAATCAACAGCTCAACCTGAATACGAGCAATTTGGGCGGCAGCAATGGCTTAAGCAGCACAGGGCAGATCAACCTGTCCAGCATCAGCGCCGCCAGTGCCAGCCTTGATTCGCTCGATCAGGATCTACAGCGTATCAGTGCAGAGCGCAGCAATCTGGGCGCTTTTCAATCCGGGCTGGAGAACAGCATCAGCAGTTTGCGCACAACCGTAGAAAACCAGTCTGCATCGCGCAGCCGGATTGCCGACACTGATTTTGCCGCGCAAAGCACGCAGCAGGTCCAAAACTCAATCCGCGGTCAAGCCGAGCTGGCGATGCAGGCGCAAGCCAATGCATCTGGCAAACAGGTCTTGAGTCTGCTGCGGTAATCACAGGGTATATCCATGCAAGCCTTTTTCTATAAAGGCTTGATCGATATACCCAGCAACACCTAATATCATACCTACAGGCACTTTATTGCGGTCATTCCTAGGCAGAAGCGCCCAGCCTCTTGTGGCATAATCAAAGCCTTGCCCATTGATTTACCTCGTATGCATGACTTTGTATTTTGGCGCAGCACGCTAGCACGCGCCCCCCGCCATTTACGCCCCTGGCTGAGCGAACGCGGCTCACTCACACGCCGCCTGATCGGCCACTTTCCGGATTTTTCACTGCGCGTGCTGTGCCAGGGTTTATATCCGGCGCATCAGGACGAAAGCCTGTTTTTCTCATCACCCGCACAATCGCTCGCCACGCGCGAGGTACTCTTGTGCTCAGCAGATCAGGCGCTGGTTTTCGCCCATAGCATCACCAGCCCAGACAGCCTGCGCCGTGGCTTTCATTTGCTGGGCCGCACCGGCAGCAAGCCTCTGGGAGCCCTGCTGTTTGCCGATCCGACCATACAACGCTCGCGCCTAGCTTTTTGCCAAATCGATCGCCGTCATCCGCTATGGCAAAAAGCCGTGGCTGCTGCTGGGCCGCAAGCAGCCACACTGTGGGCGCGCCGCTCGTTTTTTTATTCTGGCCGGGATCAGCTGTTGGTCACCGAAGTATTTTTAGCGCCATTTAATCGCCAGCCAACGCCATGACCTACAAACAACGACTCTCTGCCTATTACCGCCTGGCCCGGATGGATAAACCGATCGGCACTTTATTGCTGCTCTGGCCGACGCTGTGGGGATTATGGCTGGCGGCGCGGGGCGCGCCAGATTGGCAACTGCTACTCATTTTTTGCCTGGGCACATTTCTGATGCGCTCGGCAGGCTGCGTAATCAACGACTGGGCGGATCGGAATTTCGATGGCCACGTTGAGCGCACCAAACTGCGCCCACTGGCCTCTGGTGAGATCAAATCACGCGAAGCACTTTATCTGGCTGCTGCGCTGACCGTTACAGCGTTATTGATTGCACTGCCACTCAACACTCTGACGCTGCTTCTGACACTGCCAGCGACCTTTCTGGCTGCCTCCTACCCCTTCACCAAGCGCTTTCTGGCCATTCCCCAGGCCTATCTTGGCATTGCCTTCAGTTTTGGGATTCCGATGGCTTTTGCAGCGCAGACCGGGGCGGTGCCACTGATCGCGTGGGTACTCATGCTGGCCAATCTGCTCTGGACCATTGCTTACGACACCGAATACGCCATTGTTGATAAGCCTGATGATTTGAAAATCGGGATCAAAACATCGGCCATTACTTTTGGCAGGCACGATGTACTGGCGGTGATGCTCTGCCACACCGGATTTCTGCTACTGATGGGCTGGATCGGGATCGAGTCGGGAATGGGTTACGCTTACTATCTTGGGCTGGGTGCTTGCGCCCTGCTGGTGGCGTCACAATATCCGCAAATTCGTCACCGCGACAGAGCCGCCTGCTTTGCAGCATTTCTCAGCAATAACCGGATAGGTGCGCTGCTATTTCTAGCCATTTTGTGCGATTTCTGGCTACGTTAAGATGCGCCCCAAAGCATTCAGCCCTGGCGAACAGAAGCAGATTATTCAGCAGATCTCCGATCTGGAATCCGGCCATGCGCGCCAGTGGTACTGGCTGGAAATCGCTCAGGCCTTACCAGCCACCGAAAAAAACTACCGCACAAAAACCATGGGTATATGCCTAAAACTCTTTGGAATCAAGCTACTCAGCCCAATACTCCTGAGGCTTAATATCCGCGGCATCTTGCTTTATCAGGGCAGCGCCAGATACATCACCGATTTTTTCCAGCAAAAAAGCAACGATGCCCTACTGTTTACCGGCTGTATGCTGGCGCTTTTGCTTGGATTTCAACGTCTGCCGGCCAGCTTGCAATTTGCCACCTGGTGCCTGGGCCTAGGCGGCGCAAGCTGGCAAATTATCCGCGTGTACCGACAAGCCAAACCCAGACCAGTCGATGAGCAGATCGACCCGCTACCCGGCGCAGAATCGAGCCTGGGATTACCTAGTATTCTGCTGGCCGCCGGAATAGCCAGCGGCCCAAGTCTGGCTTTGGTGAAAGGAATCAAACACGAGCCAGAGGCATTTATCGGCCCCTTACTGCAAGCCCTGCCCAGCCTGGCCCCCGATCAAGAAGCCAGTCTGCCGCATAAATGCATGCTGGCCAGTGCACCTTGGCTGCTACTGGGCGTGAGCAATAGCTATTTGCTGGGCATAGGGAATAATTACTGGGGAACTGCAGCGACCTTTGTGTGGCTGGCACTGCTAGCAATTGGCTTGCATAGAAAACGACAGGCAGCCTGGATATTGCTGATAACGGCGTGGACAGGCTGCTTTGCCCTAGCTAGCCTGGCTCATTATTTGTGATGATTTTGCGCAGAACCGGCGATCACGCAACTCAAGCTGCCTCAGTGCTTTGGACTGGGGGCGGGTAAGTAATAAACTTCAACCTCATTACCCAGACCATTAAACTGAACCTTCAGCGACAGTGCACGAACAAGGGAAATACCTCGTCCAAAGGCCGTTGATGGATGGGATGTATGACTTACCGGAGTTTGAAAGGCATTCGACCAGTCAAAGCCCTCGCCACTGTCTTTGACCCGGATTTTCAAAACTTCAGCGTCTTTGTATTTCAGCCCCATCAGGTCAATCTCAATACGACCTTCCTGCAAGTTGGCCAGACGCTCAGCCCGTTGCGCCAGATATTCTTCCATGCCGTCGGGCTGCGTCTTGATGGCCGAATCAAGCAGCAGCAAGCCATGATCGAGCGCATTCACAAACAGCTCGGTCAAAATCAGAAAAACATCAGATTGCACATGAGCCAGTGATTTGATTTCTTTCACAAAAGACATCATGAACGGAATGGTATTGACGTACCGCAGCTCTTGCGCGCTTAGAATCAGGCTATAGCGCCAGCTGCATTCGGCCAGCAGATTAAAATCTGCCGAGATTTCATCAAATCGGGCTTCGACAGCCTGCACTTCAAGTTCGGTTTTGGCGGCCTGCACATCCATACCAAATCGCGCGACCACCAAAGAAACGTCGTCGTGATGCTGCTCGCCATCCAGAAATTGCAAAAACTCGGCTTGCACCCGAGCCAACATCTGACGATCATCAGATTGTGACAAGGAATCTAGCAAGGTCGGCAAACCAAACTCTGCTTTGCCTGCATTACGCGCTTCAACCAACCCATCGGAATAAGCAACAATATAACCGGGTTGTTTGTAATAAATACGTTCGGGGACCAGATCCAGAGAATGGGAAGGCACGATTCCAAGTGGCAAATTGCTCGAGCTGCATACACGCACAACTTGGCGCTGCTGATCCAAGATCTGGATTGGCGGCATTCCCGCATTCCAGATTTCCACTGTACCGCCTACTTCATCAATTGAAATAAGCGATACGCAGACAAAACGGCCAATCGGCAGTACCTGCCGAATTTTTGCATTCATTTCAAACAGGATATCCGTAATGGAATACCCCTTCTCGGTCATACTGTAAAACGGCTGAGTCAGCGGCAGGACATTCAAGGCCGCCGTCAGGCCATGACCGATCCCATCGGCGAGTAGAATATGCAATGCCTGGCCGGGAGTTCGGGCAGCAGCAATCAAATCGCCCGACAAACTTTCTGCTGGAGAGAGCCAATAGTCAAACTGCGGATCAGCCAGGCGTTCCGAATTGACCATTTGATCCATCAAGTGACGAACAACCCGCTTCTCTTCCTCGGCGCGCTCGTAATAATCGGCAAGGGTTTGCGATTGCTCACGAACCTTACGGTTCAAGTCCAAAGTCCGGCCGAAGGCCTTTAACTTTGCCTCAAGTACCCGGAAATTGACTGGTTTGTTGATGTAATCATCTGCGCCGCGCTCAATAGCATCGGCCAGCGCATTTTCTTCGCCAACCCCCGTGACAAAGACAATCGGTACCCAGGTCGCACCAGCCTCAGCTTTAATCTGGACAGATGCCTCAGGCCCTGACATGACGGGCATCATGACATCCATCAGAACCAAGTCTGGCTGCTCTTGGCGCCAGACATTGATTGCTTCCTGACCGTTTCGGGCGATAAGAGCCTGATGACCCAGCGCTTCAACGAATCGCGAAATCAATAACAAGATTGCTTCGGTATCGTCGACCACCAAGATCTTCATAACAGCCCTGTCTTAACGAATCGTGAAGATTTTACCAAAGCAAGCAATCTCCAAAACTTGCTTGACGGTGTCACGGCAATTGACCAAAGCTAGGGTCTTGCTGGCTGCCGCAATTTTTTCTTTCAGTAGCAGTAGCATCCCCAAAGCGGAGCTATCTAGGTAGTTAACATTCTGGAAATCAACCAGAACTTCTTTAATATCAGCGTTGGCAATAATGGATTCACATACTTGACGAAACTCACGATGAGCACTGAAATCAAATTGCCCCGACAAGATTACTCGGCCGACACTGCCTTCAATTTGTACCGTAGGAGTCATTCTCACACCAACCTTTTACTGAGCTATATTTAAAATTTGACAGGGGTCAAAAAGCACCACCGAGTCTGGAAAAAACAAACCTAACTTTGTGCTAACACCTTAGTTGTGTCGGGCACCCGAGGCAAGCAAATCTTGAAAACACTACCTAAATTTGGAGTTGATGTAACAGATATTTCACCGCCATAACTCGAAATCAAATTCCTTACAATAGCCAAGCCCAAGCCAGTTCCACCTTTCCGCGTTGTAAAGAATGGCTCAAACAAGCGGCTCAAAACAGCGTCAGGGATGCCGGCTCCATAATCCTGTACCACGATTTCAACAGCACTCTCACATTGTACTATCGAGCAGATAACTTGCTGCCCGGGCACGGAAGCTTGGCACGCATTTTCCAGCAAATTGCCAATCGCACCGCTTAGCTCTTTAAAATTAGCCAACACAAAACATCCTGAGCCCTGATTATTTAGAACAATACTTAAACCCGCAGGCTCAAAGACCGACTTCACTTCTGAAATCGCATCCAGAGCGACATCGGAGATATCAATAGCCGCCACTTCATGCGGCTTGCCACGGACAAATAGAAGCATATTCTGAACCAAAGCTTCCAATCGTTGCAAACGATCAATTGCTTTTGCCGAGAAACGTATTCTATCGCTATCTTGCAATTGCTCACGCTGCAAATGACCAACATATAATAATGCCGCAGCCAAGGGAGTTCGCAATTGATGTGCCAAGCCTGCGGCCATTTCACCCATGGCGACCAGACGACTGTTTCGCTGCAAGGTTTCACGCATTTCTACTGAAGCGGTTACATCATGCAAAAGCACAACGGAAACCGACTCCTCTTCGATACGCACCTGCTCGATTGAAAAATAAGCCTGAACATCTTGGTTCTGAAATCGCCAAATCCCAGACTCTGACACCTCTGAAAAAAACTGTGTAAAGAACTCCACCCAGCTCAAGCCAATAATTGACTGATTGAGCAAGTCATGAGCACGCTGATTACAGCGTACAGCGACTCCCGACTCAGCCACTTCAACAACCCCTGCAGGCAATCGATCAAGTAACAAAGTGAGACGTCGTGACAACACTGCCTTCTCTTCATACTGTTTTTTCAGATTGCCATTGGCTACAGCTAGCTGCCCCGTGAGGGTTGCAACGTCCTGTTGCAGATCTGCATAAGCATTTGATAATTGATGAGAAGCTTCTGTAAAAAGCGTAAATGCCTCTTCCAGCTCTTTGGAGTTAAGTTGCGATTCTTTGATTGACACGAAAAAAGCGTCCTTGTTGCTTTGCCGTTTTTGCATTATAAATGCCTTAATCGACGTAGCTGCAATTCATTTTAATGAGCATCATATCGCGCCCGAAAGCGGATCAACCAGCGTCGCTATCAAGCTGATGATGCTAAATAAGTATGAAATTTTGTCGATATATCACAACGTCCCTCAACTGCAGCCAAATGGAGCAACCTCGTGTCAGACCTTCTCAAAAACATTGATGCCCGCACCAAGCTAGCAGGCACAAATAAGCTAGAGATTCTGCTGTTTACATTAGGCTTGGATCAGCGTTCAGGTCGACGTGAAACGTTTGGAATCAATGTATTCAAAGTACGTGAGGTCATGCGAACCCCTGAAATTACCCAGGCTCCCGATATGCCCTCTTCGGTCGAAGGCATGGTTAGTCTGCGTGGATCACTGGTCCCGGTCATTGATCTCGCGCGCTACGCAGGCATTCAGACAGAGAGCCGTCCAGAAATCATGATCGTTTCAGAGTACAACGGCCATACACAAGGATTCCTTGTTGAAGCTGTTGATACCATTTTGCGATTAGACTGGTCAGTGATGCGCGTCCCCCCAGACATGTTGACCATGCAGATGGGAGGCTTGGTCACTGCAGTTACCGAGCTTGATAATGGCAAACTGGTTATGATGCTGGATGTTGAAAAAGTATTGGCTGAAACCACGCAGCACAGCAATCGGGTTGATACATCAACCGTAGTACAAAATCAAAAAGTAATTAACAAGACGGTATTTTTTGCGGATGACTCACTCGTTGCGCGAAGCCAAATTGAGCAAACGCTGGACGCAATGAATATTCGTCATTTACATGCCATCAATGGAAAACGGGCATGGGAAGAACTGCTACTAATTGCACAGTCAGCAGAAATACAAGGTCTTATGGTCAAAGACATGATCCAGCTTGTTCTAACTGACGTAGAAATGCCGGAAATGGATGGTTACATGCTCACAAAACAAATCAAAAGTGATCCGCGTTTTGTTGGCATCCCAGTATTGATGCACTCTTCACTTTCTGGTTTGTCCAACCAAAAACTGGGACAGTCTGTTGGTGTTGATGGATATGTAGCGAAATTTGAGCCTCATAAACTGTCACAAAGCATTGCCAACTTCTTGTTACGCAACGAATCAACAAACTAGTCGTCATCCGATTTGGAGCATTTGCTATGAGCAAGCCAGAACAAACCAATTTACTAGATACTGTTGATGCACGTACCAAGTTGGCAGGCTCCAATAAAATGGAGATATTGTTATTTACACTTGGAACGAGAGAAATATTTGGGATTAATGTATTTAAAGTACGCGAAGTATCTCAAACACCAAAAATAACAAAAACACCAAATATGCCTCATGGAGTAGAGGGTGTTCTTTCATTGCGTGGCAATATTATTCCTGTAATTGCATTATCGCGTTTTGTATCTACACAAGAAGTACCAAAGGGTGATACTACGGGCACCATGATCGTCACGGAGTTCTCCAAACATACCCAAGCTTTTCTTGTGCATGACGTGGACCGAATTATCCGTGTGGACTGGGATAAGGTACGCGCACCAGAAACCATGCTTGCAGGCAATCAGGCCTTGATTACAGCAATTACAGAATTGCCTGATGGAAAATTGGTATCAATTTTGGACGTAGAGCAGATTCTGTCCACCGTTATTGGCGAGCCAGTAGTGCCAGATTTGCCAAAACCGCACATTAGCTCTGATACATTCATGTTTTTCGTCGATGACTCATTAGTTGCCAGAAAAGAAATTGTCAGTGTTCTGGATAAAATTGGCGTCAAATATCATCAGGCAAATAACGGCAAGGAAGCATGGGACAAGTTACAAAACTTGGCCAATCGTGCAGTACATGATGGCGAATATTTAAAAGACAAACTGAAACTGATTTTAGTCGATGCCGAGATGCCCGAAATGGATGGGTACGTATTGACCAAACATATCAAGTCAGACCACCGCTTTCAAGGCATTCCCGTTGTAATGCACTCATCACTATCATCCAATGCAAACAGGGCGATGGGTGCCAGTGTCGGTGTAGATGCATACGTGGCAAAATTTGATCCTTTCATCCTAGCAGATACTTTAGCGCCATTACTGGCTAGCTAAACTTTGCGATAGATTCACATATTTAATGCGCAGCTATTTTGCGCGCAAATGGAGTAAGTTATGGCAGATCAGAACATGCGTTTTCTCGTGGTGGATGATTTTTCTACCATGCGTCGCATTGTCCGAAATCTTCTAAAGGAACTCGGATTTACTAATGTCGATGAGGCTGAAGATGGCCAAGTGGCATTACACAAACTAAAAAATGGGCAATTTGAATTCGTCGTTACCGACTGGAATATGCCCAATATGACAGGTATTGAGTTACTCAAGGCAATACGTGCCGATGCACAACTCAAACACCTTCCAGTGTTGATGGTGACTGCTGAAGCGAAAAAGGAAAACATCATTGAAGCTGCAACAGCAGGGGCAAGTGGTTATGTCGTCAAACCGTTCACAGCTGCCACGCTGGATGAAAAACTGAAAAAAATATTCGCTAATATTGGCAAATAAATTTAATCAAAAATAAAATTTAGACATATTTAATCGCAGGAGAAGACTGTGAGTGATCCAGCAATGCAAGGCGGTGATTCCGTAGATCTCGAGGCACTATTTGACAGCATTGTTCAGGCAAATCAAACCGATAGCGCTGATGCTCCGCCTGTGCCCCCTGCACAAACTGTGCAACAAGAGCCACAAACAGCCTCTACCGAAATGGTTGAACCAGCCAAGTCGATGTTCTCACATATCGGACATTTAACCCGCAAATTGCACGATACCCTGCGCGAACTTGGCTTGGATAAATCACTCGAATCTGCCGCCAGTTCAATTCCGGACGCCAGAGATCGGCTTTCTTACGTTGCAACAATGACTGAGCAAGCAGCAGAACGCACGCTAAATGCTCTGGATGTAGCAAAACCCTTGCAAGACAGCATCACAGCCCAATCACAGATATTGGCAAAAGAATGGGATCGCTTCTATGCAAAACAATTATCAGTTGATGAATTTAAGCAACTTGTAGAAAAAACGCGCAAACATTTGACAGACACGGTTTCCCAGTCAGAGCAAGTGAGTAATCAGATGCTTGAGATCATGATGGCTCAAGATTTTCAAGATTTAACTGGCCAAGTTATCAAGAAAGTGTTGGCAATGGCCAAAGAAATGGAAGCCCATCTACTGGACTTCTTGCTCATGTTTAGTCCAAATGCCGGAAAGGCGGAAGATACAGGACTACTCAATGGCCCTGTGGTAAAAGCTGAAGGGCGCACCGACGTAGTAACCAACCAAGAACAAGTTGATGACTTATTAGAAAGCCTCGGCTTCTAAGTGCTCGGCCAGGAGAAAATCATGAGTGATTTCGCAGGCATGGAAGATCTACTGCAAGACTTTTTAACCGAGTCATCCGAGTTACTCTCGGAAGTAGATAACAAGTTGGTCGAACTGGAAAAACGGCCAGATGACAAAGCATTACTTAATGATATTTTCCGCGGTTTTCACACAATCAAAGGTGGTGCGGGATTTTTAAATGTAGATGCGATGGTGAGCCTGTGCCATAGAACGGAGAATCTGTTCGACAAACTTCGTAATGGCGAATTGGTGCTAAATCCAGAAATCATGGATGAGATTCTTGCTGCCACTGGGGTTGTTCGAGAAATGTTTGGCTCGATGGCTCAATCGCGCTTACCTTCGCCAGTTGATCCGGCACTACTAGCGGCGTTAGATGCAGTACTGGAAGGTAGAACCGTAGCAAGTGCTGTTACGCAACACGAAACACCCAAACCGGCGATTGAACCTACTACAGCAGTAGTTCAAACACAGGAAGCATCAGGGCATGATTGGCCACTCTTATACAACTCTTTACTTAATGAAGTAAATACAGCCGAAGAATCAACACCGACTGAAGCAATAAGCAACTACATAGAGCCGGTGCAAACACCCCTACAGAATCAATCAATATCAGATCCAATGCTGGCACTCAAACCAGCCGCACCATCTGGGGCATCATTGCCACAAAGAGCACAACAAGCTAGCAGCCAACAATTAGCGACACAAGAAACGACTATTCGTATTGATACGGTTCGGCTTGATCAGGTGTTAAATTTGTCGGGAGAGATTGGCTTAACAAAAAACCGCCTGACGACATTAAGAACCGACATTATGTCGGGAAAAATGGACAGCGTCACACTGAAAGCACTTGATGAAGCCATTGGTCAACTGGATTTGTTGGTAGGTGACTTGCAAAACGCGGTGATGAAAACCCGGATGCAGCCTATTGGCCGCCTGTTTCAAAAATATCCTCGTCTTGCTCGTGATCTTGCACGACAAATGGGTAAAGACGTTGAGTTGATTATTTCCGGTGAAGAAACCGAGCTCGACAAAACAATGCTTGAGGACTTGAACGACCCTCTGGTTCACTTGGTTAGAAATGCCGTAGATCACGGGGTAGAGACAACTGAAGAACGTATTGCATCTGGAAAACCCGCTAAAGCCGTTGTAGAACTCAGCGCAACCCAAGTTGGTGATCATATCCGGATTGAAATTACAGATGACGGCCGCGGCATGCGCCCTGACGTTATCCGCAGAAAAGCCCTGGAAAAGGGCCTGATTGATATTGAAACTGCAAATAGTCTCGACGATAAGCAATCATTGCAGTTAATTTTCTTACCCGGTTTTTCAACCAAGGATCAAATTTCAAGCGTTTCTGGACGCGGTGTTGGCATGGATGTGGTGAAGACCAATATCCAGAAACTGAATGGCCGTGTCGATATTCAATCGGTTGTGGGTGATGGATCAAGATTCACTATTTCACTGCCGCTAACTCTTGCCATTCTTCCAGTTCTGGTTGTTAAAGTATGCGACCAGCCATTTGCAGTGCCTCTAGCGATGGTGCGCGAAATCATTACCATACGCCAAGAGCAAGTGCAGGAAGTCTCAGGCCGGGCAACGATTGTTGTGCGAGATGAGATTCTCTCCGTACGCTCTTTGGCCAATCTGATTGGCTGGCAAGAAGTCCAGGTACCCCAGTTTGGTGTCTTGATGCAATCGGCCGAGCATTCATTCATTCTGGCCGTTGACAGCTTTATTGGCCGGGATGATGTGGTAATCAAACCGCTGCAGCATATTCGTCCAAAAGGAATTGCGGGAGCCACTCTATCGGGAGATGGCTCTATCGTTCTGGTACTGGATATGGAAGATTTACTGGCATCTGCTAATGCAGATCACTCTGCAATTAAAACTTCTAGATTTGCACAAGAGTTGCTTTGATCAAGACTATTGAGTTTGAGTTTTCGAGCAAAAGCTACCTGTAAAACTAACAAGGATCACGCCATTAAGGCATCATGATATGACGCAAGAACATGCATTTATTGGACGGCAACCCATTCTTAACCGACAACAGCAGATCATTGGCTATGAATTGCTATTCAGGCTGAATAAAGATGCAGTGAGCGCCGATTTTTCCAGCGACATGCAAGCAGGCACCAATGTTTTGGTCAATACCATTTCAAATATGGGAACAGACTGGCTTGTGGGCGACAAAATTGCGTTCATCAACGTAGCCGAATCAATGTTGGAAAGTAATTTCTTAGAACTGCTGCAGCCACAACGTGTGGTACTGGAGATTGTTGAGACAACCCAAAGCTCGCCTGAATTATTAAATCGGCTATCTGATTTACGATCACAGGGCTTTGGGGTTGCTCTGGATGACTTCATCCTCACACCCCAGACCGCATCTATGATCGAGTTTGCCAATTATGTGAAGCTTGATATTCAGCAACTTGGCATGGCACAAATCCCGACCATTTCCAAAGAACTGCGCAAGCATCCACTGCTACAGGTGGCCGAAAAGGTGGAAACCAAGGAAGAATTCAAACAATGTTTGGACATTGGTATGGATTGTTTCCAAGGTTATTATTTCGCCCATCCAGTCACTTTATCTGCAAAGGTCATTAATCCTGGGTATGCTAATATCCTTAATTTGCTTAATATGCTGCGCAATAATGCAGAAATTCGCGATATTGAAAATGCACTAAAGCGTGATGTAGCACTGTCATTCAAACTGCTACGCTATATCAACTCTGCAGGTTTTGGCCTCTCCTGTGAAATTCAATCATTCCGCCACGCTGTCACCATATTGGGATATCAAAAACTGTATCGCTGGTTAACGCTATTACTGGTAACTGCAGGAGCAGAAACAGGTTCTCCACCTGCATTATTAAAAACGGCGGTAACTCGAGGCCGATTGGTAGAATTATTGGGCGCTCATTTATTGGATGGGCAAGATAAAGATAACCTGTTTATCGTAGGCATGTTCTCCTTGCTCGACGTTTTGCTTGATATGCAGATGGATACCATCCTCGAGACTTTGATACTGCCGGAAACAGTGAGCGATGCGTTGCTCTCCAGAACAGGTATTTATGGTCCCTTCCTTGAGCTGGCTGAGGCCTGTGAAGACGCAGAAATGGCTGAAGTTCCTCGGCTGTGCGAACAACTGCAAATCACACCCGAAATGCTTAATCGCGCTCATGTGCAAGCATTAAACTGGGTTGAAGAACTGGGCGTATAACATATTACAAACAGCATGGCAGTCTAGTGCAACTTACTGACTGCCAAGCTGTTATAAGGAATTAGCATGGTATTTGTCGAGCGTGATGCAAACGGTGAAATTGTGGCCATCTATCGCTCACAGCAGAATAACGCTAACGAAGAGTTGGCGCTTCATGATCCACAAATAGTTGCATTTCTGGGCGCGAGCAGCAGCGACTTTAATCATTCCGACACGGCATTAATTCGGGTAATCGAAGATATTGTCGACGTCATGATTGAGAAAAACCTTCTTCGCCTTACCGACCTGCCAATTGCTGCCCAGGAAAAACTACTATCGCGTAAAACCTTGCGCCAGCGCCTAAGCAACAGCCTTGATTTGCTAGTCGACAGCGATCAAGGCCTGCTCTGAATAGGCAGATAAAATAATCCGCTATTTCTTATTTTGCATCCCGCTGCATAAACTGATAACGATCTTTCACCAGCTGTTCAGCAATATCGTGCTCGGAAATCGTTAGCCCAATACTACTGGCGCGGCTAATCATGTCTTGTCGACACTTCACTTGCACTTCTTCTGGTGCTTGGTGTTCACCAAACATCAATTTGCCGCAGTCGGCAAGGATTTGGCTAAATTGTTCGGGATTGGCATTAAGCAGCGCATTTTGATAGCGCGGATCCGACGACTGCGCCTCTACTGCCGATGAACCTCCACCTTGATTTTCTGCCTTGTCACCACACGCAGACAAACCCAAAAGCAAACTTGCCACTAACAAACACCGCATCAAGCGCATGACTTCTCCCTTTTTTATCGTTTGAATTATTTAAAAATACTGCAGCAGCTACGCAGAGCTACCCCGAATTAATTGCAACATGGTTATTTGTCCGATTGTGAGCCTAGTAGCCTCAATCTCGATGAATAGAACCATCTAATCTACCCGGCTGGTATCGGTACAAATCATCTGCTAGCAATAAGCATGTATCTTAGCCAAATTATTCCACGGTGTATCACTGCACAGACATATTGTCTGCTTCTGACTGCATTTGTGGTCGGCGTGATGCTATGCCAGCTTCAGCACCAGCTCATCTCATACTGGCCGGTTGTTGCAATTGTCTTATTCACACTCCCCTTGTCGCAATTTCGCAATCCCTTCATTTCGCACCTAGCGCTTGGTTTGCTCGCGGCAAGCGCGGGTTTTAGCTGGGCACAGTGGCAAGCCCAACAAGGATTATCACAACGAGTACCTACGGCACTGATCGGGCAAACAGTACTGCTGCGCGGTGAAATTGCGAGCATTCCTCAGCGCACCCAGTTTGGCATCCGTTTTCTGCTGCAACCCGAAGCCGGGGTTGGCGAGATGGACTGGCAGCCTCAGTACATACAGGTCAGCGTTTACGGCAAAGCCCCTATGTTCAAAGCGGGGCAGCGCTGGCAATTTCAGGCTCGCCTCAAACCGGTACGCGGGCAAATCAATCCGGGCAGTTTTGATCTGGAGCGGTGGTTTTTACAGCAAAACATTGCAGCGGCAGCAACAAGTGCCAAAAATTTCGAGGCGCTGGAGGGGAGCAGCTGGCGTACAGGCATATTGCGACTTCGAAGTATTTTGCTCGACAAAATTGATCGCGATCTGGGCGATCACACCTACATCGGCGTGATTAAAGCCTTGTCGATTGGTGAACAAAGCCAGATAGACAGCGAGCAATGGTGGCGCTTTTCACAAACTGGCGTTGTTCACCTGATCTCGATTTCGGGATTGCATGTCACCATGCTCGCAGCGCTGGCCGGATTTCTCACGCAACTGATCTGGCGGCAAATCCCATCTCTACTCAACTACACCTCGGCTTATCGGGCGGGCATTATTGCAGGGGTATTGCTCGCAACACTATATTTTATAATATCAGGATGCAGTATACCCACCCAGCGTACAATCGTCATGCTGGCTATATTTGCGATTGCGCTATGGTATCAGCGGCAAATACCGGTGGCCGTAGTCTGGCTCACAGCACTCAGTGCCGTGGTTTTACTCGATCCGCTGGCTGTGCTATCAATTGGTTTCTGGTTGTCTTTTTTGACCGTCGGCATACTGTTCTGGGCTTGCGCCAACCGGATCGCACCCAATCCGCGCTGGCAAGACTGGCTACGCAGCCAATGGGCAGCCACACTGGGCTCGCTCCCGCTGTTGCTGGTTATTTTTGGCTATTTTCCGCTGATTTCTCCGCTTGCCAACGCCATTGCCATCCCTCTGGTGAGCTTGCTGATTACCCCACTCACCCTAATCGGCTTGTTTGACCCCAGCGGCTTGATTCTGCAATGTGCGGCACAGTTAATGGCCTACTGTGATGTTTTCTTGCAATATTTGCTTACCCTGCCCTTGGCCAGCTGGCAACATCCACCCCCGCCCCTGCTGATGCTGCCGGCCGCTCTGGTCGGCATTTTAATCCTGCTACTGCCAGCCGGTTTTCCGGCCAGATTGACAGGCCTGGCACTGCTATTTCCGCTACTGACTTATCAGCCAGAGAAACCACAGCACGGGCACTTTCGCGCCGTGGTGCTCGATGTAGGGCAAGGGCTGGCGGTGCTGGTGCAAACACAAAACCATGCGCTGTTGTTTGACACCGGGCACATCGGTAATGCCGAGCGCGTTCTGCTACCGGCCTTTCGCTCGTTCAATATCATGCAGCTAGATACCTTGCTGCTGTCGCACAATGACCACGATCATATTGGCGGAGCAGGCCTGCTATTGCAGCGCTGGCCTGTACGACATCTGCTGCATTCTTTGCCCGAAACCCATGATGTGTTCAAAGTCGGGAACACGTCATCCAGCCAACGTTGTCAGGCAGGCCAGCACTGGCAATGGGATGGGATTCAGTTTGACATCCTGTGGCCGGCACATGGCTACACAAGCAGAAATGATAATGGCCAAAGCTGCGTCTTGAGGATCAGCAATGGGCATTTTTCCATGCTGATACCTGCTGATATTGGCAAAACCGAAGAACTTGAGTTACTTAATCATGATTTGCTGCCCAGCGACATTTTGCTGATGCCTCATCATGGGAGCAAAAGTTCTTCATCCATTCCGTTTATCCAGGCCAGCCGGGCTAGCTATGTGGTGGCCTCGGCAGGTTTTATGAACCGCTTCTCGCATCCACACCATACCGTGATCGAACGCTATCGAGCTGAAAATGCCACCCTGCTCAATACCGCAGAGCTGGGCGCTGTGCATTTTGCGGTCACAAACACCATCACAGTGAAGGCAGAACGCTCTATCCGCCCACACTATTGGTACACTAGCGCCAGTCAACCGGAAAAATAATATGCAAATCACTCTGTCTGCGCTTTATCGCTACCCGCTCAAATCAGGTCAGGCACAAGTGCTCAGGCACAGCCTGGTGAGCCCGGAAGGCTTGGCGCTGGATCGGGAATGGATGGTGGCCACACCGGAAGGGCAATACATTACCGCCCGTACCCACCCACAGCTGGTTTTAGTCAAAGCCGAACCTTGCGATAGCGGGATTACCTTCAGCGCTCCGGGAATGAATGATATTTTCACGCCATTGTCTGCTTTTGCTATGCCCCAGCAAGCCGATGTCTGGGAAAACACGTTTTCCGCCCGCAGCGGTGCCCAGGAGCTCAATCACTGGATTTCAGCCTATCTGGAGCAAACAGCAATCGTGATGTGGACTGGGCTGGAGCCGCATCGGCGCGTCAAGAATCACCCCGATGTCCCCATCCGTTTTGTCGATGGCTATCCGCTGCTACTTATCAGCGAAGGCTCGTTAGCCGAGCTGAACCGGCAAGCACGGCAGGATTTTTCCATGCTGCGCTTTCGACCCAATCTGGTCATTCGTAATGCAGACGCCTTTGCCGAAGACCATTGGCGGCGCATCCGGATTGGCGAGGTCATTTTCGAGCTGGTAAAACCTTGCGAGCGCTGTGTCCTGACCATCATTGACCCGGACACCGCCGAAAAATCACCACAACAAGAGCCACTGCGCACGCTGGCCAAATTCAGAAAATTCCCTGCTGGAGTGCTCTTTGGACAAAACATGCTTGCTCGCAGCACTGGCGAGCTCCGGCTTGGCATGGCGGTTGAGATATTCGATTAAAACAGGCTTCGTGGTGGAATACGTGAGCAACACTAGCAACAGACACAAAACAAAGGGTATATGCCTGCAGCCGATACAGCAATTAACCTACAGGCACATACCCTAACAAAAGCTAATCCAGTGGAAACTGAGGATTCCAGGCCACTTCCCATAAATGCCCATCCGGGTCGGCAAAATAACCCGCATACCCGCCCCAATACACTGCTTGCCCCGGCTTGATCAGCTGGCCACCACCATGGGCAGCAATCGCGAGCAGTTCATCCACTTCAGCTGGGCTGCGTACATTATGCGCCAGTGCTATCCCGCGAAAACCGCTGCCCGCCTCTGGCACACCCGCATCGGCCGCTAATAGCTGGCGGGGAAACAGCGCCAGACGCATCGCGCCAAAATTGAAAAACACCACTTCATCCAGCACCTGATGAGGCACCAGACCCAGCGTATCGCGGTAAAACGCCAGCGAAACCGCCAGATCGGCCACACCCAGCGTAATAAAGCTGACGCGCGGCTCCATCAACGCAAGCCTGCAGGCTTGGCCAGCTCGTAGACCGTTTTGCCCTGCAATTTGAAAAACTCGGCTGCATGATAAAGATTTTCCGAATGCCCGACGTAGAGCAGGCCCTCGGGCTTCATCAGCGGGGCAAAACGCTGCAAGATTTTGTACTGCGTTTCCTTGTCGAAATAAATCATCACATTGCGACAGAATATGGCATCAAATGGCCCACGCACCGACCAGTTGGGCTCAATCAGGTTTAGCCGCCGGAAAGTAATCATATCGCGCAGCTCTTGTTTGAGCTGGTAACGGCCATCGGGCTGGACATTGAAAAAGCGCGAGACGCGCTGTGGCGACATTTTTTTGACTTCTTCGGCCGGATAAATACCCAGACGGCCCTTTTCCAGCACATTGGTATCCAGATCAGTCGCAATAATCTTGACCGGTGGACGCAGTGAATCAAAGGCCTCGCAGGCCGTGATGGCCAGCGAGTAAGGCTCTTCACCGGTACTGGCGGCCGAACACCAGATGCTGAATGTGGCACAGCGCTGCTCTTTAAGGTAACGCGCCAGAATGTCGAAATGATGTGCTTCACGGAAAAACGAGGTGAGGTTGGTCGTCATCGAGTTGGTAAACAACTCGAATTCTTTCGGGTCGCCCCGCTCCAGCACGTGCAGATACTGCTGAAACGTTTTCAGATTGAGCGCGCGCAGGCGTTTGGCCAAACGCCCGTAGACCATATCGTGCTTGGATTCGGATAAAGCGATGCCCGCGTAGTTGTAAATCATGGTCCGGACTTTTTCAAAGTCGGCATGGGTGAATTCAAATTCTCGATTCAATGGCAGCATGGGCTTTCCCAATTCTTTAAGCGACAGTAGTTCAGGATAGACTAAACTCTTTTACAAGTTCAATTCCTGCCAGATTGCGTCAATCCGCGCCACGGCAGCCGGATCACGTGCGATCACCCTGCCCCATTCGCGGCTGGTTTCGCCCGGCATTTTATTGGTCGCATCCAAGCCCATTTTGCCACCCAGGCCCGAAATCGGGCTGGCAAAATCAAGATAATCAATCGGCGTGTGCTCGACCAAAGTGGTATCGCGCACCGGGTCCATTCGCGTGGTTATCGCCCAGATCACTTCTTTCCAGTCGCGGCAATCCACATCGTCGTCGACGATCACGATGTACTTGGTGTACATGAACTGGCGCAGGAAGGACCAGACACCAAACATCACCCGTTTGGCATGGCCCGGATATTGCTTTTTAATCGACACAATCGCCATCCGGTAGCTGCAACCTTCGGGTGGCAGATAAAAGTCGACGATTTCCGGAAACTGCTTTTGCAAAATCGGCACGAAGACTTCATTGAGCGCCACGCCCAGAATCGCCGGTTCATCTGGTGGTTTACCCGTGTAAGTGCTGTGATAAATCGGGTCGGGCCGCGTGGTGATGCGCTCGACTTCAAAGACAGGAAACCAGTCCTGCTCGTTGTAGTAGCCAGTGTGGTCGCCGTACGGGCCTTCTAAAGCGTGCAAAAAGCCGCCGACCTCTTTCATCGGTACGCCTTGCCCGGAAACGCCAACGTAGCCGGTTTCGCACGGTTTGAGTACCCCTTCGAGCACGATTTCAGCTGTGGCCGGCACTTGTAGATCAGAGCCGATACATTGCACCAGCTCGGTCTTACTACCACGCAGCAAGCCGGCAAACTGATACTCAGACAACGTATCGGGTACCGGTGTAACCGCGCCGAGGATGGTCGCCGGATCGCAACCGAGCACCACGGCGACCGGATACGGTTTGCCCGGATTTTGCTTTGCGTGCTCACGAAAATCGAGCGCGCCGCCGCGGTGCGCCAGCCAGCGCATAATCACCTGATTTTTGCCAATGACCTGCTGGCGATAAATCCCCAGATTCTGACGTTTTTTATTCGGCCCGCGTGTGACGACCAAACCCCAGGTAATCAGCGGCGCAATATCACCGGGCCAGCAGTGCTGGATCGGAATTGCGCCCAAATCCACATCCGGGCCTTCAATCACCACTTCCTGACAGATGCCTTTGCGCACTTCTTTGGGCGCCATATTGAGCACTTGCTTCAAGAGTGGCAGCTTTTCCCACGCATCGCGAAAGCCTTTCGGTGGCTCAGGCTCTTTCAGATAAGCCAGCGTCTGGCCGATTTCGCGCAGTGCCGATACGTCCTGCGCGCCCATGCCAAGTGCCACGCGGCGCGGTGTGCCGAATAGATTGCCCAGCACCGGCATACTGTAGCCGGGTACGTTCTCGAACAGCACAGCAGGCCCTGCATTGCGCAAGATACGGTCACATAATTCGGTCATCTCCAGCTTGGCCGACACCGGAGTTTGAATTCGTTTCAGCTCGCCCTGAGCTTCAAGTTGCGACATAAAATCGCGCAAATCACGGTATTTCATCGTTATGCATCCAAAAAAAACGCCCGAACATGCGGGCGTTTTTAACTATCAATGATCGAAAAAAGCCGCTTAACGCACTTCGGACAGCGTCATCACCGCGCTAAAGCGCGAGTGAGGTGCAATCGTGAGCGCATTATCAAAGACATCCCCACGCTCAACACAGACAAATTGCTGACGATGTTCAAGAACATCCTGCATTTTGTCGGCATGATCGCCCGGGTTCCAGACAATCGCACTATGTGCCGAGCTACTGATTTTAATTTGGCGTACGCCATCAATAATGGTTTGCAGCTCAGGCACATCAAGATACACACGGTCGGTGGCGCCCGATAATTGCAGCGTTTCAGCCTGATAACGGCGGGTGATTTCACCGATCGTATCCACGTAGGTCAAGTTTTCCAGCCCCTGAATCGGGCACAGGGTATAGTCAACAACCGCAAAGTAGGTATGGAATGCGTAGGTAAACGGGGCGGGGGTATTGCTTAGATTGTCGACATTCAAGGTGAGCTTCAGCTCACGGCCAACTTCAATCTGCAGCTCAAAACGGAATTCATGAGGCCACATTGCCAATGTGCTGGCGTTACTGCTCAGGCTGGCGATCAGCAAGGTTGTGCCATCAGCTTGATTGCTCACTTGCTCCAAAACCCAGTCGCTGGTGCGTGCAAAACCATGTGACTGCAGGCCATCCGGATGGCCGCCAAACCATGGCAGACACAGTGGAATACCACCGCGCACCGCCTTGCCCGGCTCAAAATGGGCCAGTGGCGATAACCACAAAATCTCTTCCCCGGCAGCAGGGACAAATGACAGCAAATGAGCACCCTGCAGCGTAAAAATGGCCGACCCGAGCGCATTCTCAACCACCACCACGGGCAGGCCTTCACCAGTATGGGTAAAACAATCAGCCGATGATTTGATGCTGACACCTTGTGTGCCAGACAAAATCGCTGAATAGTCGGTATTGCTCATTGTGTATTCGCTCCTGAATTCAAGCCGCCATTTTAATGCATTTCTGCCGCAGCACTATTGAATCAGCACAATAAATTGCGCAGCCGTGCTGCCACGGTCTGGGCGGCTAGCGCGCGAATGCCCGCATTAATCTAGAGAGATCACAATGCAGAGATTGGCTGCGCTTGGGTAAGCCGTGAGTAGCCAATGACGATCTACGGCTGATTACTGATTAGCCTGAAACGTGCGCGGTGGCACGCCTTCGATACTGCGCGCAGGGTCAAACCAGCGTGACAGCCATTTATAAGTGCGTCGCCACGCATCCTGAGCGGCCTCGGGATCGGCAATGTCTTCCAGTGCCAGATGGTTGGCAGGCAGATTCAAGGCCTCGTGCTCCAGATTATCGAGCATCAGATCAAAATCATGCCGCGCCTGCGGGTAGCTGACCAGATGAAACAGACTCTGCCCTGACACCATACTCAGCTCCGTGCATTGCTCAATGGGCGTCAAGCCATCCTGCTGCCCGGTCAATAACAAAGTAGGTGCAGCAACACGAAAATCAGCGCCCAGCAAAAGTCGGCAATTGGGATAAAACACCGCCGCCGAGCGCAGGCCCGGATTTTTGCGGCCCAGCAACGCCAGCGCAGCGCTCGCTCCGCTATCCCAACCGACCACAGCGATCCGGTTGGGGTCAATTTCGCGCCGCTGCTTCAGCCATTTCACGGCACGCTGCAAATTGTTTGCTTTGCGCCGCATTTCAGCTTTCTGCTGCTTGATGCTCTGCAGTGCGCATGGTTGCTTGCGCCGCACAGCATCATCGAGCAGCAGCACGCCAAAGTCGAGCTCCTGCAGCTGGCTACTCATACGCGCGTAGCGAATGGCCAATTGCTGATCACGCGCATATAAACCACCACAACCATGCATCAGGATGACAGCGGGCGCCTGCGAACGATCAGGCGCAAAGTATTGCCCCTTCAGACCAGACTTACCCAAAGGGGTCGAAGCGGCCAAAGCAAAATGGCTGGTGGCAAAGCAGCAAACCAGCAAAAAGAAATACTTCATCAAGCAATCAGACGCAAAGCAAATGGATAACGGTAATACATGCCTTTACTGGCGTTCAAAGCCCCCAGCACACTGCAAATAACATTGCAGAACCAGAGCACCAGCACCAACAACCAACCCAGGATAGGTATCCAACCCAAGACCAAGCTGACCAGCATCAGGGTAATCGACCAGTTCAGTGATTCCTTGCCCGCATCAAACATAAACTCGTCATCTTTTTTCAATACATAGATGACAAGCCCGGGAATGAAACTAAAGAAAATCGTGAGTAAATAGACCAGCACCGCAATATTGCGCGAGTCCTGCGACGGATGATGAAGGGGTGTGAGATCATGCATGCCAGTCTCTCCGAGAGTCTTATTGTTCAGCCAATAAGGCGGTGGATTTTACGCCTTATCGCCACCCAGTTCCAACCTTTCTTAAACTTGGATCAGGCAATCAGTTCAGGAATTCATTTTACGCTGGCTAAGCGTTTGTTTTTGCACTAAACCATAGGTGCAGTGCAACAAAAACGCATGAAAACCACGTCAAGGAGCCGGGCAATGAGTGATACGATCGACTGTCAAATGAGCAGCACAGGCGTCGTTACCCTCCGGCTTGTTCGCCCCGAAGTATGTAATGCAATCAATGAAATCATGGTGGCCGAGCTAACGGCCACACTGGCCGCCATCAGTCAGAACCCGGATGCCCGGGTACTGGTTTTAACTGGCACCGGCCGTTTTTTCTGCGCTGGCACCGATCATCAGTGGATGCTCAAAGGCAGCCAGGCCGGGCCAGACCATAATTTTGAAGATGCACTGCACATTGCCCGCCTGCTACGCACGCTGGATCGCCTGCCCATTCCAACTATCGCCCATATTAACGGGCCAGCGATTGGCATGGGTATTGGGCTGATCTCCTGCTGCGATATGGCGGTCTGCTCGCCAGAAAGCTGGTTTTGCATCCCCGACACCCGGCTGGGGCTGATCCCTGCAGTGTTTGGCCCTTATGTTATCAATAAAATGGGCAGCAGTGCCGCGCGGCGCTATTTTCTAAGCACGGAGCGTTTTAGCCCCGCGGCCGCACAAGGCCTGGGCCTGATTCATGAATGCCCCGCCAGTGATGAGGCAGTGAGCGAACAGGTTGCACACTGGGTTCGTACGATTTTGCACAATAGCCCGCACGCGCTAACCGCAGCCAAACGCTTTATCACCTCGGTTGAGCACCGCCCAATTGATGACGCCATGCTATCGGACACCGCGCACCGCATGGCCCACATACGATCACACGAAGAAGCCCAAGCAGGTCTGGATGCCTATTTAAGGCAGGCCAGCCCGGACTGGGCACCCAAATAATAAAACCGGCTCAAAGCCGGTTTTATTATTTGGGAAGCGATCACTCAGCCTTTTTGGCCAATTGCTTGCTGTACTGCACTTTGATGTCTTTCTTGATGGCATCCAGATAAGCCGACAATTCAACCTGACCATACATTCTGGACAAATTTTCATCCATCTTGAATTTATTCTCGGCACTCAGCGTAGGCGCCGGAATGGTTTTGCCTACTTTGTAAATCACATAACCCTTGCCAGCTACATTAGCGCCCACATAGGCCTGCTGTTTGCTGGTATCAGCCTTGAAAATGGCTTTCAGATCACTCTCGGCCACTTCAGGAGCAGCAATACGGCTCAAGGCCTGTGTCTCACCCCATGCTAGCGCCACTTGAGCACCCGAGTTAAGTGCTTTAAGCTTGGCCTCACCATCAGTAGCGGCCAGCTTGAGGGCTTTTTCCTGCTTGAGTTTGCTCACAATACCTGCCGAGACATCGGCCAATGGCTGTGTCTGGGTAGGCTGGAAGGCCAGCACACGCACAGAAACCAGTTGGCCACGACCTACTTCAATGGCCTCTGAATTGTGTTTTTTCTTTAGCACATCATCAGTAAACGCTGCTTCAAGCAATTTAGGATTATTAAGCTGAGGCTCCTGAGCAGCAGTGCGGGTCACCCAGCCACTTTGTTCGATCTTCAATTTCAGCGCATCTGCCACCGGCTTTAAACTATCAGCCTGCTGGTAGACGATTTCGCTGAATTTTTCTGATTGCGACTGAAATGCTGCCTGGGCTTTTTCGAGTTTCAATTGCTGTTCGATTTGAGGCTTCAGATCGTCAAAATTGGCACCCTTGATATCATCAAGTTTCAGGATGTGAAAACCAAAATCGGTTTCAACAATCTCACTAATCTGGCCTTTGCTCATTTTAAAAGCAGCATCTTCAAAAGGCTTGACCATAGCGCCCTTGGCGAAAAAGCCCAGATCACCACCATTGGCTGCAGAGCCTGGGTCTTGTGACTTAGCCTTGGCCAGCGCGGCAAATTGCGCCGGATTTTTCTTCACTTCGGCCAGAATCTGTTCAGCCTGCGCACGCACTTTGGCTTTTTCTTCGGCTTTCAGATCTTTGGCTGCATTGAGCAAGATGTGGCTGACTTTGCGCTCTTCTTTGGCAATATCAGCTTTATGCTCGTCAAAGTATTTCTGGATTTCCGCATCGCTCACCACTTGCTGGGCAGCCAGATCTGCCTGCGAGAAAGTGACATATTCAAGCTTTGCCCGGTCAGGCGATTTAAACTGTGCCTGATTAGCATTGTAGTATTGCTTGATTTCAGCATCGCTCACAGTCACTTGGGAGAGATACAGTTCTGGAGACAGCACCGCAGAAGAAACTTCGCGTTTCTCACCCATCAGGGTATTAAGACGCTGCATCTGTGAATTTGACACAAAACCAGTCTGCATCACACCATCCATCAGCTGGCGCAAAATCAGGTCTTGCTTAACTTTCTCTTCAAACTGAGTAGGAGACATTTGCTGTGAAGCCAGCATTTCCTGATACCGCTTGGCATCAAATTTGCCATCAACCTGAAATGCAGGGATGGCCGCAATAGCGTCGCGCAATACAGCATCAGGTACTGCAAGGCGCAGCTCGCGGGCTTTTTCCTGCAGCAGCTGTTGACGAACCAGTTGTTCGATTACCATCGGCTTCATTTCATCTGGCACAGCCTGATTGCCAATTGCCTGCGCCAGCTCACGCTCTGTGATCCGCGACTTGCCCACTTTAGCCAGATAGTCGTCGCCCTGACCCATCGCTTCATAGCCACTAAAGCCAATACCGACAACGAGACCGACAGAAATCAGACCCAGAATTACCTGAACAGCGGTTTTATTATTGTGTACAAAATCAAACATGAACGACGAACTCCTGCTTTGTGTGCGCGTTATCATGCCAGATTGCATGACTTATGTCTGTAAGAGAAGCAATATTCTGCGCATAAAACAAAAGGGCAAACAATGACGTTTGCCCTTAAGGTTTTGGCGGAGTGGACGGGACTCGAACCCGCGACCCCCGGCGTGACAGGCCGGTATTCTAACCAACTGAACTACCACTCCAAAGAGCAGATCAGCAGCGATTCTGCGCTGACCTAACTCGACAATTCAATTATTGAACTGCGTCTTTCAACGATTTACCAGCGCGGAATTTTGGCTGTTTAGCAGCAGCGATCTTGATTGACTCGCCAGTGCGTGGGTTACGGCCAGTGCGCTCTTCACGTTCTGAAACGTAGAAAGAACCAAAACCAACCAGCGTCACTTCCTGACCGCTTTTAAGCGCGTTGGAGATCGCTTCTACGGTTGCATCCAGCGCTTTGCCAGCAGCAGCTTTAGACAGACCTGCTGATTCAGCGATTGCATCGATGAGTTCCGATTTATTCACTTACATCCCCTTTCTATTTTGATTAGATGAATCTGGTTGGTGCATTGCTTGATGTTTATATCAAGACCGCAAAATAAGTGTCAATTAATGCTTGAGACTGTGTTGGTTTGTATCAACGTTTGTCCCGGCAATGGCTTCATCTGCCGGGGTGTCGGCAGGTGTTGCAACTGGCATGCGTTCAAGCGCG
This sequence comes from Chitinibacter sp. GC72, assembly GCF_009760905.1. Taxonomy (GTDB): domain Bacteria; phylum Pseudomonadota; class Gammaproteobacteria; order Burkholderiales; family Chitinibacteraceae; genus Chitinibacter. The sequence goes on along the minus strand of NZ_VIRW01000012.1, from coordinate 29,974 downwards.
TAGGCCAACACCTCATCAAACCACTTGACCGGATGAATAGCAAGGCCTCGCTTCACATTTTCCGGTATTTCGATCAAGTCTTTGACGTTTCCTTCCGGTATCAGTACTTGCTTGATACCACCACGATGCGCAGCCAGTAGTTTTTCTTTCAAGCCACCAATCGGTAAGACTTCTCCACGCAGGGTAATTTCACCGGTCATTGCCACATCGCAGCGGACGGGTATACCCGTCAACACCGATGTTAGCGCCGTGGCTATGCCAATACCCGCCGATGGACCGTCTTTTGGCGTCGCACCTTCAGGCAAGTGGATATGCATATCGTTTTTCTGGTAGAACTCGGGATCGATCCCTAGGCTCACCGCACGCGAGCGCACCACCGACAGAGCAGCCTGGATCGACTCTTGCATCACATCTCCGAGCTTACCGGTTTGGATCATTTTGCCTTTGCCCGGCAATTTAACCGTCTCGATCGTCAGCAACTCGCCGCCCACTTCGGTCCACGCCAAGCCAGTCACCTGACCTATTTGGTTTTTCTGCTCGGCAACACCAAAGTCATAGCGATGAACTCCCAGATATTTATCCAGATTCTTCGCATTGATCACCACTTTCTTATCCGATGGCTTCAGCAGCAAAGCTTTGACCACTTTGCGGCACAGCTTGGCGATTTCGCGATCAAGGCTACGCACACCCGCTTCTCGGGTGTAGTAGCGGATAATGTCTCGTACGGCGGTATCGGCAATCTGCAATTCGCCCTCAGCCACACCATTGTTCTTCATCTGCTTGGGAACCAAGTATTTGAGCGCAATATTGACTTTTTCGTCTTCGGTGTAACCCGACAGACGAATGATCTCCATCCGGTCCAATAATGGTGCGGGGATATTCAGTGAGTTGGCCGTCGCGACAAACATCACATCTGACAAATCGTAATCAACTTCGAGGTAATGGTCGCTAAACGAATGATTTTGCTCTGGATCGAGCACTTCGAGCAAAGCCGATGACGGATCGCCACGGAAATCGCTACCCAATTTATCAACTTCATCGAGCAGGAACAGCGGATTTTTCACACCGACCTTGGTCATGCTTTGCAAAATTTTGCCCGGCATCGAGCCGATATAAGTGCGGCGGTGACCACGAATCTCCGCTTCATCACGCACGCCACCCAAGGCCATACGAACGAATTTGCGGTTTGTCGCACGAGCGATCGACTCGCCCAATGAGGTTTTGCCCACCCCTGGTGGGCCTACCAGGCACAAAATCGGGCCTTTGAGTTTTTCAACGCGAGTTTGTACTGCAAGGTACTCAACAATGCGCTCTTTGACCTTTTCCAAGCCGTAGTGATCGGCATCGAGCACCGTATCGGCTTCGGCCAGATCTTTGCTGATCTTGGTTTTCTTCTTCCATGGCAGCGCCAGAATGGTGTCGATATAGTTACGCACCACCGTCGCTTCGGCCGACATCGGTGACATCATGCGCAGCTTTTTCAATTCGCCTTCGGTTTTTTCGCGCGCCTCTTTGCTCATGCCGGCAGTTTTGATGCGTTTTTCCAGCTCGTCCAGATCGGCGTTTTCATCGAGTTCGCCCAGCTCTTTCTGGATGGCTTTCACCTGCTCGTTCAGATAATACTCGCGCTGGCTTTTTTCCATCTGGCGTTTCACACGGCCACGGATGCGTTTTTCCACTTGCAAGATATCGAGCTCGGATTCGAGCTGCTTGAGCAGATGATCCATCCGCGCAGCAACATCTTCCATTTCCAGTACGGACTGCTTTTGCTCGAGTTTGAGCGGCAAGTGGGCTGCCACGGTATCAGCCAGGCGGCCTGCAGTTTCAATTCCGGCCAGTGAGGACAAAATTTCTGGCGGGATTTTTTTATTCAGTTTCACATACTGATCAAACTGTGCCAGCAACGTGCGGCGCATGGCTTCGGTTTCATTGCTGTCTTCCGGCGCTGGCGCTTGCGGTGTTGCCGTGACACGGTAAAAACCGTCGTCGTCCAGCAACTCTTCAACCACCGCGCGTTGCAAGCCTTCAACCAGCACTTTGACGGTGCCATCGGGCAGTTTCAGCAATTGCAGCACTGTCGCGACCGTGCCAATCGGGTAAATATCGGCAAAGCTGGGCTCATCCTTGGCCGCATTTTTCTGCGCCACCAGCAGGATGTGCTTGCCCGATTCCATCGCCGCTTCCAGCGCTTTAATTGATTTGGGGCGTCCCACGAACAATGGAATCACCATATGCGGGAATACAACCACATCGCGCAATGGCAGGACGGGGAATGAGGTTGATTCTGCGGGTAGTAATGAGTGTTCGGACATTGTGTTATGACCTGATCGAGGATATAGAGACAATATGCGGTCAAGCAGCGATTAATTCAATCGCTGCACAAAAAAACATACGCCCAGCCACAATCGATCAACGATTATGGCTGGGCGTGGGATATAGCCTTACTCGGCAGTCTTTTCAATGGCTACAGGCACATACTCTGGCTGAGACTTGCCGGCAATCACTTCAGGCGTCACTACGACTTTGGCAATGCCTTCCATCGCAGGCAATTCAAACATCGTGTCGAGCAGCGTTTGCTCAACGATAGAGCGCAAGCCACGGGCACCGGTTTTGCGCTCCATGGCTTTCTTGGCAATCGCCAGCAAGGCTTCAGCACCAATTTCCAGCTCGACGTCTTCCATCTCGAACAGTTTCTGGTACTGCTTGATCAAGGCGTTTTTCGGCTCGGTTAGAATCGAGATCAGCGCCGCTTCATCCAGCTCTGCCAAAGTGGCCACCACCGGTAAACGACCGACAAACTCGGGAATCAAACCAAAGCGGATCAAATCATCAGGCTCAACTTGATGCAATAAAGCACCGATGGTTTTGCTTTCGTCCTTGCTGCTCACCTCAGCGCCAAAACCAATCCCACCCTTAACAGAGCGATTGCGGATAATCTTGTCCAGACCTTCAAATGCGCCACCGCAGATAAACAGAATATTGGTCGTATCAACCTTGGGCATATCCTGATTCGGGTGTTTGCGGCCACCGTGCGGGGGTACCGAAGCGACTGTGCCTTCGATCAATTTGAGCAAGGCTTGCTGCACGCCTTCGCCTGATACATCGCGGGTAATCGACGGGTTTTCCGATTTACGGGCAATTTTATCGACTTCATCAAGATACACGATGCCGCGCTGGGCTTTCTCAACGTCGTAATCACACTGCGCCAACAGCTTGGCGATGATGTGCTCAACGTCTTCACCCACGTAACCCGCTTCAGTCAGCGTGGTGGCATCGGCAATCACAAATGGCACATCCAGGGTTTTGGCCATGGTTTGCGCCAGCAAGGTTTTACCCGAGCCAGTGGGGCCGATCAGCAAAATATTGGATTTGGCCAGCTCAACTTCACCATCAGCACCACGGCCTTTGGTCGACAGCCGTTTGTAGTGGTTATACACCGCCACCGCCAGAATCTTTTTGGCTCTTTCCTGACCAACTACGTATTGATTGAGGACATCGCGGATCTCCGTCGGCAAGGGCAAACGCTTGCCATCCGGGGTTTGCGGGCTAATTTCGCCGACTTGTTCGGATTCTTCACGAATTACATCGGTGCACAACTCAATACATTCATTGCAAATAAATACTTGCGGACCGGCAATGAGTTTTTGCACCTCGTGCTGGCTCTTGCCGCAAAATGAACAATACAGGAGTTTATCGCTAGGTTTATCAGACATAAACAGCCATTCCGAATTTCAAAACAAGCAGAGAAAGAAAAGCCGCCAGTGGAGCTGGCGGCCTGATTAATTCTGGCTGAGGGCTTAACCGGCCAGTGCAGCTCGCGATACCAGAACCTGATCCACGAGGCCGTAAGCTTGAGCTTCGTCGGCATTCATGAAGTTATCGCGGTCGGTATCACGTTCAATCGTTTCCAGGCTTTGGCCTGTGTGATTGGCCAGCAACTCATTGAGGGTACGCTTGGTTTTCAGCAATTCACGTGCGTGGATTTCAATGTCCGACGCCTGACCTTGCAGACCGCCAATTAGCGGCTGATGGATCATGATGCGCGAATTAGGCAGAGAAAAACGCTTGCCCTTGGTACCACCCGACAACAGGAAGGCCCCCATCGACGCCGCCATCCCCACGCACAGCGTTGAGACATCCGGCTTGATGAATTTCATCGTGTCGTAAATGGCCATCCCCGCCGTGACCGAACCACCTGGCGAATTGATATAGAGGGAAATGTCCTTGTCTGGATTTTCTGACTCGAGGAACAGCAACTGCGCCACGATCAAATTAGCCATTTGGTCATTCACTGGTCCGACCAGGAAAATCACCCGCTCTTTGAGCAAGCGTGAATAAATATCATACGCACGCTCGCCACGGCCGCTTTGCTCAACGACCATCGGCACCAAACCAATATTTTGCGGATCAAATTCCATACGAGACATTTCCACCCCTTAATGAATTACTAAAAGCTTAAGCTTATTGCTGGCCCATCAATTCGTCAAAGGCAACAGCTTGTTCTGTTACTTTTGCTTTTGACAGCACAAACTCGACCACGTTGTCTTCCAAAGCCATATTGGTTGGTGCAGCCAGACGCTCTGGACTAGCGTAGTACCAAGCCACAACTTCAGCCGGATCTTCGTAGTTTTGTGCCAGATCTTCAACGATGGCTTTCACTTGCTCTGGTGTTGCTTCTAGTTTTTCAGCTTTAACCAGCTCAGACAAAGTCAGGCCCAAGTGAACGCGGCGCTTGGCTTGCGCTTCAAACAACGCCGGATTAAACGGTACAGTCGCTGGATCGATACCACGTGCTTTCAAGTCGCCTTGCGCGCCTTCAACCAGACGACCAATTTCCATAGAAACCAGTGATTTTGGCAGCTCGATTGGCGTCGCATCGATCACGGCAGTCAAAGCAGATTCTTTAACGCGAGATTTCAAACGGAAGCGCACTTCACGCTCCAAGTTGGCTTTTACTTCAGCGCGCATTTTTGCTACATCGCCATCAGCAATGCCCAGGCTCTTCGCAAATTCTGCGTCCACTTCTGGCAAGATTGCAGCTGCTACGTTTTTCACCGTAATGGAGAAAACGGCCGTTTTACCAGCAACGTCTTTACCGTGATATTCAGCTGGGAAGTTAACGGTAACGTCTTTGGTTTCACCTTCTTTCATACCAACCACACCCGCTTCGAAGTCTGGCAGCATCTGGCCTTTACCGATCAGGAAAGCGTAGTTTTCTGAAGAACCACCAGCGAATACTTCGCCGTCAATCGAGCCTTTGAAATCGATAATCACGCGATCGCCATCAGCGGCTGCGCGCTCTACGCGCTCGTAACGGGTACGCTGGCTGCGCAGGATGTTGACGGTTTGATCAACTTCAGCGTCGCCTACAGTCAGCGTTGGTTTTTGCAGCTCAACGCCGGTCAAATCGCCCAATACCACTTCTGGATACACTTCAAACGTGGCCGCAAATTCAAAGTCACCGCCTTCGGCAGTTTCTTTTGGCTCGAAACGTGGGTAGCCCGCTACTTGCAGGTTTTGCGCTACTACAGCTTCACCGAAACTGCGCTCTACCGTTTCACCCAATACTTCTTCCTGGATGCGGAAGCCGTAGCTCTGGAAAACCACTTTCAAAGGCGCTTTACCTGGACGGAAACCGTCGATTTTGGCTGTTTTAGCCACACGTTTCAGACGTGCATCAACTTGCTTGCTGATTTCTTCACGTGGAACGGCAATTGACAGGCGACGTTCAAGGGCGCTCAAAGTTTCCAATTGTGCTTGCATGACCAGATATTCCTCACAGGTGTTCCGGATGGGATCACCCGGCAATAGACTTGGATATTTCTTATATTTGAAAACGTTCGACAGCAAGGGCTGCAGATTGACTGCAAATCAGGCACACAAATCGGTGCACTTAAGCAGCGCTATGCGCAAACGCCAGTGGCAGCGCGCATCAATCCAGCCTCAACAGCCATACAAACCAAAGATGGCGAATTTAACACAAAAGAATCGCGACACCAAGACCAAACCGGAAGGTTTTTGTTGGCAACAAGTCAGATAATCCGGCAGCAAAAAGCCCACTTTCAAGCCCAAACGATGCGGCAAAAATCAGCGGCCAAGCACATCAATTGAATCGCTTCAAACATCACAGTTTGTCAGGCCGAAACCAGCAGTCGCATCCAGCCTACAATCACGGTCAAATCTGCCAAGCTTGCTCGCAGCGGGTGCTATAGTGGCGCTTTACATCCCAGCCAGGTGGAAATTGCTCATGAAAAAATCGCTCGCACTGCTCGTCTTCACCGTCCTGTCTATTGGTTCCGCCCTTGCCGCCCCTTCACCCACCGAAGTATGCGCATCACAAGCGGCCGAGAAAAAACTCTCTGGCGCGGCCAAGAACAGCTTTTTGACCAAATGTGAAAAAGACATGACCAGCATGCCTAGTCAGTGTGAAGGACAGGCCAAAGAGAAAAAACTCGCTGGTGCCGCCAAAAACAGCTTTATCAAAAAATGCGAGAAAGACGCCGCAGCCAGCAGCGTGAGCAATCAGTGCGAAGCCAAAGCCAAAGAGAAAAAGCTCGCAGGCGCGGCCAAAAACAGCTTTGTAAATAAATGCCAGAAAGACGCCATGGCAGCCAAGTAAGTCAGTTGCCACTGCGCTCTGCGCACGATAGACAAAACCCAGTCCGCGCCGAGCGGCTGGGTTTATTTTGCGTCAAAGCCAAAGCAAGCAATTGCATCCAGACATGAAAAAAGCCCCGAAAATCCAGCATTACCGGGACTTTCGGGGCTTTTCTCTAAGCTCAACTATTTTCTAGCTGGTGCGAGCGGAGAGACTCGAACTCTCACACCTTACGGCGCTGGAACCTAAATCCAGTGCGTCTACCAATTCCGCCACGCTCGCACTCCAATCATTTCACTGCCTGTGTTGCGCCGTGAAAATCTTGTAGGTGCGCATTATGCGCAAGAGCGGACGAAAACACAATAGCGGACAGCTGATTTTCTCCCGTGATTTGCGTAGCGGCTTCATTGTGCAGGGATTATTACGCCGGGCGTGGCATGGCTGGCGTGACGTCGCTATACTGCGGCCTAATGTTTCCCCTATCGACGCCAAGGAAGATGCAATGAAAAAAATCGAAGCCATTATCAAACCGTTCAAACTCGATGAAGTTCGCGAGGCTTTGTCCGAACTGGGGATCTCTGGCCTGACCGTTACTGAAGTAAAAGGTTTTGGTCGCCAGAAAGGTCATACCGAGCTGTACCGTGGCGCTGAATATGTGGTCGATTTCCTGCCCAAAGTAAAAATCGAAGTTGTTCTCTCAGATGAGCAGGTGGATGCAGCCATCGAAGGCATTATCAAGGCTGCGCACACTGGCAAGATTGGCGATGGCAAAATTTTCGTCAGCCCGGTTGAGCATGTGGTGCGGATTCGTACAGGCGAGACAAACGATCAGGCGGTTTAAATTCACGCCATTCGAACAAAAACCCTATGCAAATCATGGGGTTTTGTTTTCTCCGCTGCTGCAGCAGCGGAGCTAAGTCAATATCCTTACGACTCGCACTCAAAACCCAGCCAGCACTATCTTGCCTTGCGCGCGACCACTTTCGAGTAGTGCGTGGGCGCGGCGAAGATTTTCTGCATTAATCACGCCAAATTGCTCATTCACCGTGGTGCGCAGCACGCCCTGATCAATTAAATCGGCCACAGCATTGAGCAAATGATGCTGCTCAATCATATCGGCAGTTTGATACAGCGCACGGGTGAACATCAGCTCCCAGTGGATCGCCACGCTTTTACGCTTGAACGGCATCACATCGAGTACCCGTGGGTCGTCGATCAGACCAAAATGACCTTGCGGCGCGATGCTCTCCAGAATTTGCGGCAAATGCTGTTCGGTCTGGTTGAGGCTAACAATGTGCGTGACCTGCTGGATGCCAATGCGCTGCAGTTCTTCGCTAAGCGGCAGGCGGTGATCAATCACATGATGCGCCCCCAAATCTCGCACCCATTGCTGCGTTTCTGGCCGTGAAGCGGTGGCGATAATTGTCAGGCCCGTTAATTGGCGGGCCAATTGAATCATCACCGACCCAACGCCGCCTGCCGCACCAATAATTAGCAATTGCTGCTGGCTCGGTGTTGTCGAGCGGGCAATTTGCAGGCGATCAAACAGCATTTCCCACGCGGTAATCGCGGTCAATGGCAAAGCGGCGGCGGCAGCGAAATCCAGACTACTCGGCATCCGGCCCACAATCCGCTCATCCACCGTTTGGTATTGCGCATTACTGCCTTGGCGCGAAATGTCACCGGCGTACCAGACCCGATCGCCCACTTTAAACAAGCTTGCCTGCGGCCCGACAGCAGTCACCACGCCGGTAGCATCCCAGCCCAGCACTTTCCATGCGCCGTCTGGCGCGTTGACCCCTTTGCGGATTTTGGTGTCAACCGGATTAACCGATACGGCTTGTACCTCGATCAATAGTTCTCGGCCTTCTGGGCGCGGTACTGGTAAATCGATATCTTGCAAACCCACCTCGGCAGTCAGTGCGTGGGCAGTTTGATAAGCAACGGTTTTCATCGTGATCTCCTCAATTTTGGGCAATACGCATACCGCACGGCCATGCGGCCGTGGGTCAGTGCGATGAATGGGTTAAATGAAATTAAAGCGCGGCGGCGTAATCGGTGTAGCCTTTGGCATTGCCGCCAAATAACGTTGCACCATCCAGTTGCGCCAAAGGCAGCCCAGTGGCGACGCGGCGCGGATAATCGGGGTTGGCAATAAAGGGGCGGCCAAAGGCCACCAAATCAGCCAGACTTTGGCTCAAAATCAACTCAGCTTTTTCCGGCGTGTAGCCACCCGCCACAATCAATGCGCCACTGAAGGTATTACGCAATTGCTGGCGAAATGACAGCGGTACCACTGGTGCATCATCCCAATCGGCTTCGGATAAATGCAGATAGGCAACCCCTAGGCGATTGAACTGCTCAGCCGCCAGCAATATGGTTGGAATAATGTCGGGGCAATCCATGCCACGGGCGGAAATAAACGGCGCTAGTCGTACACCAACACGCTCGGCACCGACTTCTGCCACCACGGCGGCGGTGATTTCCTGCAGGAAGCGCACGCGGTTTTCGCGACTGCCACCGTATTGATCTTGGCGCTGATTGGAAGTCGTACGTAAAAATTGATCAATCAGATAGCCATTGGCACCATGAATCTCCACCCCATCGAATCCTGCAGCCAGCGCATTGGCCGCACCACGGCGAAAATCATCGACGATTTCGGCAATTTCAGCGGTTTCCAGCGCACGCGGCAGCGGGCAATCGAGCATCGAGCCTTGTCCATTCTCATCAGCGACCCACACCTGTGCTTGCGGCAAAATGGCCGATGGCGCCACTGGCGCTTCACCAGCATGAAACGAAGCGTGCGACATCCGGCCCACATGCCACAGCTGCAAAAAGATCTTGCCCCCTGCCGCATGCACGGCGTCGGTGACCAAGCGCCAGCCATTGATTTGCGCCGTGCTGTAAATACCCGGCGTAAAGCTGTAACCCTGCCCTTGGCGCGAAATTTGCGTTGCTTCACTAATGATCAAGCCGGCGCTGGCACGCTGTGCGTAATACTCCGCCATCAAGGCGTTGGGAATATCGCCCGGCTGAGTGGTGCGGCAACGCGTCATCGGCGCCATCACCATCCGGTTTTTGAGCGGCAAATCTACTAATTTGGCGGCACTAAATAGCTGGTTAAACATGGTCAAACCCCTTGGAGATAGATCAATTTTGCAGTGAAGCCATTATTACAGCCGACAAAAATTTAATAAACTTGCCATTTAGATAAAGATATTCAACAATTTATTGAAAATACCAAGGGCTCTGCTGTGAAATTACTGCGCGAATTCGAGATCTTTATCCATACTGCCCAAACCGGCAGCCTGTCGGATGCCGCCCGCTTGCTCGACTTAAGCCCTGCCGCCACCAGCATTGCCATCAAGCGCCTAGAAGCTCAGCTCAATACCGCGCTATTTATTCGCTCGACCCGCAGCCTGCGGCTCACCCAGGCCGGCGAAGTGTTTTTGCAGCATTGCCTGCCCGCCGTACAAATGTTGCAAGACGGCTGTCGCGCCGTGCAGGCTGGCAATCAGCTCAGTGGTTTATTGCAGATTTCGCTGCCGTCCGATCTGGGGCGCAATGTCATCCTGCCGTGGCTGGATGAGTTTCAACGCCAATACCCGAAAATCAAATTGCGTGTGGCGATTTCGGACCGGCTGGTTGATATTTTCCGTGAATCGGTCGATTTGGCCTTGCGCTACGGCAGCCTGCCGGATTCGGCGATGATTGCGTTGCCCATCTGCAGCGACAATCGACGAGTTCTGTGCGCCGCACCCGCCTACCTAGCACGGCATGGCACACCGCAGCAATTGAGCGATCTGGCCCAGCACAATTGCTTGTGTTTTATGCTAGGCGACTATGTATATGACCGTTGGCGCTTTAGCGCGCAGGGGCAGGAAGTCTCGATTCAAGTCAGCGGCGATCGGGTTGCGCTCGATGGCGATGCGGTGCGGCGTTGGGCAGTAGCTGGTTTTGGGATTGCCTACAAATCGCAATTGGATATCGCAGAAGATCTACAGGCTGGTCGCCTGATTCGCCTATGCCCCGACTTGGAGGGAGAAGCCGCCCCGCTTAATCTGCTGTGCGCCGATCGCCGCCAGATCAGCCCGCTGGTGCAAGCGCTGCAAGCTTACCTTAGCCAGCGTTGCGTAGCGCTGTTAAGCACACAGGGGGACAGCAGCGTTTGATGCAAATTTGAAATGTAATTTATGCAGAGTATACCGATCTGGATCAATTTCAACAAAGACCCCAGCCTTATACCCATAGAATCACATCTGAACCAAGCCCGCCTGAGCCACTTTTCCCCAATCCAGCGCGGCATCCAGTGCGTCAGCTAAGCGATCAATCTCGCTCTCCAGCAAAGCGCTGGCATCGGGCAACTCGTTCGCCGCCAAATCGCAACCAGCCCAAGCCAAGATGCTGCGCAAAGCGGCTGGTTCATCCAACAAACCGTGCAAATACGTTGCAATCACTTGCCCGTCGGGAGACACCCAGCCGTCACAACGGCCATCGTCCAGCACAACAAAACGCGGCCATTCGGGCTGCGCTGCATCACACCAAGTCGAGCGACCAACGTGGATTTCGTAACCTTTGATTGCCGCCTGATCGGCGATAATCTGCCCCGCCACATTAATTAGCTGCTTTTCGGCTTCCAACACCGTAGCAATGGGTATATGCCCCAGCCCCTTTGCGGATATTGCTCCTGACTCAATACCTAGCGGGTCGGCAATCGTCTCGCCCAAAATTTGCAGCCCACCGCACACGCCAATCACTTTGCCGCCAAAACGCAAATGCCGCGCGATTTGCACGTCCCAGCCCAGCGCGCGCAAATGCGCCAAATCGCCGAGCGTGTTCTTGCTGCCAGGAATAATCAGCAAATCGCATTCGGGCAGCGGCTGATTTGGGTTGGCAAATTCGCAACGCACATTAGGTAGGCGGCGCAGCGGGTCGAAATCGGTGTGGTTGGAAATATGCGGCAGCGTCGCAATCACGATGCGAAATTCGCCATCGGCATTCGCCACCGTTTTAGGCAGCGCATCTTCAGCAGCGATTTCCAGACCATGCAAATACGGCACCACCGCCAGCACCGGCTTGCCGGTTTTTTCTTCCAGCCAATCGCAGCCCGGCTGCAGCAGGCTAATATCGCCGCGAAAGCGATTGATGATAAAACCCTGAATCCGCGCCTGTTCAGATTCGCTCAAGCAGGCCAATGTACCGACAAAATGGGCAAACACACCGCCGCGATCAATATCGGCCACCAACCACACCGGGCAATCAGCCTCTTCGGCAAAGCCCATATTGGCAATATCGCCTTGGCGTAAATTGACTTCTGCTGGGCTGCCCGCACCTTCGACAATCACCCAATCATACTGCGCCGCCAAGCGGCCCCATGACTCAAACACCGCGCGTTTGGCTGTCGTTTTGTAGTCGTGATAATCAACCGCATCCAGATTGCCGATTGATTTGCCTTGAATAATCACCTGCGCGCGGCAATCGCTTGATGGTTTGAGCAGCACCGGATTCATATCGGTGTGCGCAGCCAAACCACACGCCACCGCCTGCACCGCCTGCGCCCGGCCAATCTCGCCACCGTCCTCGGTTACCGCCGAGTTCAGCGCCATATTTTGCGGCTTAAATGGCGCTACCTTGATGCCACGCCGCAGCAGCAAACGGCACAGCGCCGCAGTTAAAGTCGATTTACCTGCATCGGACGTGCAGCCTTGAATCATCAATGTGGGCATGTTTTATCCAGACGGGTATAGCCCTGCAAGCCATATTAGAAATTAGCTTCAGAGCAATACCCTTATTGATTATCGAGCAAGAATTGTTTTTGGGTCGCGACAAAATCAGCCAGGTGCGACAAAAACGGCGCGTGTGCGGCTTTGTAATGCAGTTTGAATTGCGCCTGCGGCAGCGTTTTGGCCAGCCACATTCCGGCTTCCAGCGGCGTCAACGTGTCGCGGTCGCCATACTGCAGCAGCACCGGGCAATCAACCTTGCCGATTTCGCCGCGCAAATCGGTATCGCGCAGGATATTAAGGCCATCGGCCAGATGAGCCAGCTTGGGCTCACCATGTTTGAATAAATCGGCCAGTAATTCGCGCGTCACTTCGCGTGCGCTGGCGTCGCCCATCGCTTGCAGGCTGATAAAGCGCTTGAGTGTACCTTGCCAATCGGTTTGCAGCGCTGCAGCAAATTGCTCCAGCACCTTCTGTGCCATCGCAGCTTGCCAATCGCTACGTTGCATAAAACACGGGCTGGAGGCAACCAAGGTCAGTGAGCGCACTTTATCGCGTTGCTGCAAAGCCCAGCTAGTCGCCACCGCGCCACCGAGCGACCAGCCAACGACTTGCACCGGAAATGGAAATTGCGCATCAACCGCATCAACCATCGCCTGCAAAGTCAGCGTTTGCTCGTCGCCTAATTTGCTGCCACCGTGGCCAGGCAGATCAACAACGTGCACGCAGAAATCCTGCTCCAGCTCGCGCACCACGGCATTCCATACAGTGCCATTCATCGCCCAACCGTGCAGCAACACCACATCCGGGCCACGCCCGCGCGTTTCAATTAATAATTCCATTGGCAATGAATCCAGTTCATCGGGACTGAGAAGCGTTTAATTTTCGGGTTTAGTACTAATGCAACCGGTCGCATAAAAAAGGCCAGACTTTAAACGTGCTGGTCTGGCCTGATGGAAGATCTGCACAACTGGCGAGAGAAACACGCCCGTGGCACCGCCAATACAGCACCAGCAGATTAAATACAGATGGGTAATTACTGCAGAGTTTCACTACCTGCACTATCGGTGCCGCTATACAGCACACCAATATCCACCGGGTCAAACGTGTATTCCTTGCCGCAGAAATCACACACCACATGCACATGGCCGCGCTCGGCGATGACTTCGTCCACTTCGTGCCGCTCCATCAGCTTAATCATGCCGCCGACGCGTTCGCGCGAGCAGGTGCAGGCAAAGCGCGGGGTGGCGGGGTCGAATACGCGGGCGCTGTCTTCGTGGAACAGGCGGTATAGCGTTTCGCGTGGCTCAAGTTCGAGCAATTCTTCGTTTTTGACCGTGTCAGCCAGCGTCACCAGATGATCCCAGGTGTTTTCCAGATCATCCTGCGCCGGCATTTTTTGCAGCATCATGCCCGCCGCGATGCCGTCTTCGCACGCCAGCCACAGGCGCGTGTCCAGCTGCTCGGAATGCGTCATATAGTGCTCGATAATCTGCGCGACCGATTGGCCGACTTCCATGCCGACCACGCCCTGATACGCCTCGCCTACCGTTGGATCAATCGTAATCATAAAGCGGCCACGGCCGAGCAATTCAGCGATCGAACTCTGTGCGTCAAAGCTGCCGATTTTGTCAGCGTCCCAGCGGGCGGTGGCGCGCAGCGTGTTCTGGCTGGTGACTTCAACCACCAGTAATTGCAATGCGCCGGTGCCGTGCATCTGCATCACCAGCGTGCCGTCAAATTTGAGCATGGCCGATAGCAGTGCGCCTGCGGCCATCAGCTCGCCCAGGCGCGATTGCAGTACCTGCGGGTAATTGTGACGCGCGAGCACTTCTTTATATGTAGCGTCGAGCTTGACCAGCTCGCCGCGTACCGGCGCTTTTTCAAACAGAAACCGCTCTAAAACATCTTTCATTCATTTAACCCTTGGAAAACTTCCTAATTGCTGCAAATTATACTGCATGGTGACGGTGGGTTACGGCTCCGCCTAACCCACCCTACTGCTCCTGCGTCTGTCTGGCCAGTTGATACGAGGTCATCGGCATGCTGGAGCTGATGTCAAATGCACACCCCGCCTCGATACCGGCCTTGGCCAAACCCGCTGCGTCGAGCTGATCGTACAGCGCATTCATGGCACCAATGGCAAAATCACGCCCGCTGCCCATCGCCCAGAAGCGCTGGAATTCATAGACTTCGCGCAGGCTGTAAACGCCAAAAATACCGTGGACATTGGCAATCAGCACCGTCATCTGGCTCGATTCGTACGGATCGTCTTCTTCCTCGTCGGGCTTAAGGTAGAAATCCTCTTTGAGTTTGACGTGCAATTTGCGGAACGACTCAAAGATGGCGGCGCGGCTGGAAAAATCAAGGTTTTTGATTTTTTTGAGCGCCGATTGCAGCACCAGATCATGCGCGGCGCTGCCGCAAATGGCGAAATAGCTGCCCTCGTGCTGGAAAATCTTGTTCCAGCGCGCATCATCAATCGCCCCCAGGCGCATATCGCCAAAGGTCGATTGGCTATCGGCCGCAATGGCAATCTGGCCGTCTTTTTGCACGACAACAACCGTGGTCATGGTTTTGTTTTCCACTCATGTAAATAAGCAAGCTGGTCAGTCTGCAACCTGGCCTTGCCAGCGTCAACCCTGACAAAAACGCTGATCGGCTTTGGCTGCAACTTATCCATGCCATTTGCATCTCATCGCACAGCGCACACCGCAGTCATCACGGCCATTTAAAGTGCCAGCACGGTAGATAGGCCACAGCTGCGCAAATCTGGTTTCAGTGCTGTTGTTGGACGAGCTGCCCGTTTTTTTCAACCCCCAACCCGGAGTCATACCATGTTCAAATACGGCTTAATCGGCTTGCTGCTGGCGCATAGTGCTGGCAGCGCACTGGCCGGTGATCAACCTGCCGGCCTGGAATTCAATTACTCGCTGAGCAGCATTCGCAGCGGCGAATTTGATCTCGATTCAGGCGGGCAAGCCAAAACCCGCTGGCTAATGGGCAGCGTCGGCATTAAAACGCAGCTGGATCGCCAGAACAGCATCGGCATTGATTTTTCAGCCGCCCGCCAGCACTGGGATTTTGAAAACCCGCGCGCCTGGGGCGGCAAAACACCGTGGCAAACCATCGAGCAGGCGTCGATTGGCCTGAGCTATACGCATGCGACACAGGACGGCTGGATTTACTCATTTGCGCCCAGTGTGGGTCTATCTGGCGAAAAAGACGCCAAGCGCAGCGACAGCTATCACTATGGTGCCAGCGGCTTTGTCGCCAAGTCGATTGCACCGGACTTGCTGATCGGGCTGGGGCTGGGCGCGTACCGCACTTTTGACGAAACCAGCGTCTTTCCATTTGTCGTGGTCAACTGGCAGATTACGCCCACAGTGCGCCTGAGCAATCCGTTTAGCGCGGGCGCAGTGGGGCCAGCGGGTGTCGAGCTGAGCTGGGCGGCCACCCCACAGCTGGAGCTGGGCACCGGCACAACGATCCGCAGCTACAGCAGCCGTCTGGCCAAGAACAACAAGGTAGCAGCAGGGGGGGTATTGGAGCAGACGTCAATGCCGCTCTTTGTTCGAGCCGGATACCGCTTTAGCCCGGCATTACGCCTTGATTCCTATATTGGTAGCGCCATCGGCGGCGAAATGCGGATTCGTGATGAACACGGCCATGAAGTACGCAAGGAAAAACACGACGCCATGCCATTTGTTGCCGTTTCATTCTCGGGCGAATTCTAAGCTTCACCGGCGTTATGCTGCCACCAGCATGACGCCCTTCCCACCGCAGATTCTGCATCGCTTGTCCTGCTGCACAGTTTATCCTGCCCATCCTGAGTACCGCCCTTCCCTGCAGCTCCTCGCCATCGAATCCGTCCCCGCTAAATCCAGCTGATTGCAGCTTATCCATGCCAGATGCATTTCATCGCAGTGCCCAGCACTGTTGCGGCGAGCGATTTAAAGTAAGCCTGACCAACAAGGAGGCTAGGCATCATGTCTGCGCTACATATTTCACAGCTTTACAAGCATTACCAGCTCGATGCGGTGCGCGTACCGGCGCTGATCGACATCAATCTGGACATCCAGCCGCAGCGCTTTACTGTGCTGTCAGGCCCGTCGGGCAGCGGCAAAACGACGCTTCTGAATCTGATCGGCTGCATCGATAAACCCGACTCGGGCGAAATCATCATTGCCGGCCAGCAAGTGGGCAAGCTGGGCGACAACGCGCTGGCTGATTTTCGCTCGCGCCATATCGGCTTTATTTTCCAGAATTTCAATCTGCTGCCGGTGCTCACTGCATTTGAAAATATCGAATACCCACTGATTCTGACCAAAATGCCCGCTGCCAAGCGCAAAGCGCGCGTTGCGCAATTGCTTGACGCAGTCGGCCTGAGCGATAAAGCGCGCAACCTACCGGGGCAGCTTTCTGGTGGACAACGCCAGCGGGTCGCCATTGCCCGCGCACTGGCCACCGAGCCGCAATGGGTGCTGGCTGACGAGCCAACCGCCAATCTCGACAGCCAGACTGGCGCGGCGATTATCCAGCTGATGCGCCGGATGCAGCGCGAGCTGAAAGTGTCTTTTGTCTTTTCATCGCACGACCCGCAAGTGCTGGCCGCCGCCGACGATGCGGTGTTTATCCGCGACGGGCAACTGCAGCCGATGCCGGCCAAAACCGCGCTAGGCAGCGTCGATTCAAATAACAATCAGCAACAGGTGGCAGCATGAACACACTCTCTCTGGCCTGGCGCAATCTGCTGCGCAATCGACGTCGCTCAATGACCACCCTGCTGGCCATGGTGATCGGCGTTGTCGCCATCCTGCTGTTTGGCGGCTACAGCGGCAATATCAATCTGGGGCTGCAAACCGGCTTTGTTCGCGACAGCGGCCACTTGCAGATTCAGCGCCAGGATTACTTCCTCTACGGCACTGGCAACCCGGCGGCGTATGGCATTCGTGATTACCAGCGTGTGATTGAGGTGATCAAGGCCGACCCTGTGCTCGCACCGATGCTCACTGTGGTCACACCAACGCTCAGCTTGGGCGGCATCGCCGGGAATTTCTCGGCCGGGGTATCGCGCACCGTAGTGGGCAACGGCATTGTGGTCGACGAGCAAAACCAGCTGCGCTTATGGAATGACTACCAGTTTCCCGATGAGGCGCGCCCTTCGCCGCTGAGCAATACCGCGCAAAACGCGGCCAGCATTGGCGTTGGCGTGGCTCGCGTCTTGCAGCTGTGCGCAGCCTTGCAGGTCAACGATTGCCCGCAGGCCAAAGCGCCGCTGAGCACGACCAATGCCGCCGCTGATGCCGCATCGGCGCCGGATGACATCAGCGCCCTGTCCGAGCTGGAAGCTGCGCCCAAGTCATCGAGCCCTGCCGAAGCGGGTGCCCGCATCGAATTGCTCGCCGCCAATACCCACGGCGCGCCCAATGTGGCCGCGCTGCAAGTGGTCAAAGCCGAGATGCTGGGTGTCAAGGAGCTGGACGATATGTCGATCACGCTGCATCTGAAACAGGCGCAGCAGCTGATCTACGGCAATGACGCACCGCAGGTCACGGCGATCGTGCTGCAGCTCAAACACACCGAGCAGATGGCCGCCGCGCAGGCACGGCTGAGTCAGCTATTGCAGACCGAATTCAAATCGCTCTCGCTTGAAGTTCACGACTACGCCACCCTCAACCCGAGCTACGGCCAGATTACCGGCATGTTTGCCGCCATTTTCAGCTTTATCACGCTGCTGATCGGCGCAATTGTGCTGTTTACCGTCGGCAATACGATGAGCATGGCGGTGGTCGAGCGCACGGTTGAAATCGGCACCCTGCGGGCCATTGGCCTGCGCCGGGGCGGAATTCGCCGACTGTTTGTCTGCGAAGGCGTGCTGCTCGGACTGGTGGGTGCGGGTCTGGGCGTGCTGATGGCGCTGCTGTTTGCCTACATCATCAATCACAGCGGGCTAAGCTGGATGCCACCGGGCAATACCGATCCGGTTGCACTCACCGTCCGGGTCTGGGGCGAGCCCAATATGATTCTGGGCACGGCCATCGGCCTACTCTTGGTGGCCGCAATCTCGGCCTGGTGGCCAGCCCGCCGCGCGGCACAACTCAATATCGTCGATGCCTTGCGCCATGTTTAACGATTAAAGCTAAGGGTATTGCTCTACAAGCTAATACAGAAAACAACTAGATGGCAATACCCACAAGAATGACTTACTGGCATTTCAATATGCCACTCAAGGAGAATTTATCATGCGTCACTCCATCATCCTCTTGCTGATCGGTGCGCTCTTTCTGGGCGTGAATCTGGGCTGGTGGCCCGGTGTGATGAATCTGCTGGCCACCTGGTGGCCGCTAATTCTGATTGCCGTGGGCATCTCTGGCCTGATCCGCCATAAAGAAAACCGCACCTGCCGCCATCCTCACCATCAAGGAGAGCAGCAATGACTACCCGCTCGTTCACCATGAAACGTCAGGCGCTGGCCTTGCTGCTGGCGGCTGTCATGCAAAACAGTCTGGCTGCGCCCGCAACTACCGCGCAGGATTTGCTCGCCGCCAGCGATGCCATCCGCAATCCTGATCGCTCTTTTGGCCTGAACAATACGCTGATCGAATACCGCGACGGCAAGCAGATCGATAGCTCGACGCTGGCCATCTATGCGCGCGCCGATAGCAAAACCGGCCAGTTTCGCAATCTGATCCGCTTTGTCTCGCCGCAGCGCGACGCAGGCAAATTGCTGCTGAAAAATGGCAATGATTTGTGGTTTTTTGACCCCAGCAGCAAGGCCAGCGTGCGCATCTCGCCGCAGCAGCGCCTGCTCGGGCAAGCCGCCAACGGCGACGTGATGACGGTGAATCTGGCGCTGGACTATCACGCCAGCCTGCTGGCCGAAGAAGAGGTTCAGGACGGCGAGCGCCAGAAGCGCGCCAGCTATCTGCTCAATCTGAAAGCCAAACATGGTGAAGTCACTTACGAGCGCATCGAATACTGGATAGACCGTAGCAATAGCCGCCCGATCAAGGCCAAGTTTTATTCCAGCAGCGATCGCCTGCTCAAAACCGCCTACTATCGGCAATTCAAATCGCAGCTGGGCGTCGAGCGCCCGACCGAAACGGTGATTATCGACGGGCTGGATCCGAAATGGATTACCGTCATGCGCACCAGCGATCTGGCTTATCGCGATGTGCCCGAGAGCTGGCTGCAGCGCGACTATCTGCCCCGCTTTAACCCGGAACAGGCCAAATGACAGCCGCCGCGCGCCGCTCGCCGAAGATGATGCCCCGCTCGCCTGGTGTCACCCAGCTGGGAACTCGGCTGGGAACGGGTCTAGCCATGCTCGCCGCGCTGCTGAGCCCGGCCGCCGCGCAGGCCGATGATCTGGACGCCTTGTCGCTGGCCGATCAGACGCCGCAGACCGAAGTCGAGCAGCAGTCATGGCAGTTTTTTACCGAGGGTATGCTCGGCTACGTCAATCGCAAAGAAGGCCAGAGCGATATACACCCAAGCCGTATCTCGCTTGATCTAAGCGTTGATTATCGTTTCAATGCACAATGGCGCGGCGTGCTGGCCAACCGGTTTGATCTGAACCGGGTTGATCTGAAAGATGGGCAAGGCAGCCAGCACGAGCAGATCAATACACTGAAAGAAGCCTATCTCAGCTGGCAAATCCAGCCCGACTGGCTGCTGGACGCCGGGCGCATTAATCAGCGCAATGGCATGGCTTACGCCTACAACCCCAGCGATTTTTTCAAAGCTGGCGCGCTGCGCTCGGTGGTGTCGATTGCCCCGGCCAGCCTGCGGGAAAATCGCCTGGGCAGCGCCATGCTGCGTACCCAGTATCTGTGGGAAGGCGGCTCGCTCAGCGCCCTGTACGCGCCGCGTGTCGGCAATGGCACTAGCAATGATGCCCAAGGCGCAGACACCGGCAGCTTCGCCCTTGATTTTGCCTCCAGTAACCCGGCAGACCGCTGGCAACTGGCGTGGAGCCAGCGCTGGTTTGACGGTTTTTCACCGCAATTGATTCTGTTTAAAGAAGCGGGCAGCGCACCCCGGCTGGGGCTCAATGCCAGCTGGCTGGCCAGCGATGCGCTGAGCCTGCATGCCGAATACAGCGGCGCACGCAGCCGCAGCCTCGCGCAAAGAGCCCGGCAGATTGATGGCGAGGAACGCTTTTACTCTCGCCTCTCCAGCGGCGCAACCTACACTTTTCCGGTCAATCTGAGCCTGACGCTGGAATACCAGTACAATCAGGCCGCGCTGGATAAAGCGGGCTGGCAGGCGCTGGGCCAGCAAGGCGCAGCTTACGGGCGCTATCGCTCGCTAGCAACGCGCGAGCAGGATAATCCCACGCGGCACAATCTGTTTATGCTGGCGAGCTGGAATAATGCGCTGATGCGCAATCTGGATTTAAGCCTGATGCTGCGCCGGGATCTGGTTGATCACAGCACACTGCACTGGCTGGAAGCGCGCTACCATTTCAAACGCGCCGACCTGGCGCTGCAATGGCAATCGCAACAGGGCAGCGCCACCAGCCAGTACGGCGCGGCTGCCGAGCGCAACAGCCTGCAGGCGCTGATCAAATACTATTTTTAGGGCTGCACCATGGCACTTTTTTTCTCCACCAAGCAGTTTCCCAATTTCAACTGGCAACGCGAAATCGGCCTCTTGTTGCTGGTTAATACGATTATTGCCGTTGCACTTAGCGTAATTGAAGGCGCGACCAGCTTTGGCCAGAACCTGCTGATTTCGCACTGCATCGGTTTTAGCATTGGCAGCACCAACTGCCTGCTTCACTTGGGCGTGCCTAGCATAGGCTGGAACTGGCGCTCGATCATGTCGGTGATTATGGGCGTGCCGCTTGGCTTTACGGTGGCGCACTGGCTGGGCGCGCCCAATGTTTTTACCATGATGCAGCAAAACCCGGATCATCAATGGCGCGGGTTTGCCTTTGCGATGATTGTCTCGTTTGTCGCCTGCGCGTTTTTTATCGTTTTTTACCGTTCGCTCACCTACAAGCACGAGCTGGAAAAAGCCAAGCGCCAGCACGCCGAAGCCAGACAAGCCGAAATCAGCGCGCAGCTGGCCATGCTGCAAGCGCAGATCGAGCCGCATTTTCTGTTTAATACACTGGCCAATGTGCACAGCCTGATTACGCGCGATGCGCCGCTGGCGCAAACCATGCTCGAACATCTGAATGATTACCTGCGCGCCAGCCTGTCGCGCACCCGGCAGGCGCAAACCAGCCTGGCCGATGAAATCGAGCTGGTGCGCGCGCTACTGGCCATCAGCCAGATCCGGCTGGGTGCCCGGCTGACCTATGAAATCAATATTCCACCGGCGCTGCTGCACGCCCAGCTGCCGCCGCTACTACTGCAGCCGCTGGTAGAAAACGCGCTGGAACACGGCATTGAGCCAGCAATTGAAGGCGGGCACATTCTGATTGAGGCGCTGCAGCTCGAAGCGAGCGGCACCGACACGCTGCTATTGCGCGTCAGCGATACCGGCCTGGGGCTCAACAACGCGGGCAGTGGCGGTCATGGCGTGGGTCTGGCCAATGTGCGTGCCCGGCTGCAATCACTGTACGGCGAGCGCGGCCAGCTACTGCTCAGCAGCCAGACGATGTCCAGCGCCAGAACCGCGAGCCAGTCTGGCCATGGCGTAATCGCCGAATTGCGCTTGCCGCTTAATCTGCTGGGGAAGGCTTCATCGTAAAACTGCGCTCACCGCATGTGATGCAAGGACATACCATCAGCAGAACATACAATCAATATCATCCACGATTTGAACAGAGAAACCCCGCATGAGTACCGCCCTGATTGCCGATGACGAACCCCTGCTAGCACAAAATCTGGCCGAGCGCCTGGCTGCGCTCTGGCCCGAATTGCAGATTGTGGCCGTCGTGAAAAACGGTCATGAAGCCAGCGCCGAACTCAATCGCCTGCAGCCCGATCTGGCTTTTCTCGATATCCGCATGCCGGGGCTCAATGGCTTGCAGGTGGCTGGCACGCTGCGGCACACCCGCGTGGTGTTTGTCACCGCGTTTGATGAATATGCCGTGGCAGCGTTTGAAAACAATGCGATTGATTATCTGCTCAAGCCGGTGAGCGATGCGCGGCTGGCGCAATGCATTGCCAAGCTGCAACGCAGCCAGGCTGCGGCCAATTCGGCAACACTGGATCTGCCGCAGTTGCTGCAGCAATTGCTGGAAAAACAGGGGCAAGCGCAAGGCCAGCCCGCCGCGCCCAGCTATCTGAGCTGGCTGACCACCGGCTTGGGCGACACCACGCGGCTAGTGGCCTGCGATGAAGTGCTGTATTTCCAGGCCAATGAGAAATACACCGAAATTGTCACCGCCACCGAGCGCCATCTGATCCGCACCTCGCTCAAGGAGCTGCTGCCGCAGCTTAACCCGCAGCGCTTTGCCCAAATCCACCGTGGCTACATCGTGTGCCTCTCCGCCATCGCCCGGATCGACCGCGATCTGCTGGGCCGCCAGCGCATCCACCTGAAAGGCAGCGCCGAAATCCTGCCGCTCAGCCGCAGCCACGCGGCTCAGTTCAAACAAATGTAGGGTATAGCCTTATAAATCAATCCACATATCATATACAAGGCTATACCCTAACAAAACCTGTTCAACTCACCCCGACAGATATTCTATCCCAGACCGTTTTAATCAAATCGGGATCAAGAGCTAAGCCAACTGAATCCCTGTCTTGCTCACAATTTGAAATAACATTGCCGCGCCTTGACGGTACAATGCGCACATTAACCACTATGTAAGCGGCGGGCTTGTGAGCAGCATGATGCAGATTGCAGCACTGGACGATGATCCCCATCAGTTGGATTTGCTCAGTAGCACCGTGGCGGCGATGGGGCATTCGGTCAGCCTGTATAGCACGGCACACGAGCTGCAACGCCAGCTGCGGCTGCAACAATTCGATTTGCTGCTGATCGACTGGGAGCTGCCCGAGCACAGCGGCATTGACGTGATCAAATGGGTGCGCGAAGAGCTGGACAGCGCCATTCCGATCATTATGCTCACGCATCGCAATAGTGAGCGCGATGTGGTGACCGGGCTGTCGGCCGGGGCGGATGACTATATGCAAAAGCCGCTGCGCGTTGAGGAGCTCAAGGCCCGCATCAAGGCCATATGCCGCCGCACCCAGCCCAAACCGGCGCAGCGGCAAACGCAGTTTGGCGGTTTTGCGCTCAATCCGGCGCTGAAAACCATTCGCTACTTGGATGAAGAGATCATCCTCAAAGAGCGCGAATTTGATCTGGCGCTGTGCCTGCTGAGCAATACTGGCCGCGTACTCACTCGCCAGTATCTGATGGAAACCTTGTGGGGAATGAATAGTGATATTCCCACCCGCACACTCGATACGCATATTTCCACCCTGCGCAGCAAGCTGCATTTGCGCCCCGAGCGCGGCTTTCGGCTCAGTGCAGTCTACGGCCACGGCTATCGGCTGGACGAAGTCGGCGACTCTTTTTCGGATTCATCATCGTGATCAACCTTTCCCCTTCTCAAGCCAGTGCAACGATTTGGCACGATGCCGCAGCCCTGCTGGGTGCGCTGCTACTGGTAGCGGCAACGCCCGCCGCGCTGGCCAGTGAAGCGCTAAGTAACCGTACCAAAGTTTCCCAGCAAGGCAGCGAAGCCGCAGGCAGTACAAGGAGTACGGCACGGCGAGGTAACGATGCTGGAGAATTTTTGGCTTCCGACCTACACCATTATCCGGTCAAACCGGGCGACAATCTGTACCGCATTGCAGAGCAACTGCTTAATCGCCCGACCGACTGGCAGGCCGTCGCCAAACTCAATGCCATTAAAAACCCCGATTTTCTACAGCCGGGCAGCACGGTAAAAATCCCGCTGCGGCTGATGCGCGGCGTGGCGCAAAGCGCGCAAGTGCTGTATCTACGAGGCGAGGTTAAAGTGATTGCCGGTCCCGACAAGGGCAAGGCGCTGTCTGCCGGGCAAACGCTGCGCGAAGGCAATGTGATTGCCGCCAGCACCAATGGCTGGCTGGGGCTGGGTTTGCAGGACGGCAGCCAGATTTATGTGTCGCCCAATAGCCAGTTCACCTTGCAACGCTTGCGCGATGTGCCGCAGTTGGGCGCGCGCCAGACCGAAGTCAAGCTCAAGCAGGGCCGTGCCGATTTTGCGGTGGAAAAACAGCCCGCCGGTTCGCGATTTGAAGTGACAACCCCGCTGGCCGTCACCGGCGTGCGCGGTACGCGCTTTGGCGTGGCACTCAATGCACAGGGCACGCGCACGCTCACCGATCTGCTGAGCGGGTCTGTGGTCTTTAAGGCCGGCGCCGTGAAAACCGGAGCGCACACCGAGCTTGCAGCCGGGCATGGCATTGTGCTCGATCAGGGCCGCGCGCCGACGCTAAAAGCCCTGCCCGACGCGCCGCAGCTCACGCAAGCGCTCAGCCGGATCGAATCGCTGCCATTTTTGCTCCCTTTACAACTCAGCGACTCAAAGGGCGCAGACACAGCCGGTACATTTCTGGCGCAGCTGGAAACCATCAGCCAGCCCGCGCAAATTATCTGGCTAGCCAACGAGGCCAAGCCGACGCTCAGCGCCGACATTGCCGACGGCAACTATCTGCTACGTGTTCGCGCCATCAGCAGCGATGGCCTGGCGGGCAAGGAATTACTCACCCCGGTGCACATCAAAACCACGCCAGCCGCACCGCTGATCCAGATTCCAGCGCAAGGCGCGCACGTACCGAGTGGCAAAGTGACGCTACTGTGCGCAGGTGACGACGATGCCAAGGGGTATCTATTCCAGATCAGCGAGCAGATTGACTTTGCGGGCAATACCCAGGAGAAAATCACGGAAGGATCGCTATGCCGCTGGGATAGCCAGCTCGATCAGCCGCAGCCCTATTTCTGGCGCGTTGCCACGCTGGAGGATCTCGCCACCGCCCAGCGCGGCCCGTTTAGCGCACCCACCGCTTTTACCGTGGTCAAAGCACCGAGTGCGCCTGAAGCCAGCGAAAGCTATACCGATCAATTACGCGTGCAATGGGCTGGTGAGCCAGGCAGCAGCTATCAGCTGCAAATTGCCCACGAACGCGATTTTGCCGCGCCGATACTTGACCTGCAACTCAGCGAGCCGCACACCGCACTCGACATTCCACTGGGCTGCCACGATTATTTTATCCGTATCAAATCGACCAATCAGTACGGCATGAGTTCGGCATTTTCCAAAGTACGGCGGCTCAATACCCCTGCCGTTCTGTGCAGCAGCAACGGGCTGGGCTTGCGCGACAGTCAGGGGCAAATCATCCGCCTTGCCGATTAAATGCCAGGTCGCTTAACAGCCTTTAACCGGACAGTAAACCGACCAGCCCCCGCCTCGCCACACGCGGCGCGCTGGCTGCTGATTGCAGTCAGCCTGCTGCTGGCGCTGGCGCTGGGCTGGATCAACGGGCTGGGGCGGCTGGATCAGTCGCTAATGGATTCCAGTGCCAGTCGCCAGCAGCGCGCGATTGACCCGGATATTGTGATTATCGCGATTGACGACGCCAGCATTGCCAAGCTGGGGCGCTGGCCATGGCCACGGCACTACCATGCCGATCTGCTTGCCCGGCTGCAGCAGGCACGCGCAGTCGGGCTTGACCTGATTCTGTCCGAAGCCGATACGCACCACCCGGCCAATGATCAGGCGCTGGCAGAGGCCATGCGCCAGCATGGCCGCGTGGTGATGCCGGTTTTTCTGGCCAATCAGGGTGGCCTTGGCCAGCTTACCCTGCCGCTGCCCAGCCTGGCTGGCAGCGCTGCCCAGCTGGCGCACATCAATACCGAGCTTGATCAGGATGGACTGGTGCGCCGCGTGTATTTGCAGGAAGGCCACGCCGCCACACCGTGGCCGCATCTGGCGCTCTCCTTGCTGGATGTCGCGGGCGAAGCCCCCTCGCCCCTGCCGGGTCAAGCCCTGAGCAGCGCTCAGCGCGGCAACTCAAAGCAGTGGCTGCGCAATCATGCCTTGCAGCTGCCACTGGCTGGCCCTGCAGGCACTTACCCGCGTTACAGTTACGCCGATGTATTGGCCGGCAAGATTGCCCCGACGATCTGGCAAGACAAATACGTACTGATTGGCGCCACAGCAGCCGGGCTGGGCGATGCTTACCCGACGGCCATGACCGGCCCGCAATCGCTGATGCCTGGCGTTGAGCTGATTGCCAATACGCTCGATACGCTGCGTAATCGGCACCCGTTGCGCCGCGCACATGCCTGGGAGAATGCTGCACTCAGCGTTGTCGCCACTGCACTGGCGCTGCTGGCTTTGCAGTATTTGCGCCCAAGGCAGGCGCTGCTGGCGATGGTGTTATTGTTGGCGCTGGTGCTGGCCGCGTGCGAGCTGATGCTCAGCCGCTGGCATATCCAGTTTGCTCCGATGTCTGCCTTGCTGATGGTGATGCTGCTCTATCCGCTCTGGAGCTGGCTGCGCATGGAAGCGGCCTTGCGCTATTTTGCCCAGCAACTCGATCACATCCGCCGCGAAGATCCTCTGCTGGCCAGCTTGCCACAGGAAGGCGCCGGGCTCGATATGCTCGACAAAAAAATGGCCGCCTTAAGCCACGCGGTTGAGCAACTGGCGCATTTGCGCCGCTTTGTCCGCGATAGCCTGGATCAGTTGGCCGATTGCGTCCTGGTCTGCGACGCACAGGGCCGGATTATCCTGGCCAATCTGGCTGCACGGCATGAGCTGGGAGATGATTTGAATCTTGGTTTTAATGCCGCTCTGGAGGATGATTTTGGCGACGGCAGCGGCCAGCCGCTACGCGAGCTGCTCGCCAGTCAATTCTCAAGCCAAAGCAGTGCACAGAACGGCCAGCAGAATATGCTGGCGCATCTTTTTGCCGCGCAGGCAGCCTCGGCCAGAGTTTACGATCAGCGCGGACGCGAGCTGCTGCTCAAATCGGTGCCTCGGCACGATCAGGCGGGCAAGCCGATAGGCTGGATTGTCAGCCTGATTGATTTGTCACTGATTCAGGCCGCCCAACGCCAGCGCGATGAAGCACTGGACTTTCTGTCGCACGATATGCGCTCGCCGCAATCGGCGATTCTGGCGCTACTGACTCTGCACCAGAGCGCGCACCCCGAGCCGGATGCGGCGCAAGCCACGCTGTTTGCGCGTATCCGCAATCATGCGCAGCGCACTTTGCAGCTGGCCGATGATTTTGTGCAACTGGCCCGTGCTAGTGCTGCACCACTGAACATCGAGCAGATTGATCTGTATGACCTGTTGTGCGAAACCGTCGATCAATTCTGGGAAAAAGCCCAGCTGGCGGGGCTAAATATTAATGCCATCTGCCAGCTGGATAATGCCGGGCAGGCCATTTACCCGGCGGATCGCCAGATGCTGGGTCGCGCACTGGGCAATCTGATCGAGAACGCGCTCAAATACGGCCACAGCCAGCGGGGAATCGATTGCTCGATCAGCCGCCAGCACAGCGGAGAAATCGTGCTGGCCGTGCAGGACTACGGTGCCGGGCTTGATCCTGCCCGGCGCGACACGCTGCTGGCACGCTTTGGTCAGCTAGGCAAAGCACAAAATGGCGTTGGTCTTGGCCTGGCGCTGGTTCACACCGTGGCCGAGCGCCACCACGGCCAGCTCAGCATCGATGCCCAGCCGGGTGCTGGTGCCTGCTTTGCCCTGACCCTGCCAGCCCTGTAGATGCCTGACGATATCGCACACTGACAATCTGTTAACGATTGTTAACTCGATTGAAGCAAGCTGACTTAGTGTTTAAGATCGGGACAAATACCTAAAACCACAATGCAAGTGATGTATTTCACACTTGACCTTATGGACAGATAACTCAAAATCACTCGACATGGATAAAGCAATGACACTGAAACCACTTGCACTACTTTGCATGCTGCTGTGCGCTCAAAGCGGATTTGCCGCCAGCAACCTCAAAGAAGCAGTCGAACAAACCGTCCTTAAAAACCCCGAAGTGCGCGCCAAATGGCTGGGCTACAAAGCCTCCAGCGATGAGCAGGACGTTGCCAAGGCCAATTACTACCCACGCGTTGATCTGAATGCCTACACCGGCATGGAAAAACAGCAGCGCCCGACCGGCAATAAAGGCGGCGCTTTTGGCCACAGCGGTGTGAACCTTGAATTGCGCCAGATGCTGTTTGACGGCTTTGCCACCCAAAGCGAAGTGCGCCGTCTGGGCTATGGCAAACTGACCCGCTACTACGAATTGCTCGCCGCCAGCGATATGGCCGCGCTGGAAACCATTAATGCCTACCTAGATGTGTTGCGTTACCGCGAGCTGGTTGAGCTGGCCAAAGACAATTACGCCATCCACAAAGAAACCTACGATCAGATTACCGAGCGCGTGAGCGCCGGGGTTGGTCGTCGTGTCGATCTGGAAACCGCCACTGGCCGCTTGGCGCTGGCCGAATCGAACTGGCTCACCCAAGCCTCTAACCTGCACGATGTTTCGGCCCGCTACGAGCGCCTGACCGGCTCGCTGCCCGCCGCCGAGATGAGCAAGCCCGGCAGCTTGGCCGCCGCGCTGCCTGCGGATGCCGCCGCCTTGCGTGCGCAGCTGGTGCACAATCCGCAATTTAAAGCCGCCGTTTACAATATCCGCGCCGCCCGTGCGGAGGCCGAAAACAAGCAAAGCGATAACTACCCCACCTTCGAGCTGCGCGCCAGCCAGGGCCTGGACTGGAATCGCGACAATGTTGATGGCAGCTACAAAGACGGCGTCGTTCAGCTGGTGATGAACTACAACCTGTTCCGTGGCGGCGCCAGCAAAGCGCGCGCCAGCCAGTACGCCGAACAACTGAATATCGCTTACGAAATGCGCGACAAAACCTGCCGCGACATTCGCCAGACCACGCAGATCGCCTGGAACGACACCTTCCGCCTGAAAGAGCAGCTCAGCTACCTCGACCAGCATGTGCTCGCCACCGAAAAATCGCGCGACGCCTTCCGCCGCCAGTTCGACATCGGCCAGCGCTCATTGCTCGACGTGCTCGATACTGAAAACGAATTGTTCGAAGCCAAAATCGCGCTGGTCAAAGCCGACTACGACTACCAGCTCTCGCACGCCCGCGTGCTGGCGCAAACACACCAGCTGCTCGCCACCTTGCAACTGGCACCCCTGGAAAGCAGCGGCCCGGACGACAATCTGGGCGACAATGTCAGCGACGACGAAAAAGTCGCCTGCGCAGGCGGCATGATCGACAGCGTCAAGCTCGACCGCGACGCCGCCATGGCCGCACGCCCACCACGGACCGCTGTCGTCGCCGAAGTGACACCCACACCGCAGCCAGCACCAGCAGCGCCGGGCAGTAACTGCGACAAAGCCATCAGCGATCTGGTCGGCAACTGGTCCGCCGCCTGGTCAGGCAAGCAGCTTGACACCTACCTGGCCCTCTACGCCGCCAGCTTTGAAGCCAGTGGCGGGCGCACCCGCGCCGACTGGGAAACCAAACGCCGCGCCCGCGTCGGCAAGGAAGGCAGCATCACGCTCAAACTGGACAACCCAAGCTGCAAGATGAGCGGCAAGGATCGCGGCGAAGTGACCTTCACGCAGCACTACAGCTCGAAAGACTACAGCGACACCGTACAGAAAACGCTGGAGCTGGTGCAAGAAGGCGGCAAATGGAAAATCAG
>NZ_VIRW01000011.1 GCF_009760905.1 Chitinibacter sp. GC72 | reverse complement strand
AAACCATTTGTTCGCTCATGCGTAATATTTTGCTCACGGTCTTGGGCGACTCTCCTTCGTGCAAAGCCAATAAACCCAAGGCGCGTGGGCGAAAATTGGCGTGATGATGCTGTTGCGCCATGCTCTCTAACATGACGATTTCATCGGGCGTGAGTGGTTGACCTAAAAGATTACGTTTCAAGCTTGGCTCCTATGAAGAGCCTATTTTGAAGCAAAATTCATTCCAATTAGTTGCAAGGAACTACTTAGATCGATCTAAGCCATTGGCCGTGCGGCCAATAGCTATCAACTTCAAAAAGAAGGCTACTGAATTTGGATTGCAAACCTATGCTGGCAAAGTTAAGCACGCCTTGCTCAGTGATCTCGTCATCTAAAAATTTGGGCGTGAATGGTTGCAGGCCGTCATGCCTAAACTCGCAGCAAAGCCAGAGGGTAAGATATTAAATTCTATTGATGGTGTGCTCTATTGTTATAAGAGTTCATCAACATCAGTCGCCTATTTGCTTGCCGCATGCGCCTTATTTGAAACATATGATCAAGCTATGCTGGCGCTTGAAGCGACTGATCAAGAAGAGCAAGTGGTCAGTAGTCGCCAAACGATACGTATTAATGAATACGAATTACTCAAATACTATGCAGCGTCAAATGGCGACTATCGAGCAACCACGGAGCTGTTCCCAAACATCAATGACTTTGTGGTTCGCAATCGATTACAAGCACTTGGCTTGCCAAACTTTGGTGGTAGGGGCCACCCTAATTTGTTACAAGCAGCTAGTGCTTTTTATCTGGAGCAAAAATCATTAATTGAGTCCGCTACTGTATTTGACATTCCCTTGCCACAACTGGAAAGTCTAGTGCGAAATGTTGGAGTGAGCATGGCGAAGGTGCTGAAAATGATTGCTCAGGGCGGAGAACAGCGATTCTTTACGAAGACACAACAAAATCTGCCGACTGTATGTTTTGCTAACTGAACCAAAAGCAATGAATAACTAATCAAAGGAGTGACCAGACTAATCTGCACTCTATGCTATGTGCCTTAATTACGATATAGAGCACCTTTGTAAGCGTTAGTCACAACTTTAAAAATGCCCCTTCGCTGCAAGTGGCATTTTTAGTGGGTTCAATTTCACGACTATATTAGACAAGTTGCGACTTTAATTGCTAAGTTGCGACTTTAATAGGTTGGAATATCAGAAGCGTCCGGGATGCAACAACTATTCGACAGTCACCGATTTGGCGAGGTTTCTAGGTTTGTCTACATCAGTGCCTTTGCGATGTGCTGTGTGATAGGCCAAGAGTTGCAAGGGTATACTAAATACAATCGGTGCGAGTGGGCCGGTGTTCATTGGCAAAATCAGGGCTGATTTGACGTAGGGCAGTGCGGCTTCGCAGCCTGGCTCGGCGATGAGGAAAATTTGCCCTCCGCGTGCTTCGACCTCGCGCAAATTTGACATTAATTTTTCAAACAATGCGTCATTGGCAGCACACACAATCGCGGGCATGTTTTCATCCACCAGCGCCAGCGGGCCGTGTTTGAGCTCGCCTGCAGCATAACCCTCTGCGTGAATGTAGGCGATTTCCTTGAGCTTGAGCGCACCTTCCAGTGCAATAGGGAATAAAGTGTTGCGGCCTAGATAGAGCGCATGCTGGAAGTGGCTCAGTGCTTGCGCCCAGCCTTCCATCTCGGCTTCCTGTGCCAATACCGCAGTGATCATCGCAGGTAGGCGCGGTAGCCAGTTGGCCAGCTCGGCTAGCTGCGTCCCATCTAGGGTTTGCCGTGCCTGAGCCAGACTGCCAGCCAAGACATAAAGTGCAGCCAGTTGCGTGGTAAAGGCTTTGGTGGAGGCGACACCAATTTCAATTCCGGCCTGGGTCAGCAGCACCAGATCGGCTTCACGAGTCAGGGTGGAATGGGCCACATTGCACAAGGCCAGGATTTTCACGTCGCCGCGTTCTCTGGCATTTCTGATGGCAGCCAGCAAGTCAGCCGTTTCACCCGATTGCGAAATGGCAATAATCAGGGTGCCTTGCTGTTCAAGGCCTTGGCTATAGCGGTATTCGCTGGCGATGTCCACGCTGACTGGCATACCGGTATATGCCTCTATCCAGTATCTGGCGACTAGCCCGGCGTGATAACTTGAACCGCAGGCAATAATCCGTACCGCGCTAGCCCGGCTAAAAATATCTGCAGCGGTGTCGCCAAACAATTCAGGTTTAAACCCCTGACTGAGCGCCTGATTCAGGGTGTTGGCCAGCGCGACGGGTTGCTCGAAGATTTCTTTTTGCATGTAATGGCGATAAGGGCCAAGTTCGGCCGAATCACTGCACACATCCAGCGTACGCGTCTGGCGTTCGGTCGGCAGCCCGGCGTGATCCCAAATCCGGATGCCGCTAGCATCCAGCAGCGCTATGTCACCTTCTTCGAGATAAATCATTTTCTGCGTCAGAGGGAGCAAAGCGGCGATATCGGAGGCAAAAAAACTTTCCTGAAAACCCAGACCGATGACCAGAGGACTACCTTGGCGGGCACAAATGACTTCAGTCGGATGAGCCAGATCAAGCACGCCAATTGCAAACGCGCCTTTAAGTTTCTGAATGGCCAGGCGGACAGCGGAGAGAAAATCAGCCGTGATTTTGGATTGCTGTGCAATCAAATGAGCGATGACCTCGGTATCGGTATCTGAGCTGAAAGCAAATCCGTCGCAGATCAGTTCTGCTTTGAGTTCGGCAAAATTCTCAATAATGCCGTTGTGTACCACCATGACACTTTCTCCCCCCAAATGGGGGTGTGCGTTTGCTTCGGTAGGGGCGCCATGCGTTGCCCAGCGCGTGTGGGCAATGCCAATGAGGCCATTTGTAGTTGATGCTTTTTGCGCCAGATCGGCCACACGCCCAGCTACACGAATCCGCTTCAGTTTCGACGCATCGCCGGCATGCTCAATAGTGGCAAGACCACTTGAGTCGTAGCCGCGATATTCCAATCGCGCCAAACCTTCCAGCAACATGGGTACAACATTTCGAGTCGAGATAGCGCCAACAATTCCACACATAAGCCAAGATCCTTAATTGATGCAGTGCAACGCCCGAACTGTAGGCGAGTTGCTTGCTAGTGTCCCTAAACAAAACACCTTATAAGCAGAGTGCAAGTGCTTTAGCGGGTCTTGACCGTTTGACGGATGGCGCTATCAATGCCTAGCTGGCTCACTACATTGAATTAAAGGTTTATGCGGGTTGGAGCTTGATATGGCCATTCAATTATTAAGTCTAGGCGTCATTGGAGTGCGCTTGCTTGATCGAATTCTAACGGCCAAAGCAATTTACCCAGAAGAGTTGGCCGATCAAATCGTAGATGAAATCAATCAATATTTAAGCCGGGCACCAGAAGCCGAAAAAGCCATGTTGTTTAATCTGGCTTGCGAAGTGCACGAGGCGCTAGCTGATCGCTATGGTCGGGTGGATGCACCCCAAACTCGTCTTGATATTTCACAGATAATGGGTCTTTTGGTCTATCGCGCCAAAATGACGGCAAATCAGGGACGCTGAAGCTGCCATTTTTCATCCCCGTTTGTTCAATATGAACTACCAAAACTCACCGTATGGTTTGTGGCTATTTGTTGTATCAATCCCAATTTACAGTCAAATTCAATGCTTGCTCAGCCTGTTTACTGCAGGCTGGCTTTGAATTGCTGCTCCAACTGTGCATATTGGCCATTGGCTTTGATGGTGCTCAGACCTTGCTCGAACACTTGGCGCAGGCGTAAGCCGTCGGGGTGTTTTTTGCTAAAGCCGATATAAAACCTGGCCTGATTGACCAGACCCACTTCGATGATTTGTGTGCGGTAGCGCTGGTTGTTTTTCTGCATCAATTTGGCGGGCGTGCTATTGACCAGCGCATATTGTACCCGTCCGGCAAGTAGCTTTTTGAATTGCACCTCGTCGCTGGGCGAGCCGTCTTTGAGGATTTTACGGTTATTCATGATCAGTGGCGGGTAGGTGTAGCCATTGGTGATGGCGACCGTGTGGCCTTCCAGATCGGCCACCGTGATTTTGCGATGCGGTGCTTTGGCAAAAATGGATAGGCCTTCTACAAACAGCGGTGTTTTGTGAAAGTGGTATTGCTGCTCGTTTTCACTATTGATTTCGATGTCAAAGCAGGCCAGAGCTGCGCCCGATAGTGTTTCGCGCAGGCAGCGGGTAAATGGCACCGCGTTGTAATTGACCTTGATGCCCTGGCTGGCAAAGGCTGCGCTGATCACTTTGGGGGCAAAACCCTGTATTTTGCCTGCGGCAACGTAGGAGTAGGGGGCCCAATCGTCTTCGGCATTCAGTGTGATGCTTTCGGCGGCGTTGGCGCTCGGTAGTGACACGCAGGATAAAGTCAGCAGACTCAGAGATAAAATTAGGGCAAAAATCTTGTGCATGGCCATATTCGTGCGTTCTTTTATACTTGGTCTTTTTGCCACTGCCTCACAGGCTTTGGAGTATTTCTATAGGGTATATCTAGCTAGGCTAGTTATTGATTGATTGCTATCTGGCTGTATACCCAATTTGGTATCTGCCAGCTTATCAGCACAATTCTTGTGCGTTATCCAGACTGTGCTGCTGTAATGATTGTCGGCGCAATCGATTTGCCGTGCAATCTTCAACTGGGCTTTGTTCAGATAACTGGCCTCATTTGCACAGTTGCAACTGCGTCCGTGCCGCTGATGCTGTACTCCTGTACTAGCTGCTGCAAAGGCCAACGCCCGTCTTCATAAGGCAAGATCAGTGGTGCCAGGCTGTGCTGGGCCAGACGTTTTTCGCAGGCGTCGGCAATATTGGGGTGACACATTGCCGCTGATATTGATTCTTGCAATGGATCGTCCGACCAGATGATGTGCTCAAGTTGAAAGCTGCGCAAAGCGCTATTGCGCTGGTGGTGGCTGGAGAGCACTGCCTGATTGCCTGTTAGCAACACCATACCGATTTGCTGCACCAGATCCCATTCGCTCGGCCCCAGGCAGGCAATGCGCCCCAGGGGGCGATAACGCAGTTCATTGTATTCGCCCAGAATGCCGGGAAGGGCTAGCGCCTGTTGCAAGGGACTGCGTCTGGCGGCATCTTCGAACAGGATTTCCAGATCCAGCCCCTGATCGATGTCGGGCCAGAGCTGGGCGATTTTGCGCAATTCTTCGACATTGCTCGCCAGCTCGCGGTAATGAGGCTGGCAGGGGCTGGCGTGGCGCGTGAACTGCCACAAAGTCCACGGGCTGGCCAGCTTGCCGAGCGGGTGGCTGCCCACGATGGCATCGGCCAGATTGCGGTTGATTCGGTAGTTGCCAGCCCTGGTTTGTGCGATCAGTTGCTCGATGTGCTGGCTAATCCGGCTGTGGATGCCGAGCGTAGTGCAATTGGCTCGCGCGTTAATCAGGTGCCCCAATTCATGCTGCTGGTCTGCGTGGTAAGCCCAGACATAGAGAATCGGGCCGGGGGGGGCTGGCTTGAGCGTGGCTGGGTCGTCAATTTCAATCAGGGTTGGCGCCATGAATTGCCCGTCTGCCGCACTGGTACTCAGTTGTGGCTGAAATATCTGGCAGCCTTGCGCTCTGCGCTGGCTTATTTCCTGCTCAAGCGCGGCCAGTGCGGCGGGGTTGAGCATCGGCCCCAGATCGCTGGCAGCATGCGCCGGGTCTCCCACCACTAGGCTGTCCATCGCCTGTTTGAGCTGCAAAATCAACTGTTCCGCAATCTCTTGTTGCACACATAGCAGTCGCAAGGCTTCAGGGTGCTGACCGGCATTCGGCCACGCCGAATCCCGTACATCCCTGATTAGCAATGGTAGGGTGGCGCTGCTGTCCGCAACCATCACATTCAGGCTATGGGGATGTGCCAGCAGAACGCGGCCAGCGCCAAATTCGGCCAGCGTCTGGCGGACTTTATGCGCGCTGGCCTGCGTGCCCTGAAAGCAGACGCCTTGGCAACGCTGATCCAGCGTCAGTGCCGCGCCCAAGGCTGCGCCGCCGGGCAGCATTTGCAAGGCCGCCTCGGGAATGCCAGCCTGATGAAAACACCGGATGGCCTGCGTGGCGATCAGGCATGCTTCGGGCGCGGGTTTGGCAATTACCGTATTGCCAATGAGCAGGGCGGCGACAATCGGCGCGATCCACATCGCCAGTGGCGAGTGGCGATCACCAATCACAATCACAATGCCCAGCGGCGCTGGTGCTGTTTCAGGCCAGGCTGATCGGGCTTGCTGGGCATGGTAACGGCATAGATCAATGGCCTGACGCAATTCATTTCTTGCTTGCAGCAGGGTGTAGCCGCATTCGCTGACCAGCAGGTAGATCAGCGCGGCCTGGCGCTGCAACAACTGGTTTGAAACGGCGTTGATCAGTCTGGTGCGCTCCTTGATGCTGCGTGCATGCCAGCTGGCCAGCTGGGCTTGTGCGCTGGCAAACGCGGGCTCGATGGCGGCAAATGGTGCATCGTAGCAATGCCCGATCACTTGCCGGGTATCGGCGGGTTTGTAGCAGATGCGTGGTGCAGTATTGCTCTCTGGCTCTTTTTCCATAATGGGTCTAGCGATATACCCTTCACTATGATTTGAATTCAATAATGAATACCAGGCCAGACCCTGAGGCCAGAATAAAGGATCGTCAAGAGCCGGGGTTTCCCGTGGGGAAAAAATCTTGCAGGGCGCAGGAAAATGGCGCTCGCCCTTGGCGAGCAGCTCGCCAGCCTCTGTGCTCCCCGGCAGCTGTTGCACGGTGTCCGGATTGGCATGATGCTGCAAATAGCGTCTGACCAGATACGGCAATAAATCATGATGAGCGCCCACCGGGGCATACAGCCGGCACGGCCGGTCGATCCCCAGCTCTTTGGCGAGCTGATACAGCGTTTCACCCAGCCCAAAAAGTGCCTGAAATTCAAAATCATGCGACCCGGCCATCTGGTGAAGGTAAGACAGGGTAAAGGGATTGTGCGTGGCAAATTGCGGGTGGATACGCCCACCGCTTTGCAATAGTGCCTGGGCGCAGGCCAGATAACATTGCTCGGTGTGCTCGGCTTGTGTCCAGACCGGGTAGTGGCCGAGCGCTGCCTGCTGTGCCTGCCGGATTTCTCGCTCCCAGAATGTGCCTTTGACCAGCCGAACCTGAATCTGGCGTTGCGTCTGCTTGGTATACTGATTCAGCCATTTGACCGTATGCAGGGCATTTTTCTGGCAAGCCTGTACTGTGATTCCCAGCCCATCCCAGTGCGCCAAATGATCGGCCTGCAGCAGCCGTGACAATAACTGCAGCGTCAGTAGCTGGCGGCTGCTTTCTTCGGCTTCGATCATCAGGCCAATATCATAGTGCTTGGCCAGCAGGGCTAGCTGGAGCAGCCGCGGATACAGCACTTCCTGCACTTGCTGGTAATGCAGCAGAGTAAATTGCTCGTACAGTGTGGATAGCTTGACCGAGACGCTAGGGCTGAGCCGCGTGCCGCCCTGATGGGTACGGCCAATCAGGTGGATCGCAATTTCGTATTGCTCAAAGCAATAAGCCGCGTCTTCCCGGCCAATGGCCGGCTCGCCCGAGAGGGCAAACGCGTATAGAAAATCCGGGTCTTGCTGCTTCAGGGCGCTTTCAATGTCCCGGGCGATGATCAGCTGGCTTGCCAGCATATGCATGGCTTTTTTCATGCCTTCGCGGATGACGGGCGTTGCCAGTGGCTGTGGTAGATGTTCTGCCACATCCAGCCCCAATGTCGCCAGATTGATTGCCCATGATGGGCTGACACCGCGATAGGCGTGCCACTGGGCCGAGTGCAATTGCGTTTCAATAAAACGGTCTAGCTGTTGCTGATCGCCGATGCGTAAAACACCTTCGGCAAGATTGAGCAGGGCTTGTCCGGCAGGGCTGGACAGCGGGTATTGCGTCAACAGATTATCCACGCTGCCTTGCGCTTGCCGGGCAAATTGCAGCTTTTGCTTGAGTAAATGGGCCAGTGCATCGGCGCGCAAACTCTGCTCGGCCACCAGATGGACTGCGCCCCTGATTTGCCTGGCCAGGCTTAGCTCGTCAGCCAACTGAGCCTGGGCCAGCGGCGCAAACATGGTGGGTAAGGCGGGAAAGGCTGGCTGGGCCCGGATCATGGGCGGCTCCAGAAAAGCATCAGTGCAGAAGGCAATGTGTGGCCCTGTTCTGAAATGATCGGGTTTGCTGCCCTAGACTTTAAAGCGGCGGATGGTGTTATCCAGACTCTGTGCAATCTGGCTTAAGCGCTCGGAGAGCCGGTTGGTGCTGGCGGCTGCGCTGTGATTTTCTTCGCTGGCCTGGGCGATCTGCTCGACATGGCGGGCAATCTCATGGCTGGCCGTGCTTTGCTCCTTGATTGCGCTGCTGATGCTGGTAATGTGCTCGACCGAGCGCCGTGATACCACTTCAATTTGCGCCAGCGCCTCGGCAACGCTTTGCGTGCTGCGCACGCCGTTTTCAACCAGATGCGTAGCGGCCCGCATCCCTTCGGCGGCGGTACTGGTGTCTCTTTGCACCGAATCAATCTTGCTGGTGATTTCTATCGTCGCCTGCGTGGTTCGCTCGGCCAGCTTGCGCACTTCATCGGCGACCACCGCAAAGCCGCGCCCCAGATCGCCCGCTCGGGCCGCTTCAATCGCGGCATTGAGGGCCAGCAAATTGGTCTGGTCGGCAATATCCTTGATCACCATGGCAATGCTGCCAATTTCATCCGAGCGCTGATTAAGCTGCACGATCACCTGTGAAGAATGATTGATTGAATCGGCAATCTGGTTGATTTCAGTCGCAGCTTTTTGCGCCGTTAGGGCGCCTTCGGTCGCGGTTTGTGCTGCTTCGTGGGTTTCATGCTCCATATTGTGCGCGTTGTCGGCAATCATGTTCACGCTCACAGTCAGCTGCTCAATCGCTGCGGCCGTTGACGCCGACGCTTCGGCTTGCAGATGAGACGACTGGGTGATTTGCGACGAGGCGCTGGTGAGTTCGTGCGCGGCACTGATCAGCTCGCTGGAATTGCGGTTGGCCTGCGAAATCACCTCGCACATACCGGTAAACAGCCGATTGAGTGCGCTGGTGGTTTGGCCGATTTCATCCTGATTATGTGCTTTCAGGCGCAAACCAATATTACCGGTTCTGTCCATCTCGCCGATATCGCGCTGCATTTCATCTAGCGGCCTGCGGACGGCTTGGCTGATAAAATACACCGCAACAACTGCGACAGTTGTAGCTAGCAACATCAAAATCAAAGTGTTGCGCAAGGTGCTTTCTTCATTGGTGTTTACTTTTTCTGCAATCGCATTGACTCCTTGAATCGCCGCTTCTGCATGCTCATCAGAATCTTCGGATAGCTTGCGGATTACGGCCTTGTATTTATCAAAAGCCTCATTTGCTTCCTGAGTGGTGGTAAATTTGCCAGCAGCTACTTGCGCAGCAACTTCATTGAATGCAGTTGCATACGCATCAATCCCTTTTGAGAGCCCTTGTAAATCATTCGCTTGTTCAGTGTTGGCTACTTTGTCCAACTCGCTTAAGGTGATTTTTGAATGGTTTAGAGTTTTATCCCATTTTTCTTTGTATTCTGTTATTTTCTCGGGCTTGTTCAAATTCATGAATAAATCTTTCTCATAGCGCCGCAGCAAAAGTATATCTTCGGTAAAATCTGTCATCCCGACACCGTAAACGAGATCAGTGCTTAGCAATTGTTTGACCATCGCTGCCGAACTGCGCATGTGGTAAATTCCAGATATTCCAACCGCTATCAACAGTGCGATCAGGAATGCAAAGCCGACAGTTATTTTTTTGGAAATTGTAAGCTGGTTGAACATAAGGTGCCTCAATTTAATAGAGAACTGTTACTCAGTATAAAACCCAATCTTGTCTTAGCAAGCTGAACGATCAGTTGCAGGATTTGTTAGTCGAAAACAATATACAAAATTAACAATATTGTAATAAATATGTATTAATTAGTGGTGGTAGGGAGTGGTTATGTCAGGTGCTTGTGAGTTAAGCCCGTATGAGTTATTGGGTGGTGCAGCCGTGTTACGCCGATTAGTGGATCGGTTTTATGACATTATGGCGACAGATCCACGGGCGGCGGGCATCCACGCCATGCATGCGCCAGACAGCGCGCTGATTCGTGACAAGTTTTTTGATTTTTTGTCCGGCTGGCTGGGCGGGCCGCAATTATTCATTGAAAAATACGGTCATCCGCGTTTGCGGGCGCGGCATATGCCGTTTGCCATTGGCGAGGCCGAGCGCGATCAGTGGCTGCTCTGCATGTATCAGGCGATGAGCGAAATTACGATGAGCGATGCGCTGCGCGAGCATCTGGAAGAAGCATTTTTCAAAACGGCTGATTTTATGCGGAACAAAGACTAGGGTATATCGCTGTAGCCCTTGCTGAGATTGGTTTGGCGATGAATGCTAAGGTGAAGTATGTAAAGGCCGCAAAACAGCGGCCTTTTTCACCCCTAGGCGTACTTAAAAAATACCGCCCGCAAAATCATTCTGTCGCCAGGCTTCATACACCGTGATGGCGACGGCATTGGATAGATTCAGGCTGCGATTGTCCGGGTGCATCGGCAGGCGAATCCGGTCTTGCGGGGCGAATTCGGCCAGAACTTCGGCGGGCAATCCGCGCGTTTCCGGGCCAAACACCAGCACATCACCGGGTTTGAATTGCACCAGATCGTAGCGCTGCGAGCCTTTGGTGGTGCCGGCAAAAAATCGCCGTCCAGCCAGGGCGGCGCGGCAATCGGCCCAGTTTTCATGCACCTGCATGTGTGCGTATTCATGGTAATCGAGCCCGGCGCGGCGCATTTTTGTGTCGTCAAGCGGAAAACCCAGTGGTTTCACCAGATGCAGCGTACAGCCGGTATTGGCGGCCAGACGGATAATATTGCCGGTATTGGGCGGGATTTCGGGCTGGTATAAAACGATGTCGAACATAAGCTCTAAGGGTCACATGACAGCAGGTTGAAAAGCGCGGCAGCGGGCGGCTAAAGCTGGCAACAACGAGCGCCACGCCGAGTGCGGCAATGATACCAAAGCCGTGGCGAGGCTGTCGCAGGAACTGACTTGCCGCCTATTGGCGGCCCTGGCTGCGGCAAATGAGCTGATCAGGCACAAAACTCGTGGCTTTTGCCTGACATCAGCGGCGTGTGGCTGTTAGAATCGTTGCAACTTTTGTTTGCGAATCCATCATGAATCAAACTGCCACGCTCCTGATCAGCTGCCCAGACCGCAAAGGCCTGTCTGCGGCGATTGCCAACTTTCTGTATACCTATAACGCCAATATCGTTCACTCCGACCAGCATCAGGACAATACCGATAATCTGTTTCTGATGCGGATCGAGTGGGATTTATCCGATTTCACGCTGGATATGAACGCTTTTTCGGCGGCTTTTCAGCCGATTGCTGACCGATTCGAGATGACCTGGAAAGTGGCGCTGTCCAATCGCCCGCAGAAAATGGCCATTTTCGTGTCGAAATACGATCACTGCCTGGTTGATTTACTGCACCGGCACAAAAGTGGCGAACTCAATTGCGAAATCCCGCTGATTATTTCCAATCACGAAGATTGCCGCGCGCTGGCCGAGTTCTACGGTATCGAATACCACGTGATTCCCGTTACCAAAGACAATAAAGTGCAAGCCGAGGCCAAGCAAAAAGCGCTGCTGGTCGAGAAAGAAATCGATCTGATCGTGCTGGCGCGCTATATGCAGGTACTCAGCCACGAATTTACCGCGGCTTACCCGCAGCGAGTGATCAATATTCATCACAGTTTCCTGCCCGCGTTTGACGGTGCCAAGCCATATCACCGTGCTTTTGCGCGTGGCGTGAAGCTGATCGGCGCGACCAGCCATTATGTGACCGAAATTCTCGATGACGGCCCGATTATCGAGCAGGACGTAAACCGGATTTCTCACCGTGATGATGTCGAAGCGCTGATCCAGAAAGGTCGCGATCTGGAGCGCGTGGTGCTCTCGCGCGCGGTGCGCTGGCACCTGGAGCACCGCGTACTGGTGTATTCAAACAAAACAGTGATTTTCGACTAAGCGATTTTCGATTAAACCATCTTCGACTAGCTCAGCGGTGGCGGGCTAGACACAATGCGCGGCGATACCGCGCATTGTTTTTTTGCTGCACGAATTACAGGCAGACCAGCGCAGTGCCAAGCAGGATGATGATTGCACCGGCAATGGTATTGCCGCCGATATGTTCACCCAGAAACACTGCGCCCCAGAGCACGCCAAAGACCGGAATCAGAAAAGTAACCGTCAGCGTTGAAGCCGCGCCGATCTCCCTCACCAGACGGAAATACAACAAATAGGCAAAGCCGGTACACAGGACGGCCAGCGCAATAATTGCCAGCCAGACCGATGGCGTGGGCGTTGCTAGCGGCTGGCTGCTCAAAAATAGCGGCGCCAGCAGCAGGCTGGCTCCCCACATACTGCCGTGCGCGACCTGAAACGGCGCAATATGCTGGGCTTTGAGCTTGGTGTAGGCACTGGCAATTCCATAGCACAAAGTGGCTCCCAGGCAGGCCAGAATGCCCAGACCGGCCCCGACCTGAGTGCTGATCCGGTCAAACCCCACCAGCACCGCCACCCCCAGCATGCCAAGCAATAAGCCCAGACACACTTTGCGCGCTGGCATTTTGCGCATTAGCAAGGCCATGATCACCGCGCCCCAGATCGGTGCCGTGGCATTCAGAATCGACATCATCGACGCATTGAGGGTGCGGGCTGCAAAGCCGTAAGCCAGAAAAGGCAGCGCGGTATTAAACAGGCCGAGAAACAGATATTCCCGCCAGTTCTGCCAGTCAAACCGGTGCTTGAGCGCCGCAGCCACCAGCCCCAAGAACACCGCCGCCAGCCCGATGCGGGCGCTGATCAGCCAGATTGGCCCTAGGCTGGGGACGGCAATACGCATAAACAGAAAGGAAGCGCCCCAGATCGCAGCAAGCAAAATTAGGCGGGTGGCATTGGCAAAAGTCATGGCGGGCATCGCATCAGCAAGGTGGCTTTATTGTGCGATGCCTTGGCGGTGATAGCTAGGGTCTGTTGACGTTTGGGTTGCAGTCGCGCCAGCCGGATGTTTTATATAAAGTCTCGATTTGGCCGCTTTTGAGCTGACCCTGCGTTGCAAAAACCTTGCATAGAATGACTATGCGGTGGTTTTCGCGCCTGGTTTCAGCTCAAAATCAGCACAAACGCGATCTGCAAACCAAACGTCAACAGACCCTAGTGGTCATTGCTGCCGGATTTCCCGTATTGCCAATAGGCGATAAAGCCGTAGTGGCCGAGTATCGCAATTGCCCACGTTGCCAATGTGCCGGATTTATTGCCGCCAGTTCAACTGCTCGTGCAGTTTGACCACATCGCCAATAATGAGCAGCGCTGGCGGTTTGATGTGGCTGTCGTGAATGGTTTGCGCCAGTGTGCTGAGTTCGGCAATCACGACTCTTTGCTGCGCCGTGGTGGCGCGCTCAATGATGGCGACAGGGGTATTGCCTGCTCGGCCATGTTCAATAAGCTGTTCAGCAATATACCCTGCCTGTGCCACGCCCATGTAAACGACGACGGTTTCATTAGGATTCACCAGACGTGGCCAATCGAGCTCGAGTTTGTCGGCGTCGCTGTCGGTGGCGCGGCGATGGCCGGTGACAAAAGTGACCGATTGCGCGTAATCGCGGTGCGTCAGCGGAATGCCGGCGTAGCAGGAAGCGCCTGCCGCCGAGGTGATGCCGGGGACGACTTCAAACGGAATTTGCGCAGCGGCCAGCTCGGCAATTTCTTCGCCACCCCGGCCAAAAATAAAGGGGTCGCCGCCTTTAAGCCGCAATACTTTTTTGCCTTCCTGCGCCAGACGCACCAGCAGCAGATTGATTTCTTCTTGTGGCAGCGCGTGGTTATTCGATTTCTTGCCGACATAAATCCGCTCGGCGTCGCGGCGCACCAGCTCCATAATTTCGGCGCTGACCAGATTGTCGTACAGCACGACATCGGCTTGCTGCATCAGGCGCAGCGCGCGGAAAGTGAGCAGGTCAGGGTTGCCCGGGCCGCTGCCTACCAGATATACCGCACCCCGTATTGGCACCGAGCCCTTGTTAATTGCGTCCTCCAAGGCAATACGTGCCGTTTCAAGCTGGCCGGAAAAGACCTGA
Source organism: Chitinibacter sp. GC72 (assembly GCF_009760905.1). Classification (GTDB taxonomy): domain Bacteria; phylum Pseudomonadota; class Gammaproteobacteria; order Burkholderiales; family Chitinibacteraceae; genus Chitinibacter. Next base: position 84,957 of record NZ_VIRW01000011.1, on the reverse strand, counting down.
TCGGGGATGGGGCCAGCCAGAACGTTCTCCCAGAATTGGCGTCGGCTGGCCGGATCGGGCATTTTTTCCTTGGCCAGTGCACGCAGCTGGCTGCCCATTTTGGCCAGCTCACCCCAGCCGTGCGGGATCAGTGCTTCCAGCTGGCTGCGCAAATGTCGCGCCAGCACCGGCACGCCGCCACCAGTGGATAAGGCGATGGTCAGCGGTGAACGGTCAACAATCGCCGGGGTAATAAAACGGCTGTGCGCCGGATCATCGACCGAGTTGACCAGAATGCCCGCCGCTTCACAGGCGGCAAACACCGCCTGATTGACGCTGGCGTGATCGGTGGCGGCAATCACCAGCCTTTGCCCGGCAATGTGCGAAAGTGAAAACTCGGCCGGACGCCAATGCACTTTGCCGTGCTTGACCATTTCACGCATTTCATCGCACAGCTCGGGCGCGACCACCGTAATATCTGCGCCAGCCGAGGCCAGCAGCCGCAGCTTGCGCACGGCAATTTCGCCACCACCGACGATCATGCAAGGCTGCTGTTTCAAGTTGATAAAAAGCGGGAAGTAGTCCATGGGTTTCACCTGCACAGTAAGGGGGCTATTGTCGCTTGGATTGGCCACTTTGCGCATAGAATTTGCCCGCTATTATTGATTTAAGTCGATTATTTGCCGGGCAAAGCATGGCATTATCGGCAGAGTGCGCGCAGCGACTCGCCTTTTAAGCTGCGCGCGGCGGGACCGGCGTTCGCCAAAACCATGAGCAATCTATCAGGAGATAACGATGAAAAAGCCAGTTGCATGGATGATGTTGGCCTTGGGCCCCTTGCTGGCCTTGCCAGTGCAGGCATCGGGCGTTGAGGCATTGATGAAATCGAAAAGCTGCTTTGCCTGTCATGCCACCAATACCAAAATGGTCGGCCCCTCGTACAAGGATGTGGCGGCCAAATACAAAACCGACAAAGGCGCGGTCAGCAAATTGGCGCTGAAAATCCGCAAAGGCGGTTCGGGAGTCTGGGGCGGGGTGCCCATGCCAGCCAACGCGGTCAGCGAGGCCGAGGCCAAACAGATGGCCGAGTGGATTTTGAAAGTGAAATAATACCGCGGCAGATTTTGCGGTTGTCTTGGAACTTCGTTGTCAGATCCGGTCTCCCATTACGACTAATCGGAAGTCATCCGAATGAATGTGGAGCCTGATCATGCTGATTCGTCGTCCCGGCGATATATTGCCATCCGAAATTACACCCAAAGACGTGTTTTTAAATCGTCGGCAATTTATGACTGCGGCAGCCGGCACTGCTTTGCTGGCTGGTGAAGCTGCCGCAGCCTTAAAAGGCATCCCCAGCCGCTATTCGGCCTCCGAGCAGCCCAATAGCCGCAAAGAAATCACTTCCTACAATAATTTTTACGAATTTGGCACCAGCAAGGAAGACCCGGCCAGAAATGCGGGCAGCTTGAAAACCCGCCCGTGGCAAGTGGTGGTCGAAGGTGAGGCGGGCAAACCCAAAACCTTCGGCATTGAAGAGATATTAAAGCTGGCCCCACTGGAAGAGCGTATCTACCGCCTGCGCTGTGTGGAAGGGTGGTCCATGGTGATACCTTGGGTGGGTATCCCGTTGGCCAGCTTGCTCAAAGCCGTACAGCCAACGGGCAACGCCAAATTTGTCGCCTTTGAAACGCTCAATGATCCCAAGCAGATGCCGGGGCTGGCGAGCCGGGTGCTGGACTGGCCGTATCGCGAGGGCTTGCGCATGGACGAAGCTCTGCATCCACTGACCATACTGGCGGTGGGCTTGTATGGCGAAGTGCTGCCCAATCAGAATGGCGCGCCGATCCGCCTGGTGGTGCCGTGGAAATATGGTTTCAAGAGCATCAAATCCATCGTGCGGATCCGCTTGCAGGCGCAACAGCCCGCAACGAGCTGGAATCTGGCTGCGCCCAATGAATATGGCTTTTATTCCAATGTGAACCCCGCAGTGGCGCATCCGCGCTGGAGCCAGGCTACCGAACGGCGAATCGGCGAATTTCTCAAGCGCAAAACGCTGCCGTTTAACGGCTACGGCGATCAAGTGGCCCGCTTGTATCAGGGGATGGATCTGACGAGATTTTTCTAGGGTATAGCCTGGAAGTTATTTTTGATATTGCTCTGTAGCGATATACATATGGGGAGTAATTCAGGTGTTGCTGCGCTTACTGCAAAGCGGGTCTTTATGGTTTGTTCTGTCGCTATTGCCATTGCTGCGCGCTGTGTTTCTGCTCTGGCAGGGTGAGCTGGTCAATCCGGTTGAATTTATAACGCGCTCTAGCGGTACCTGGGCGCTGGTTTTTTTATTGCTGACGCTGGCGATCACGCCATTGCGGCAGATGAGCGGCTGGTCGGGCTGGCTGCAGTACCGGCGCATGCTCGGGCTGTATGCGTTTTTCTACGCCGTGCTGCACTTTGGTATTTATCTTTGGCTTGATCAGTTGTTTGATTGGGCTGCAATCGTGCGGGACATTATCGAGCGGCCTTTTATTACGGTCGGCATGTTGGCCTTGCTGCTCTTGATACCGCTGGCCATCACTTCGACCAAGGCCATGATGCGTCGACTCAAGCGGCGCTGGGGGCTATTGCATCGCCTGATTTATCCGATAGCCATTCTGGCGGTGGTGCATTTCTGGTGGCTGGTGAAAAAAGACCTGAGCGAGCCGATGATCTATGCCGCCGTGCTGGCGCTCTTGCTCGGCTGGCGCTGCCGTGCCTGGTTGTTCGGTTTTACAGGCCGCCTGAAGCAACAAAATGTACGCGCTCATAGTCCGCGCCGCGACCCAGCAGGGTAACCAGACGGATGCGATTCATCTGCTTGCCATCCCAGTAATCGAGCAGCCGCCCCTGTCTGAACCAGCCGGGAGGCAGCAGCAGCGTGGCTGGTGACTTAAGCGCAGGCATCGCGCCGAGCATCAGCACCTGGGTGAAGTCACCTTGGCCAAAGCGGGCCGCATCCTGCGCGCGGATACAGGCTGCTTCGGGAATGCCGGGTAGCAGCTCGATGCCGATTTCCCAGTGCGCTGCGTATTGTGATAACCAGCGGATTTGCCCCAGAAATTGCGCTTTGCCGTCGGCCAGCAGGATTAACTGATGCAGTTGCAGGCGCTGGGCGAGTGCGCCACTGCTGTTTAGGCACATGCCTTGCGCCGTTTCATTCACAATTTGCCATTGCTGTGTTTCCGGCGCTGCTGGCGCGATCACTGGGCGAGCGCGGGTCTGACCAAACATCCGGATCTGCATCAATTCGGTGCTGCTCATTTGATGTTCGTTTTGCGGCGGTGGTGCAAATTGATGGCGCGCCAGCCACAGGTGCAGATTGTTCAGGCCAACTCCGGCCTCAAGATATTGCTCGCTACTGCGGCGTACCAGCGTGCGCTCCATGGGATGATCGCACCAGAGCCGATACAGATCACGCAGGATTTCTTCGGCTGCCTGCGGCCCAAGCTCATTGCCCAGACCAATTTTCTCCGGCATTTCACCCAGTTTGAGTAGTTTGATCCGCTTGCTGATCACCTGAGCCAGTGCCAGCGTATCAATTTCGAGTTCGCTATCCTGTGTGCGAGGATTGGCGCGACGTGTGGCCGGGGCCGGGGTGGCCAGATCGATGCAGAGTGGCGCACGCTGCGGCAGGGTGGGTGCCTGTGCCTGCAGTGAGGTGCGCGTAGCGAGAATTTCCAGCCGGTTATTAAGCCAAACTTGCTGCTTGAATGAATACTGCGCCGGGTTGGCCATATTGAATAACAAGGCGTGCAGAAAAATCGATTCCGGCGTACTGGTGCCGCTGATGGGGATCAGGCTGTCGCGTGCTTTGAGTTTTTCAATGTGCTGGGTTTTGGCCAGTTCGTAATAAGCAAACAATTGCCGCCATTCCTTGTCTCCCGGCTTGCGGTAGATATGCGCCAGATGTTGCAGATTTTTATTGGCGTAATACAGCGTGCGCTCGGCCAGGAGTGGCAAAAATTCAGCAATCCCCAATTGATTCTTGCACGCGGCATGCCAGGCGCGCGCATAGGCTGTTTCAAGCAAGCGCCACAAATTTGCAATTGATTGCCAGATTTTCTCTTCTTCGTCGCTCAGAGGCAGCGCTTTACCGATCAGTTTGCTCAGTGTTGCGTCTTGCAATACGTGCACTGACTCGCGGAACTGTTCAACAATTTTCAGGCTTTCCAGCGCGGCCAGATCACTTTGGTTCAATTCCGACAGTGCCTGGCTGATTTCTGCATGGGCAATCGGCACATTGATCATCGGGAGTAATTTGAGCCAGTCACGGGCAGTACGCACATCATCAAATTGTGGTGTGCTACTGCCGCCCAAAGCGGGGAGTGTGCGCTGAATCAAAACCTCGATCATGGCTTTAATTGCTCAAGTTGGTGTTGCAATTGATCAAGAAGCGCTAGCGCCGGGGTGTAAACCTGACGATCCCGACTCGCGTTGGCCCAGATCGGGGCAGGAAAGTGCAGATCGTCGTGCCAGCGCGGGATAATGTGCCAGTGCACATGTGGCACCATATTACCTAAGCTGGCCAGATTGATTTTAGTCGGATTTAAAACGCTGCGCTGAATGCTTTCAACGGCCCAGACGATATTCATTAATTCGGTGCGTTCTGCAACGGACAGGTCAGTCATCTCGGCCGCATGACGATTCAGAATAACCCGGCAAAATCCGGGGTAATCAGGCTCGTCGGCCAGTACGACGCGTGCCAAGTTATTGCGCCAGACAATTTTGCCGCCGTCTTGCTGGCAGAGTGGGCACTGGGTAGGCATGGGTGAAGTCCGTCAGCTAAATAATCTTTTGATTATATTACGCGCAGGAGGGATTGAGCGGGCATTCTGCTCGAAGGGAGCCATTTTGCGTGAAGAAGATTACAAGATAGCGACAAACGCTGGCTGGTAAAAGGCTGAAAAAACAATGGCGTCAGAATCCTTGCAGATTCTGACGCCATGATAGCTTACGACAATAAGCTGAAATTACAGCAGGACGCGCTCGATACCACCATTGCCTGCTTGCGTAACGTATTCGGGCATCCAGTTCTCGCCCAGTACCGCCTTCGCAATTTCGACCACGATGTAATCGGCTTCAGTGCCCGAATCTTCGTTATAACGGCTCAAGCCCTGCATACAAGATGGGCAGGAAGTCAGGATCTTGACTGGCGCTTTGGCATCGCCCGCATCGGCGCGCAGTTTGGCCGCGCCTTTTTCCATCTCTTCTTGCTTACGGAAACGAACCTGAGTCGATATATCAGGGCGCGCCACCGCGAACGTACCCGACTCGCCGCAGCAACGATCATTCAGATCAACACGTTGACCCATCAGCTCGTTGGCCACGTCGATACCTTTATACGTTTTCATCGGCGTATGGCACGGCTCGTGATACATATACTGGGTACCGCTCACACCTTCAAGCTTGACGCCCTTTTCAAGCAGATACTCATGGATATCCAGCAGGCGGCAGCCCGGAAAAATCTCCTCGAAACGATATTTGAGCAGTTGATCCATACACGTCCCACACGACACGACCACGGTCTTGATATCGAGGTAGTTCAGCGTATTGGCCAGACGATGGAAGAGCACGCGGTTTTCCATCGTGATCTTGTCGCCTTTGTCCTGTTGGCCGCTCGAAGTTTGCGGGTAACCACAACATAGATAGCCTGGCGGCAACACTGTAGTCGTCCCCACATGCCATAGCATCGCTTGTGTGGCCAAACCGACCTGACTGAACAGGCGTTCCGAGCCGCAACCGGGGAAGTAGAACACCGCTTCATTTTCTTCGTTCAGCCGTTTCGGATCACGAATGACTGGCACGACATTGCTGTCTTCAACGTCCAGCAGCGCACGCGCGGTTTTCTTCGGCAGGCCACCCGGCATCGGTTTGTTGATGAAATGAATCACCTGCGCCTTGATGGGGGCCGTGCCAAGTGTCGATGGCGGCTGTTTGGTTACGCCCTTGAGCAGGCCAAAGCGTTTCGCCAGCGAATGCCCCAGACGCTGGGCTTTATAGCCCCAGCCTATCATCAAGGCACGCATCAATTTGATGGTGGCCGGATCTTTTAAGGTCAAGAAAGTCATGCCCAGTGCTGAGCCCGGGTTGAATTTCTTTTTGCCTTCTTTGCGCAGGAAATTACGCATCGCAACCGACACATCGCCGAAGTCGATTTTCACCGGGCAAGGATTCACGCAGCGGTGGCACACGGTACAGTGATCCGCCACATCGCCAAGTTCTTCAAAGTGCTTGAGCGAAATACCGCGGCGAGTTTGCTCTTCGTACAAGAATGCTTCGGTCAGCAAACCCGTCGCCAGAATCTTATTACGCGGGCTATAGAGCAAGTTCGCGCGCGGTACGTGCGTGGTACACACAGGCTTACATTTGCCACAACGCAAACAGTCTTTGACCATATTGCTAATGCTGCCAATATCGGACTGCTCCAAAATCAGCGACTCAGTGCCCAAGAGGCTAAATGACGGCGTGTACGCATCGGTTAGATCGGCGCCCGGCATCAACTTGCCTTTGTTGAAGTGGCCGTTCGGATCGACTTTTTGTTTGTACGCTTCAAATGGGGCAAGTTCTTCGCGCGTTAAAAATTCGTACTTGGTAATACCAATGCCGTGCTCGCCCGAAATGACACCATTCAAATCACGTGCCACTTGCATAATGCGCGCCACTGCGTGGTGGGCACGCTGAAGCATTTCATAGTCGTCTGAATTGACTGGCAAGTTGGTATGCACGTTGCCATCGCCCGCGTGCATATGCAGCGCAACCCAGGTCCGGCCTTTAAGTACTTTCTGATGCAGCGCATGGATCGCGTCCAAAATCGGCTTGTCGGTACGGCCGCTAAACAGTGTTTCCAATTCGGTCAGCAATTCGCGCTTGTACGAAATGCGCAGCACAAAGTCGCGCAGCGCGTGGAACACGCTTTGCGGCAACTCATTGGCGTCAACCGCTTTTTCCAGCGGCATATGTGGGAATGCGGTTTGGTACAGCTCGAAAGCGTCGTCCAGATTGGTGTTAATCCATTCCCAGTGTTTGCGCGTTTGCGCAATAAACGCCAGCGCCGATTCACGACGATCTCCGATCAGCACATCGTGACTGACGGGCGCGTCGCTGGTATCGAAGGGTAGACGACCTTGGGCGAAGAAATCGCTCAGATGATCGAGCAACTCGAGTTTGTTATGGATCGACAGCTCGATATTGATGCGCTCAATCGCGTCCGAGTATTCGCCCAGCCGTGGCAATGGAATGACGACGTCTTCATTGATCTTGAAGGCGTTAGTGTGTTTGGCAATCGCGGCGGTGCGGGCGCGATCAAGCCAGAATTTTTTGCGCTGCTCAGGCAATACGGCAACAAAGCCTTCGCCACCACGGGCGTTGGCCAGCTGCACCACATGGCTGGTGGCTTCACCGAGCGCTTTTTCATCGTCCGATACGATATCGGCGATCAATACCATTTTCGGGCGACCTTTGGATTTGGCCTTGGTCGCATAGCCGACGGCACGCACATAGCGCCAATCCAGATGCTCCAGACCAGCTAACTGAACCGTCGGGTGCGCATCCAAATAATCTTTGATTTCAACAATCGATGGGACCGCGCGGCTGACTTCACCGAAAAATTCCAGACAGACAGTACGGATGTGATCGGGCATGCGGTGCAGCACAAAGCGCGCACTGGTGATCAAACCATCGGTACCCTCCTTCTGTATACCCGGCAAACCCGCAAGGAACTTGTCGGTCACGTCTTTACCCAGGCCTTCTTTACGGAAGGTGGTCCCTGGAATCACCAGAGTCTCGATGCCCAGTGCGGTTTTGCCGTCGGGTTTGAATTTGCTGATGCGGAAAGTCGCTTGCGCTGCATCGTGGATTTTGCCCAGATTGTGATCCATCCTCTCGATGAACAACCAGTTGCCATCGGGGTCGACCATTTTCCAGCTCACCAGATTGTCAAGCGCAGTACCCCACAGCACAGCTTTTTTTCCGCCGGCGTTCATCGCGACATTACCGCCGATACAGGAGGCATCGGCCGAGGTTGGGTCGACGGCAAACACAAGACCAGCTTCTTCAGCCGCTTCCATGACGCGGCGGGTGACTACACCGGCACCGCACTGGATCGTTGAAATTTCGTGTTCAACACCCGGAATGCGCATTTTCTCAACGCCCTGATGGCGATCGAGTTTTTCCGTGTTAATCACGGCGCTCAGTGGGGTAAGCGGCACAGCGCCGCCGGTGTAACCCGTACCACCGCCACGCGGGATAATGGTTAGCCCCAGCTCGATACAGGCCGCCACCAGCGGAGCCATTTCGGCTTCGGTATCAGGGCACAGTACGACAAAGGGGTATTCAACGCGCCAGTCGGTGGCGTCGGTCACGTGAGACACGCGAGCCAGACCATCAAACTGGATATTATCCTTGCGCGTAAGCGAGCCCATTTTGCGCATGACTTTTTTACGCAGGATCGCTACATCACGGAATTCACGTTCAAATTCATCAACGGCTTGGCGTGTCCGCGCCAGCAGCACATTGACGCGCTCGTTTTCCTGGCGGCGTTTTTCAATTTCGGAGAGCCGGTGATGCATGGCTTCAACCAGCAGCTTCAGGCGCTTATTATTTTCCAGCAAATCATCCTGCACATAAGGATTGCGCTTGACGACCCAGATATCACCCAGCACTTCAAACAGCATGCGGGCAGAGCGGCCTGTTTTGCGTTCCTGACGCAGCTCATCCAATACGCGCCAGCCATCTTGGCCAAGCAGGCGAATCACGATTTCACGGTCGGAAAATGAGGTGTAGTTATACGGGATTTCACGCAGGCGTTCTTGCGTGTGAGCGAGGGGCGCGGCAGTCTGGTCGGCCATGAAGGGCATCTCCGGCGGGAAATACGACTAAAGACCGAATTTTAACGGAAAAACGTCAGGTAAAACTCGCAAATTTAATAAGGATATGGCGAGTAAGGTAGAAAATATTGATATTTAGCTAAATTTGCATCCAGTTCATGCTTAAAAAACGATCTGATTACGACCCGCTTGCTTGGCTCGATATAAATTCTGATCGGCCCGCTGGACGAGCTGCATCAACTGGGTGTCATTCTGATAGTGTGTCACGCCAATGCTGATGCTCATGCTCAGCCCATGTTCGATTTTGTCCCATGACCAGTTTTGTACCATCAGGCGCAGGCGCTCGGCCACATCGCGCGCGGGCATGCCATTGCGCGACGGTAGCAGGATCAGAAATTCTTCCCCGCCCCAGCGGCAGACCAGATCGTCCTGACGGCAGCCGGATTTGAGCAGGGCAGCGACTTGGCGCAACACATAGTCGCCAACCAGATGACCCCAGCGGTCATTGACGCCCTTGAAAAAATCAATATCCAGCATCAGTAGTGCCAGCGGTTCACGGTGTTCCGGGTTCGATTGCAGTAGTGCGTGTCCACGCTGCTCGAAGCCACGGCGGTTTAAGAGCCCGGTCAGTTGGTCTTGCGACGCGATATGGTCGCTGTAAAGGCGTGCTTTGCGCTCCTGATCGTTTTGCGCGCGCAGATGGATGTTTTCCTGTCTGGTTCTTTCGGCTTCCAACTTGGTTTCCATGGCATGCAGGCGTTGCAATGAAGCCTGGCGCAATAACTGGTAGTGATGCTGGTAGGCTTGCTGGTGCAGCTTGAGCGCCAAAGCAAAGTTACCGCTGTATTCTTGGGCTTCGGACAGGGCGAACTCCAGTTGATAAATTAAATGACCTGCACTCATCTGTTCAGCTGCCTGCAGGCCCAGATTGAAAAACTCGATAGCCTTGTCGAGCTGGTTTTCCCGGCGCGCCAACAGTCCGAGGTTATACAGATTGTGCGCTTCTCCCCAGCGGTTTTCATGTCGCTGGTTGATCCCGCGAGCACGCTCCAGATAAGAGCGTGCAAGGGGCAAATCATTTTCCGCCAGCGCCACACGGCCTAGCGTGCCCATGGCCGCAGCTTGATATTCCAGATTGTGCGCTTGTTGTGCGTACACCAGGGCACGTTTCAGTATGGTTTTGGCGCTATCGAGTTGCTTGAGTTCAAACTGGTCGGTACCAATATTGATTTCGATTGCGGCCAGAATATTCTGATCCTGGCATTGGTAAGCGTGATCGCGGGCCTTGAGGTGGTGATTGAGCGCATTGTAAAAATCATCATGCGCAAAATACAGCTGACCCAGTCCAATCTGCCCCTTGATATAGATGTCTTTGGCGTCAATGGCCAAAGCGGCATCCAGACACAACGCCCAAGTATCCAGTGCATTATCGTAGTCGCCCATCGTGTAGCAGGCTCTGGCAATTTCCTGCAGGCAATCGGGGGTTAGCGTTTGAAACTGGTGCAGATTGGCCATATACAGAGCGTGGCGCATCAGGTGCAGTCCTTCGGCCACATTGCCCTGCAAGCTCATAATGCTGCCCTGAATGAAAATGGCCTCGGTGAAGCCAAAATCATAGTTGAGCTGGATGGCGTAAATGGCGGCTTGCTGCGCACAGGCCAGCGCTTCGGTAGGATGCTCGCGCGAGAGAGCGCGCGCACGCTGATTCAGGTTGTTTACATCTTGTTCTGTGGTCATACGTGCATCCCTGCGTCAGCGCTATAGCAGTTCCAGGCGCAATTCCATGGTTTCCAGATCACTTTCCAGTGTGCTGGCCAGTAGTTGATTGCGCAAAGTCTTGTGCAATAAAACATGCCCTTCGGCAATATCGCTTTTACCGAGCTTTGAATAAATTTCAGCCAGCGCCAAGTGGGCATTGTATTGCAGATGAATTGCACCCAGACCGCAGGCTTTGTTCAGTGCCTCAACCAGCTGCTCCCGTGCCATCTCGATATGGCCGCTGGCCAGATAGACTTTGCCCAGCGTGAGCATGGCACTGGCTTCGCCCCACTGATTGATGTGCATGCGGTTGATTTTCAGTGCCACGAGCAAACTCATCCGGGCTTTGTCATAGTCGTCGCGCAGTAGCTGGATTTGCCCGATCAGTGCATAAATCTCGGCTTCATTGCGGTAATTGTGGTCGGCTTTAACCAAAGGCAGCGCGCCTTTGAGCACCACGTGGGCATCGCTAAGCTTGTTGCAGCTAATCAGGTCGGCGGCAATATTGATCAGGATGGCCGCTTGCAGCTGGTAGTCGTCCGAGCTGGCGGCCAGTTCTTCGGCCCGGCGATGATGAGCCAGTGCCGACTCATAATGTTCATGCGCGTAATACAATTGGCCCAGGCCAATATGCGCCTTGATACGCGTATCCAGAATGATGGCCGAGTCGGGCAGGGTGAGGCAGCGTCGCCAGTAGTCACTGGCCTTGGCGTACTCGCCCATCGTGTAGTAGGTGCGCGCATACGTTTGCAGCAGCTCGCCTTCCTGTTGCCCGATGTGGTTCTGGCTGGCCAGCTGGGCGATTTGATCAAGGTAATCGAGTACTTCAGCGTAATGGCCAAAGTCATAAACGCACAGGGCAGTGATGCACAGAGCATTGGCTTCTAGCTCGGGCAATTGCAACGCTTTGGCGTGCTTGCGGGCATCCAGAACGATGGCCAATGCTTCGGTGCTTTGCGAGTGTAGGAGTTTGCGTGCACGGGCGATTTGGCGCCTTAATTCTGCCTCGTTCATGGGTCTGCTGTCGGTGAAAGGCTCAAAGCGCAAGAATACCACTGTGTTCTGGCTTACACCGCAATCGCCTATGCCGCTGTCAGCAAAATGGCACGGCAATCGTTGGGCGTGAGATCCTGGTTTTCTCCCAGTTTTAGACGCTGATGCCGGATTAGCTGGGCGGCAACGCCATCGGCGGCTTCTTGCGCGTCAATGCCGTAATCGCCGAGCCGAGCAGACAAGCCCATCTGGGCAAAAAACTGGCTGGTCGCTTCGATTGCTGCGGCAGCCACTGTGGCATCATCGCCGGTCAGCGCCCAGACTCGCCGCCCGTATTGTGCCAGCTTGGCCTGCTTGGCGGTAAAGCGATAGCGCCATAAAGCGGGCAGTACAATGGCCAGCGTGCGCGCATGATCCAGACCAAAGAGCATGGTCAGCTCGTGCCCCATTGCGTGAGTAGCCCAGTCCTGAGCCTGCCCCAAACCGACCAGGCCATACAGAGCCTGATTGGCCGCCCACATCAGATTGGCGCGAGCATCGTAATTGTCCGGCTCGTTGAGTGTGATCGGGCCGATTTCGATCAGTGTTTGCAAAATCCCTTCGGCCAGTCGGTCTTGCACGCGGGCTTCGTTTGGGTAGGTGAGGTACTGCTCCAGTGTGTGCACGAAGGCATCGACCACGCCGTTGCCAATTTGCCGTGCGGGTAGTGAAAACGTCAGTGTCGGGTCCAGAATGGCCAGCTTGGGAAACACCAGCGGATTTTTGAATGACAATTTGTCATTGCTTTCCCGTCTTGAAATGACCGCGGCAAAATTGCTTTCCGAGCCGGTAGCGGGTAGCGTGAGGACGGCTGCCAGCGGCAGGGCTGTTTTTAGTTGTGTGCGGTTGCCGATAATCAGCCAGCAATCGCCGGTGTGCGGCACGGCCGCGGCGACAAATTTGGCCCCGTCAATCACCGAGCCGCCACCCACCGCCACGATGTAATCAAGCGCATGCTCGCGCGCAAACTCCACCGCCCGCATCAGTGTTTCATATTCGGGGTTGGGCTCGATGCCGGAAAATTCCTGCCAATGATGCTGCTGCAATGCCGCGCTGATCTGCGCGTAAGCACCATTGAGTTTGATGCTGCCACCGCCATACAACACCAGCACCCGGGCCTGTGCAGGAATCAGGCTGCCCAGTTTGGCAATCTGTCCTGCACCAAATTCGATCTGACAGGGATTATGAAAGCTGAATGCATGCATGTCGGCGTCCTTTGCTTAAGGCGGGGAAGGGGTATTGCTTTGTGGCAATTGTCTGGGTTGATTTCCAAGCAGATACTGGCTTAGGTATTTTCGAGTTGGGCTTCCAGCTGCTGCAGGCGGGCAAAAATCTCGGGTGAGCCTAGCCGATTGAAGTGTTCCTGGTAAAGCCGTTGGTGTTTTTCGGCCAGAGCATGGTTGCCCACCCTATCGTAGGCGCGCGCCAGCACGGCATGCACCACATGAACTTTGCTATTGCATTCGTACTGGTTGGCCAGCGCCAGCGCTTCTTCAAATGCGGTGATGGCCTCATTATTGCGCTCTTCGGCTTGCAGGATTTTGCCGGTCACGATTTTCCAGCTGATTTCACCCCAGGCCCAATAGCGCTCCATTGTGTGACCACGCTCCAGTAGCTGGGTGATTTCATCGAGCCGGTCTTCTTCAAGCAGAATCAGTGTGCGGTAGCCTAGCGCCTCGCCCAGATATTCAAAATGCTGGATTTCTTTGGCCAGCGTTTCGGCTTCATCCAGATATGTCAGTGCCTGCTCATGCTGCCCCAGCTCACAATAATCAGCGACCAGATTGATCAGCAGACGCACATACAGATCAGTTGCGATCTGCTCGTTCACCCACTTGAGTGCACTCAAGTGGTGGCGCAAGGCGTCAGTTGGCATGTGGAAGGCAAAATACAGCTGGCCCAGCGAGATATAGGTATTGATCCGTGTGGCTGCCGAAAAACCCTGGTTTTCCAGGTTCAGGCAATCGCTCCAGTAGTCGATCGCGGTGCCAAAGTCGCCTAAGGTGTAATGCGCGATGCCGATATGGTAGAGCAGCTCGCCGCGTTCGGCCTCCAGGTTTTCGGTTTCGGCGATCACCAGAATCTGGTGCAATAAAATCAGCGCTTCATGAATGCGGCCAAAGGCGGTGAGCATTTCCACTTGCTGATAAATCACCGCAACGCGGAGCGCCGGCTCGTCTGCTGGGCTCAGCAGGGCAACGGCCTCGTCGATCAGGCGCAATGATTCTGCCGAGTCGACATAAATCAACTGTTTGCTTTGCTCGTAAAGCTCGCGGATGCGCTGGAGATTGGGGTTCATGGCAATGGGGGTGATTGGATGCGTTACGATAACGCTTTCTGGTGCCGGATTCAATGAGTATTTCATCATCCTGACAAGATAACCCGCGGCGCTGTTGGGCGCGGCGGGTTCGGGGGATCATTGATCGCTGCTGATCTTTTGACGAATAAGATCAGCAGATCGAGCAGAGCTTACTTCGGTAGTGCCTTCAGCGTGGCTGAAGTCGGTTTGGAGAAGTTGTAGCCGTCTTTTTTGTCCCAGTTGATCGACCACGTCATTACGCCGCGATAATCCGGGTAGGCTTGTTTGGGCTTCACCATGCCGCAGTTTTTCAGCTGCGTCAGGCAAGTGAGTGCATCGGTTACTACTTGATTGCTCACAAAGCCGGTATTGGCCGAGCTGCGGCCACTTGGTACGCCAAAAGCGACTTGATCAGCACGCAGGCCTTTGAATTCCCAGCCGGTGCCGCCAACGGTTTTAAAGCCTTCGATCAGCATTAATGAACCGCCAACTAGGCCATCGACTGTGCCTTCATTGAGCGCGCCATTCGAGTATGGTGTCCACAAGCCGCCATTATTGTAGTACTGCACATGGATCATGTTCAGATCATCGCGCAGCGCGTCAATAATGGGCAGATAAGCACCCCAGATACCAGAATAAGCCACGTAGCCACCTTGAACATATGGATGTTCCGGTGCCATTGACAGATAGAAGCTTGGCCCCACTTTGGCTTTGAGCTGTTTCACTGCGTCGATCAGATTATTGATAATCGGCGTACCCAGCACAACACCGGCACCGCTTTCCAGATCCAGATCGATACCGTCAAAACCGTACTTGGTGATGATGGCGTGCAGACTGTTGACGAAGTTGGTGACGTTTTCCTTGCTCGACAGCGTCATGCGGCCTTCCTGGCCACCCAGTGAAAGGATGACTTTTTTGCCTTGTGCCCGTTTGGCAGCGACGTCGGCAATAAATTCAGCCTCGGTGCCGCCATTTTTGTCCAGATTAAACGCCACCGCACCATTGCCCGCATCGTCGGCAAACGAAATCATGATCACGTCCCATTCCGGTGCCACATCGCGAATGCGATACGTGTCACCCGATGGATTGGTGAAGTTATGCCAGTAACCAATCAACGCGTGTTTAGGTAGTCCGCTAGTGCTGCAACCGCCATTGCCAACGACGGTTGGGCAAGGGGTTGGGCTCGGCGCTACAGTCACATAAGGCGTAGCTGTTGGTGCCGGAGTTGGCGTGCATTCAGGCGTAAAGCCTGGACTAATGCAGCTACCAATCGGCGTTACTTTAGGAGTTGGCGTCGGTGTGACTGCTGGTGTTGCCGTGACGACAGGCATGCTCACTAGTTTCCATGGACCCCAATCGCTTGAGCTAGGTGCTTCGCCTTGAGTCCACCATTTGGCTTCATAAATCGAGCCGTTGTAGCTGACGCGCTGGCCCGCAGTATAGACCGCTGAAGAATTCCAGTTATTGCTTGCCGGTGAGCTGGTGATATGTGGCGTGGCTGTTGGGGTGACTACAGGGAGTGGCACTTTGCATTCCCCATCGACAAATGGGCTACCTGTTGGGCAGGTAGGCTGCCAGCGTTGAACTGGGCAATTATTGGCGCCATTGGTCGTGATCAGTTCCCAGCGCGCAGGCGGTTTAAGCTGCTCGGTGGGCTGGGGAAGTGGCGATGCAACCGGACACAGGGTGGTCTGTGGTGTTGGCGATGCAGTAGCGCTGCTGCCTGTTTCTTTCCACAAGGTAGGTGTTGCTGCCGGATTCCAGTTTGCACCGGCAAAAGCCGTGTGCGTTACCAGTGCGGTATAGGTTTTACCATTGTAATCGACACTGTTTCCCGCCGTGTACGTCGTGCCTTCTTGCCAGTTTGCCGCTTGTACCGTGGCAGCGAGCAGCATTGTGCTCAGCAGCAGCGCAAGGCGGCTGGCCTTTCCTGATAAATGTTGACTCATTTGAGTTGACTCCATCCTGTTGTTTTTGGTGGCGGCCTGATGAATTGCCGTTATTGTTTCCTGACTTTGCATTCAGGAATCGCAATGCTAGGACGATTTTGAGTCGATGACAATGAATCCAATCTCAGTGTAAGTAAATGATGTTTTACTAATAAAACTGGCGGCAAAATATGTCTAGATCAGTTCGATGCCTTCGTGGGGTATATGTCTAGACATCTTGATTTTATTGACCTAGGTTAATATACCCATGCTTTGTTTATGAAAATAAAAAAGGGCAGCGAAGCTGCCCTTTTTGTGATTGTTGCAATTGTGCTGATCAAGCTTTTTTGCCTTCAATCGCCAAGCGAATCTCGTCCATATGGTGTTCCAGATAATGAATGCTGGTGCCACCTTTGATAAATGCTTTGTCCAATAACAATTGCTGGTGCAATGGAATATTGGTTTTAATGCCTTCAACGACCATTTCCGACAAGGCAATCCGCATCCGCGCCATGGCTTGCTCGCGCGTATCGCCATAAGTGATGATCTTACCGATCATACTGTCGTACGTCGGCGGAATCGTGTAGCCCTGATACACGTGCGAATCGACGCGAACGCCGGGGCCGCCTGGCATATGCCATTTGGTGACTTGGCCTGGGCTTGGAATAAATTTCAGTGCGTCTTCGGCATTAATCCGGCACTCAAAGGAATGGCCTTTGAGCTTGACGTCTTCCTGTGTGTAACGCAATGGCAAGCCCGCAGCAACGCGGATTTGCTCCTGAACGATGTCGATGCCGGTAATCATTTCGGTCACCGGATGCTCAACCTGAACGCGGGTATTCATTTCGATGAAATAGAATTCACCGTTTTCGTACAGGAATTCAAACGTACCCGCGCCACGGTAGCCAATCAAACGACACGCCGCCGCGCACGCTTCACCGATACGCTGGCGTTGTTCTTCGGTGACGCCTGGAGCTGGTGCTTCTTCGATCACTTTTTGGTGACGGCGCTGCATCGAGCAATCGCGCTCGCCCAGATAAATCGCATTGCCGTGCTGGTCGGCCAGGATCTGGATCTCAACGTGACGCGGCGTTTGCAGAAATTTCTCCATATACACCATCGGATTACCAAAGAACTGATTGGCTTCCTGCTTGGTGAGTGCCACCGATGAGAGCAAATCTTCTTCGGCGTGCACCACGCGCATCCCGCGGCCACCGCCACCGCCAGCGGCCTTGATAATAACGGGGTAGCCGACTTCGCGACCGAGGCGCAAAATTTCGGCTTCGTCGTCAGGTAAACCGCCTTCCGAGCCAGGTACGCACGGCACGCCAGCTTTTTTCATCGCATCTTTGGCGGCAACTTTATCGCCCATGATGCGGATTGATTCGGGTTTCGGGCCGATAAAGACAAAGCCGGATTCTTCAACGCGCTGCGCAAAGTCAGCGTTTTCCGACAGAAAACCGTAACCGGGGTGAATTGCTTGCGCGCCGGTTACTTCGGCAGCGGCGATCAAACGCGGTACGTTCAAATAGCTTTGCGCGGAAGGATTGGGGCCGATACACACCGATTCGTCGGCCAATTTGACATATTTGGCTTCGCGGTCAATTTCAGAGTGCACAACAACGGTTTTGATGCCCATTTCGCGGCAGGCGCGCAAAATACGCAAAGCAATTTCGCCGCGGTTAGCGATTAATACTTTTTCAAACATTTTCAAACTCCGTGAGGAGTGAGCTGGGTGCAAGCAACTTGCAGTCGCTCTCACGCACCACGCATCACAGAATTAGCCAATAACAAACATCGGTTCGCCGTATTCAACCGGCTGGCCGTTTTCTACCAGAATCGCTTTGATCACGCCTGAGTGTTCAGCTTCGATTTCATTGAGCAGCTTCATCGCTTCGATAATGCATAGCGTGTCACCTGCATTCACCGACTGACCCACTTCAACGAAAGACTTCGCGCCAGGGCTGGATGAGCGATAGAAAGTACCGACCATCGGTGATTTTTGCACATTGCCTTCAACAACTGGCGCAGCAGCTTCGGCTGCAGGTGCTGCAGCAGGCGCAGGTGCCGCAACGGGTGCAGCAGGAATTTGATATTGCATAGGGGCTTGCATATAGCCGTGGTTGGCTACGCTACGAGTGATGCGTACCTTCTCTTCGCCTTCGGTCACTTCCAGTTCGGCGATGCCCGATTCTTCAACCAGGTCGATGAGTTTTTTCAGTTTACGCAGATCCATTGATGCAATCCTCTCTGTAATAAAGGTGGAGATCAAAGCTTTTATAAGCTTATTGGTGTTATTGGGTTTTGAGCTTCTTGATCGCGAAGGTGAGTGCGAACTCATATCCTTGCGCGCCTAGGCCGCAGATCACGCCAGTGGCGAGATCGGAAAAATAGGAGTGATGCCGGAATGCTTCGCGAGCATGCACATTCGATAAGTGCACTTCAATAAACGGGATTTTTACGCCAGAGAGTGCGTCACGCAGTGCCACGCTGGTATGGGTAAAAGCCGCCGGATTGATCACGATATACGATACACCTTCGGTGTAGGCGGTGTGGATGCGCTCGATCAGTTCATATTCGCGATTGGACTGGAATGTGCTGACTTCGATTTGATGGCTTTTGCCCAGATCGACCAGGTTTTGGTTGATCGAATCAAGTGTAACGTTGCCATAGTGCTGCGGTTCACGCAGCCCAAGCAGGTTCAGATTGGGGCCGTGCAGAACCAGGATTTTGTCGTTGGACGACATAAAGCAATCCTTATATTCGCTGTGAATCGTCGGAGTTTGCCGCAACTTCGGCGAACTTGTCCAGAAAAAGCCGAGAAAATATTTAATTGGCTTGGTGCTTACACAATTGAAAGCTTTTGAAAAATTCTGTTACATGAGGATTGGCGCGGGTTACATGGCGTTTTGCTGATATAATCGCGACGATTTTTTATCCTGGCTTACGGCGTGCGTGCGCGATGCAAATTTCAGATTTTGATTACGATTTACCCGAACAACTGATTGCCCAGTTCCCCCCACAAACCCGGGGTGCAAGCCGGTTGCTGCATGTGGCAGGTGCTGCGCTCGACGATCGGGTTTTTACCGAACTCCCGGCGCTCTTGCAAGCGGGCGATGTGCTGGTGTTTAACGACACCAAGGTGATCAAGGCGCGGCTATTTGGTGAAAAAGTCAGTGGCGGCAAGATCGAGGCCCTGATTGAGCGCGTACTGGGCGAGCATCAGGCTTTGGCGCATATCAAGGCGTCTAAAGCGCCCAAGCCCGGCAATCTGCTGCATTTTCAGGGTGGTTTTATTGCCGAAATGAGCGAGCGCCAGGGCGATTTGTTCAAGCTCGATTTTTCTGCCGCGCATCCGGATTTAACCGTGCTGGATATTCTGGAACAATCCGGCCTGCTGCCCTTGCCACCGTATATTACCCATGTACCCGATGAGGAAGACGCCAAGCGCTATCAAACGGTGTACGCGCGCGATCCGGGCGCGGTGGCTGCGCCGACGGCGGGCTTGCATTTTACCGATGATTTGCTCGAACAATTGCGCGTAATGGGTGTAAAAACCTGTTTTCTCACCCTGCATGTCGGTGCTGGCACTTTTATGCCGGTGCGCGTGGATAATATTGCCGAGCACGTGATGCATCACGAGCGCTACCGGATTCCGGCTGACACGCAAGCGGCGATTCGTGAAGCCAAGGCGCAGGGGCGGCGGGTGATCGCGGTGGGCACCACATCGCTGCGCGCGCTGGAAGCGTCGTCGCAAACGGGCTTGCTGGCTGAGCCCGAGGGCGATACCAATATCTTTATCAAACCCGGCTATCAATTCAAAGTGGTTGATCGTTTGATCACCAATTTCCACCTGCCCAAATCGACTTTGCTGATGTTGGTGGCGGCGTTTGCCGGTTTTGGCACGATGCGTGCGGCGTATGCCCACGCCGTAGCGCAGCAGTACCGCTTTTTCAGTTACGGTGATTCGATGCTACTTGAGCCTGAACAGGGCGCTTGAGGCGGGTATTGAAGGCTTAAGGCATTGCCGACCAGTGGGTGAAAATCTGCTGGTCTTCGCCTTTTTTCTGCATGTCCTGCCAGCCCTGATCAAAACTGCTGGCCCATTGCTGCGCTTTGGCCGCTTTGGGGTTGAAAGCAATATACAGTGCCGACTGGTCTATCTGGCCCCAATCGCGAATATGCTTTAATTCGGCCTTGTCCAGCTGCTTGCTCAATGTCGCCAGTGTGCCTGCCGAAAGCAGCATAAATTCAATATTGCCAGCCGAGAGCTGGCGCAAATTGGCCAGCTCGCTGCTCGACTCCACTTTCAGCAGGCCGGGCTGGCTGAGCATTTTATCGGGGTATTCGTATCCAGCCGTTAACCCGACTCGCTTTCCAGTCAATACCCCATAGTACAGCTCGGCAGGAGCTGCAAGCTTGCTATTGGCGATCAGATGCAGCTTCATCACCAGATACGGGTGTTGCGGCCAGACAAACTGCGGTGTGCGTTCCCGGTTTTTGCCTACGTCCAGCATCGCGTCGTACTGGCCTGCCAGCGTCAGCCGCAGGCAGCGATTGTAGCTGCCGCTGATAAAGCTGGTTTCTACGCCGGCTTTTTTAAATGCGGCACGCACCAGATCAACCGAAGCGCCCACTGCCAGACCTTTTTGACTGAAGGAAAATGGCGCCCAGTCATTTTCGGCGCAAATCCTGATGGGCGCAGCATGGGCTGTGGCGGTGAAGGCGAGAAGGGCAAGGGCGGGGAGCAGGCGCATTGTTTGGCAGGACTCTTAAAGAACAAAAAAAGCTGGGCACTAGGGGAGCGAACACTGGCAATTTTAGATTATTTCGCTGTTTTTAGCCTAATGTTTTGTTTTTATTGAGCAATATTGCGCTTGCCATCGGCCTTGTGCGCCGTTAATCTTGCCGCCTCGCGCTGGACTGTGTCTCCGGCTGCTTTTTCAGGATGTTTTTCATGCAATTCGAACTCAAAACGACCAGTGCCGGCGCGCGCCGTGGCACGTTAACGCTCAATCATGGCGTGGTGCAAACGCCGGTGTTTATGCCGGTAGGCACGTATGGCACCGTCAAAGCGATGACGCCGCGCGATCTGAACGATATTAAAGCGCAGATTATTCTAGGTAATACCTTCCACCTTTGGCTGCGCCCGGGTCTCGAAGTCATCGAGCAATTTGGCGGCCTGCATCAATTTATGGGCTGGGATAAGCCGATGTTGACCGACTCGGGTGGTTTCCAAGTATTTAGCTTGGGCGCGATGCGCAAGATCACCGAAGAAGGCGTTAAATTCCAGAGCCCGATTAATGGCGACAAGTTATTTCTGACGCCAGAAGAATCCATGCGCATCCAGAAGGTGCTCAATTCTGATGTGGTAATGATTTTTGATGAATGCACGCCGTATCCGGCCGATCATAAAACCGCAGCTGAATCGATGCGCCTAAGCCTGCGTTGGGCGAAACGCTCGAAAGATGAATTTAACAAGCTGGAAAATCCGAACGCGCTATTTGGCATTGTGCAAGGTGGCATGCACGAAGACTTGCGCAATGAGTCGCTGGCAGGTCTGAACGAGCTGGATTTTCACGGTATGGCGATTGGCGGCTTGTCGGTCGGCGAGCCCAAAGAAGAAATGGAACGCATTCTGGCGCACACCGCGCCGCAACTGCCGGTGAACAAGCCGCGCTACCTGATGGGTGTCGGTACGCCGGAAGACTTGGTGTTTGGCGTCAGTCAAGGCATCGACATGTTCGACTGCGTGATGCCGACTCGCAATGCGCGTAACGGCATGCTGTTTACCCGCTATGGCAATGTGAAGATCAAGAACGCGCATTACAAGAAAGATATGCGCCCGCTCGACGAGAGCTGCGATTGCTACACCTGCCGCAACTTTAGCCGTGCCTATTTGCACCATTTGTTCCGTAGCCAAGAGATTTTGAGCTCGCAGCTCAATACCATCCACAATCTGCATTACTATCAAGTGCTGATGCAAGAAATGCGCGATGCGATCGAAGCGGATCAATTCCCGCAGTTTGTGGCCAAGTTCAACGCTGATCGGGCGCGTGGCGCAGATTAATCCAGAATAAAACCAAGCAAGAGCAATCAGACGGCGACCCTAGGGTCGCTGTTTTCATATGGGGTATATCTCTGTAGCGGTTACTCTATATTTTATACAGAGCTATACCGATGGTATGTATTTGGGCGGAGCAAATACGCCTCGATTCGTCTGGGCGCAATTGTCTATTCTGGAAACTTCAACAAGCAAGGTGCGTGTATGAGCGAATCATTGAAACTGGCGGAACTCCTGGGCGCGTTGTCCTACGCGCTGGATATGACCGAAGGCCAGCCCGAAGGCCATTGCGTGCGTTGCTGCTGGATTGGCGTGCATATCGGCAAGCAGATCGGCATGAGTGAGCAGGCGCTGTGGGAGCTGTATTACACCTTGCTGCTCAAAGATCTGGGCTGCAGCAGCAACGCCGCGCGGATTTGCGAGCTGTATCTGACTGACGATCAGAGCTTTAAACGTGATTTCAAGCTGGTCGGCACCAATCTCTCGCAAGTGCTCGGCTTTGTGTTCGAGCACACCGGGCGCAATGAAAGCTGGACCAAACGCCTGACGGCGATTCTGAATATCATGCGCAACGGCGACACGATCGCCAACGAGCTGATCCAGACGCGGTGTGATCGCGGCGCGCGGATTGCGCGGCAATTGCGTTTCCCCGAATCAGTGGCGCTGGGGATTCATTCTCTCGATGAGCACTGGAACGGCAGCGGCCGACCAGACGGTTTGCAAGGCGAGCAGATTCCGCTGTATGCCCGCATTGCTTTGCTCTCGCAGGTGATCGACGTTTTTCAATTTTCGCATGGCCCACTTGAGGGGAAGGCAGCTGCGCTGAATGAAATCCGCCAGCGTGCCGATTTCTGGTTTGACCCCTTGCTGGTGGCGGCGTTTGAAAAAGTCGCCCTTGACGATACGTTCTGGCAAACGCTGGCTGACCCGCAGATCGCGCAAGCCGTGCTTGAGCTTGAGCCTGCACAATTTACCGTGCCGCTCGATGATGACTACATGGACGAAATCGCCTCGGCTTTTGGCCAGGTGGTTGACGCCAAAAGCCCGTTTACCGCCGGCCACAGCGAGCGCGTCGGTTTTTATGCCGATCTGATCGCGCAGGAGCTGGGTTTTGATGACCGGCGCCGTAATTGGGTCAAACGCGCTGCGCTATTGCACGATGTCGGCAAGCTGGGCGTGAGCAGCGCCATTCTGGAAAAACCGGGCAAGCTGACCGACGACGAGTTCCGCGCCATTCAGCAGCATGCACGTTTAAGCGAGGAGATTCTGGGCAAAATTGCCCAGTTTGCCGACTTGGCCTTTGTCGCCGGCGCGCATCACGAACGGCTGGACGGCAATGGCTATCCCCGCCGCCTGAGTGCGCCCGATATCCGGCTGGAAACGCGCATTATCACCGTGGCCGATATTTTTGATGCCATCAGCGCCGAGCGCCCATATCACGCGGCCAATTCACCGGAAAAAACCATCGAGATCATGTCCGGCATGGTCGGCAACGCGATCGACCCAGCGTGCTTTGCTGCGCTCAAAACCGTGCTGGAGCGCGAGCTGGCTGGCGTGTTGTAGCAAGACCTTGCCACGGAATGGGCTGATCTGGCGCTTTGTTTGATGCAAATCAAAATGGTACTTGGTGCTCTGGGCAGTATGCAGGCTACACAATAGCCAGCGTTGACTGGTAAGGAGTACGAGTATGAGCCTGCTTATCGAATGGAATGAATCGTTGTCGGTTGGCATTCAGGAAATCGACGAACAACACAAAGTGCTGGTCAACCTGCTCAATGAATTGCACGATGCGATCCGCCACCACCATGGCCGTGATGCCTCGATTGCCGTGCTGCAGCGGCTGGCCGATTACACCCGCACCCACTTTACGGTAGAAGAGAGCCTGATGCGCATTTTGGGCTACCCCGAATACGAGACGCACAAAGCACACCACGAAGACCTGATCAGCCAGATGAACGATTTGCAAGCGCGGCTGAATAATGGCGAAGCGGTGTCGTTCGAGCTAC
Organism: Chitinibacter sp. GC72; assembly: GCF_009760905.1. Taxonomy (GTDB): domain Bacteria; phylum Pseudomonadota; class Gammaproteobacteria; order Burkholderiales; family Chitinibacteraceae; genus Chitinibacter. The sequence goes on along the minus strand of NZ_VIRW01000011.1, from coordinate 61,030 downwards.
TGCATTTTCTGCGCAATTGGCTGACCAATCACATCATGGAAGGTGATCAGCGCTATGTGGAGCATTTCCTGTCACGCGGCGCGCAAAAAAGCTGGCACAAGAAAAGCTGGCTGGAGCGCTTCTGGTCTTGATAGGGTATATGGCAGCAGATCAATCTAGTATTTGCTCGTAGCAATATACCTGCCTTGATTGGCGTGGAAGAACGCTTCAGTCGTCGGGTATCGCAGCCGCCAGCGCAATTCACGTTTGGCGCGCTGATTACTCAGCCGCCGTGACTCATTCATATACGACCACATCGTTGGCGAGAGCTGGCTTTGCGCAGTTTGGCGGCTGAGCTTGGGCACGCGGGGCAGGGTGGTAAAGTCGGCAACTTGGTCAAACCACTCGCTCATCGTGTGCGGTGCATCGTCGACAATATTGTAGCTACGCTGCGGCAGGCCGCGAAACAGCGCCAGGCAGACGGCATGCGCCAGATCATTGGCATGAATATGATTGCTGACGCTATCTTCGCTGGCGATGATGCCGAGCTCGCCCCGCGCAATACGCGCAGTGGGCAGGCGATCGAGCGCATAGATCCCCGGCGCGCGCAGCAGGCACACGCGGCGCGGCGCTGATCGAGTCTGTGCCCATTGCCGTAACTGATTCTCCGCGTTGATGCGGCGCAGGGCGCGGCCAGTGCTGGCCAGCTGCGGCGAAGTTTCATCAATCCACGCGCCGCCATGGTCGCCGTAAACCCCGCTGGTGCTGATATAGACGATGCGGCGCTGTGCTAAAATCGCGTTTTGCGGGGCGAGCGCGCCGCAGGTTCGCGGCAGCGAGAGCGTCGCCAGCAGGCGGCGAGTGCGCAGGTCAGCTTTGTCTTCGCCCGGTGGCGTGCTGTGGATAATCAGATCGGCCAGACCTGCCAGGCGCGATAAAGTCCGGCGCTGATCCAGATCGGCGATGATGGGGTGGATGCCCAGGGTATGCAGCTGCAGCGCTTTACCAGTGCTGCGTGCAGTGGCATACACCTTGAAGCGCTGCAGCAGCCAGGGCAGCGCCCGCCGAATAACGTCACCGCAACCAATAATTAACAAGCGTTTTTTTCGCACAAGTCGGAAATCCAAAAGAATGAGCAAGCAACTTATCATTGAACCTTCAGGTCAGCAACTGAGCGTGTTTGACGGTGAAACCCTGCTAGATGCAGCGATGCGCGAGGGCTTTAATATGCCCTATGGCTGCAAAAATGGCTCATGCGGCGCGTGCAAAGGTAAGGTGCTGAGCGGCGAAGTGGCGCACGGCGATCATTCGGCCAGCGCCTTGAGCGAGAGCGAAGTAGCGCAAGGGCTGGCGCTGTTCTGCTGCGCCACGCCAGTGAGCGACAGCGTGAGCATCGAATGCCGCGAAGTCACCGCCACCAAAGACATCCAGATTAGAACGCTACCAACCCGCATCGAGAAAATCGACAAGGTGTCGCACGACGTGGCGGTGCTCACGCTCAAGCTGCCATCGACCGAAAGGCTGCAGTTTCTGGCTGGCCAATACATCGACATCCACACCAAAACCGGCAATAAACGCAGCTTCTCGATTGCCAACGCGCCGCATCAGGAAGGTTATCTCGAATTGCACATCCGCCATGTACCGGGTGGTGAGTTTTCCGGCTATGTGTGGGAGACGATGAAAGAGCGCGAGATTTTCCGCTTCACCGGCCCGCTGGGCAGCTTCTTTTTGCGCGAGGACAGCGATAAGCCCATTATCTTTATCGCCACCGGCACCGGCTTTGCGCCGATCAAAGGCATTATCGAACACGCACTGCACCACAACACCCAGCGCGAAATGGTGCTGTACTGGGGCTGCCGCTCGCTCGATGATTTGTACATGCCTGCCGTACCGTCCGACTGGCAGCAGCAACACCCCAATTTCACCTTTATACCGGTGCTCTCCGCGCCCAAGCCGCAAGATCAATGGCAAGGCCGCACCGGCCTGGTTCACGAGGCCGTCTTGGCCGATTTTGCCAATCTGGCGCACTACCAGGTCTACGCCTGCGGCGCACCCGTGATGGTCGAGGCCGCAGTGAAAGGCTGCGTCGCCCAAGGCCTGCCGGCCGAAGAGTTTTACTCGGATGCGTTTTTTAGCAGTAAAGATTTAAAATAAGCGGTTATAGTGCTTGCGTATTTTTAAAAATAGTGTAGAATGCGCAGCTCTTAGCCGATGTAGCTCAGTTGGTAGAGCACCTGACTTGTAATCAGGGGGTCGCGAGTTCGATTCCTGCCGTCGGCACCAAGAATATAAGGGTTCCAGTTTTTTAGCTGGAACCCTTTTTTCGTTGGCGCTCGGAAAAAGCCGTTTTATGGTTACAATTCTGGTTACACTTGGCGAAGGCTAGCAGATCACTTATTATGCTTTAGCAGCTAAGCGCTGCCACTCAGCACCGAGACACAGTCGGCAATGCAATCGTGGTGGTGAGTGAGGTGGTCTTGCTGCTTTCTGCGCTTGCCGTCATTCAATCTGTTGCCACAGCCATCGGCAAACAATCAGTACCAGTACAAACCCCCACCAACTGAATTTGCGTTTTTGCATGCAATACCAGACCCAGACAATACTGCCTGCCGAGAGCAAGTAATTGCTCGATAGCAGGCCGATCAGCATTAACGCCAAAAAAGCTGCGGCGATTTGCAGATATATGCTGACCGGTGTGTTGGCATGGGCAGCTAGCGGCGGCGCTTGCTGCTGTTCGAGAAGCACCACATCTGGGTCGGCTGGGATCACTGCGCGCTGGCTGTTTGGCTGCTGCGCTGATTGTTTGGCCTGCTGGTGCTGCTCTTGAGTTAGCTCAATAATGGGTATTGCACGCTGTGCCATTTGAGTAATGCCCTTCGGGGCAATACCCTTGCTGCTGGCCGTGCGAAAATCGCGGTAGTAGCTACTGCGGGCGGCTTCTGGTGCAGACCATTTCAGTTGCGCGGCATGTACTCGGGCCAGTAGCGGGCGGCCTTTTTCGGCATCCACCATCACGATAAATTGCGCGTAGCCCGCTAGCGCAGCCAATACATTTTCGTTTCCATTCCAGTGCTTGCCGGTTGGCCCCGTTTGCTCAACTTGAAACAGCACCGCCCGAAAGCGGCGCAAAGTTTCGCGGCAGACTGCAGGCCGCTGATTGACGACAATGCCGGTGACTTCTTGCCGTGCATGGCGGCGCATCACTTTTTGTTTGTCGGGGTGCAGCGTAAAGCCTTCTTCCCGAATCACTCGCTTGGCTTGCCATAATAGGCGCGGTAATTGGCTATCGTCTGCCGCAGAAAAAGTCATGTCGTCGGCGTAGCGGGTATAGCGAAAACCCAAGCGCTGCGCCAGCGCACTAAGCCGCGTATCGAGCCTGCGGCATAGTAAATTGGTCAGCGCGGGGCTAGAGGGCGCGCCTTGTGGCAAACGCCGCACGCCGGTTTGGACAAAATAGTGTGCGCCGTCGACCGCCACTTCATCGCACGGCGTTTCGCTGCAAATCAGCGCCAAAATCGTCGCCAACTGCTTGGAATAGCCCATAGACTGGAATAGGCCCGATACGCGCTGCCAGTGTATAGATGGGAAGAAATCTTGTAAGTCGAAGTTGACCACCACCGCCTGTCCGGTGTGTGGCGTGGCATTGCTAACGATCGAGCGCCCAGCGACAAAGCCTTGCGCTGCGGCGTGCACTGGTAATTTCAGCAAAATTTGCTCCAAAATCCAGTATTGCAGTCGTTTCAAGCGCGGCATCGGCGCAGAAATCAGCCGCACCCCGCCGGTTTTTTTGGGTACAGTAAAACGCCGGTAGTGACTGATTCGCGTGACATTGCGGCTAAAGCTCAGAAAACGCAGCTCGGCTACCGTCACCCCCATCGCTTGTGCCAAGGCGGCGACGCTGCTGAAATGAGGCAGGCCCTTGCTTGCCAGCCGCGCTTCATCGCTGCGCGGATCAGCCAAGCCTTGCGATACGTCTTCACCCAAATAAGTAATATCGTTTTGCTGCTGCGTATGCCAAGCGAGCGCGCGATCATAACGGCGTTGCGCTTGCTGGCGGCGGGTGACTTCGCGCTTTTCTCGCGCTAGACGCATTCGCTCCTTCCGCATGGCTTTCAGTGCCGCTTGCGGCTCTTCCACTTGATGCAGCTGCTGGCTTAAATCGTGCAAAGCACGCACCAGCTCACCTTCGCGTTCGATCAATGCAAGGGCAGCGGCTTGCTCGGGGGACGGCTCATCTTTGGGCCAGAAGCCCTGACGGCGCATTTCTTCTAGAATCACCTCGTCCTTACTGCTGTTGCGCATGCGCTGCAAAATGGCTTCGCGGCTATTGGGCGGCTGGGCAGAATTGGACTGATTCGGATTGGACTGGCTCGGCTGGCTCATAATTTAAGCCGGGACAAGCAGTACACCTTAGTGTCTGGCTCGAATGAGCTACCCGTCGTCGTCATTCCCGCGTAGACGGGAACCAAAAAGCACGGCCAGTATCACCGATAAAAACCTTTCGGGATGACTGACATTTCAGGGGTTTATTTCGAGCCAAATCCTAGATACCGCTTACATCAGCAACTCGGAAGGGTGTGGCAGGGTTCTCATCGAAGAGCCTGTAAGACTGGACTGGTCCACTCGAAGCCGGTACGTGCTACCTGCGACATTGGGCTTGGCACAAGCCGCACCGTCATGTCGCAGGTAGCACGTACCGGCCCAGTGAAGAACAGGCCAGTGACGCGTGGAACAGCAAAAGACAAGGCTGGCGATGCACCAGCCGGGTTGCAAGAGCCTCCCCACCACACCATTCGAGTCTAACAGACCCGGAAATCCCCCTTCAATAAAGCGTTAATTAACAAGCGTCTTTACAACAGCAACAAGGCAAACCGTCAGCTGGGTTTAAAGCTAGGTCACCGACACGGCGCTTTTCGTTTTTTGTCTTACCATGTCCCGCTGTGCAGCCAGCCGGGTGGCGATAATGTGTTCGCAAGGCCCACGGTACAAGCGGTTCTGGGTATAAAAATGACACTGGCAGCCAGCGTCGGTCATTCTTTCGTCTACATCAATGAGACAATATGGGGTATAGCTCTGGCCATTAACTTTAATCTGTGCGGTAACGCTATACCCAGATTCAACCTGCTCAATCTGAATCTTTTTGACTTGCCCAGCCGCCACCAGCGCAGCCGCAGTGTTTTCACGTTCGCTGACTAACTGGCTGATCTTCAGCGGTTCTCGACTTAGCTCGCGCAGGCGGTAAGCACCTTTGCTTAAGTCGTAAATCACGCGCCCATCTTGCGATAGCAGCAGCAAACCGGATGCCACGACCTCTGAATCCAGCGCACACTGCTGCGCGAGCTGAGCCACCGTCGCGGTGAACTGCTGCGCCAGAGTTTGCAAAATCCGCTCGCAAGTCGCGTGATCGACGTTTTGCCGCGCACCCAGCAAATCAAACTGACCGCAACGCGACCAATCATTCGCAGTCCAGCCCGACAGTCCCAGCGTAAATTCCCAGCCGGGCGCTGCCACTTGCCAGAAACTGGGCATGCCGCTACCTAGAAGCAGCACGTCCACGGTGGTGGCCAGCGGAATCAGCCGCTCCAGCTGCAACAGACGGCGGCGCCCCCATAAGCGTATTGTTTGCGTTTCGGTGGCGCTGTGGCTGGAGCGCGGGCATTCCAGCACCGTATTCCACGGCTCGAATACCATTCTGACTGGCTGCCCCGGCACCAGCTCGCAGCGAATTGAACGCGGCCCGACGCGCTCTTTGCGGCGTTTGAGCAAGTGGCAAATATTGTGCAAATCCATCGGATCTAGCGTTAATTTGATGCCGGGTTGCGCCATCGCGCTGCTGACTTGCAAAAAGCCGCGCACCCAGCTGTCGGGTACGTCGATTTTATGTTCGACAAATTGATCCGCTGCAGCGGTTTGCACGCTTAAGCCCGTACCGGCGATTTCCAAGCGGGTGGGGTGGTAAGGCCGGATGCGTTGAAATTCATCGTACAGTGCCTGCGAATAATCGATATTGGTCGTGCCATACACCGTTTCCCCCTGCGCTTCAAAAAACGTGTGATCAAACGACAGCCGCGCGTAGGTGGATTCGTCTTGACTAAAGCATTCAAAGAACACCAAATCGGGATGTACGGTAATCACCGGATCGAGCACGTACCACCATTCACGATTGTGTTGATACAGATGGTCAAAATAAGCGTGCTGTGCTTTGAGGAAAGGCGATAACACCGCGTCTTTTTGCTTGCGCAAGGCCTTTAATTCATCCTGCAGCGCGGCGACCTGCTGTTTCAGTACGCCCGCTTGGCTCATGAATTCGGCGAGCAAATTGCTTTCATTGGCTTGCAGCCAGGCTAAGTAAGCCGTGTGGTCGCGGCCGCGAAAACGCAAATCAGCCAGTACCACGCGATGCAAGGCCGACATGGTTTCGCGAAACGCCACATGCTGCCTAATCTCGGCGATAAACTGCACCGGCGCACGCAAGGTATCGGCCGCAAAAGAAACTGCCGTGGCACCGCCTTGCTGACTGACTGCACTTTCTCCGGCGTATTGATATTTGAATTCCATCAGGCAACTCCGCGTACTGGCTGCTGACACTCTGTTTGCCGGCGCTCTGGCTGTCGATGCTCTAGCGGACAAATTTGCAGGCCGGTTTCGATGTGCGGATAGTACTGGCGGATTTTGGCCAGCGCTGCAATGTATTGCGCCTTGTCGGCGATAGCGACAGTGAGTACCAGCCGTTGATACAAACTGGCGACTTCCTGCGCCAGATTCTCCGATTGTAATGACAACGCCGACAGTAATTTAAACAGTGCCTGCTTGGCAGCTCGGCCTCGGTTGACTTGGGATAGCACCGTCAGCAGAAATTGACGGTACTCGGCCAGCTGCAGATGTTTTGCTTGATGGGCGTCGTACCCCGACGACTCGCTCGCATCCAATACCTGCGCCAGCCAGCTCGCTACAAAACGCTGCACCTGCAATGAGGGATGCGCTGCCAGCGCCAGCAAGCATTCTTGATCGCGCTGCTGTGCCAAGCGTTGTTGCAGTAAGTCGCAGCCCAAGGCGCGCACTTCTGGGTATTCGTTATCACACAAGGCAATCATTGATTCAGGCGACCATGCGTCGGGGTCGACCCGTTCCAGCAGCCAGCCCAGCGCCTGCTGGCGCGTATCAGGCCAACGGCTTAACAAGACGGGCAATACGCCGGAAACGCCAATTTGCGGCCAATTCGTGTCTAGCACCTGCATCGCGCGCTGCCGCACCGCCAGCGCCTCGTGCCGCGCCAGCCAAGACCAGTCGCTTAGCGCGACTTCATGATCCTGACTTTGCTGCAATAGCCAACTGCCATACGCTTGTGCGCCACGGCTGCGCGCCAGCAATAAGCGCAACATTGTGGCCTGATCGGCGCGCAAATGCATAAATTCGGCCAAGGTGGCGGTGAGTAAAGTCAGCAAGTCTGCGTGCAATCCCTCGCTGCTTTCAGCGCGGAACAAGGCATCAAATAGCGGAGCCAGCGCATTGGCGGGCAAGCTAGGCGCAATCTGCTGCAAGGCCTGCTGTGCAGCTTGGCGCACTTGCGCTGCGTCGCTGAGGCAGAAATTGAGCAGCATGCTGCTTTGCGTGAGCAGGACATCGGTTGGCAATGCGGCCAGTAAACGTACGCCAGCGGCTTGAATCTCTGGCTCAGGGCTGGATAACAAGCGCTGATACGCCGTTGCCGGGCAATTTTGTGCCGGATAATGCAGCAAAGCGCCAGCAGCCAGCAGCACAATCGGCTGCGCTGTATGCTGTAGCAAGGCTAAAAACTCAGGGTATACATCGGTAGTTAAGGTTTTAATTAGCGGATTAGCCAATACCCATGAGAGGTTTTCGCAAATCTCGGCCAGCGCAAAGCTATGCTGATCACGCAGCTTGAGCTCGGAGAGCAGTTGCACCAGTAATGCCGTCAACAGCGCTGGCTGGCTGGCAGCAATCTGACATAGTACACGGCCAAAACGGCGCACTTCCGGCGTACGCGCCAACACCACTGCGCTCAGTGTGGCTAAGCTGCCTGTTGCGGCTTGAGGGTTTTGCTCGAGGATTGTTAGGCCAGCTTGCGCGACCGCGGGATGGCGACTTGCTAGCAGCAAGGCCAGCCAGTGCTGTGAGTTGTCGCTACTTACTTTCGGCAAAATCCAGCGCATGGCCGCTTCGGCGGTGACCGCCATCGGGCTGTTAAGCAAACGCGCCCAATAGTGTTCGTCCAACTGTTGCAGATAAATTTGCTGCGGGCGGGTCGGCTCGCCGTCTGTGCTTAGCAGCAAGGGCGCGGCAAACGAATGCACCAGCTCGGCGCGGCTGGTCAGCAATAGGTGTAGCAAGGCATCAGGGCGCTCGGCCCACATAGCGGCAAACGGCGCAGGCTGCTGCGTCTGCTCGCCGTGCCACGGCGTCGCCGACCACCATAATTCGCTATTGCGTCCGCAATGTATCGAGCCAGATGCCTTAAATAATAAACGGTTGAGCAGCATGCTGCGTGAAAACGGATGGCAATAGCGGGTTTGCATTTGCCAGCGACCTTGCTCAAACACCGAGGTATTGTGCTGGGTGTAGCCGCTCAAATCGGTGCGGGCATCGTCGTATTGCAATAAAGCGGCCGCCGCCAACGGTACAAATTCTGCACTACCCTGCACCGCCAAGCGGCGTAAATAGCGCCAACCACGCCGCACCAGATAGGCGCGGGTGTGGTTGGAATAAGCCAGCCGGCTATCGTTACGTGGCAATTCCTCGTTTGAACGCAGCCATTCATTATCAAACGCCACCCATTGCATGGCATGCGAGCGCGTGAATTGCGCCGGTGTTTGCTCAAAACGGCGCTGCAGCAAAGACCAGACCGCCGCGTCGCCACGCAGCTCGGCGGCTTTATAAATATGTCGCGCTGCACGGAATGTTCCCCCGAGCAACGGTAAAGTGCTCAAAGCCTGCAATAGCAAGGGCCGCGCCCAGTTGGCGGACAAACTCACTCGATCAAATTCTTCTAGCCAGTCGCCGTACGGCTGGCGCAGCAAGGCTTGATCCCACTCAGTTGGCGCACTGAGCCGCGCTTGCAAAGTGGCAACATCTTGCTGCTGCCACGCTTCTCGCAAAGGCAGCGCCCAATCGGCGATCTGGCGCTCAGCCCATTGGCTGCGCTCGGATTCGTTCGCCAAGGCCAGCCAAGCATCGCGGGCGATGCGCTGCGCAGCAGGATGAGTCGCGCGGCGGCTTAATTCATCAAGCGCCGCCATTGCGCCGCGATCATGGCAACGCCCCAAAACCCAGGCAATACAATAATCGAGCAGACCGTGCTTCGTTTTTTCGCTGCCGAGCAATTCAATGAGCCTTGGCACCGCAGCAGCGGCGCGCACTTCACCGATGCGCCAGACCAAGCGAGTGCGCTGGCGAGCACTGAGTAAGCGCCAAGCATCGGCGTGTAAATCTTTGATTAATCGAGTATCAAGTTCGGCTTGCTGTGAGGTATGGCGCGGATCAGGCGATGTGGCGGATTTCGAATCGGTTTCTGTGTGGACAGCCGGAATAGCGGTATCGGCTTGCAAAAAACCATCAGCCAGTCGGGCGGCCAGTACCTGCTGCTGCGCGGCCAAGGCGGCAGCGTGGTTGGAAAAGCGCGCCAGCACTTCAGGCGCGCTAGCTGAGTACTGCTGCAATAACAGCCAGTCATCTTGCTCTGGCTGCAGCCAAAGGCTGAGCTCCGATTCACCGGGTCGGTAAAGCTGATCTTTGCTCGCAGTCATACTGCTGTCTCTTGTGCTGACTTGGCCTGCAATCATAAGCGACAACTATTGATGGTTTCCATGCCTACTATGAGTCAGGTAAGGTAATTAACATAAAAACAACGAGTCTTTGTAAAGTTGGCATGGGCAAATTGCGCACATCACGGCCAAGATTGGCCACGGATGTCGCGCCAGCGCAACCGTTAACCCAACGTCAGCAGACCCTAGTGCAATAATCTGGGGCGACTCAATCTAAATTGGCGAGCTGCAGCAGGCTTTCAACCATGCCAGTGGCTTGGCGCAATGTGAGGCCGAATAGGTATTTGATAGTGAGGCAGAACTGAATGGTGGCGTCGCTGAAAGTAGGGGCTCGTCCGTGCTTGCCAGTCGGTTCAGCAGCCCATTTCAGCGTTGGATCAAGCCAAAGCATCAATGCGCCACACGATTTCAATGCGGCGTGATAGCTTGGCCAGTGGGTGGTTTTGTACTTGTTAGGCGCGGGTTTGCTCATACAGCCATTCTACCAGCGGCACTACGCCGCTGATTTGTGCAACAAAGCCCTTTGCCTGCCGAGCTCACCAGTTAATTCTGCTTCATTATTCAGATGCATGCCTACGTATTGCTAGCTAGGACAGTGCTGCAAACGCCTGCATTAATATACCCTGCCATATTGCTCTGCAATGCCTGCTCAGCTGCTCTTGATCGCCGGGATGATCAATGCGCGCAATCGGGCATGTGCTTGTGCCTGCTCATTCAATCACCGCTTTGAACTTACTGCTTTCATGTTGAATCAGCTGGCTTTCATAATTCACGCCCACCGAATAGGCGGCGATTTTGCCTAGATGGGTGTAGGGCAGGCCGGTTTCTGCGGCCCAATCATTAAATAGCTGCTGGATTTTGTTTAAATCGCGTTTAGCTGTTGGCTGATCGGGAATGTCCAGGCCAGCCAACTGCAGCGCCAGCACCACGTCTGGCGTTAAAACAAATGCATCTTTGCCGATATAGCGCAGCAACCATTGCCCCGTTTGCCCGCCCAGGCAGCTGCCGTGGCTTTTGAGAAAGGCCATCAACTCGACTTGCCGTGAAGGAGGGTATGTATTCAGAAAGCGCGCAAAGCTGCCGTGTTCATGGCTATACGCTCGCACAAAGCTGACATTTTCCATCAACGCTTTAATCTTTGGCCAATGCCGCACCACGCGGGTGTCGTTGCAATACGCTTCCCATTGCTCGGCGGACAGCATCGCCAGCGTATCAACATCAAAGCCGAAAAAAGCATCTTCAAACTGCGGCCATTTATTGCTAATCACTGTCCAGTTAAAGCCCGCCTGATTAATGGCTTTGCACATCATCGCCAGAATGCGGTGATCGGGCAGCGCCAAAAACTGCGCCTCGCTCGCTACCGAGGGCAATAAATCCTGCAGAGCCTGCGCGCCGCCTTTGCGCGCTATGGCGCGGGCTTGGATTTCAGCGAATTTTTGCATATTGACCTCAGGTTTTGATTCGGGGCTAGTCGTCAAATTAATCTCGATGTATTGCCCGCTAAGCCTTGCGGATGAATGCTTGCAGTCAAATACATCGTGGTGGTATCAGCAGGGTGGATTTTATCCTATGTGGGGTGGTGGGAGACTTGTCATCCGGGACTGAGTGGGATGCAGCGGGATTAAACTCAACGGCGGTGCGGGTTTGCGGCTGCTCTGGGTTAAAAAGTGCGTGGCGGCAGCTTTGGCACGGCTTGGACTGGAAACAGCTATATTTGTGCGATATTTGGCGCGGACTGATTCGGGGAGTGCTTCTCCTGAATTGTCCGCGCTTTTTTATGCCCAACAGCGTTAAAACGTAGGTTTTATTGAGGTTGTCGCATTAAATCTTGGTATTGAGGTGGATAGCGCGACCGATAATGTCGATTTCGTGCTCGGCCATCTGGCTTAGATTGATTTCAAAGCTGGCATAGGCCGGATTGTCGCTCATCACCCGCACCACGCCGCCAGGTAGTGGCTGCAAGCGCTTCACCAGCAGCTCATCATTCATCCGTAATACAAATACGCCCTCGGCCACGCGGCGTTGTGCCGTATCGACCAGAACAATACAGCCATCCTTCAGGCTCGGTTCCATTGATTCGCCCTTCACACGCATGCAAAACACCTGGTGTGGTTGCACGCCCATATAGCGCAGGAAGCTGGCCTTGAACATCAGGGCTTCGGTTTCCTGCTCATCCATATAGTTCACCAGGCCATTGCCCGCCGCCGCGCACAGCTTGGGCGCATAGATCACGGGTACAAACAGCGAAGTATCGATGCCTGCCGCCCAATTCTGCCAGGCATTGAGCTGTGGCTCGCCGTCGGGGTTGGGCCAGAACGTCGCCACAGCAGGGGCGCTTGCGAGGATGGGGCTGCTGACTGAACTGGTGCGCGGCTCTTCGCGCAGCAACTGGCGCGCAGCGGATTTGATCTCGGGGGTTAGATTGCCTTTGAACATCTGGCCTTCGCCTGTTGCAAGCCAATCGAGCTGAATTTTTGCAGCTTTGGCAAGATTTACCATTGCCTCTAATGGTGGCTTGCTGCTGCCCCTGATGTAGCGATAGAGCATATCTTCAGAAATCCCCGCAGCTTCAGCTGCAGATTTGCGACCCCCGAGAATGTCGGCTGTTGCGGAAATTCTAGTTCCGATTTCTTGTTGCAGAATCGGAACGCTGGATTCTTCGGACATAGATAGTTCCTTTTCTAGCATAAGCCTATGTTTTGCATGGTAAACCTAGTATTTGTGCGTGTCTTTTTTATCCGACAGGAAACAGAACGAAAATTGAGAACGCATAAATACTAGATAAAGAACGCAAATATTCTTGATTGCATAGAATATGTGCGTTAGTATGCACACATCGACAACCGAGGAGGGTTTAGGCGATGAGTGCATTACTAAGCCAAAAAAATACCGCCGATGATTGGCATCGGGCGGATATTTTGGCGGCATTACATAAAAAAGGCTGGTCGATGCGCGCCTTGTCGAGAGAGGCGGGCTTGAGTGAAACCACACTCAAAACCGCACTAGATCGACCTTATCCAAAAGCTGAGCGGATTATTGCCGCCGCCATAGGGCTCGCACCAGAGGCCATTTGGCCACAGCGTTATTACAAGCGTAATTTTAAGCCGGTTTTCCCTGCCTTGTCTGTAATCGTTGCGGGAAAAGGCCTCAATGATACGGAGAGGGGCCATGAGTAATGAGCCTGTCGAAATTAAAACTCACTACAGCGCCGCCGAGTTGGCTGGGCTGAAATTACCGGATTTGCCTGGCAGCGAGCGAGGGGTTTCAAAGTGTGCTCAGCGTGAGAGCTGGGCTTGCCGTCGCAAAACAAAAGGTAAAGGTGTCGAATACGCCATTGCCAGCCTACCCAAATCCGCGCAACAAGCGCTGCAAAAGCGTCAGGCTGATGCACTGCTGGCAAATTTGCCAGTGGCCGATGTGGCGCAACGCCCTTTGCCGAGCGAACTTAAAAAAGCCCGCCGCGAACAGCAACTGAATTTAACGCTGGTGTCGGTCGACGAATTGAGCGATGCGCAACGCGCGGCGGCTGATGCACGGATGGCGCTGGTGTGCGAAGTGTTCAATATCCAACGGGTGCTGAAATCGAAGAAAAGGGCGGCGGTGTATGTGGCCGAGGCGGCGAAAAATCGCACCTTGCCCGAGCTGCTGCAGCAACTGGTCGATCATGCCAATGCGCGCAGCAGTGCCGATCGTGTCGTGAGTGATCGCACGCTACTGCGGTGGTGTGACAAATACGAATCGACCGATAGCCCGAGCGAGCGCTTGCGCCGTTTGGCACCGCAAGTGCGGCAAAAAGACATGCGCACACCGTGGTGGCTGGGCGAATTTCTGGCGGTGTATCGCCGCCCGAGCAAGCCTGCGCTGGTCGAGTCGTATCGCGAGTTTGTCAAAGCGCTGCCAGTGAATGAAGTGCCGCCGAGCATTGATGCGGTGCGCCGAATGCTGAAAAAGCTGCCGCCGAAAATGCTGTACGTCGGTCGCCATTCCGGTGCGGCCTTGAAAGCCAAGCTGCCGTTTGTGCGGCGTGACTGGAGTTTGTTGACGCCGGGCGACGTGCTGGTTGGCGACGGGCACGGCATGAAATGCAAGGTGATCAACCCTGAAACGGGGCAGCCGATGGTGATTGAAGTGACGTTAGGACTGGATTGCAGCAGCCGCCTGGCGATGGGCTGGAGCACCGCCCTATCGGAAAACGTGATCGCCGTGTCAGACATGATCCGTCATGTGGCCAGCAAATACCCGCCACCACTGATTTATTACTCGGATAACGGTGCGGGTGAAACCGGCAAGGTGCTGGATGCGCCACTGACTGGGATTTTGCCGCGACTGGGCATTCATCACGAAACGGGTATTCCGGGCAACCCGCAAGGGCGCGGCCTGATTGAGCGGGCATGGGGAACGATCACGATTCCGCTGGCGAAAAAATACCCGACTTATCAGGGCAAAGACGCCGACCGCGACACGCTGCGACTGGTGAATCGGGATATCCGCCGTGCACAGACGGTGCAGCGCAATGCAGGGGAAGGCATGACGGTGAATTTGCCGCATGTGCCTAGCCTGGCTGAGTTTGTCGCTGATTTGGATGCTGCGATCAATGAATACAACCAGCGGCCACATAGCTCGCTGCCGAAAGTAAATGGCGTGCATATGTCGCCCAAAGCGTATTACCAGGCACACCGTAGGGCCGAGGATGTGATGCTCGATGAGATGGAATTACGCGACTTATTCCGCCCTACGTTTACCCGCAAGGCCATGCGTGGCGAGGTGAAGCTGTGGAACAACGTGTATTTCAGCGAAGAGCTGATGGAGGTGGATGGGCAGGAAGTGCAGGTAGGCGTGGATATCCACGATGGATCGGCGGTGTCGATCCGCAATATGGACGGTAAGTTTATCTGTATGGCTGAGTTTGACGGCAATAAACGCGCCGGATTCCAGGTACCCGCCCAATGGTTTCAATTGCCGTTGTCGTGTCCGGCCTGTGTCAAAGTCAGCGCTTGATGAAGAAGGTCTGCGCCTTGAGTCATCCGAAGGTCGCTTATCGACAATTACCGTGGAGACCGGCACCAACAAACGTACAGGTGAAGTGTACGAGACACAACGAACGGGCATCAAAGTGTCGGGCAGCGATGGGCGCACACACTGGTTTGCTCCTGATGCCGGTTTTAACAGCAATCCGGGTGTGCAGCGCTACCAACCAGACCTGGACAAGTACGACTATCACGATGCGCGGCAATATGTGGCCGATACATTGCGTGGTGCTGATTTTGAGGGGTGGTACAAGGATCTGGCCACAGTTGTTGAGCGTGGCCTGGCCGAAGGTGGCAGCTCAACCGAATTGCGTCAGGTGCTTGCAGCAAGGCAGCGTTTTCCGGTTGCGGTGCTTGATGCGGATGGGATGGATAAGCTGGGAAGTCAAAGTCAAACGGTGTGGCTGTCTGACGATACTTTGGCTAAACAGCTGGTACATCGGCAGGGTCAGGCCGTGGGGCTGGAAGATTATTGGCGAGTGCAACAAGTGCTTGAAGCGCCGCAGATGATCATTGCTGACCGTGATTTGCACCTGAAATTTATCCGACAGGACGATAAGTGGTGGGTTGCCGTGGTGAAGGTGACGCGCACAGGGAAAGAAAACTATTTGCAGTCGTTCTACATCACGACAGAAAAAGAGGTGCGCCGGTTGATGCGTAACAGCGCGAATGTTGAGGGCAATATTTAAAGGAAGGTGCCAGGAGAGGACTCCCGCTTCACTCTCACGCGATCCGTCTTGCAACGTTCTACGGCAGGGAGGTATTCACCGTGTTTCTGGCACCAACTCAGTATGACAAACCGTTGCAATAGGTGCAAGTCGAATGAAATCCAGTATTGATATCCGCTCGGAAGACGTCCACCCACGCCGCACCATAGCGGCATGAAACGAGAAACCCCACTCACTCCGATGATCGCCGCGCTGGCTATTGAAGTCAGCCTCACGCCCAATGCTGAGCGTCAGACGATCAAGCTATTTCCCGCTGGCGAGTTTCGCGGCGTCGATGGTCGACCTGCTGAGTGCGCGGCATGGATATTGGATAGCACCAATGCCGAGCTGTTGGTTGCCACCGCCTTAACCCGGCAGACCCGCTATGTGGTCGACTACGAACATCAGACGCTGAAAGCCGCCGAGAACGGCAAGGAAGCGCCCGCATCAGGCTGGTTTAAAACGCTGGAATGGCGTGAAGGTGATGGTCTGTATGCCGTCGATGTGGAATGGACTGCCAAAGCAGCCGCCCATATCGCGGCCAAAGAGTATCTCTATCTTTCTCCCGTTTTTCTGTATGGCCTCGACGGTCGTGTACTGAAACTGCTGCACGTTGCCTTGACCAATACCCCCGCACTGGATGAGTTGCCACCGTTGTCATTGGCTGCGTTGTCACGTCTGGCGTGCCCACCCCCTGTTTCCATTACTGAGGAGAATCCTGTGAAACGTGAAGAACTGATTGCCATGCTCGGCTTGGCCGCGACAGCGACCGATGTCGAAATCACCACCGCGATGGCCGCGCTGAAAGCCAAGGCTGACAGTGCGGATGCGCAAATTGCGGCCTTGTCTGCGAATCAAGTCGATCCTGCCAAGTTTGTTTCTGTTGATGTAATGCGCCAATTGCAAGGCCAAATTGCGTCGCTGACGGCTCAGACACAGGCAAGTCAGACCGAGCAGTTGCTGACGGCCGCATTGAGTGACGGCCGCTTACTGCCCGCACAGGAAGCCTGGGCGCGTGATCTGGCCAAAACCAATGCTGCTGCTTTGACGGCCTATCTCGACACTGCGCCAAAAATCGCGGCGCTAACTGCAACGCAAACCGGCGGCAAGCCACCAGTTGATCAGCCGCTGGGCGGGCTGGATGACACCACGCTGGCCGTCTGCAAAGCCTTCGGCAATAGCGTCGAAGATGTTCAAAAAACCATCGCAGCAGGGAGTCAATCATGACCGTTGCCATCGCAGATCGTAATACCCCGCTGAAAGACGGCGAGCTGGTTCGCATCCCAGTGGCTGCAAACGCCAAGATTCTGGCCGGAACGATTGTTTGTGCCAGCGCAACCGGCTTCGGTACGCCAGGCGCTACGTCAACCACGCTGGCTTACCTCGGCATGGCGGATGAATGTATCGATAACACAGGGGGCGCGGATGGCGCTGTCACTGTTGGCGTGCGTCGTGGCAAGGCATTCAAGTGGGCCAACGACGGTGCTGATCCTGTAACGCAGGCCAGCTTGGGGCGCGTTTGTTACATCGTCGATAACCAGACCGTGGCAAAAACCAACGGTACCAATACCCGCTCGCAAGCCGGGATCGTCGTCGGCCTTGAAGCTGATGGCGTTTGGGTTCAATAAGGGGAGTATGCGCAATGATTGTTAATGCACCGGCTTTGAAAGCCATTTTCGTTAATTTGAAGACCACGTTTAACAATGCCTTTGATGCCGCGCCATCGTCCTGGCAAAAAATTGCCATGCTGGTGCCATCGGGCACCAAGACCAACGATTACAAGTGGCTATCCAATTTCCCTCGCATGCAGAAATGGATTGGCGAAAAAGCAGTTAAATCGCTGGCAGGCTTTAGCTACACCATCACCAATGATGACTGGGAAGCGACGGTCGAGGTAGATCGGAACGACATCGAAGACGACCAGTTGGGCGTTTATGCGCCACAAGCACAGATGGCCGGTTTCTCAGCCAAGCAGCTGCCGGATGAAATTGTGTACAGCCTAGTGAATCAGGGTTTTGCCAGCGTTTGCTACGATGGCCAGTACTTCTTTGATGTTGATCACGCAGTGAATGGTGCATCGGTATCGAATAAAGGCACCAAGAAACTCTCTTGCGTATCGCAGGCTGCAGCAATGGCCAGCTACGGTAGCGTAAGGGGGCTGACCATGATCCGCATTACTGCAAAAGTAAACGGTTTCCGCCGTGCGGGTCTGGCCCACCAAGCCAGCCCGACCGAACATCCGAACGACACCTTTACCGAGGCGCAACTGGCGCAGCTGCTCGCTGAGCCCATGCTGGTGGTCGAAGTGTTGGACGACCCTGAGCCAGCAGGCGGTGACAAAAATCCCGCTGCTGCGCCTGTTGTTGATGCAGCGGTGAAGACTGCCGCGAAACCTGCCGCGAAACCTGCTGCGAAATCTAAAGCGGAAGGTAAGTCGGAAGCAGACAAATACGTCGCGGCAGGCAAGGCGGCTCAGTAATGACCTACGCCACGCAGGCTGACATGCTGTTGCGCTTCGGTGAGGACGAGCTACTCGGCCTCACCGACCGTGAGAACACCGGCACGATTGAAGCAAGCGTCGTCGAGCGAAACATTGCCGATGCCGACGCTGAAATCGACGGTTATCTGGCGGCGCGTTACCAGCTGCCCTTGGGGCATACGCCGCCGATTCTCAATCGCCTGTCGTGCGACATCGCCCGCTATCACCTGTATGGCGAACGCGTCACCGACACCGTGCGCAAGCGTTACGAAGATGCAGTGCGCCTACTGAAGGGGATGGCAGACGGTAGCGTCAAGCTGGGGATTGATAACGGTGCGCCGGTGGACAGCAGCAAAGGCGATATGGCGGTCATGACGTCCAGTGCGCCGGTGTTTGGTCGGGGGTACTAATGAAGATCAAACCCATCATTGAGTATCTGAAAGCGCAGTGCCCATTGCTTAAATCAGTTGGCGGCGCAGCGGATTATGCGGAAGGCAAAAAGTTACTCAAGCACCAGTTGCCCGCTGCATTCGTAATTCCTCTTGGTGATATTGACGGCCCCAACTCTGTTGTGGGTGAAGTGCACCAAGAACGGCGCACCGCTTTTGCGCTGATTTTTGCTCAGAGCAATCTGAAAAAAGCCGGGGGCGTTGACGACGTCGATGAGCTGCAGCAATTGAGAGCGCAAGTGCGCGATGCACTGCTCGGCTGGTTGCCGCCTGAATGCGATCAGGCTATCGAAGCGGCGGGCGGCAAGTTGCTCGACTTTGATGATGCCGTGCTCTGGTGGCAAGACGACTACGCCACCGGCTATGCCATTTACAGTCAATAAGGAATCGAAAGATGCCCCCAAAAGTAAAAGCTGAAGCAGCACCTGCTGTACCTGAAGCTGCCGAAGTCCGTGACGAAAATCATGGCCACGGCGGCAGCTACATCGTGAATGCCGATGGCACGCGTACTTTGCAAGCGCGCACCGAGCTGGCTGAAGCACCAGGCGCGGCTGATGAGCCTACAGAGAATAAGGAGTAATCATGCCAGCTGTTGCTAAAAAATACCGCAATGTCTTGGTCACGGCCAAGCCTGAAGCAATTTATGGCACCGATGCAGCACCGGAGGCGACGACCAATGGCGTGCTGTTGCGCAGCATGACGCTCAATCCACTCGAGCAGGAAATGGAGTCGATGGATTACCTTCGACCGTATTTCGGCAACGGCGAAGAAATCTCGGTAGCCGAATCATGCAGCGCTGAGATTGAGGTCGCCTTAGCTGGCAGTGGTGCGGCTGGCACTGCTCCCGCGTGGGGTGCGTTGGTACGTGCATGTGGTATTAGCGAATCAATCACACCGGGTAGCAAGGTTGAATATCGACCGATCACCAACTTCATGGAGTCACTGACGCTATATGCCTATTTAGACGGTCACGTGCATAAAATCGTCGGCTCTCGCTCGGATCTTCAATTGAGCTTTACAGCAAAAAAAGTGCCTGTGATGAAATTTAAACTCATGGGTTTGTTCGCCCCTGTCATCGATTTGGCAACGCCAGCCGGTGCCGTGTTTACGAGCTGGAAAAAACCCGTGCCGTTTTCTACTGCATTCACACCGGATATTAGTCTGTTTGGCGTTTCCGACCTCGCAGTTGAATCGTTTGAATTCAACCTCGGCAATGATCTGCAGCATCGTGTGCTGGTCGGAGCGGACGGTGTCGAAATTGCGGATCGCAAACCCAGTGGCAGCAGTGCTTTCCGTATGCCGCCAATCGCGGCCAAAAACTGGTTTGATGTCGCACGCAATAGCGATACGGGCGCGGTGCGAATCATCCACGGCACTGTGCCGGGCAACATCATCCAGTTCGATGCTCCCGCCGCACAGATCAAAAACCCGTCGTACAAGAATAGCGAGGGCGATTTGATGTTGGACGCAAAAATGACGTTCTTGCCAGTGGCTGGCAATGACGAATTCGTGATCACGGTGAAATAAGGAAAACCAATGGAAGCGTTAAGACTTGAATCCCTCGGGGCGTATTTTCACACGGTGACTGTGGATTTCCCGATGGGGAATGGGATATTTAAATCGGCAAGCTTTGACGCCCAGTTTGCTCGTTTGGAGCAAGAAGAGCTGGAAGAACTATCAGCCAAAATTGTGACCGGCGCGATCCCTGATCGGGAGGTCGTTGAGCGGGTATTGGTCGGCTGGCGTGGCCCGCTTGATGCCGCCGGTAACCCGCTGCCATTCAGCCCTGAAAACCGCGATGCCGTGCTCAAGCTGTACCCGACCCAGCCCACCATCGTGCGTGAGTTCGTGCGCTCGATTGAGGTGGCTAAAGAAAAAAACTGATCGGGGCCGTCGAGTACTTGCTCGGCGGCCGTAAATGCAAGCTCGACGAAGCGGCCAACAAATTGGGAATCACGCTTCCCGCCGACTGGCAGCAGGAAGATGAATACGAGCTGTGGCCAGAGCATCTGGCCGTTTTTTATCTGTTTCTGGACTGCCAAACCCAATGGCGCGTGCTGCCCTCCGGGCATTTTCAGGGCTTTGATTATCTAGCGGTGGAATCTGTCATGCGCATGCAGCGAATCAAACCCGCAGATCGTGCGGCCTTGCTGGCCGATCTGCGCGTCATGGAGCAAGCCGCGCTCGATATCTGGGCTGAGGAAGATTAGCGTGTCGAATATTCATATCAAGATCACCGGTGACGGCAAAGCCTTTATCAGCGAAGCGGGTAAAGCGGATACTGCCATCGACCACCTAGGCGACACTGCACGCAAAACCAACACAGACCTCAACCATCTGGGTGATACCACACGGAAAACCGGCGCGGGCATCGACCATCTGGGTGACACTGCTCGCAAAACTGGCACCGAGATGCAGCGCGGCGCAGAGCAAGGCGGCAAAGCCGTCACCGACATGGGCAACAGTGTGGGTGCAGCGGCGACAAAGTCGGAGGCCGGTCTGGAGCGCATCGACCGTAAGCTCAAACAAACGGCGCGCACCGGCGAAATCAGCGCCGCGCAAACCACCAATGCGCTGCGCCAGCTGCCGATGCAGATGACCGATATTGTGACCCAGCTGGCGGGTGGGCAGAACCCGTTTTTGATCATGGTGCAGCAAGGTGGCCAGATCAAAGACAGCTTTGGCGGCATTGGCCCGGCGATCAAGGGCATCACTGCTGCCATCAGTCCGATGGCAGTGGCTGTGGGTACTGCTGCGGCGGCAGGTGGCGCGCTGGCCTATGCGTTTTACAGCGGTAGCCGCGAAGCGCAGGATTTTAGCAAAGCCATTGCCTTCACAGGGAATGTCACTGGCGTCACGACGAATCAGCTAACCGACATGAGCTCACGGATTGGCGACACCATTGGCACACAAGCTCAGGCTGCCGAAACGCTGGCCCTGATTGCCGGATCTGGCCGTATTGCCGCTGAAAGTATGGAGCGCTACGGTGAAGTGGCCGTGCGAGTGAACAAGGCCACAGGCAAAGAAGTGGCCGATACCGTGAAGGAATTTGCCAGCCTGGCCGACGCATCCGTGGCGGCGTCACTCAAGCTCAACGATACTTATCACTACCTCACCGCCTCTGTGCTGGAGCAAATCCAGGCACTAGAAAAGCAAGGCCGCACGCAAGATGCGGTGAAGCTGGCACAGGATACGTTTGCCAATGCGACGGACAGAATGTCCAAGCAAGTGATCGAGAATGTGGGGAATATCGAACGAGCCTGGCGAGGGCTGAAAAGCACAATAGCTGGGGTCTGGGACGATATGTTGAATGTGGGGCGTAAATCCACCCCCGCACAAGAACTGGCTGCGCTCCAGGCTCAGCTCAAAGCAACTCAGGCGCAGCTGAAAATGACGCCTGAAAATGGTCGACGTTCTGATTATGGTAATCGTCTAATCGAAGATCCGGGCGCGGCTCAGCAACGTCAGGATTTGCTCGCCAGAGAGAAATATCTAAAAAACGAAATCGACAATCGTTTGGAGCTGCAGCGTCTTGAAGGTAAGCAATCCGCCATTTTGGCCGAGCAAAATCGAGTCCGTGAAGATGGCGTGGCGGCATTTACTTATCTGTCCAAAGCCACTGAAGACGCGGCCAATAAGCAGGAAAAATACAATACCGCGCTGGCGAAAGAGCGCGACATGCAAGAAAAGCTGCGCAAGTCGCAGCCCGATAGCCCACTGCTCAAACCTGCCGCGATTGCCAAACGCGAAGCAAAAATCCGCACAGATATTTACGGCGATGAGAAAAAGCCTCGCTCTCCGCGTGGAGCCATTGGCTCGCCCACCGATAACGAGCTGGCCAGCCTGCAAGCCAAGATTGCGGCGGTCAAAGAGGAGCTAGCATGGGGCAATAAGCTCAATGACGGCGAAAAGGAAGCACTGCGCATTCGCGAACAGCTCGGCTTTGTCACTGACCGCACGATCCGGCAAAAGCTGGCGCTAAAGCTGATCTCGGCTGAAGAATATGCCAGCTTGCTCCGCGTAGCCGATGCGAGCAAAGCACGCGCCGACGCGGTTAAAAAGCAGGAAGACGCTGATGCCCGCGAGATCAAGCAGCTGACTGAATCGGCCGTATCCTGGGAAAACAAGCTTAAATTTTACGGGATGGCAGAGAGCGAGCTGGACGCCTACACATTGGCGCAGCTCAACGCGACTATCGCTGACAAAGAAGCGCTGGCCACCCGCACGGCGGATACCGGTGAGCTGGCTAAAGAGATCGCGCTGCTCAAAGAAAAAGCGGAATTGCTCGGGCGCAAAGTCACCGCCCGCCAGGGCGTTGAAAAACTGGATGCTGCAGCCAAAGCAGCCAAAGACTTTGAGGAAGAGCGAAAAGCGGCGGCTAAAGAGCTGCAAGGCACCTATTCCGGCTTGTTCCAGGGCATGGAAGACGCTGCGGTCAATGCATCCAAAGGTATTAAAGTCAGCTCAAAAGACATGTTCAACAGCCTCATCAGTGATCTGGTTCGCTACCAGTGGCGGCTATCCGTCACCAAGCCACTAATGGGCTGGATGGACAAAATGGGCGGCTTTGGCGGCCTGATTTCGTCTGGCCTCAATCTGTTATCCGGCGGTGGTGGCGTCGGTAGCAATGTGGGCGCAGCAAGCAACGGCTTTGGCATGTTGAGCAGCCCAGTGCCGTTTGCCAACGGCGGCATCATGACCAGCGCTGGCCCGCTACCTTTGCGCACCTACTCAAAAGGCGGCATTGCTAATTCACCCCAGCTCGCGCTGTACGCCGAGGCTGGAATGAGCGAAGCCTATGTGCCGCTGCCCGATGGCCGCTCTATCCCCGTCACCATGCGTGGCGATTTTCGCGCTCGGCCGCCAGCTGGTAATGGGGGCAATGGCGGCACTAGCCCAATCAATATTTATCTGCAGCCCACTATCGACGCTCGCGGTGCAGATGCGGCCGCTGTATCCCGTATCGAAACCGCGCTAGCGCGGCTGGCTGATAACGTGAAGCCAATGGCCACTGAAGCCGTGCGGGCGGCGATGCTGCGCAACCGGCAGTCGCCACAATTTTAGGATTACTCATGGCGCAAATGCCTAACTTCCCCCCAGCCAGCCTCACGCCAGGCACGAGGGACACCACGTTTTCCAGCCGGGCGCATTCCGGGCGCAGCCAGTCGCGGCGGATCGGTACCACGCTTCTGACGTTTGATGTGGCCTGGTCGAGCCTGGATCGTGCCAAAGGCCAGCAGCTGTGGGCGTTTATCCAAGCCCAGAATGGCCGATTCGGCCGTTTCGAGTTTCAGCCGGCATTGCTTTGCGATAGCGCCAATTCTCACGCGCCTGCCATGGCTACGGTGCGCGATGCGGCCAATTCGCGGCAAAGGACGCTGGTGCTCAGTGGCTTGCCCGCTTCAAAAACCGTGTTGAACGCGGGTGACTATGTGCGTTTTGGCAATCACAGCAAGGTTTATGCCCTCGCTGCTGATGCAGTTTCCGATGCCAGCGGTGCAGCTGCAGTAACGCTGACCTGGGATCTGATCGAGCCTTTAGCCGCTGGCGTATCGGCCAAGCTGCGAGGCATCACTGTGCGCTGCTCGCTGCAAGAAGACACGCAGTCGCTGAATGTGCGCCCGCCGTTTCGGCATGACATCAGCGTCAAGCTGATCGAGGAGATTTAATGCGTGATTTAAGCCCCGGCACCATCGCAGAGATGAGTGCAGAGCAGCAACGCTGCGCGCATCTGCTGTCGATTGCCCTTGACGACGAAGTGATCTGCCTGACTGACGATGCGACCGCCATCCAGTTCGGCGGGCAGACGTTTTACGCGGCTGGCCAGCTGCTCAATATTGAGTTTGATGGCGATGCGGATGGGCTGGCGATCAATGGCACGACGGCGACGCTGTCGGGTGTTGATCAAGCTTTGATCGCAGCCACACTGCAGACCCGCTTTGTCGGCCGGGCGATGAATGTCTGGCGGGCGTATTTCAATAGCGCGGGCGTGATGCAAGAGCCGCTGCTGCTGTTTAGTGGCCGCTGTGATGGCCCAGCCATTGAAGAGAATGTTGATGATGGCAGCTCGGTGGTGCAGATCCGCGCCAGCAGCCACTTTGTCGATTTTGAGCGCGTGAACGGTCGGCTAACGAACGATGAATCGCAGCAGCGCCACTTCCCCGGTGACCGTGGTTTTGAATTTGTCACGACGCTGGGCAAAGAGCTGCAATGGGGTGGCCGATGAGAGCCGAATTTACGCAGCGCTTGTGCGATTTCGCTGAAGCGCAGATTGGCAAGCCTTACCGTCGCCCTGACACCGTGTGCATGGCGCTCGCGCTGCAAGGCATCGATTTCGCAGCAGCGACGGATTTTTACGGGCCCCATCGCCAGCACTTTAAATCTGCCGCCAGCCTGCAGCGTTTTATTGGTGCTACCGGGCTAGATGGTTTGATTACTTATATGGCGCAGCAGGGCTTTGACGAGATTCCAGTGTCGCAGCTCGCGGCGGGCGATATCGGCTTCACAGGGCAAGGTGCGCTGGGTATTGGCGCGGCGCTGCTGGTTGGCCGTCGTGCTTTGACATCGCACCCGGATACGGGTGTTGCGTTGTACCCAGTACCGTCGCTGTCGTTTGTGCGTGCGGTGCGTTTAACTCGGAGAGATTTATGCCAGCAGTAGCCGGTGTTGCCGCCTGGCTATCGACCTCGATTACGGTAACGGTCGGTGGGGCTTCGATCGCCATTGCCTCCTATGGCACGGTGATTGCGTTTGCCGCGACGACGGCATATGGCATGTCCCGTTCGGCATCGATGCGCAAAAAAGCCCGTGCAGCGGCGGCAGCACAGCGCGCTGAAATGAATGTGAAGGTGAATACGGTGGACAGCGTCGGTGCGCTGCCCATCGTGTACGGCCGCGCTCGCGTCGGTGGCCTTTTTGCGCTGCAGGCCGTTAGCCCTGACAAAAAGTATTTATACCTGGCACTGGCGCATTCCGAAGGCCGTTGCGGCATTCCGACCGATGCGGATTTATATCTTGATGATGTGCACTGGAAGGATGACCGGTTCAAGTTCGAGCACGAAACCCAGGTGCCGCGTGAAGAGTCTGGGGTCAGTGCAGGTGGGCAGGCGTACACGCAGACCGTGTATGACACGGTTCGTGAGCGCATTAGCACCGTCGAGTGGTTTTATCACGACGGCAATGACGGGCAGGCGGCGGATGCCAAATTATTAGCCGATCTGCCGCAATGGACGGCTGCGCATAAATTGTCTGGCGTCGCATACTCGGTACTCGTGCTGCGCTTTGAGCCCGATGTCTGGCGTGCAATGCCGGTGATCACGCTCGATCTGCCCGGCGTTCAAGTATTCGATCCGCGTACCGGGCTGTATGGCGCATCGAGCAATCCGGCGCTCGCGCTGCGTGACTATCTGCTGTCAGAGCGCTACGGCCGTGGCTTGCCTTTAGGCGCATTGGATGTGGATAGCTTTATCGCTGCGGCAAACTACTGCGATGCGCTGATCGACATGGGGCATAAAAACGCCGATGGCAGCATCAAACTGGTGCCGCGCTACGAAATCAACGGCATTCTGGATACTTCAAAGCCGACGCTCGACAACGTGCAAATCCTGCTCGATCACATGCGTGGCTCGCTGCTGTTCAGTGAGGGCAAGTATTCACTGGTGATCGACCAAGCCGATGTGTCGGTGATGACTTTTGACGAAAACAACATGACTGGCGGCTGGCAAGTCAAAGCGGCCGACCGGCGCGGCAAGCTCAATGCTGTCACGGCGCGTTTCGTTGATCCTTTGCGCCAGCATGCCGAGACGATTGTTACAGTGAAATCGCCATCTTGGTTGGCAGAAGACGCGGGGCTCGTGCTTGAGTCGACGCTGGAGTTCTCGCTGGCCAGCGACGAGCGCCGCGCGCGGTTTTTGGCGACTCGCGTGCTGCGTGATTCACGCAATGGTTTTGTGGTGACCTTCAAGGCATTTGCAGCAGCAGGTCGTTTGCAGCCGACCGATGTGATCAGCATCAGCCACGGTTCGACGGGCTGGATCAACAAGCGCTTTCGGGTGCTGACGGTCAAGCCACTGATCTCCGGCGATGTCGAAATCACGGCGCATGAGTACGACCCCAGCTTGTATGCAGATGATCCGCTCACTGCGGCACCGCCGCCCGTGGATTCGAGTTTGCCCGACCCGTTCGCGCCGCTGGCTGCGCCTGGCAATCTGGTGGTGGTCATTGACAACAATCTGGCCGCACCCGCCTTGCTCGCAACATGGGACGTGCCCATCGGCTTTGTGATTGGCTATCAGGTGCGCTGGCGACACGAAACTTCGCCAGATTGGCTAAGCCAGTACACCCGTGAGCTGGCAGCCAGCTTGCCGGTCTGGCTGGAGGGTAATTTCTTTGTTGAAGTCCGCGCCCAGTCGGCAATGGGCAAATATGGCAACGCGGCAGAAGTGCTGGCCACATTTGCGCCTGCAGCGCTGGTCGGCGTGTTTCCGCGCCCGGCCAGTGCGGCGCTGTACGGTCGTGTGAACGATGCGGGTGACATGAATAACGCCAAGCTGGTTTTAAAGTTCGACCCAGCGTTAGACGACAAACCAGACGGCGTGATGTTCAACTATGCGGTCACTGACGCCCCGAACGGCTTTCGAGTCCGCTCCGGCTCGGGTACGGGCAGCACGATCAAGATTGAAGCGGTGGCAGAGCTGGATAAAGGCATGCTGACCGCACTGGCGGGCTCGGACGTGCATCGCGTTGTGACGGCAACGCCCGAATTTCCTAATCGCACCAACATCGTGCTGGCGGGGATCTGGGCAAAGGTCGGCGCGTCGGCCTGGCGCAAAGTCGTGCGCTACGACTCGACCAGCTTCTACTTCGAACAGCCGCTCGATGTCGCCCCACAAGTCGGCGATGTCGTCGAGTGGGTAGACATCGCGTGGGTTGATGACCGCATGGCTTATCTGCGGCTAGGCATTCTAACGGATGGCACAAACTATGAAATCGTCCGCTGGGGTGGCGTTCACAGCAATGGTGCGCAGCACGAGTTGATCCATTGCGAGCGTGCGATTGAGGGCAGCACGCTGCTCGCTGCAGATGGCCTGATGTTTTACTACTTTCCGGCTGCGGGTTTGGGTACAACCCAGCTGGATTTGCCGGCAGCGGATTTTTCCGATCTGGGTGGTGGCACGTACAGCATCGCGGGCAATCTGGACTTGAATTTACCCGCAGGCGGCTGGGCATCGGCATCCGTGTACTTATATAAGCGCACGCCGCTGGGTATAGCACGGAGCTTTGCCATGCCTGTGAGCTACGGAGGTGAGCAATGACGCTATTAATTGGCCGTAGCTTTTCGAATGGCGGCATCACGGCTCCAGCAGAACCCGCAGGCCCGGTGATCGACCCGCGCAGTTATGCGGCCATCGACGCAATGGCCGTGATCAATGATCTGGCACAGCGGTTGAGCAATGTTGAGCGCGGCGTGCGCTATGCAGTGCAGGGTGATCGCGTTCTAAGTCAGATCGCGATTTGCCCGGAAGCAATTCTGATTCAGTCCAACAAAGTAGCTGTCGTCGGCGAAGTGACTTTTGCGGACTGGCATCGTGATGTGTCTGGCAACCCGACTGGCCAGATTGACCCGTCAATCACGCAGATTCGCGGCGGCGTGATTCGCACCGGCAAAGTGCTCAGTAACGACGGCCAGAGCTGGCTCGATCTTGATGCCAAGCTGGCGACCGAAGCTTTTATCAAATGCCGTGACACGGTATCGATCATGTCCACTGGCAATTTCAGTTTCGGTACCGGCACAAAGGCACTGACGTGGGATGGCGCAAATCTCAGAGTCGGTGCCAATGCGCTGATCAACAACTCGCTCGCGGCAACGGTTGAGAGCAATGCCAGCTATGGCGCTACGCGGGCGGTTGGCGATCTGACGCGGGATATTTTGAGTAACTCCTCGACTACGGTCATCCCCGTCACCACGAGTCAGCTTTTCCAGATGGGCAACTCAACGACCGGCGTTTTCATCGGCGCGGGCGGGATTCAAGCGAAGTCGGGTGGCAATACGACTTTTGCTTTAAACGCCGCGACGGGTGAGGCGTTTTTCAAAGGGAATGTCGATACGACTGGGCAAGTGCGCAGTGTGAGTAACGTCGCGTACTCAACAACGACAAACATGCCGTGGGGCAGCAACGTGCAAGTGGGTGCCTCGATCTGCGGTGACAACGTGAGCGCTGGCGGCGCGGCATTGCGTTCAGGGGTATTTGGCCGTGGCTCTGATTGCGGCGTATTGGGCATCGGCGGCACCTATGGTGTGGTCGGAGTCGGGACGTTCGGCGCTTACTTCGCGACAGCATCGCCGGGCAGCAAGGTTGAGCTGTGTCAGTTTGACAAAGCCATCGATGCCTACGGCAGCTCGCAATTTCGCGGCAGTGTACGAATCGATGGCGCGCTCGAAATGGTGAGTGGGGCGCTTGTCACGAATCTAAATGCAGATCGCGTGGACGGCTATCACGCGGCTGATCTATTCAACTTGGCCAATTTCATTGGGCAAGGCCCTTTTCAATTTTCAACCGACGGCGGCGCAAATTGGACATCCATTTTGCTGCGCAAAGCATAGGAGCAAATCATGCAACGTACCGAAGAACTGAGCGCAATTCAAATCCAATTCCAGGCCGGTGTCGCACCGGTACTCGGCCAGAAAATCGTGACGCTAAAAAAAGGCGAGCAAGTGCTGAATCAGCAACAGCACGTAGTACCCATGATCGGCGGCGATTTTGATGAGCCGATGCTGGACAAAATTAATGCACAGCTGGCCGAAGTCGGGCTCAAGCTGGTGGAACTGGAGGCGTAATGAGTCAATCGTTGCTTGAAAACCAGCTGGCACTGCAGCAGCAAGTCAGTAGCCTGCGAGCGCTAGTCCAAGGCTCGCGAAATCAGGGCTTGCTGTATGCGCTGATCGGCTCGCACGTGGTTTTTGGCTGCAAGATCGTGCCGTTCTCGGGGCTATACCTAGGCCTGACTGGCGACGATGCGGCAGACGTTGCAGCAAGCAAAAACCCGGATCGCAGCGCAAATCCTGTCCGGCCAGAGCAGTACAGCAATATCGCAAACATCTACGGCGAAGTGCTGCTGATGCCGAACCAGAACGTCGGCGTAAACAACAACGCCGATCTGAAGATCGCGACCGCGCCCGGCACTGGGCTGTACCGTTTTGACGTGGTTTACGCTTACGTTGGCGCAGCTGGGCCTGGGCTAGGCATCGCAACAGGAACGCCGCACGCCACTGCCCCGGTCGTGCCAGCGATTCCGCAAGGCGCTTTGGCGCTGGCACAAGTCCGAGTTGATGCGAATGTCACGACGATTGCAGCTAACAAAATAACTGATCTGCGCAACTTCAATGGGCGCTTGCGTGGCGCGCCGGGCAATCCGGGTGCTGCAGCGACTGTAGCCATCGGCTCGGTGGCTTCGGGTGACACGCCGTCAGTCACTAATTCAGGGACAAATACAGCGGCAACACTGGATTTTGTGCTGCCCAAAGGTGATGCGGGTACTGCCGCAACTGTAGCCATCGGCACTACAACAACTGGTGCGGCGGGCAGCTCGGCATCGGTCACTAACTCAGGGACTTCAAGCGCTGCAGTATTGAATTTCACTGTGCCTGCGGGCGGACAAGGTGATCCTGGCGCAGCGGCGACTGTAACGGTCGGAACTGTGACATCAGGCGCTACGCCATCGGTAACTAATGTCGGTAGCAGCACAGCCGCGACACTCGATTTTGTCTTACCCAAAGGCAATGATGGGTCGGCTGCAACTGTCGCGATCGGGACGGTAACCACCGGCGCGGCCGGTAGTAGCGTTGTGGTGACGAACTCAGGCACGAGCAGTGCGGCCGTGCTTAATTTCACAATCCCCAAAGGGGCAGATGGCGGCGTCACAGACGGCGACAAAGGCGACATCGTTGTCAGCGTTTCGGGCTCGCAGTGGCTCATTGACCCCGCCGTCGTCTCGACATTTGCACGCTCGTACTTGTCGCTAACGACTGCTGCCAGTGTGCGCTCGACGTTGGGTGCTGAGCCCAGCTTAAGTGCCGGAACTGCAGCGCAATATTATCGTGGCGATAAGTCCTGGCAGACTTTGAACAAGGCCGCGGTGGGTTTGGCAAACGTGGATAACACCGCAGACACGGATAAACCTGTTTCAACCGAACAGCAAGCCGCGCTCGACGCCAAAGCTAATCTGGGCGGCGCAAACACATTTTCGGGCGTACAGACATTCGGTGCCGCAGTGCGCGAAGACTACGTCGCGCTGGCCGCGAACAATATTGATCTCGCGTTGGCTAACTACTTCAGCAAAGCCATCGCAGGCGCGACCACGCTCACAGTGAGCAATGTGCCTGCTGCGCCTGCGGTCGCCAGCTTTATCCTTGAACTCACAAATGGTGGGTCGGCAGTGGTGACGTGGTGGTCTGGCATCAAGTGGGCCGGTGGCGCGGCTCCCGCGCTGACTGCAGCAGGCCTGGATTTGTTGGGCTTCTACACTCGCGACGGCGGGGCAACTTGGCGCGGCATGATGCTCGCAAAGGATAGTAAATAATGCTGCGAGATTTACTGTTTGCCGCGTCAGTCCAGGGAAAAGGCGATACGTTTATCAAGCTGCCTGACACGGTTGACTTATCGCTCACCAGTCGATTTTCGGCGGTTTTTAGCCCAGATGGGGCACGATTCGTTACAACCGGCTCGTCAACAAACAAGGTGCGGGTTTACAACCGTAGCGGCGATACTTTTACGCTAGCACAGACGCTTTCACCGGTGGCTTCAACGGTGCGCCGGTCGGCTTTTAGTCCAGACGGACAGTTTCTGGCGGTGGTCGGCGCGGCGGGGACGTATGACTCGGCGGTGACAGTTTATAAGTACAACGGTAGCAGTTTTGTGATCACAGATAGTCAGTCCTTGGCGGGCATGGACTTGCAAGGATGTGTGTTTACTCCTGATGGGGCGTACTTGCTGCTTGTGCATCACAACGGCGCTTATCTGTATAAGCGTGATGCAGGCGCTACAAAGTACAGCAATGCCCAAGGGGTCTTTGATAACTCGACTTATCGTAGCGTAGCAGTTGACCCCTCCGGCGTGTATTTCGTTTTGGCGGGCGGTGGTGCTGTAAAAATGTATAAGCGCAGTGGCGATACGCTCACCTTGGTCTACACCGTGCCGAGCTTGGCCACCGCGCATGGCGTTGCGTATAGCGACACGGGTAATTATGTTGCGGTGGTTGGTGAATTTAGCGGCTACATCAAATTATTCCAGCGCAGCGGCGATACGCTGGTGGCCTTGCCCGCACCTGCGGTGTTGCCCACCTATTACCCCACCTACGCGGCCTTTAGTAGCGGGGGAGCATATTTGGCGGTATCAAGTTATTCGCAGCCTTCAACAATTGTGTACAAGCGCAGTGGCAGCACGTTTACCAAGTTGCCTGACTTTGGAACCCCCACCCCAACCAATATGCATCATGTTGATTTCAGCCCCGATGCCGACTATCTGGCGGCGACGACGGTGGTGGGAAGCGGCCAAGGCGTATTCATTTACAAACGGACATAGATAGAGGCAGGCCATGTATTACTGCAATCGAGCGACAGGGCAATTCGGCGTAACGCTACACGATGCTGCCGCTGCGGCGGGCGCATCTGTGCCGCACGGTGCAACAGAATTCGGGGACTGGGAGGGTTATGCGGACACGAATCCGCCCGAACACAACCGCCTCACACATGCAGTTGCGGAACAAAAGCCTAAACGTATCGCCGGGGTGCTGACTCAGCAATGGTCGGTTCTGCCGCTGACTTCCGATGTTGTAGCAAATAATGAAGCTGCGTGGCGGGTGGTGTTGCATCAGCAAATCAACTCGTGGCGTGACCAGCAAGAAAGCGGCGGTGTTGATCACATGGGCCATCACTGGGACACCGATCAAGCCGCCCGCGACCGCATCCAGTCTGTCCTGCTGTGCGGCGCAAACCCTTTGGGCTACTGGACTGATGCACACAACAACAATGTTGCGATGGACTTCGCTGGCCTGCAGCAGCTGTGGGCAGCAATCGTGGAACAAGGTGCGGCGATCCACGCTCGACAACGACAGATGAAAACCGAGATTGCGACACTGGCGGGTGACTCATTATTGGCCTATCAGCCGGGGTGGTGATCAAGAAAGGCGGAGGATTTAGGAAGAGAAATATCAGTTGTACGATTTACCTGGAACAGCGACTGGATAAGTGCGGGAACACTCATCCAGTCAGCTGACCGCAGATTAGGCCTGCAAGTCACCCCAAGGCTGCCACTTCCGCGCGGAAGAATGCGCAGTTTAGCGGGATATTTGTCACTTATGAAAGGGACTTGCAGTATGTGCAATATCCGTTGCGACCAATGCAACAGAAAACTCGCGGAAGGGAGTTATACCTTTCTCAGTATTAAGTGCCCACGATGTGGGCATCTGAATCAGTTCAATAACCAAGAGCGCCGCCGAGCGCCAAACCAAGGAGCAAACGATGGAAGCCTCTCCAATCGTTCCCTGGCTAGGCGGTAAGCGTCGCCTGGCTGACCAGATCATCCCGCTTTTCCCCAGGCACGATTGCTACGTCGAGCTGTTTTGTGGCGGTGCGGCGCTGTACTTTTTACGCCATATCCCGGCAAAAACCGAAGTGCTCAACGACGTTAACGGCGAACTGATTAATCTATACCGCGTCGTGCAGCACCATATGGAAGAGTTTGTACGGCAGTTCAAATGGGCGATCAGTAGTCGCCAGGTATTCAAGTGGCATCAGCTGACTCAGCCGGAAACGCTCACCGACATCCAGCGTGCTGCGCGGTTCTATTATCTGCAGCAGCATGCTTTTGGCGGCAAGGTGCAGGGGCAGTCATTCGGCACTGCGACGACGGGTAGCCCGATCAATCTATGCCGGATCGAAGAAAACCTCAGCGCCGCCCACCTGCGCCTGGCGGGGACTTACGTCGAAAATTTGAGTTGGCTGGAGTGCCTGAAGAAATATGACCGTCCGCACACTTTCTTCTACGCTGACCCGCCGTACTGGCAAACCGAAGGCTACGGCGTGCCGTTCGAGTGGCAGCAATACGAGCTGCTGGCCGAGGCAATGCGAAGCTGCAAAGGCAAGATGATGATCAGCATCAACGATCATCCAGACATCCGACGCTGCTTCGCCGAGTTTCACATTGAAGAGCTGGGTATTAAGTACAGTGTGGCCAATACGCACGGCGCACCGGAGACCAGTCGCGAGCTGGTGATTACAAACTGGGAACCAACTATTATGGGGGAATTATTCTAATTGGAGTTGAAATGTGCGTAAGCCAACCTGTTTTGAATTTGGAGTAGCCGCGTCGTTTCTGTGGATAGTTTTTGGTGTCTATTTGGCTTTTTTTTCAAAGGTTGCCCATCCACCCGCTCTGGATGGTTGGGCAAATGTGCTGGCCGGTTTCTTTTCTCCAATTGCTTTTTTATGGCTTGTGCTTGGTTATCGGCAGCAGGGGGAGGAATTAAGACAAAACACGGAAGCATTGAGGTTGCAGGCTGATGAATTAAGGCTGGCCGTGGAGCAGTACCAAGACATGGCTAACACGCAGCGTGAGCAGTTTGAGCACGAAAAGAAGTTGGCTGCCAAGGCAGAGGAGGATTTGGCTAAAGAGCGTCGGCCTAAATTTGAATTAAAAGAAAAGCCTACAGCCGCTCTAGGAGGGCAGGGTCTTCGGGAGTTCAGGTGCTTATTGATTAATCATGGTGGCGAAGTGACTGATGTTCAGTTTAATTTGCCGTTTGAAGACTGCTCGGTTAAGCCTTCGAAAGTTCACAGGATATCAAAAGGAGAATCAGCTGAGCTGACATTCTGTCTCCGAGACCGCATTCCTTTTATGCTCGAAGCCCATTACCGTAAGCCGGATGGAGAGGGCGTTGCGCGAATACAAGTAACTTGGAATCCTTTTTCAGCTGAGGAGTTAGTACCTTCTACTTAATGGCGTTCGGCTAGGTCATTGTGCCAAACATCGCGCAATATTCTTTAGTGGGCAAATGACAAATATTGCGGGATATGGTGACAATAATCGCGCCGCGCTACACCTATTGCCTTGCTCCTGATGAAACCGAGGCTATTCACAAGTGGCGTGCATAAGAAAATGTATAGGCTGTGGGTAAGTGCTGTAAGCGCTTGTCGCAATGGGTTTTTCTTGCGCTGCCTGTTTTTTAATCTATTATGCCGCCTTTTCCCCAGTTATCCCGTGTCGGGCAGGACAGTTGCTGGGGTAAGTTGTGGATAAGCGGCTTAAGCGCTTGTATCTGATTGCTATTTTTGTGCTGCTTATATTTTAAGCGGTACTTAATCGATTTCCGCGCCGGTTTGGGTTTCGCTAGTGGCCTGCTTGCTGGCTTGCCGGTCTTTCTGCCATTGCGCGATACGGCGGAATATCCAGCTTTGTGCCTGCTCTTCGCCGGTGCGGATATAGTCGAGCAGGGCAATGCTTTCCTGTACGGCGCTATGCGCCAGACGGGCATGGTGGTCGCCAATAAACAGCAGCTCGTCGCCAAACTGCAGCAAGGTTTCGCTGCCGGGCAGTAGCTGGTCGCG
Organism: Chitinibacter sp. GC72; assembly: GCF_009760905.1. Lineage (GTDB taxonomy): Bacteria > Pseudomonadota > Gammaproteobacteria > Burkholderiales > Chitinibacteraceae > Chitinibacter. The sequence goes on along the minus strand of NZ_VIRW01000011.1, from coordinate 26,004 downwards.
GCCTGCGTGCCGGTGCAGTAGTGCCAGGCAGTGCAGGGTATTGCCGTGGTTCAGTGCGTCGTGCGTGTAATGGCCAATGCGCAGTGGCGGCACGGGCTGCGCCAGCATGGCGTGCACCGCGCTGGCATTCTGGGCGTTGAAGCGGATGCGCCAGATTTCTGGCACTTCGCCCCGGCACAGGTCCAGCAGCTGTGGCAACAGGTTTTGCGCCCATTCTTCGCTTTGCTGCTGAATCAGCGCCATGGCGTCGGCCAGGAGTGGGTTTTCCATGGCGCGCAGGCATTCATGCGCGATGATTTCGGCGCGGATTGACGTGATATTGGGTTTGAATGCTTCAAATAGCAGGTGATTGTGCGTCAGGTTTTGCCGCGCCACGGTAAACAGCGCGGGGTTGATTTCGCGTGCAGTGGCCAGCGCCGATAGATTGTTGGCGTCGTGGTCGTGGCTGACCAGCAGCCCTACGGCACGCTCGATGCCGGCCTGGCGCAGCGATGCCGCTTCTACGCCCAGCGCTAGAATAAAGTGTTCATGGTCCAGATCGCTCTGCGGTTCGGGGTCGATTACCGTCACGGTGCAACCGGCGGCGAGTAGTGATTTATGCACCGCCGTACCAAAGCGCCCGTAACCCACAATCACCCAGTGGCCAATCGGCGGGCTGGGCTCTTCGGTAATCATTTTGCCGGGAAAGTCGGCCAGAATGTCGCAGACGCGCGAAATCATGGGCTGTTGCAGCCGGCGGCTGAATTTGCGCCCAACGGTTTGAAACAGGTTGATCACCTTGTTGGTGCCAAACGAGGCCATGTTTTGCGCGACAGCCTGATTGCGGCTGCGGCAGATCGACAGCAGCTTGGGCCGCAAAACATAGGCGCTGATGGCAATGGCCAGATTGGCCTCCTCGTTGCCGGTAATGCCCAGGATGCCAATGCAGTGTTTGTGCTCGATACCGGCGATTTTCAATAGCTCTGGGTTGGAGGCATCACCTGCAAAGCTGGGGGTGTCAAATTTGAAATTGGCCAGCGCTATCTCATTCACCCGCTCGGCGCGCTGCTCGACGATCACAAAGCGGATGTCCAGATCATCGAGCACCTTGCACAAGAGCCGGGCGGTTTGCCCGTAGCCGCAAATCAGATAAAAAGGCTCGCTAATGCGTTGTACCTTGTTGCGAAAGCGCGCCTGCGCAATGGCCTTGCGCAGCGACTCATCGCGCATCAGGCCGAAGATCGAACCTATCGTATACGCCCAGCCAGTCACCGCCAGATAAATACAGCACAAGACCCACAGCCTTTGCTGGTAAGTGAATGGGTTGGGAATCTCGCCAAAGCCGATGGAGGTAGCGGTGTAGCTGATGAAATAAAACGCGTGAAAAAAATCAATATGGTAGGGTTGGCCGTTGGCATCAATGCCGGGGATCAACACCAAGCCCAGTACTGCGATGCCGTAGATGGCGATCAGTGTGACAATCGGCGCGCGCAGGCGCCGTAGCATCAGAAAGAATATGCCGTCCATTTTTAGCGACGATGCTGCAGGGTTTCACCAATCAGCAGCACCACCGACACCAGATTGGCCGCCAGTGCGCCAGCGGCAAATGACACCACCATTGAAGTAACCCCCGGCGTCATGCCCACGCCGGAGACATACACCGCGTGCCCCCATATTAGTGAGGCGGTAATCAGCTGCAAATCGGCCACCAGACTGGTGGCCAAATGCAATGCACCGACTTGCGTACGGTCACCAAATTTAAGTGCCGTGGCGATAAAGTTGATCACAATCGCCAGAAATAGCTCAAACACATCATGCTGGTGCGGTACATCAATTTCACCCAGCACAAAACCGAAATTGAGCGTAAACGCCAGCAGGATAAAAAAACCGAAAATAACTTTTTCAATATTCATGATCAGGCCCGGTGAAGTGCAGGAGTTGGGCAACAGATGGATGGCAGTGCTACCGCCGCCGCTGCCGATTACCCAAGGGGGTATAAGGCTGCAGCGCCGTTGGCAGGTCGCTGCAGCGCTATACATGCCATACCGATTGTGGCTTAGTCCACAGGCGAGTTCAAGCCGATTGCGCTTTTATCCACCCGTGGCGTGGATAAAATTGCGGCGCGCTTGTGGATAGTTGGGCTAACTGGCTGATCTGACTGGCAGTTTGCCGATTGCTGCAAAAAGCAGCAGCAGCGGGGTAATTGGCGCATCTTTTCCACGCATTGCTGGCATAGCTGGGTGGGTAAGCTGTGGATGAATGCGCTAAGCCCCTGTTCTGGCGGGTTTAGTTGTTGCTGATTAAAAAATAATCAATGTTTAAGCCATTTTGAGTAATGAAATACCAATCGCCACCATCATCAGCGCAATCAGAGCGTCCAGCACGCGCCACGCTGCGGGTTTGGCAAACAGCGGGGCCAGCTTGCTGGCGCCATAGGCCAGCGAAAAAAACCACAGGCAGGAAAAGCTCACTGCGCCCAGCAAGAACATCGGCTGATTGGCGGGAGCCTGCTGCGCGCCAATGCCGCCGACCAGTACCACCGTATCCAGAATCGCATGCGGATTGAGCAGCGAAAAGCCCAGCGCGGCGGCCACTACGCTTTTGGCTGTTCTGGCGCTGCGGGATTCATCGTCGATCTGTAGCTGGCCGGGGCGGATGGCTTTTTGCAAGGCTTGCCAGCCAAACCAGAATACAAACGCTGCGCCTGCCAGCGCCATCCAGCTTTGCAGCTCGGGTAGCGTTTGCAAAATCTTGCCCATGCCCAGCACGCCTGCCGACATCAGCAAAAAGTCGCAGCCAATGCAGGTGATGACCGCAATAAACAGATGCTGGCGGCTAATGCCCTGGCGCAAGATAAAGGCATTCTGCGCCCCAATCGCCATAATCAGGCTGGCGCATAAAGCCATGCCCTGAAAGAAAACGCTGCTCGCCATGCTAAACCTTCACCTATGTATTTGATTGTTAATGTGGATGGAAAGGGCTTTGCTGAGCGGGGTTGGCGCTGCAAAGCTTGGAGCTATTGTGCTAACTGTGGCTTGCCAGATAAAGAATATTTAAATTATCTTTACTAGATTAAAAAATTCTTAATATCGGGTAGGCCATGCAGTTTGACCACAAACACGCCGAAGCCTTGCTGGCGGTGATTGATAGCGGTAGCTTCGAGCAGGCGGCCAGCGCGCTGCATCTGACCGCTTCGGCGGTGTCGCAGCGGGTTCGCCAGCTGGAAGTGCAGCTGGGTGTGCCGCTGCTGGTACGCTCGCGGCCTTGTCGCGCCACCATGGCGGGACAGCAGCTCTTGCAGTATTTGCGCCGCGCCAGATTACTGGAGCAGGATTTTCTGGCCAGCTTTTCCGGCGAAGCGGCCGCACCGCTGACGGTGCCGCTGGCGGTGAATGCCGACACGCTCAGTACTTGGCTGCTACCGGCCTTGAGCGATTTTCTGATTGCCGAAAATGTGCTGATCAGCCTGACGGTGGACGATCAGGATCACACCTATGCGCTGATGCAGGAAGGGCAGGCACTGGCCTGTGTCTCGGCCGAGCCGCATGCCATGCAAGGCTGCGTGGTGCATGAGCTGGGCATTTTGCGTTACCGCATGCTGGCCTCGCCGGCTTTTCATGCGCGCTGGTTTGCCCGGGGTTATACGCGCGATGCGGCCCGACAGGCGCCGGTGATGGTGTTTAACCGCAAGGATGCCTTGCAGGCGGGCTTTCTGGAGCAGCAATTTGGCTTGCGGGTCGGGGCTTATCCCGAACATCATGTTCCGGCCAGCGAGCCGTATCTGCAATCGATCCTGCTGGGGCTGGGCTGCGGGATGGTGCCGCATCTGCAGGCCGATCCGCTGATTGCACGCGGTGAGCTAATTGATCTGGCTCCGCAGCAGCCCACCGATGTCACGCTGTACTGGCACCACTGGAAGGTGCAATCGCCGCGTCTGGAGCGGCTTTCACGCCGTCTGGTTGAGGCTGCGCGTGGCGCTCTGTTGGCGCGGGTTTGAGTCGGGCGCTGCGGATCATGGCGCTGTAAATAGCTGGCAGATACACGGGGTGGGTATTGCCCGCCCAACCTTATTGGTACTAATTTAGCCAGCGATACCTATTTATTTCTCTATCCTTTCATTTTTATTTCTGCAGTTACAATTAACTACTTGCGCTGTGAATTTTTAACAGAAATCCGTTGCAAATGAGAATGGTTGCCAGTAACATATGGGAATGATTCTCGATAGCAAAATAACTGTAGCCGGGGTTGTGCTGGCGCATGCCGCCGCTTTTTATCTGCTCACACAAGCGCAGCGCCCGCAAGCGCCGCAAGAGCCGATCTTTATGCAGGCCGTGCCGCTGGCCATGGGCGAAATCGCCCCTGAACCCAAGCTCGAACCACAAAAAGCGCGGCCCAAGGTCAAGGAAAAGATCAAGGAAGTACGCCAGAACGTTCGCCAGAAAGTGCAGGAGCGCAAGGCACCTACACCGCGCGTTCAGCAAGCGGCAACGCCGGAGCGCAGCGCAACGATGGAAGTGGCCGCAGCCAAAACCACGCAAACCGAAGAAGTAGCGGATCGCAGCGGCAAAACGGCCAATGAGTCCGCGGCTGCGCCATCCAGTGGCGGTCAGGAAGGGCAGAGCCGACAGGCCGAGCCGGTGGTGAGCGAGCCGAGTTTTCATGCCAATTATTTAAGCAACCCCAAGCCGCCTTATCCGCCAGCGTCCGCTGCGCTGGGCGAATACGGCACGGTGTTGTTGCGCGTGCGGGTCAATGCTGCCGGTTTGACCGAGCAAGTGGAGATCAGCAAAAGCAGCGGGTATGTGCGGCTCGATGCCAGTGCAGAAAGAACTGTACAGCGTTGGCGCTTTGTCCCCGCCAAACGCGGTGATGTTGCAGTAGCCGGTACTGTCATTGTGCCGATCAAATTTTTGAAACCGAATACTTGAGGTTAGTGATGGATTTATCGTTGGTTTTGCATTCGGGTGATCCGATTTTGCAATCGGTCTTTGCTTTGCTGGTGCTGATGTCGGTGGTGAGCTGGGTGGTGATTATTGCTCGCTCGCGTTTGTTGTGGGTGATGAAGCGCCATCAGCAGGGCTTTATGAGCTCGTTCTGGGAAGCGAGCGACTGGCAGGAAGCGCTGAATCTGGCCGCCAAACATCAGGCGCCTGCAGCCAAGCTGGCGCGTGCCGGTGCCGAAAGCCTGCGTCACTACCGTGCGCATGAAGGTGGCGGTCTGGGCAAGGCGGTGTCGCTGGACGATTATCTGGTGCGCAATCTGCGCACCAAGCTTAGCCAGGAAACCGCCAAGATGGAGCGCGGCCTGACCTGGCTGGCGACCACCGGTTCGGTTGCGCCATTTATTGGCTTGTTTGGTACGGTATGGGGTATTTATCACGCGCTGGTGGGGATTGCCACCACCGGTAGCGCCTCGCTGAGCACAGTGGCTGCGCCGATTGGTGAAGCGCTGGTGGCTACAGCGGCGGGTCTGGCTGTGGCGATTCCGGCAGTGATTGCGTACAACGCCTTTATCCGCACTAACCGCCGTTTTGCGCAGGAACTTGATGGTTTTACGCATGATCTGCATGCCCAGTTGCTGACGGAGGGTGGCCATGGCGTTCGGTAGTTTTTCTTCTGATGATGCCGCCCCCATGGCCGAGATCAATACCACGCCGCTGGTCGATGTGATGCTAGTGCTGCTGGTGGTGTTTATCGTGACTGCGCCGGTGATGACGCATGCCGTCCGGGTTGAATTGCCCAAGGCCAGTACCACGGTGGTTGAGCAAACCAAGCAGCCGATCAAGCTGACGCTGCAAGCCGAAGGTGGCCTGCTCGATGATCAAACCCCAGTGCAGCCTGAAAGCCTGGATGCGCGTTTTGCCGCTGCATTTGCCGCCGATCCGCTAACCGAAGTGCATTTGTACGCTGATAAAACCGTGCAGTACGAACGGATCGCACAAACCATGGCCGCAGCGCAGCGCGCTGGCTTGACCCGCATTGGTCTGATGACCAGCGGCGAGAACGCGGCCAAATAAAGAGCACGCTTGAACGGCGGGATTATGGCCGTGAGCTTGTTAAATCGGGAGTCTAGCTCCGCAGGGATGTGATGAAGGTTAGCGAAATATTGAATACATTTTTTGGCCGAACTGGTTGCAGACCTGCTGCCCGCTGCCGTTCTGGCTGCACGCCCTGAATATGGTTTTGATCTGATTAACAAGCACTCGGCGGGTTGATCCCGCCCTTTTTTTGCCCATTTTTTGTCGATTAATTTTTGTCAACACACTAGAGAAAACCATGAGAGAGATACATAAAAAGAAAACCGGTGTTCGCCACTTGGCGAAATACCCGGCTGCAGCCGCGCTATTTGGCGTGGTAGCCGGTGGTGCACATGCCGCCGACGCGGTGCTGGCACCAGTTGAAGTGGCTGCGCCCGTAGAAAATAAAAACGGTACTGCCGATACGTATGTGGCGCCAACCGTTTCTGTAGGCCGCACCAAGCAAGATACCCGTGATGTACCGCAATCGATCACCAGCATCACGCAGCAATTGATGCATGATCAGGATGCCAATAGCGTGAAAGAAGCGCTGCGCAATGCCGTTGGCGTGACATTCAACGCTGCCGAAGGTGGTAGCAGTGGTGACGGTATCCGCATTCGCGGTTTTGCTGCTTCCAATGACCTGTACGTGGATAACTTCCGTGACTCGGCGCAATACAATCGCGACACTTTCCAGACCGATTCAGTTGAAGTATTGCGCGGCCCGGCATCGATGATTTATGGCCGTGGTTCAACGGGCGGTATTGTTAATCAGGTCAGCAAACAGGCTTTCCGTGGCGATCTGACGCAACTGACCGGTACCATCGGTACTGATGCTTTCTACCGTGGTGAAGTGGATGTTAACCGCTCAATCGGCGAAACCGCTGCAGCGCGCGTGGTGGTGATGGGGCAAAAAGCTGGTAGCTTCCGTGAAGGCGCGGAAATGAACCGTTATGGCGTAGCACCGAGCGTGAAATTCGGTATTGGCGAGCAAACCGAAATTACCTTGAATGCCTTGCACTACCGAGAAGACAATGTGCCTGATTATGGCGTACCCTACTACAACAAGAGCGCATCGGTGCATGGCACAAATACGCCGATTGATCGGGTTGATACCTTCTACGGTCAGAAAGATTTTGACTCTGAAAAAACTAAAACCGACGTACTGGGCGCCGTAATCCAGCATCAGATCGCTCCCAATATGCAGCTGAAAAACAGCACCCGCTTCGGCCAGTACGATCTGGATTTGCGTGCTAGTGCACCTAGCCTGCGTTTTGCCAATCGCAATGAAGCTTTGAGCGACAGCACAGTGATCGGGCGTAGCCGCAAATTGCGTGAACGCGAGCAGGAAATTCTCTCTAATGTAACCGATCTGGTTTGGGGATTTGATACCGGCACCATTCGCCATGAAGTGCTGGCCGGTGTGGAGCTGACCCGCGAAGAGCTAGTGAGCTTCAGCCGCGTTCAACGCAACACTGGTGCTGCCACCAGCTGCACTGCGCCAACCACCACCGTGGGCAACCCGGTAACCAACGGTCGCCCTAAGTGTGATGAGCCAGTGAGAACCCAGGCTGATACATCAACGGCCAATACCGCTGCGGTGTATTTCCAGGACATGATTTCACTCAATACCCAGTGGAAAGTGTTGCTGGGCGCACGTTACGACAACTTTAAAGCTGAAACCAAGCGCAAGAGCCTGACCGCGACGCAGCCAAACCAGCCTGACGTGAGCCGTACTGATAATGTGTGGAGCTGGCGTACCGGTTTGATCTACCAGCCTGATGCACAGCAGTCTTACTACGCCTCATACGGTACATCGTTCAACCCATCGGCCGAAGCGTATTCGACCGATCTGCGTGGCTCAATGACGCAGCCTGAGAAAAACGCCAACTACGAAGTGGGTGCAAAATGGACTCTGCTGGGCGGCGACTTGGCCTTGCGTACGGCCTTGTTCCGCACGATTAAAACCAATGAGCGTCAAACTGATATCGAAGTGGGCGTGATTAAACCGGCCGTACTGTCAGGCCAGCGCCATACCGACGGGATTGAGCTCGAAGGTGCGGGCCGTATCACGGACAAATGGCAAGTCTTTGCCGGTATCGCCTACATGGAAGCGAAAATCGACAAAGTTGGCCCATTGGCATCGCAACAAGCCAACCTGGGTAAACGCCCGGATAACGTACCCAGCCACACCGCCAACTTTTGGACTACGTACCAGATCGACGGTAACTGGAAAGTAGGTGCTGGCTTTAACGCCATGGGTAAACGTTATACCAATTTGGCCAATGTGACCAATATCCCTGCCTTTGTGCGCTGGGATGCCATGGCCGAGTGGAAGCACCGTGACCTGAACGTACAGCTGAATGTTTTCAATCTGTTTGATACCAAGCACTACGAAGGCCTGTACGGTGGCTTCGCAGTACCAGGTATGAGCCGTTCTGCTCGTGTGACCGTAGGGTATAGCTTCTAAGTTTATATCTTGATTGATGTTCATGGCTATGCCCTCATGGGTATGGCCAATTAGCAACAGGGGATGCCATCATCCCCTGTTTGTTTTCATGATGGATTGAAGCGAGTCTTCGATTCATGATGAAAATACCATACGGAGACTTGAAATCATGTTATTGCATATTCCGCAGGTACTGAGCCCGGCTGAGGTTGTAGACTGTCGCCAGCGCCTCAATCAGGCGCAGTGGCTCGATGGCCGGATTACGGCAGGTAGCCAGTCGGCCAAAGTAAAACACAATCAGCAGCTGCCCAATGATGATGAACAAGCCGTGGCAGTCCGCAAAGTGATCCTGGCGGCGCTAGAAAAAAACGATTTGTTTTTTTCCGCCGCGCTACCCAAGCGTATTTTTCCGCCGCTGTTTAATCGCTATAGCGAAGGCATGACTTTTGGCAATCATGTGGATAACGCCATGCGGCGCATTACCGATACCGGCGAATGGGTGCGCTCGGACTTATCGGCCACGCTGTTTTTCTCCGACCCTGCCGAGTACGACGGTGGCGAGCTGGTGATTGAAGATACGTTTGGTCTGCATGAAGTGAAATTGGCCGCTGGCGATCTGATTCTGTATCCATCCAGCAGCCTGCACCGTGTCGAGCCAATTACGCGTGGCACTCGGCTAGCCTCGTTTATGTGGTTGCAGAGCATGGTCAAGGATGTGGGCGAGCGCGGCTTGCTATTTGATCTGGATACCAGCATCCGCCAGATTCGCGCCGAGCTTGGCGACACGCCCACTGCAGTGCAGCTGACCGGGGTTTATCACAATCTGTTGCGTAAATGGGGTGAAATTTAAGCGCTGGCTGCCCAGGGAATATGCCGGTGGTATTGGCGCTGTGACCTTGTTCTGTCTTGATTTAAAGCGTGTTTTTAAAATCTTCTACGGGTAAACCCTAATCACTGTGTGGGTTTTATTCCGCTATAAAAGTGGTTTTTATCCCGAGCTAACCCATGCCCGTTGCCACTCGCTTGCCTTGCCGCCCCTTGCTGGGTTTGCTGCTGCCACTGACAATGGCGCAGGCAATGGCACAGGGGATTGCTGAGCCACTGGAAATTCTGGTTGAAGACGCGGCCGAGCCGTTTTCTCGTGCTGATGGCAGCGGCTACGCCAACGAGCTGGTCGTTGCGGCCTACGCGGCGGTGGGCATTGACGTCAAACTTGGCGTGGTGCCTTATTCCCGTTGCAAAGCCATGGTGCTCGATGGCAGTGTGGCGGCGTGTTTCAATATGGCCTGGGAAAAGGCGCTGGAGGGGCGGGTAAAATTGGCCGACGAGCCTTTATACAAAGCCCATGGCGTTTACTTTCAGCATAAAGCCAGACCGCTGGCGGCCAGAAAAGAATCCGAGCTGGGCAAACCGCTGCGCATCGGCACGGTCAAGGATTATGAATACGCCGATTCGGCACTGCAGGCCCGATTGCGCGGCGCGGTGTTTTTCCCCGGCCGCAGCGAGCAGGTCAGCCTGAAACGGCTGGCGCAGGGCAAGCTTGATGCCGCGCTGGTGATTGGCAACGATTTGCAAGGATCGCGCTATTGGGCCGAAAGCGCCGGCGTGGCCGATCAGGTCGAGCTGGCTTTTCCCAGTACGCCCACGCTGGTTTACATCGGCTTTAGCACCAGCCACCCACAAGGGCAGTGGGCGCTAGATAAATTCAATCAGGGCTATAAATTGCTGCGTGAGACTGGCTATATCGGGCAATTGCGCAAAAAATGGGTTGCCCAGTTAAGTTTGCATTAGGGTATTGCCCTGTAGTGCTTATCAGTGCTTGATTGTAGCGATATACCTACCAAATAGCCCGTCATTCTTCTGCACTCGCCGCCGCATTGGCATCCCGCAATTGTCTACCGCTTGATTTTGCTGACTGTGGCACAATATCTGCTACTTCTTCATTACCCAATCAAATCAATGGAAATCTTTATATTGCTCGGGCTGATTCTGCTCAATGGCGTCTTTGCCATGTCCGAGATTGCGCTGGTAACTGCGCGAAAAGCACGTTTGAGCAAAATGGCCGAAGCGGGTAATACCGGAGCCAGAGTGGCCTTAGAGCTAGGCGCTGATCCGACCAAGTTCATGTCCACCGTGCAAATCGGGATTACTTCCATTGGTGTTCTAAGCGGTATTGTCGGCGAATCGGTACTGGCCGCGCCGTTTGCCGACTGGCTGATGACCTTTGGCCTGCCGGAAAACCTCAGCGATACCAGCGCAACGGTCTGCGTGGTGGTGTCGGTGACCTACTTCTCGATTGTGCTCGGCGAGCTGGTGCCCAAGCGCCTGGGGCAGATCAGCCCCGAGCTGATTGCCACGCTGGTATCGCGTCCGCTGCAAATGCTGGCGCTGATTACGCGCCCCTTTGTGCGCCTGCTGAGCATGTCAACCAGTACCATTTTGCGTCTGCTGGGCGCGAACCAGAATGCCATGCAGAGTGTGACGCAAGACGAAATCGACGCCATGCTGGCCGAGGGCTCCGAAGCGGGCCTGATTGAAGAGCACGAACACACCATGGTGCGCAATGTCTTGCGGCTGGACGATAGGATGGTGACCTCGCTGATGATTCCGCGCGGCGATATGGTCTACCTCGATCTGGCCGAACCGCTGCAGGACAATCTGGCGCGCATCGCCCAGGCCGATTATTCGCGCTTTCCAGTTTGCCGTGACGGGCTGGAAAACCTGCTGGGCGTGATCAGCACCAAGGAAATCCTGAAAAAAGTCCTGAAAAGCGAGCCCGTCGACTTTATCGCCCAGCTACAGCCCTGCGTCTTTGTACCCGAGACACTCACCGGCCTGGAGCTGCTTGAGCAAATGCGCTCATCGGGCGTCGAGATGGTTTTTCTGGTCGACGAATACGGCGAAGTACAGGGTCTGGTGACATTGCAGGATGTGCTGGAAGTGCTCACCGGCGAATTCACCCCGCAAAATATGGAAGACGCCTGGGCCGTGCAGCGCGCCGATGGCTCGTGGCTGCTCGATGGCCTGATTCCAGTGCCCGAGCTGAAAGACAGGCTCGCGTTCACCACCATGCCGGACGAAGACAAAAACAGCTATCACACCCTGAGTGGCATGGTCATGCTGCTGCTCGGCCGTATGCCGCGCACAGGTGATGTGACTTACTGGGAAAACTGGTCGCTGGAAGTGGTGGACATGGATGGACACCGCATCGACAAGATTCTGGCCGCCGAACATGTTTCTGCTGATGCGATCGAGAAAAACGGCTAAGCAATTTCTCAATTTCTGCCAAGTTGCGATTGCGGCCGCCGTGGATACAGGCCGCTGTGGATAGAGGCCGGGGCGCTGATTTCACCTACCCCGGCCCTCCAGTGTTTATCCCGCCGTTGCTGCAAATACACCAAGCGCGTGATCAAGATTCAAGCTGCGGGGGTAGCTTGCATCTGTCGAGCAAGCTATCCCCGGCAGGACATCGCAGTGATTAAAACAGCCAGCTCCTAGCTGGCTAGCAGCATGCCGCGCAGCATGAAGTACAGCATGGCGGCGAGCAGGGCGGAGATGGGCACGGTGACAACCCAGGCCGCGGCAATTTTCATGATTTGCGAGCGTTTTACCAGCTCCTGGCGGTACACTTTTTTCAGGCCTTTGCGTTCCATTTTTGAAAAATGGGCCGGGTCAAGCTGCTGTTTGGCCTTGGTTTTCAGCTCGGCCAGTAGCACGGCTTTTTCATTCACACCGGCCTTGTTAAAGCGCAGCATAAACGCGTCAATCGCCGCCTGATCATCCTCGGGGTGGTGCGCCTTGATTTCATCGATGGTGCGGGCGTGATTGGCTTTCAGGTATTCGCGCAAAAAGCCAACGCCAAATACGCCACCCACGGCAATATGCGTCGAGCTCACCGGCAGCCCCATCTGGCTGGCCACAATCACGGTAATGGTTGCGGCCAGTGCAATGCAGAATGCGCGCATCTGATCGAGCTCGGTAATTTCCGAGCCGACGGTGCGGATCACTTTCGGGCCGTACAGCGCCAAACCCAGCGAAATGCCGATCGCGCCAATCACCATAATCCACAGCGGAATACTGGCTTTGTCGTGCAGGCTGCCATCGCTGCTCATCAGCGCGTCATTAATGGCTGCCAGCGGGCCGATGGCATTGGCTACGTCATTGGCACCGTGGGCAAAGCTCAGCAGGGCGGCGGCAAAAATGAGCGGAATGGTAAAGAAGTTGTTGACGCTTTGCTTGGTGTTTTGGACCTCGCTAATGCGCGCCTTAATCATCGGCATCAGTACCGCGCATACCAGCGCGCCGACGGCAAAGCCGATGCCCACGGCGACGGCAAAATCCACTTTCCAGATTTTATTGAGCCCTTTGAGCATCAGATAGGTGGTGAAAGTCCACGCCATTAGTCCCACCAGCAGCGGCACCATGCGTGCAGCAGCGGCGATCATGTTTTCCTGATAAGTAATCGTGCGTTTGATCAGGTACAGAAACAGCGCGGCAAAAATGCCGCCGAGCAAGGGCGAGATCACCCAGCTGGCGGCAATGGTGCCCACTTGCGCCCAGTCGGCAATGCCCATGCCACCCGCAGCCACACCCGCGCCCAGCACTGCACCCACGATGGAATGCGTGGTTGATACTGGCGCGCCGATTGCGGTGGCTACATTCAGCCACAAGGCACCCGCCAGCAGCGCGGCCAGCATAATCCAGATAAAGGTTTGCTTATCCGGAATCAATGCCGGATCAATGATGCCGCTGCGAATGGTCGATACCACATCGCCACCCGCAATAATGGCCCCTGATGCCTCAAAAATGGCGGCAATTAGCAGCGCGCCGCCCATCGTCAGCGCTTTGGAGCCCACGGCCGGGCCGACATTATTGGCGACATCGTTGGCGCCAATATTCATCGCCATATAGGCACCAATCACCGAGGCCACAATCAGCATCAGGCTGGGTGTGGTGCCACGAGCTGCGGTATAGAGCACGATGCCGACAATAAACAGCAGGGCAATGCCCAGCCGGAACAGTTCAATGCGTCCGGAATTGGCCGCGTTGTGGATTTTGTTAATTTGCTGGTGATTCATGGTTTCACTATCGCGAGTTTTGATCGGTAACAGCGCTTGGTCAGCGCGGCTGTGTAAAAATTCACACAAGTGAAACAATTATGTCACGCTTTGGCTCTGCCCGCTTCATTGCCTGCTTACTGGCTGGAAAGAACACAGAACAATTTTGGTTTTGCTATTAATTGAGAACGACTCTTGTTTGTGTTATCGTTCCGGTCATTGCGGGTCGTCAGTTGTGCCGCCTATTTAACTCCCACTGCATGTTTTGATTGGAGCTGTAGAAAATGAAAAAAATCGCGATGGCCTTGCTGCTCGGCGTAGCTGTATATTCCACCGGTGTATCTGCCACTGATGTAGATCAGCAGCAGGTTGTGAAGCAATACTCTGTGCTGGTATCTGCAAGCTATCAGGATAGCCTGAGCAGTGCGCGCGATATGCAGGGCAAAATCAACGCCTTTCTGGCTGCGCCATCGCCCCAAACGCTGAAAGCGGCGCAAGCGGCGTGGCTGGAAGCACGTGAGTGGTATGGTCAGAGCGAAGCATTCCGTTTTTACGGCGGGCCGATTGATTCGGAAACCGGGCCTGAAGGCTTTATCAACGCCTGGCCGCTGGATGAAGCCTATATCGATGGCGTTAAAGGCAAACCCAAAGCCGGCATTATCAATAGCAAGGCCGCGATCACCGAGGCCAAATTGCGCAGCCTGAATGAGCGCGGCGGCGAAGAGAACATCGCCACCGGCTGGCACGCCATCGAGTTTTTGCTCTGGGGCCAGGATTTAAGCCGCGATAGCGCCGGTCAGCGCCCATTTACCGATTACACCACCGCACCGAACGCCAAACGCCGTGGTGAATACCTGAAATTAGTTACGCAAATGCTGGTGGATGACTTGGCCAGCGTAGAAAAAGAATGGCAGCCCAATCAGCAGAATTTCCGCGCCCAGTTCGAGCAGGGCGGCAATGACAGCATCAAGAAAATCTTCACCAGCCTGGGCACGCTGAGCCGTGGTGAGCTGGCGGGCGAGCGCATTGAAGTGGCGTTGGATACGCAAAATCAGGAAGACGAGCATTCATGCTTCTCGGATAACACGCACCGCGATATCGTCAGCAATGCCAAAGGCATCCAGAATGTCTGGGAAGGCCGCTTTGTGCGCCGCAGCGGCGAAGTGGTTGCCGGAGCCAGCCTCAAGCAGCTGGTTGCGCAGAAAAGTGCGGCAGTTGCCGATGCGGTCAGCAGTGATATGGCAACGAGCGTCAAAAACGCCGAAGCAATTGTGGCTCCGTTTGACCGCGAAATCATTGGCAAAAAAGACGCACCGGGCCGCAAACGCGTACTAGCCGTGGTCGACGCGCTGAAAAACCAGACCAAAAATCTGGTTGAAGCCGCCAAAGCACTGGGGATCAAACGCCTGAATACCAGCGTTTAATTGAGCCTACTCACCGCAGAAAACCCCAGTTCAGCAGGACTGGGGTTTTGACGTTCAAGGATATGAAGATGAATAAGACATTCGGCCTGATTGCCAGCCTGCTGGCGGGCTCGGTGCTCGCTTTCGAGGGCGCGGCTTTGCTGGCGCTGTACGATCCGGCCGAGGAAGCGCCCGGCGGTGAAGTGGGGACGATTGATGATCATGGCAAAAATGCCTTTTCACTGCCGTACCCGGGTTTGTCGGATCGGCAAAAAACCGATTTTGTCGTTGGCAACTCGTTTTTCAAAAAAGCCTGGGTTGAAGCGCCGTCGTCCACGACGGCACGCGATGGGCTGGGGCCGCATTTTGTCGCTCAATCTTGCGGGGCCTGTCACGCGCTTGATGGCCGTGGTGCGCCGCCTGATTTTAGCCGTGGCCTGCAAACCGATCTGCGCAATCCGGCCGAGCAGCCGATGGCGCTGCTGATTCGGCTGTCGATTCCGGGTCAACCGTATCCGAAGCCTGATCCGGTCTATGGCGGGCAGCTGAATAACCGCGCGATTCCTGGCGTTAAGCCGGAAGGTAAAGTGCATATCCGCTATGAGCCGGTGCGCGGGCAGTTTGCCGACGGCACGCCGTATGAATTGCTCAAGCCCACGTACAGCATTGCGCAGCTGGCATATGGCCCTCTGCATAAAGACATTATGCTCTCCCCCCGTATTGCCCCGCAGATGATAGGGCTCGGGCTGTTGGAAGCAATACCTGAGGCTGACATTCTGGCCAACGCCGCACGTCAGCGTGCCGAGGGCAAGGGCATCGCCGGGCAGCCCAATTATGTGTTTGATGATTTTGCCAAACAAAAAATGCTTGGCCGCTTTGGCTGGAAAGCCAATGTGGCCTCGATTGCGCACCAGACGGCAGGCGCTTTTCATGGCGACATCGGGATTACTTCGCGGATTAATCCACGGGAAGACTGCATGCCCGCGCAAAAAGATTGCCGCCGTGCGCCCAGCGGTGGCGCCGTGCGCCAGCCGGAAATCGACGATAAAACGCTTAATCAGGTGATTCTGTACTCGCAAACGCTGGCCGTGCCCAGCCGCCGTGCGCCGGATAGCGCGGCGGTTTTGCGGGGCAAGCAGATTTTCAGCGAGGCCAACTGCGTGAGCTGCCATACGCCCAGCTATCAAACTGCCGAATTCAAAGCCATTCCGCAGCTGGCCGGGCAGACTATTTTTCCGTACACCGATTTGCTGCTGCACGATATGGGCGAAGGCTTGGCCGATGGGCGTCCGGACGGGCGCGCCAATGGCCGCCAGTGGAAAACGCCGCCGCTCTGGGGGCTGGGGCTGATTAAAACGGTGAATGGCCATACCCGCCTGCTGCACGATGGCCGCGCGCGCAATATGCTCGAAGCCGTGCTCTGGCACGACGGCGAGGCCAAGGCCAGCAAAGATTACGTGCTGAAACTGAGCGCGAAAGATCGGGAAAATCTACTGACTTTCCTCAGTTCGCTGTAAGTAGATGGCCACCGTTTTCAGGCAAGGCGAAGTCACGATACATGAAAACTCTGGATTGAGTACTTAACGCTTTAAAAGGATGTACTGATGTCATTTTATGTAAGTAATCAGGCAAAACTCCCCGCACTGCCTTGGTTCGCCTTGCTGTACGAATTGTCTTGCTTTCGGCTTCACTGCCTTGTGCGAAAACTTTCGGCCAGTTACTTATTGATTTTGCTGACCGCCCTGGGGGTGCAGGGCTTTGCGATAGCGGAATCTTCTGTGGCGAGTGAGAAGCAGAGTGACGATCTGGCCGCTGCGAGCGAGCCTGATCCGCGCTGGGCGCAGGGCTGGCTCGATAGCGGCTATTTCCCGCGACATCAGGCCTTAACGCGCGCTGCCGATCAACTGGCTGCCAGCAGCGCTGCGCTGTGCGCCCAGCCAGATGCCGCTGCGCTCGCGAGCGCCCGGCAAGCTTGGTTGGCGACTAGCACCGCCTGGCGCGCGCTCGATGGTGCGCCCGCAGGCCCCATGGTGCTGGCTCGTTTGGGGCGCAAGATTGATTTTCGTCCGCTACGCCTGCCCGAACTCAATAGCGCCATCGCGGGCGGTGAGGGCAATGTGGCCGCCCAAGGGCTGGCCGCTGTTGAATATTTGCTGTGGGGTGATGAGCGTGCAGCGCCCAAGGTGGTGCTGGCAGCGCTGAAAGCTGCGCCAGCGTGCAATTATCTGCAGCGTATCAGCGCCGATATTGCCCGCGAAACGCATGCGCTGGACGAGGGCTGGCAGCTGTATCGCAGCCAGCTGGCCGCCGACAATCCCTTCTTCCGGCAAAACATGTTTTCCGAACACGTGAATTTGATGCTCGCCAGCCTGACCAGTCTGGGCAAGCGCGTGCCCACGGGCAGCAGCATTGAAGCAAGTCAGTTGCCCGAGTGGCGCAGTGGCAGTGCCAAAGTGCAAATGTTGGCGCAATTGCAGGGTGTGGCCACTGCCAGTGCGGGCATTGCCGATGATCTGCAGCGCCATGGCGAAGGCCGTCTAGCCACCGCCCTGCAGAGTGATTTGCAGCAGGCACGTCAGCTATGCAGCCAGCTGGCCGAGCCGCTGGAGAAAGCCAGCGCCAGCTCGCGTCTGGCGTGTAATAAATCCATCGGGCAAATTAAAAAACGCCTGCAGGACGAAGTGGCCGAAAAGCTGGATTTAACGCTGGGCTTTACCGAAGGTGACGGTGATTAATGGTGGTGATTAATTGTGCTTGATGGTGCGCACATGCCGCGAAAGCGGGGCACAGTATGAATCGGCGACATTTTCTGCAGCTGAGCGTGCTGGCCTTGCCGCTTGCCGGGTTCGCCCACGCCAGCAAAGCGGATCTTGCTGTGAGCCCCCGTTTGCTAAGCGCCTATTGGGGCGATGACGGACAAGGGCTGGTGCTGCCGCAGCAGCGAGCGAGCATCGCCCTGCCGGGGCGCGGCCATGCGATTGTGCCGCTGCCCGATGGCGAAGCGCTGGTGGTTAGCCGCCGTTTGGGGAGCTGGCTGGCCAAAATCAGCTGGTGGGATCAGCAATTGCTGCAGCTGGTTGACGCTGCGCCGGATCGGCACTTTTTTGGCCACGCGCTGCGTGGCGCGGATGGCGATACGCTGCTGCTGACCGAGAATGATGACGACAGCGGGGCAGGGCTGGTTGGCGTTTATGATGCTCAGAGCCTGCGTAAATTATCCGAAATACCCTCGTATGGTATTGGCCCGCATGAGCTGCTATGGTTGAGCCCTGGCAAGATACTGGCCGTGGCCAATGGGGGCATCCTCACCTTGCCCGAAAGCGGGCGCACCAAGCTGAATCGCAGCAGCATGGCGCCCAACCTTAGCCTGATTGAATGGCCCAGCGGGCAGTTACTGGCGCAATACAGCCTAGCCGACAAGGCGCTGAGCTTGCGCCATCTGGCGCTGGCCGCGGATGGCACGTTGGGCATTGCCATTCAGGCCGAATATCTGAGCGCGGCGCAACACCGTGACGCACCGCTGCTGGCCATCTTGCGCCCCGGCGCTGACGCACTGCAGCTGGCCGGGCAAAAAACCAGCCTGATGGGCTACGCCGCCAGCATTGCCGCGCATGGCAATGAGTTTCTGATCAGTGCAATGCGTGGTAATCAGCTGGCGCGCTGGCGCAGCGACGGCAGCGCACTCGAGAGTCTGCCTGTGCCCAGACCAGCCGGAATTGTGAGCGATGGTGCCTCGGTCTGGCTGAGCAGTGAAGCGGGTAGTCTCTATAGGTATAGCCAGCAAGATCAATCTATCGCTGAGCTAGCGGGATATACCCATAGAAAATGGGATAACCACCTTAGCCTGGCCATCTGAAGCAGATTTCATGGTGGAACAGGCTATATTTGAAGCACTTTACCTTTCCACCCCGAGTGATCTGCCTTGATGCGAATAGCGATTGTTCTGGCTGTTTTATTGCCTGCTGCCACTTGGGCGGAGCAGCCGCTGGTGCTGGTCAGCGACCCTTGGTGCCCGGTGGCGTGCGCGGCGAGTGATCCACGCCCCGTTTATGTGGTCGAGATTGCCAAAGCGGTATTGGAGCCGGCTGGTTATCGCATTGATTACCAGATCGTCCCTTTTGCCCGCGCCGAGGCCATGACCAATAGTGGCGATGCAGCAGGCTTTATTGGCGTGCTAAAACTGCCCAAACGCCAGCACTGGGCGTTTCCCGAGCAAGCGCAGGCGCAATCTCGCGTGTGTTTTTATACCCGTGCCGATAGCCGCTGGCATTACGCTGGGGCCGCATCACTAAAAAATCAGCGCGTGGGCACCATTCGCGGCTATAGCTACGGCACGGAAATTGATGGGGTATTGCGCCACGCGAAGGTCGATCAGGTGAGCGGGTTGAATGGTTTCAAGCGTGGGCTGGCCAAGCTGCAGGCCAAGCGGATTGATGCCGTCGTCGAGTACGAGCTGGTGGCGCAATACCAGCAGTTTGCCAGCAACGCATTGCTGCGCAATGCCGGGTGCAGCCAGATGGCCGATCAGCTGTATTTGGCTTTTTCCCCCGCCCGCAGTGATGCGCCGCAACTGGCCAGAATACTGAACGAAGGTGTGCAAAGACTGAAAAAAACCGGCGAGCTAAAGAAAATACTGCAATCCTATGGCATCAACGAGCCATAAACGCAGCGTATCCCCGCGCCCACAAGAAGAAAGCCCCGCTGCGATGCAGACGGGGCTTTTATTTAGGATGCTATTTAGCTCATCAACCAGCTCGCCACCCAGCTTGTGAAGGTAGCGGCTTGTGTGCTGGTTTATCCGGCTTTAAACGCGGACGCAGTCGACAAAGTAGTGCGTGCCGCTATCGGTTTTCTCGGCCACCAGACCGTGCGTGTACGTCTCGAAGCCCGGGAATTTGCCGTTAAACGCGCGGACAAATTTCAGGTAATCAACGATGGTTTTGTTGAACACTTCGCCCGGCACCAAGAGCGGAATGCCTGGTGGGTAAGGGGTCAACATCACGGCGGTAATGCGGCCTTCGAGCTCGTCGAGCGCTACGCGTTCGATTTCCTTATGCGCCATCTTTGCAAACGCTTTTGACGGCTTCATCGCCGGAACGATGCCCGATAAATACATTTCGGTCGTCAGTTTGGCCACATTGTTTTCGCGGTAAATGCCGTGAATTTGCTGGCACAAATCGCGCAAGCCGATGCGCTCATATTGCGGGAATTGCACGATGAATTCCGGCAATACACGCCATAGCGGCGCATTTTTATCGTAATCATCTTTAAACTGCTGCAGCGCCGTCACCATGGTGTTCCAGCGGCCTTTGGTAATACCGATGGTAAACATAATGAAGAAGGAGTATAGGCCGGTTTTCTCAATCACCACGCCATGTTCAGCCAGATACTTCGCCACAATCGCCGCCGGAATACCCTGATCGGTAAAGTCGCCATCCACATTCAGACCCGGCGTTAAAATTGTCGCCTTGATCGGGTCAAGCAGATTGAAGCCTTCGGCAATATCGCCAAAGCCGTGCCAGTTTTCACCCGCTTTGAGCATCCACGCATCGCGGTGATCCAGTCCTTCGTCGGTCAGATCATCTGGTCCCCATACTTTAAACCACCAGTCGCTGCCGTATTCTTCGTCCACTTTGCGCATTGCGCGGCGGAATTCCAGCGCTTCGGCGAGTGATTCTTCCACCAGTGCAGTGCCACCCGGCGCTTCCATCATCGCCGCAGCCACGTCACACGACGCGATAATCGCGTACTGTGGGCTGGTTGAGGTGTGCATCAGATAGGCTTCATTGAATATATCGCGGTCGAGTTTATTGTCGGTCGCGTCTTGCACCAAGATTTGCGAGGCCTGCGAAATCCCCGCCAGCAATTTATGCGTCGATTGCGTCGAGAAAATCATCGAATCTTTACAACGTGGGCGGTCTTCGCCAATTGCGTGGTAATCGCCGTAGAAGTCGTGGAAAGCTGCGTGCGGCAACCAGGCTTCGTCAAAGTGCAGCGTTTCAATCACGCCATCCAAGAGTCCTTTGATTTCTTCGACGTTGTACAACACGCCATCGTAAGTCGACTGCGTAATCGTCAGTACGCGTGGTTTGATGTCTGGGTTTTCAGCCAATTTCTCACGGCAGAATGGGTTGGCCAGCATTTTTTGACGAATTGATTCTGGCTCGAATTCGCTGCGCGGAATCGGTCCGATAATGCCGTAGTGATTGCGTGTTGGCATCAGGAAAATCGGCACCGCACCAGTCATCATGATCGCGTGCAGAATCGATTTGTGGCAGTTACGGTCAACGACGACGATGTCGCCCGGCGCAACGGTTGAGTTCCACACGATCTTGTTTGATGTAGAAGTGCCATTGGTCACGAAATACAAATGGTCGGCATTAAAAATACGCGCCGCGTTGCGCTCGGACGCGGCAACGGGGCCGGTGTGATCGAGCAATTGGCCGAGTTCTTCCACCGCGTTACACACGTCGGCACGCAGCATGTTTTCGCCAAAGAATTGGTGGAACATCTGGCCAACTGGCGATTTCAGAAACGCCACGCCACCCGAGTGCCCCGGACAATGCCATGAGTAAGAGCCGTCTTGCGCGTAATTAGTCAGCGCGCGGAAGAACGGTGGCGCAAGGCTGTCGAGGTAGGATTTGGCTTCGCGAATAATGTGGCGCGCAACGAATTCAGGGGTATCTTCGTGCATGTGAATAAAGCCGTGCAGCTCACGCAATACGTCATTGGGTATATGACGCGCGGTGCGGGTTTCACCATACAGATAGATCGGAATATCCGGGTTGCGGCGGCGAATTTCTGCGACGAAAGTGCGCAGGTGCTCGAGCGCATTTTGCGTTTCTTCAGCCGAGCCGCCACCAAACTCTTCATCGTCAATCGACAGGATAAAACCGCAAGCACGGCTTTGCTGCTGCGCGAACGAAGTCAGATCACCATAGCTGGTATAACCCACCACATCCGTACCCTCGGCCTCAATGGCCGCCGCCAATTCACGGATACCGGAACCGCTGGTGTTTTCCGAGCGGAAGTCTTCGTCAATGATGACGAGGGGGAAGTAAAAGCGCATGGTAATTCCCAATTTAGACATCTGAAAAAGAAAGAAGAGGGCTCAATGAGCCCCCTTGTTTTTGTGCCAGTATTTTACCCCACTATCCAGTCACCGTAATGAAGTTTCTGTTATTCACAGAGCCCTTCATCCGACCAGGCATTTTGCCAAGCCCAACCTGTGCCGGGTGCATAGGGGCCTCCGGTAGTGCACCAGCCACCAACAGTACATTTGTATTTTCGGCCCAGATTTCTAACAAAGCCGCCTGTGGCATAGCTGCTGCCATCCACATAAGTACTGGCCGTGCAGGGCGCTGGGGTGTTGGAACTGGGGGGCATGGTTGGGACGGACGTGGCGGTCGCCGCGACAGCGACCACACCAATTTGAGTGCTAAATGACATTTCCTGCTTAACGCCAGTAACGTCTGTCCAGCAGACATACACCGACATATCTTTGATATTGGTCGTGCCTGCCACATTGGCTACGGTCCAAATTCGATGCGGACTTGGCTGGTTGCATCCCCCAGGCGTGGTATCTGCGCCGCTGATCACTTGGGCAAAATCAAGTGCGCGGTAATTATCGATGAGTTGCTGTGCGCTGGCCATGGCCTTGGCGCGGTCATTACTGTAGCGCACGCTTTTATACAGATTGCCATTAAATCCAGCCAATGCCAAAACGCCAATCGAGAGTATGGCCACCGAAATAAGCACTTCAAGTAAGCTAAAGCCCATATTCCGTTGCATCAGAAATCTCTCCATGAACCGAGTGTTAAATTGGATTTAACCCCGCTACTGCCAGCGGGTACTTTCGTATATCGAGTGTCGGCCGTCACATTAAATGAGAGATTGGCTGTAACATTACCCGCAAACGCAGCGTTGCCAATGGCATGGAATGCTCCATCCAATGAGCTGCCAGTGTTGCCCACGACGTAAAGTATGCCGTACATTGAGAATGAGGCACCTACTAGATTTAAGTCGCCACCAACGATGAGCTCTAATCCCTTCGGGAAGGAGTATCCAGCCCAAGGGGTCGCGGCTGTAATGTTTAAATCACCAGTAATATAAATTTGACTCAATCCCGCATCGGTGCAAGTTTTTAAATTTGCTTGTGTGGCATTGCCAGTAATGTAGCAGGCGGTTTTTGTGCTGGCAGTACTAGCAGCCAGCATTTGCGCTTGTTTGGTTGCTTGTGTGGTGCCCCAGTATTTTTGGAAATGGGCATCTTTACCAGTGGAACCCGTAACTTGATAGGGCGGATTGTAGTTGCCCGCATCGCCAGCATTACAGCTACCACTTTCACAACCAATCACATCGCCGAGAGAGCCGCTGGCTGACCCTACTGAAATGCCGCAATCAAAGCCAGGCATACTGTCGACCAGGCCGTGAACGCTGCCGCCACTCACTACTGTGAGACTGCCATTGATATCCAGTGGGCAAATGGCCGATGCACCCAGTGTGAAATCGGTTGCCACAAAGGCTTCTGCATAAGCCTCATTGCAGTTGGTGCTATCTGAGCAGCCTTGTGAAATCAAAGTGAATTGATTGGGCGTGCCAGTGGAGGCAATAAAAACCTTATAGCCTTGGCTGATGTTATTCAGGGTATTGCCTGCATTATCTTTCGGTTTGGCTAGTGCGACAGTCATCGCTGGCTTGCCCGTGCTGAAGTTATGGCTGTATTGACCATCTGTCGTATTTAAATAGCCTTGGCTGTTCAGCGTGTTGGCATAAGCTGATTTGAGAGTGATCGTTGATCCACTTTGGCTGAAGTATTTATTCCAATTGCTGTCGGCGTCGCTGCCAGCGAGTTGACCCATAAAGGTCGCTAGGCCCGATTGCGCTGCTTCGAGGGCTTGAGCCTGCTTGAACTCATTGGTGGCGCTACGCTGCTCAATAATCACCGAGCGATTGGTATACAGCGTCATAATGGCAAGCACTAGCAAAATGATGACTGATACCAATAAAGTAGCAACACCACGTTGGTTGTTGGGGCTGTTAAGACTTCGCATGCTTATGTTCCAGACGTCACTGAGCCCGAATTGGGCGCGTTGGGTAAAACAATCTGTAAATTAATCGGCAATTTAACCGTTATATCATTGCTCAGACGAGACTCGAGGCTAATAAGAACCCGCGGCCGATTACCATTCCCAAAATAATCAATTTGAAAGCTCGTGATTTCCACATTGCGGGCTGATGTTACTTCACTCCAATCGCTAGACAGGCTGCACGTGTTATCTGTGCCTGCGGTTTTCATGTAAATTTTGCCATCGGTATGCAATAGAAACCCGCTGTTACGTAAATTGGCGCGTTCATCTACGTAGCGGTAAATTATGCAGTTATCCTTAGCAAGGCTGGAAACGGTTTTGCCTACCCATACTGTACCAACGGTTGTTTTTGTAGCCGCCGTACTGCTTTCTGGCCGATAGCCCGCACGGCGAATATCGCGCTGCATCAGCGTGGTGGTGCTGCGAATATCCTGCTGCAATTTGCTTTGGGACAGCAGCGATTTGCTGGTCTGCAAAGTGCTCAAGAAATATCCAAAAGCGGCACCTACCACAAGAAGCCCAAGCGCTAGTGCAACTAAAATTTCAACCAGCGTAAAGCCGCTTTGCTTTGAAGGATGTCTAGCAGGCATTGGGGTATCCGCCTATTTTCTTTGTACCACTTGGCGAGCTGATACATACCCCACCAATAATTGTTAGTTTGATCTGCGCTAGGTGTGTGCTATTGGCAATAGCGATATTTTGAGTACTTGCTAAAGTGCCAAAAGTATTAGATACGGGTAAGCCTCTTATCGCATCAAAAATCAGCCGGTCAAATTGCCCTGAAGTCGGGCTAAGGCTCACTGCGGAGGTAGAAACCTGCTTGACTTCGCAATAAGCACTGCTGCTGATATCTGTGACCGTGCAATTGCAGTGCGCCCCACGTGCGCTCATTCCATAACAACTGCTTTGGACGTTCAGGTAGATGGGGCTATTGTTCCGAATAGCTTCGGACCTAGCCATGATTAGATCTTGCGCCATATTTTCGGTCACTGACTTCACGCGTGTTGTATTAACAAACGACATCAAGTTTGGCACTGCAATCGCTAGCACGATCCCTAAGATGACGACCGTAATCATCATCTCGATGAGGGTTAAACCACGTTGAGAAGCAAGCATGCTGATTCGTAAGGGTTAATGTCGCTCGGATTATTGCAGAAAAAAAGCCTCAGCTTACAAAATTTGGGCTGAGCGGTAGCAGGTGGGAGCAGAGCGGTAAGAAAGGAAAGGGTGTGCAGAATTTTGTGTAAATCGGCCTCGTTGATTACTGAGGAAGTCGTTCCTCAAACTGGATAGTAAACCGGGTTAGCGCCGCTTTCCAATCCCGCAGTGGCATCGTCCATTTCTGGCTGATATTACGCAGCGCTAGGTAGAACAATTTCAGCAACGCTTCGTCGCTCGGGAATGAGCCTCGGTTTTTCGTCAGCTTGCGCAGGCTCATGTTCATCGACTCAATCGCGTTGGTCGTGTAAATCACCTTGCGAATTTCCGGCGGGAAGTCAAAGAAGGGAATCAGCTGCGCCCAATTGCGCCGCCAGGATTGGCTGATCGGCAAATATTCTTCATCCCAGCGCGCTTCAAATTCAGGCTGAATCGCACCGGGTTTCGCGGAGGCTATTTGGTTTGAGTCAGATCAACATGGCCTGCTCGCTTTGGTTGCGATAATAGTTTGCTTCTGCTTCCGCAGGTGGGATATGGCCAATCGACCCAAGCAAACGATGGTGATTGAACCACGAAACCCATTCCAATGTCGCTAGCTCCACAGATTCTAGGCTTTTCCACGGACCTAAACGATGAATTACTTCCGCTTTGTAGAGCCCGTTAATCGTTTCGGCTAGCGCATTGTCGTAACTATCACCCGTCGTACCCACGGAGGGCTCGATCCCTGCTTCAGCCAATCGTTCGGTGTAGCGAATCGACACATATTGCGACCCGCGGTCGCTGTGATGAATCAGCGCCTCACGCTCTGGCTGTCGCGCCCACAACGCCTGCTCTAATGCATCCAGCACAAAC
>NZ_VIRW01000010.1 GCF_009760905.1 Chitinibacter sp. GC72 | reverse complement strand
AAACCATTTGTTCGCTCATGCGTAATATTTTGCTCACGGTCTTGGGCGACTCTCCTTCGTGCAAAGCCAATAAACCCAAGGCGCGTGGGCGAAAATTGGCGTGATGATGCTGTTGCGCCATGCTCTCTAACATGACGATTTCATCGGGCGTGAGTGGTTGACCTAAAAGATTACGTTTCAAGCTTGGCTCCTATGAAGAGCCTATTTTGAAGCAAAATTCATTCCAATTAGTTGCAAGGAACTACTTAATTTTGAGAGTATTATTAATAATAATTTTAAGCAATGTATTGTTGAATTTTCTGCAACTCCAGAATGCAAAGAAAACTACATTCGTAGTTTATGGAAATATTGCGCATTAGTGAATTCAAAAGAATACAAACCAGAAAACTATCATTTAGCTGGCTACAAAGGCAAAGGAATCGCAATAAATCCAGATCAGATTTTTAACATTACTTACCTGTCATCTTGAATTTCACCAACACCTGCACAAGTGCGCAAAATCTTACTGGATTTTCACAACCTACTTCAACAACTATTCCACAACCCCAATTGCCACTCTACCCCACGCCGATTGGCTGTGGTGATCCGTAGCTGAGGCCGCCCTTGGCGTGAAGGATGAATGTGGGGAATTCAGTAGCGCCTTGGCAACACTCAATAATGGTATCGGCACTGCACAATAATCAGTGCGTCATCCTGAATGCAATATACCAGCCTATGCTCTTCATTGATGCGGCGTGACCAGAAGCCACTGTATTGATGTCGCAGCGGCTCGGGCTTGCCGATACCGGCGAAAGGTTCGCGCTGAATATCTTTGATCAAAACATTGATGCGCTTGAGGATGGTTTTATCGGTGGCTTGCCAGTATAGATAATCATCCCAAGCGGCATCGTCAAACTTAATCGACATCAATCAGCTTCCGCACTTTGGCCTGATCTGCGCGCACACGGGCAATTGACTCATTCAAAGCCTTGGCATTGGCTGGGCTGCGGGTCAGGTAGGCGGTTTCTTCCAGCGCTTCATAATCAGATAGCGCCATAATCACAACCGGCTCACCACGTTGGGTGGTGACAATCACCGGCGCGTGATCTTCATTAACTTTGCGCATCACTTCGGCAAGGTTGGCGCGGGTATGGCTATAAGTGAGAGCTTGCATGATTAGCCTCCAAAATAAAAGATTGTACCGAGTTTAGCACAATCCAACGAAGCGACATCTACAATTCACGTACCCTCTTCGTGCGCAAGCCTTCGGCTTTCACACGCTACGGACTAACAACCTCTCCGCCAGCCCAGATTGCCGCTCTACCCCGCGTCGGCTGGCGGCGGTGATCTGTGCTTCTTCACCCCAGATGCTGACGCAGGTTTTGGCGCGGGTGATGGCGGTGTAGACCAGCTCGCGGCTCAGGTGGCTGCGCCCTTCCTGCGGGCTGGGTAGTAGCAAAAGCACATGGGCAAATTCCGAGCCTTGCGATTTATGTACCGTCATGGCAAAGGCGGTTTCGACTGCGGGCAGGCGCGACGGTGAAATCCTCCGAGTTGCCCAGCCTGCAGATTCAGCAGCGGCTCCATTTGACGAAGGAAAATGCACCCAGAGTTTGCCGTTTTCATCGGGCAAGGTCAGGCCAATATCGCCGTTGTAGAGTTCCAGATCATACAGATTTTGCGGCACAAGCACCGGGCGGCCGGCGTACCAGAGCTGATCGTTCATGCGCCGCCCTTGCTTGAGCAATTGCGCCTCGATCAGCGCGTTGACACGCGAGACGCTGGCTGCTCCGTGACGGATGGGGCTAAGCACGCGGAAAGCATCAAACGCACTAAACACCGCCAGCGCCAACTCATTACCCGCCCCGCCCTGCTTCATGGCGGCGATATAGTCATCCAGCGCGGCAAAATACGGTGCATAGCTGGCCATCATCAATGGCGTAATGTCCTGCTGCGCCGGATTTCCCGCCTGCCAGCGAATCGGATAGTCCTTGCCACCCTGTGCAGCGCCATGCGTGGCGGACTGCGCCTTAGCCAGCAGCTCGCTGATTTTTCGGATATCGCCATGGTTGATGGCGCGGGCAAAATCGGCAATCGGGCCGGAAAAACGGTAGCTTTTATGCAAAGTCTGCACATGCTCGCCCAAACGCGATTCGGTAAAACCGGCTTCGAGATGCTGGCCGGTCAGGCGGGATAGTTTGGCCGCAAACTCGGGCGATAATCCTGCGCCAGCACATAAATCCCCCATCACCGCCCCGGCTTCAACCGAAGCGAGCTGGTCTTTGTCGCCCAGTAAAATCAGCCGGGCGTGCGGCGGCAGCGCATCGACGAGTTTGCTCATCAGCGCAAGATCAATCATTGACGCTTCGTCCAGCACCAGCACATCAAGCACCAGCGGTTGCGCGGCGTGATGGCGAAATTGCACCGAATTGAGCCGGCTGCCAAGCAGCCGATGCAGCGTGCTGGCGGTATCAGGGATCTGCGCAGCCATCTCGGGGGCAAGCAGACCCTGCTCGCCCAGCGCTTTTTTGCCTTTGGCAATCGCCTCCTGCATCCGCATCGCGGCCTTGCCCGTGGGAGCAGCCAACACAATTTTCAACGGCTGCGCAGCCAGCCCGATTTTTAATGGCTGCTCGGCATTGATGATTTGCAACAGACTCAGCAATTTGATCAGTGTGGTGGTTTTGCCCGTTCCCGGCCCACCGCTGATCAGCGTCAGCCTCTGGTGCAATGCGGCGGCGACGGCGACTTTCTGCCAATCGGTCTCTTTTGAATCTGAACCAAAAAAACGATCCAGCTGAATCCGTAATTCCGCTTCGTCGGGTGCGCTTGGCGCATCACAGGCAATGCGCAATAGCTGCGCCGCCAGCCGCGATTCATATGCGTGATAACGCGCCAGATACAGCCGCTGATGCTCCACAATCAGCGGCGTAAAACTGCCCGGTTCGCCAACCAGCCCGGTCTTGAGCCACGCCGCCGTATCGGCCTGCGGTGGCACGCTCACGCACACATCGCCGCGCTCGCTGGCCTTGGCGAGCTCGCTGGCCAGCCCGAGTAAATCGGCCGGCGCGTCCGGGTTTTGCCGCAGCAATAAATCACATAGCGCGCTGGCAAAATCGACCGAAACGCTCGGTGCAATATTTTTCATTAAAACCTGATCCATCATTGCCCCGCCCCCAGCCCCAAGGCTTTATTCAGCGCCTCGATTAAACCCACCTGGGGTTTATCCATATAGACCCCATTATTCATAGCCTGCGACGACATACCCCGAATAAACAAATACACCACGCCACCAAAGTCGCGCTCGTAATCATATTGCCCGCCCCGGCGTAGCTGCATAAACCTGTGCCATGCGCAGGTGTAGAGCAGATACTGGAAGTAATAATGCGCATCGGCCATCACCTCGATCAGCGACTCGCGACCGTAATCTACCAGTGCGTCACCCAGATGGTTGGATTTGTAATCGGCAATGAAGTACTGCCCCTGCCACTCGAACACCAGATCGACCACGCCATTGAGATACGCCGCGATTTTCTCGGGCTTGAGCCGCTGCGCAGCGGCGATAAAACGCGCATCGACATTGAATTCGGGCTGCGCCAGCACGCGGCAGAATGCAGGCAGATCAAAGCTCTGGCAGCCGAGCAAAAACGGCCATTCGTTCAGCCTTTGCGACTTGCTCAGCTGCTTCAGACTGAATGTGCCCTGGGCTAGCGTAATGGGCGCGGCCAGTACATCCAGCAGCCAGTGTGCGACCTGAGTCGGCAGCTCGCTGGGCCGCTCGGGATTGAACTGGTCTGGACTGGTCTGGTCCGTCTCGGTGAGCAAACCCGCCCTGAGCAGCTGGCTTTCAACCAGAGCGCCGAGCGAGGCCACATCGTCGCGGGCAAAATCGGCGTGCTCCAATATTGCGTGCAAAGCCGTCCCCGCCTTGCTACCGCGCGTAAAGGCAAAGCGTATTTCATCGGGCGCGGCCTCGGCATTGACGCTCGCCACCACCGGGCTGGCCAGATCATGATCTGCGCCCACTTCGGCCAAAGTATCCGCACTGCCATGGGCACGCGTGAGCGAGGTAAAGCTTACCAGCCGCCACGGCGCAGCTAGGTATTTGCGGTTTAAAGTAGCGACGCTCAGTGACGGCGCAGCGACGCTGGCCGCCTGCAAACGCTGACGCTCGGGCAGATCGCTGATCGTCAGCGCACCGGGATCAGCCGTCATCAGCCGTTCAAACGCCGTTTTGATGCGCGCCTGCGACAAATCTTTCAGATTATTGCGCAAAGGCTGGCCGCTCTCATCGCGCAGCACTTGCGATAAAGGCGCGTTTTTAAGGCCGGATACCGAGCTTGAATGCAGCGCTTCAAACGCCGGATACACCAGATACAGCCTATGCTTGGCGCGCGTGACGGCCACATACAGCAACCGAACCTGCTCGGCATAGGCTTCAAACTGCGCCCGCTGCAGATGCGATTCTTGCTCGCTGGTGCCAATATCGATTTTCAGCTGTTCACCATCGCTCGCATCATGAAAATGCACGATATCGCTATCGCGAACCAGATCCTTTTTGCCTTTCCACGAGAACGGACAAAATACCACCGGATATTCCAGCCCTTTTGAGGCATGAATGGTCACCAGCCGCACACGGTCGGCATCGCTTTCGAGCCGCATTTGCTGCTGCTCGCCGCTTTGGCCGGGCTCGCTAATCTGGCGCGCCAGCCAGGCCAGCAACACTGCCGGGCTGGGTCGCGAGCGCGACTCCTGCTGGATCAGCTCGGCCACATGCAGCAGATTGGTCAGGCGGCGCTCGCCATCGCCCTGATTGAGCAGATTCTGCGTCACGTTGGCCTCAACCAGCCAGCGGCGAAACAGCGGCATAAACCCATTCTTGCGCCATTCATCCCGCCAGCTTTGCAAATGCTCGATCTGCTGCTGCCAGGCTTCATCGTCCTGCTGCAGCACCATTAAATCAGCGACGCTCATTCCCATCACGCTGCTCACCAGCGCCTTGCGCAAGAGGCCGCTGTGTGCGGGCTCTTCAATCGCCGCGAGCATCTCGTACAAACCCGCCGCCTCGCTTGACGCAAAAACGCTTTCCCGCGTTTGCATCACTGCCGCAACGCCGCGTTTGGCCAGCGCCTTGCGGACCTGTTCGGCCTGCCGGTGGCTAGGCACCAGCACGGCGATGTCCTTGGGCGACAGCGCACGCTCACCCAGTCGGGCTTCGCCGCGACCCGCAGCATTAAGCAGCGCGGCGATTTCATCGCCAACGGCATTAATCAGCGCTTTTTCAGCGGCCTCACTATTGGCGCCGTCAAACACCCAGGCGTGAATCGCCCCTTTTCCATCGCTGCATTGCAGTTTTGACGCGCCAGAATGCTT
Organism: Chitinibacter sp. GC72; assembly: GCF_009760905.1. GTDB lineage: Bacteria > Pseudomonadota > Gammaproteobacteria > Burkholderiales > Chitinibacteraceae > Chitinibacter. Next base: position 94,035 of record NZ_VIRW01000010.1, on the reverse strand, counting down.
GGCGTGGATCTCCGGATGCTGGATTTTGTCTTCAACAAAGGCATTTTGTTCGCGAAACAGCGCGTTCACAAAAGCGACAATGGCCGCGTCGGAACGGAAATTGGTGTCAATCGAATATTTTTCGTCGGCCTGTTCACGCGCATTCAGATAGGCGTAGACATCCGCACCGCGAAAAGCATAAATCGCCTGTTTTGGGTCGCCCACCATGAAAAATGGCGGCTTGTGAGGGGTGCCGGTTTCTGCGTCAATCAGCGTCTGGCCAAACAGCTGATTGATAATCGTAAACTGCGTTGGGTCGGTATCCTGAAATTCATCGACCAGTGCCGCCTTGTAGCGCTGACTGACTTTAGCGGCCAGATGCTGGGCGCGGGTCGGGTTTTGCAGCGCAGCGGCCAGTGTGGTCAGGCTGTCATCGAACGACATCTGGCCACTAGCCGCCTTGCGGCGGTGCAGCTCGCGGCGGACATATGCACCAAACGACAGCAGCCAGTATTTGAATTTAAGCTCCAGATCGGTTTTCAGCGTGGCCGCACTCAGGCGATAGTTTTCAGCAAGGGCAAAAAATGGCTGCGAACTCAAAGCCGGAAAATCGGCTTTGAGTACCGATTGAATAAAGCCGCTGGTTAATCGCTCCCACTGCTCGGGCAAGTCAAGGCAAGGTGCAGTATTTTTCAATGCCGCATCGACCGGCGCAATCCAGCCATCGAGCCAGCGTTCCTGCACTTTGCGACCGTCAAACTGCTTGGCGGCGATGCCTTGCAGCAAGAGATTGCGGATTGCTACGGCATCCCAGCTATTGCGGCACTGTTCCCATAATTGAGCATTGCGCGCTTGCTGCGCGGCCAGCGCCTCGTCCGACATCGGCGCGGGCAGCGGCAGAATACTGTCGGGGTTCAGCGATTTAACGCGTCGCGCCAGCTCGCGTAAACCCGCATTATTTATCCCTTGCTGCTGCAAAAACAGCACCCATTCCGGCGCTGCGCCATATAGCTCGCTGCGCCAGAAATCATTGCTGATCTCGGCGAGCAAATCGGTCTCGTCTTCCAGCAGCGTGCGATCAAAATCATAACCGGCTTCAAAAGCCTGCTCGGACAGCAACCGCTGGCAAAAACTGTGGATGGTTGAAATCGCTGCCTGATCGAGCGTCGCCAACGCCAGCCGCAATTGTGCCAGCAGCGGCGCCGGGTCGAGGTTTTCAGCTACGACCCGCCCCAACACCTCGGCGCAAAATGGCTCGGCTTCGCCATTGATCAGTACTGGCGACTGGTCGATAAAAGTCTGCGTCAATTGCGCCAGCCGCAGCCGGATGCGGTCTTTCAGCTCGGCGGTCGCAGCCTTGGTGAACGTCACGACCAGAATACTCTCAGGGAGTAATCCGCGCTGCGCGTCATACGATGGCGCGTCTGGCGCTATACTGGCACCTAAAATCAGCCGTGCGTACAGGCCGGTGATATTGAACGTTTTGCCAGTGCCTGCGGATGCCTCGATCAGATTGCGGCCAGCAAGCGGCACTTCGTGGACTTTGAGCGGGGAAAATTTCAGCACCGAATTCATTGCGCGCCCTCTCCTTCTGTCAAACCGTCAGCCAAACCGTCTGCTAAAAATTCGGCCAGATCATCGTCCAGCGTGCGTTGCTGCAAGCAGGCATACATCGGCAGCACAATTTGCTCGCACCAATGCACGAACTGCTCACGCTCCGGCCTGATCCCTTCTTCAATTGGCTCAAGCGGATCGTCCGGCCACAGCAGCTGGTTTTGCGGCTCCACCCATTCTCCATCGGACATGCCCGCGCGTTTAAAACTCGGCGGCAGCCATTTTTCCAATGCAGCTTTCCAGCGTGCGTCATCTTCAGACATTTTTTCTGTTCTTTTGGCTTGCGCCCATGCCAGCGCCGTTTTCGGAAAAAACGGCAATGGCGCGCTCATTGCGGCGTGATAAAAACGCACAAGATCAGCCAGATAGTCACGCGCCTGCTCGGCGGCAAGCGCCGGGAAAAACAGCACGCGCTCAGGCGAGAGCCAGCGAGTTTCAGCCTTGATGACGCACTCCGCAACAGCAGGTGAAGCGGACGTAGGTGCAGACACACACAGCGCCAGATGCTCGATCCAGGCACGCAACACATCGCGTGAATATATCTGGCTGCGCGCCACCAGCCGCCCTGCCGGATAGCAATCGCTCAGCCAGCCAGTGATGGTGGTTTTCTGACCATCCACACTGATTGCAATGTCTACCGGCTGCGGCGGCAGCTCGCCTTCGGCGCAGCCTGCGGGCGAGCGATACTGCTGCAAGGCTTGTCTTAAGTCATCCGCTGCGTTTAATTGCGCATCAACGAGTAAATTGCCCGGCGTACCCAGCGGGGTATCGCCCTGCGCAACAACCAGATCCTTGGCTGCAAGGCCATACCTCAGACCTAAATCACGAACGCGGCGGTCACGAAAATCTTTCAAATCAAAAGCTTCGTCATCCGGCAAACTGCTTTCGATCTCGTCCAGATACAAAAACGCGCGGTAACGCAGAAAATGCACCGCCGGTTTGCAGACACAAGCAGCCAGCTCATCGAGCAGCAGCTCGGCAGGCAGACTAAATGGCGGATACGCCGGTGGTGCAGTTTCAATCTCAAGCTGCACGGCCGCAATTTGTGCCGCCGCAGCGCACCACAGCGGATTGAAAGATTGCAGGCGGGTATTGCCCTGAAACGCAGTCTGGCTAAAGGGTTGCAGCGGATACTGGGTGGTCAGTTGCGCGAGCAGATGTTCGCGGCGAACTTCTGGAGATGAGTCCAGATCGCCTTCCAGCAAAAAGCCTTGCGCCACGCAATCGAGCACATCGCTGACCAGCACCGACGGCGGAAAATGGGCGTCGTCCTTCAGGCTGCGCCCCACCCACGATAAATACAGCTTCTCGCGCGCAGCGAGCAAAATATCGAGAAACAAATAGCGATCATCCAGCCTGCGTGAGCGATCACCGAGCTGCGGATGCTGCGCAATCAGATCAAAACCGGCATTAGGCGGATTGCGCGGAAAATCGGTTTCGTTCAGCCCCAGCACCGCAATCACGCGAAACGGCAGGCCGCGCATCGGCACCATGGTGCAGAACGTCACGCCACGCGACATAAAGCCGGAACCACGGCTGCTGGTTTCAAAGCGGTGCGCCAGCCAGTCTTTGACCACTTCACGCGGGATCAGGTGCGCACCACTGCTTGCGTCATCGCCCGATTGATCGACAGAAGAGGCTAAAGCTTCGACGTCCCCCCCTGCACGAAGGGGGGCTAGGGGGGATTTCTGCGCTGGTTCAAGCCACTGAGTAGATTCAAGCGGCGCTGAAATACCCCTTAACCCCCCTTTGATAAAGGGGGAAGTTGTTTGCTCCAGGCTTTCAGTTAAACCGGCCAATTCAGCCTCATCGGCCAGCTCGCTTACTGCGCTGCGGATTGCGTCGGCCAGCTTGAGCTGGGTCTCGTCACCCTCGTCAAACAGTACAAAAGCGTCGAGCAATTGCAAGGCCGTATCGCGCCAGACCAGCAGGCTGCACGCTTGCGACAGCGCATCACGCCAGACTTTAAGCGTAGCGATAAAGCGCATCAGCTTGGCCAGCAGCGCCGCTTGCGAGCCTTCCAGATCGTCCCAGGGTGCAATCGCGACAGTAGCACCGGACATACCTGTACCGGACAAATCGGCCTCCGGCACACCCGACCACAGCGGCAGCTCATCACCCGCCAGCGCATTGGGCAGCGCCAGCCCAAGTAATAGCCTATCCAGCCCGGCCTGCCAGGTGTTGGCCGCGCCCATATCGGCCAGATCAAACTCGGCGCGGTGCGCAGCATCAAGCCCCCAGCGGATACCGGCACTGGTAATCCAGTGGCGCAAAGTGGGCAAGTCAGAGAGCGCAATGCCAAAACGGGCGGCCACTTGCGGCGTTTCCAGTAGGCCATAAATCTCGTCGGCCTTGCAGCGGCTCTCGGGCAGCGCCATCAATTGCAGAAACACCGCCACCGCCGGGCATTCCTGCTGCACCGTCAGATCGGCGATATTGAACGGAATATTCGGCGCGTTCGACGCTTTTGCCCCGCCAAACACCGCCTCGATCAGCGGTGCGTAGGGCTCCATTTGCGGCAGCAGAACCGCAATATCGGACGCGAGCAAGTTGCTATCGGCAGCCAGCATCGCCGCCAGCCTGTCGTGCAGCACTTCAACTTCGCGCATGGCGCTGTGGCAGACATGAAAAGTCAGCGACTGATCGGTTCTGGCGATTACACGTGCGCTCGCGGCATCGCGGTTAAACAGATTCAGAATGTCCGATTGCAGCGTGTGCAGCAGGCTGGGTTCGGCCTTGCTTTCAAGCGGATCAGAAAACAGCCATTGCTCGCCGCCGCCCGCCCACGGAAATGATTCGGTCACGGCGCGGAAAAAATCGCGCCCGGCCTTGCCCATGCTGGCGAGCAGAGGATGGCCAACGTCCAGATACATCGCTTCCTGCTGCTGGCCTTGCTGCTTCACCATTTCACGAGCGATGGCTTTCGGGCTGACAATCGCCCCCCATTCCTCGCGGCAGGGATTGAGCAGGAATAGGTTGACGTCGATATGCTCGGCCAGCGCCCCCAGTACATCGATATACGCAGGTGGCATGCCGGCCACACCGAAGACGGTAATACGTTCGGGCAGTTTGCGCGGCCCTGCTTGCTGCCATTGCGAAAATAATTGAACAAACATATCGGCTCGATGCGGAACTTCATCGGCAGAAAAATCCGCGTCAATACTGGCTCGAATCTCTCGCCATAGCGTCGCCTGCCAGGCTTCGTCCGGCCCCAGGCCGACCAGCCGCCCGGCTTCCCACTCCGAAATCCAGTGACTGCGAAAAACCAGATACTGATCGAACACGTCAGCCAGCTTGCCCGCCAGCGCCATCCGCCGCCGCGCATCGCCCTCGGCCAGGTAGGCAGCCACAATCGGGCTATCCTCACGGGCTTGCGACTGCGGCAACAAGGCAAACAGCCGCCATGCCAGCGGGCTGCTGCTATAGGGCGATTGCGCCTGCAAATCGGGCATCGCGTCCTTGAGCAAAGACCAGACAAAACTGGCTGGCAGCTGAAAATCAATCCCGGCACAGATCCCGACCTGATCGGCTAGCTTGAAACGCAACCAGCGCTCCATCCCCTTGCTTGAAACAATGATTTTCTCGCTGGCAAACGGGTCGGACAGCGGCACCGCAAACAGCGCCTGCAGCAGCAGAAACAGGTTTTCCAGGCGATTGGATTGGTAAATATTCAGGCGGGAGGTCATGGCGAGGTCCGTTAAGGTTGCCAGCATTCTAACTGATTTGAGGGCTGACTTTAGCCTGACGATGATCAAGCCAAGTTTGTTGCAAATCGGCTCACTTCCCGCCCGCTTGTAAGCCAGGATTGACGGCTTACAAACGAATCCATACGCTCTGGACGCTGGCCAATAAGTTGGTCGGCCATACAAAAAATCAAACGAGGAGACAGCCAGCTCACTGGCTGCAGGAGAACGCAATGAATGCATGGATCAAACCCGGCCTAATCGTGCTCGGGATGGCCAGTACACTACACGCGGGTGCCGCGTGTCGGGGCAACTGGGCAGAAGGCCTTAGCTATGCGGCTGGCGATACGGTGCAATACCAGAGCAATGTGTATACCGCGCAAGTCACCCACACCGCCTACATTGGCACCAACTGGAACCCGCTGGCCGCGCCCACATTATGGAAAGCTGGCGGCACCTGCGGCGCAACGGCAAGCCCCACCCCCACTGTAAAACCCACCGCAACACCAACAGCTGCACCCACAGCAACGCCAACTGTAAAACCAAGCCCAAGCCCAACTCCCAAGCCGACAGCCACCCCGCTGCTTACGGCCAGCCCAAGTCCGACTCCGAAACCGACGCTGACACCGACTGCGCCCCCCACTGCGACACCAACGGCAACGCCAGCGGCCACCTCAACTCCAACGATCAGCCCGACAGCCAGCCCGACGCCCACACCAGCGAATACCCCAACGCCAACACCTGCCGTAACACCGCAGCCCGGTAGCGAGCCCAGCCAGATCATTCTGCGCAACCGCTTTGACCAGCACGCCGCGGGGCTATATCAAGCTGCACAATTTACCGCCGACTGGGGCATTGCGCCGGGTAATTCGGCCGGGGTGTCCGCTGGCCGCCTGAGCATCGTGGCCGACCCAGCACAAACTGGGAACAAGGTCTTGCGCGTCAGCTATATGGCCGGTCAAGTCGGCGGCAGCTCGGCCATGACATTTGATGCGCCACTGCCCGGCAATGCCCGATCGCTGTTTTTGCAATACAAGCTGCGCTTTGACCAGAGTTTTAACTGGGTTAAAGGTGGCAAACTGCCAGGCCTAGGCGGCGGCGATACGCCAAGCGGCTGCATCCAGAATGGCACTTTTGATGGCTTTACCACCCGGCTGATGTGGCGTGAAAACGGGCTGGGCTACCAATATTATTACTTCCCGAACAAAGTCGAGCAGTGCGGCGACTACGCAGGGCTGGCGCGGCGCTTCGAAGCTGGCCGCTGGTACACGCTCACCCAGCAGGTCGTTCTGAACGATATCGGCCAGGCCAACGGGGAATTCCGTCAGTGGATTGATGGCGAGCTGGTACTGGAAAACAAGGCCATGCTGCTGCGCAATGCGGCCAGCGTCAGCATTTCGGCCATCAAGATGGACACTTTCTTTGGCGGCAGCAGCAGTGACTGGGCTCCGGCGAGCGAGCAATATGCCTACTTTGACGAGATTATCGTGAGCGCAGATTCACCACTGGGGCTGGTAGATACCCGGGTCACACCACCCGTCTATAGCCACCCGATTGCCGCTTACCCGCAATGGCAAGCAGGCAGTGTCTACACCGCCAATAGCGTGGTCTACCGCATTGATAGCAGCGGCAAATACCGCTACTTCAAGGCGCGTGGCTATACCGCAGCAGGCATTGACCCGCTCAACAGCCATCTGCTCGATCTCTATGTCGGCGTCTATTCCCCCATCCGTTTTGACACCGCACAAAAATGGATAGAGCTGAGTAAACCCTGATCGTTAAGCAGGGCGGCACAAGGCGCCGCCGCCCTGCCCAAAGGCGCTGCTGATCATGGCCATCTATCATCAATCAACCAGCAGGGCTCAAGCCTGATTGCTACGCCTTAATCAGCCACTGCCAGCCAGATTTCAGTGCGCAGATCTTTTGGCTCGGTATTGCACGGATCATTCAGATACAGCTCAATGCCTGGCACCGGCAGCGGCATCTCACCACTCTGTGGCAGCCATGCCGCAATCAGCCACTGATAGGCTTTATCCAGCTCGCTGTAGGCGCCTAGATGCTCGATCACGGCATACCGCCCGGCCGGGATGTGCGCTCTGTGCAAATCCGGTGGCAATTGGCCCTCGCCCGTAATTTCAACGCAGAAGTTGTGCATTTTTCCGTGTAGGAATCATCGCCGCTGCACCTCTTGCCGTCCAATTGCGCAAGCTGCTCAAACTCGGGCTGGATGATTTACTGCTGGTCATCCGCGAATTCCTCAATCCCGCGGTTTCCCGTTCCGGGCTGGATCGTTGTTTGCATCGTCATGGGGTTGGCAGTCTACGCGACCTGGAGCCCGCCACCGCCCCCAAGCTCAGCAAGCCTTTCAAGGCCTACGATCCCGGCTATTTTCACATCGACATCAAATACTTGCCGCAAATGCCGGATGAAACGGCGCGTCGCTATCTATTTGTGGCCATTGATCGGGCGACACGCTGGGTCTTTGTGCAAATTAAATCCAACAAAACGGCCACCGCAGCCAAGGCCTTCCTGAACGCACTGGAGAAAGCCAGCCCTTGCCACATTCGCACCATTCTCACCGACAATGGCAGCGAGTTCACGGATCGATTGTTCAACAAACAGAAGCAAGCCAGTGGTGAGCACGAATTTGACCAGTTGTGTGCAGCGCTGGGCATTGAACACCGTCTGACCAAGCCGCGCAGCCCACAAACCAACGGGATGGTCGAGCGTTTCAATGGACGCATTAGCGATGTATTGGCCACTCATCGTTTTGTCTCAGGCGCCGATTTGGCCGAAACGCTGGCACGCTACGTGTTGCTCTACAATCAACATTTGCCACAACTGGCGCTGGGACATCGCACGCCGATCCAGTCCATGAAAGAATGGCAGAAAACGCATCCAGAATTATTCAAAAAACGTATCAGCAATCGTCCGGGACTGGACAACTACCTGGGCTGACGCAGATTGCTCGACCGTTGCAAAGATGCGATGACGGGCGAGCAATTCTTGTTTCATTCCTTGCGGGAGGAATTCATCAACACATAATCTGAACATGGCTTTTTGCTAGCACTTAACCACAGTTAATCGAAATTTGAGACCCCATGCCTGCTCCTTCTCACCCCTACGCCGACATCTGCCCCTGCGGTGGCGCGCAATACCAACAATGCTGTCAGCCTTTTCATCAAGGTGATCTGCCACCAAGTCCTGAGCAATTGATGCGTTCGCGCTATAGCGCCTATGTCTTGGGGCTGGAGGCGTATTTGCTGGCCACTTGGCACCCGAGCACCCGGCCTGAAAAACTGGATCTGGATGAAGAGCCCAAGGCCAAATGGCTGGGGTTGAGCGTGAACCACGCCGAAAGCGATGGCGACCGTGGCGTGGTGTCTTTTGTTGCCCGCTACAAGGTCGGTGGCCGTGCCTACCGTCTGGCAGAGCACAGCCGCTTTGTCCGCGAAGACGGGCGCTGGTTTTATGTTGATGGCGATGTTGCTGAGTAAAAAAATTTACTTTGGCCGCTGATGTTGAAGTGAACAGATCAATATGTGCACACATCAGCGCACAAAACCGCAAGTATGCTTAACTACGACGCCAAGTCGTTTCACCCGCCTTATCTTCCAGCACAATCCCCGCTGCAGCCAATTCATCGCGAATGCGATCGCCTTCGGCCCAGTTTTTGGCTGCACGCGCTTCACGGCGCGCCACGATAGCCGCTTCGATTTTGTCGCTAGTCCACTCACCTTCAGCCCCAACATCAGCCTGCAGGAAAGATTGCGGATCGCGTTGCAGCAAGCCCAGCACACCAGCCAAAGCCTTGAGCAAACCGGCTTTTTGCGCGCCCAATTCAGTACCGGCATGTTTATTAGCCTCAGCCGCCAACTCGAACAACACCGCCACAGCTTCAGCCGTGGCAAAGTCATCATCCATCGCCGCTTTGAAACGCGCAGCCAGTGGCTCATTCCAATCAATCGCCACTTCCACAGGTGCAACCGTTTTCAGCGCGGTATACAAACGGGTCAGCGCGTTTTTAGCATCATTCAAATGCACATCGCTGTAATTGAGCGGGCTGCGATAGTGGGCGCGCAAAATAAAGAAGCGCAGCACTTCGGCGTCAAATTTTTGCAGCACTTCACGAATAATGAAGAAGTTACCTAGGCTCTTCGACATTTTTTCATTGTCGACGTTGATAAAGCCGTTATGCAGCCAATAATTCACATACTGCGTGCCGTGTGCGCCTTCCGATTGGGCGATTTCATTTTCATGGTGCGGGAATTGCAAATCTTCGCCACCGCCATGAATATCAAAATGCTCGCCCAAATGATGGCAAGACATTGCCGAACATTCGATGTGCCAGCCCGGACGACCTTTGCCCCACGGAGAATCCCATTTCACATCGCTTGGTTCGTCTTCTTTTGCCGCTTTCCATAGCACGAAATCGCGCGGGTCACGTTTATTTGGATCGACCTCAACACGCTCACCGGCACGTTGCTCGTCAAAATCTTTGCGCGACAATTTGCCGTAGCCGTCGAAATCTTTCACCGAGTAATACACATCGCCATTGGGCGCATGATAAGCCAGGCCTTTATCAAACAGCTTGCTGATAATCGCCTGCATGCCACCAACGTGATCAGTGGCACGCGGCTCGTGATCAGGACGAATAATGCCCAGCGCCGCGAAATCTTCATTCATCGCGTCGATAAAACGCGAAGTCAGGCTTTGAATCGACTCGCCGTTATCAACCGCACGCTTGATAATTTTGTCATCGATATCGGTGATATTACGGACGTAATTGACGTGAAAGCCACTCTCGCGCAACCAGCGCGCGATAACGTCAAACACCACCACCATCCGCGCATGACCGATGTGGCAGTAGTCGTACACGGTCATGCCGCAGACGTACATGTTCACGTGACCTGGAGTGATCGGTTTGAATTCCTGCTTTTCGCGGGCGAGAGAGTTATGCAATGTCAGCATCGTGAGTTCACATTGTTTGCACTAAAAACGAGATTCTACCAAAGCTGTCAAGCCGAACTGTAACTAAAGCGCCTCCTGCGACGCAAAATACAGGAAAGCCCGAGATTATTTGACGCTCCCAGCCGCTTGCAGCACAATCGCAGCTGTTATTGCAAACCAATCTATAGACCCACAATCATGGTAATGCTCTCCACCGAAATCTGGCTTGAATGGCGATGGCGCCGCTGAAAAATCGCGCTGATTCGCTCTTCTATTCCCCAACACCGGAGTTGTCACCATGATTTCCCGTACCGAATTTGCAGACCTTGCAAGCCAAGGCTACAACCGCATTCCTTTGATTTCCGAGCTATTTGCTGACCTGGATACGCCGCTATCGGTTTATTTAAAACTCGCCAATCGCCCCTATTCTTATTTGCTCGAATCGGTCGTAGGTGGTGAGCGCTTTGGGCGCTATTCATTCATCGGCCTGCCTGCGCGTACCCGCATCAAAGTCTGTGGCACTCGCACCGAGCTAATCCACGACGATCAAGTGATCGAAACTTTTGACGGCAACCCGCTCGATTTTATTGAAAGCTATCAAGCGCGTTTTAAAGCACCGCCGACCAAAGGATTACCGCGCTTTATGGGTGGTTTGGTCGGCTATTTTGGCTACGAAACCATTCGCTATATCGAGCGCAAATTAGCTGAGTGCAACAAACCCGACCCGATCGGCGCGCCCGATATTCAACTGTTACTGTCCGAAGAAATCGTCGTCGTCGACAATCTATCGGGCAAACTGTATCTGGTTGTTTACGCCGATCTAGCTAATGACAACGCATTTGATGTAGCTGAATCCCGTTTGCTTGAGTTGCGGATGAAATTGCGTGAACCCGCACAAATCCCGTTCTCATTGCCCGTAGCAAGTGCAGGCACACCGGTTTCAGAGTTTGGCGAGCAGCCATTTAAAGACGCGGTACTGAAAGCCAAGGAATACATCAAAGACGGCGATGTGATGCAGGTGGTACTCGCACAACGCATGAGCGCGCCGTTTGCCGCCTCGCCGATGTCGCTGTATCGCTCGCTGCGCAGCATTAATCCATCGCCGTATATGTTCTATTACGACTTTGGCGATATGCATATCGTTGGAGCTTCGCCCGAGATCTTGGTTCGCCTTGAAGACGACACCGTCACCGTGCGCCCAATTGCGGGTACTCGCCCACGTGGTAAAGATCGCGCCGAAGACCTAGCACTCGAAACCGAACTACTGGCCGATGAAAAAGAAATCGCCGAACACGTGATGCTGATCGACTTGGGCCGCAATGATGCAGGCCGCGTCGCGCAAACGGGCTCGGTGAAATTGGTCGATAAAATGGTTGTTGAGCGCTACTCACACGTAATGCACATTGTGTCTAGCGTTGAGGGCAAACTCAAACCACAGCAAACGGCGATTGACGTACTAAAAGCCACCTTCCCAGCGGGTACGGTATCGGGCGCGCCGAAAGTGCGCGCGATGGAAATTATTGATGAGCTGGAGCCGACCAAACGCGGCGTGTATTCGGGCGCAGTCGGCTATCTGGGCTTTAACGGCGATATGGACGTCGCGATTGCGCTGCGCACCGCCGTGATCAAAAACGAAACACTGTATATGCAAGCAGGTGCCGGCATCGTTGCCGATTCGGTACCGCAAAGCGAATGGCAGGAAACGCTGAACAAAGCCCGTGCGGTACTGCGCGCAGCAGAGTTGGCCACACAGGGGCTTGATGCCTGAACGTAAACATCTTGATGATCGCGCTCGATACAGTAAAAAGCCCCTTTGGCAAACCAAAGGGGCTTTTTAACGAGCATTGCGCCGAAAAGTGTATCAAACCTATTTTTTACCGCCATTAGCGAGAAACAGCCAAGTTTCGATCACGGTATCCGGATTTAGCGAAATCGTCTCAATCCCTTCTTCGACCAGCCATTGCGCGAAGTCAGGGTGATCTGATGGGCCCTGGCCACAGATGCCGACGTATTTATCGAGTTTACGGCAGGCTTTAATCGACATGCTGAGCATTGCTTTCACCGCCTCGTTGCGCTCGTCGAAGCTGGCGGACACCGGGCCGCCGGAATCGCGGTCGATGCCGAGCGTGAGCTGGGTCATGTCGTTCGAGCCGATCGAGAAACCATCGAAATACTGCAGGAATTGCTCGGCCAGCACGGCGTTGGCGGGGATTTCGCACATCATAATGATGCGCAGGCCATTTTCGCCCCGCTTGAGGCCATTGCGCGCCAACAGATCGATGACGCATTCGGCTTCCTTCAGGGTGCGCACAAACGGAATCATCACTTCGACATTGGTCAGACCCATCACATCGCGCACTTTTTTCACCGCGCGACATTCGAGCTCGAAACAATCGCGGAATGATTTATCGACATAGCGCGCCGCACCACGGAAACCGATCATCGGGTTTTCTTCATGCGGCTCGTATTCTGGGCCACCGAGCAGATTGGCGTATTCGTTAGATTTGAAATCCGACAGCCGCACAATGACTTTTTTCGGATAAAACGCCGCACCCAGCGTGGCGATACCCTCAGCAATCTTATCGACGTAAAAATCAACAGCAGAACGATAGCCGGCAATCCGCTCGTCAATTTGGGCTTTCAAAGCTGCGGGCACATTCGGGTAGGCCAGCAAAGCCTTGGGGTGAATGCCAATCATGCGGTTGATAATAAATTCAAGCCGGGCCAAACCCACGCCTTCATTTGGCAACTGGGCAAATTCAAATGCCAGCTCGGGATTGCCAACATTCATCATCAGTTTGACCGGCGCTTTGGGCAGCGTGGTCAGTGAAACATCCATCCGCTCGAATTTAAGCAGTCCGGCGTAGACATTGCCGGTATCGCCCTCAGAACACGAAACGGTCACTTCATCGCCTTCACGCAACGCACGCGTTGCGTCGCCACAGCCAACGACGGCCGGAATGCCGAGCTCGCGCGCGATAATCGCTGCGTGGCACGTCCGACCACCCCGGTTGGTGACAATCGCCGCAGCGCGTTTCATCACCGGCTCCCAATCGGGGTCGGTCATGTCGGATACCAGCACATCGCCAGCCTGCACGCGATCCATTTCCGATACATCGCGGATAATCCGCACCTTGCCCTGACCAATTTTCTGTCCAATCGCCCGACCTTCGGTTAGCACCTCACCGGTTTCCAGCATGCGAAATTTGGTGAGTTTATCCGAGCCGGACTCCTGCGACTTCACAGTTTCGGGGCGGGCTTGCAGGATGTAGAGCTTGCCATCAATCCCGTCACGCCCCCATTCCACATCCATAGCCCGGCCATAGTGTTCTTCAATAATCAGCGCGTATTGCGCTAATTCTTGCACTTCATCATCGGAAATCGAAAACTGGCGGCGATCTTCCAGCGGCACCTCGATCGTTCGTACCGATTTACCGGCAACCGACTGGGTATCAAACTCCATTTTCAACGCTTTACCACCCAAGTGGCGGCGCACAATGGCTGGGCGGCCAGCGCGTAGCGTGGGTTTGTGCACAAAAAATTCATCCGGGTTCACCGCGCCCTGCACCACGGTTTCACCCAGACCATAAGAAGCGGTCACAAACACCACCTGATCAAAACCTGACTCAGTATCAATAGTGAACAATACACCGGCAGCGCCTTTGTCCGAGCGCACCATGCGCTGAATACCGGCGGAGAGCGCAACGATTTTGTGATCAAAGCCCTTGTGCACGCGATAGGCAATGGCGCGGTCGTTATACAGCGACGCGAAAACATACTTCATCGCATCGACTACATTCTGATAACCGACAATATTGAGGAAGGTTTCTTGCTGACCGGCAAAGGACGCGTCCGGCAAATCTTCTGCTGTGGCCGAAGAACGCACCGCAACCGTCACGTTGTCGCCCAGCTTAGCATAGTGCTCGGCCATTTCGGCCTCCAGCTGTGGCGGTAGTGGCGTCGCCATAATCCAGTCACGAATCTGCTTGCCGGTTTCGGTCAGCGCTTTAACATCATCCACGTCCAGTGTTGCCAAGGCAGCATCAATGCGCTCGGCCAGCCCTTCATGCGCCAGAAATACGCGATAAGCTTCAGCCGTGGTTGCAAAGCCGCCTGGTACGCGAACGCCCTTTTCGGTCAGCTGGGAAATCATTTCCCCCAAAGAGGCGTTTTTGCCGCCCACTTTTTCCACGTCGCTCATCCGCAGATGCGCGAAGTCAATCACATAATTTTCTGTCATCGGCCGACCCTTTCTATCTGGATTTAAAATGCAGTTGCTGCACTGCAACGCACGCAACTTAAGTTAACCATAGATTTTTTTTTGGCAAAGTAAGTAATTGTATCTACTGGTTTTCCCCTGACTGTCAGTTTATGCTGCAAAAAAAGGAAAAAATCATGCGCCGTACTGCGTTTTTTGTCTCTGGCCGTACAGGTATTACGGTAGAAATTTTAGGCCATTCATTGCTGTCACAATTTGAAGATGTCTCGTTTAACCGGATTGTGTTGCCCTTTGTCGATACGCTGGAAAAAGCCGAAGAAGTCGCCTTGCAAATCAGGCGTCAGGCGCTAATTGATGGTTGCAGACCACTGGTATTTAGCACCATTGCCAATCTGGAAATTCGCGCCAAGATTCAAGTGCCTGACGCACAATCTTTTGATTTCTTTGCCCAGTTTATTGGCCCGTTGGAAGAAGAACTGGGCGTACAGTCTTCACACACCATTGGTCGCTCGCACGAAATCAGCAATTTTGAGGAGTACAACAACCGCATTAATGCGGTCAATTTCTCGCTCAATCACGATGATGGCGTCATGCCGCGCGATTTGGCCGAGGCAGACCTGATTCTGGTCGGGGTTTCCCGCTCAGGCAAAACGCCAACCTGCCTCTATATGGCGTTACAATTTGGCATAAAAGCAGCCAATTATCCGCTCACTCCCGAAGACTTTGGCCAGCACACCTTACCGCGCTTGCTGCTGCCTTATCGCAACAAGCTGTTCGGCCTAACAATAGACCCGGAGCGGCTGCGGCAGATACGTCAGGAGCGCAAACCCGATAGCCGCTATTGCCAGCTGGAAACCTGTCAGTTTGAAGTTGCGGAAGCCGAAGCACTGATGCGGCAAGTGGGGGTGCCCTATCTGAACACTACTCGCATGTCGATTGAAGAGCTGGCCACCACCATCATGCACAAAACCGGGCTAACCCGACGTGCCTACTAAGCAGACTCAATGAGCATGATTGCCCAGCAATCGGCACCGCTGGGCCAGAAATCTGCTCAGCAACAGTTTTTTGCGAGTCTGACGCGCGTTTACAGCTTCCTAGTGCGGGGCCGAAAAGGTAAACTGCTGGCTTTACGCCCAATCATCATTTGATCGCCCGCCATGACGAGTTTTGCCTACCCGCAGCAAGCGGCCAGCCTGTTTGAATTTAAAAGTACCACCGCGCGCCTAACTGCCTTTATTCCCGTCACAACCGATTGCGATCAACTGCACGCCGCTTTGCAAAGCCAGCTCGGTGGCGTCGATCATTTTCTGGCCGGCGAGCAAATTGTCATTGATTTTAATAGCCTGCCGCAAATCCCGAGCGCGGTAGAAATTGTGGCCATTATTAGCCTGTTACGGCAATTTGCGCTGGCACCGATTGCAGCACAAGGCGGAAATCGCGATCAGCAAGTGGCAGCCAAGGAGGCCGGTCTGGTGATCCTTAGTGACAGTGACCTTGCAGCAAGCAGTGCCGCAGGCAGCGCCGCGCCGCAAAATACCCAACCCAAGTATCAGCCTGAAGCCCTTACCCCACAAGGCGCAACGATCATTACCCGCCCTGTGCGTACCGGGCAACAAGTGTATGCCAAAGGTGGCGATCTGATTGTGCTGGCCTTGGTCTCGAATGGCGCCGAAGTGATTGCCGATGGCAATATCCATGTCTATGCGCCATTGCGTGGCCGCGCGCTGGCAGGCGCCCGTGGCGATAGCAAGGCGCGGATCTTTACCACCTGTATGGAAGCAGAACTGGTCTCGATTGCCGGAGTCTATCGTAGCCTGGATCAGGATTTGCCCGCATCAATCAGCTCAAAGCCCGCCCAAATCTCGCTGGAGCAAGACAAAATCATGATTGAGCCATTGAATAATTTGAATTAAACCGTCAGGCCGGATTTTGATATCCGGCTGCAGCATTGGCAGTAATGGCGAAAAGCCAGTTGAACAACAATTGAATATTTGAATATTAAGTGACTGTTTAGGGGACCTATTGTGGCAAAAATCGTAGTTGTTACCTCGGGCAAAGGCGGCGTGGGCAAAACCACCACCAGCGCCAGCTTCGCATCCGGCCTGGCCTTGCGCGGCTTTAAAACCGCCGTCATCGATTTTGACGTGGGCCTGCGTAATCTGGATCTGATCATGGGCTGCGAGCGCCGCGTGGTATATGACTTTGTCAATGTGGTTCAAGGTGAAGCCAGCTTGCGCCAGGCGCTGATCAAGGATAAAAACTGCGACAATCTGTTTGTGCTGCCAGCATCACAAACCCGCGATAAAGATGCATTGTCGAAAGAAGGTGTTGAGCGCGTGTTGAACGAGCTCAAGCACGATGGCTTTGATTACATTGTGTGCGACAGCCCCGCTGGCATTGAAACCGGCGCATTTCTGGCACTGTATTTTGCCGACGAAGCGATTGTGGTTACCAACCCGGAAGTCTCGTCAGTGCGCGATTCGGATCGTATTATCGGCATACTGGACGCCAAGTCCAAACGTGCCGAAGAAGGCGGCACGGTCAAAACACATCTTTTGATCACGCGCTACAGCCCGGCCCGCGTTGAGTCGGGCGAAATGCTCTCGCTCGATGATGTTCAGCATCTGCTGCGGATTTCCTTGATCGGGATTATTCCGGAATCCGAAACCGTGCTGCAGGCGTCCAACTCGGGCACCCCTGCCATTCACAATGCGGGTACCGATGTTTCGGAAGCCTACAAAGACGTCATTGCCCGTTTCCTGGGCGAAGAAAAACCCATGCGCTTTATTGAAGTGCCAAAACAGCCGTTCTGGAAACGGTTGTTCGGAGGTTAAGCAATGTCGATTCTGAGTTATTTTTTTGGCGAAAAGAAAAAAACCGCCAGCGTCGCCCGCGAGCGTTTGCAAATCATTCTAGCGCACGAGCGCGGTGGCCGCGAAGCGCCCGATTATCTGCCGCAGCTGCAGCGCGAGCTGGTCGAAGTAATTTCCAAATATGTCGCCATTGACCCGGAAGACATCAAGGTACAGCTGGAGCGCAAGGACGACTTTGAAGTGCTTGAAGTCAATATTGTGCTGCCGGAACATCGAAAAACCGCAGTCTGATGTGACAAAAGGGGCGAAAGCCCCTTTTTTTACATTGCAGCCTCACAGAACGGCGGTGATATAATCAAGTCAATTATATAAAGCAAAGCATCGCAAACGATGCGAGAGACACGATGACCATTAGCATCAAAACCGCTGAAGAAATCGAAAAAATGCGCATCGCTGGCCGCTTGGGCAGCGAGGTGCTGGACTACATCACGCCCTTTATCGTGCCCGGCGTCACCACCGCCGAGATTGATCGCCTGTGCCATGAATATATGATCAATGTGCAGGGTACCATCCCGGCGCCATTGAATTACTGCCCGCCTGGCTATATACCCTACCCTAAATCAATTTGCACCTCGGTGAATAATGTGATTTGTCACGGCATTCCGAATGACAAACCACTGAAAAACGGCGATGTGGTCAATCTGGACATTACCGTAATCAAAGACGGCTACCATGGCGACAATAGCCGCATGTTTATGGTCGGTGACAACGTCGCCAGCCATGCCAAACGTCTATCGCAAGTGACTTACGACTGCATGTGGATCGGCATCGAGCAGGTTAAACCCGGCGCGCATTTTGGCGATATTGGCGCGGCAATCCAGAAATACGCCGAAAAAGCCGGCTATTCGGTCGTGCGTGAATTCTGCGGCCACGGCATTGGCGCGGTGTTTCACGAAGAACCACAAGTGCTGCATTACGGCAAAGCCGGTACTGGCCCGGAAATGAAAGCGGGTATGATCTTCACCATCGAGCCGATGATCAACGCCGGTAAACGCGAAATCAAGCAAATGAACGACGGCTGGACGATTGTGACCAAAGATCGCAGCTTGTCGGCCCAGTGGGAGCACACCATTCTGGTCACTGAAACCGGCTATGAAGTGCTGACTCTGTCGGCTGGCTCACCAGCCAAACCGGAAAAATACCTCCTTGGCTAATCGTCTGTAATTCAATAAATCAGGGTATTGCGTGGCAATACCCTTTTTTATGCTTCGCAATCAGGAAAACCATGCGTTCAGTCACCGCCATTCGTGAATCCTATGCCACCGCCAAAGCTGCACTGCGTGAGCGCTTTAATGTCCCGTCCAAAGCAGCACCGCTACTTAATGCGCTCGCCAAGCTCACCGATACAACCCTGATCGAGCTATGGGATAGGCACGAATTTACCAGCGAGGTATTGCTCGCTGCAGTAGGTGGCTACGGGCGTGGTGAGCTATACCCCTCATCCGATATAGATTTGCTGATTTTATTACCCGATCAGCCCAGCCCTGCCTTGCTGGAAAAGCTGGAAATTTTTGTTGGCGAGCTGTGGGATATCGGGCTGGAAGTGGGCCATTCGGTGCGCACGATTGCGGACTGTTTGAACGAGGCCGAGCGCGACATCACGGTGCAGACTGCACTACTGGAAACGCGGGTACTGGTCGGCGATGGCGCGCGTTTTGCCGAGTTTATGGACACCGTTCACCGCCATATCGACCCGAAAGAGTTTTTCGACGCCAAGCTGATCGAGCAACAGGCGCGTTACGGCAAATTCCAGAATGCCACCTACAAGCTCGAACCCAATATCAAGGAAGCACCCGGCGGCTTGCGCGATCTGCATTTAATCGGCTGGATCGCCGCCAGCCAGCGCCTCGGTCGCGACTGGCATGCACTGGCGGCGCTGGGCATGCTCACGCATGAAGAAAACCAAAAACTGTGCGAAGCCGAGCGTGTACTGCGCACCTACCGCATTGCGCTGCACTGGCGCGCGCGCCGCCGCGAAGACCGGATTTTGTTCGATTACCAGCATCCACTCGCCAAAGAGTTTGGTTTTGATGATCTGTCGGCGGCTGGCCGCATCACGCAGCGCGCCTCCGAAGCGCTGATGGCCGAATATTATCTGGCGGCACGGATTGTCACGCAGCTGGTACCGGTCTTGGTGCAAGCGCTGCGTGCACGGATTTTCTCGTATATCGGGCGGCAAACCATCCAGATTTGTGAGGATTTCCAAATCCGCGATGACTTACTGGAAATCACCGATCCGGCGCTGTTTGAGCGCAAACCAGCCAGCATTTTGGCGCTGTTTCTGCATTTTGAACAACGCCGCGAAGCGCGCGATATTGCGCCAGAAACACTGCGCGCGCTGTGGCATGCACGCAATAAAATTGACGACGAATTTTTGCAAAACCCGCACAACCGCCAGCTATTTATCGCGCTGTTTCGCGAGCCACGCGGGCTAACGCGCATTTTGCGCCGCATGAATCAATACGGCGTTTTGGGTCGCTATATTCCCGAGTTTGGCGATATTGTTGGCCGGATGCAGCATGATCTATTTCACGTCTACACCGTGGACGAGCACACGCTGATGGTGCTGCGCAATGTGCGCCGCTTTGCCGTGCCAGCGTTTACCCACGAATACCCGTTGTGCTCGCGCCTACTGGAAGAGTTTGCGCGCCCCGAAGTGCTGTATCTGGCGGCGCTGTTTCACGATATTGGCAAAGGGCGCGGTGGCGATCATTCGCAGCTGGGCGCGGCCATTACCCGCGACTGGGTTGATGCTCACCCGCTGCCGCAGGAGGACCGCGACCTGATCGTCTGGCTGGTGACGCATCATTTAACTATGTCGTCAATCGCGCAAAAGCAGGACGTGTACGATCCGGATGTCATCGCCGAATTTGCCGCGCTGGTGAAAGATCAGCGCCACCTGAACGCGCTGTATTTGCTCACCGTGGCCGATATTCGTGGCACCAGCCCAAAAGTGTGGAACGCGTGGAAAGCCAAGCTGCTGGAAGACCTATTTAAAGGCACGGCGCGCTATCTCAATAGCCAGAACATCACTGCGCATTCGTGGCTGAACGAGCGCCAGGATGAAGCACTGCGCCTGCTGCGTCTGTATGGCTTTCGAACCGACGCGCATCAGCCGTTCTGGAGCAAACTCGATACCGTGTATTTCTTGCGCCACGATGCACGCGATATTGCCTGGCATACGCGGGTATTGCTCGCGCATATGGACGCCAGCCAGGCCACGGTGAAGGCCAAATTGTCCGAATCGGGCGAAGGCTTGCAGGTAGTGGTGTACACCCCGGATCAGCCGGATCTGTTTGCGCAGATTTGCAGCTTTTTCGAGCGCGCGGGCTACAGCATTTTTGACGCGCATATCCACACCACCACACACGGCTATGCGCTGGATACTTTCTATGTCTATATCCCGGACGCGCTCAGTACCTCGTATCGCGACCTGATCAATTATGTCGAATACGAGCTGGCGCAGCGCATTATCAAAAAGCTGCCGCTGCAAGCCGCACCCACCGCCCGCCTATCCCGCCAGCAAAAACACTTCCCAGTGCAAACGCATGTGCAGATGCGAGCCGATGAAAAAGGCAAATACTATGTGCTATCGGTGGTGGCAGGCGACAGACCCGGCCTGCTTTCAACCATCGCCCGCATTCTGGCCAGCAACCGGATTGAAATCCAGTCGGCCAAAATCATGACGCTGGGCGAGCGGGCAGAAGACAATTTCCTGATCAGCGGCAGTGTGCTGAGCGACGAACGCACCCGTTTGCAGATCGAGAACGAACTATTACAGGCGCTGAATCCGCAATAAACCCGCAATCGTCATAGCAGCAGCGAGGCCGATACTCATTCGGCCTCGCTGTCCATTTGCGGCTAATGCGCTCTTACTCAATCCCGGCCATCTCGTCAGAGACCGACGAGGCCGCGCTGGCATCAGGGCGAGCCGGATGCATCACATTGGGCGCCACTGCGCTGCCCTCTTCAACGCCAATATGCTGCTGAACATTGGGCAAATGGTGGGCAATGCCTTTGTGGCAATCAATACACGTCATCCCCGAGCTCAAGCCTTTCTGGTGCGCATTGGCCGAGCGGCGGTTTTGCTCCATATAGTCAAAATACTCGTAATTGTGGCAATTGCGGCATTCTTGCGAATCATTGGCCTTCATGCGACGCCATTCGTTTTGCGCCAGCCGCCCACGGTTTTCCAGAAATTTCTCGCGGGTATTGATCGAGCCAGTCAGCTTGCCCCAGACTTCTTTGGAAGCCTGAATCTTGCGGATCATTTTTGGCCCCCATTCGTGCGGCACATGGCAATCGGGGCAAGTGGCCCGCACGCCCGAGCGATTGGTGTAATGCACCGTTTCCTGATACTCGGGGAAGACGTTATCGGCCATCTCATGGCAGCTCAGGCAGAATTTTTCGGTATTGGTCATCTCCAGCGCGGTATTAAAACCACCCCAGAAAATAATACCGAGCGCAAACATGCCGACCAATCCCCAAAAACCCAGCCGCACAGCCCGGATCTGGCTCCATTTTGTTTTTGCCCAGTTGATCATGGCGCGCATCCTTTATTTGACCAAACCATCAGCGGGCTTGAATTTATTGCCCACCAGCGGTTTTGCATCGGTTTGCGGTACATGGCATTGCGTACAGAAATAACGGCGCGGTGACATATTGGTCAGCTCTTTGCCTTCGCGGGTTTTAAAGTGCGTGACCGATACGCGCGGCGCACCGGAATCGGCTGCCCTGTCCCAGCTGTGGCAATCGAGGCATTTATTGAATTCCTTGCTGATCAGATAGCCCTTGGTGGTATGCGGAATCACCGGCGGCTGCTGGACAAACTGCCGCTGCTGCGCGGTTTTATCGCGCTCATAGCGGTAATTTTCCGAAGGCACATCGCCTTTAACCGCCTCGGTACCACGCAAAGAGCGCAGGCCTTCGGCCATAGCGCCAGCACTGATCACTCCCAAACTCAGCGCCAGTATCAATCCTACAAAACATGCCCACTTTTTCATTTTCTTATCCTCATCAATCCCGTTTTATCAACCGCTCACCCATTTAGATAAACTAGAGTATTGCCCTGCAAGCCATGTCAGCAAAGAGCTACAGAGCAATACCCCTAGGCTTAAACCTTACTCACTTTGACTGCGCATTTTTTAAAGTCGGTTTGCTTGGAAATCGGGCAGGTTGCATCGAGCGTCAATTTGTTGACCAAGCGGCCTTCGTCAAAAAACGGCACAAAGATCAGGCCTTTGGGCGGCTTATTGCGGCCACGGGTTTCTAGTCTGGCGGTGATTTCGCCACGACGCGATGTCACCTTGACCACCATGCCGCGCTGCAAGCCACGCTGCTTGGCCTCGTCCGGGTGCATAAACACCATCGCCTCGGGTACGGCCTTGTGCAGCTCGGGCACGCGGCGCGTCATCGTGCCGGTATGCCAGTGCTCCAGCACGCGGCCAGTACATAACCACAGGTCGTATTCTTTATCCGGCACTTCGGGTGCAGGCTGATAAGGCAGGGCGAAAATATTGGCCTTGCCGTCCTTATTGCCGTAAAAACGCACCCCCTCGCCTTTTTTGACGTAAGTGTCGTAGCCTTCGCGGTAGCGCCATTTGGTTTCCTTGCCGTTGACCACAGGCCAGCGCAGGCCGCGTACCTGATGGTATAAATCGTACGGCGCCAGATCGTGACCATGGCCACGCCCAAACTCGGCGTACTCTTCAAACAGGCCTTTCTGAATATAAAAACCAAAGGCTTTGGCTTCGAGGTTTTCAAAGCCTTTTTGCAGCTGGTCGTTTTTGAATTTGTTGACCTTGCCGTTGGCATACAGCACGTCAAATAGCGTTTTGCCCTTCACGGCCGGTTTTTTGGCGATCAGCTCGGCTGGCCAGACTTCCTCCACCTTGAAGCGCTTGGCAAACTCGACCAGCTGCCACAAATCGGATTTGGCTTCGCCCGGCGCATTGACCTGCTGACGCCACACCTGGGTGCGGCGCTCGGCATTGCCAAAACCACCTTCTTTTTCCACCCACATCGCCGTTGGCAGCACCAGATCAGCGGCCAAGGTCGACACGGTCGGATAGGGATCGGACACCACAATGAAGGTATCCGGACGACGCCAGCCCGCGTACAGCTCCTGATTGATATTTGGCCCGGCCTGCATATTGTTATTGGCCATTTGCCAATACACCTTGATTTTGCCGTCCTTGATCGCGCGTGCCATCGCCACGGCATGCAGGCCGATTTTGTCCGGAATCGTGCCCGCAGGCAGTTGCCAGATCTCCTCGGCGTGGTGGCGATGCTCGGGGTTGGTGACGACCATATCGGCGGGCAGGCGGTGCGCGAAAGTCCCGACTTCACGTGCGGTACCGCAAGCGGAGGGCTGGCCGGTCAGCGAGAACGGGCTATTGCCTGGCTCGGCGATTTTGCCCACCAGCAAGTGGATGTTGTAAATCATATTGTTCGCCCAGGTGCCACGGGTGTGCTGGTTAAAGCCCATGGTCCAGAACGAGGTCACTTTTACTTTCGGGTCGGCGTACATCTCGGCGAGCTTGGTCAGCTTTTCGACTGATACGCCAGAGAGCTTGCTCACCTTTTCGGCGGTGTACTCCGACACATATTTGGCAAATTCATCAAAAGTGATGGCTTTCGCTTCAGTCGGCATCGTTTTGGGCTTGCCGTCTTTACCCGGATAGCCATTGGCTTTGGCGTTCGCTTCCAGCGGATTATTCGGACGCAAGCCGTAACCGATATCGGTTTCACCGAGTTTGAAGTTGACATGCTTTTTGACAAAGTCTTTGTTAACGCGACCCGTGCTGATGATGTGATGACAGATGAAATTCATCATCGCCAGATCGGTTTGCGGCGTAAACACCGCGCCCAGATCGGCCAGCTCGAATGAGCGATGCTCGAACGTCGACAACACGGCTACTTTGACATGCTTGTTCGATAGGCGACGGTCGGTGATGCGACTCCACAGAATCGGGTGCATTTCGGCCATATTCGAGCCCCACAGCACAAAGGCATCGGCCGCTTCGATATCGTCGTAACAGCCCATCGGCTCGTCCATGCCGAAAGTGCGCATAAAGCCAGTCACAGCCGAAGCCATGCAATGACGCGCATTCGGGTCGAGATTATTGCTGCGGAAACCCGCCTTCATCAGTTTGCTGGCGGCGTAGCCTTCGTGGATCGTCCACTGCCCCGAGCCAAACATCGCAATCGAGTTCGGGCCGGTGGTTTTGAGCGCGTCTTTCCACTTTTGCTCCATGATGGCAAAAGCTTCATCCCAGCTTACCGGCGTGAATTCGCCGTTTTTATCGTATTTGCCATTTTTTTTACGCAACAAAGGCTGGGTCAGCCTATCTTCGCCGTACATGATTTTGGACAGGAAATAGCCTTTGATGCAGTTCAGACCGCGGTTGACCGGCGCATCAGGATCGCCCTGCGTAGCGACGACGCGGCCATTTTGCGTGCCCACCAGCACCGCACAGCCGGTACCACAGAAACGGCAAGGTGCTTTGTCCCAGCGCACCGTATCACTGGCTGCGGTGCTCGTTGGTGCGGCGGCCTTTTTGGGCGCAGCCTGTACCAGCGGGATGCCCACACTGGCGGCGGCTGCACTCACTGCAGTGGCCTTGATAAACTCGCGACGATCTAAACTCATTGCTTTCCCCTCCTCAAACTTGCCAAGTTGCAGCCCGGCCTGACCGTCGGGTCTGTGGCTTTGCTGCAGATTTTTTGTCCAACTGTGTCCGGTTGTGGCCGACTGTATCTGACTGGATTTAATGCCGGATATTTCTTGTTCTGCGCTTGCGCAACATGCAGGCTTACTGCTCGTCGTCGCAGTATTCGTATGCCAGCGTGGTGGAAATAATCCCGTCAAACGACTGGATTGCTGTCAGCGCTTCGCTGGTTCGATAGCCCGGCACATCTTCCACCGTAACAATCAGGCGGCCTTCATGCTCCTGATGCAGCTCCAGCCCCGGCACGGTGAGCAATTGCTGGCGAACCAGCGCCATTTTGTCCGGCAAGGCGCGAACGACCAGACTGTACATATTCATGCTGTTTTTCCTGTTTGGATCATGCCGATGGCCTGGCTGGGGCAAGGTGCAATGCAGGCACCGCAGCCGGTGCAGGCCTCCGGATCGAGCTGCGGCTGCGCCACCTTGCCAGGCTGCAAAATGAAACGGATGGCGCGCGCATCGCAGCTTTCGCCACAGACGCGGCACTCGACGCCCTGCTCGGCCAGACAGCGATTGGCTATCTCAATGACTATCGCCTGCTGCCAGGGCTGTGCGGCGCTCAAAGCCGGGGTTGGGCAGGCTGTGCGACATTCGCCGCAGAAGTTGCACTCGCCCCGCGTAAAATCAAGCTCGGGAAAGCCACCGTCACCGCGGACAATCATCCGCGTCGGGCACGCTTCGACACAGGCATTGCAGCGGGTGCAATGCTCGCCAAACTGCGCAATCGCCCACGGCGGGCGAAACACCACTGGGCTTTGCGCTACGGGCTTGCGGCCAAACAGCAAACTGCGGCGGGACTGGTCAACGGACATGATGGCTCTCTTTGTTGTCCTACAGACTAGGCCTGTGCCTGCTGTGCCACAATTACACCGAAGGGGTAGCATCTGCGATCCCTACCCACTCGTGGGTATATAGTGCTGTCAGCCAGAGCAGGAAAATACGCCTTGAGACTTCTGGAGTAACCGTGTTGATTCGCCCCCTCAAACTCAGCCAACTATCGCTGATTACCCGCCTGTCGCTGGCGCTGCTGATCCTGATCTTGCCCGGCGTGCTGAGCTTGCTGATTAGCGGCTGGATGACCAATCTGTCCTCGGGCGGCGGCGAGGCAATCAATATGGCCGGCTCCTTGCGCAAGCAGTCCTATCTGATTGCCGCCACCGCACTGGCACCTGCCGACCCCATCCCCGGCTCGCACCCCAATTTGCGCGAAGTGATCGCCGAATTCGAGCGCCGCCTGTACCACGACAGCATTCGCAAGGCGCTACCGCAAGACGACAAGGATGTCGTTCGCATCCGCTTTAACGAAATAGAAAGCCGCTGGCGCAATGAAATCCGCCCCGGCCTTGAACGCGATGATGCGCTGTACGCCAGCATACTCTTACCCAGCACGCATCAGTACGTGCACGAAATCGACCAGTTTGTTGATGCGCTGGAGCAGGCGCACGAAGAGCGCCTGAAGCTGCTGGCCCGGCTGCAATGGATTTCCCTGCTTACGGTATTCGGGGTATTTTCCTGGATACTAATCTGGGCTTATCGTGCAATCACATACCCCCTTAGCAGTATGGCTAAAGTGGCCAATCTGGTTGAGTCGGGCCACTATGCCGCCCGCATCAGTACGCCAGCCAGTGGTGAAATTGGTACACTGAAAACCGCGCTGAACCGCATGTTCAACGAGCTGGAAAACAGCTACAGCCAGCTTGAATCTCGCGTCGCCGAAAAAACCGCCGAGCTGGAGCAGAACCAGACCGCGCTGCAGTTGCGCTACCGGATCAAGGCGCTGCTGGCCGATCACGAACCCGATCAGACCATTTTCGACTCGGTTCTCAAAGCGCTGGGCGAATTCATCCCGCTGCAAAACGCCGCCATCTGCCTGACCGAAACCAATCCGCGCGACATCCCGCTCAAAAGCGCGTTCAAGCTGGCCAATAACCAGCAGGAAGGCATCCGGCTGGGCTGCCTGGAGCAAGATTGCGCTGGCTGCATCGAAAATAGCCAACAACGCCAAAATAGTGATCCGCATAGCCACCCGCGCAAGGAGCTGGTATTTCCGCTGCTCGACAGCGGCATCACTTACGGCATCATGCCACTGACGCTGCAAGACGGCATTACACTGAGCAGCTGGCAAATGCAGGTGCTGGAAGACGTGAGCCACAATCTGGGCGCGGCGCTGGCCGGATCGCGCCGCAAGCAGTCGCTACACCGGCTGGCGCTGTTTGAAGAGCGCTCGGTCATCGCCCGCGAGCTGCACGACTCACTGGCGCAGGCGCTTTCCTACCTGAAAATCCAGGTTGTGCGCCTGCAAAGCCAGCTGAACGACAAACCCGATGACGCCCAGGCCACGCTACAAGAGTTACGCGAGGGGCTCAATGCCGCCTACCGCCAGCTGCGCGAGCTGCTGACGACCTTTCGCCTGCAAATCAATCAGGGCGGGCTTAACGCCGCCTTGCAGGCCACGATCAAGGAGTTTTCCGAACGTACCGGCATCCAGATCGAGCTGGCCAACCACCTGCTCGGCATCGAGCTGGCCGCCGAAGAGGAAATCCACGTGCTGCAAATTGTCCGCGAAGCGCTGGCCAATGTGCATCACCACGCCATGGCACACAGCGCCCAGGTGCATCTGGCCTGGATAGGCAATGAAATTGTCGTGCAGATCAACGACGATGGCCACGGCATCAACCCCAGCCCGGAGAGGGCGCAGCACTATGGCCTCTCGATCATGCGCGACCGCGCGCGCAGCCTGGGTGGCCGCCTGAGCATCCAGCCCGGCCCAGTACAGGGCACGCAGGTGATTTTGCGCTTTATCCCCAGCACGCCTTTTTCGAACCGGGAATCGCACAACGACACACACACGCCCTCCCCGGCTAGCCAGCCAGAAAGCGACCAGCCGGATCAGCCGTCTTTCAACCGCCATTCCAATCAGGATCATTCAGCATGAATTCAGCGCTATATCGCATCGTTGTCATCGACGATCACCCGCTTTTTCGCAAAGGTGTGGTGCAATTACTCGCCCTCAACCCGCAATTTCAAGTCGTTGGCGAAGCCGCTGGCGGCGTTGAAGGGGTCAAGACCGTCGCCCAGTTGCAGCCTGATCTGGTGATTCTGGACCTGAACATGAAAGACATGGACGGCATTGCCACGCTGCGCGAAATCAAGCTGCTTGATCTGGACAGCAAAGTGGTTATGCTAACGGTCTCGGATGAAAGCCGCGATCTGGTCAACGCCGTACGTGCAGGCGCCGACGGCTACCTGCTCAAGGACATGGAGCCCGAAGACATTATCGCCCGCCTGCAGGAAGCGCTGGATGGACAAATGGCCATCCCCGAACGGCTGGGGCGCGCACTGGCGCTGGCCCTGCGCGAAGACGACACCATCGATCGCAACCAGCAAATCTCGCACCTGACCGAGCGCGAACAGGAGATCCTGCAATGCCTGGCGCAAGGGCTATCCAACAAACTGGTCGGCCGCGAGCTGGGCATCGCAGAAGGCACAGTAAAAGTGCACGTCAAAAGCCTGCTGCGCAAACTCAACTTCCGCTCGCGACTGGAAGCTGCGGTGTGGGCGGTGGAGAATGGCATCAAGTAAACGGCGGCCCAATCCGGGCCAAGCCCTCGCAAGCTGCGTGGTGACAAGGGCCCGTTTATCCCTGGATGATAAGCAGGTAAATTGATGCTCACGCGATCAACATCAGCCAGCGAGGTAGCCATGAGCAATCGATCAAAGCATCAATCAGCAAAGCAATCCGTCCAGGCGCTTGTGGACGACATCCGTTTTGTAAGCCCGCAAAATTATGAAATTGTCGAGGCCGTAGGCACGCTGGTGCGCGAGAGCGTGGAGCTTGATGCCGAAGAGGTGAAATACGGCGGCATCCTGTTTACGGCAGGCGTGCAGTTTGCCGGTGTTTTTGCCTATCAGGCGCATGTTTCGGTCGAATTTGGCAGCGGCGCCAAAATCATCGATCCCTACGGCTTGCTCGAAGGTCAGGGCAAGGTCCGTCGGCATCTCAAGCTGCACTCGCCTGAGCAGATCGCACAAAAACAGCTGGCGCACTATCTGCTACTGGCACAGCAAGCGGCTACAGCGAGCTGAGACCAGGTTGATTTAACCGCATAATCAGACAAAGAAATCGGAAAAACCGAACATTCAAATTGATGGTCATTACTCATTAAAATCAGCGCACAAGCAGGCTGAACGACATAGGTTCAATCATTACGGCCTCTAGGGTCTGTTGACGTTAGCCCAAGCTTGTCATGCAAATAATGATTTTGGAGGAGTCAAAATGACACATCAAGCACTGTTTATCAGTATTGCCACAGCCTTGGCGAGTTTGAGTGCGGTCTCATCAGCATATGAATTCACGGCAACGAATACCTTTGACAGCAATACAACGCAGATCAAGGTTAACTGCGACAACCACCCCAAAGCACTTAAAAATGCACTTGAACGTAAAGTGCCGGCACGCGAAAAAACACGTCTGGTGATCTCGGGTGAATGTCACGGGCCGCTCTACATTGAGCAAGGCAATGTTGAAATCGTGAATGACGCGAAGCGAAGCGGCTCGCTGCGTGTCACGCAAGCCAATGCCGAACAAGTGGCCATCCTCGTGCAATCGGCCATTGTTCGGCTGGAAAATTTTAATATCAATGTGCCCTCAGGTATGGCGGCAATTAAAGCCCAGGCTAATGCAAGCGTGGCGATTGACGGCATGAGCACCAATGCCAAAAGTGATTGGGAAGTACCGCGAGGACAATATATTGCCACCGATAGCAGCAGCCTATTCCTGAATCATCTCAATGAAGCCGAAGTACTGGTGATCGGCGCTTCATCTGCCGACTTTGGTGCTGGCAATACACAGACCACACTCGATGTACGCGATACCTCAGCAGCCAAATCAAGCGGAGAAGCCAATACATTCAAACAGGTTCAAGTTTCTGCCAACGCCTATTTCCTGGCAGACAATAAAGCCCGTATTGCTGCACTGGGTATCTGGGGAAAAGCGGCGGTAGAAATAAATCGTGAAAGTGAAGTCGGCAAAATTGATATGGGTGGGCAAACCATGTTCGCGGCCTACCGCAAATCGTCGGTGACAGGCCCATATGGACTTTATGGCAATGTGGTCTTTGAGCTGGAGCACTCAACGGCAAGCAATTGGGTCACCCCAGCAAAACCACACTCCATATTTAGCGGCAACAACGCCACGGTAAATTCAGTGCTTTATCCTGGCTGGAGCTGGAGCGGACAAGGCAGCAATCCTTAACAGCGCATTCATTGGATCATGGCCAATCCGGGCCTCAATACCCGAATTGGCCATCACTGGCGGCCAAAGCAGCCAATGAGCATTGGCTCGCTGACATTGCTCATGCCTCAGGCTCGGACTGCCCAAAAATATACACCCTATTGCGCCCGGCTTTCTTCGCCA
Organism: Chitinibacter sp. GC72; assembly: GCF_009760905.1. Taxonomy (GTDB): domain Bacteria; phylum Pseudomonadota; class Gammaproteobacteria; order Burkholderiales; family Chitinibacteraceae; genus Chitinibacter. The sequence continues at coordinate 63,571 of NZ_VIRW01000010.1, read as the reverse complement.
TATACATGGCATGATCAGCGTGCTGCATCAAATGCTCTTCATCTTCCCCGTGCCCCGGATAAATAGCACCACCAACACTGGCTGAAATATTCAGGCAATGCTCATCAATCAGAAACGGATTTACGAGTGCAAGGCGCAGTTTCTCAGCAACCTGCTGTACATCCTGCAAGGATTGCACCGCAGGCAGAATCACCACAAATTCATCCCCCCCAATCCGAGCCACGGTATCGGACTCCCTGACACAGGCCAGCATTCGCTGCGCAGCCTGCTTAAGCAACACATCACCAACTGCATGGCCAAAGCTATCATTCACTGGTTTGAACTCGTCCAGATCGACATACAGTAAACCGACCAGAGAGCGATTACGACGTGCAACAGCCAGCGAAAGGGACAATCGGTCAGCGTATAAAACACGATTGGGCAAATTAGTGAGCAAATCGTAATGAGCCAAATGATTAATCTGTTCTTCTGCAATTTTTTTGTCAGTAATGTCGGTAAAAATTGCAATCCGCCGCCGCGCTAAGCCATCCTCATCATTAATGCTGCTGATGTGCATATTGACCGGATAACTGCGGCCGTCTTTGCGCTGATTCCACAATTCACCATGCCAAACGCCCCTCTCCACAATAGCCTGCCACATGTCACGGTATAAATCCGGCGTTTGCTGAGGGGATCTCATCAACTTGGGGTCATGCCCTAGTACTTCTGTCGCGGCATATCCTGTAATCGTTTCAAATGCCGGATTAACAGCAACAATCCGGTTTGCGGCATCAACCACCATAATCGCTTCACTACTGGCCATATAGACCGAGTTAGCCAGCAGCAATTGTTCTTCTGTGCGTTTGTGCTTAATCGCAACGCCAATTAACTTGGCCGCCTGTTGTTGCAGCTCGGCATCCGCAATAGAGCGCCCACCTACCTGTTTGTGAAATGAAACGAGAATGCCTTCAACCACATCCCGGTCCGAAACAATTAGCTCAGAGCGGCAAAGCTCGACCCCCTCAACCGGCGTTGCGCTCACCCCATCCTGACCTGCTACATTGTGCACAGGCATGGCAACTTCGGGCTGTTTTGGATACCAGAGCAAAGGCAGACAGGTGCCTGCCAGTGCATAACCACCTGCTTCATCATGATTGAAAGTGGCATAAATCAACTCATCATCTTCTGCCTCAAGCATTGCGATTAATACATCAAGTATTTCCTTGAGCCGTACTCCACGAGCCAGCATTTCCATCACATTACTGCGCATTGCCTCTTTGCGCTGCATGCGTTGGCGTTCATCAATATCGGCATGCGTTCCTATCATACGCAAAGGCTGGCCATCCTCAGTGCGGCTGACGAGCATCCCGCGCGCCAAGATCCATTTCCAGCGTCCATCACGGGTCCGAACCCGATATTCGCACTGATAAAAGGGGGCCTGCCCACTCAGATGCGCCTGCACAGCAGCCTGCCGCAAAGCCTGATCCTGAGGATGCTGATGCAACATCCACTGCGCCAGCGTAATTGACTGAGCCTCCTCTCCGGGATAGCCGATCACTGTCATTTCCTGACGGGAGAACAAAATTTCACCCGTTTGCAAATTCCAGTCCCACACACCGTCACCCGCACCTTCAAGTGCAAATTTCCAGCGCTCTTCACTCACCCTTAAAGCTTCTTCAACACTTTTCCGCTCGGAAATATCCTCCACGATTGACCAGATAAACTGTTCACCATTTTTGCCATGAATCAGCAAAGCATTTAGGCTTACAGGCACCCATTGGCCATCTTTGCGGACATACTCTTTCTCATATGGGCCATAGCGCCCCTGCTTTCGCAGTTGTTCGAGCTGAAGCTGATCACTTTGGCGATATTTTTCTGGTGTCAGCTCCAAATGATCCGACTGCTTCAACTCTTGTTCGCCATACCCTGTAATCCGTCGAAACGATTCATTAAACTCCAGATAACGGCCATCCATATCCGCCAGCGCAATGCCTAAAGGCGACAATTCATACAGTCCAGTCAATTTCTCGGTACTTTCGGTCAACTCGGCAATTTTCTCATCAACCAAGGCTTCAACCCGTGCAGCGTATCCCGTTCCCAGCATCAGAAATGCCCCCAGCAAACTGATACCCAGAATACTGGCGGCCAGAACAGCGGCACTTTGCCAACCTCGGTGCTTGTCCAGATAAATGGGACTGGGTGAAGTCGCCAGCAAGAATTCGCGCTGACCATAGATGAGTTTTTGCTGCCAAATTGCAGGCGCGCTAGTACTTGGAAAGGTGTTGTAAACGACTTGGGCGGTGCCAGTGTCGATCAAGCGGATATGCAGCAGCTCCTGATCCGATGGCAGTATTTTTGCCATGAACTGGTCTGCCTGGATAATGGTCAGAACGATACCGTCACCAGAGCGGGAATTCTTAATGGCATGCAGCAATAAAAACCCAAAAGGGCTCTCGGGCGTTTGCAACAAATGCAGCGGCGGAGTTGCGACACCGCGTCCGGTCCGGATTGCTTTGGCCAATGCTTCAGCCCGATTAGGGGTCGAGAGGATATTAAAGCCCATTGCAGCCTCATTCCCCGGATAAGGCTCGATATAGGTAATCGGGTAATACACAGCTCTTGGGAGTGCAGGATGTAGCTCATTGCCGCTATTTCTATCCTTAATCTGAAACCCTGGAATGCGTGCTTGCTGCTGCGCCTCAAATTGAAGCCGCCGGGAGGATTCGACACGGGGGGCCCATTCGATGGCGCGTATCATCGAAAAACGCTTAAGTGCTTCTTTGGAGAACCGCCGAAATTCATCGGCCGTTACGTCATCAGTTCCGGCAAAAAAACCATGTGTCTGTTCCAGCAAAGACTCCTGGTTATCCAGCCGAGCCTGGACACTGTCTGCAATTCGCTGTGACAATAAACGAAACTCGACCAACGACTCCGCTTGCTCCCAACGGCTCACATGGACATACAGTACGACCAGCACGGAAAATGCAAACAACATGGGGATAGCAACGGTACTGGCCCGTTTGCGCCACAGGGCACGGGGCCGACCGGCAACAACCATCGTTAATGGCAGCAAAATCAGCAAACCCAATGTATCGCCGACCCACCACATCAACCAGCTGAGCATGAAATTACTCTGCTGCACCATGCCAAGAATAACCAAGGCACTCACTGATAATGTTGCACTAATCAGGCAGATCAAAGGGGACAGCAGCTGAAAGGCCACCACATCCCGCAAGTTATCAAAAGCGGCAGGGTAATTCACGATCTTGCGCAGCAACCAGCCGCCCGCACAAGCTTGAATCACGGAAGCGCAGGCAATCCACAGCGCCGCAGTGCAGCCAAGCACGCTAATTGACTGGGTACTTTCATACCCTATCCATACATTGAGCAGAAAAGAGCCCAGTAGAACACCGGGAATCGAGCGCCTTCCGGCAATGAATGCCGCCGTAACTGCAATGCCCGCAGGAGGAAAAATGGCAGATGCATAACCGGGAGGAATAGCCAGCAACAGGCTAAGCTTGCCAGTCAGCACGTAGGCAAAACAGATGACCGCCGTGATCAGTACAATGTGCAGCGAGGTATTCTTCTGCGGTAATGCCAGAATGGTTCTGCTTAATGAAATGGCCACGATGAAAGCTTTTTTCTTGGTCTTGACGTTGATATAGCAGATTTTGACACGAATCCCGCCCACAACTTTGATTACCTTGCCCCCTTGCCTTCAGCTGTAGCGAAATATTACTCAGGGTTTTGGGCATGTGCGCTGGCGGCTTGGGACGCCGCTTTCTGCGCGTCTTCTTTGACCAGACGGATTTCTTCACGCAGCCATTGGGCGTCTTCCGATTCGCTCTCCAGCAGCGCGAGCAGTTTTTCCCACCACTGAATGGCCGCCGCGTGATCACCGCGTTGCAGTGCGGCGCTGCCGGCGAGCATCAGCGCGTCGGGTTCGCGCGCGTTCATTTCCAGCGCACGCGCCAATAGCTGTGTTGGGCGACCAGCAAAGCTATTGTCGCGCACCGCGAGCGAACCGGCAAAGCGGGCCATCTCACCAGCATCCTTTTGCACTGCAGGCCAGGCTTTTTCATAGGCTTTCACCGCCTCGTCGTAGCGCGCCAGTGTGCGATAGCTGCGCGCCAGCATCAGCCAGCCTTTGACGTTATCGGGCTCGAGCGCCATTTTGGCTTCCAGGCTTTTCACCATGCCTTCGATTTTGGCTGCGTCCATCATCGCGTTCATGCTGCCTTCAGGCGCGGCCTGGCGATTAAGCGGATTTAGCGCGGCTGGATTGCCCAGCTGGAAATACAGCAGCGCGGCCAGCAGCGGCAAACCAATGCCGATAAGCCCGAGCAAGGCGGAGCGTGACTGTAATGTGGAACCGCCAACCGCCGCGCCAGCACCGACATCAGCCCCGGTATCAACCGTGCTTGCAGAAGCCACTTCGCTTCGCCCGGCCTCGGCAATCAGCCGCGTTTCGGCCTCGGCCAGACTGGCGGCGTATTCGGCCTGATTAAGGCGGCCTGTGGCCACATCGGCCTGCAACTCGGCCACGACACTGGCATGCATCTGATAGCGCGCGCGGCGCAAGGCTTCGGTATCGGTCCGGATGCTGGCGTTTTTATCCTGCCGCAAGAGTGGGTACAGCAGCACCAGCAGGGTAAGCATCACCAGCGCGGCGCACAGCAGGGCAAATTCATTCATGGCTTTTCTCGGCAAATTCGCGCTGCAAACTCGCTAGCGCTTCCTGATTAGACACTCGATCGGACAGCGGATTGGACGCTTGATCAGATGAGCGACCAAGAGGCGATACATCAGCAGGTATATGCTGCTGTCTCTTTCTGGATATGCCGTACATAAACATACCCATAGCCAGTATTAACAGACAAAAAGGCCCCAGCCAGAGCAGCAAGGTACGACCACGCCACGGCGGCCGATAGGTGACAAAATCACCATAGCGCGCAGTCAGATAGTCGATAATCTGCGCGTCGCTGCGCCCGGCGCGGATTTGCTCACGCACTTCGCGGCGCAAATCTTCCGCCAGCGGCGCGCGCGAGCTGGCCAGACTTTCGTTCTGGCAAACCAGACAGCGTAATTCGCTAGACAATACGACCAGCCGTTCTTCGACCGCCACGTCACTGGAGATGGCGCTAGACGCGGCGCTGGAGATGGAGTTAGAAGCTGCGCTGCTATCGGCGGATATTCCAGCCTGACTTGGCGAAACCAGCGCCGCACTCAGCAGCCATAGGGTGGCGAGGCGCATTGCAAATTTCATCAACATTTAGTGAGCCCCCGCCACGCGCGCGGCTTGCAAAGCCGGAATAATTTTGTCACTCATCACCGCATCAGTAACCGGGCCAGTGTGTTTGAGCACAATAATGCCCTTGCCATCAATGACAAAAGTTTCCGGCACGCCATAAACGCCAAAATCAATCCCGACCCGGCCGTCTCGGTCGGCAATCACCTGGGAATAGGGGTTGCCGCGCCCTGCCAGCCAGCGCCGGGCGTCAGCGTCCTGATCCTTGTACGCCAGTCCGATCATCGGCGCACCCAGCTTGTCTTTCCAGGCATTGAGCACCGGATGCTCGGCAATGCAGGCGCTGCACCACGACGCCCAGACGTTGAGTATCCACGGCTGGCCTTTTAATGCTGCGCTGGCAAATGGTTTCTTCAGATCCGTTTGATCCGCCTGATCCAGTCTGTCGAGCGTAAACGCCGGCGCAGGCTTACCAATCAATGGCGACGGAATCTCACGCGGATTGAGCCGCAGGCCCACAGCCAGCAGCAGCGCGAGCGCAATAAACAGCAGCAATGGGATGATGGACGAAGAGCGCTTCATGCTGCGGCCTCTGCTTTTTTCTTCAAACGATAGCGCCGATCACTCAAAGCCAGCACCCCGCCCAGTGCCATCAGCACGCAGCCAGCCCAGACCCAGCCTATCAGCGGTTTGTAATGCGCACGGATCACCCACGCACCGCTAAATGGATTGGCTTCCAGTGGCTCGCCCAGCGAGACATACACATCGTAAAACGGTGTGGAATGAATGTCGGCCTCGGTCATCGGCATTTTGCTGGAGAAATACTGGCGCTTTTCCGGGTGCAATACGGTGATGGTCTTGCCGTCTTTTAATAGCGCAAGCGAGCCGCGCAAGGCGGCATAATTGCTGGCGCGCTCGGCACTCACGCCGTCAAAGCGCAGCAGGTAGCCGCCCACGGCCAGCGTGTCGCCATGCAGCATTTTGACGTCATCCTCACGCTCGTAGCCCGAGACCACCGTGACGCCAGCGACAAACACCGCCACGCCCAGATGCGCCAGATGCATCCCGTTAAACGAAGCAGGCAGCGCCCGGATGGCGCGCCAGAACGAGGCCTGTTTTGCATAATTGAGCTTTAAACGCCCCAGCCAGTCGAGCGCAGCGGTGAACGCCACCCACAGCGCCAAACCCAGCGCCAACGCCACGCCCCAGCGCCAGGTGCTACTCCAGAGCAATGGCAGCAACAAGCCACCCACAACCGCCATGACCGCAGGCAGGCGCAAAGCCGTCACCAGCTCGCCCGGCGCGTGACGTTTCCAGCGCATCGTCCCCACCATACCGACCAAGAGCAGCATCGGCAGCATCAGCGGCACAAACACAGCATTGAAATACGGCGGCCCGACCGAGAGCTTGCCCATGCCCAGCGCGTCGATCAGCAGCGGATACAGCGTGCCCAGCATCACCGTTGCACACGCCACGGTGAGCAGCACATTATTGAGCAGCAGCAGCGTTTCGCGCGAGCACCAGGCAAATACGCCACCGCCTTCCATCTGGTACGCGCGCCAGGCATATAGCAGCAGCGACGAGCCGATCACCACGCACAGAAAAATCAGAATAAACATGCCGCGAGTCGGGTCGGTGGCAAAGGCATGCACCGAAGTCAGCACGCCCGAGCGCACCAGAAACGTCCCCAGTAAGGAGAGCGAAAAAGTGGCTATCGCCAGCAGCACCGTCCAGTGCTTAAAGGCGTTACGCTTTTCGGCTACCGCCAGCGAGTGAATCAGCGCCGTACCCGCTAGCCACGGCATAAACGACGCATTCTCAACCGGATCCCAAAACCACCAGCCGCCCCAGCCCAGCTCGTAATAGGCCCAGGCGCTGCCGAGCATAATGCCTAACGTCAACGACACCCATGCCGCCGCAGTCCACGGGCGGCTCCAGCGCGCCCACGCAGCATCGAGCCGCCCGGTGAGCAAGGCGGCAATCGCAAAAGCAAACGCCACGGCAAAACCGACATAGCCCATATACAGCAGCGGCGGATGAAAGACCAGGCCCGGGTCTTGCAATAATGGATTCAGATCATTGCCTTCGGGCGCGGCAGGCAGCAGGCGGGAAAAGGGGCTGGAAGTGAGCAAAATAAACAGATGCAGGCCCACTGCAACAAACCCTAGCACGCCCAGCACCAGCGCGCGCACCTGCAGCGGGATGCTGCGTGCCAGCAAGGCCACAGCTGCAGTCCAGCCGGAGAGCATTAAAATCCACAGCAGCAGCGAGCCCTCATGCCCGCCCCAAACTGCGGCAAATTTATATAAATCAGGCAAGAGCCGGTTCGATTGCTTGGCCACATAGATCAGCGAAAAATCATCCAGCAAAAAAGCCACCGCCAGCAAGGCAAACGATGTAGCCAGCAATAATAATTGCCACACCGCTGCCGGGCGCGTGATGCGCATCAAAGCCACACTGCCCGTCTGCCCGCCAACGATGCCGCACACCGCCAGCACCAGCGCGACCAAGGTCGACAGAATCAGCGTAAATAACCCCAGTTCACCAATCATTGAACGGCCTTTTTCTCGATTGCCCGCTGATGCGCCTTGTTCACGGCCTCTTGCGCTTCGGGGGGCATATAGTTTTCATCGTGCTTGGCCAGCACTTCGGTCGCGGTAAACACTTTGCCGTCCCAGCTGCCCTGCGCCACGACGCCTTTACCTTCCTTGAACAAATCAGGCAGCAGGCCTTGGTAGTGAACCTCAATGGTTTTGTCGGTATCAGTGACGGCAAATTGCAGCGTGACCCCATCGCGCTGGCGCTGTAGCGAATGCTCGGCCACCATGCCACCAATGCGGAAAGCGCGCCCCTCGGGGGCTTCGCCTGCGACAATCTGGGTCGGGCTATAGAAAAACACTAGGTTTTCGCGAAAAGCATTGACGACAAAAAAGGCCACCAGGGCCAAGGTCAGTAGCGCACCTGCGACCCAGAGCATACGTTTGCGGCGTGGGCTCATTGCGCGCCCTCCTGTTGACTGGCCTTGTGTTGATCCGCCACCTGTAGCCCTGCCACCTGACTGCGCGCCAGATTGGCCAGCATGCTGGCGCGGGCGATTTGCCGCATTGTTTGTCTGCGGGCATGAGCCAGCAATACACCCTCCATGCATATGGCTACAGAACAGGCTATAAAAGAGCCCCAGACATATACCCCATAGCCACCCATGGCAATAAATTCGCTCCAGCTATTCCAGTACATTGCAATTCCTTCCCAATTACCGCGATTAATTACCGCGATTGAACATGCTTGAAAAGTAGCGAGCGCCCGTCAGAGCGTTGAGGCCGGAACGCAGCAACCGGAATGTACTGAAGTACATGAAGATTGCGAGTACCGCCCGATGCGCTATCACGGAGCGCGCACCCCAAGGGTACTTCCTTCAGGGCGCAGCATTTTTAAAGTATGTTCAACTCCTGTACCCAGCGTGTACTCGCTTCGCGCTGCAAAATCAGCACCCGCACCCGTCTAAGCGTCATCGCGATGCTATACATCCACGCTGCCAGGCTCATCAGCAACATCGCGGCGAGCATGACACCGGCCATGCTGCTGCCCTTGCTGGAAACCGACGCCCCTTGATGCAGTGTGTTCCACCAGTAGACCGAGAAATAAATCACCGGCACATTGAAAACCCCCACAATCGCCAGCAACGATCCGGCCTGATCGCTGCGATCCGGGTCATCAATGCTGCGCGTCAGCGCAATAAAGCCCAGATACAGAAAAAACAGCAGCAGCATCGACGTCAGCCGCGCGTCCCACACCCACCAAGTGCCCCACATCGGCTTGCCCCATAGCGCACCAGTCACCAGCGACATCAGCGCCATCCATGCGCCAGTAGGTGCCAGCGCCTGCGCCATCAAAGCGGAAAGACGCGTTTTCCACACCAGATGAATCACCGACCAGAACGCCATCACGATATAAATGAACATTGCCATCCAGCTGCTTGGCACGTGCAGATAAATAATCCGGTAGCCATCGCCCTGCTGCGCATCCGACGGCGCAACTGCCATGCCTATCCACAACCCGATGGCTGCCAGCACCACCGCCAGTGTCATCAGCCACGGAATCGCCTTACCCGCCAGCGGGTAAAACGTGCTCGGTGCGGCGTAGTGAAATAAATGCCAGTTAACTTTGTTTTTTGGAGTATCCATGGTCATTTTTGTCTTATTCAATCGCCAGTCGCAAAGCCTTGGCCGCCAGCCATGGGGCGAAAAAAACGCTGGTACACGCCATTGCCGCCAGCAAGGACAATTCGGCCATTCCGCTTTGCCCTGCCGCTACAGCGCCCACCGCGCCGCTGCCAAAAATCAGCACCGGCGCGAGCAGCGGCAGCACCAGCAATGCCAATAGCACTTCGCCCTGGCGCAAACCCAGCGTCAGCGCTGCGCCAATGCCGCCGAGCGCAGTAATAATCGGCGTCCCCACCAGCAAACTGGCCACCAGCATCAGGCACTGCGCAAGCGGCAAGCCATACTGAATCGCCAGCAAGGGCGCGGCCAGTGCCAGCGGCAAACTCGTCACCAGCCAGTGCGCGGCAAACTTGGCGGCCACCATCATGCTGGGCGGGTATGGCGCGAGCAGTAATTGCTCCAGCGAGCCGTCGATCCAGTCGCCATGAAACAACCTGGGCAGCGCCAGCAAATTGGCGAGCAAGGCGGCAACCCACAAAACGCCTGGGCCGATGCGCAGCAATCCGTTCGGCTCGGGCCCCACCGCCAGCGGAAACAGCGTGGCCACCAGCATAAAAAACATCAGCCCCAGCAATACATCCCCGCGCTGCCGCCACGCCAGCAGCACATCGCGCTCAAGAACGCTGGCAAAAAAACTCAGCACGCCCATGCAGCCTCCGGCACGGCGGTTGCGGCGTTGGGGGCATGTAGCGCCAAAATACTCACACTGGGTATTTGCTCTGGCAGCAATTGATGCGAGGTCAGTATGGCAATACCCCCACTATTCAAATGAGCTGCAATCCATGCGCCCAGCTCGGCCTGCCCGGCCAGATCAAGACCGACCCAGGGTTCATCCATAATCCAGATCGGGCGTGGCAGGGCCAGACAGCGGGCCAGCGTGGCACGGCGTTTTTGTCCTTGCGAGAGCTGGCGCACCGGCAAATCGGCATGGCAGGCCAGCCCGACCCGCTGCAGTACCTGCAGCGCAGTGTGTTCCGTCAGCCGAACACCATGCAGGCGCGCGCCAATCAGCAGGTTTTCCAGCGGGCTGAGCGTGTCTTTCAGTGCGTCACGATGGCCCAGATAGTGCAGTTGCGCGCCCAAATCATCGCCCCACTCGGCGTAGCTTTTGTCTTGCCAGCTAACGCGGCCCACAGGCGATGGCGATAAACCCGCCAGCATTTTGAGCAAGGACGTTTTTCCGACGCCATTTGCGCCCTGCACATGCAGGCACTGCCCGGCGAGCAGCGTAAAGCTCAAGCCGGAAAACAGCACCCGCCCGCCTCGCGCAGCCGCGAGATTCTGCACCTGCAACATATTGCCCCCGCGATCACTCATTTGCTACGAGTTTACCCCGACCGCGCCGCCCCAATTTGGGGATTAACGACTACCCCGTTCGAGGTACTCCCGCGCTCCTATCCTGCCCTATCCGGCCTCAGAATCATGAATCAGCCTGGCTGTCCGTCGGCTCGGGCCTGCCAGTACATCGGCAGATAAACCCTAGACCACGCCGCAACCGCTATCCCGGCAGCCAGTGCGGCCAAGAGATACAGCACCCCCTGCCAGGCGGGGATGATTTCGCCCAGCACGCGCGCCAGCGCCACGCCATGCATGGCCCAGTAAGCCACCCACGCCACCCCGCCCGCGAGCAAAGGCCGCCCCGAATGCCCCAGCGTGACCCGCGTGACAAAAGCCAGCAGCATGGTGCAGAAAAAACCCAGTGTCAGCGCGTGCAGCGGCGCAAAACCCAACCCGGGCTGCCCTAGCAGTTGCAATACATCACTGACCACAAACAGAGTCATGCCCAGCCCTGCCCAGGCAAATGCTGCGTGCAACATGGCCAGCAGCTTGACCTGAAAAGAGCGGCGCAATTGCCAGCGCCAGCTGGTGTAGAGCAAACCCACCGCCAACGGCAGATCAGCCAGTAGGGTATTGAGCTGGAGGTATTCCAGAATGATACGCAGCAGCAATAACCCACCCAGGGTATATAGCAGGCTCAGCGGACGCCAGGCGATATAGGGCTGTGGAGATTGCGGAGGCTGTAAAACATTTGCGGAAAAGAAGGGAATCATCCGGTGGCTCACCACCAGAAACACCGGCAGCAGAAAACCCCACACGCCCAGTGTGATGCTCAAGCGCCAGCCAGTCACCTGCCCCAGCGCAAAACCGGCCCAAGCAGCCAGCATGCCCGCACCACCCAGCGCAAAGGCAATGGCGATCAGCAGTGCGTGCGTTTTATCCGGTACCGGGCTACGCCAGACGGCGCGGCACCAGATCAGCGCGCCAGCCAGCCAGGCCAACGCATGGCACGCAACACCGACCAGCATGCACGCCGGTAACCAGCGCCCCAAGATATCGAGCACGCTACCCATGGCAAACAGCAGCAACACCGGCACGTATTGCCGCCGGCTTGGGCTGGGCACATTCAGCCAGCGCGGACCAGCGGTATAAATAAACCCCAGCATAAACAAGGGAAAAAAACCGTAAATCATCAGATAGCCGTGCCAGAGCATGGCCGGTATCCCCACCTGATGACCGATTTCCTGACCCAGCGTCAGACTGAATCCCGCGCTACGGCTGAGCATTTCCAGCGCCCATACCAGCAGGCTAGCCAGCAGCAAAACGCCCCCAGCCAGAAACCCCAGTCGATGCGGCGCTTGCAATAAGGGGCTGCGCAAATTGAATCGGGGCATGATGAAGAACCGGATGAGAAAGATAAGCCCATCTTAAGCAGGGCAATGAGGATCATTCTTGTTCCAGATCAGAAAAGCACGCCAGCAAACACACTATAAAGAGGTAGGCCTGCCCATATTGGAGCTCGGTATCGCACACGGGTATTGCGCCGTGTCTGTCGTCGTTTATCCTGATGCTGTATTACCCGGTACTGGCATAGAATGAAATACAGCAACGGTTTGCAATTCTGCCAACCCAACATAACTGGCCCTAGGGCACTGCGCAAAAAGCGCATCCATACACGCAAAACTCAACAAGGCAGCAGCTAAAGCTTGCTTTTCACCGCTGATCGGCAAAAATTGAACTGCTGCCATTCATGCTGCCCTGCAACACGTGTAACACAAAATCCATCTTCGAGCTCAAGACACCATGCGAAACAATCAGCCCGTCACGCACACCGAATACCATCTGGACGAAAAGCAGCCCATCGTGACCAAGACCGATTTAAGCGGCAATATCACCTACGCCAATCCGGCGTTTATCAAGATCAGTGGCTATCGCAAAGAAGAGCTGATTGGCCAGCCGCATAATATTGTTCGCCACCCGGATATGCCGCTTGAGGCCTTTGCCGATCTGTGGCACACAATCAAGGCGGGCTTGCCATGGCGCGGGCTGGTGAAAAACCGCTCGAAAGATGGCGGCTTTTACTGGGTGGACGCCTATGTTAGCCCGCTGACCGAAAATGGCCGAAAAGTCGGCTATATGTCGGTTCGCAGCAAACCCAGTACCGCGCAAATCCGCGCCGCCGAGCAACTTTATCAGTCGGTCAAATCCGGCCAGCAGGGCTTTCCAAACACGCGCTATACGCATCAGAGCGCGTTATCGCTACGCCTGATTGTGGCAGCCATCGTTCCCAGTCTGCTGGCTCTGGGCGGGCACTTGCTCAATGCGCCGTACTGGGGGCTGGCCGCAGCGCTACTGACGTCGTCGGCGCTGCTCTGGTGGATTTGTACCGCGATCAAAGCACCGATTGCCCAGCTGGAAACTGCGCTGGAAAAACTCGGCGAAGGCGATTTCAAATTCGAGCTCGATAACCATGCCGCACAGGAATTTCACCGCCTGCTGATGGCGATGCATTCGACCAAAGTGAATCTCAGGGCGATTATGGCCGATGTGGTGTCCTCCTCCGCCACAGTAGACCGCGAAACTGACGAGCTGAAACTGGAAGTCGACCGGGTTGTGGGCCGTTTTCAACAAAATAGCGACGGCATTGCCAGCGTGGCCGCCACGCTGGAGGAGCTCACCGTATCGGTGAGCGAGATCGCCGACGCCACCGAGCGCAGCTCCGAATACGCCGCCAGCACGCTTGAGCTGGCCAATCACGGCATGCAAAGCATGAAACATACGCTGGCCACCAGCCAGCAGTTTGAAAACCAAATGCGGCAGGCGCAAAAAGAAATCGGCCAGCTGACCAGCGAAATCAATTCCATCCAGCAAATGAGCCAGACCATCAAGGATGTGGCAGCGCAAACCAATCTGCTGGCGCTCAATGCCGCCATCGAAGCGGCCCGCGCTGGCGAGCAAGGACGTGGTTTTGCCGTGGTGGCCGACGAAGTTCGCCACCTGGCCGAGCGCACCACCAGTAGCACGCAAGGCATTGAAGCGCTCAGCGAGCGGGTGCTGGCGCAATCGCGCACGGCCTATGAAGTGATGAATCAGGTCATGGTGCAAATGCTGGACAATAACCGCCTGATCGAAAGCAACCATCAGGACCTGGCCAATATCAATCGGTCGGCGCAAGGTGTGGCCAGCTCGGCGGGTGATATTGCCCGCATGCTGGAGCAGCAAAAACAGGCCGCCAGCGAAGTGGCGGTGAATATGGAAAAAATGAGTGCATTGACCGATCAGAACAACGAGAGCGTACACATTATCGGCACCGCTAGCACGCAAATGGCCAGCACCGCCAGCGCGCTCAATGCACTGGTAAAGCATTTTGAGCAATCGCTGTAAATTTCACAAAAACAACAAGGGTATACTCGTGTAACCTTTATAAATCACACCCTCTATAGCCATACCCCACCAGCATCAGAGTCAATCCGATTGACACGCTGAAATGAGCCTATATTTGCGTGAGCACTACCCTATCTGAACATGGCCATATCAGCCTTGCAGCACAGGAAACGCCGGTAATGACCGTACACAATCAGCGCAAACGCTACATCCTGACCGCAGTCAGCAGCTACCTGCTGCTCGCGCTGGCGTGGATTGTGCTTTCTGACCAGTTGCTATTGCTGATGGTTGACGCTAGCAAGATGGCCTACCTCTCAACAATCAAGGGCATATTTTTTGTGCTAGCCAGTGCCGCACTGTTTTTTGTCGCGCTGAAAAATACCCCCAGCAACAGGCCCGTGCAAGACAACGTGTCTTTTCTGGACTCGGTCGTGGATGTCTCGCCCATCAAACCGCGCTACCCGGCCTGGATCAATTACGTGTTTGCCATCGCGATGACCAGCGCGATGTTTGCCTTTCATCAACAAATCGTGGAAGGTCCTGACTATGACCCACGGATGATTTTTTTCATTCTGCCTATTGTGGTGAGCGCCCTGCTGGGTGGACTGGGACCTGGGCTGACGGCCACGCTGATATCTGCAGTGGCTGTCGCCATCAGTACGCCACCGGATGTAGCGAGTTTTTTCAGTAAACCGCCGCTACTGATTCGCTGGGTATTTCTGCTGGTAAATGGTCTGATGGTCAGCCTACTGAGCGCCTTGCTCCGGCACTCCATCAAACGCATACAGCTCAACCAACATCTGCTTGAATCGGTCGTTACGGGCACTTCAGACGCCATTTTTGTTAAAAACCGGCAAGGACAATACCTGCTGGTCAATCGTGCCGCGGCAGCCTACGCCGGGAAAACCCCACAGCAATTACTGGGCCATACCGATCATGAGTTGTTTGCTCCTGAATCGGCACGGATGATTATCGAGCGCGATCAGGCCGTCATGCTGGCAGGCTCGGTGCAAACCGCAGAGGAATACGTACAGCGTCCAGGATCGGAAGCGGTCCACTTCCTCGTGACAAAAGGCCCCACCTTTGACCCTGAAGGCCATATCAACGGGATATTCGGCATCGCGCGAGATGTCAGTGAGCAAACAAAAAATCATACGTTACTGCAAGAGAGTGAAGCTGCACTCAAGCTGGCGCAACAACTGGCCGGCATTGGCAACTGGAGCTGGAATCTGCAGACCGATGAGCATACCTGGTCAAACGAAATTTACCGGATTTACGGCCGCCCCCCACAGCTAGCTCCGCTGATCTATCCCGATGTAGCACATTATTTTACGCGGGACAGCTGGCAAAGGCTGGCTGCCGCTGTCACGCAATGTCTGCAGGATGGGCTGCCCTACGAATGCACCGCCGAGCTGGTGCGGATAGACAAAACAGCGTGCTGGATCACCGCCCGTGGCGAAGCGCAGCGGGACAACACTGGAAAAATCATCCGGCTGAGCGGTACGGTGCAGGACATTACCGAGCAAAAATTGCTGGAAATCCGCCTGCAAAAAAGCCAGCAGCAATTGCAGCTGGTAATTGACGCCACCAGCGATGGCTTTTGGGATTGGGATTATCGCAGCGGCTATATTTTCCACTCGAAAAAATTTGATGAACTAATCGGCCAGAATGCGGCGGTGGACACGCATAATCTGGCGTTTTTTCTGGCGAATATCCACGTGGACGACAGAGATTACGTCCGCGTCATGTTCGAAAAACATCTGAGCGGCAATGCCGCCAGGATCGAATTTGACTGCCGGCTCAATAAGCCTGTCGAACCGGCCCAATGGATACAGGTGCGCGGTCAGATCGTGCAGCGCGATGAAAAGGCCAAGCCACTGCGCATCGTTGGCACGCTCTCGAACATTAGCGATAAAAAACAAACCGAGCTATCGCTCAAACAGCGCGAACGCCAACTTGAGCGCGTGATTGAAGGTGCTGATCAGGGTTACTGGGACTGGAATTTGCAAACGAATGAATTTCAGGTCAGCGAACGGTATGAAACCATGCTGGGTTTCGAGGCGGGAGAGATCGATGTCAGGATTGAAAACTGGCCAGAGCTGGTGCATCCGGAAGACTTCAAGCTGGCCATGATTTCAGTGCAGCGCCATCTGATGGCTCATGCGCCTTTGCACGAAGTGGAAATGCGCTTCAAAACCAAAAGTGGTGATTGGCGCTGGATATTGTCACGCGGGCGCGTGGTTGAGTGGGATCAGCACGGGCAGCCACTGATCATGTCCGGAACGCATACCGACATTACCGAGCGCAAGCTGCTGGAGCGCGCACAAAACGAAGCCGCCATCGTCTTTGACAGCAGCTATGAAGGCATTATGCTGGTGGACACTGATAACAAAATCATCAAGGTCAACTCGGCCTTTACCCAGATCACCGGCTATGCAGCTGAGGAAGTGATAGGCCAAACGCCCAGAATTCTGTCATCCAGCAGAAATGATCCGCAGCTTTACCGCGATCTGTGGGCCTCACTGAATGAACACGATTTTTGGCGCGGTGAGATCTGGAACCGGCGCAAAAATGGCGAAATCTACCCCGAGCTGCTGTCCATTTCGGCCGTACGTGATGCCTCCGGCCAGATACAACACTATGTCGGCCTATTTTCCGACATCAGCATGATCAAATCACATGAGGCCGAACTCGATCGCGTGGCCCATTACGACAAGCTGACCGGGATTGCCAACCGGCTGCTGTTTTCAGACCGGTTGCGGCAAGCCATTTTGCGCTCCAGCCGCAGCAATCTGGCGTGCGCAGTTTGCCTGCTCGATCTGGACGGATTTAAAGCGATTAATGACCGGCACGGGCATCACATCGGTGATCGCCTGCTAATCGCCATGACAGAGCGGCTACAGGAAACCTTGCGGGCAGAAGACACCATTGCCCGGCTGGGTGGTGACGAATTTGCACTGGTTTTTTCTGAAATTAACAACACAGAAGAATGCACCCAGATTCTGGATCGGGTACTGGAAGCCATTAGCCATCCGGTCAAGCTCGATGGCCTGCTGCTCAATATTTCGGCCAGCATCGGCGTGAGCCTGTTTCCTGAAGACAATGCCGACCCGGATACGCTGCTGCGCCACGCCGATCAGGCCATGTATCTGGCCAAAGAATCGGGCAAAAACCGCTATCAATTATTCGATCCGGAAAGTGATCGTAAGGCTCAACTACACCGGTATCGGCTGGAGCAATTGCAATACGCACTGCAAGAGGGACAGTTTGAACTGTTTTATCAACCCAAGGTGGATTTGCTCGACAATACCGTCATCGGCGTCGAGTCCTTGATCCGCTGGCAACACCCCGAGCAGGGCCTGCTTTCACCGGCAGAATTTTTGCCGTATTTGCACGGCAACGAACTGGAAGCAGCTTTTGGCCTCTGGGTTATCCAGACCGCGCTAGCACAGGCCTGGCACTGGCAAGAGCAAGGCTGCGCACTCAAAATCAGCGTCAATATCAGCGCCAACCACCTGCTTAAACCGTATTTTTACGAACAATTGGCGCAAAGCTTTGCCCCCTACCCCGGGCTGCCCAGATCATTGCTGGAGCTGGAAATTCTGGAATCGGCAGCGATTGAAGACATGACGCAAGCCGTGGACATTCTGGAGCGCTGCCGCGAGCTGGGCGTGAAAATTGCACTCGATGATTTTGGCACCGGCTACTCCTCACTGACCTATCTGCGCAAATTACCGATTGATACACTGAAAATCGACCAGAGCTTTGTTCGCGACATGCTGATCGACAGCGACGACCTTGGAATTGTCGAGAGCGTGATCAAGCTGGCCGCCGTCTTTAATCTGGAAGTCATCGCTGAAGGCGTAGAAACCAAAGAACACGGCCACGCCCTGCGCCAGATTGGTTGCCGCTACGCACAAGGCTACGGCATCGCCAAACCCATGTCCGCCAGCCAGATCGCCGACTGGCAAAAATCATGGCTGGCGACTGGACAGAACCAATAATCACAGAACATGATAATGCCATGAAGTCGCTGATTTGCTTGCTATTTGCTGTTGCCGCGCAACTCGCTTGCACCCAAGGAAACGAGTCAGGCCAGCACTACTTGAATGATTTTGGGAAGTTAATCACGAAGGCAGAGCATATTGAAATTGTTGAACACTCTTCGCCATTAGATCTTGTTGATGCGAATACAGGCATCCCCAGCCCATCGACGGAGATCATTTACAAGCGAATTAAATTAACTGACCAGCAAAAAAATCAGTTTAAGTCCAAGATTGAGGCACTACCTCCAAAAACTCAGAATTTATTTCCTTCTTGCATCATCGTGGCTCATCACCGGCTCGAGTTTTACACCGCAGGGATGAAGATTGACTCTATGGAAATTTGCTTTGAATGCGGTCAGGTTGAATGGAGCGGGACTAAGGCAACTCCACCTCTGTCTTTATATTCCGGTCTCGAGTCATTTATTTTATCGGTGGGAATGCAGCCAAAACAAGACTGGGCATCACTCGCATCAAGGCATTAAAACGGTGTCAGATTTGGCAAACCCATGCCAGCACCCACTGATTTTTGATTTTAAAGCGCACCAGATTAGCCACTACCCTTTAAGATCCTAGGTATTTTGCAGCGGCGTCTTTTTCTAGCGGGCGGCTGAACCAATAGCCTTGGGCGTGCTGTACGCCTTGTGCATGCAGCCATTGTGCTTCGGCTTCGGTTTCCACGCCTTCGGCGACAATTTCCAGCCGCAGTGCGTAGGCCAGATCGACCAGTGCGCGGCAAACCTGCTGGGCGGCCTGATTGCCGGCAATATTGTGGATCAGGCTGCGGTCAAATTTCAGCTTGGACAAGGACATGCGCGAAAGCTGAGCCAGATTGGAGTAACCGGTACCAAAATCATCCATATGTACCTCGATCCCCGCTTGCGTCAGCGTGCGCAGCGACTGCAAGGATGGAGCCTGCATCAGTGTTGATTCGGTCAGCTCCAGTACAATTTTGTCCTGCAAAAAAAGCGGCAGCCGGTGTATGCGGCGAATCACCGAGTCGGCAAAATCCAGACTGGTCAGTTGCAAGGCCGACACATTCACCGCCACGGGCACGACAGCCAAACCCGCACAGGCCCAAGCCTGAACCTGTGCAATCGCCTCGTCCAGCGCCCAATCGCCGATGGCCGCAATAATGCCGGTTTGCTCGGCAAACGGAATAAATTCAACCGGGCTAACTTCACCACGTTGCGGCTGATGCCAGCGGATCAGTGCTTCAAAGCCGATCAGGCTCGAATCGCTCAAACAGATCTGCGGCTGGTAGACCAGCCGGAATTCCTGCCGCGCCAGCGCCTGGCGCAATTCGCGCTCCAGCTCCAGCTGCAGGACAGCGTACTTGGCCATTGCCCGCTCAAACACGCTAATCTGCCCTCGTCCGTCGGCCTTGCCCTGATAGAGCGCAATATCGGCGTGCTTCAGCAGCTGCCCCGCGCTCTGGCCATCGGCAGGAAACTGCACGCGACCCGCAGTAAAGCCCAGCTGGAAATCAAGCTCTTCAATCTGGATATGCCCGCTTAAAAAGCCCAGCAACTGATCATCGACCCAGCTCGCTTCTTCGGTGGGCGCCAGTAAAACAAATTCATCCCCGCCCAGACGGAACACCAGTTGATTCAGGCTTTGCAGGCGCTGGGCCACTTGCACCAGCGCGGCATCGCCAGCCGCATGCCCCAGCGCATCATTAATCCGCTTGAAATGGTCCAGATCAATCAGCCACAGACCAAATCCTGCCCCGGCCTCGATCCACGCGGCCAGCTGCAATTCCAGATAGGTGCGGTTATACAGTTGGGTTAAAGGGTCGTGCCAGGCCAGCCATTGCAGCTGCTCCTGCGCCTGCTTGCGCTCGCTAATGTCACGGGCTATGCCTGCCGTGCCGATCACTCGCCGCCCCTCGCGCACCGGTACCTTGATCAGTTCCATCCAGCGTTTGCCGTCGATCACATGATCAAAAGGGTGTTCTTCGCGTATCGCCTGCCCTGATTGCAGCACCTTGAGATCGTCGGCCTTGTATTGCGCCGCCAGATGCGGCGGTGAAAGAAAGTAATCGTCCTTGCCGAGCAAGCTGGCGGGGTCTTTGATTTGCCAGATGTCACAAAAGGCCCGGTTGACCACTACAAAACGGCCATCAGCGTCTTTGGCCCAGGCCAGATCAGGGATGCTATCAACCAGCGCCTGATAGCGCTGGCGCAAACGGCGCGCGCGCCAGGCATAAACCAGCAGCAAGGCACAAACGGCGACAGACATTGCCAGCAACCAAAGCATCGCAACCCCTAGTATGACGTGTTGATGAACAGCCTGTTCAGTGTAGCGTGATCAGAGGGCAAATACATTGATCCGCCCGCGCAGTGGGTGAAAAACCACCAGCGTGTGATCATCAATAAGCGTATAGACAGCGACACAAAGCGCAGAACGTTTGTTCGCCAAAAGAATAATCAGGCAGCAAAATGCTTGATGCAAAAGGAAATACTGCGTTTCAAACGCGGGTTTGTTCACATTTTCTGTGGATAAATTGAATGCGCGGCAAACACAAAGACACTGCAAGAGATTGAGCAGCATCCTGACATTCACCGTAACAATAAAATTAAAGTTATAAAGCTAAAATTTATTAGTATTATATGAAATATAAATTCGATGGCATGATTCACCTCGCCAACCCAAAACACAAGGACAGGGAATCATGAAACTCAAACACACCCTTACAGCAATTACCCTTGCCATCGCCAGCGGCACCAGCCTGGCCGCCAGTATCGAGCTACTGAATGTGTCTTACGATCCAACGCGTGAGCTGTATCAGGAATATAACAAAGCCTTTGCCAAACACTGGAAAGCCAAAACAGGTGACGATGTGACGGTACGCCAGTCTCACGGCGGCTCAGGCAAGCAAGGCCGGTCGGTCATCGACGGACTGGAAGCCGATGTAGTGACCCTTGCCCTTGCCTACGACATTGACGAGCTGGCTGAAAAAGGCAAATTGCTCAGCCCGGACTGGCAGAAAAAGCTGCCGAACAATGCCAGCCCTTACACCTCGACCATTGTTTTTCTGGTTCGCAAAGGCAACCCGAAAAAGGTCAAAGACTGGAATGACCTGATTCGCGACGACATCAAGGTCATCACACCGAATCCGAAAACCTCGGGCGGCGCGCGCTGGAACTATCTGGCGGCCTGGGCATACGCCCTCAAGCAGCCTGGCGGCAACGACGCCAAAGCACGTGATTTTGTGCAGAAGCTGTTTAAAAATGTACCGATTCTGGATACCGGCGCACGCGGCTCGCTGGTGACGTTCACACAGCGCGGCCAGGGTGATGTATTCCTGTCGTGGGAAAACGAAGCCGTGCTGGCGATCAAGGAGCTGGGCCCGGATAAATTCGACATTGTGGCGCCTAGCCTGTCGATTCTGGCCGAGCCACCGGTGGCGATTGTCGATAAAGTCGTCGACAAAAAAGGCACGCGCAAAGTGGCGACCGAATACCTGAACTACCTGTATTCCAAAGAAGGTCAGGAAATTGCCGCACAAAACTACTACCGTCCGCAGGATAAAGCCGTTCTGGCCAAGTACGCCAAGCAGTTTCCGAACGTGAAACTGTTCGACATCGACGATGTGTTCGGTGGCTGGGCCAAGGCGCAGAAAACCCACTTTAGCGACGGCGGCGTGTTCGACCAGATCTACAGCGCAGGCAAATAAGGCCCACTGCGCCTGCCCGGCAGCAGCCGGGCACACACCACAGGGTATATGCCTGCAGCCAATACATAAAAAAGGCTATAGGCATATACCCCATAGGTCATTCTGAGCAGGTCGGTTGGCAAACCACGCCATCGCAGGCTATGCCCGGGACAGAAATACATTCCATGCGAAGGATTGCGCCATGAACTGGCCACATATACAAGCAAGCGAGCGCTTGCCGGTGCCGCCCGAAATTGCCCGCGACTGGCCAGAAAGCCTGTTTCAGGTCGATTCGCTGCGCGGCATTCTGGTCAAGGCGCTGGGCTCCACGCTCGCGTCGGCGTTTCAGCCGATTTTTGATCGCCATAATCACCACTTTGCCGACGAAGCCTTGCTGCGCGCCTCAGTGCGCGATAAAGCCATTTCGCCGCCGCAGGCTTTTGCCTCGGCACGGCAAGGTCACAAACTGGTCGCTTTTGACCGCCTATGCCGCACCCTGCATGTGATGAATTACAGCAGCTATGCCCAATCGAACCGGCTGCTGTTTTTAAATGTTCACCCCGAATTGCTGGAAAACGAAACCGTCGCCGTCGATGCCAGCGCAATCGGCCGCGCAGTGAAAAACTACCGCGCCAAAGGCTACCGGATTGCGCTGGATGATTTTGGCCACGGCATGGCCAATCTGGACCGGCTCTGGCTGCTTGAGCCTGATTTCGTCAAGCTTGACCGCCATATTCTGGCGCTGGCCGCCCAGCAGGACAAAGCCCGGCAAGGCTACGCCAAGCTGGTGTCGCTGCTACACGACGCAGGCAGTCAGGTCATTGCCGAAGGTGTCGAGACGCAAATCGAAAAAAGCATCGCACTGGATAGTGGCGTGGATGGCCTGCAAGGCTTTTTCCTGGCTCGCCCAAATTACCGTCCACTCTAAAAATAACAAGCTTTAGATCGAGCATACCTTATGGCGACCATTGAACGCTGGCTGAGCGCCGGAAACCGCATCCTGATTGCCCCGGGCTGGAATAATTCGCCCGCCGACCACTGGCAATCGATCTGGCAACAGCAATACCCGCAAATCGAGCGCATCGAGCAAGACGACTGGCAGCATCCCAAAGCCGCCGATTGGGTGCGCAGCTTTGAGCAGAAAATTGCTGAGAGCGACGCCCCCACAATCATTGTGGCGCACAGCCTCGCTTGCGCTACGTTGGCTCACTGGGCGGCGCTATTTGGCCGCAACCGAGCCGTGCAAGGCGTATTGCTCGTTGCCCCGGCCGATGTAAAGCGGCCCGAGGCGCCCGACGAATTTCAAGGCTTTATGCCGCTACCGTCGATTGCTCTGCCGTTTACCAGCTGGGTAATCGCCAGCGATAACGATCCGAGCTGCAGCGTGGATCGTGCCGTGCAATTGAGCCAGAGCTGGCGCAGCAAGCTGCACTGGATAGAAAACGGTGGCCACATCAATGTCGAATCAGGGCACGGTCAATGGCCTGAAGGCTTGCAACTGCTGGAGCAGCTGATTAGCAAAATCCATGAGCAAGAAATGCTGATTGAGCTGGACATCTCTCAGTAAAACAATGGGGCAAATTGATGCATCGAAAACAAAGTCCAGCAGCCAGCGACTTTGATGGCTGTTATGCCCCACTGACCAATCGGCAGATCAATGCGCTAAAAAATCATTTGGACCGCGAATACTTTACCCCGCAAGAAGTAGCTGCAATCAGTTACCGGCATCTGCTGCATATCCCGGGCCTGGGAGAAAAAAGCCTGCAATTGATCCGCAGTTGGCTGCAACAATACGGCCTAGATGTACATATCCCCGCCAGCAAAGAACACAAGGTCTCGCGTAGCGATAAACAGCTGGCAAAAGCCAAAGAAATACTAAATAAATACGGATACGCGCTGCTGGCACCGGAAGAACAGCAGCATCGCTAGCAACAAACACGGCGACATCAAGAACAACAACACAGCCTTAGCCGATTTAAAAACCAGAGGTATATTCATGAACATCAATCCAGCCATTGCCTTAATCGGCATACTCCTTAGCGGTATATCACACAGCAAAGCCTTGACCGTGTGCACCGAAGCCAGCCCCGATGGTTTTGACGTGGTGCAATACAATTCGCTGACCAATACCAACGCGGCGGCCGACACCATTTTCAACCGGCTGCTTGAATACGATGCCAGTAGCGGCAAGCTGGTGCCCAGCCTGGCGCAACAATGGCAAGTGAGCGCAGATGGGCTGCAATACACTTTCAAGCTGCGAGCGAAGGTGGCGTTTCAGCGCACCGATTATTTCCAGCCCACCCGGGCTCTGAATGCCGACGATGTCATTTTCAGCTTCCAGCGCATGCTCGACCCCAATCACCCCTGGCATGCCAGCGCCCCCAACGGCTACCCGCACGCCCAATCATTTGGGTTAGGCAAGCTGGTTAAGGACATCCGCAAAATCGACGATTTGACCGTGCAATTTACTTTGCAGCAGGCCGACGCCACTTTCCTGCCCTTGCTGAGCATGGGTTTTGCGTCGATTTATTCAGCGCAATACGCCGCCCAGCTACTGGCCACAAATCAGCAAAATGCGTTCAACAGCAAACCGATTGGCACCGGCCCATTTGCATTGCGCAGCTTTCAAAAAGACGCCGTAATCCGCTTTGATGCCCACCCACAGTATTTTGGCGGCAAGCCCAAATCGGATAAATTAATCTACGCCATCACCCCGGATCCGGTGGTGCGGGTACAAAAAGTCAAAGCTGGCGAATGCCAGATTGCGCTCGGCCCCAAACCGCAGGAAATCACCGCCGCGCAGCAGGATAAAAACCTGAAAGTGCTCAGCACACCGATGTTTGCCACCGCTTTTGTCGCACTCAATACGCAGCACAAACCCTTGGACAAGGTGGAAGTCCGTCAGGCGCTCAAACTGGCTTTCGACCAGAAAACCTATCTAAATCAAGTTTTCCAAGGCACCGCGACTGCGGCCAATAGCCCGCTGCCACCTGCAACGTGGAGCTATCTGGGCGACAAGGAAACCAGCTACAACTCAACCAAGGCCAAAGCGCTGCTCGCTAAAGCCGGCTTTCCCAATGGCTTTGATACCACAATCTGGATTCGTCCGGCAGGCAGCACACTGAACCCGAATCCACGGCTGGGTGGCGAATTGCTGCAAGCCGATCTGGCGAAAATCGGCGTTCGCGCCGAGCTAAAAACCATTGAATGGGGTGAATTAATCAAGCGTGCCAAAGCGGGCGAACATGACATTCTGTTTATGGGCTGGAGCGGCGACAATGGTGACCCGGATAATTTCCTGACGCCGCAATTTGCCTGCGCCTCGCTCGAATCGGGGCTCAATTTCGCCCGTTTCTGCCTGCCACAGCTCGATGCACTGATCAAGAAAGGCCGCACCACGGCCAATATCAATGAGCGCAGCAATCAATATCAGGCCGCGCAAAAAATCATCGCACAGCAAGCTTTGTGGATACCGCTGGCGCACCCGCTAACTTCGGTGATTACCACGCCCAAAGTCTCAGGCTATGTCGTCAACCCGTTCGGGCGGCAAAACTGGCTCAACGTACGCAGCCAGTAAGCACGCGGGCCAGCAGCAGCGCGCTGATCGCTCCATGGCAGGGTTTGCATGAGGGCAAGACGGTACCTAGTTAAGCGCGCTGTTTTCTTTGAGTGCCTGCGCCATAAAATCAACAAAAGCGCGAATCTTGGCCGAGCCATGGCGGCCTTCGCGGTGTACCACATGAATCGGCAATGGTTTGGCTTCAAATTCACCCAGTACCGTTTTGAGTTCGCCGCTCTGCAAATGCGCCGCCACCTGATACGACATCAGGCGCGTAATTCCCGCGCCATGGCGCACCGCTGAAATCGCCCCATCATTACTGGTGACGGTAATGCGCGGTTTGATGCGCACGACTTTGCTGTGCTCATCTTCGCCAAACTTCCATTCCACCGTGGGGCTAATGCTGCTGGCGGCTACGATCTGGTGCTGCAGCAAATCTTGCGGGGTTTGCGGGATGCCATATTGCGCCAAATATTCGGGCGAGGCGCACAGTACGCGGCGCACTTGCCCCACCCGTATTGCCCGCATCGTGCTGTCGGGCAAAGCGCCGATGCGGATACCCACGTCCACGCCTTCTTCGAGCATATTCACCACCCGATCGAGAAACATTGCCGACACATCGACATCCGGGTAGCGCTGCAAAAATTTCACTACCTGCGGCATCACATACAACTGGCCAAATAGCACTGGTGCGGTAATGGTCAGATGGCCGCGCGGCTCGGCGTTAATGCCGGCAGCCACTTCGTCCGCTTCTTGCACTTCGGCCAAAATCCGCCGCGCATCGTCCAGATAGCGTTGCCCTGCATCGGTTACTCGCACATAGCGCGTGGTGCGGTTTAACAGTTTCACGCCCAAATCTTCTTCCAAGGCAGCCACTGCGCGGGTGACTGCTGGCGGCGACATCGCCAGCTTGCGCGCTGCGGCGGCAAAGCTCTCGGTTTCGGCCACCGCCACATAGACGGTCATCTGATGAAAGCGATCCATGATTTATTCCATTTTTAGCAACAATCTATTGTCATTCATGTGGATTCTTCTTTCAAGTGAAGATCGGCACAATGCACTCATTCGCTCAACACCGAGTGAACTTCTTAAATCTAAAGGAAAAAATCATGAGCCGCATTAACGTCGTTACTACTGAAACTGCAACTGCCGAACAACAAGCTTTGTTTGATGCCATCCACGCTCAGCTGGGCATTGTGCCGAACTTCTTGAAAGTGTTTGCCAATTCACCCGCTGCACTGCGCGCCTTCCTCGGTCTGCACGGCATTGCGAAAGAAGGCAGCCTAGATTTGCAAACGCGTGAACGTATCGCCCTAGCTTTGGCGCAGCAAAATTCTTGCGAATACTGCCTGTCAGCGCACACCGCAATCGGTAAAGGCGCAGGTTTGAATGGCGACGAAATCGCGGCTAACCGTGCCGGTACTAGCCAAGACGCGAAAGCGGCGATTGCCGTGGAATTGGCGCGCTCTTTGGCTGAGCACAAAGGCGAAATCACCACCGCCGAATTGATCGAAGCGCGTAACGCTGGTTTTAGCGATGCGGACATCGTCGAGATTATTACCCACGTCGGCATGAATTTGCTGACCAATATCTTGGGCAAAGCCAGCCGCCTGGAAATCGACTTCCCGAAAGTGACTTTAGCTTAATTAATGATTTAACCCGTAACACCCTCACGACTGACTATTTATTTTTTAAAAGGACTTATCCCATGTTGAATCTTCGCAAAACCCTGATCGCCGCAACTTTGATGTCTGGCTTCGCATTCTTGGCGGCTGTACCGAGCACTGCCATGGCCTATGACGAAACGTCGACCGCCTCAGTGAATGTGGACGAACAAGGCGTTGGCCTGAAAGGCTACGACCCAGTGGCGTACTTCACCGCTAAAGCGCCAACCTTGGGCAATGCCGCTTACAGCGCGCAGCACGATGGCGTGACTTATCACTTTGCTAGCAAAGCCAACCGCGACAAGTTCACTGCGAACCCAGCGCAATACGCACCCCAGTTTGGCGGCTTCTGCGCGATGGGCGTGGCTTTGGACAAGAAGTTGGATGGTGATCCACAAGCTTGGAAGATTGTGGATGGCAAGCTGTACCTGAATGTGAATAAAGAAGTACAGAAGAAATGGCTGGAAGACGTGCCGGGCAATCTGAAGAAAGCCAATATGGAATGGCCGTCGATCAAGGATAAAGCACCGAAAGATTTGTAATTAACCCATGGGTATATCGCCACATACAATGATCAGAAATGATCTTGGCGATATACCCGTCATATCCAGTTGCTAGTTCGCTCTGGCGAGCGCAATGGTTTAAGAAAAAGGAGACGCAACATGTCAACCATCACCCTCTACAGCACCCGTTCTTGCCCATTTTGCGTTCAGGCTGAAAATTTGCTCGCGCGCAAAGGTTTAGCCGTGAACAAAATTTTAGTTGATCAAAATCCAGACGAATTTGCCACCATGGTAGAGCGCACCGCGCGTCGCTCGGTCCCGCAGATTTTTATTGGTGATCGACACGTCGGTGGTTTTACCGATTTATTAGCCCTTGATCAATCTGGCCAATTGCCGGTTTGGTTGGCACAAGCAGGGGTGTAGTCCATGTGTGAAGAACCGAACGCCTTTGGCATCGACAAAATCGCCTCGGCGTATGACTTTAGCGAAACGATTGCCCGCTTAAGTTCCGCGATTCAGAGCAAAGGCGCGACGATTTTTGCCCAAATCGATCATCAAGCGCAGGCCAAGCAGCAGCAATTGGAATTGGCCCCCACGCAATTATTGATCTTTGGGCACCCAAAAATCGGCACCGCTTTAATTAATTCAGCCAGCAGCACCGGTTTGGATTTACCACTGAAAGCCTTGGTGAGCCAAGACTGCCACGGGCAAGTTTGGGTGTACCTGAATCAGCCCGATTTTTTGCAACTGCGCCATGGATTTGACGACGAATTACTCACCCCGCTCCGTGGGCTGCATAGCTTGCTCAGCCACAGCATTCACTAAAGGATCAAAAAGATGGATCGCAGACAACTGATTTTGGCCGGTGCCATGACCGCAGTGCTGGCGCTCGCCAGCCAGCCTAGCCTGGCCGCTGACCCCAGCAAAGAAAAATGCTTTGGCGTCGCCAAAGCGGGCGCGAATGATTGTGCCGCCAACGGTCACTCTTGTGCCGGCATGGCCAAGAAAGACCGTGATGGTAAAGAGTGGAAACTAGTCGCCAAAGGCAGTTGCTTGGCGATGAAGGGTTCGCTCACGCCGTTGTAACCCTTAAGTCGCATCGAATCTCCTTCCTCTTTGCCCCTTGCTTAGCAAGGGGATTTTTTTTGTTAGATTTTTAACGCGGAATCGACTAAACCGCAGCATCCAATAAAGGACTTCATTATGCTTTCATCCCCATTGCTTCAACGCTTAGCGCAAGCGACACCGCTCAACGCCATTGCACCGCTCGCCGATTTGGCTCTGCGCGTGTATATCGGCAAAATCTTTTTTATGTCGGGCCTGACCAAAATCGCCGATTGGGATACCACGCTGATGTTGTTCAGCGACGAATACCACGTTCCCTTGCTGTCGCCGCAATTGGCGGCCTTCGGGGGAACGGCTGGCGAACTCATCTTGCCGGTGTTGCTGGTGCTGGGCCTATTTACCCGCCTGTCTGCGCTGGGACTCTTCGCGCTCAATGCCGTAGCGCTCGTCTCGTACTACCATGTGTTAAAAGACATGCCCAGCGCGGTGCAAGATCATCTTGAATGGGGTTTAATGTTGCTGGCGCTGATCGCGATCCCGCTGCAACGTTGGGCGCTCGATCGTGTGCTGTTCCGCGCGCGTGCTTCTCAATAAACCCACCATAGGATTCACAATGAAAAAATTCTGGCTCAGTGCTGTGTGGTTCAGTTTAATCTGCAGCAGCGTGTATGCGGCACCGACACTACAAGGGCGCGATGTCATCAGCGGCAAAGCGGTGAATCTGGCGCAAGTGCGCGCTAAAGACCAAACCGTTTTGCTGGTGTTTTTTAAAGCGGGTTGCACCACCTGTGTGTACAACTTCAAGCTGATCCGGGAATTTTACAAAGCTAATAAAGCCAGTCGTTTTAATGTGATTGGTGTCGGCCTAGACAGCAAGCCAGAGCTGTTTCGCAGCTACGCCGAACTGGTGCGCGCCACCACCCCCAAAGACGAGCAATTTCCGCTGCTATGGCGGCCCGATTCAGCGCATCAAGACAGCTTTGGCGAATTGAAAAACGACTCAACCGTCTTTGTGATCGGCAAAAATGGCGAAATCACGCTGACGCGCGAAGGCGTGATTCAGGATGCAGACTGGGATGAGATTTGGACATCGCTGCAAAATCAGTGATCGTTTAAGTTCCACCGAGCAAGCGAATCTTCCATTTTTCGGCGGCATTGATTAGCATACGCATCTGGGCTGACTGGTCGCCCAGCTCGCGAAAGTGCAAACACCAGTTTCATCGCGCAAGCCCATTGCTTGCATACCCTCCGTGACCCACAGCGAGAATGGTCACTTATTTTGGAGCTGGTATGCCTAATTCTGCCTCTACTCATCACGAAACACCTGCGGTGCAATTTATCTTGCGCCAAGCGCGGCGCTTGCAGCGCGCAGCGCAATCCGATTCACCTGCCATTGCCTTGCCCATTTTGCGGCGCTTAATTCAAGCGGGCGCAATTGAAGCCAAATCGCTGGTCACGCTGTACGCGCAGCGCCAGCAATTGCAGCGTAAACATATTCTGCGCCTATTGGCACTGGAAGCGGGTTATCCAAGTTGGGAGAAATTCAAACCCCAATTAAGCACGCTCAGCGCCACTGATTTGGCCGCATGGCAATACCTTGATACCGGCGCGGCGCAACTGAAATTGTGGTTTGCCGATGCGCAAACTGCCAACAGCTACGCCGCAAGCCAAGGCGGCCGCGTGATCACTGTTGGCCAACAAGCCGTGGTGATGACAAGCTAAGCGCCGAATCTGGCCAAAGCCAGCAAGGGACGGGTCTTGCTCCGTACCTTGCTGGTCTCGCCTGCCCGAGTGCCGCGAAACCCCGTTTGAAATAGCCATGGCGAGGCGCCGCTTCAACTCGCCACGCGCTAACGTCGCGTGGCTCAAACAAATCGCGTCTTAAAATGACCCAAGGCCACAGTCTCTGCTAAGGCAACAAGTTGCCAAGCTGCGCCATGCCTCGCCATAACTTTTTCAAACCGCGCGTCTCCACGGGCATCTCGTTCTAATTAGCTGTAACTGTAGGGTCGGCTTCAGCCGACAGACTCTGTTCAAAATGATCGACTAGACGAAGTGCAGCTAAAGGCGAAGCCAAACCAAGGGTATATCTGGCTAATCTAAAGAATGATTGGCCCTTAGTGAAACACCACGGTGGGTATATGCCGTGATGGTTAATCTGGGGCTTGAATTCCCGTTAAAGCGAAGGCCGATTGAGGAGCGAGACCTAGGCTCGCGACGATTGAGGCGTGGCGAAGCTTGGCAGCTTGCTGCCTTAGCGAAGACCGTGGCCTAAGGCCAGCACGGCAGAGCCGACTTCGCCTCGGGGGGCTTTGGCGACGCAAAGCTCCTTGCCTGTCTGCGCGGCGGAACGCGCTACAAAAACATAGTGCCGTAGGCACTGAAAATCATTACAATCGTTGAAATGAAATTGGCTGCAATCGGCCAGAAGCGGAAGTTCATACTGCTGTGCATCAAATGTATTCAAAGAGATTAAAAGAGAAACAATGGCACGATGTAAAGTTCTTAATGTTTCACGACTTCGTCAGCGAGAGCTGAATTTGCAGTTTCCATGGTTAATTGATATTCAAGAGGATACGGTTAAAGATAATTTGCAACGACTTGCAGTCTCAACTTTTGACCACTGGCTCACGCGTGATGAAGCTAACCAGCTATTAGAAAATGTTCCTGCTGTTGAGCACGCCCGAAGAGAATCCCTACTCGCTGGTTTTTGCAAATCGTTAATTGCGAACACAGAAGTACTGTCTTTTACCCAACGCGGCAGGGAAAAAAATAACTTTATTTTTAGAAGCTTCACATCCGTAAAATATCTTGCCAATTACTGCAAACCCCATGGCGGTGAAATTTTCAGGCACTGGCGTCATAGAAAGGGTGCACGTCATTTTCACGTTGTGCTTCCTGAGTACGATTGTGCTTTCTACGAAGGTTGGGACTACACGTACGGTTTTTACTTTACTAAGCCTACAGTTCTAGAAATCGCAAAGCAGTGGGCACAGCAAAATGACGTTCATTTACTGGTGTCCAAGTAATATCGTGACTAAGTGACATGTCGGCTCTGGGTCGATAGCCGCCACTAAGCCCAGCGTGCTGGGCTTTTTTGGCTTCAAATTATTCCATTAATCACAACAATATATTGCATTTTAGAGTTATTCTTCTTTTTATCGTCATCAACCACAATAGCGTCATTGTTTTGGATGACGACTGTGATGACGCTACATACGCTAAACCCTATCCCAAATGTGCTCGGCGAGCGCGTGATGCCTCTGGCGCCGCAGCTGACGTTGGCCAATGGCCAGCGCTGGATTTCGCAGCATTATTTGCGCTATCAGCACACGGTAGAAAGTGTGTCGGCGTTGTTGGCGCAGATTGATTTTGACGCGCATACGCCGCTGTTTGCTGGGCAGGATGCCAATGGCGTGTATTTGCAAGTGGGGCTGATTGGGCGCGAGAATTATGATCGCAGCAATACCCTCCGTGAGCATAAGCTGGTGTACGGCAGAAAATGGCGCATTGATGCCGACACCCCAACTTCTGAAATCATCCAGACCGCTTTTTTGGCGATTAAAAAAGCGCGTGAACACGAGGTGCGCGAGCTACTAACGGTGCGCAATGGCGCGGGCAAAACCAGCGCGGTGTTTAGTAATCACCACGATTTGCCCTTGCTCACTCAGCAAAGGGATGAATTACGCGCCACTGCGCGCCCAGCGAGCGCGGCTAATGTGGCGGCTGCGGTGTTGGCGCAATTGGCGACGCTGCGTTTTGCGCAGCGCCAGATCGAGTTGGTGCAAGTCGTTGAATTGGCGGGCGAGCGGGTGTTGCTCGATTTTCAACTGGGCGCTGCACCTCTGGCTCGGCAATTGGAAGGCGATTTTCCTGAGTTTGCGCAGCTGTCGTTCAGCGTGCTGTTGCCTCTCGCGCAATTACATCAACTACCGTATGCGATGATGGATGCGCTGATTGCGCACAGCGATCGGCATGTGGATGAGACCTTTCGCTTTCGCGGCTTTGCGCGCTTTAGCCGTGAAAACGCGATTCAGGCGATTGCCGATTTGTCGCTGCAAACCCGTCCGTACGCACGGGATTTGGCCGATGCGCAATTTGAGCAAATTTTCCGCGCCAATAATTACGAAGTCGACGCCAGCCGCGCCCCGGCTTTGGGCGCAGGTGAGTTGGGGCGGAAAAATCGCCAGCTAATCGAGCAATACGCGAACTTGCTCGGCCATATGCCGCAGGGCTATACCCTAGCACCCGCCTCGCAATTAGCTTAGGCCGCGTTGCGGCCATGCACTGCAGCCCTGAGTACGTAATGGCTACAGTGCAACTGCGATGTAGATTAAACCTGCGGATGGGAGAAACAACCTAGGTTTCTGGTTTGCAGAGACTAATAGGTATATCCCTGCAGACCATATATTGATTGACCTACGATGGCATACCCAATCAAAATTTGCCGCTATTTCCGCTTGGAAGCCAACCCCAGATCATCCAGCCGCAGCAGTATTTCGGTTTTGCGCTCGTATTTGATTCGCTGCCAAGGCAGGTCTTCCTGCGCGCAGATCAGGGCATACAGCATATTCAGCGATAGATTCGGCACCACTTGTTGCAGCTGGGCATACAGTGCAAAGGCATCGGCGGCGCGCACTTGCGCGGCGGTGGTGATGCCGATTTTCGCCAGCATGGCGCGGCTTTTTGGCCCGAGGCCTTTGAGTTGATCTACGGTCGGCATGGTGGCGGTTCCGCTTACGGTGGGTTGCAATAGGATAGCCATGATCGGGGTGATCTGGCTATCCATGCCCAGCTTAGGCGGCCGGCCAGCGGTCGGTGGCAAAGACCGCGTCTAACGGTGTATCGGCCACGCTGGTGGTGTAGTTGGACAAGATTTTCAGGCTAGTACCCAAAATTACCTCGAACACCGTTTGCTGGCTGTAGCCAGCGGCGATGAAGCTGGCGACTTCCTGCGCGGTGGGCCAGCCGCGGCTTTCGACAACTTGGATGGTGAATTGGCGCAAGGCTTCGAGCTTGGCATCGGCAATCGGCGTGTTGTTGCGCAGCGCGGCGATCACCTCGGCGGGCACGGCGGCTTTGGCGATGGTGGTGTGCGCGGCCATGCAATAGTCGCAGCGATTGAGCCGATTGGCCGTCATCATAATGATCTGTTTTTCGGTTTCGCTTAAGTTGGTGTGGTTAAAAATCTGCGTGAGCGCCAGATAGCCTTCCAGCAGCGCAGGCGATTCGGCCATATGGGCGAATAAATTGGGCACAAAGCCGTAATTGGTCTGCGCCGCTTGTAACAAGCTTTGGCTGCCGGCCGGGGCGGTGGCGATGGTGTGCAGCTGAAATGGGGTCATGCTTAATCCTCTGTGGGGTGGTTGGGCTTAGGGGTGAACGTTGATAACGACTTTGCCGAAATGCTGGGCGCTGGCGAGGTAGTCAAACGCCGCGCCAGCCTCGGCATAGGCAAACTGCCGGTCAATTACCGGGATAATCTGGTGTTGGCTCAGAAAGGCATTGAGCGCGGTAAAGTGCGCCACCGAGCCGACCAAAATGCCGTTGATCTGCGCATTTTTGGCTTGCAGCGGCCATAAATTGGGCGTGGGGCCAAAGCCGGTAAGCACGCCGATCTGATGAATCTGCCCGCCAGAGGCCAGCGCATTAATCGAGCGCGCGTAAGTGTCGGGGCCGCCTAGCTCCAGAATATGATCAACACCGACGCCGTCTGTGAGGGTGAGCGCAATTTCATCCCAGTTGGCCTGATGGTGATAGTTGATGGTGTGCCAGGCACCCAACGCTTTGGCGCGCGCCAGTTTTTCATCTGACGACGAGGTGATGATGACTTTGGCGCCTTGTGCCACCGCCAGTTGCAAGGCAAACAGTGCAACACCGCCGGTACCCTGAATCAGCACCGTTTCCCCAGCTTGCAGTTGGCCGCGCTCAAACAGCGCATGCCAGGCAGTCACTGCAGCGCACGGCAAGGTTGCGGCTTCTTGCAAGCTTAGGTGTGCAGGAATGGCCACAATCGCGTCTTCGCTGGCCACAATATGCTCGGCAAGCACACCAGGAGTTTGCGAGCCTCCCAAAGCACCTTGCACATAATGCTTTGCCTGATATTTACCGCTGTGCCAATGGGCAAAAAAGTTCGGCGCTACGCGATCGCCGACTTGCCAGCGGCTCACCCTGCTTCCAACAGCGATTACCGTTCCTGCCGCGTCCGACAGCGGAATCTGGCCATCAACGGTGTCTTGGGCCGCATTGCGCAAAATCAGCAAATCACGGTAATTGAGGCTCACTGCGCCGACCTGAATCAAAACTTGATCGGCGGCCAAATCGGGTAACTGCCTTGGCATGTGCTGCAATTGAAATGCATCGCCATTGCGCTGCAGTTGATAGTGGCTGCCATGTCGGGTTTGGGTCTCTTGCATCGTCTTTAATCCTATTTATGTAGTAAACGATACACAATATAATCAAGCTAAGATGGCGTCGTCAATAAATTTTGTAGTGATCGATATGGAAAATAAAAAATCGCGTGGTCGACCCAGAGCATTTGATCGCACACAAGCGCTTGAATTAGCGCTGCATTTGTTCTGGGCCAAGGGCTATGAAGGTACGTCGCTGAACGACCTGACCAGCACGCTAGGTATCAATGCGCCCAGCCTGTATGCCGCCTTTGAGTCCAAGCCTGCTCTGTATCGTGAATCGATTGATCTGTATTTGGCGCAGCAATACGAGCGTATTGGCGCTTTGCTCGCCCAAGCTGCCACGGCGCGCATTGGGCTGGACAGCATGTTGCGCGGTGCGGCCGAACAATTTACCGCGCCCGATCACCCCCCCGGCTGCCCGATTGCCAGCGGAGTGCTGCGCTGCGCCGAGGCCAATGCCGCGATTGGCGAATTGACCGCCGATCATCGCCGCAATACCCGCGCGATGATGCTGGCGCGTCTGCAGCAAGGGCAGCAGGATGGTGATTTGCCGGTAGATCTGGATATCCACGCGCTAGCTGGGTTTTATGCGGGCATAATTCAAGGCATGTCGGTGCAGGCGATTGATGGTGCAAGCACGGCAGACTTGCTCAAAATGGCTGACCTTGCCATGCAGGCTTGGCCGGGCAATCCGCAGGCCAGCTAAGCGGTGCCAGTTGCTGGCTCAAAATGCCGACGTGTATTGCCTATCCAGACCATCAATCCAGCCGGATATTTTTCGCCAGATGACTAAACACCGTGGCCACGCGGCGTAGGTGGCGGGATTCGGGGTGGGTGAGCAGCCACAGGTCGGTGGCACATTCATCCAGTACCGGCGTCAAAGCGCGCAGTTGGGGGCGCGTGGCGGCCAGAAATGTCGGCACCATGCCCACGCCCATGCCGCGTTCGATCAATTCCACCACCGTTAAAATACTGTTCACTCGGTAGCGCGGCGTGATTTTGGGGTAATGCTTTTTGCGCCAGATCACCGTCGGATGATCGGGCAGCGCGTCGTCAGGCGCAATCCACGGTGCGTGATGCTCGATCACCGCAGGCAAGTCGGTATAGGGGCTGTTTTGCGCTGCAAACAGCGCCACTTTGATGCTGCCCAGGTGTTTGCCCACCAGATGTTGCGGCGGCTTGCGGGTGGCGCGGATGGCAATATCGGCGTCGCGCCGGGTTAGGTTGGCCAGCTCATTGCCAGTGTGCAAGTCAAAGCTCAGCTGCGGATGCAACGTGGAGAGCACATCAAGCTCGGGGGCGATGAGCCCGTGCAAGATCGAATCGGTAGTGGTAATGCGCACACTGCCAGCCACATCTTCGGGCTGCAGTTGCGCGGCCGAGCGCGCCGATTCAAGCGCGATTTCCATTTGCTCGGCGTGCCCGGCCAGGATTTGCGCCATTTCAGTCGGGAAATACCCCGCTTTGCTGCGCTCGAACAGGCGTTGTCCCAGCCCTTTTTCAATGCGCTGGATGCTGCGGAAAACCGTTGAGGCATCAACCCCCAACCGTTCGGCAGCAGCGGCCAGCGTGCCGCCCCGTGTGACAGCCAGCAAAAACTCCAGGTCTTGGCTCGCCAAATGGTATTGCGTTTTTGCATTCATGGTCTGCACTCCTGCTTATGTTGATTGCAATAAAGCAAGCCTAGACTAACGCAAATTACACCCAACAAGGAAATCAAAAATGCCGCAATCACTCACGCTGGTCAGCCACCTACTCTGCCCCTACGTACAACGCGCCGCCATCGTGCTGCTGGAAAAAGGCGTGCCGTTTACGCGCAAAAACATCGATCTGGCTAACAAGCCGGATTGGTTTCTGGCCATCTCGCCGCTAGGCAAAGTGCCGGTCTTGCAAGTGGGCGACACCGCGATTTTTGAATCGGCGGTGATTTGTGAATATCTGGATGAAACGCAGGATCCGCAGCTGCACCCGGCCGACCCACTCTTGCGCGCTCGGCATCGCGGCTGGATGGAACTGGGCTCGGCCATTTTGACTGACATTGCCGGTTTCTATTCGGCCAAAGATGAAGCCAGCCTGCGACTCAAAGCCCAGCAAATCCAGCAAAAATGGGCGCAAGTTGAGGCGGCGCTGAGCAGTGGCCCGTATTTTGCCGGCGAGCAGTTCACGCTGGTCGACGCGGTATTTGCCCCGGTGTTCCGCTATTTCGATGCCTTTGATGCCATTGAGGCCATTCGCGAACTGGTGTCGCTAAACCATCTGCCGCAAGTGCAGGCCTGGCGACGCGCGCTGGCGCAGCGGCCATCGGTACAGCAAGCAGTCGTAGCCGACTATCCTCAACTATTGAATGAATTTCTCAGCAAACGAAACTCGGCGCTCAGTGCACAGATACAGGAAGAGGTGGCAAGCTGCACCTTTTAACAATACATGGGTATGTCGCAGTAATCATCTACTAGCATGACCTGCAGCAATATACCCATCTACATCAGTCATATTGGGTTTTGTTTTCTGTGCAAACAAACTATTTATTCCACTTGCAGCAATAATCAATTCACGCCGATGGTGATTCTCTCGCCCGCTGGCTGGCGACATACTAAGGGCAACAGATTCAAGAACCAGTCCTGAGGATTTTCACCATGCCACGCGCCTTTGCCGCCATTACTTTTACCGATAGCGTGAAAGCTGCCCAAACCCGCTATCACAGCCGCGAGGGCAATCTGGGCTTTGAGCTGGCGGAAGACAGCCGCAGCGAAATCACTGCGCGCGAGGCCGAGTTTATCGCCGAGCGCGATAGCTTCTATATGGCCACCGTGAACGAAAATGGCTGGCCTTATGTGCAGCACCGCGGTGGCCCGGCCGGGTTTTTAAAGGTGCTGGACGAACATACGCTGGGCTTTGCCGATTTTCGCGGCAATGTGCAATATTTGTCGGTCGGCAATCTGAATACCAACGACAAAGTGTCGATCATCCTGATGGACTACGCCAACCGCCGTCGCCTGAAAATATGGGGTCGGGTACGCATCGTGCATGAAATCGACCACCCCGAGCTGATCGCCGCGCTGGAAAGCCCGGCTTATCGCGCGCGCATCGAGCGCGCGATGGTGATTACCGTCGAAGCCTGGGATTGGAACTGCCCGCAGCACATCACGCCGCGCTATACCGATGCCGATATCGAGCAACTGATTGCGCCATTGCAGGCTGAACTCGCGGCACTGCGCGCTAAACCGCAGGCCACCGAACCGCTTGATAGCTTGGGCAGCGGCGAATTAGCGTTGGTCATCAGCGGCGTGCGTCAACTTACCCCGCAAATCCGCGCCTATGAATTGCGCCATCCGGCGGGCGAAGATTTGCCGCCGGTTGCTGCTGGTTCGCACCTGAAAGTACCGGTTAAATTAAAAAATGGTCAGGATAGTGTGCGCAACTACTCGATCGCATCCAACCCAGCGCGCCGCGATATCTACGAAATTGCCGTGCTGCGCCAAGATGATGGAGACGGTGGCTCGGCTTTTGTGCATCAACATTACCAGCTGGGCATGACGCTGCATTGCAGCATGCCGAAGAACGATTTTGCACTGAACGATAGCGCTGCACCGGTGTTGCTAATCGCGGGCGGTATTGGCATTACGCCGATCAAGGCGATGGCGCAACAGCTTAAAGCGCAGGGTCGCACATTTGCATTGCACTATGCCGCGCGCAGCCGGCGCGAGATGGCCTACGGTGATCGCCTGCAACGCGATTTGGCTGGGCAAATTACGACCTATTTTAGCGATGAAGGTGATGCGCTTAACCTGCCGAAACTACTCAGCGAAATGGAAAATACCACCGAGGTGTATGTGTGTGGGCCGAGCGGTTTGATTAGCGCAGTGCAAGATACTGCTAGTCAATTGCAAATTGACCCCGCCCGCATTCATTTCGAACGCTTTGCCGCTGCGCCGCATGGCGAAAACCGCGCCTTTGAAGTGGTGCTGCGCCGCTCGCAACGCATTATTCCAATTGCTGCCGATCAAACCGTGTTGGCAGCGGTGCAAGCCGCCGGCGTTGATACGCTGTCGGATTGTGGTGTGGGCAATTGCGGTACCTGTGCGGTGAAAGTGCTGGCAGGTGAAGTTGAGCACCGCGATAACGCGCTCAATCAGAACGAACGCGAACGCGCCGGGCTAATGTGTATCTGCGTTTCACGCGCCAAGTCGGCACGGCTGGAACTTGATTTGTAATTCTCACTTGGTCATTAAGGAAAAAAACATGATCCAGCTCTATGAATTTGCACTATCGGGTAATTGCCACAAGGTCAGACTGATGCTGTCTTTGCTGGGCATACCCTACCAGAGTATTGCTGTGAATGGCGCAGAGCGCGAACACAAATCGCCCGAGTTTCTGGCGAAAAATCCGCTCGGCCAAGTACCGGTACTGGTCGATGGCGACGTGGTACTGCGCGATAGTCAGGCGATTCTGGTTTACCTCGCCCGCCAGTATGGCGCCACGCAGGCCGACTTCTGGCTGCCGAGCGATCCGGCTGGCCAAGCGCAGGTGCAGGCGTGGCTTGCCACGGCGGCCAATGAAGTGACGCGCGGGCCCAATGCACTGCGGCTCTTTCATAAATGGGGGCGCAATGTGACGGTGGCCGAAGCCGAAACCATCACCGCGCAATTAATGGCGGTGCTGGAAACCACGCTCAGCCAACAGCCTTGGCTGGCCGCGCCGCAGATCACGATTGCCGACATTGCCCTCTACCCGTATATCGCGCTAAGCATTGAAGGGAAAGTACCCCTAGAGCAATACCCTGCCGTTTGCCAGTGGCTGGCGCGCATCGAGGCGCAGCCGGGTTTTGTGACTATGCCGGGAATTGAGCTGCAAAGCCGAGCTGATTAATTGCTAATTGAGAGTAAAAAATGACACAACGCCCGCCCTTACCGCCGTTTGATCTTGAATCGGCCACCCAGAAAGTGCGGCTGGCCGAAGACGGCTGGAATTCACGCGACCCCGAGCGGGTTTCGCTCGTTTACACCGAGGATAGTGTCTGGCGCAATCGCCATGAATTCCCGCGCGGCCGCGCGCAAATTGTCGAATTTCTGACGCGTAAATGGCAGCGCGAACACGAATACCGGCTGATCAAAGAGCTGTGGGCCTTTGATGGCAACCGCATTGCCGTGCGCTTTGCCTATGAATGGCACGATGCCGCCGGGCAATGGTTTCGCTCTTACGGCAATGAAAACTGGGAATTCGATGCACATGGCCTGATGCAGCGCCGCTTTGCCAGCATCAACGATCTGCCGATTCGTGAAGATGAGCGGCTATTTCACTGGCCCCAAGGCCGCCGCCCCGATGATCATCCGGGCCTGAGCGAGCTGGGTTTGTGATGCTTGCAGACCAAAGCCTTGATCCAATAAAGCGCTATGCCCTGCCCGCCATCATGGCAGGCAGCCATAAAACCGGTTTATTGCAATCACCTGCTGCGTCAATGCACGGCGGGTGGGCTTTTCACTGCCCCGATTTTTTCCAGCGAGCGCGTCAGATCGCAGCTTGAACGGCGGCAGGCGACAAAGCGGACATTGCGTTTTTGCGCAATATCGCGATAGTTGCGCATGGCGTTGTGATTTAAGAAATCGGTAAACAGAATTACCACGTCCATACCATTGATATGGCTTGGGCTGCGCTGATGCGACGGGTTACGCCCGCTCACATGATGCCCCACCGTAATGCCGAATTGCGCCAGGGTCTGCGGAATATTGCCTAGATGGTCCGCGCCAACAATCAATGCCTGCATGCCACCTCTCCTTTGTGCCAAATCTTCCTTGATCGGTAAGCTAACCCTAACACATCCAATATATTCTATTTAATTATATTTAACTATTTCTATATATCAAAAATTACCGAACAGCATGGCAGTCAACGCAAAATGGAATATTAAAATAATAATAAAGTATTAATTGATATAACAAAACTGCAATATAGTCCTTCCCATGCCAAGCACAGCCGCGCTTGGAACGATAGTTGAACATCTACAGGGGATTGAATATGAACAAGAAATATCTACTGGCCACCGTACTGGCCGCACTGGCACTCAATGCACAGGCCGCGAGCCTGGACGTACGCGGGCAATACCGTACCGAGCAGGAAAAATATGAAACGCGCTATCTGCTCAGCCATGAGCTGAGCAACGGCATTGGTGGCGGTGTTGAATATGTTGTTGACCATACTAGCAAAGCCGGTGAAGGTCTCGATCAGGCTCGCTGGAAAGAAACCGAGTTCGAGCTGTATTACAAATATAAACTCAATGACACTGTGACATTACTCCCCAGCGTTTTATTTCAGGACAGCAAATCAAGCGGCGATATTGCTAAAGTCGGCTTACGTGCAAACTGGGCATTTGCCCCAACTTGGCGCCTGGATGGTCGACTCCGCTACGAACATAAAACTCGCGACACCAAAGATTTAAGTAAAAAATGGGATAACGATGACACCACCCGCACTGATTTGTGGCTGCGCAAATCGGTCAACACCGAAATCGATACCTATTACAACTTCCGTTGGGATCACAAACTCGCGGACTACGCCTACCCAGATAAAAGCGAAGATCTATTCGAGCACAACGTCGGCGCAACGTACAAACTCAACAAAACTTTCCGCCCCTACGCAGAATTTGGCTATCTGCCTGATGCATTGGTCAAAAACAAAAAGTTGACCGACGACTGGCGTATCCGCGTAGGTACTACAATTAATTTTTAATCTCAACGCCACGCTTGAACATTAATTTTCTGGCCCTTTGTCTACAAAGGGCCTTTTTTTAATGACTTAGACATAATGGCTATATAAAAATAACTTTATATTTCTTGTTGTGCTAATTGGTCCTTGTTACAGTCTATCTCGAACAAAACCGAGGAATATGTCCATGCTACGCAAACTCTCACTCGCCCTCATTCTAAGCGGATTATCAGCGGTGACTTTCGCTGAAACCACATTGCTCAATGTGTCCTACGACGTCATGCGCGATTTTTACAAAGACTACAACCCTGCATTTGCCAAGTATTACGACGCAAAATTTAGTGACAAAGTAACGATCCAGCAATCGCATGGCGGCTCAAGCAAGCAAGCGCGCTCAGTGATTGATGGCCTTGAAGCCGATGTAGTCACCATGAATATGTCGACCGACATCGATGCAATTGTGGAAAAAGGCAAGCAAATCAACGCTGGCTGGGATAAGAAATTTCCGAACGAAGCCGCACCATTTTCCAGCTTGCAGGTGCTGATTGTCCGCAAGGGCAATCCGAAAGGCATCAAGGATTGGAATGATTTGGCTAAAGCTGGCGTACAAGTGGTCGTGCCAAATCCGAAAACCAGCGGCAACGGTCGCTACACCTTCCTTGCCGCCTGGGGCGCAGCGCTCAAACAAAACGGTGGCAATGAGGCCAAGGCACGCGAATTTACGCAAGCCATCTTCGCCAACGTACCGGTACTAGATGCCGGCGGTCGCGCAGCAACCACCACCTTTATGCAACGTCAGATTGGCGACGTACTGGTGACGTTTGAGAACGAAGCCGAAATGATTGCGCGCGAATTTGGCCGCGGTAATTTCGAGGTGATTTATCCAAGCGTTTCAATCGATGCCGATCTGCCTGTCGCCGTAGTGGATAAAGTGGTCGACAAAAAAGGCAGCCGCAAAGTGGCAACGGAATACCTGAATTATTTGTGGAGCGTACCAGGGCAAGAAATCGCAGCACAAAACTATCTACGCCCGCGCAATACAGCAGTAGCTGCAAAATACGCTAAGCAATTTCCGGCAATCAAACTCTTTGGCGTGGCTGATTTTGGTGGCCTGAAAGCGGCGCAGAAAAAGTTTTTTGATGACGGTGCAATTTACGATCAGATCGCAGCTGACATTGCCAAAAAGAAATAAACATCGAGGTATTGCCATCTAAGTTAGTCTGCAATTGATCTAGATGGCAATACCCCACCGATGTGATTAACCACAAGGTATACGGAATGAAATTCAAACAAAGCAGTGTACTGCCGGGCTTTAATCTTGCCCTAGGCTACAGCCTGCTCTATCTCTCGCTGATTGTGCTATTGCCCTTGACCGCCTTGTTTGCCAAAACAATGGGGCTGGATTGGGCTACTTTCTGGGCCATTGTGACCGAGCCGCGTGTAGTGGCCACCTATAAAGTCACTTTTGGCGCCTCACTGATTGCCGCATTGATCAACTTATTCGTCGGCATGCTGATTGCTTGGGTATTGGTACGTTACCCATTTCCGGGCAAGCGATTTATTGATGCGCTGGTCGATTTGCCATTTGCACTGCCCACCGCGGTGGCCGGGATTGCGCTGGCAACGCTGTACGCGCCAAACGGTTTAATGGGCGAGCCTTTGGATAAATTGGGCATCAAGGTGGCATTTACCCCGCTAGGGATTGTGCTGGCGCTGACCTTTATCACGCTGCCCTTTGTCGTGCGTACCGTCCAGCCCGTTCTGGAAGACATGGAGCGCGAATTGGAAGAAGCCGCTTCGAGCCTAGGCGCAACCCGCTGGCAAATCTTTAGCAAGGTGATTTTGCCAACAATTTTCCCTGCCCTACTCACTGGTTTTACCTTGGCCTTTGCCCGCGCCATTGGTGAATTTGGTTCGGTGATTTTCATTGCCGGCAATATGCCGTTCAAATCTGAAATCACACCGCTGATGATTATTTCCAAACTGGAGCAATACGATTACATGGGCGCTACGGCCATTGCCGTGGTGATGTTGCTCGTTTCCTTCGGACTCCTTTTACTCATTAATGGCCTGCAGTGGTGGATGGCCAAACGCCTAGGGAGACGCAAATAATGAGTACCGCCATCAACAATCTCAATAATAAAGTTGTTACCACTGAGTCGGCGTGGGTGCGTTATCTGCTGACGGGTCTTGCCTTGTTGCTGATTGCTATCCTGCTGATCGTTCCATTATTGTCAGTCTTTTACGAAGCACTGCATCAGGGCTGGGGTTTATATAAAGACGCGCTGATCGAAAGCGATGCGCTCTCGGCAATTCAATTGACCTTGATCGTGGCTGCTATTTCGCTGCCACTGAATCTGGTGTTTGGTGTTGCGGCAGCTTGGGCGATTGCCAAGTTTGATTTCAAAGGCAAAAGCATTCTGGTCACGCTGATCGATTTACCGTTTGCCGTATCACCCGTCGTCGCTGGTCTGATCTACGTGCTGCTGTTTGGCGCGCATGGCTGGTGGGGGGCTTGGCTGATGGATAACGACATCAAGATCATCTTTGCTGTACCCGGCATTGTGCTGGCCACGG
Organism: Chitinibacter sp. GC72; assembly: GCF_009760905.1. Taxonomy (GTDB): domain Bacteria; phylum Pseudomonadota; class Gammaproteobacteria; order Burkholderiales; family Chitinibacteraceae; genus Chitinibacter. The sequence goes on along the minus strand of NZ_VIRW01000010.1, from coordinate 19,278 downwards.
TATTTGTCACTTTTCCATTTGTTGCACGTGAATTGATTCCATTGATGGAAGCGCAAGGCAGCGATGAAGAGCAAGCGGCACTCGTGCTGGGTGCTTCCGGTTGGCAAACCTTCTGGCACGTAACATTGCCAAACATCAAATGGGGCTTGCTCTACGGCGTGATTCTGGCCAATGCGCGTGCGATGGGTGAATTTGGTGCGGTATCGGTGATATCCGGCCATATCCGCGGCATGACCAATACCATTCCGCTGCATGTTGAGATTTTGTACAACGAATACAACTTTGTCGCCGCTTTTGCGTGCGCTTCGATTCTGGCCTTGCTGGCTTTATTGACGCTGGCCTTGAAGAGCTATGTGGAATGGCGTACCGAACAACAGGCGATTGAAGATCGCAAACATGCGATTGAGGCCGTGTAACCGGGCTGCGACTCCCGTGATCTAGCTGCGGGCGGTGCTCGGCATCCTCATGGACTTGATGTCCACTGCGGTGCCTGCGCTCCGGCCACAGCAAGCTGACGGGCTCTCGCTCCGGCTTCAGACCCTCAACGATCCAATCAGCAGCCTGTCCGGCTGCAGGAGCAAATGATGAGTATCGAAATTCGTAATATCGTCAAAACTTTTGGCGAATTTAAAGCACTGAATGATTTAAGCCTGAATGTAGAATCGGGCGAATTGGTGGCACTACTCGGGCCTTCGGGTTGCGGCAAAACCTCTTTGCTGCGCGTGATTGCTGGCCTAGAAACGCCCGATTCGGGGCAAATTTTGTTCCACGGCGAAGATACTACCGACAGGCATGTGCGTGAACGCCAAGTGGGCTTTGTCTTCCAGCACTATGCCCTCTTCCGCCATATGACGGTATTTGAAAACGTCGCCTTTGGTTTGCGCGTACGCCCGAAATCAACTCGCCCATCGGATGCCGAAATCAAGCGCAAGGTACACGATTTGCTACAGCTGGTGCAGCTCGACTGGCTGGCCGATCGTTATCCGGCGCAATTGTCGGGTGGACAGCGCCAACGGATTGCGCTGGCGCGAGCACTGGCCGTTGAGCCTAAAGTATTGCTGCTCGACGAGCCATTTGGTGCGCTTGATACCAAGGTGCGTAAAGAGTTGCGCCGCTGGTTGCGCCGCCTGCATGATGAGATTCATGTGACTTCGGTGTTTGTAACGCACGATCAGGAAGAAGCACTCGAAGTCGCCGACCGCGTTGTCGTCATGAACAAAGGCCAGATCGAACAAATCGGCTCACCAAGCGAAGTGTATGACACACCAGCCAGCCCATTTGTGTATCAATTCTTGGGCGATGTGAATCTATTTCAATCGCGCGTCCACGAAGGCTGGGCGCAAGTGGGCAGTGCTAAATTTGCAGCCACTGAAACCAGTGAGCATGCCACGGTGTATGTACGCCCGCATGAAATCGACCTGAGCCGGATTGCCACACCGGGCGCAATTAGCGGCACGATTACGCATATCCGTCTGCTTGGTGCAACAGTACGCTTGGAAGTTGAAGTGCCAGATCATGACGTGGTCGAAGTGGAATTAACCCGCGAGCGCCAGCAGGAAGGCGCCTGGCAAGTAGCCGAAACCGTCTATCTGATCCCGCGCGAGGCCAAGGTCTACGCCACGGTATAGAAGCTCAATCCGGTATTGCACATGTAGAAAAATGGCAAAGCCAACAAGCTTTGCCATTTTTAAATACCAACCGGGATCTGTTGAGGTTTTAGCGTGAATGATGAGGTTTATGCTTCACCTTCTGGTACAGCCTGGCCATCTTTTCTTCAAATTGCACAAACGATTTATCTAGGCGGCGATAGGCTAGGCGCTTGTCGGCTTCGTTGAGAAATGAGTAACGGATGCTGTTATACACATAAGTTTTAAGCGTTTTATAGCTGGGTGAGTAACGGGTGGCGAGCAGTAGATACTGGTTTGACAGATTATTGCGTGAGACGCCCGCATCGTCGGTGGAGATAATCATCGGTACATCGTAGGCCGCATAGAGCAGATAGGGATGATCATTGCCTTTGACGCCCAGGATAAATTCATTGCTGGTCAGATTGATCTCGATCGCTACATCGCGCGATTTCATAGTGTTCATCAATTTGAGCGGCTCTTTCTCGTAGCTAATGTCCACGCCATGGCCAATTCGCCGCGCATTGGCAATATCCACTGCCTCGGTAATATGAAACTGCAAATCTTCCGGCGGCACCATGCCCAGGGTCAGCTCACCGGCATGCAGGGCCAGATTCATTGCGCGGCTGGTGTTTCCGCTACTGACTTTGATGCGCTCATTCAGAAAATTGAACATCCGCATATGCAGGGTATAGTCGCGCAGCGAGACATAGTTGTTTTCCGGCGCAACAATATTCACCCCCACCACCAGCGGGCTTTGCACCGCCACCCGGTAGCCCGCGTACAGATCTAGGAAGACTTGCAATGGATCTTGCGTGCGGGCGGCATAAGTCTGGTAGCGCATCATAAAGCGCTCGTCATCAATGCCCTGATGCGCTTGCTCAAGTTTGCCAATGTAGCTTTGCAACGCAGGCGCAAAGGCAGCCGATTGCTGCACATCGCCTACAACTGCCTCTAAAACTGCATTGACTTCGGCCTGCGAGCTGGCCAGGCGCAGTGCGCGGTTGACTTCGTCGATTCTGGCTTGCTGCGCATACAGCACATTCTGTTTGAAGCCGACGGCCGAGAACATCGTTTCGATGTAGCTGACATTTTCATCAATGGCGCGTTGCTTGAGCGAGGCCAGGCCTTGCGCCGCATTGGGCATGGCTAGTGCGCCAAAATAGGAAAATGTATTGAAGAAATTGCTGTCGGGCGGGACTTGCAGATGAAAATGATTGCCGTAATCGGCATCCGACCACAGTGTGAGTAGCTGGCGATATTTGGCATTATCCTGCTGTAACTGCGCCACGCTCAGCGCCTGGCAACCTGTGGCCGGGCTGCTGCCCGCCTGAACGACGCGCAGGGTGCAGCTATCAATTTTGCCATCCTGCGCTGCCAGCCAGGTTAGATAGTTTTCCGCATAAATCGCCCCGGAAAAATGATGGTGCAGATCACCGCCTTTGGGCAGCTGCGTCACAAACAGGTTCAGAATCGAAGTCTTGGGCGTGCCGGAGAGTAAATGCGCAAAGAATCGGGCCGTTTGCGCCTCATTGCTGGCAACCGGTTTGGCCTGTAGCGGTTGAGCACTCAGGCCGATGGCCAGCAATGCACTGGCCAGCAAGGTGTTTAGCCGTGGTGTTGATTTGATCATGGGTTTTCCAGTGAAAAAGGCGAGCGCTGCGTCGCCTTTAAGTGATGATAATTGGCAAGCTGGCTGTACCAAGCTGAGGCTTGGACCAGCCTGAGCATCAGGCATGGCCAGTTGTCTATTCATTCCACAGATAGCAATACTTGTGGCTATTGGTCAGCTTGCTGCCGTTTTCAGTGATCATCCAGCCATCGGCAAATTGTGAATTGGGTGATTCGCAGTTGGTATGCACCCAGTCAAAACCGTGCTGTGCAAATTTCTGGCCCGATAATGTATAGGGCTCGCTGCCGGGATTGCCGCCGCAGAAATAAACGGTGCGCCCTGCTTTCAGATTGCGCCGGTAGCTGGCTGGCACTTCACGGCGATAGCGCTTGAAGTCTTTGGCAAAGACATTATCAATCGCAACATCGTAAACTTTGCCATCCAAAGCCGAAGTGATTTCAATGTGCGTATGCGACAGGGGAACGCCATGCAGTTTGTTACCTGGCTTGAAGTTAGTCACCGCTGGGTAGTCGCTATTGGGCGGTGAATTGATCGTGCCATACTGAAAATAGCCTTTTGCCTGAGCGCAGGCGGCCTGATATTGCGCCGCTTGCTCGCTGAGCGCATTGGCCGCTAGCGCGGTATTGGTGCACGCAGCAAAGGCCAGCATGCTGATTGCAAGGTGTGACAGTTTCATCGCTAATCTCCCGGATTATTTTTATATTGCAAATGTCATAAGGCAGCAGATCATAGGGTTTGCAAAAAATGCCAGTCAAGGCAAGCGATTAAAGCTGTGTGTAAATACAAATCAGCACCTACCTCATTGAAACCCAATACCAATGGCAGTGAATCGAAAGAAAAAAGACATACAAGTCAGCATTCATACTAAGAACAGACTCAGAAGGCCAAAATACACCATCTGGTATATGGCCAAATGGCAATCAAAATAAGACCTACAGCAACATACCCATACAAAGAAACAAAAACCCATATCGCACAGCACCGATGAATGCCTGGCTCATCAGCAGTCAAACCCTGCCAGCATGCGATAGCGCTCTTGTTCTTCACCTGCGGGCATAGTTAAAATCAAAACCCAGCTGTAAGTGCCTCAGCGGCGAAATGTAATCATGGCACTCAATCTGCAGCAGGCTATACCTGCCCACAGGTGTCTATGTTAATCAGAGAGTGGATTACCAATTCGCACTGCCAACCCTGGCATTACCAGCAGTATGTGGTGCCCAAAATCCAGTTTCACTTGCATTACCATCCCGAATTCGAGCTCACCTACACACGTAATGCTTCGGGTTTGCGCTATATCAGCGGCAAAGCCGAGGCTTTTCCGCGCTTTGATCTGGTGCTGGTTGCGCCCAATCAGCCGCACAGCTGGGAGGCGGCGCCCAATCCCGATGGCAGCCCGCAAACGTTACAGGTTTTGTTTTTTCGTGAAAGCTGGCTACGCCAGCTGGCTGAGTCGGGCTTGCCCGAGTTGCGCGGCGTGTGCAACTGGCTGGGCAATATCCGGCACGCCATCCAGTTTAGCGCCACACTGGCCGAGCAGTTGGCACCGCTGTTTGAGCGGCTGCATGAAAGCCGGGGGCTGGAGCGGATCAGCCTGATTCTGGAGCTGCTGGCGATACTCTACAAAGCGCCCGATGCGGCCAGCATCAACAGTGGGCGCGAGATTACACTGCCCGATCAGCGCGTCGAGCAGGCGCTGGCCTATCTATCCCAGCACTTTGCCCGGCCGGTTTATCTATCCGAAGTGGCCAAAGTGGCGCTAACCAGCGAGGCCAATCTCAAGCGTCTGTTCAATCAGCAGCTGGGCAAAAGCTTTAGCGAAATCCTGGCCGAATTGCGGGTAATTCATGCCTGCAATCTGCTGCTGAGCAGCTCGATGAAAATCGAAAATATTGCCAGCCAGAGCGGTTTTCCTAGTCTGAGCAATTTCCATCGTATTTTTCAGGCCTACACCCAACTGACCCCGCATGCATTTCGCCGTCTGCGCGCGCCGTCACGCAGCGAGCTCGGGGCACAAGCAAGCCTTACTTGACGGCACCATCCATGCCGGAAATAAAGAAGCGCTGCGTAAAGGCAAAGAACACCAGCACCGGCAGAACAGTGAGGATAATCGCGGCCATCAGCAAATTATCCGAGGTCGCAAACGGGCCGGTCAGATCATTAAATACCCCCACGGCAACCGGCAGTTTCTCCTTGGTATTGATCACAATCGATGGCCATAAATAGTCGTTCCACGCGCTGACCAACGTGAAAATACTGAGCGCGGCAATCGCTGGCGCGGTCACTGGCACCATCACCAGCCACAAAATCTGCATTTCGCTGGCACCATCGACCCGGGCGGCGTCGATCAGATCTTGCGGTATGGCCTCAAACGCCTGCTTCATCAGGAAAATACCAAACGCGGTAGCAAAATTGGGCACCACGGCCGCAAAGTGACTATCAAGCCCAACCCAGCCAGACCAGCTGGCCGGGCTTTGAGTTGAGCCAAATACAGTGTGTGCGATGGCCGCCCAGCCCGGCTGAACAGCGCGCCAGAAATCGCCCCCTGCCGCCGCATCCGGCTGCCAGGCCAACACTTTGGCCATCAGCAAGGCCTGAGCGACAAAGGCCAGCGCAGCCAGCAAAAGCAAGGATTTGGCAGCAGCTTTCTGGCGATAAACCAGCATGGCGGCCAGCAGCAAAGCGGCAGCAAACACCAGCACACACAGCCAGGCCAGCCAGTCGCCGCCATACAGCAAGGCTTGCAAGGCATTGGCCCAGTCGCCGAATTTTTTGATGATAATAAAATTGGGCACGATGCCCACTTCGGAGGGCAGCATCATCGTAGTGACAATGGCGATAAAAATCACTTTGCGCCCCGGAAAATCCATTCTGGCCAAAGGGTAAGCGGCCAACACCGAAACCAGCAACACGCCGACAATACTCATCACCGACATAATCAGCGAATTTTTCAGATACGTGAGAAAAGGCATTTCCTGAAAAACGCGCTGAAACCAGTCAAGACTAAAGCCAATATGCTGGCCGGGCTGATCGCTGGCAAATAAACAATAACTGCCTGCCTTGAGCGTGCACGCGCTGCTGTCTTGATGCGGGAAGAAGCCGTCTGGGAATAAATACGCCATTGATGCGTCACTGGACAGACCAAACGCCAGCGCCCAAACCAGTGGAAATGCCGTAAAAGCCACCATCAGCAATAGCGCTGAATAATGCCAGAAATACCCTAAGGTTTTTTTAACCGTTCTTTTTGTCAATTGCATGCTCTTCTTCCTATTTCGCCAGCGCGGCAGTGACTTTATGACCGAATTTGTCGCCTAATCTTTTTCCCGGAACATTCTGAATTGCGCAATCGCCAATAAAACGCAAAAGAAAGTCACCACCAGCCCTGCTGCTGCCGAGCGGCCAAAGACAAAATTTTTGAATGCTTGATCGTAAACGTAATACAGCGCGGTATAGGTATCGGCCTGCCCCTTGGAGAGCACGATCACTTCCTGAAAAGCTTTTAAAGCCGCAATGGTCGATAACAGCGTACATAGCAAAATGGTCGGTTTGACCATGGGGACGGTGATCTTCCAGAAACGCTGCCAGGCATTCGCACCATCAAGCTCGGCGGCCTCCTCCACTTCGCGCGGAATAGCCTGCAAGCCAGCTAGATACAGCACCATGTAGTAGCCAACGCCTTTCCAGCAGGTAAAGGCCATGGTGGCATATAGGGCAATATCCGGGTCGCCCAGCCAGTCGATTTCGATCAGCTCGCCCGCTTCAAGCAACCAGGTGTGCTGCCCCAGCCAGCTAAAAAATCCGTTGAGCATGCCGTCGTATTTATAAACAAAGCCCCACACCACCCCGGCAATTGAAATGGCAGTAATCACCGGGATATAAATCGTTGCTCGCACCAGCGTCATGCCGGGCAGCTGGTTATTGACCAGCTTGGCGCTGACCAGCGCCATAATTTGCACAATCGGCACAATCAGCAAGTAAATCAGCGAGTTTTTCAGCGCACTATGAAATAGCTCTTCATGATAAATATATTCAAAATTCTCCAGCCCCAGCCAGGTGGCCGAGCCATCGGAAATATTATATTCATGAAATGCAAGATAGGTATTAAAACCGACCGGCAGAAAAGTAAACAGGGCCAACAGAATTAATGCCGGGCCCAGAAAAAGGTAGGCCACTAGAATATAGGTATGACGGGGTTTCATTCAAACACCTGCTTGCAAAAGCCGAATCGGGAATGGGATATACCAGAGCTGGAGCATAATTGATGGCCAACAGCTCATTTCACGCGTAATTCATTAGTTCAAATAGAACAAATTCAAATAGAACAGCCATCACAAGGCATCCGCCACCGACCGATAGCGGATGCCAGGAGCTTATTTTTTGGCCATCCGGCGATTCCAGTCGGCAGCGGCGTCGGCGAGCGCTTTTTGCACCGGTTTTCGCCCTTCGATTGCCATCTGCATCTGATCGTTAAACAGCTTCATCATGGTGGCTTCATCAGGCAGTGCATTGGGCGGCAGCATGGGCGTACGTGCGTATTTCATCGATTGCGCTGCCGCAGCACGGGCGCGCTCAACAGGCTCGTTGCTGTTTTTGCCGGCCATGAAATACGGATCTTCCGTGGCTTTTTTCGACGATGGCAGCATGGTTTCGGTAAAGCGGGCAATCGCCAGCTGCCGCTCATCGCTGGTCAGGAACAAGCCCAGTTTGGTTGCCGCTTCGGTATTGGCGTAGCCTTTTGGAATCACATAGCTCATCAGCCATGCACCCAAAGCCATTTTTCCTTCGGCAATCGGAAACGGCATCACGTCGGTTTTCTGATACATGGCTTTGTTATCCACTTCAACGCGTTTGAGCGCGGTGGATGAAGTGGTCATCATGGCCAGCTTGCCGGATGAGTACGACGCTACTTCCTGCTCGTATTCCAGCCGGAAGCTGTCTTTTGGAATCACACCGCTGCGATACAGATCAGCAAAAGATTCGACCACTTTTACATGCTCAGGCGTATTGAAAGCGGCCTTGCCGTTTTGTACGACGGGCAGGCCGAGATACATAAACCAGCGCACCATACCGCCGTCGCCACTTTTGGTCGCCAGCTTGGGAGAAAAGGCCGGGACGCCGGTTTTTTCCTTGATCTGACGTGCCTGGGCGATAAATTCATTGAATGTCGTCGGCTGCGCCTTGATTCCGGCCTTGCTGAACAAATCCTTGTTGTAGGCAATCACCGACACCGAGTTATAAAACGGAAAGCCGTAGACTTTATTGTTCACCGCCAGATCATCTAGCGCGACGGGCAGATACACCGCGCGGTTGCTGCCATTACTCAGCGTATCAATGGCTTGCAAATGGCCTTTGCGGGCAAATTCATGCGTCCATGGCACATTGAAATTGACCAGCGCAGGCGCTTTGCCCGCCGCCATGGCGGTAATCAGCTTGGGCTGAATCTGATCCCAGTTCATGTCCACCCATTTGGCTTCCAGCGTTGGATTGGCAGCATTGAATTTTTTGACCGATTCTTCAAAATACGGTGCAAACGGTGACAGATTGAAGGTCCAAAACTCGACCGTGGTTTTTTGTGCAAACGCGCTACCGGCCATCAAGGCCGCAGCCAAAGGCAGGCAATACAGAGAAACAGGGTGCTTTTTCATTCTTTCCTCCAGGGTCTTTCCGGGTTTGATGTCGTGCTACTCAGTGTCATGTAGCGATGTCCAGTGCACTACACAGTGCTTATTCTCGATTTCTTCATCCACTGAACATGCTGTAATGGCTCGTTTTCATCCTTTTTTGGCTAATCCATGGCGTCTTGCTAACGCGGCAAGCTTTCAAACAAGGTTAAACGCGGCATATTGCAGCTGCTGCACTGGCGCTTCAACGACGCACAAAAGCCCAACAGCGGCAATCTTTGCTAGACTCGCAGCATCGCCACGCACGCCTTACTGAGCGCCCGATGCAACTGATTCGATTGCAAGTGACTAATTTTCGCGGCATCAGCCAGATTGATTTAACGCTGGATGAAATCGCGACGGCGCTGTTTGGCGAAAACAACTGGGGCAAAACCAGCTTGATTGTGGCGCTGTGCCGCTGCCTGACTGCGCCGGCGGCAGTTGAAACACTGTTTACGCAGGAAGATTTTCATCGTATCGCCAATACTAGGGCCAGTATTGCCCGGCGACTCAATATTACACTGTACTTTCAGGGCAATACCCCTGCTGCTGAATTTGAGCCACTGTGCTTTTATCCCAGTCGCAATAACACCGACTCACCAGAGCTGCCCACGCTGGCGCTACGTTTTGTCGCCGAGCGTTTTGGCCACCGCGATATCCGGGCTCGCCGGTTTTTTATCGACGGCGAAGGCGCGGAAATCGAGCACGCTGCCAGTGATCAGCTCGCCGACTGGCTGATCAAGCTGCATCCGGTGCTGCGCTTTCGCGATATGCAGCTGACCGATTGGCTGGAGCACCCGCGGCTATCCAATCAGCCCCAACCGGAAGACCCGCAATTACCCGCCAGCGACGCAGTACGCACGGTGTTTGAGCGGATTTTGACGGTACCGCATCAATTGCATCCGCAGGAATTGCGCCAGGGTCTGGCGGCGATGCAACAGCTGCTGAGCGAAAACGCCAGCCTGGTTCAGACTGATGCACCCACCCAGCGCTTGGCCGAGCAAATTGCCAATGCGCCGCTGAATTTTCGTGACGACGACAGCTTGCTGGAAATCGCCAACCGCTCCGGCTCGAATCTGCGCCGCGTGGCCTTGCTGATGCTCATCGGCGCTTTATTGCATGCGCGTGGCGAGCAAGCCCTCAGCGGCGAAGCCAGCCCGATTCTGGTGATGGAAGACCCGGAAACGCATTTACACCCGATCCAGCTAGCAATGATCTGGGGCTTAATCGAGCAATTGCCACTGCAGAAAATCATCACGACCAATCATGGCGATTTGCTGGCCAGCTTTGCGCAGCACGCGCTGCGCCGCCTAGTGCGTTGGCCCAATCATGTGCATGTGTATCAACTGGCGACCAATGCCTTGTCGATTACCGATGCGCGCAAAGTGGCGTTTCATATCCGCAGCAACCGCGCCAGCAGCATGTTTGCGCGCGTCTGGCTGCTGGTTGAGGGGGAAACCGAATTCTGGTTATTGCCCGAATTGGCCCGCATTTGCGGACTTAATTTCCCGCTTGAAGGTATTCGCTGCGTAGAGTTTGCCCAGGCCGGGTTGGCCCCCTTGATCAAATTTGCCGATCATCTGGGCATCCACTGGCATGTGATTTGCGATGGCGACGAGGCGGGTCAGAAATACCTACAGCGCGCACAAAAGCTGCTGCGAGACCGTGAGCAAGATAGCCATATTACTGTTTTGCCGAGCCGCGATATCGAGCACTATCTATGGGAGCAGGGCTTTGATGCGGTATATCGCCAGGCAGCCAGTAATTTGAAAACGCCAATGTCACCGCAACATGCCGCAGCGCTGGCGCTGCAAACGCCGGTGCACTACAGCGATGAGGAAATTATCGCCCGCGCGCTGCGCTATCACAGCAAGCCGGGTATGGCGCTGGAAATCGCCGAAGCCGCCGAAATCAAAGGCCGTGACAGCATTCCAGAGCAATTGCAGACGATGTTTGCCATCTTGCAAGCGCTGAGCAATACGCTACCCGATTACTGACTACACAGTACCGCGCCGTTGCTCTGCATTCGCACACCACGTTATTACAAAATTCGTACAAATTACTTAAGTAGTTGGACAAAAATTTTCAGGCAAAGCACTGAGCCGAAGACAGTACAAGTGTGTACGGCAAGGCGAAGTAACGATGCATGAGAACTTTTGGTTTAGCCCTTACTTTGGTAAAAACTTCACGCTAGATGGTTACAGCAAGCCCCGGTGATGCCGCACTACACTGCGACAATACTTTCACCCGGACACCATCATGCGCCAACTCGCCTTGCCTGTTTTGCTGTGCACAAGCCTGCTCTTTGCTTGCGGGAAAAAAGAAGAAATGTCCGGCGGGATGGCTGCGGATGTTGCCGAATCCGCACCATCCGAGGCCGCCAAAGCCGAATCAACCAAAACAAGCCCAGTAGAGCAGCTCAGTTCCAGCACAAATAGCCAGACACCGGAAAACCGGCAATTAATCCGGCAGGCGCAAGCTCGTTTCCGGGTCAAGGATGTGTATCAAAGCAGTATGCAGATTGAAAATATCGTCGCCAAGCTCGGTGGTTTTATCACCCAGAATCACATCGAGTCACAACAATACGCCTAGCATGAGCGCAAGCAGGCCAATGGCCGGATTTTGCGACTGACCGAATATACGCTAAGCGGCAATATCACCTTGCGCGTGCCCAGCGCCGAGACTCAGAGCCTGCTACATGCACTGGCGCCACTGGTTCTGTTTCTGGACGAGCGAGATTTCACCGCTCAGGACGTCGCACTGGAGTTGCTCCAGCAACAGCTGGCACAGGCACGCAACCAGTCCAGCGCCCAGGCGCTGAGCAATACCGCCAGCGCCACAGCCGCATCAGCCACCGAGCGCATCCTGGCTCAAAACCAGCTACAGGCCAGACAGGATGAGGCGCTCATCCAGAGCAAGCTGATCGCCGATCAGGTCGCATTTAGCACCATCCGCCTGAATTTATATCAGGATCGCCAGATCAGTCGCAGCGAACACGAAGACATCGCCACCGAGCTGGCTGCAGCAGAGCCCAGTTTTGGCGAGAGAATCCTTGCAGCCCTGCAAGCAGGCTGGAAAGGCGCACAGGAAGTGATCATCGCCCTGAGCTATCTGTGGCCACTTCTGCTCATTGCTGCAATGATTTCCTTAGGCTGGCGACAATATCGCAGTAAACGGATCTCAGCAAACAGTCCGGATATCAGTGAGTAATAAACAACAAGGGTATATCGTCGTAGCCTTTTTATTTAATAGGCCACAGAGATATACCCTTATTAATTTTCTAGCGTGCAACTTGTGTTATTTTAATCAGTGCAGCTAGGATTAACGCGCTATTCTGCATGCGTCGACAAAACGCTTGGCTGCGTCTTGCGGGCTCATATTGGCGTTGCGCCAGAAGGCTTCGATAATATCGAACCAAGCCATGCGCACTTCATCCTGCACCGCCATATTATGCGCCCATGATGGCACCAGTACGCCTTTGCTGGCGGCACCGGTAAAGTCCCGCGCTGACTGTTTGGCATAATCATCGTAGCGGCTCAGATTCACATCGGTACGCGCCGGGATGTTACCTTTAAACAGATTGAAGACTTCCTGACCTTCCTGGCTCATCAGCAAGCTGACAAAGTCGCGTTGTGCCGTAATGGCTTTTGGCTCGCTCAATTTGAACATCGTCAGGGTATCAGCGGCAAAGCTGTATTCGCCATTGAGGGTAGGTGATGGCACACAGAGGTAATCAACACCTTGCTCTTTACCCGCTTGCACAAACTCACCTTTGGACCAATCGCCCATGATCTGCAATGCAGCACGGCCATTGACCACATCGGCGGTTGCCAGATTCCAGTCGCGTCCGGCTGAATCGGGCGTGCAATAAGGCTTCATGCGGCGCAATGTTTCCAGAGCACGAATCATCGCTGGGCCAGTCAGGGCGGCAGAATCAAGCTGACTGAAGGCTTTGACATAAAAATCAGCGCCCCCCTGTCCCAAGGCCAGTGCTTCAAAAATGGTGGCGATCTGCCAGTGCTGCTCACCGAGCGCAATCATCGGAATACCGGCCTGCTTGAAACGCTCGCCCACGGCAAAAAATTCGTCCCAGGTTTTAGGCACGCTCTGGCCAGTGCGCTTGAACATTGCAGCATTAATCCACATCATATTGACGCGTGCCACGCCCAGAGGCACAGCCACATACTTGCCGTCAGCCTGCATCATCTTGTCGAGCACAGCAGGCAGAATGCTGGGCCAGTTTTCGCGCTGGGCAATGTCGGTCAGATCAGCCAAGACACCGTCTTTGGCCCAGTTCTGGATTTTGACACCACCGATTGCGGCAGCGGTTGGCGGATGACCTGCGATGACCCGTTGCTTGAGCGAGCCCATTGGATTATCGCCACCAATCTGGGCATCAACCCAGTGGTGGTCACGCTGGTTGAGCAAAGCCTTGATTTCAGAAACCGCTTTGGCTTCGCTGGAAGCTTGCCACCAGTGCAATACTTCAATATCGGCCAGCTTATAGCTGCCAACAATTTGCAACAGCCGCTTGGCTCTATCATCCAGCGAAACAATGGTTTTGCTCGCCTGTTGCAAGGCCGAATCAGTCGCCATTGTCATCACATTGATTTGCTCGGACGAAGTGGCCATGGACATTGCTGCGGATGATTGCTCGGTGGTCGAATCGGCAATCTGGCGTACCAGACTGACAACGTGATCCATGCGCTCACGAATATCCAGCATATGGGTACGGGCATCATCAGCCAGTGTCACACTCTGGCCTACCCGCTCGGACGTGGTCGACATATTATTCACTGCGCGATCGGTCTCAATCCCAACCGACTCGATTTTGCGGGCAATTTCTACGGTGGCCTGTGCGGTGCGTTCGGCCAGCTTGCGAACTTCATCGGCGACAACCGCAAAACCACGTCCCTGCTCGCCAGCACGCGCGGCTTCGATTGCGGCATTGAGCGCCAGCAGATTGGTCTGATCGGCAATATCCTTAATCACGCCGATAATCCCGCTGATCTCTACCGAGCGCTCGCCCAGACCATCCATGGTTTTACCCAGCGAGACCATAGCGTTGGAGACCTGGCCGACTTCCTCGGATACCCGTTGCACGGCATCGGCACTATCACCGGAAATACGTTGCGTTTCACTCACCACTGAATCCATATCACGCGCGCTATCGGCAATGTGATTGATACTCACCGTGATTTCTTCCACCGTTGCAGCCGATGAGGCGGCAAAGTCCGACTGGCTGCGTGTATCTTTAGCCATCTGGGCTGTCACCGCACTCAGCTCATGCAGGCTGATCGCCAGCCCTTCCATTTCGCGCTGCACATCGCGCAGCACGTTCTGGAATTTGCTAACAAACTGGTTATACGCCTGTGCCAGCTCGCCGACTTCGCCAGCCGATACCGGCAAACGCAGACTTAAATCACCATGTTCGGCTGCCTGGGTGCGAATCGCATCACTGAGTTTGCCCAGTTGGCCCAGAGAATCGTTCATGGCCCAGAACAGCGCCGCCAGTAGCACCAGCAGGCCGACCACTCCAACCAGCAAGATACTTCCCAACGAATCACTGCTCAGAAAAATGATTAGTGCAATCATGCTTGCACCATACACCGCACCAGCGATCAGAAGAAGACGAGCTCGAATCGACATAATGTCACCACGATAAAAAGAAAATTACATCCGGCACAGGGCGCAATTGGCAATACACCCAATAGGCAAGCCCCTATCAGCATAAACCAACCCCATCCTGTAAGCTTACGAAAGCTTGATTTTGTGGATTTGTGTACACATTCACGCTGCAATCGAGCTTCATTATTGACCATCACGATTGAAAATAAAGCCTGAGATAACAATCTGTCCGGTATATCCATAGCCCGAGCACATCCATGCTGCAATTTTTCCAGAATGCCTACCGCCAATGGTGGCTCAAACGTCACCCGATTAACGATGAACTATGGCTACCGCTGACCACAATGCCGATATTGCGCGGGCTAAGCGGCGATGAGTTACAGCGACTGAAAGCGCTGGCCGCCTGGTTTTTGCATACCAAGGCCATCTCTGCGGCCAAAGGCATCGAATTTAGCGACCCCATGCGGCTGGTGCTGGCCGTGCAAGCAGTGTTGCCGATTTTGAATCTGGGCTTTGACGCCTACGATGATTGGCAGGAAATCATTATTTATCCCAGCCAGTTTGTGACACCCACTCGCGAACGCGATCACCACGGCTTTGTACATGAAGGCGAGCAAGTGCTGGCCGGACAAGCGCGCAGCGACGGGCCGGTGTTGCTCTCATGGCACGATGTGATGGAAGCGCCCTGGCAGGATGGCTTTAATGTGGTGATTCACGAGCTGGCACACAAACTCGACATGCGCAATGGCTTTCCGAATGGCAACCCGCCGCTGCATCACGGCATGAACCAGAAGCACTGGCAGGCCGCATTTAGCCACGCCTTTATCGATTTGCAGCAAAAAGCAGACCGCGGCGAATACAGCCCGATTGATCTCTACGCGGCGACCAATGCCGCCGAATGCTTTGCGGTCTGCTCCGAAGTATTCTTTGAAGACCCGCACACGCTGCTCGACACCTATCCGGCGGTGTACGAACAGCTCAAACTCTTTTACCGCCAAGACCCCCAAAGCCGTCTGCCTCGTGTAGGCTATCGCCCTTATTTTGCAGACGCCGTAGTGCACTAAGATGATAGGTCTGATCTATACCAATACCCCCCCGGAGCTTTGCGCTGAAGCCCAATTGCTGGGCTTGCCACTATGGGACACCCCC
Organism: Chitinibacter sp. GC72; assembly: GCF_009760905.1. GTDB lineage: Bacteria > Pseudomonadota > Gammaproteobacteria > Burkholderiales > Chitinibacteraceae > Chitinibacter. The sequence continues at coordinate 3,586 of NZ_VIRW01000010.1, read as the reverse complement.
CCTGACGATGCGACCCACTATTTGTACTGGGTTGATGAACATCTTGAGCTGCACTCGCTGACCGAAAAAGCACCGGTGTTTGTTGATTTTGTCGGCGGTGCTGCGGCGCATCGACGCCAGTTTGGTGGCGGACGTAGCCAGCCGGTAGCCAAAGCCGTCGGCATTAAAAGTGGCTACCTGCCACGCGTACTTGATGCCACTGCCGGGCTGGGACGCGATGGTTTTGTCTTGGCCAGCTTAGGCTGTGAAGTGACTTTGATCGAACGTACCCCGGTAGCGTATCTGCTGCTGAAAGACGGCCTGCACCGCGCACAGCAAGATACTAATACATCTGAAATTGCTCAGCGCATGACGCTGCATTTTGGCGATGGCCGCCAATGGCTGGCCGAGCGCGCTGCAGGCATTGGCCCCTTGGCTGAACAAGCATTTGATGTTGTCTATCTCGACCCGATGTTTCCCGAGCCTAGCAAACGAGCCAAGTCAAAAAAAGACATGGCCGCATTTCAAACACTGATCGGCGGCGACGAAGACGCCGATGCGCTGCTCGCCCCCGCACGACAAATCGCGCTCAAGCGCGTCACCGTCAAACGCCCACGCCACGCACCGCATATAGCTGGCGTTAAACCCGATTTTGCTTTAGAGGGAGAAAGCACCCGTTTTGACGGATATTTGCCGCTTAAGCCACTCAATCATTAACAGCCGCATAAACCACTGATTTATTAAGAAAATATACCAATCAAAAAATAAGGCCATGAAAAATGCCATGATCAGTTCATAGCGTTTCCGCCCCTCTAGCACACCTCAGCGCAACCCAGTCAACTTAGCCTACCAACCCCAAACCCGTCTGCTATAATCGTTTTCATTGAAAACATTCAATTTATAACTGTTTTTATGACGGAGTAATCGATTTTATGGCTGAGATCGGGTATCAATGGCTATCGCTCACCTACAATGTCAATGCTGTGCACCCGCTGGCAGTACAGAGTGAAATCGGGCGTAACCGCTCAACATCAAGTGACGGTGACATACGTTTTGAAGTATATCCAGAATCATACCGCCCTCTTGACACGTTTAGTGAGCAACTGGCGTTTGCTTTCAAATATGAAGGCATACATCTGGAATTTCTAGCTCGGCTTTTTTCTCAAGCTTTGGCCAAGCAAGAGCTGGAACAATGGATTGCGCGAGAACCAACGGGAAGTTATGCACGCCGCGCCTGCTTCTTGTATGAATGGTTGTTGGATGACACGCTGGCTGCGCCGAATCTGACGCGAGGCAACTACATTGATGCACTTGACCCCGAACTGTATCTAGTCGGAACGCCGATCAATTGCCCGCGCTGGCGGGTTCGTGACAATCTGCCGGGCAATCGCCATTACTGCCCTATCGTTCGTCGAACCGCCGCCATTCAAACTGCTGAGACTTATGATTTGCCAGACAAGCTGGCCGAGCTGGAATCAGACTTCGGCGTTGATCTGATTTTGCGCAGTACAGTTTGGCTAACCGTCAAAGAGAGCCGCGCCAGCTTTTTAATTGAGCGTGAGCAGGATAAAGAAGACCGTATCCGCCGCTTTGCTGCTGTCATGGAAAACGAATGCGGGCAACACGAAAATCCATTCGCGGCTAACACCTTAAGCCTATTACAGCGCGGTATTTTGGGCGATATGGCGCTACGCTATGGACTGCGCCGCTCACCAGTTTACGTTGGGCACTCAGCGCATTATCAAGCGGTCGTTGATTACATCGCCCCGCATTGGGAACAAACAAACGCCCTTCTGTCTGGGCTGGCGCATTTTCTCGAACGCAGCCAAGGTGCATCATCCATCGTACGGGCAGCAGTGGCGTCTTTCGGCTTTGTCTATATTCATCCGATGGCCGATGGCAATGGCAGAATTTCGCGCTTTTTAATTAATGACATTTTGCGCCGCGATGGGCTAGTTCCCGCGCCGATTATTCTGCCCGTCTCAGCGACCATCGCAGATAGCACGCAGGCACGCGCCGCTTACGACAAAGTGCTTGAGCGTTTTTCGCGCCGCCTGATGCGCAAATATGCCGATCAATATTATTTTGGCGAGCCAATCATCGCCGAGGACGGTGTTGAATACAACCTTTATTTCAGCGCCTACGATGATGCACTACCCGCATGGCGCTACCCTGACCTCACGGCACACGCCGAATATCTCGCCAAAATCATCGACACCACGTTGACACAAGAAATGCGCAAAGAAGCCCGTTTCTTAAAAGCCAACGACCAAGCCCGCAACGCCATCAAGCAATTTTTAGAAGCGCCGGACAATGAGCTCGATAGCATCATTCGCAGCATTCGACAAAATGGCAACGCGTTGTCCAACCAACTTTGTAAGCGATATCCAATCCTTGCTGAAAAACCAGTTATTGGTGAAAGGGTTGTTGATGCCGTGCAGCAGGCTTTTGCTGATTAATCATGTAAACTATTTTTGAATTGACTTACGGCAAAGTTGATAGTCGAGCTGCACACAACAATCAGCATTTAGGAAATCTTGCATGGCAACGCTTATCCCCAGTTTAAACACTTGCCTGTCCCGAATGACTTCTGGTGAGAAGCGCTTCGCTCGCCGTCTTGAAGTTTTACTTGAAGACGATTACCTGTGCTGGTATGACGTGACCGTGGGCGTAAAACGGCGGCGCCCTGATTTTCTGATTTTAAATCCGCATCGCGGGCTACTTGCACTCGAAGTTAAGGACTGGAAACTTGCTAGTATTTTGACGATCAATCCGAATCTTGTTGAATGTGAATTCAATGGCAAGCTGGTCAAAGATGTTAATCCACTTCTCAAAGCACGGGACTTTATCAATGTCACCATTGATATGCTCAAAAAAGATCCGCTATTAATCAACCCTTCGGCCAGCCGCTACGCCGGAAAATTAGTTATGCCGTATGGGCATGGCCTAGTGTTGGCTAATATATCGCGCAAAGATTTTAATGAAGCTAACTTGGCCGACGTACTGCCCGAACACTTAGTGATTTGCCAAGACAAGATGACCGAATGAGTCGCACCGGGTGTCGCATCCCGGACGATTGCCTGAGTAAACGCATCTGGAAACTTGCCCTAGCTCGCGAGAGTTTAGGTAAGCTTCTGGCAACGCTCAAGGCCCAGACAACATGATCGTCCAATTACACAAAAACGCCCGCACCACGCCTGCCATTCGCAGGGAAATTCAGCAAGCGACCGGCACTCAGGCCGAACTGGCTGCACGCTATAACGTCTCCGTCGATACCATTCACAAGTGGCAGAACCGGGACAGTGTGGCAGATCGCTCTCATACGGCACATCGCTTGCAAACCACCCTGACGCCTGCGCAGGAACGCATTGCCGTCCAATTGCGCAAGCTGCTCAAACTCGGGCTGGATGATTTACTGCTGGTCATCCGCGAATTCCTCAATCCCGCGGTTTCCCGTTCCGGGCTGGATCGTTGTTTGCATCGTCATGGGGTTGGCAGTCTACGCGACCTGGAGCCCGCCACCGCCCCCAAGCTCAGCAAGCCTTTCAAGGCCTACGATCCCGGCTATTTTCACATCGACATCAAATACTTGCCGCAAATGCCGGAT
>NZ_VIRW01000001.1 GCF_009760905.1 Chitinibacter sp. GC72 | reverse complement strand
GTCAAAACGACTTGCTGATGATATTACTTCTTCTATTTCGAGTTGTTGTTTGAAAAGACAGCAACTCCCCCAGTTTTGTCTGGTGACCATAGCGAGGTGGTCCCACTCCTTCCCATCCCGAACAGGACAGTGAAACGCCTCAGCGCCGATGATAGTGCGGATTGCCCGTGTGAAAGTAGGTCATTGCCAGACTACCCTAAGTAAAGAAGCCCAGTTCGAAAGAGCTGGGCTTTTTGCTGTCTGCGAGATCGGCAAAGCGTCGGCTGGGTATGTGGCGGTAGGCTAATTCAGGTCTGGGCTGCAGGCAAATACCTACTTGAAGCTGGGAGTGACTTTACCCCTGCTTCAAAGTCGGCATCTGCGCCTAGATTGTTTTCTCAAGCTGTGATCTGTGATTTTGCCAGATTTCGGGGGCTGTCAATGGTATTGCCGCGCAGCACCGCGCTGTGATAAGCAAGTAGTTGCAAGGCAACGCTGTATACAATCGGTGCCAGATCATGCAGGCCTGATGGCATATGGATGACATTAAACTTGTCGCTGGACGCCAGATTTCCGTCGGAAAGCACAAAGATCTCGCCCCGATTGGCCCGGATTTCGTGCAGATTGCTCAGCATGCGTTCGGCATGGGCATTCCATGGCAAGCAGGCGATCACCGGCAGATCGTCGTTTACCAAGGTAATCGGGCCATGCTTAAGTTCGCCGGCGGCAAAGCCGGTGGCGTGCTGATAGGCGACTTCCTTGAATTTGAAGGCTCCTTCCAGCGCAACGGGGTACATGGCATGCCGACCGATGACAAAGAGATTTTGCTTGCTATGCAGCTCACCAGCCCAGCGTCGCAGCTCTTTGTTGTGATCCAGTGTTGCGTGGATCACCTTGGCCAGATTGTACATTTCCTGCTCGGCGCGGGCGATTTGCTCTGCGCTAAGTGTTTTGCGGGTTTTTCCAAGCGTTAGTGCCAACTGGTAGAGCAGTAGTAATTGTGCCGTGAATGATTTGGTTGAGCTAACTGATAATTCTGCGCCACTGTTGGTGAGCAAGGTGTGGTCGGTGAGTGTGGTCAGTGTGCTGTCGGCGGCATTGCAGAGTGCAATTGTTTCTGGGTGACCTTTCTGTTGCGCCAGGCGCAAAGCTTCTACCGTATCTGCCGTCTCGCCTGATTGCGAGATGGCGATTACCAGTTCGTGGCTATCAGGATGAATGTCGCGATAGCGGTATTCGCTGGCGAGCTCGACCTGGGTTTTCAGTCCGGCCAGGGTTTCAAACCAGTAGCTGGCAATCATCGCTGCATGGAAACTGGAGCCACTGGCCAGCAGAGTTACGCTGTGAATGCCGGCCAGTTTGGCCAAGAGTGGCTTGGGAAAAACCTGCTCGGCTTTGTATTTGTCAACCTGTGCGGCCAGCGTAACAGGCTGACTCTGAATTTCTGCCAGCATATGATGGGGTACGCTTAGTGTCTTGCTGGCCGACATCAGTAGAGGGCTGGAGTCACCATTGCTGTGGCACAGGGCTGGGGCATTCAAGCCAAAGCGCACGACTTCGCCATGGCTAATTTCGTGTACCGGATTGGCACGGAGGCGGATTAACTTGGCACTGCTGCTGCAAATCTGTCCAAGACCGGATTCCAGCCCCAAAAAGAGCGGAACACCCAGATTAAGCGCGTAGAAATATTGCGCGTCCGGGGTGTATTGGGCAATCAGGCCGACATCGCCATCAAATTTGCCTTCCAGTTGCTTTAGCGCTGCGCTGAATGTATGTCCTGCTTGCAGGGCCCGATCCAGTAGTGCCGCGATCAGATTAGCCAGGCTGCAGCTGAGAAGCAGTTGCAATTCACTGGCTAGTTGCTGATGGTTATTGCAAGCCCCCAATGCGCAAACCAGAATGCGCTCCTTATACAGATAGGGCGTAATTGCCCCACTATTGGACAGCGCAGCCAGCAGCCAGCGGCTTGATTCCTGAAAATGAATTTTCTGGACGGGGGTTTGCAGGGTAAAGCGCTGGATTTGGGTGTTGCTACCTGATGAATGCATCATGGCAACATGGTGCTCGTGCGCGCCCAGGATGCCAAGAGAGTCGGCAAATGCGGGCATGATGTTTTGTGGGGCAATCAGAGCAATTATTTCAGGCATGAATTCAAGTCCAGATTGAGCATCCACCGCGGACGCCTATCTGGACATATTAGGCCAAAATGCGCCTGCTGCCGCACTTCAATCCATACCGATGTTGTTATTTCTCCTTGATTGCTGCATCACCTTTGGCCTGCTTGAACAGCGCTAATGCGGCTTCACGTTGTTCGGCGTGATCGACAATGGGCGGGAAATAATCCGTGTCTTGCAGGAAGTTGGCCGAACGGCGCGTACTGGCCTTCGCTTCCCATGGCGCGTGGATGGCCTCATTGGGCAAATCAGCCAGCTCAGGGCAATACCGGCGGATAAATTTGCCTTGCGGATCAAATTTTTCCGATTGCGATACCGGATTGAAAATGCGGAAGTAGGGCTGTGCATCACAACCGGTTGATGCTGCCCATTGCCAGCCGCCATTATTGGCCGCCAGATCAAAATCAAGCAGATTCTCGGCAAAATATTGCTCGCCCCAGCGCCAATCGATTAGCAAATCTTTCACCAGGAAACTCGCCACCACCATGCGCAGGCGATTGTGCATATAGCCGGTTTGGTTCAGCTGGCGCATCGCCGCGTCAACCAGCGGATAGCCCGTCTCACCGCGACACCAGGCGTCAAACAATTCAGGGTGATTAGGGAAGGGCAGCGCATCGTATTCGGGCTTGAACGCATGCTCGACCACATCGGGACGATGCCACAGGATTTGCTGATAAAACTCGCGCCAGATTAGCTCAGATAGCCAAGTTTCTGCCCCTGCGCCGCCGTGGTGAAAAGCGTAATTCACCAGCTCGCGGATCGACACCGTACCAAAGCGCAAATGCACCGATAGATAGGAAACGCCTTTTACTGCCGGAAAATCGCGCGCTTCCTTGTAATCATCAATGCGGTTTTTAAAGTCTTCAAACAGCTTCTCGCCACCGGCCATGCCGAGCGGGATTTTCAATTCGGACAAATTGGTTTTGGCAAAACCCAGCTCTTTGAGCGAAGGAAAATACTGGGCCTTTAACGGCATCAATTTGTGAATAAATTTATTCACCGGCCAAGATTTCATTGCCTTGCTGTCGAGTTTATTGAGCCACGCGCGCTTGTACGGCGAGAACACGCTATACATCGTGCCCGATTGTGTCAGCACTTCATCCTGCTCAAAGATGACTTGATCTTTATAGGTATTGAAGTAGCGGCCTTGTTCTTTAAGGGCTGCAGCCACATACCCATCCCGTTTAATCGCCGCTGGCTCGTAATCGCGATTGCAATAAACGGCACTGGCAGCATATTGCTCGGCCAAAGCGGGGATCTCAACGAGCGGGTCGCCGTGACGAATCACGATGTCGGTGTTGTACTGACGCAGCGCAGTTTTAATGTCTTTCAATGCTTCCCAGATAAACTCAACCCGACGATCCTGCTTGGGCAGTCCCGCCAAAATCGTCGTATCAAACACAAACGCCAGCACCACCTGATCGGCATTTTTCAGTGCGGTATACAGCGCGGCGTTATCAAAAATACGCAAATCACGGCGTAGCCAGACGATGGCGGTGGTCTTTGTCGCGGTCATGGGGTTCTCTTGTTCAATCAATACCGAATGGTAGCGTATTGTACGCTAGCGTAGCCGCTGTGCGTTCAATGCCCAAAAAATGACCGAATCCGAATGGCGAGCTTCCAAATCAAGTTCAAGCAAACTGTCACGCTGCCAAAATGGCATGTGATCTTGCTACTGTTTTTGTTCTGCTTTGGGGTTTAGTGATTCATTGCTGGCAGCGCTCATCGTTCGTCGTTTGGCGAAACGGTATATTTTGCAATCTGATTTAGGTGCTTTGCGGCGCAGTTAGCTTGTATTGCCTATAGGTATATCTCATAGCTGTTTTTAAGTGTGCTTTGTAGGGATATACATGATGGGTATATAAAGCCTGTTCATGACTGCTGTGGCCAAATCGCCGTTGCGATGGCAATTTGGTTTCGCCTCAGCAGCGGCGCAAAAGCTATGCGATAATTGCGGCTATGGAAAATACCGCTGAAATGAATCTCTCGCGTCACTTTCTGGTGGCGATGCCCAGTTTAGCCGACCCGATTTTTGCGCGTTCGCTGATTTTGATTTGCGAGCATACCGCTGCCGGGGCAATGGGGGTGATTTTGAATCGCCCGCTGGGAATGAATCTGCAAACCTTGTTCGAGCAAATCGAAGTCGAGCTGCATCGGCCCGATGTGGCGGATTTGCCGGTGCATTTTGGCGGCCCAGTGCAGACTGATCGCGGTTTTATTCTGCACTCGCCGCTGGGCAGCTGGCAGGCCTCGCTGGCGGTCAGCGATTCGCTGGGGCTAACGACGTCGCGCGATATTTTAAGCGCGGTGGGCGAAGGTGGCGGCCCTGCGCAGATGTTTGTTGCGCTGGGCTTTGCCGGTTGGGAAGCGGGGCAGCTGGAAAAAGAAATCGCTGAGAATTCCTGGCTCACAGTGCCGATGGATGATATGAAAATCCTGTTTGAAGTGCCGTCGGACGAGCGCTATGAGGCAGCGCTGGCGCTGCTGGGCATTGACGTAGCGATGCTATCCAAAGACGCAGGCCACGCATGAAATTGGGGCGCTTTGCTACTACGCCAGCGCTAGACTTTGTCGTGCGCTGCTCGACCTCCTCATGGGCATTAGCCCATTCCGGGCTCTGCGCTGCTACTTCGCGCCTAGCACTGGCTCGCGACGCAAATCGCTCCCAATTTCGTTCTACTTTGGACGTTCTCCTATGAGCACGATTTTAGGTTTTGATTTTGGTGAAGTGAGGATCGGCGTGGCGATGGGCTCGACTGAATTGGGTATTGCGCATCCGCTGGAAACGATTGCGTTTGAAGAAAATGACAAAAAATTTGCCCGTATCGAGGCCTTGATCAAGGAATGGCAGCCCTCCAGCTTGGTCGTCGGCTTGCCGTCGTATCTGGATGGTGCCGAGCATGAGATGAGCCGCTTGGCGCGCAAATTTGCCAACCGCCTGACCGGGCGGTTTAGTTTGCCCGTGCATTTGGTTGACGAGCGTTTGAGTAGTGCCGGTGCAACGCAGGCCTTGAACGAAATCGGCGTACGCGGGCGCAAGCAGAAACCGGCGCTCGATCAGGTGGCGGCAATGCAGATCCTGCAAGCCTACTTCGATGGTAGCGGTATTGTGAATTAGTAAAGGGTATTGCTATGCAGATCAATCTTAACATTATCTGCAGAGCAATACCCTCTTGAATTGAAGTGCAGTAGTGCCCAGTGAGGATGCCATGTATAACCCGCAGTTAAATGCCCAAGGTGAGCTGATTCACCTGTTGACAACCGAAGGTCTGCCGCGCCGCGTCTTGCACCAGATTCTGGATAAAGCCGCTGAGTTTGTTTCCGGTGGCGAATTAGTCAATCAAAAGTTCGCCGATCTGGCCGGAACGTCGGTGTTCAATCTGTTTTTTGAAAACTCGACGCGCACGCGCACGACGTTTGAAATCGCCGCCAAGCGTCTGTCGGCGGATGTCTCCAGCCTGAATATTCAGGCCTCGAGCACCGCCAAGGGCGAAACGCTGCTCGATACCGTCCACAATCTGGAAGCGATGGGCGCGAATCTGTTTGTCGTGCGCCACTCGGAATCGGGCGCGGCGCATTTGATTGCCAAGCATGTCAAGCCAGGTATTGCGGTGGTGAACGCCGGTGACGGCCGCCATGCGCACCCGACGCAGGCGATGCTAGATATGTTCACGATTCGCCATTACAAAGGCGATTTCACCAATTTGCGCATTGCGATTGTCGGCGATGTACTGCACAGCCGCGTGGCGCGCTCGCAAATTCATGCGCTGTCGACTTTGGGTTGCCCTGATATTCGCGTGATTGCGCCAAAAACCTTGCTGCCCACCGGCGTTGAGCAACTCGGCGTGCATGTCTATCACGATATGGCCGAAGGCCTGAAAGACGTGGATGTGGTGGCAATGTTGCGCTTGCAGAACGAGCGCATGGCGGGGGCTTACCTGCCCAGTACGCAGGAGTTTTTCAAATATTACGGCCTGACGCCAGAAAAACTCGCGCTCGCCAAGCCCGACGCGATTGTGATGCACCCGGGGCCGATGAATCGTGGTGTCGAGATTGATTCGGCGGTCGCCGATGGCGATCAGGCGGTGATCTTGCCGCAGGTGACTTTTGGTATTGCCGTGCGCATGGCGGTATTGAGCATTGTGACTGCGAATCAGAAAGGGCTACTGTGATTATGAAGAATATCCATATCAAAAACGGCCAGCTGGTTGATCCATTGGCGGGTACCGAACATGCCGGCGATTTGTTTATCGCTGAAGGCAAAATTGTTGGCGTCGGTAGCGCGCCAGCCGGTTTTGTTGCTGATGAAGTGATTGATGCGAGCGGCCTGGTCGTTGCGCCGGGTCTGGTTGATTTTGCCGCGCGCCTGCGCGAGCCGGGCCAGGAATACAAAGCAACGCTGGCATCCGAAATGGCGGCGGCGGTGGCAGGTGGGATTTCGAGCGTGGTGTGTACGCCCGATACCGATCCGGTGCTCGACGAAGTGGGTTTGGTGACGATGCTGCGCCAGCGCAGTAAAACGCTTGATCTGGCTCGGGTGTATCCGGTTGGCGCTTTAACGCGCGGCTTAAAAGGCGTTGAGATTACCGAAATGGCGCAGTTGCATGAAGCGGGCTGCGTGGCGTTCTCGCAAGGCGATGTGCCGATTGCTGACCTGCAAGTGCTATACCGCGCCATGCAATACGCCGCAAATTTTGGCTTTGAATTGCGCCTGCGCCCCGAAGAGGCCTCGCTGGTGAATGATGGCGTGGCGCACGATGGCCCATACGCTTCGCGTCTTGGCTTGACCGGTATTCCAGTCGTTGCCGAAACGATTGCGATTGCACAGATTACTCAGTTGATGCGTGCCACCGGTTGTAAAGTGCATCTGGCGCGCGTATCGAGCGCGGCCGGTCTGGAGCTGATTCGCGCGGCGAAACGTGAAGGCTTGAAGCTCACTTGCGATGTGAGTATCAACCATATTCATCTGGTTGATCTCGATATTGGTTTCTTTGATAGCCAGTACCGCTTCGATCCGCCACTGCGCTCGGTGGCCGATCGCGACGCGATTGTCGCGGCGCTGAACGATGGTACGATTGATATGATTTGTTCGGATCACGCACCAGTGGATGATGATGGCAAATTGCTGCCATTTGCGCAGGCCGAGCGCGGGGCAACGGGGCTGGAATTGCTGCTGCCACTTACGCTAGCGTGGGCGCGCGCCAACAAAATCCCCTTGCCGCAGGCCTTGGCCAAGATCAGCTCAACGCCAGCGAAAGCGCTGGGCTTTGACGCTGGCCTGGCGGTGGGCAACCGCGCCGATTTGCTGCTGTTTAACCCGCAAGCGAGCTGGTATGTGATTCCGGACAAACTGAAATCGCAAGGTAAAAACACGCCATTTATTGGTCATGAAATGATCGGCAAAGTGGCCAAAACGATAGTCAAAGGCAAGGTCGTGTATTCGGCCTGATTGGCTGAGTGATCAGCCACGCTGAACTTTCGTTTTGAACCGTAATCACCTAGGGGCGACAGCTTGTCGTCCCTTTTTATTGGGCAAAGGCAGAATATGAAGCAGGGCAAGCTGGTGCAGTGGAATGGTGGTAAAGGCTTTGGATTTATTCAGTCGGCAGCGGGCGAGCGGGTCTTTGTGCATATCAGTGCGCTGAAACGCGCCGGGTATTTCCGCCCGAAAGCGGGTGATATGCTGTGGTTTGAGGCGGGCAGCGATGCCAAAGGGCGCGTGCAGGCAATTAATGTGGCGCCGAAAAAAGGCGGCAAACCTGCAGCAGCGAGCGGGGCGAACAAAGATCTGATCGATTATTTGATGTATGGCCTGTTGCCGCTGTTTGTGCTGATGCTGCTGAGCTCGTCGGCGCGCTGGCTATTGCTAGCGATGAGTGCGGGTAGTAGTGCGCTGGTGTTTCTGATGTACTGGCTGGATAAACGTCAGGCCACCCAAGGCGGTTGGCGCGTTCCCGAGGCCAATTTGCATCTGGTGAGCCTGTGCGGTGGCTGGCCGGGAGCCTGGTTGGCGCAGCAAACCTTGCGGCATAAAACGCAGAAAACCACCTTTCGCGTTGGCTTTTTAGCCAGTGCGATGTTGTGCATTGTCGCGCTGGGCTATTTGCTGAGCCAGAAAACGCTGTTGGCCAGCTGGGTGATCTAAGGGTATTGCTCTGTAATCTAGAAATATTGTTAGCTTCAGAGCAATACTGCCTGATGTATGGGCATTGCCGCTGCTGTGCTGCTGGAATGGTATGAATGCTGATCCAGCACAGTGAAGCAGCTAACAGTTGTTGCTCATAATTATAATTTTTGTAATTTTCGCGGCATAAAAATTCATATTTTGCATTATGCTGTTCATCTTTTGTCTGCTAGCTAGGGAAATGCGATGCGTCGATATGCGCTAGGGATGATGCTAGGCTTGGCCTTGGTGGGGTGTGGTGATCAAACAGAAACGGCGCAAACGGCCAGTGGTACTGCGGTGTCGGTGCAAGCTGCATTGAGCGCAGCGCAAGACTGGCTCAAGGCCAATGCCCAGCCGCTTACGGCGCTCGATGTTGCGCAGGCGACGGATACGCAGGATCTGTTAGCGTTTGGCGCGGCAATTGGCGATGCGCGGGTGCTGATCCTTAATGAAGACAGCTACGCCGATGCCAATGCGTTCGAATTAATGAATCGCTTGGTGCAATATTTGCACCAAGAAAAAGGCTTTGATGCCTTGCTGATTGAAAGCGCGATGTTTGATGTGGAAGCCATGTGGCGCAGCGCGACTGAAAAAGACGCCAGTCTGACCGAGCTAGCACCGGGTCGAGTGTTTTATATGTACTCGCAAACCGATGCCAGCCGCAAGGTGCTGCAATACGCCGATAGCGTGCGCAAAACGGATCGGCCTTTGCAATTGCATGGCTTGGATATTCCGCTGGCCGGCACTACGTCGATTAATGAATTGATCCCGGCCTTGGAAAGCTATCTGCAGCAGGGTAATTCGCCAGCGCTGAGCGATGCCGCTTGGCCAGCCTACGTTGAAGTCGCCAAAAAAGCGATTTCACTCAATAGTCAGGGCGCTGATTTGGCGCAATTCAATAAAATCTCGTCGCAGCTGGAAAGCGAGCTGTGTCAGGAGGCTGCTAGCAGCAATGCGATGCGCGACAATGCCGGCTGGTGGTGTCGCCAAGTGCGGGGTATTTCGGCCAATGTGATTCGCCAGCAGCATCGCGATGATAAAAACTATGATTATCGCGATACCGCGATGGCCGACAATGTGCAATGGCTGCTCAATCAGCCGCTGAAAGACAAAAAGGTCATTATCTGGACTCATTCATCCCACGGGATTGCCGCCGTATCGGGCACGAATCCTGAGACAACGCAGGCCATACACACCATGGGCTGGCATTTGCAATCGCAATTGGGGCCGCAACTGTATAGCGTCAAATTATCACCACTGGGCGGGCAAGTGAGCCGCTACTGGGATACCGGCGAGCAGCCTGTGAGCATTGATCCCAATTCGCTGGAGGGCGCTTTAAGTGCTGCGGGTCTCAAACAAGGTTTTATCCATGCGCCGAGCGATGCCGCCATGCTGGCCAATTTTGCCCAATTGAAAAAAACGTATGCATTTGGCAAAGACATCAATGGCGTGTTTTTCTATCCGGCTGCAAGCGCAGCCAAACAAGGTACACATCCCATTTTGCCCTTACCGCAGTAATTTTTTCCACGTTTGAATTAAGTTTGCTGGAGTCGTATTGATGCGTTCTATCGCTGCACTTGTATTGACCATTGTTGCTTCAGTGGCGCAGGCCACTTCGCTCGAAGCCATTCAGAAAAAAGGTGAAATTGTGATCGGGGTGAAAGATTCTTCACCGCCGTTTTCAATGATGGATACCAAAACCCGTTCTCTCAAAGGCTACGATATTGATTTTGCGCTCGGAATTGCCAAGCGTTTGAATGTAAAGCCAGTGTTTAAAATTGTCGAATCGGATGAGCGGATTCCACATATTAAAAATGACACGGTGGATATTGTGGTGGCAGACTTAACCCGTACAGCTGAGCGTGAGCGCGAGGTGGATTTTAGCGTGGGTTATTTTGTGACCGATGATCGCATTATGGCTAAAAAAGGGCGCTTTAAGTCCGAAGCCGATCTAGCTGGTGCTGCCATTGCCGTGACTGCAACATCGAGTACCTCGAAAAAAATGAAGAAAAACTTGCCCAATACACCCTTGGTCGAGTTTGAAGATAAGCCCGAGATGGTTAAGGCACTGCAATCTGGCAGCGTAGCAGGCGTAGCCGCTGATGGTCCGGTACTTTCGGCTTTTTTGGCCAGAATGCCTGCAGCACAGCGTTCGCAATATGAAATCAGTGAGTTTGCACTGGAAGTAAAAACCATTGCGGTGGGGATGCAAAAAGGCGAGAAAAAGCTGCAAGAGGCGATTAATCAAGCCTTGGTCGAAATGGAAAATAGTGGTGAAGCCGTAACGATTTTTAATCGCTGGTTTGGCCCGCAAACCGCAATGCCGATGATGCGGATTTTCAAGATCAGCAATCGTCGCTTTTAATTCATCAAGATAAAAAATCCCCAGTCAACAGACTGGGGATTTTTTTATTGCTAATGCCTCGCTTAGCTAAATAGGCCTTTCCACCACAGGCGAATGGTATCCCAGGCACGGCCAAAAATGCTGGCTTCTTCAACCGCCGATACCGCCACGACTGGCCGCTCGCTCAGCACTTTGCCATCAAGAGAGATCTTCATCGTACCGACTTGCTGGCCAACTTTGATTGGCGCAATCAGTGGCTGCTGCGTGGTCAAGTCGATTTTTAGCTTGGCAGCGTCACCCTTGGGTATGGTGATAAATTGGTCATTCATAAACCCGACGCCCACTTGCGCGTCTTTACCTTTCCATACCGGTACTTGCTGTACCGCTTGTTTGGCAGCGTAGAGCTTAGGGGTTTCAAAAAATTGCGTGCCCCAGTTGAGTAGCTTTGATGACTCAGCGGCACGCACTTCCGGGCTGGCGGTGCCCACTACCACCGAAATCAGGCGACGATTGTCGCGTTTGGTCGATGCAACTAGATTGTAGCCGGCGCTATTGGTGTGGCCGGTTTTCATGCCATCGACAAACGGATCACGGTAGAGCAGCAAGTTGCGGTTAGGCTGGCTGATATTGTTGTACTTGAATTCCTTGATCGAGTAGATGTGATAAAACTCGGGAAAATCATTGATGATGGCATTGGCCAGGCGCGCCAGATCGCTGGTGGTGACATGCAAGGCCGGATCGGGCAAGCCGGTTGAATTGGTAAAATTCGAGTCTTTCAGCCCCAGGCGCTTGGCTTCGGCATTCATCATCTGGGCAAACACTTCTTCGCTGCCAGCAATTGCTTCGGCCAGCGTCACGCAGGCATCGTTGCCCGATTGCACGATCATGCCTTTGATCAGATCGTCCACTGTGGCAGGCACTTTGGGGTCGAGATACATCCGCGAGCCTTCGGTTTTCCAGCCTTTTTCCGACACCAGCAAAGTCTGCTCCAGTTTGAGCTTGCCTTCCTTGACCATTTTGAACGTCAGATAGGCCGTCATCAGTTTGGTCAGCGATGCGGGCTCAACGCGCATATCCGGATCACGCGAGGCCAGAATCTGGCCGCTTTGCTTGTCGTACAGGTAATAGGATTTGGCTGCAATCTCGGGAACAGGCGGCACAAAGGCGTGGGCGGCTGGGCTCAAAAGGATGGCGCTGCTGAAAACGGCAGCGATCAGGCTGCTGGTGATGGCTAAACGAGGCATGTCGGGCGTCTTTACTTTGAAGTAATAAGAATGATTTGTGTCGGCGATTATACGGTGAAAAGAGTGGGAAAGACCGCCATAAAACGCTTTTGTTCCACCACGATGGCCTGATTTTGCCCTGTGCTTTTGTCGCTGGAACTACGGCAGATTTTGTGCTGCACGCATAAATCCCTTAGCGCACAGGCGCTGGCCGAATGCGCTTTGAGCTGTCTTGGCTCGCGGGTTTCCTGTAGGGGAAAATTCGTAGTTTATTTTTGCCGACTACATAATACGATACAGCAAGATTTTCCAGCCGGTTTGCTACGTACTGACAGCGATTTTCAAGGTGACCGGGCCGATATTGACCGCCCTGGATTGCCGCCACGCTGCCCCATTCCAATTTGCCCCTGCCGAGATGTGCCGAAATGACCCAGACTTCAACGCATTACGAATCGCATTTTATCCAGTTTGCGGACTCCATCGCGCAGCAGTCCGGCTTGCGAGCGGCGATTACGGCGGCGTATCGCCGCAAGGAAGCCGATTGCATTCGTGATTTGCTCTCCTCCGAGCTGCAGCCGGATGCCGCTCAGGCTGAGCAAATCTGCGCGCTGGCGCAGCAATTGGTGCTGGCCTTGCGCAGCAAGAAAAGCGGCGGTGTAGAAGGGCTGATCCAGCAGTTTTCATTATCAAGTCAGGAAGGCGTTGCGCTGATGTGTTTGGCCGAAGCCTTGCTGCGCATTCCGGACGCCGCTACACGCGATAATCTGATTCGTGACAAGCTCAGCGGTGGCGACTGGTCGAACTATCTGGGGCAATCCGAGTCGCTGTTTGTCAATGCCGTAAGCTGGGGGCTGATGCTCACCGGCAAGCTGGTCAGCGTTCATGATGAGAAATCGCTGGGAGCCGCCTTGACCCGTCTGGTTGCGCAAGGTGGCGAGCCCTTGATTCGCAAGGCCATGGATATGGCGATGCGCATGATGGGCGAGCAGTTTGTCTGCGGTGAAACCATCGCCGATGCGCTCAGGCACAGCCGCAAATTTGAACCCAAAGGTTTTCGCTATTCCTACGATATGCTGGGCGAAGCAGCGATGACCGAAGACGATGCGCAGCGCTATTACGCCGCTTATGAGATGGCGATACATGCGATCGGCAAGGCGGCCAACGGGCGTGGCATTTATGAAGGCCCGGGCATTTCCATCAAATTATCCGCACTGCACCCGCGTTATTCGCGTGCCAAACACGAGCGCGTGATGCGCGAATTATTGCCACGGCTGCTCAGTCTGGCGCGTCTGGCGCGTGATTATGATATTGGTCTGAATATCGACGCGGAAGAAGCCGACCGGCTGGAGATCTCGCTCGATCTGCTTGAAGCGATGTGTTTTGACGCTGAACTCAAAGGCTGGAACGGCATTGGCTTTGTCGTTCAGGCTTATCAGAAGCGTGCGCCGCTGGTGCTCGATTATCTGATTGATCTGGCTCGCCGCAGCCAGCATCGCTTGATGATCCGTCTGGTCAAAGGCGCGTACTGGGACAGCGAAATCAAGCGTGCCCAGCTTGACGGGCTGGACGACTACCCGGTGTACACGCGCAAAATCTACACCGATGTGGCTTACCAGGTGTGCGCTGGCAAACTACTCGCCGCGCCGGTGGAGATTTACCCGCAATTTGCCACGCACAATGCCCAGACGCTGGCGAGTATCTATCATATGGCGGGCGGCGAGGCCGCTTATTACCCCGGCCAGTATGAGTTCCAGTGCCTGCACGGGATGGGGGAGCCATTGTATGAAGAGGCGGTGAGCAAGCTCTCCCGCCCATGCCGGATCTATGCGCCGGTTGGCAGCCATAAAACCCTGCTCGCCTATCTGGTGCGGCGCTTGCTGGAAAATGGCGCCAACAGCTCGTTTGTGAACCGTATTGCCGATGAACAAGTACCCGTGACCGAGCTGAGCGCTGATCCGTTTACCCAGGCGCGCGCGATTACGCCGCTGTATTCGCCCCATGCGCAGATTGGCTTGCCCGGACAATTATTCGGCGACGATCGCAGCAATTCGCGCGGGCTGGATTTATCCAATGAGCAGCAACTGGCCAGGCTGGCTAGCGCATTGCAGGAAAGTGCCGGCATGGCGTGGCGTTCGGCCGCCATGCTGGCAGATCGACCAATCGTCGATATAGAGGCTGCGCTCACACTGGCGCAGCAGGTGCTTAACCCTGCCGATCATAGCGATATAGTGGGGTATGTGCTTGAAGCTAACACTGATGATGTCCTGCAGGCCTATACCCATGCCGTTCAATCTGGCTGGCCTAGTGCTGCCATTGCCGTGCGCGCGGCCTGCCTGAATCGGGCGGCTGATTTGCTTGAAGCGCGGATGCCGGTGCTGCTGGGCTTGCTGGTGCGCGAGGCGGGCAAATCGCTGCCCAATTCGATTGCCGAAGTGCGCGAAGCCGTTGATTTTCTGCGCTATTACGCTGCGCAAATCGGTAAGGATTTCCGGGTCGAAACGCATCAGGGGCTTGGGCCTGTGGTCTGCATCAGCCCGTGGAATTTTCCGCTGGCAATTTTTGTCGGCCAACTGGCCGCCGCGCTGGCGGCTGGTAATCCGGTGCTTGCCAAACCGGCCGAACAAACGCCGTTGATCGCCGCCGAAGCGGTGCGTATTTTGCATCAGGCGGGCATTCCTGCCGATGCTTTGCAATTGCTACCGGGGCAGGGCGAAACCGTCGGCGCGGCGCTGATTGCCGACTCGCGCTGCAAAGGCGTGATGTTTACCGGCTCGACCGAAGTGGCGCGCATTCTGGCCAAAGTGTTTGCGCAAAGGCTGGATGAGGAAGGCCGCGCGATTCCCCTGATCGCCGAAACTGGCGGGCAAAACTGCATGATTGTCGATTCATCTGCGCTGGCCGAGCAGGTGGTTGGCGATGTGATCATGTCAGCCTTTGATTCGGCAGGGCAGCGCTGTTCGGCATTGCGCGTGCTGTGCTTGCAAAGCGAGATCGCCGATCATGTACTGGACATGCTCAAAGGCGCGATGCTGCAATTGCAAATCGGCAACCCGGCCGTGTTGGCCAGCGATGTGGGGCCGGTGATTGATCGAGATGCGCAGGCGCAAATTCTGCAACACATCATGCAGCTCAACCCTGCGCAAACTTTTTCGCTGCCCTTGCCCGAGGCATGCCGCAACGGTACTTTTGTCGCCCCGACATTGATCGAAATCGGCCATTTATCCGAATTGAAACGCGAAGTATTCGGCCCGGTGCTGCATGTGATCCGGTATCAGCGCGAGCAGCTGGACGACATGCTCGCACAGATCAGGGCCACGGGCTATGGCCTGACCTTTGGTCTGCATAGCCGGATCGACGAAACCATCGCGCATGTGCTGAGCCGTGTGCATGTGGGCAATATTTATGTGAACCGCAATGTGATCGGCGCCGTGGTCGGCGTACAGCCCTTTGGTGGCGAAGGGCTATCGGGCACCGGCCCCAAAGCCGGTGGCCCGCTGTATCTGCAACGCTTGCTGGCACGACGGATTGAAGCGCCGGTGCTGGCTTCGGCCAGCACGCTGGCCGATCTGGCGGCGTTTCGTGAAGCAATCTTGCCCGTGTACGGCGGTGCAGCACAACGCTGCGCACGCTATCTGGCCCAGCTGAAACAGGCTGATTATCTGGATTTACCTGGCCCGACCGGCGAACAGAACCGCTATTTCATGCTGCCACGCGGCATGGTGCTGTGTCTGTGCGAGTCGCTCACGGGCGCATTGGCGCAATGGACTGCTGTGCTCTCCAGCGGCAATCAGGCGATTTTCGCCGATGTACCCGCCGTGCGTGAGCTGCTCAAGCTGATCCCTGCGTCTCTGCTGCCCCGCATCCGTGTGCTTGATCGCCAGCAGGCTCAAGAGCAGCCATTCGACGCCGTGCTGTTTGAAGGAGACGCCGCTGGTTTGCTGGCCTTGAATCAAACTCTGGCCAGCAGGGACGGCGCCATTATTCAGGCTCAGGGTTGGTCCAGCCAGATGCTGGAACAGGGCCGCGATTATGAGCTAAGCCGCCTGATCGCCGAGCGATCCGTCAGCATCAATACGGCCGCCGCAGGCGGTAATGCCAGCCTGATGGCGCTGGGGTGATGGCAAAAATGCTAGTGGGTATTGCCATGTGATTCATTGCTAGCAAGCTTTTGAAGGTAATACCCCTTATTAATTAATTTCAACTACAGCACAATTTCTACCTCGCTACTCAAGGCACGGCATTGCTAGCGCGCGGGATTTAGGCCCGGCTGATTAGAGGAAATATGGTTAAAGGTTTGGTCTACGGCGCGCTGGCGGGTGCTGTGTGGGGAGGGGTTTTTCTGGTGCCGCGCTGGCTGGGCGAATTTAGCCCGATGGCGCTGATGACCGGGCGCTATGTGGCCTATGGTCTGGTGTCCCTATTGCTATTGCTGCCGCTATTGCGTCAGCTCTGGCCACGGCTAAGCCAGCACGACTGGCTGGTGCTGGCCGCTTTAAGCGTATCGGGCAATTTGCTGTATTACTTTTTGCTGGTGGTGGCGGTGCAATACGTTGGCGTTGCGCCCACATCGTTGGTGATCGGCATGGTGCCGGTGGTGGTGACGCTGGTGGGCGCACGTGAACGTGATGCGATTGCATTGCGGCATCTGCTCTGGCCGCTGCTGGCGATTGTCGCCGGGGCGGCCTGTATCAGTTATGACGTTTTTGCCAGCGAGCTGGCAGATGGTCTGGCGCAGGATCAATCGGGCAAGATTCTCGGTTTGCTCGCGGCCTTGGGGGCTTTGCTGGCGTGGAGTTTTTATGCCATTGGCAATGCACGGCATTTAAGCCGAAGGCCTGATCTAGGTAGTCATGAATGGTCTTTGCTGACAGGTTTGCTGACAGGGTTAATGGCTTTGCTGCTGGCGGTTTTGTATTTTTCCCCGGCAATAAGTAGCGCCCCTGCCGAGCAGATTTCGCCGGCTTTTCTGCTCCTGATGGCCGCGCTGGCAGTGGGCCCATCGGTGATCGGCACCGGTTTGTGGAACGCAGCCACGCGCCGACTTCCGCTGACGTTGGGTGGGCAACTGCTTATTTTTGAAACAGTTTTTGCCTTGCTGTATGGCTTTGTCTATGAGGGCCGCTGGCCCCGCCTACTGGAAAGCATTGCAATTGTTCTGCTGCTGGGGGGCGTACTGGCATCGTCCTGGACGCATGCTCGCCAGCCAGCGGGAAAATCGGCTGCATAAGTTTCCCGCCTATCTGAACTGAGGAAAATACTTACAGAGGAGTCTGAAATTATGTTGTAGCTTTACATGCAGCTGTACCTGTCATTTTGCTGTTTTATCTGTCTGCGTGATGCAGGCAGAAGCCGGGTCTAAACACAATCACGCTTGCTGGCGGCATACATCGCTAAGCAGACAGCAGCAGTTCCCGTGGATGGCGGCTTGACGCCAGAAGTGAAAACTGTTGGCCAACCACCGATGGCATGAATGCCCGAATCGAATTCAGGAGATACCCATGAACACCTTGCAGAAAAAATTGTCAGTTGCCGGTGCTTGCGTCGCAAGCATGTTGAGCGCCCAAGCGTTCGCCGATTATTCAGTGGCAATTGCCGGGCCCATGACCGGCGCCTACGCATCGGCCGGTGAGCAGATTAAACGCGGTGCCGAAATGGCCGTTGCCGATATTAATGCCAAGGGGGGGGTGAACGGGCAGAAGTTGAAGCTGGAAATTGGCGACGATGCTTGTGATCCAAAACAGGCCGTTTCGGTGGCCAATGCCATGGTGAACAAAAAAATTGTCTTTATGCACGGGCACTGGTGTTCAAGCTCGACGATTCCTGCTTCCGATATTTACAACGAAGCACAAATCCCGATGGCCACGGTGTCAACTAATCCGCAAGTGACCGAGCGCGGACTGAAAAACATTTTCCGCATTATGGGGCGCGATGATCAGCAGGGTGGTGTAGCGGGCGCTTATGTGGCCAAACGCTTTGCCGGGCAGAAAGTGGCGGTGCTGGATGATAAGAGCGCTTACGGCAAGGGTCTGGCTGATGAAACTGCCAAAGGCATGCAGGCCAAAGGCATGAAACCCGCCTTGCGCGAATCGATTACCGCGGGCGAGAAAGACTATTCCGGCATTGTCTCGAAAATGAAAGCGGCGGGCGTGCAGGTACTGGTTTACGGCGGCTACCACACTGAAGTGGCGCTGATTTTGCGCCAGGCACAGCAGGCAGGCATGAAGCTGATGGTGATGGGCGGCGATACGCTGAGCAATAATGAAATCGTCACTGCCGCAGGGGGCAATGCCGATAGCGTGCTGTTTACTTTTGCGCCTGATTCACGCGCCAATCCGGCTGCGGCAGATGTGGTGAAACGTTTCCGTGCTGCCAAGGTTGAGCCAGATGGCTATGTGCTGTACGCCTATGCAGCCATGCAGCTTTTCCAACAAGCAGCTACTACGGCCAAAAGCGTGAAATACAACGACTTGCGCAAGGCATTGGCAGGCGGCAGCTTTAATACCGTCGTTGGCAAAATGTCGTTTGATGCCAAAGGCGATTTGAAAGTGCCGGCTTTTGTTGTTTACCAGTGGAAAGGCAACAAGTACGAAGCGGTGAAATAAGACCCGGTATCGGGGCTGCGCCGGCCAACACCGTGGCAGCCCCGATCAAGCTATTTCCGGAAACAAAATCCAGCGAGCAAACCGGATACATTCATCAGCCAATAAGCCTGCCACCTTAGTCATCGTGGCAGGATTTGGATAGACGTACCTTGATGATGATCAGGATTTGCCGCGAATCCATAGAGAGGTGGACACAGTGGGACAATTTATTCAACAGCTCATCAACGGGCTGACACTGGGTTCGGTGTATGGCCTGATCGCGCTGGGTTACACCATGGTGTACGGCATTATCGGGATGATCAATTTTGCCCACGGCGATATCTACATGGTTGCGGCCATTATCTCCGTGACGGTCATTACTTTGCTGGCTGCACTGGGTATCAGCGCAGTGCCGCTGGCGCTGATGGTGACCTTGCTGGTGGTGATGGCGTTTACTGCCGTATACGGCTGGTCTGTCGAGCGGGTTGCTTATCGCCCCTTGCGCACCGCTCCCCGTCTGGCACCGCTGATTTCAGCCATCGGCATGTCGATTTTTCTGCAAAATATGGTGCAGCTGACCCAGGGCGCTCGTGTCAAACCGATTGCCGATATGATGCCGGGGCAGTTTAATCTGTTCACTTTTGATGGCTTTACCGTCTTCCTTTCCTATACCCAGCTGATGATTATCGTGGTGACGGTGGTTCTGCTGGCTATCTTTACCTACATCATTACCCGCACTTCATTCGGGCGTCAGCAGCGCGCCTGTGAGCAGGATCAGACAATGACAGCATTGCTGGGGGTGAATGTCGATCGCACCATTTCGCTGACCTTTATGCTGGGTGCAGCGTTGGCGGCGATTGCTGGCGTGATGGTCACGATTTATTACGGCGTGGTTGATTTTGCCATCGGTTTTGTGGCCGGTCTCAAGGCGTTTACCGCCGCGGTGCTGGGCGGGATCGGCTCCTTGCCGGGTGCTGTGCTGGGTGGTTTGATCATTGGCATGCTTGAATCGTTCTGGAGCGCTTACTATTCACCGGAATACAAGGATGTGGCCGGGTTTGCACTGCTGATTCTGGTGCTGATGTTCCGCCCTAGCGGTTTGCTGGGCCGTCCTGAAGTGGAGAAAGTGTGATGACAACATTTCAGGCTAGAACACATACAGTCACGCTGACCGAGCGGCTCAAGGACGCGACCAATGTGGCGTTGATTGCGATTTTGCTCGGTATTCCGATGATCGGTCTGCATACCGTCGATGCAGGTGGAAAATTGATGGTGGCCACACGCTGGCCGTGGTTGCTCGCTTTTGTCGCTACGATGTTTTTCGGGCGATTGGCGCTGCAGTTTGCCATTGACCAGTTCAAGCTCAAGCGTCTGACGCGTCAGCGCACACGAACGCTGGAGGTTGCTACACCGCGACCCTGGCTAAAGTGGCTGGGTTACGGCCTGCTGGGTTTTTCGCTGGTGCTGCCGATTGCTTTTTCCGATAACCGCTACGTGGTTGACACCGCCACCACGGTGCTGATCTACGTCATGCTGGGCTGGGGGCTGAATGTCGTTGTCGGGCTCGCCGGGCTGCTTGATCTGGGTTATGTCGCCTTTTACGCCGTTGGGGCGTATAGCTATGCGCTGTTGTCAACGCAATTTGGCTGGAATTTCTGGGAAACCCTGCCCGTTGCCGGAGCGCTTGCTGCCCTGTTTGGCATTTTGCTGGGCTGGCCTACCTTGCGCTTGCGCGGTGACTACCTTGCGATTGTGACGCTGGGTTTTGGCGAGATTATCCGTGTCATCCTGATTAACTGGACCGAGTTTTCCGGTGGCCCCAATGGCATTGGTTCGATTGAGCGCCCAAGCTTTTTTGGTCTGCCATTCAAGCCCGATAGCGATGATGGCGCGACTTTTGCGTCATTCTTCGGTCTGGAATACGCCAGTGAGCATCGGGTGATTTTTCTGTACTACCTCATTCTGGTACTGGCTTTGCTGACCAATCTGTTTATTGCACGGCTACGCAAATTGCCGGTCGGGCTGGCCTGGGAGGCTGTGCGTGAAGACGAGGTCGCCTGCAAGGCGCTGGGTATGAATGTCACCAATGTCAAACTATCCGCTTTTGCGATTGGTGCCATGCTGGGCGGCTTTGCCGGGGTATTTTTTGCGGCACGTCAGGGTTTTATTTCGCCAGAGAGCTTTGTTTTCTCCGAATCGGCGACCATTCTGGCGATCGTGGTGCTCGGCGGTATGGGAAGCCAGTTTGGCGTGGTGATTGCCGCGAGCTTGCTGGTAATCTTGCCCGAGTTGGGGCGTGATTTCTCCGAATACCGGATGTTGCTGTTTGGTGCGGCAATGATATTGATCATGGTCTGGAAACCGGGCGGACTGATTTCTCGTCGTGAGCCGAGCAAAGTGCTCGCTGGAGTAGAAAAATGAGCAATCAACAAAGCCATCTGCTTGAAGTGAAAAACCTGACGATGCGTTTTGGCGGTTTAACGGCCATCAACGATCTGTCACTGGGGATAGAGGGGGGCAAAATCACCTCGATTATCGGCCCCAATGGCGCAGGTAAAACGACCTTTTTCAATTGCCTGACCGGCTTTTACAAACCCACAACCGGCAGTGTGCAAATGAATCACCCGGAGCACGGCGCGCTGTTGCTGGAAAAAATGCCCTCGCATCTGGTTGCACGCAAGGCCAGTGTGGTGCGCACTTTTCAGAATATTCGCCTGTTTCCCAATATGACGGTGCTGGAAAACCTGATTGTGGCGCAGCATAACGCATTGCAAAAAGCGTCCCACTTTTCACTGGCCGGCTTGCTCGGACTGGCCTCGTACCGGCAAGCGAGCGAGGCGGCGATGGAAAAAGCCGAAATGTGGCTGACCCGTCTGAAGCTGCGCGACATTGCCAATATGCCAACCGGTAATCTCTCTTACGGTACACAGCGCCGCGTCGAAATCGCGCGGGCATTGTGTGTTGATCCACTGCTGATTTGTCTGGATGAACCCGCAGCGGGGCTCAATCCGCGCGAATCGGCCGAGCTCAACGATTTGCTGCTCTATCTGACGCGCGAACATCACAAAGGCGTGATGCTGATCGAGCACGATATGAATGTCGTGATGAAAGTATCGGACCATATTTGCGTCCTGAATTTTGGCAACAAAATCGCCGAAGGCACTCCAGAGCAAATCCAGAATAATCCCGAAGTCATCAAAGCCTACCTGGGCGAAGAAGAAATCGAGGATACGACAGAAGAAGAGGCGGCCTGATGCTCCAATATACAGATGTTCATGCGCACTACGGCGCGATTCACGCTTTGCGCGGGGTTACTCTTGATGTGCAGGAGGGCGAGATCGTCACGCTGATCGGTGCCAATGGGGCAGGCAAATCAACGCTGATGAATACCCTGTTTGGCAAGCCGCGTGCATCGGCGGGCAGCATCAGTTTTCTGGGGCAGGATATTAGTCGCCATCATACGCATGATATTGCCCGTAGCGGCTTGGCGCTGGTGCCGGAAGGAAGACATATTTTTGCGCGCATGAGCGTGCTGGAAAACCTGCAAATGGGGAGCATTTTTAGTGATCCTGCGCATTTTGACGCCGATTTGCAGCGGATTTACGGCATGTTTCCGATTTTGCAGCAAAGGCTGGAGCAGCGGGCCGGGACTTTATCCGGTGGCGAGCAGCAAATGCTGGCCATTGGCCGTGCGCTGATGAGCCGCCCCAAGGTGCTTCTGCTCGATGAGCCATCGCTGGGGCTGGCGCCGCTGTATATCAAGCAGGTATTCAATATTATCCGCGAGCTAAACGAACGTGACGGCATGACCATTATGCTGGTCGAACAAAATGCCCACCATGCGCTGCGCATTGCCCACCGTGGCTATGTCTTGCAGCACGGCGAAATTGTGCTCAGTGGTACGGGTAAAGAATTGCTCGCTAGCCCGGAAGTACGTGCGGCGTATCTGGAAAGCAGTGCCCACGCATAAACGCAGTCAGTGATGACGCGTATCTATCTGTGAGTGGCCTTGTCTGTGAGTGCCTGCTGGCGCTCACAGCGCCCTCAATTCTTCGTCCGCTCGCCGGGTTCTCAAATTGGCATGGCCTTGAACTTCAATCGCTACTCGCTGTATTTGCTTGCATCCATGGCGCTGGTTGGCGCCAATGTCGGCATTGGCAAGGCCATTGTCATGGTGGTGCCGGTGCTGCTGTTTACGTTGATGCGCTTTGTGGTGGGCGTGGCGTTTTTGCTGCCGCACTACCGGATCGCACGGATGAAGCAAGTCAGCCGACGGCAATGGCTGGGGCTGTTTTTGCAGGCGCTGTTCGGTACGTTTCTATTTACTTTACTGATGCTCTACGGGTTGACGCAAACCAGCGCCATGGCCGCCGGGGTGATTACCAGTACGATACCGGCGGTGGTGATCGTGCTGTCCTGGCTGGTGCTGCGCGAAAAACTGCACGCCCGTGCTGTGCTTGCCGTTGTACTGGCCGTCATCGGCATGCTGATGATTAATGTCTCCCAAGCGGATAGCGGTGGCGCAAGCACCTTGCTCGGTAATGCGCTAATTGCCGCTGCCGTGGTCTGTGAATCTATTTACGTGATTCTGTCGCGCCGCCTAACGCAGTCACTCGCGGCCATCGAGATTTGTGCATACACGCATCTGATCGGTTTATTGCTGATTCTGCCCTTGAGCCTGAGCACGCTCTGGCAGTTTGATTTTGCCGTGATCGATTTGCCCGGCTGGGGAATGATAATCTGGTACGGACTGGCGGCCAGTGTCTGGTCATTCTGGCTGTGGATGAAGGGCATCCAGCATGTTCCGGCGCAGCAAGCCGGAGTGTTTACCGCCGCCTTACCGGTGGCGGCCATGCTGTATGCCATGATTTTTCTGGGGGAGAGTGTCACCGTGGCGCATGGCCTGGCGCTGCTGTGTGTGATGGCGGCGATTATTTGCGCCAGCGGCAGGCCGCCAAGTGGCTCCGTCGCTAGCCCGCAAGCGGGCAGCACTCGGCAGGGATAAGGCGCAGCGCTGACGCGCGCTGCCTAGTGGGTTGTGAATGCTGCCCCTCGGCGACTTACTTCGACCCATTCCAACGTCTTCCGACTTATTCACCCAGATCAAACTCGCCGCGCCCAATTTGACGCACCTTACCCCCTACCTGTATCTGCTTGTCCGCTTTGATGGATAAGCTCAAGCGGGCAATACGTCCAATGCCATGGCCCTGTTCCATTTTCAGTTGCAAGGGCAGCGATGCATTTTCTGCCAGCAGCCAGCCGCCCAGATTGGCACAAGCGGAGCCGGTGCCAAAATCTTCGGCGGCCTGACCGTGTTGCGACCAGAAATAACGCGCAATCACGGTGTCATCCTGCCAGGCCCAAACCAGCGCGCCAGCGCGGCCTTCATGATTGGCAGCCACGCGCTCGAAAAGCGCCAGATTCAGGCTGCATTGCGCCACACTCTCGGCGCTATCGAGTGGAATAATCAACTGCTCGGTACCGGTATTGACAAAACGCGGAGTGGGGCTGATCTGCGCCGCATTGATATTGAGCGCCTCTGCCAGCTCGGCATGGCTGGGTGCATCGCGGTATGTGGGCGTGTTCGCAGTCAAAGTCAGCAGCTCGGGCGTGACTTGCACCGGAATAATCCCCGCTTTCATCGCCAATCTAACGGTATCCTGCCCTTGGGCAATGGCAAACGCCGTGCCTAAAGTGGGGTGTCCGGCAAATGGCATTTCATAGCTGGGCGTGAAAATCCGCACCTCGGCATCGGCTACCGTCTGCATGGGGCAGGGGCGAACGAAAGTGATTTCAGACAAATTCATCTGTTGCGCCAGCCTTTGCATGGTTTCGTCGCTTAAATCCTGCTCAGGCTTGAATACCGCCAGCGGATTACCCGACCAGATATCGTCGGTGACAAATACATTGAGTAATTGATAAGACAGCATGGTAGCCTCGATATAGGTGGGTATAGCCAGCTAGCATAGCAATGGCAATTCGTGCAGGGAAATACAGCATAGGTGTATTTCGAGAGGAACAGTTAGGTCTGCTATCTTTGAGCCAGAATCTTTTGCGCCGCTACATCGCCCCACCAGCTGGCTTCTTCAAAGACCGATAGCCCGCTTAAATCGCTGTGGGCAAATAGCAGTCGTCCACTTTGTTTTTGTAATGCAGCCACCCCCGGATTATTTAGAAAACCGGCGATAGGCGAGGCCATGGCGTGGCCGCGTAGTGTGATTTCAACTTGCTCGATATAGCGCCGTGCGGTGATCGGGTTATCCCAGCCATACACGCCGCCCAGATCGGCCAGCGAGGTATGATATAGCTCGGCGGCGCTGGCGTGCTCTAGTCGCGCGCGGATGGCGGCGGGCGCTTCATTGTCGAAGGCATGGTAGGCGGTGAAGACGGTGTTGGCGGGTTTGGCGGCACGGATCAGTTGGTGCGTGCTGTTTACATAACCCAAACTTTGGCTACTGTAGACGACGTTGTCCCACGCCAGCGGCGTGGCGTAATCGTGCATTGCCTGAGGGCCCGCTTGCGTTGGCGCATGTTCAGCTTCATCAGGAAATCGTTTCAGCAGGAAATTACTCACTTGCCACGCCGCATGCGGCGCCAGGTGCTGCGCGGGATTAAACCCATATTGGCTTAAATCGATGATTTTGGCCGCCACATGCAAGGGCATCGCGCAAATCACGTGCTCGGTGATTAAGCGCGTTACTTCGCCATGATGCAGCACGTCAACCTGAACCGTATCGCCTTGCTCGCGGATTCTGACTGCCATGCCTTCGAGCAAGCTTTGCCCTTGTTGCAGGTGTTGCAATAAGGGGTTGAGCCCAGTTGGCCACGTCAACACCGCGCCTTCGGAAGCATTCGCAGCCTGTCCGCCACGTGCGGCAAAGTAGTGAATGCCTGCCCAAGCGGACGTCTCCTTTATCCCGATGCCGTAATCATCGCGGCATGCGTAATCCAGATACCACAAGAGGCTAGGTGCGGTGTAGCCGTGTTGCGCCAGCCACGCGGCGAAGGTCATTTGATCGAGCGAGCGCCATTGCGCATCTTGGCTGGCTTGCGCGATCGGGATGCAAAATGCTTTTCGACCATCATTGCCAACGGCGTGCTGCATGGATTGCATCTGCGCAAAAAAGCGTTGCTGTTGCGCTAGCTCTTCCGCGTTCAAGCCTGTGTGCGGCACAACGCCTTCTTGCCAGTGGCCGTTGATCAGCAGGCGATCTTCGGGCGAATGCACCAGTACGCGCTCGTTGTACGTTGGCTTTTCGCCAAACGGGTCGGCTTCGATGACGCCCATCTCAAATAACAATTCGCGCACATGGACGGACGCCATCGAAGGCAGTGGCAAGTAATGCGCCCCCTGCGGATAGCCAACGCCGTTCATTACGCCAGCGGCTGCATTGCCAAAACGCTCTGGGCCGCTAACGATGACGACTTCATCGTGGCCAAATGCGCCGCTCTTTTTTAAACGCCATGCCGCGAACGAGCCGGCAGCGCCCGAGCCTAAAATCGCCACCTTGACCTTGCGCTCGTACTTTGGATTTGGCATAGGGGTATTGCCTCGCAGCGCATGTCCCATCTGCATTCCAGGCAAATACACCTTGATGGCAATACCGTAGTGGCTGAGCTCGCGGCAAGCGGGCAGCGTCGCCGCCAACCCCAGCGCGGCGGCGCTTTGCAAAAATTGCCGGCGACTTATCCCGCGCATTAACGAATCACCTGCGACCAATCTTGCTCAAAATAATGCACCAGCGATTGGTTATTTAGCCGGTTCGCTTCGACTTTTACCGGCTGCATATCGGGCGGGAAGAAGAACATCTGCCGCGTGGTTTCACCGTCGAGAAATTTGGTTTTAACGCGGTAGGTCGTCGGTGGCGTATAGCCAGACTGCTTGCCCGCCAGAATAAAACCCCATTCGCCAAATGACGGTACGAAAGCATGATAAGGGGTGGTATACAGTCCTACGTCTTTCAGCGTCTCATTAATACACCAATACGAGCGGGGGGCATGTAGTGGCGAGGTTGATTGCACCACCATCAGCCCGTTTTCACTCAGGTGTTTTTTCACCAAACGATACATCGGCACCGAATACAATTTACCTAGCGCAAAATTACTCGGGTCGGGGAAATCAATAATAATCGCGTCGAAAATCTGCTGGTTTTGCTCAATCCACTGTGCAGCATCGGCGTTAACGACTTTGACCTTGGGGTTGGACAGCGCGCGTTGATTAAAACCGACCAGCTTTTCGTTATGGGTAAATAAATCGGTCATCGCCGGGTCAAGATCGACCAGCGTAATGTGCTCGATATGCGGGTATTTCAAAATCTCGCGCACCGCCAGCCCATCGCCGCCGCCAAGCACCAGCACCGATTTGGCCTGCGGCAGTTTTTCCAGTACCGGATGAACTAGCGCTTCGTGGTAACGGTATTCGTCTCGGCTGGAAAAC
This sequence comes from Chitinibacter sp. GC72, assembly GCF_009760905.1. Classification (GTDB taxonomy): domain Bacteria; phylum Pseudomonadota; class Gammaproteobacteria; order Burkholderiales; family Chitinibacteraceae; genus Chitinibacter. Next base: position 333,418 of record NZ_VIRW01000001.1, on the reverse strand, counting down.
TGCAGATTGCCGTTGATGTACAGCCGTGTGTCATTCTTCCACTGTGTGATCAATAGCCGCTGGTACGGCGTGGTTTGCGCGTGGATGATTTCGTCGCCGTATAGCGTGTTTTCGCTCCACTTGGTTAGTTTATCCGCACCAAGCATCGCACCGAGCAAGACGAAGGCCACGACACCGCCGCGTAATAAATGCAGCTTGGCGTGCGCTAATTCGTTGCGGAAAATTTTGGTTGTGAACAAGGCAATGCCAACGTTGACCAAACCAAACAGCAAGGCCGAACGCGCAAGGCCTAAGTGCGGCGCCAGCACCAGCGGAAACAGCAAGGAGACCGCCAGCGCGCCCATATAGTCAAACGTCAGCACGCGGCTGACTAGCTCGGCAAAATCGGTTTTGCGCTGATTCAATTCCCGCATTACCAGCGGAATTTCCATCCCGACCAGTGTTCCGGTTAAAAACACCAACACATACAGCACCGAGCGAAACGGCGCGGCGGCCCACGCGAACACGACAAACAGCATCGTCGCCGATAGGCCACCAATCAATCCGACCAAGAGCTCAATTTCAATAAAGCGATCGAGCGTGCGCGCTTCGGGTACGTATTTTGATAGATGCGAGCCGATGCCCATCGCAAATAAATAGCAGCCGATGATCGATGAAAATTGCAACACCGAATCGCCCATCAAATAGCTGGCTAGCGCCGCCGCGATGAGCTCGTAAGCCAAACCGCAGGACGCCACAATAAAAACCGAAAGAATCAGCAGCTTTTCTCGCATGGATATTTTTGTTTGTTTAGTAGAGAATGACAGGATTATGCCTGAACCTAGTAAGGAATACGCATGCTACACAGCTATTTAAGCCCACTGATTGGCTATTTCAGCTACCTCGCCAGCGGCGTCGCCATGCTGATTGTTTTTGCCATGCTGTACATCAAAATCACGCCGTATGACGAGCTCAAGCTGGTACGCGAAGGCAATGTGGCCGCCGCACTCTCATTCGGTGGTGCGCTGATCGGTTTTTCCTTTGCGCTGGCCTCCAGTGCCTTGCACCTCAATCAATTGGAATTTTTTGTGATCTGGGGCGCGCTGGCCGGTGTGGTGCAGATTGTGGTGTACGTCTTTCTGGTGAAATGCATCAAGGATATGCCGTCGCAGATCATGGAAAACAACGTCGCGGTGGGATTACTGGCGGGGAGTATTTCGCTGGCGGTGGGGGTGATTAATGCGGGGTGTTTGTCGTAATGAAAGTATCGGTCAGTGTTTTATTGTGCAGCTTGTTGGCGACTGCTCATGCTCACGATGGTGATCCTGAAGAGTTATTTGGTATGGCCGTTGGGATGCTCAAAGCGTGTAAACAGATTGATGCACAAAACGCCGCTCATTATCAAACAGCGTTAACTCGATTTGTAGAAGGGCGGTCGGAGTTTCTTGCTCAAACAAAAATAAAGCAAGCTCAGCAAGGTACTTATTCTGCAGCCATGGCAGCCGATGCGTCAGAACGTCAAGAAATCATTAAAACGTGTAGATACCAAACTAAATTATTGAATTGAAATTAGGAGCAGATCATGAGTCTCGGTTCATTTATCAAAAAGCAATTTATCGACATTCTGCAGTGGAATGAAGACAGCGATGGCGTGTTGGCGTATCGCTATCCGATGGCCGATTTCGAGATTCAATATGGCGCTAGCCTGACGGTGCGCGAATCGCAAGCGGCGGTGTTTATTAATGAAGGCCAAGTAGCCGATGTGTTTGGCGCGGGCATGTATAAGCTGACCACCCAAACGCTGCCGGTGCTCACTTACCTGAAAAACTGGGACAAGTTGTTTGAGTCGCCGTTTAAATCGGATGTGTATTTTTTTAGCACCCGCCTGCAGCTCGGCCGTAAATGGGGTACGCCACAGCCGATCACGATACGCGACGCTGATTTTGGCATGGTGCGCATGCGCGCGTTTGGTGTGTATTCGTACAAATTGGTCGACCCGAAATTATTTTTTAGCGAAATCAGCGGCACGCGTGAGGTGTACACGCGTGATGATCTAGAGCTGCAATTGAGGAATTTAGTCGTCGCCACGATGACCTCGGCGCTTGGCGGTTCGGGCGTGCCCTTCCTTGATATGGCCGGTAATCAAGGTCTGATGAGCCAGAAAATTAGCGAAGTTTTAACGCCGGTGTTTGCCAAATATGGGCTTGAACTGGATAACTTTGCAGTAGAAAACATCAGCCTGCCCGAAGAGCTGCAAAAAGCCATCGACACGCGTATCACGATGGGCATGATCGGCAATATGCAAACGTATACACAGTATCAGGCGGCAAACGCAATTCCGCTGGCGGCGCAAAACGAAGGCGGTCTGGCAGGCATTGGCGCGGGGATGGCCGCCGGTGTGGGCGTTGGCCAAGTGATGGCGGGCGCGATGACCAATGCCTTGGGGCTGGGCGGCGTCGCTGCGCCAGCGGGAGCCGGTGTGGTGATTGGCGCTGATGGGGGTATGGGTGTAGGGATAATGGCTGGTGCTGCTCCGCAAGCAGTACCCGCTCAGGGTAATGCAGCGCCTACAGCTGATCCAAATAGCCCGCAAGCCAAACTCGGCCAGCTTAAAGGTTTGCTGGATCAGGGGCTGATTAGCCAAGCCGATTACGACAGCGCGAAAGCGGAAGTATTGAAAAAGCTGATTGGTTAAGCCCCAAGGATGCGCAATCAATACGCTCTTGATGAGCACGAGTTGGGCGTTTGATGAATATCACAAGGATAAAGGATGAGCTTTCAGGGTTCATGCGCCTGCGGTGCAGTGAAGTATGAAGTTGCCAAATTGGCGAGCGCAATTACACACTGTCATTGCCAAACTTGCCGCAAAACTCATGCCGCCGCTTTTAATTCGGCGGCGGGCGTAGAGCCGAGTGATTTTCGTTGGCTACAGGGTGAAGACCTTCTCAGTCAGTTTGAATCTTCGCCGGGCAAGATTCGTTATTTTTGCTCGGGCTGCGGTAGCCATTTGCTAGCGAAAAAAGAAGGGCGGCCGCATTGGGTATTGCGTGTTGCGACTTTGGATGAAGACCCGCAAGTGCGACCAGAGCAGCATATCTGGACTTCGCATCGCAAACCTTGGTTAGCGTATGAAGGCTTGACTGAGCACGAAGAATGGCAGCCAGGTAGGTGATTAGCTTGAGCCCTAAATTGGCCATTATATTTCGGCTCATCCTAGCCTTGGGCCTTCTGCTTGGCCTGTATCAGCTTGAGGGTCGCGGCATGGCGTGGCTGATTAGTCTGCTCAATGGGATTGCTGGCTTATCGGGTTTGCTGTTCTTTATCGCGCTTTGTGGGTGCTTATTTGTTGACGAAGCAAAGCGCCAATCACGCATGGGTTTGGCCATGTTTGGGCTTGGCAGTTTTGGCATTTGGGCTGCGGTGGCTGAATGGCTTGAGTCTGATGTGAGTATGGCTTGCGAGTCTTTACGACGTTTGCGCTGGGCGTTTTGTGCTGTCGTTGAAAATTCACCTCAGGCCTTACAAGGTTATATCGCCTTTGCTGGTTTGATTGTCGTTTTAGTTGGCTCTGCTTGGCTCGCCCAGACGGGGTGGAGTTTGAACCGATATCGTGCTTTACGTTGAGCTGAGTTTGGACTACTGAAAGAGGAATTTGATGTTTCGTACCGCTTGCCCCTCGTGCGGCGCTGAAGTTTTATTTCGCTCGACCATTTCGGCGATCGCTGTCTGCGAGTATTGCCAGTCCACCGTGTTGCGTAGCGCTGATGAGGTTAAAGACATCGGCAAAATCGGCAAGGTGTTGGAGGACTATTCGCCGCTCCAGATCGGGACGTCTGGCGTATTTGCGGGCCGCGCGTTTACCGTGATTGGCCGGATTCAGTTGCGCTACGATGCGGGGCTGTGGAATGAGTGGTATGTCTCGTTTGATGATGGTAAATATGGCTGGCTGGGCGATACCTGTGGGCAGTATATGTTCACACTACCGCTACCCGAAGGTGGTGCGGCCAATGCACCGCAGTTTGAATATTTGTCGCCCGAAATGCGCTATGAGCACGGCGGCCGCGCTTATGTGGTGACAGACAAACGCACTGCGCAGTGCGTCGGTGGGCAGGGCGAATTGCCGTTTGTGGTTGGTAATGGCTACGTGGCCAAAGTGGTCGATTGCCGCAGCGGCGATCGTTTTTTAACTCTTGATTATTCCGACGTCAATGCAGCCAAACCCGAGCCTCAGTTGTATGTTGGCGAAGCGGTGGAGCTAAAAAATCTGCAAGCGCAATTATTGCGTAGCGATGAAGATATTCAGCGTAGCGCTGGGCGACTCAAGGGCACGCCAAACGTGCTCGATTGCCCGAGCTGCGGTAATCAATTGCAATATCGCGCCGGCGTGGCGACGCAAATCGTATGCGCGGCGTGTGGTTCGGAAGTTGATTGCTCGGGCGATCGGGCGCTGGTGCTGAGCAAGCATACCGAGGCCGAGCGTTATCATGCGACGCTGGATGTGGGCGACGCCACCATGATCAGCGGGGTGAGCTGGACGGTGATCGGTCTGATCGAGATGGCCGAGACCGAGGATGACGATTCGCACTGGACCGAATACCTGCTGTATAACTGGCAGCAAGGTTTCCAGTGGCTGGTGGAGGCCAAAGACGGCTGGACGAAAGTCAAGGTACTCAATGAAATGCCGGAAAGCTGGAGCGACGCGCACGCCACGCTCAAAGGCCAGCGCTATAGCAAAATGTACGACAGCTACACCGCCAAAGTGGTTTACGCCGCAGGGGCGTTTAACTGGCGGGTGAGCGTTGGCGACCGGGTGCAGCTATGGGAGTACCAGAACGGTAGCGAGCGCTTGTGCAAGGAAAAAAACAACGCCGAAGTGGTGTGGTCGCAGGCGAGTAAAATCAGTAATCAGCAAATTGCCCAGTGGTTTAGCAAGGCCAAAGTGCAGGCCATCAAATCGGACGAAGACAGTGGCGATCAGCGCAGCATGGCCTGGCGCTATACGTTGATTTTGCTGGCGATCAATTTGCCCCTGGTGCTTTTTGGGGGTGAAGTGATTGAAGGTCTGTTCTGGACTGGTCTGGCCGGGTATATCCTGCATTGGCCACTCAATAAAAGTGATTCCGACGAATGAGCAAGGGCTTTTACAAAATTTATTGCATCGCCATTATTACGATTTGCACGCTGTTCAATCTGTCTTCGTGCAGTGAAAGCAGCAGCTCTTCAAGCTCAGGAAGTAGCCGCAGCTGGAGCAGTGGCTCGTCGGGCGGCTGGAGCTCGGGTGGTGGGCATAAATGAAACTTGAATCGGCCTTATCGCTGGCTGCGGATCCCAACATTAATCCTCATAGTCATCCTCATCCTGCTTCACCCTGCCTGCCGCTGGGGCGACATCTGATTGCTGATTTTCAAGGCTGCCAGGGCGCTGTGCTAGCCGACCCAGCGCTGATCGAGCAAGCCATGCTCAAGGCGGCACTGGCAGGGCAAGCAACGGTGCTGCAGCAACATTTTCATCACTTCGGTGTCGGGCAAGGGGTGACGGGGATGCTGCTGCTGATGGAATCCCATATCAGCATTCACACCTGGCCCGAGCATGGCTACGCCGCGATTGATCTGTTTATGTGCGGCGCTGCGAATGCCGATGCCGCACTGTCCGTGTTGGCCCAGGCATTGCAGCCGCAACAACAGTCACAACAAGTGCTAGCGCGAGGAGTCTTCAGCTAGGGTATTGCCTTGTAGGTAATACCTAGATTGCTCTTCAAGGCTATACTCATAAGCAGTATTGAACGCAAACTGCTTGAGTTGGCACGACATTCGCCTGCATTGATTTCTTCCCCTGCGCATTGGCAAGCGGCAATCCTTGCCGCTTTTTTCATGCGCTGACATTGGTAGAGCTAGGTAATACGGCGTTTTCAGCTCTATTTTGTCTGGCATGAATCGTGCTTGCATGAGTGCATTCTTATGGAGTGCAGCATGCTGGGCAAAATCGACAATTACTTTCGCAATCAGGAAACCGCGCTGAAAATGCGCTCCTATCGCCAGGAAGTGCTGGCATCCAATATTGCCAATGCCGATACGCCCAACTACAAGGCGCGTGATTTCGATTTCAAAGCGGCTTTTGACACTGCGCGTGCCGGCCAGCAAACAGCCATGCTGGCCGTGAGCAATCCGCGCCATCTGCAGCCCTCCACTCAGATTGATATTTTTTCGCCCGAGCTGAAATACCGCAACGAGCGTCAGCCGTCGATTGATGGCAATACCGTTGATATGGATACCGAGATGAAAGAATTTACCGATAACGCCATCCGCTATCAGGCAGCGGTGACTTTCGTACAACGCCGGATCGAATCGATGAAAACCGCGCTAACTGGTCAGTAAGGCCGAGACAGGCAAAAGGGGTAATACGTTAAATGTCGATGTTTCGAGTTTTTGATGTGGCCGCGTCCGGCATGCGGGCGCAATCAGCCCGCCTCAATGTCGTGGCGAGCAATCTGGCCAATGCTGAATCGGTAACTAGCTCCAACGGCCAGCCATACCGCGCCAAGCAGGTGGTCTTTCAGGCTCAGCCGATGACGGTGAGCAACAAGCAATCAGTGGGCGTTCAGGTGGCTGGAGTGATCGAAGATCAGGCGCCGCCCAAGCTGGTGTTTGACCCCAAAAGCCCGTTTGCCGATGCCAACGGCTATGTGGCGATGCCCAATGTGAATGTGGTGGAAGAAATGACCAATATGATTTCAGCATCGCGTTCCTACCAGACCAATATCGATGTAATGAATACCGCCAAGACCTTGCTGTTGCGCACGCTATCACTGGGTCAGGTTTAATCAGGAGTAACAGATCATGGCGACATCTCCAGTTTCCGGCTCGTTTGACTACAGCTCGCTCAATACGCGAAAAACCGCCACCAAAACCGATACCGAGCAGCAGCAAGATCGGTTTATGAAGTTGCTGGTCAAGCAATTGCAATCGCAAGACCCGATGAATCCAATGGATAACGCGCAAACCACCAGCCAAATTGCGCAAATCAATACCGTTAGCGGCATTGAAAAGCTGAATCAGACCATGGCCGGGATGGCGGGCATGTACGCAGGTACTCAGGTCATGCAGGCGGCAAACCTGATCGGCAAAGAAGTCCTCTCGCCCGGCAATGGTTTCCGCTTTGATGGCAGCAAAGCGGTTGATTTGCGTTTCAATATCCCCGAAGGTGCAAGCAATGCGATGGCCAGCATCTACAACGACAAGAGTGTTGAAGTTGCCAAAGTGCCGGTGACGACCACCAAATCCGGTTTGATCCAGGTTGCCTGGGACGGCAAAAAGGCGGATGGCACCGTCTTGCCAGCGGGTGAATATAAAGTGACTGCTAAGGCACAAAAAGATGGCAAGGAAATTGCTTTAGAGACTGCAACCTGGCAAGTGAGCAAATCAGTCGCATTTGGCAGTGACGGCGTTGAGGTGCATCTGGCCAACGGTAGTAAGACCAATTTTGGCAGCATCATCCAGATCCAGCAGGCAAACGGTTAAGGTAAGGGGTTTATCATGGGTTTCCAACAAGGCTTGAGTGGTTTGAATGCCGCCGCAAAAAATCTGGATGTGATCGGTAATAACGTTGCCAACGTCAACACGGTCGGCTTTAAAGGTTCGCGTGCCGAGTTTGCCGATATTTACGCCAGTACCTTCGGCACTGCGTCGAATATTGCCGGTATTGGTGCCAAAGTCACGACAATTGCCCAGCAGTTTTCACAGGGCAATACCACCTCGACCAATAATCCGCTGGATATTGCGATTACCGGTAACGGTTTTTTCCGCATGCAGGATCAGAGTGGCAGTATCAGTTACGCGCGAAATGGCCAGTTCCAGCTCGACAAGGATGGGTATATTGTTAACAATGGTCAGTTCCTTACGGGTTGGGGCGTTGATCAGGGTACTGGTATTTTTCTGGAAGGCTCAACACCGCAACCGATTCAACTTCAGTTTGCCAATATTGGTGCCCGTTCAACAGGTGGATCAGGTGTCACAGGCGCGGGTTTGAATCTGGGCGCAAATCTGAATGCATCAGATAAAGTGATTAACGATCCGACAAATGCAACTGCCCCAGGGCCTGCGTTTTCTTCAACTGATCCAACGACCTATAACTATTCAACCTCAGCCACCGTATTTGACTCGCTGGGCGTCGCACATACGCAAACGCTGTATTTTCGCAAGCAGGATCCTGCGGGTGGCGGTGCGGTAGGTAGTTGGGATGTTTACTATTCGCTTGATGGTAAAGACGTCAATACAAATGGCACGCTATCGCCGACTGCTGGCACTCCTCTGAAGGGCGTAATGAGCTTTGACGCTAACGGTAAATTTGTTGATTACTCCTCGAATATTGCCACTCCGGGTGCGACTGCTGCGGCAACGGATGACTGGTTCGAGATTGTCAGCGGTCCAACCGGGATTGATAATGGCTCGAATGGGCTTAATTTTCAGCTGTTTTTTAACAAATCGACTCAATTTGGCAGCCCGTACAATGTGAATACATTGACTCAGGACGGTTATACCGATGGTGTGCTCACCGGTATTGCGGTAAGTAAAGAGGGTGTGGTGCAAGGGCGCTATTCTAACGGGCAAAGTCGGAATGTGGCCAAAGTGGTGCTGTCTACCTTTACCAATCCGCAAGGCTTGCAGCCTCTGGGTGATAACCGCTGGGCCGAATCATTTGGTTCCGGCCAGCCGCTGACCAATGGTCCGGGCCAGGGTAACACCGGCTTTTTGCAAGCTGCGGCAGTAGAAGACTCCAATATTGATCTTACCTCCGAGCTGGTGAATCTGATTACTGCACAGCGCAACTATCAGGCCAATGCCCAGACCGTAAAAGCACAGGATACGATCCTGCAGACGATTGTGAATCTGCGTTAATGAATCGCTGAAAAACAGGTTGTAATCGGTTTATGGATCGTTTGATTTATGTCGCCATGTCTGGTGCGAAAAATAGTGAAATCCGGCAAGCCACCATTGCCAATAATCTGGCCAATGTCAGCACACCGGGTTTTCGTGCTGAGCTCGCTTCGGCACGTGCTGTGGCTGCACTGGGTGGACCTGGCTCGCCAACTCGGGCCTTTGTCGTTCAGCAAACCAGCACTGCCGATTTGTCGGCTGGGATTTTTCAACAAACTGGCCGCGATCTGGATGTAGCGATCAAGGGGAGTGGCTGGTTGGCTGTGCAGACTTCGACTGGTGAAGCCTATACCCGCAACGGCAGCTTGGCGATTGACGCCGCCGGTCTGCTCAAAACCAATTCGGGCGATATTGTGCAGGGCGAAAATGGCCCCTTGACCATTCCTGAAAACACCCGCGCAACGATTGCGGCTGATGGTACGGTGACTGCAGTGGATTTGAGTAATCCCACCCAGGTCGTTGAAGTTGGGCGTTTAAAACTGGTTAATCCGCCTGATCGCGAGCTGGAGAAAGGCCTCGATGGCCTGTTTCGCCTGCGTAGCGGTGAAAATGCGCAAGCTGATGCAGCCGTGACACTCAGTAGTGGCGGCGTAGAAAGCAGCAATGTGAATTCGGTTGATCAGCTGGTGAATATGATTTCTACCCAGCGCCATTTTGAAACACAACTTAAGCTTTTGAGTACCGCCGAACAGAATTCGCGCTCGGCCAGCTCTTTGCTGTCGCTAAACGGCTAAGCCGCAATAATAAATAAGGATTTTGCATCATGATGCGCTCGCTGTGGACTGCCAAAACCGGCATGGATGCCATGCAGTTTAATATTGATGTGGTGTCACATAATCTGTCCAATGTGAATACCAATGGCTATAAACGCGAACGTGCTGTTTTTGAAGATCTGATGTATCAGAATCTGCGCCAGGCCGGTGGTGCAACAAGCCAGCAGACTTCTCTACCCAGCGGTTTGTACGTCGGAACCGGTACGCAAGTGGTCGCCACGGTGCGCAACCATTCGGTGGGTAATCTGCAAAAAACTGATGGGCCGCTGGATTTGGCAATCAATGGCGATGGTTTCTTCCAGATCGCTCGCCCTAATGGAACAACTGCATACACGCGAGACGGTGCGTTTCAAGTCAATAGCCAAGGTACCATCGTTACCAGTAGCGGCTATGAGTTGTCGCCAGCCATTCAGGTGCCACAGGGCACCACTAGCATTACGATTGCCGCTGATGGTACGGTATCGGCAATCATCAATAATGACGCAGCCGCACCAGTACAGGTAGGCAATATCCAGACGGCCACCTTTATTAATCCGCCGGGTCTGGAGTCGATTGGCGGCAATCTGTATCTGGAGACCGCTGCCAGTGGTGCACCAACGGTCGGCACGCCGGGAACCAACGGTCTGGGCGCGATTAATCAGGGCTATACCGAGACATCGAATGTGAATGCCACCGAGGAGCTGATCAATATGATCCAGGCCCAGCGGGCGTTTGAACTCAACTCCAAAGCCGTGACGACCACCGACCAGATGTTGGCCAAGTTAACGCAGATGTAATTGTGAAACCGATGTATTTGTGAAGTCATAAGTAAAGCGAAAATGAAAAAAATTGCCGGTATTTCCCTGTTGCTGCTAAGCTTGAGCGCTTGCGTGGCGCCACAATCGATCGTGACGCAACCCACTTCGGCACGCTCGCAAGCGGCAGTCACGACAGGCAGCAACAATGGTGCAATTTTTCAGGCTGGCACTGCAAAAATGCTGTTTGAAGAACCGGTAGCCCGCCGGATTGGCGACATTGTGGTGGTCACGATTGAGGAGAATCTGACTGCTGCCAACAAGGCCAATAGCAGCACCAATCGCAATGGCTCGCTCTCGCTGGAAGGCTCGGCAGATCTGCCGTACATGCCGTCTATTCTAAGCCGACTATTTGATGCGCAGGCCGATCTGAGTAGTACCAATACCTTTGCCGGCAAAGGCGAAACCAATAGCACCAATACCTTCAGAGGCAGCATTGCCGTGACCGTGACCGATGTATTTGCTAATGGCAATTTGGCCATTGGCGGCGAAAAGCAGGTGGTGGTCAATGGCTACAATAATGTCGTTCGCTTTACAGGTGTGATCAATCCGAATGACATCAAGGCCGGCAATACCATTTCGTCGACGCGAGTGGCCGATGCGCGTATCGAACAAGTGGGGCAAGGGGCGATTGGTGACGCTAATACCATGGGTTGGATGCAGCGTTTTTTCCTTTCTGTTTGGCCATTCTAGGTAGGGGTATATGCGTAAACTGATCTTGGCAATTGCCCTCTGTGCCTATACCTTGCCAGCGTATGCCGACAGACTAAAAGATCTGGCCAGCTTTGCCGGTGTGCGGGACAATCAGCTGGTTGGTTATGGGTTGGTTGTCGGTCTGGATGGCAGCGGTGACCAAACCACGCAAACGCCATTTACCGTGCAATCGGTGGTCAATATGCTCACCAATATGGGCGTGCAGGTGCCTGCTGGTGGCAATTTGCAGTTAAAAAACGTCGCTGCCGTGACGGTGACTGCCACATTGCCGGCGTTTGCCCGCCCGGGCCAGCCGCTGGATATTGTGGTGTCGTCGATTGGTAATGCCAAAAGCCTGCGTGGCGGCACTTTGCTGATGGCGCCGCTGAAAGGCGCTGACGGGCAAATTTATGCGATGGCGCAAGGCAATCTGGTGGTCGCTGGTGCTGGTGCGTCGGCAGGCGGCTCCAGTACGCAAATCAATCAATTGGCGACAGGCCGGATTCCCGCCGGCGCTACGGTTGAGCGTGCCGTTCCCACCTTGCTGGGCAATGGTGAATTTGTTCAGCTTGAATTGCTTAAAACTGATTTTTCTACCGCCAGTCGCGTGGTGAATGCGATCAATAGCCAAATTGGCCCCGTCGCAGCCGCGCTCGATGGCCGGGTGATTCAGGTGCGTGCACCGCTCGACCCGAATCAGCGCGTGGCGTTTCTGGCGAGACTGGAAGGCGTAAATGTCACGCCGGGCGAGGCTTCGCCCAAAGTCATTATCAATGCCCGCACCGGCTCGGTCGTGATGAATCAGGCGGTGACCATCGACCCTTGCGCCATTGCGCACGGCAATCTCACGGTGACCATTCTGGCCGACAACAAGGTCGAGCAGCCCAAGCCCTTGGCCAATGGTCAAACTGCGAAAGTGCAAAATGCCGAAATTGACATTGACGTTGGTAAAGGCCCGGTAGTGCGTTTACCCAAGGCGACCAGCCTGAATCAGGTGGTACGGGCGCTCAATGCCGTGGGTGCAACGCCGCAGGACTTGCTGGCGATTTTGCAGGCGATGAAAATTGCCGGTGCTTTGAATGCGGAATTGGAAGTCATTTAACTGGCAGTCAACTCTTATGGGTATATTGTTGTAGCCTTTGTTGAGGCTTGCTTGTGGCGATATACCTGCTGATGTTGATTTTGAAGGCGCTCTATGACAGAGCGCCTTTTATTTTGGGCATGCTCCTTGCTTGTAGAAGGCTGAGTTCTTCAGGAGTTGTGCCATGTTGCCCCGTGCCATTTTCGATTCGCAAAGCATTTCAGCCGATCCGCGCAGTCTGGATCGTCTGCGTGCGAGCAGTCTGAGCAATAAAGGCGCGGCAACACAGGGCGTTGCGCAGCAGTTTGAAGCCTTGCTGCTACAGCAAATGCTCGGTGCAATGCGTAAAGCCGCGCCGCCTGACGAGCTGGATCAAAGCGCAGCCAGTCAGATGTTTAAAGGCATGCGCGATCAGCAGCTGGCGCAAAACTGGGCGCAAAGCGGCGGCATTGGCTTTGCCAATATGATTGTGCGCCAGCTCAATATTCAGGAAAACCCAGCTTTATTGCAGCAGCCCTTGCGCAATGATGTCCGTTCCGTTGTTCGCCGTCCGCCGGCCTTGAATGCTGCCGCCGTGGCGGCAAAACCTGCCGTTCAAATGGGGGCTGTTGCCGCCAATCAGCAATCCAAATCTGGTACGGTTTCTGATTTTGTCACTAAGTTGGGCGAGGCGGCCAAATCGACCGCGGCAACGCTGGGTTTGTCGCCGCATCTGTTGCTGGCGCATGCCGCGCTGGAAACCGGCTGGGGCAAAAAAGGCATCAAGGGCGCCGATGGCAGCGAATCGCACAATCTGTTCGGCATTAAAGCGGGTGGCGGCTGGCAAGGTAAAACAGTCGACGTGCTCACGACCGAGTACGTTGAGGGGCGAGCGCAAAAGCGGGTTGAAAAATTTCGAGCTTATGACTCATACACCGAGGCCATGGCCGACTACGCCAGCCTGATCAAGCGCCGTTACGGTGCGGCGGTGGCGCAAGGCAGTGATGCCGTTGGCTTTGCCAAAGCGCTGGTGGCTGGCGGCTATGCGACCGATCCGCTTTACGCGCAGAAACTGACCCGGGTAGCCGACCGCCTAGCTGACCAGTTGGCCGCGTTCGGCTCAAGACTTGGCGCGTAGTGCCGATAGAATATCGAGAGGTTTAGATCATGGCATCATCAGTTTTTGGTATCGGAGTATCAGGGCTTAACGCCGCCAACCTGGGCTTGACGACCACCGGGCATAATATTGCCAACGTCAATACCGACGGTTTTTCACGCCAGCGTCTGGCGCAAAGTGCACCGTATCCGCTGCTTTCCGGTAGTGGTTTTAATGGTCTTGGCGTACAGGTCGATTCGATCACCCGCATGTACGACCGCTTTTTAACCAAGGCGGTTGAAGTAGCACAGAATCAGTCCAGCTATCAGGGCACGCGACTGTCGCATCTGGCCGAAATCAATAACATCGTCGCTGATCCGAACGCTGGCGTATCGCCGGCATTGCAGGATTTTTTCAGTAACGTACAAAATGTGGCAACCAACCCTGCCAGCCCGCCATCTCGTCAAGCCATGCTGGCCAGTGCGCAAACATTGGTCAATCGTTTTCAAGTGTTCTCACAACGGCTAGATGAGCAGCGTAATGCGCTTAATGGTGAAATTAGCGACACGATTGGCAATATTAATAGCTATTCCGAACAAATTGCCGAATTGAATAATCGGATTGTCATTGCACAATCATCGGGGCAGCCGCCGAATGATTTACTCGACCAGCGGGATTTATTGGTCAAAGACCTCAATAAACTGGTGAAAGCCAATACGCTAACGCTGGATGACGGCAGTATTAATGTATTTATCGGCAATGGTCAGGGATTGGTGGTTGGCGGAGTAGTCAATAAACTAACAGCCGAGCCTAACCCGGCGGATCCCAAGCGAATTACGGTGGGGTATCAGCAAAATGATCAAACTATCTTTTTGCCTGAAAATCAGCTCTCGGGTGGGCAGCTTGGTGCATTGCTAGATTACCGCCGTCAGTCGCTCGATCTGGCGCAAAACAGCCTAGAACGTGCTGCTTTGGGTTTTGTTGAAACCTTTAATCAGCAGCACAAAGCCGGACAGGACTTGAACGGTAATCTGGGTAAAAATCTGTTTGATATTAAACGCAGCAATAATGTCGATTTGAACGTTGGTGGTACCAATATCCGGGTGAGTTCGCCTAGTGGCACGAATGAAAGTAGCGATTTTTCAATTACGCCAAACGGCGGCGGCTACGTGATCACACGGTTATCAGATAATGCCACGAGTGCCGTTCTGGCATTAGGAAGTACCGATCCTGTAACCGGGTTGACTATTTCGGCGGCGCCAGCCGGCGCGGTATTAGCCGCACAAACAGGCTTTGCTTTTCCACCGGCGATTAGCGAAATTAACTTCAATACCAATAACACTGGCAATGCCCAGCTGGGCGGGTATATTTCGGATGTCGGCAAACTCACCGCCAGTAACTACGAGCTAAGCTTTGATGGCACGAATTACACCATGTATAAGCAGAGCGACGGGACTCGACAAATTTATTCTGCGGCTCAAATGACGCAAGGCATTAATCAGGATGGCCTCACATTGCGGATTGAGTCAGGAGCGATGAATGCAAATGATCGATTCATCATCAAACCGTTGGAAGGCATGATTTCAAGCTTGGCGGTGCGGATAACCGACCCTAAAAATATTGCGGCTGCTGCACCAATGCTGGCTAGTCTTGGCAATAGCAACACGGGTACGGTTAAAGTTGTGCAGCACTTGGTAGATACCCCTTCAATTAGCTCCACCGATAGTGCAATTAATCCGGCGCTAAAAAATCCTGTGAACATTAATTTTACCAGTGCTAACAGCTTTACTTATACCGATACAGTGACAGGGATTACTTCCCCTGCGCAAACTTATACCGCCGGTATGACGTTACAGGTGAATGGGTGGTCAATGAAACTTGACGGAACCCCTGTGGCTGGCGATGCGATTGCTGTGGATGCAAATATCAATGGCGTCGCCGACAATCGCAATGCTCTGGCTCTTGGCAAACTGCAAACGACGCGGCTCTTGGAGAATGGTTCTGCAACCTATCAAGAGTCGTATGGACGAATGGTGAGCACGATCGGGACGCAGACTAACGAAGCGACGATCATGAGCAAGGCGCAGGATAAGCTGTTAATGAACGCCGAAAATAGCCGAGACTCGGTTTCTGCGGTGAATCTGGATGAAGAGGCTGCAAATTTATTACGCTATCAGCAAGCGTATCAGGCTGCCAGTAAAGTAATTCAGATTGCTCAAAGTGCATTCCAAGAAATCATCAATATTGGCCGCTGATGTTGTGTCATTGAGGAGGAGAGATTATGCGTCTCGCTACTACGACTATTTTTAATATCGGTGCCAAGAGCCTGCAAAGTCACATTGCAGACCAAGCCAAGTTGCAAAGCCAACTTTCCTCTGGGCGTAAAATTCTGACTCCTGCGGATGATCCGATAGCCTCAGCTCGGATTTTGGATATTGCACAGGCCAGATCGATTAATGAACAGTACGCAACCAATAGTGCCGCTGCTGATTCCTTTATGCGTTTAAGTGAAAGCACTTTGCAGCAGGTTGTCGGAGTCATCCAGGATGTGCAGCAGCTTAGTGTAATGGCCGGTAATCCTGCGTTGACTGCTAGCGAGAAGAAAATGCTCGATGCCCAGCTGCAGGGCAGCTACCAGGAGTTGCTGGGTCTGGCCAATACCTCCGATGGCCAAGGCAATTATCTGTTTTCCGGTTTTAAAGGAGATACCAAGCCATTTACCGAGAGCAGCTTTGGGACGGTGAATTATTTTGGGGATGATGGTCAGCGTTTGGTGCAGATTTCTGATGGTCGGCAAGTGCCCATTTCTGAGTCGGGCGCTGATGTCTTTCAGCGTATTAAAAATGGCAATGGTTCATTTGTGACAGCTGCAAATGCAACCAATGTCGGTTCGGGTATTGTTAGTCCTGGTGAAGTGACTGATCCGCAAAAATGGGCTGCTGCACCTGCGCCACGTGACTTTTCTGTTCAGTTTTATTGGCAGCCCAATCCAAGCAAACCTGATGCGCCGAATATTTCTTATGATCTGATTGATAGTACTGGCACTTCATTAATTACTGGTGCCGCAACTGCGGGCAATACTGCTGGCCCCCGCACTTATACTGCGGGTGGCGACATCGAATTCAAGCGCTTGCCGACTGATCCTGCCGGTGCTGCATGGGATTTCGGGATAAAAATGAGTGTCTCAGGCTCGCCAATCCCTCTTGATCCCGTCACCAAAACGCCTACTGGTGTAGCTGGTGCTGCGGATCGGTTTTCGGCAAAACCAAGTTCGAATGTCGATTTATTCACCACCTTGGGTAAACTATCGACAGCATTAAATAACTATCAAGTTGACGGCTCTGGTAAAGGACAGGCCGCTTTCCAGAATCAGTTAAATACTGCGTTGTCAGATCTTTCAAATGCCTTGAGTAATGTGGTGACAACACAGGCTTACCTTGGTGCTCGAACGGTAGAAACCGACTCTGTTAGAGACACGACTGAAGATTTAAAGCTGCAGTATGCTAAGACTTTATCGGGCTTGCAAGATTTGGATTATGCAGGTGCGATTAGCGACTTTGCCCAGAATCAAATGGTGCTGGATGCGGCTCGTAAATCCTTTGCACAAGTGCAAGAATTGAGCCTGTTCAAATATATTTAAACTTATCCTATCTGATTCAAACAACGGCTCGCGATGCGAGCCGTTTCTCGTTGAGCAACTATGAGCAAAGTAAAAAACCAGTTTGTTTGCCGCCTCTGCGGCGGCTTTTCGCCCAAGTGGCAGGGGCAGTGTCCGCAATGCGGCGAATGGAATAGCTTAGAGGAGCAAGTGGCCAAAGTGGTCACGACCACTGGCCGTTTTCAGAGTCTGGCGGCAGATGGTGCAATCAAGAATCTGTCGGATGTTGAAGCCGAGGAGTTGCCAAGAACTCCGACTCATCTGGCGGAACTTGATAGGGTGTTGGGTGGTGGTCTTGTTACCGGTGGAGTCGTGCTGATTGGCGGCGACCCTGGTATTGGTAAATCAACGTTGTTGTTGCAAGCATTGGCCAGATTATCGGAGTCTTTGCCTGTGCTTTATGTTAGTGGCGAGGAGTCTGCGCAGCAGATTGCTTTGCGGGCACGCAGGCTTGGCGTGCCGGCGGCCAAAGTAAGGCTGTACCCTGAAATTAGCCTGGAAAAGATCCTGCATGCGCTTGAGCGCGAAGCGCCCAAAGTGGTCGTGATTGATTCCATTCAAACGATATATACCGAAGCTTTGACCAGTGCGCCGGGTAGTGTGGCTCAAGTGAGAGAGTGCTCTGCCCAGCTGACCCGTTTTGCCAAAAGGCATGGTACGTCCATTTTGCTGGTGGGGCATGTGACCAAGGAGGGCGCTTTGGCGGGCCCAAGAGTGCTTGAGCATATTGTTGATGCCGTCTTGTATTTTGAAGGTGATACCCATTCAAGTTTTCGCTTGATTCGGGCAATCAAAAACCGTTTTGGCGCAGTGAATGAGCTGGGTGTGTTTGCGATGACCGATAAAGGTTTGCGTGAGGTGGCCAATCCTTCGGCACTTTTTCTGAGCCAGCATGACGTGCCTGTGCCGGGCTCTTGCGTGATGGTGACGCAAGAAGGATCGCGCCCTATGCTGGTTGAAGTGCAGGCTTTGGTCGATGATGCCCATGCGGCACAAGTCAAACGGCTGGCTGTCGGGGTTGAGCAGAACCGGTTGGCGCTGTTGCTGGCTGTTTTGCATCGGCACGCAGGGATTGCGGCATTTGATCAGGATGTGTTTATCAATGCGGTAGGTGGCGTGCGGATTGTCGAGCCAGCAGCCGATTTGGCGATGTTGATTGCCATTGTCTCTTCGCTCAAAAATAAAGCGCTGCCAAACAAGATGGTCGTTTTTGGAGAAGTGGGGCTCGCGGGTGAAGTCCGTCCTGTTCAGAGAGGTCAGGAAAGATTACGTGAGGCAGCAAAGCTTGGCTTTACGCATGCCATTGTGCCCAAAGCCAATCGTCCTCGTCAGCCTATCGAGGGTATGACTGTGACGGCGATTGATCGATTGGAGCAAGCGGTTGATGCCGCATTTTGGTAAAGAGCAATTGGATCGAAGTGAAAATAGTTGATTTGATCGCTTGAAAAGTACAAGTTCTGCCTTATGTATTACCTTATACTTCTGCTTTTCTGGTGCCTTGCTGGTACTTGAATTCGAAATGCCTTCACACCATCCTCGGAGATAAAATATGAGCGAGAATATTGTTCACGTTACTGACGCAAGTTTTGATGCGGAAGTCCTTCAAGCTGCCGGCCCGGTACTGGTTGATTATTGGGCAGAATGGTGTGGCCCATGCAAGATGATTGCCCCGATTCTGGATGAAGTGGCTGTCGAGTATGCTGGCCGGCTGAAAATTACCAAGCTGAACATCGATGAAAACCAGTCTACGGCACCAAAATTTGGTGTTCGCGGTATTCCTACTCTGATGCTGTTTGTGAATGGCGAAGTGAAATCAACAAAAGTTGGTGCATTGTCAAAATCGCAACTGACAGCCTTTCTCGATAGTAATATTTGACATTCTTGGTGTTTTTGATTTAGTCTTCAATCGCACAAATAGCGACGGCATCCCGTGTGTCGTCGTTACTTTTTCTGGCGTCATCCCTTCGCTTTCCCCCTCTTTTATTATTTCAAGCGTAATCCAATATGCATTTGTCCGAATTAAAACATCTGCACGTTTCTCAGCTCGTCGATATGGCGATTGCTTCCGAGATTGACGGTGCAAGTCGTATGCGTAAGCAGGATGTGATTTTTGCCCTGCTAAAAAACCGCGCCAAAAAAGGGGAGAGTATCTTCGGCGAAGGTACGCTTGAAGTTTTGCCTGATGGATTCGGATTTCTACGCAGCCCCGATACTTCGTATCTGGCGGGACCTGACGATATTTATATCAGCCCAAGCCAGATTCGCCGTTTCAATCTGCATACTGGCGATACGATAGAAGGTGAAATCCGGATTCCGAAAGAGGGTGAACGCTACTTTGCACTAGTTAAAGTTGACAAGGTGAATGGCGAAGCGCCGGAAGCTGCCAAAAACAAAATTCTGTTTGAAAACTTAACGCCGCTTTTTCCGACCGAGCGCTTGAATCTTGAGCGTGATATCAAGGCCGAGGAAAATATTACCGGGCGTGTGATTGATTTGATGGCTCCGATTGGCAAAGGGCAGCGTGCTTTGCTGGTTGCTCCGCCAAAAACGGGTAAAACCGTCATGCTGCAGCATATCGCCCATGCAATCACTGCCAATCATCCCGAAGTGGTATTGATCGTTTTGCTGATCGACGAGCGCCCGGAAGAAGTAACCGAGATGCAGCGTTCGGTAAAAGGCGAGGTACTTAGCTCCACGTTTGACGAGCCTGCGACACGACACGTTCAAGTGGCTGAAATGGTCATCGAAAAAGCCAAGCGTCTGGTTGAGCATAAAAAAGACGTTGTCATTCTGCTTGATTCGATTACGCGTTTGGCGCGTGCTTATAATACGGTAATACCTGCTTCTGGCAAGGTATTAACTGGTGGTGTGGATGCCAATGCGCTGCAGCGCCCAAAACGTTTCTTTGGTGCTGCACGGAATATCGAAGAAGGCGGTAGTCTGACTATCATTGCCACCGCGCTGATTGATACAGGCAGCCGTATGGATGATGTCATCTATGAAGAATTCAAAGGCACCGGTAATAATGAGATTCAGCTTGATCGCAGAATGGCAGAAAAGCGCATCTTCCCTGCAATCAATATCAATAAATCAAGCACCCGTCGTGAAGAGCTGCTGATCAAGGCCGATCAATTGCAGCGTATCTGGGTGCTGCGCAAATTGCTTTACCCAATGGATGATCTGGATGCGATGGAGTTTTTAATGGACAAACTCAAATCGACCAAATCCAATCTGGATTTTTTCGATTCGATGCGCCGCTAACCTTGCAGTGATTCCCGCGATCAGCGATAATGCTCTTTTTGTAGCGTCGGCAAAACCCCGGCGCCCGACACTTTAGGAAAATTATGAAACCAAATACTCACCCAAATTACACTGAAATCGACGTGACTTGCTCATGTGGTAGCTCATTCAAAACTGCTTCTACATTGGGAAAAAGCCTGCATGTAGAGGTGTGCTCAGAATGCCATCCGTTCTACACTGGCAAACAGAAAATCGTTGATACTGCAGGTCGTATCGAGAAATTCAATAATAAATTTGCCCGATTCGCTCGTTAATTTGGCAAACACTTCAAAAAAGGCAGCTATAAGCTGCCT
The DNA here is from genome assembly GCF_009760905.1 of Chitinibacter sp. GC72. Taxonomy (GTDB): domain Bacteria; phylum Pseudomonadota; class Gammaproteobacteria; order Burkholderiales; family Chitinibacteraceae; genus Chitinibacter. The sequence goes on along the minus strand of NZ_VIRW01000001.1, from coordinate 312,839 downwards.
TTTTTGTTTTGTCATGTCAGAATGATAAAAACTTGAAAGATCGAATATGCTGACTTACACGCCTCAGTCTGAACGGCCAGCTTCCCCCCAAAAAGAACAAGACAAACCCTGGCTACTAATTCTGCTCTGCCTTTTCTGGCTTGTTCCGGGTTTATGGGGGCATGATCCATGGAAGCCGCAAGAAAACGAGCATGCGGCTTTGATCGCCAATATGCTCAGACAAGATAGCTGGGTGTTGCCCTGGCTTGCTGATCGCCCTTATTTCGATACTGCGCCACTTTATTTCTGGTTTGCTGCTCTGCTTGCTAATGCCTTGGCCTGGTTTGGTGTTGCCATACACGACGCCGCCAGACTTAGTACTGGTATCTGGATGGCATTGGCGTTGTGGGGGGCTGGGCTTGCCGGGCGTGAGCTATTTGGCCGGAAATTTGGCCGTTTAAGCGTTGTCCTTGTTTTAGGCTCGCTCGGTTTAATGATCTGGGGGCATCATATTGCACCCGCTGCGCTGATTTTTGCTGCATATGCCTGGGGTATCTATTCCTTTGTGCTGGCTTTGCGCAAACCTTTGCGCGCAGGTTTTATGCTGGGCCTAAGCCTATTGGGGTTGCTGCTGGGGGCCAGCTGGGCCGATGCAGTGCTGATGTTGCTGATGGCTTTGGGTTTATTTCTGTTCAAACCATGGCGTCGATTAGCATGGGCCGTGAGTCTGTCTACCGCACTGGTGTTGTCTTTGCCTTTGGCGGCTTTATGGGGTTACGCGCTGAGCGAACAGTCGCCTGAACTGTTCCAGACTTGGTGGCGCTACCATGCCTGGGGTCCTTATGGTGGTGCAATGTCATTCAGTGCTTTGCTAGCCCCTCAGTTCTTACTGGCTACTTTGCTGTGGTTCACCTGGCCTGTATTGCCTCTGGCCTTATGGTCGCTCTGGATTAATCGGCGCGATCTGCGCATTAAACAGCAATGGATCTTGCTGCTGTGGTTGGCATTTGCGATGCTGACTTATCTGGTGTGTGCGGCGTTTCCTGCCGAGGCGATGATTTTGCCTTTATTGATTGTACTGTCACTGATTGCTGTCGCAGGTATTGATGAGTTAAGGCATGGTGCCGCTTCAGCACTAAATTCATTTTCGGTGCTGACATTCGGACTGTCTGCGATTGCACTGTGGCTGGCCTGGGGTATTTTATTGCTCGAAGCTCCGAAGGGGCTGTTTGAATTGCTCAGTCGCTATAGCTCGGCGGAGTTGGAGGTTAATTTTGCCGGCCTGATTCTGGCATTGGTTGCCAGTGTTCTTTGGGGGGGCGTTTTGCTGCGCCGCCGTGCCATTGGTCGCAAGGCGCTAACCAATTGGAGTTGCGGTCTGATTTTATTGCTGAGTATTTTTGTGGGTTTGTTTCAAAGCTGGGTTGATTCTGGCAAATCGTATCGCCCGGTCGGCGAAAAATTGCAGTCGGTTGGAGATGCAATGCAGGTTGCATGCATTGATGCTGCAGAACTGCCATTGGCCCCCTTGGGGGCGATTGCGTACTTCAGTACTTTGACGATTAAAACTGGGGTAACAGAGGGGTGTACCTTGGCGATCAGAACGCATCAGGCCAAAATTCCTGCCCATTGGACTTTGGTCGCCCGAACTCAGCGTCTGGGCGAAACCAGAGAGCAGTTTAGCATTTACCTTAAATAAACATCAGGCAGGAACCCTGCCTGATGTTTGTTAATCGCGCTTTTGCTGCGCTTCGGTATCTTCTTTCACGTGCCGGCGGACAAAAAGAAAGATATACACGCCCATGCAAAGAATAAAGCCGATTGTAAACAGGCTAAGCAAGCCGATCTCGGATGAAAATAAAGTACTGAGCGGGGTGTTCTCCATTTTGCATCTCCATTCTTTTCTTGTGTCGATGCATTAATTTAGGCTGGAAATGCCTCGTCAGTATTGAGCTAGGTCAAGAGTCTTTCGGGGCTTGCTCGTCTGTCGGTAAGTGTTCAAAGCAGGTACTTTTATTGCGGCCACTGTGCTTGGAGGCATAGAGCGCGGTGTCTGCCCGCTTCAGTGGTGCATCGACATTCGGGTCATCCGGCATAATTTCACTAATGCCAATGCTGCTGGTGAATCTGATTTCTCGTCCATCGTCTAGCATGATGACGTTTTCTTCGATACGGATGCGTAGCCTTTCTGCGGCCAGATAGGCCTCGTCCAGCGTGGTTTCTGGTAAAAATGCCGTGAACTCCTCGCCGCCGATCCGTGCGATCAAATCAATGTCCCGCAGCGATGCCCGGCAGAGATTGGCCATGGTTCTGATGACTTGGTCACCGGTCTGGTGTCCATAGTTGTCGTTAATTTTTTTGAAAAAATCGATGTCCAGCATCAAAATGCATGCGCGACGCTGATAGCGTTTGGTGCGCTGGATTTCCTGTTGGGCCGTTTCCATAAAATACGCGCGATTGGCCAGCCCGCTCAGGCTGTCAGTGGTTGCGCGGCGTTTGAGTTCATCTTCAAGCTGTTTGCGCTGTGTAATATCGTTAAGGCCGATCAGTAGTGTTGTGCCGTCATTCGATGTCGAGGCCGACATGGACACATTGGCCCAGAAAGGATTGCCTTCCTTGTGGCGCAGTATGCACTCGGCATTGTTGACTGCTTTACCTGCCAGCGCGTCTTCCGAGTGATGCAAAAAATCCACCCGATCATAATAAAGCTCAAAGGCCCGCTTGGATAAGGCGGCGGCCTGGGGAAGACCGAACATCTTTGCTGCGTGCTGATTAATGTAGGTGATGTAAAAATCGGGCATGCGCGCCAGCACCAGACCAACAGGCGTGGTTTCAATCATTTGCTTGAATCGGGTTTCGCTGGCCGAGAGCTTGCGCTCCTTGGCTTTCAAATTCTGGGTGAGTCGTCGCGAGCGCCAAAAGTAATAAGCCATTACGGCAGTCAGCAGCAACATCAGGCTGGCAGCGGTCGTGTAATAGGCCAGTTTTTTTTGCCATTCGGCCAGATAGCTGGGCGTTGGCAAGGTGCTAACAAGATACAGCGGGCTGGCCCCGATTTGCTGCAGACTGATCAATTGATCGCTTTTCTGGCTCAGAAATGCGCCACGACGCTGCTTTTGCTTGATAGGCCCACTTAATTCCGCTTCCAGCGCCGAAAGGTTGGATTGGCGGGGTGTGCTGGCCAGTATTCTCAATTGGGCATCGAGCAGATAGAGCGACTGGCCGGATTTTAGGCGGCTCGTGGCCAACGCTTGCTCAAGGTGGCCCGGTCTGATTCTGGCTAGCGCCAAGAAGCTGGCAGATTGCTCGGCCGGCTTCAGTCCGATAATCAGTTCTGGCGGCTGGCCAGAGCCGCCGGTGTGATAAACAATCCCTTGCTGTTTGAGTTGATCCAGCAAGGGTAGAAAATCCAGCTCGAATGGACTGGCGCCCTCTGCTTGCGCTAGTAACTGCCCGCGCAGGTCGATCAGTGCAATATGATCGGCTTGGGGAATCAGCTGCAGATGCTGTTGCAAAGTGCTGCCCAGGTTTGCGCTCTGCCCGGCAGTGAGCAGCGGGGCAATTTGCAGGTTGGTGTTGGTGAGTTGGAGCTCAACTTCGCGAAATTGCGCCTTAAATTGTGCTTCCTGTAGTGCCAGTAAAGCCGCACTTTGGCCTCGTGCATGGTTTTCGGCGGCACGATAACTGGCACTGACTTGATAGGCGAGGAATAAAATCATTCCAAAGCCGATCATCGCAGCCAGTGCAACAGTGATGGTGATCCGATTCCGATGCCAGCGCATGATTTCTGATTTAGTAGCAATTGCTAATGATTATAGTCCAATTGCCTATGGCATCCGTGGCTTAGTCACGGAAATTCTGGAATTGTAGCGGGAAGTCGATTTTGCTGCGTACCAGCGCAATCACTTCCTGCAAGGCGTCACGGGTTTTGCCGCTAACGCGCAATTCATCGCCTTGAATCGCCGTTTGCACTTTGAGCTTGGCGTCTTTAATTTCTTTGATGATTTTTGCGGCCAGTTCGCGATCAATACCGTCTTTGATCGTCAGAACCTGCTTGGCTTTATTGCCTGATACTTTTTGTACATCGCCTTGCTCAAGACGTTTGCTGCTGTCTGGCTCTTTTTTCTCCAGCGCAGGGAAAACGATATCTTTAATCTGATCGAGCTGAAATTCGGAATCACCGTGGATGGTGATCAGCTTGTCTTTTTCGTTCAACTCCACCTTAGCGCTGGTGCCCTTAAAATCATAACGATTAATAATGGTTTTTTCGGCAATATCAATGGCGTTTTTGAGCGCAACCATATCCGTTTCTGAAGTAATGTCAAATGAAGGCATGTTGAACTCCTTGCTGGAAAATAAATGACAAAAAGGCAGGCGGTGTTATTCCGCTGCCTTTTCAATGGGGGTAAATAAACGAATTAGCCGAAATGGCAAACGTAGTGCAGTGTTTCTACTGTTTCGATTTCAAAGCTGGAGTTGCCGGGTACATCGAAAGATACACCTGCACTGTATTCGGTTGCAGTGCTTTCACCAGCTAGCTTAACGCGGCATACCCCGGCAATTACTTCCATTACTTCGGGTGCGCCAGTATTGAAAGTCAGCGTTGAAGGCAAAATCACGCCTACGGTTTTTTTCGAGCCATCGGCAAATACCACGGTATGGCTGACGCATTTACCATCAAAGTAAACATTACCTTGTTTCAGAACTGAAACATTATCAAATTGGCTCATTTTTTATCCTTTTAAAGTGATGCAAAAGTTGTCTAGCAAGGCGCGAAGTCGAAGATAGTACCAAGCGTACAGCGAGACGAGGCAACGAAGCTGGGCGACTTTTGCTTTAATCCTATTTTTGTAAAACTTCGGTCAAAATGGTCTTGGCAATAAATCCGACCATACCCAGACCCAGGGCAAAAAACAGAATCATCGTTCCGTATTTGCCTGCTTTGGACTCTTTGGCCAGATTGTAAATAATAAAGCCCATATACAGGATCAGGCCGGTACATAAAATACTGGTCGAGAGCGTGGTAAACGTCTCTTCGTCCATGTTGATCAGGGCTTCAAACATGATTCTTTATCGCAATGGTTACAAAAGGCCCCGCAGATCTGCTGCGGGGCAGGGTGGACAACTTATTTCTTCAAGCGACCGGCAATGCGCATGCGCAAAGCGTTCAGTTTGATAAAGCCGCCAGCGTCGACTTGATTGTAAGCGCCGCCATCGTCGTCAAATGTCGCGATATTCATGTCGAACAATGAATCGGTTTTTGAGTCACGGCTAACAACGATCACATTACCTTTGTACAGCTTGAGACGTACCCAGCCGTTGACTGTTTTTTGCGTTTCGTCGATCAGTGTTTGCAGCACTTTGCGTTCCGGCGCCCACCAGTAGCCGTTGTAAATCAGGCTGGCGTAGCGTGGCATCAGGTCGTCTTTCAAATGCGCAACTTCGCGGTCGAGCGTGATCGATTCGATTGCGCGGTGCGCTTTCAGAATGATCGTTCCACCCGGTGTTTCGTAGCAGCCGCGCGATTTCATACCAACGTAGCGGTTTTCAACCAGATCCAGACGGCCAATACCGTGCTTGCCGCCGAGTTCGTTCAATTTGGTCAATACCGTTGCAGGTGACATGCGCACGCCGTTCAGCGCAACGATATCGCCGCGTTCGAATTCAACGTCGAGGTATTCTGGTGTATCGGGTGCAGCTTCAGGGCTGACGGTCCAGCGCCACATGCTTTCTTCAGCTTCAGCCGATGGGTTTTCGAGGTGACGGCCTTCGAATGAGATATGCAGCAGGTTGGCGTCCATCGAGTATGGCGCGCCACCATTTTTGTGCTTCATGTCGACTTCAATGCCGTTTTTCTCGGCATAAGCCATCAGTTTTTCACGGCTCAATAGATCCCATTCGCGCCATGGTGCGATCACTTTAACTTCTGGCATCAATGCATAAGCGCCGAGTTCGAAACGCACCTGATCGTTGCCTTTGCCTGTCGCGCCGTGACTGATCGTGTCAGCGCCGGTTTCGCGCGCGATGTCGATCAGGCGTTTGGCAATCAATGGGCGGGCAATTGACGTTCCGAGCAGGTATTCACCTTCGTACACGGTGTTGGCGCGGAACATTGGGAATACGAAATCGCGTACGAATTCTTCACGCAAGTCGTCGATGTAAATGTTTTCTGGTTTGATGCCAAATTTCAACGCTTTCTGGCGCGCTGGTTCCAGCTCTTCGCCTTGACCCAGGTCAGCAGTGAAAGTCACCACTTCACATTGGTAAGTGTCTTGCAGCCACTTCAAAATGACCGAAGTATCCAGACCACCGGAATACGCCAGAACTACTTTTTTTACATCAGACATGAAAAACCTCGATTACGTCGTCGATTACAAGGATTTAATAGAGCGCGACTATCAATCTAGAGCTAGGCGCAAGCCAAAACTCACAAATAGCGTGCCAATCAGTTTATTCAAAACGGTTTTAAGCCACGTGACCCCAGACAGGCGACGCGACAGCGCGCTGCCAGCCAGAATCAGCGTGGTCAGATAACACAGACTCAGGCTTTGTACGATCAGACCCAGCACAATAAAGCTTTGCCATACGTGCGGGTGATTGGGCTCGACAAATTGAGGAAAAAAGGCCATGAAAAACAAAATGGCTTTTACATTGATCAAAGAAATGCCCAAGGCGCTACGAAATGCATTGCGTGGTGAATGCTGCGATGCGTGCGTTGATGTGCCGGTTTCTGTAGGGGGGGTATGGCGTGAAAATAAAGCTTTATAGCCGATCCACATCAGATACCCTGCTCCCAGATAGCGAACCGCATCATACGCTATCGGGTGGGTTTTCATTAACGATGCAACACCCAAAACGGCAGCCAGCATCAGGATACAGTCGCCAACAATAATCCCTGCCGCAGCACCAAATCCGGCCTTGTGGCCGCCCGTTGCCGCAGTCGTCAATGCAAATAGCGAGTTGGGGCCAGGGGTCAGGATAATCAGCACTGTTCCCAAAATGAAGGCCCAAACATCAGTAATGCCAAGCACGGCTTTGTCGCCTGTTTAATCGTTGATGCGACCGAGCAATAAATACTCGATCACGGCTTTTTGGACATGCATGCGGTTTTCTGCTTCTTCCCAGACCACCGATTGCGGTCCGTCAATGACTTCCGGATCGACTTCTTCGCCGCGGTGGGCGGGCAGGCAATGCATGAACAGCGCATTGGCTTTGGCTTGCAGCATGACTTTTTCCGAGACCTTGTAGTTCAGGAAGTCTTTTTTGCGCTGCAATGTTTCACGCTCGTAACCCATCGAGGTTGAAACATCGGTCGTGACAATATCGGCGTCGCGAGCGGCGGTATAAATATCGCGGAAAGATTCGAAATGCTCGGAGCTGTAGGTTTCGCCGTCAAGTACGGTCATTTCATAACCGGCAGGGCAGGCCAGATTGAGCTTGAAGTTGAAGATTTTGGCAGCTTGCAACCAGGTGCGGGACACATTGTTCGAGTCGCCGATCCAGGCGACTGTTTTACCCTCGATTGAGCCAAAGCGCTCCACATAGGTAAAGATGTCAGCCATGATCTGGCAAGGGTGGTATTCATTGGTCAGGCCATTGATCACCGGCACCAGCGAGTTTTCGGCAAAGCGCTCGATAATCGATTGCTCGTAGGTGCGCACCATGACGATATCCACCATGCGGCTGATCACTTTAGCCACATCTTCAATCGGTTCGCCACGACCCAGCTGCGTATCTTTCGACTGCAGGAACATCGCATGACCGCCCAGCTGGAACATGCCGGCTTCAAATGATACGCGGGTGCGGGTTGACGATTTTTCAAAAATCATACCCAGCACTTTGCCCGGCAAGGGCTGGTAAAGCTGGCCTGCGCGCAAGCGCTCTTTCAGTTTGGCCGCGCGTTCAAACAGGTATTGGTATTCTTCTAAAGTGAAATCGCTGAACTTCAAGTAATGGCGCATCGGATTGGGTCCCGAGCCGTAATTTTTAGCGACGGCTCAAATGGCTGAAAAAACGAACATTATTCAGTGTTTTACCCATTTCTGGCAAGCCCTGATCATGCCTTTCTGGTCTGCAATCAGGACTTGTACTAGGTCAATTCACGCTACATTTGTGCCCGTCAAAGAGGCTGGCGATGGTATAATCAGTTCGATTGGCAATTGTGCAGTGCAAATTGCCGTGTTCTTCTTACTTACGCTTGGCACCCCTATGATCTGCAATCCATATGAAATCATCATTCAGGGAATCACGAGTTCTGGTCGTGAATTTCGCCCCAGTGACTGGGCTGAACGTTTATCTGGGATTTTGTCTACATTCGGGGTCGATCAGAAATTATCCTATGCGCCGTTTGTTCGTCCGATGGTGCACAATAATGTACGTTGCGTTGCGGTCGACAAGCAGCTGGAAAAAATCGATCCGCGCGTGTTCGAATTTATTATGACTTTTGCGCGCGATAACGATTTGCAGGTGGTAGATTGCCGCTCTTTGGTCAAGGGTATCGAGCGTTAAACTGGCCGCTGTTCTGCCGATTCTGCCAAAGCCTTGCATCTGCAAGGCTTTCTTGTTTTTTATCAAGACAAAAGTGCTTTTATTCTTGCTGCGCTGCAACACTGCGCTTATCCTGCTACAGGGCGACCGCACATCAAAGTGGGGTTGAATTTTTGTCTGGGGGAAATCCATGAAACTCAAAGATAAAGTAGCAATCATTACCGGATCAGCTAGCGGCATTGGTGAAGCAACGGCGGTCCGTTTTGCAGCGGAAGGCGCAAAAGTTGTGGTGTGCGACGTAAATCAGGCAGGGGTTGACGCAGTGGTGGCCAAGCTGGCCGCTGGTGGTGCGGTAGCGGCTGGTTTTGTCGTTGATGTGACCAAGAAAGACACGATTGCGGCGATGGTTGACGCGGTCAAAGCGCAATTTGGCCGTATTGATATTCTGGTGAATAACGCCGGGATTACGCAGGACGCGCAGCTGTACAAGATGAGCGAAGAGCAGTTTGACCGCGTGATCGATATCAATCTGAAAGGCGTTTATAACTGCACCAAAGCCGTGGTCGATACCATGATTGAGCAGAACGCTGGGGTGATTCTGAATGCGTCCTCCGTCGTTGGCGTGTACGGTAATTTTGGTCAAACCAACTATGCTGCATCCAAGTTTGGCGTGATCGGCTTTGTGAAAACCTGGGCTAAAGAGCTGGGCAAAAAAGGGATCCGCGCCAACGCGGTATGTCCTGGCTTTGTGGCGACACCAATGGTCAAGGCAATGCCGGAAAAAGTACTGCAGGGTATGGAAGATAAAGTGCCGATGAAGCGTCTGGCGCAGCCGGAAGAGATCGCCAGCGTGTATGCTTTCCTGGCTTCGGATGACGCCAGCTATATCAATGGTGCGGCGATTGAAGTCACAGGCGGCCTGACCTTGTAAGTCAGGATTAATGCCAATAAAAAACCCGCTTCAAGCGGGTTTTTTATTGGGGTATGTGGCTGTAGCACTTTCTTAGTATGTTCTGCAGCGATATACCCCTATTTTGATGGCTTAGCCAAATTTGCCGGTAATATAGTCTTCAGTCGCTTTCACGCTTGGCGAGGTGAAGATGTTATCGGTTTCGCCCATCTCGATCATCTCGCCCAGATACATATAGGCGGTGTAATCGGAAATCCGCGCGGCCTGCTGCATATTGTGCGTTACGATGGCGATCGTGTAGTCTTTTTTCAGCTCATGAACCAGCTCTTCAACGTGCGCGGTTGAGATCGGGTCCAGTGCGGATGTCGGCTCGTCCAGTAGCAGGATTTCAGGTTTGACCGCCACGGCACGTGCAATGCACAAACGCTGTTGCTGACCACCGGACAGGCCAAGACCCGATTGCTTGAGTTTGTCTTTGACCTCATTCCACAGCGCCGCTTTGGTCAGCGCCCACTCGATGCGATCATCCATTTCAGATTTGGACAAAGATTCATACAGCTTGACACCAAAAGCGACGTTGTCATAAATCGACATCGGGAATGGCGTTGGTTTCTGGAATACCATGCCGACCTTGGCGCGCAGCATGTTCAGGTCAATGCCCGGCTCCAGAATATTCTGGCCGTTCAGGATAATCTGACCTTCAGCGCGTAGCTTGGGGTACAGATCATACATGCGGTTAAAAGTGCGCAGCAAAGTGGATTTGCCGCAACCTGATGGGCCGATAAAGGCAGTTACTTTGCCAGCCAGAATATCCAGATTGATGTTTTTCAGGGCATGAAAATTGCCGTAGTAAAAGTTCAGGTTTTTAACTGACAAACCGGCATTGTTCAGAGTGCTCATGATTTGATTCCGTCGCAAAGTCTAAATTAGTGTTGTTTAGGTTGGCGCAGCATCACGCGCGCCAGAACATTCATGCCCAGGACAAACAGGGCGATCATCAGGGCGCCTGCCCAAGCCAGTCGGTGCCAATCTTCATACGGGCTCATTGCAAACTGGAAGATCACGACCGGCAAGTTGGCCATCGGGCTATTCATGTCCGAATAGAACTGGTTGTTCAGCGCGGTAAACAGCAGCGGCGCCGTCTCACCCAAGATGCGCGCAATCGCCAGCAAGATGCCGGTGGCAACGCCGGATTTCGCCGCTTTAAGCGTTACAAACATAACCATTTTCCATTTTGGCGTACCCAATGCGTAGGCTGCTTCGCGCATGGCGGTTGGCACCAGTAACAGCATGTTTTCAGTGGTGCGTACCACAACCGGAACGACCAGAATCGCCAGTGCACATGAACCCGCCCAACCTGAGAAATGGCCAACTTGCGCAACATACACCTCGAAAATGAACAAACCGATCACAATCGATGGGGCAGAGAGCAGAATGTCGTTGATAAAGCGGGTGCTATTACCCAGCCAGCCTTTCTGGCCAAACTCGGCCAGATAAGTGCCTGCCAGAATGCCAACGGGGGTGCCCATCAAAACGGCAAAGAAAGTCATTTCCAGGCTACCCACAATGGCATTGGCCAGGCCGCCCTGGCTGCCGGGAGCCGGAGTGCTTTGTGTGTATGTTGCCAGTGAAAACAGACCTGCAGAGCCGTGCAAAAACAGCGTATACATGATCCAGAACAGCCAGAACAAGCCGAAAGCCATCGCAATCATCGATAACGTCAGGCTGGTGTAGTTGGCAAAGCGGCGACGAGCGTAAAGATTCATAGCAGCAACCTATCTTAAGAATGAGCGCCTTCATTGCGGTTTAAACGCATGAGCAGAAGTTTGGAAAGAACCAGCACCAGGAAGGTGATCACGAAGAGCAGCAGGCCCAGCTCGATCAGTGAGGCGGTGTAAAGCTCGCCGTGCGCTTCGGTAAATTCGTTGGCCAGCGTGGCTGAAATCGTGGTGGCCGGGTCAAACAGCGTCAGCATTTCATTCATCGAATTGCCGATCACAAACGTCACCGCCATGGTTTCACCCAGTGCGCGGCCCAGACCGAGCATGATGCCGCCGATAATCCCGGTTTTGGTAAACGGTACCACGACATTCCATACCACTTCCCAAGTGGTTGCACCCAGACCATAGGCAGACTCTTTCAGGAGGGCGGGAACAATCTCGAAAACGTCACGCATTACCGAAGTGATGTAAGGAATAATCATGATCGCCAAAATCAGGCTGGCCAGAAACATGCCGATCCCCATGGGAGGGCCGGCAAACCAATCGCCAATCACCGGAATACCCGCAGTCCATTCGGTCATTTTGGGTTGGATATTGTCAGCAAAGTAGGGCGCAAAAACAAACAGACCCCACATGCCGTAAATAATGGACGGTACACCTGCCAGCAACTCGATCATAATTCCCAATGGGCGACGCAGCCACACGGGTGAGAGTTCAGTTAGGAAAATCGCAATGCCAAAGCTCACAGGAACGGCGATTAGCAAGGCAATACCCGAAGAAATCAAAGTGCCGCGAATGGATGACCAGGCGCCAAATTCGTCGGTGACCGGATTCCAGCTTGAATTGCCTAAAAAGCCAAAGCCGAATTTTTCAATTGCGGGCCAGGCACCATAAATCAGTGATGCAATAATTGCAGCAAGGAGTGCAAGCACAAAAAAGGCAAAAAAGCGCGTGCTGTTGACGAAAATCGCGTCCTGCAAACGCTGTGTTTTCATCCGTTGATTTAAATCAGACATTACCGTCTCCGGACTACCATAATCTACAAACTAACAGGCACACAGCCCGAATAAACTGTGTGCCTGACATAAAGTGCCAATTATATTTGAATCTGCTTATTTCCAGATAGCCGCTTTGCCATCGGTGATTTGCGCTTTCCAGTTGGCTTTGATCATATTGACTACATTGTCCGGCATTGGAATGTAATCCAGTGCCAGTGCGGCTTTGTCAGCATCTGCGCCGTAAGCCCAGTCAAAGAACTTCAACACTTCCAGCGCTTGCGCCGGTTTGTCCTGTTTTTTATGCATCAGGATAAAAGTAGGGCTAGCAATAGGCCAAGAGTCTTTACCAGGTGCGTTGGTGCTTACCAGGTACATGCCTGGCGCTGATTTCCAGTCGGCATTGGCCGATGCGGCGATAAAGGCTTCTTCGGTTGGGCGCACAAAATTGCCAGTGCTATTTGCTAGCTGGGTGTATGACAATTTGTTTTGTTTTGCGTAAGCAAATTCAACGTAGCCGATTGAGCCTTTGATACGTTGTACGTAGTTGGCTACGCCTTCGTTGCCTTTGCCGCCCACGCCTGTTGGCCACTGTACCGAAGTGTTCGCACCCACTTTCTCTTTCCATTCAGGTGATACTTGTGACAGGTAGTTCACGAACAGGAAGGTGGTGCCCGAGCCGTCAGAGCGACGTACCACGGTGATGTTCTGGTCTGGCAGGCTCAAGCCTTTATTGATTTCAACCAGGCGAGGGTCGTTCCATTTTTTGATTTTGCCTAGATAAATATCAACCAGTGCTGCAGGCGTGAGTTTGAAATCGCCCGGTTTGATGCCCGGAATATTGATGACCGGAACAACGCCGCCCACTACGGTAGGGAATTGCATCAGGCCGCTTTTATCGAGTTGGTCCACTTTCAATGGCATGTCTGATGCACCAAAATCGACTGTTTTGGCTTCGATCTGCTTGATGCCGCCGCCTGAACCGATGGATTGGTAATTCATGCCGGTGCCCGTTTTGGCTTTATACATTTCAGCCCATTTGGCATACAGCGGGTACGGGAATGTTGCGCCAGCGCCAGTGATGTCAGCTGCCTGGGCAGAAGTAAAAAGGCCTGCCAGCAAGCCGGCGCTAACGATCAGATTACGAGCAAAAGTCATTTTTTTAAATCTCCAGAGCGAAATGGGTGTGAATTCGATGCAGGCATCTTAATAGAGGAATGTTTCCGAAATATTACAAATGCTTTGTGACTGAAGGGAGAGTGTGAAAAACAAGGTTTGACGGTGTGGGAGCGGGGTTGTTACCATCTCGCCCTAGTTTGCCAAAGGGGTTGCTGCATGGCCAAGCAGATGGTGATTGGTAATTGGAAGTTGCACGGCAGTATCGGGCAAATTAAATCGGTGTTGGCAGAAGTGGCGCAAGCTGGACTCGATGCCAATGTCGGTGTCTGTGTGCCTGCGCCGTATATCATGCTTGCCAAGCAGATATTGCAACATACCCATATACAGTGTGGCGCTCAAGACGTTAGCCAGTATCACATAGGGCCATATACCGGCGAGGTTTCATCGGGTATGTTGGCGGATGTCGGTTGCGAGATGGTGATTATCGGTCATTCCGAACGTCGTCGTCTTTTTGGGGAAACGACCGAGCAGGCGGGTATTAAGCTACGTTCGGCACTCGACGCAGGTCTGTTTGGTGTCTACTGCGTCGGTGAATCGGCTGAGGAGCGTCGCCAGGGTAATGCCGAGAAGGTGGTTGCTGGGCAGCTGGAAGTTTTGCGTGGTTTGCCGATGGGCTTGTTTGCCGTGGCATACGAGCCTTCCTGGGCTGTGGGTAGTGGTGTGGTGGCCTCCGGTGAGCAGATTTCCCCGATGCACGCCCTGATTAAAGAGCAGCTCGATGCTCGTGTCAAAGTCTTGTATGGCGGCAGTGTCAAGTCGGGTAATGCCGCAGAAATATTAGCAGTAGATCATGTTGATGGCGTGTTGGTTGGCGGTGCTGCGCTCTCGGCTTTTGAATTTGTGGGAATTTGCCAAGCAGCCCGCTGATTGGTACAATTCACGCCGCCACAGGAATGGATAAAAATGGACTTTATTACTAGTTTGGTGCTGATCTTGAACGTCATCTCTGCTTTGGCGGTGATTGTGCTGGTCTTGATGCAGCATGGTAAGGGCGCCGATATGGGCGCTGCGTTTGGTAGCGGTTCTGCTGGCAGCGTATTTGGTGCCTCGGGTTCGGCCAATTTCCTTAGTCGTTCTACTGCAGCGGCTGCGGCGGTGTTCTTTGTGACGTGCATGGCGCTGGTGTTGTTGACTGCGCCGAAAACGAGCAAAAACGATCTGGGTGTGATGTCTGGTGCCAAGCCTGCTGCCGAAGTTGCTTCTCCTGTTGCCGGTCAAAAGATTCCCGACTAAGCAGTCGCATGGATTGCTGGTCTGATAGTGCAAGCCGCTATCAAAATCAATATTTAGCTGAGCTGTGAAAATGGCTCGGCTATTTATATAAAAAGCAGCAAAAATAGCTGCATTTCTGTCTTTATGTATTACTTCTGAACTGGGGATTTTCATGCTGCAAGACTATTTCCCCATCCTGCTTTTCCTTATTGTCGGTTTGGTGGTGGGTGTTTTGCCGCTATTGCTCGGTGCTGGGATTGGTAAGGTCTTGGGAACGGTTCGGCCAGATTCGGCAAAATTATCACCTTATGAATGCGGCTTTGAAGCATTCGAGGATGCGCGCATGCAGTTTGATGTGCGTTACTACTTGGTGGCGATTCTGTTTATTCTGTTCGATTTGGAAGTCGCGTTTTTGGTTCCTTGGGCTGTCGTGCTCAAAGAATTGGGTATGTTCGGCTTTGTATCGATGATGATATTCCTGGCCATTCTGGTGGTCGGCTTCGTCTACGAATGGATGAAGGGTGCACTGGAGTGGGAGTGAGATAAATGGAAGCACAAAGTCTCGAAAAAGGGTTTGTTACCACAACGGTTGATGCAGTTGTTAACTGGACGCGTACTGGCTCATTGTGGCCAATGACGTTCGGCTTGGCCTGTTGTGCCGTGGAGATGATGCATGCGGGTGCGGCGCGTTACGACTTGGATCGTTTCGGTATCGTATTTCGTCCATCTCCACGTCAATCTGACTTGATGATTGTTGCGGGGACGCTCTGTAACAAAATGGCCCCTGCCTTGCGCAAGGTTTACGATCAAATGCCAGAGCCTCGTTGGGCAATTTCTATGGGCTCCTGTGCGAACGGTGGTGGTTACTACCACTATTCGTACTCAGTGGTTCGTGGCTGTGATCGTATTGTGCCGATTGATATCTACGTGCCGGGCTGTCCACCGACAGCTGAAGCGCTGTTGTATGGTTTGATACAGTTGCAAAACAAAATCAAACGTACCAACTCTATCGCGCGTTCTTGAGGTGAGCCATGGCAAATAAGCTAGAAACACTGATTGAAAGCTTGCGCACTGTTTTGGGTGAAGCCAAGATTGCTTCGCTGAAAAATGCGCTGGGCGAAGTAACGATTGAAGTGCCTGCTGCGCATTGGCCTGAAGTGGCTTTGCAATTGCGCGATGACGTCAGTTTGCATTTTGAACAATTGGTTGACGCCTGTGGCGTTGACTACAGCGAATACAAAGACGGCATCTGGGAAGGTCAGCGCTTTGCGGTGGTCTATCATCTGCTGTCATATAAGCACAATGTTCGTCTGCGTGTGCGTGTGTTCTGTGCGGATGATTCGTTCCCTGTTATTCATTCGATGGTCGATGTTTGGCCTGCAATCAACTGGTTCGAGCGTGAAGCGTTTGACCTGTTTGGTATTGTGTTCCAGGGTCATCCTGACCTGCGTCGCATTTTGACTGACTATGGTTTTGTTGGTCATCCATTCCGCAAAGATTTCCCATTGTCTGGTTACGTTGAAATGCGTTACGACGCTGAGCAAGCGCGTGTCGTTTATCAGCCTGTGACCATCGATCCGCGTGAAATTACACCGCGCATTATCCGCGAGGAGAACTACGGTGGCTGCTGAAATCCGTAATTACACCTTGAACTTCGGTCCACAACACCCTGCTGCGCACGGTGTATTGCGATTGGTGCTGGAGTTGGATGGTGAAGTTGTTGAGCGTGCCGACCCGCATATTGGGCTGTTGCACCGTGCGACTGAAAAATTAGCTGAACACAAAACGTACATTCAGTCATTGCCATACATGGATCGTCTTGACTATGTGTCAATGATGTCCAATGAACATGCTTATTGCATGGCAATTGAGAAATTGTTGGGCTTGGAAGTGCCAATTCGTGCTCAGTACATTCGTGTGATGTTTGATGAAATCACCCGTGTGTTGAATCACCTGATGTGGATTGGCGCGCACGGCTTGGATTGTGGAGCAATGACGATCTTCTTGTACGCCTTCCGCGAGCGTGAAGATTTAATGGATTGCTATGAGGCAGTATCGGGCGCGCGTATGCACGCTGCTTACTATCGTCCGGGTGGTGTGTATCGTGACCTGCCGGATGAAATGCCTCAGTATCAAGCGTCAAAAGTGCGTAATGCTGCCGCGATCAAGGATCTGAATAAGAACCGTCAAGGTAGCTTGCTCGATTTTATCGAAGACTTTACCAATCGTTTCCCAACGTACGTTGATGAGTACGAAACTCTGCTGACAGATAATCGTATCTGGAAGCAGCGTACTGTGGGTATTGGTGTGGTTGATGCGGATCGTGCAAAAGCCATCGGCTTTACGGGGGCGATGCTGCGCGGATCTGGCGTTGAGTGGGATTTGCGTAAAACTCAGCCTTATGAAGTTTATGATCAATTGGATTTTGATATTCCAGTTGGTAAAACTGGCGATTGCTACGATCGTTATCTGGTTCGCGTTGAAGAAATGCGCCAATCAAATCGCATCATCAAGCAATGTGTTGCTTGGCTCAAAGCAAATTCAGGCCCGGTGATTACCGATAACCATAAAGTTGCTCCTCCATCGCGCGAAGCGATGAAAGAAAATATGGAAGAGCTGATTCACCACTTCAAATTGTTCACTGAAGGCATGCACGTGCCCGAGGGTGAGGCATATGCTGCCGTTGAACATCCAAAAGGTGAATTCGGTATCTACCTGATTTCTGATGGCGCTAACAAGCCTTACCGTCTGAAGATTCGTGCGCCAGGTTATGTGCATTTGTCGGCGCTTGATGAAATGGCGCGCGGCCACATGATTTCTGACGTTGTAGCGATCATCGGTACGCAAGATATTGTATTCGGGGAGATTGACCGCTGATGTCTACCAACAATCTGACTACCCACAATCTTCTATCTGCCGAGTCTTTGGCGCAGATCGATCGCGAAGTAGCCAAATATCCTGCTGATCAGGCTCGTTCTGCTGTCATGGGTGCTTTGCGCATTGCTCAGGTTGAGAAGCGTTACCTGACCAATGACATGATTGAGTTTATTGCCAACTATCTTGGTATTGCCCCAATGATGGCGTACGAAGTGGCAACGTTCTACAACATGTACGACATGAAGCCGGTCGGCAAACACAAGCTGACTGTGTGCACCAATTTACCCTGTGCTTTGTCGGGTGGCTATACCACAGCCAATTACCTCAAGCAAAAGCTGGGTATTGATTTCAACGAAACGACGGCTGACGGCAAATTCACGCTAAAAGAAGGTGAGTGCATGGGCGCCTGTGGCTATGCACCAGTCATGCTGGTGAACAATCACAGCATGTGCAATCACATGACACCTGAAGCTATCGACAAAAAACTGGCGGAGCTTGAATAATGACCGTCTATGTAAAAGGCGTTGTATTTGAGAACGTCAATTTTGAAGATCCAAACTGCTGGCGTCTGGAAGAGTATGTCAAGCGCGGCGGTTATGCCGCACTGAAAAAAATCATCAATGATAAAATCACCCAAGATGACATTATTGCTGATATGAAAACTTCAGGCTTGCGTGGGCGCGGTGGTGCAGGCTTTCCTACCGGTTTGAAATGGTCTTTCATGCCACGCAGTTTTCCAGGCCAGAAATATCTGGTGTGTAATACCGACGAAGGCGAGCCTGGGACATTTAAAGACCTGGATATTATGGTCTACAACCCGCATGCCCTGATTGAGGGCATGATTATTGGCGGTTACGCCATGGGGATTACTGTAGGTTACAACTATATCCACGGTGAAGTCTTTGAGGCATATCAACGCTTTGAAGAGGCCCTCGAAGAAGCTCGCGCCGCTGGCTTCCTAGGCGACAATATTTTAGGTTCGGATTTCTGTTTCCAACTGCATGGCCACCATGGTTATGGTGCGTATATTTGCGGTGAGGAAACGGCTCTGCTCGAATCTTTGGAGGGCAAAAAAGGCCAGCCGCGCTTTAAGCCTCCATTCCCTGCGTCTTACGGCCTGTACGGCAAGCCAACCACGATTAATAACACTGAGACCTTTGCTTCAGTACCATACATTATTCGTGAAGGCGGTCAGAAATTCCTTGAGCTCGGTAAGCCAAATAATGGCGGTACCAAATTGTTCTCGGTTTCTGGTCACGTAAATCGTCCGGGCAACTACGAAATTCCATTGGGTACACCATTCTCTGAATTGCTCGAGATGTGTGGCGGTATGCGCGACGGCAAAAAGCTCAAAGCAGTGATTCCTGGTGGTTCGTCTGCACCAGTATTGCCTGCTGATGTGATGATGCAGTGCACGATGGATTACGACTCAATTGCTAAAGCAGGCTCAATGTTGGGTTCTGGTGCGGTAATTGTGATGGATGAGACAGTTTGTATGGTCAGCGCGCTTGAGCGTTTGTCCTACTTCTATCACGAAGAATCATGCGGTCAGTGTACCCCGTGCCGTGAAGGAACAGGCTGGTTGTATCGTGTAGTGCATCGCATCGCCAACGGCGAAGGCCGCCCGGAAGACCTCGATTTGCTGTCACGCGTTGGTGACAATATCGCTGGTCGCACAATTTGTGCGCTGGGTGATGCTGCTGTATTCCCTGTGCGTGGAATGTTGAAACACTTCCGCCATGAATTCGAAGATTTGATCAATAAAGCACAAAAAGCGAAAGGTCTGTAATTTCGCGCTGTATTAGTCGAGTTTTCTTTTGAATTATTGCCTTTGAATCGAGTCGAGCATGCTGGAAATCGAAATCGACGGTAAAAAATTGACAGTCCCTGGTGGTAGCACTGTGATGGACGCAGCCAATTCAATTGGTGTGCATATCCCTCATTTTTGCTATCACAAAAAACTCTCAATTGCCGCAAACTGCCGTATGTGCCTAGTTCAGGTCGAAAAAGCACCTAAGCCTTTACCGGCCTGTGCCACGCCTGTTACTGATGGTATGAAAGTATTTACCCATTCTGATCAAGCGGTTACCGCTCAGAAGGGTGTAATGGAATTTCTGCTGATCAATCACCCTCTTGACTGTCCAATTTGTGACCAAGGCGGTGAGTGTCAGTTGCAGGATTTGGCCGTAGGCTATGGTCAGTCCGGTTCTGATTACGCTGAAGAAAAACGCGTTGTTGCCAACAAAGACCTGGGCCCCCTGATTTCGACTGATATGACGCGTTGCATCCATTGCAGCCGTTGTGTTCGCTTTACTGAAGAAATCGCTGGTTTCCAAGAGTTGGGTATGGCTAACCGCGGTGAATTTACCGAAGTAATGCCATTCATTGGCAAAACGGTTAATTCAGAAATCTCAGGGAACGTGATTGATCTGTGTCCGGTTGGCGCTTTAACCAGCAAACCATTCCGCTACACCGCACGTACTTGGGAATTATCTCGTCGTAAATCAGTCGGTGCGCACGATGGCTTGGGTTCTAACTTGATCGTTCAAGTGAAGAACAACAAAGTAATGCGCGTGTTGCCGCTGGAAAACGAAGCGATTAACGAATGCTGGTTGTCTGACCGCGATCGTTACTCGTACGAAGCTCTGAACAGCCAAGAACGTCTGACCAAGCCAATGATCAAGCAAGGCGGTGTTTGGCAAGAGGCTGATTGGCAAACTGCGCTGGAATACGTTGCGAATGGCCTGAAACAGGTTGTTGCAGAGCACGGTAAAGACAGCGTTGCTGCGGTTGCTTCTGCTAACAGCACGGTTGAAGAGTTGTTCACGCTGCGCAAATTGATGGCCGGTTTAGGTGTTGAAGCCGTTCAAGCCTTTGCGCGCAATGCTGACTTCTCGGTGAAAACCCAAGGCGCTAAATGGCTAGGCCAATCGCTGGAAGAATTGTCGCAAAACGAAGCCGTTCTGATCGTAGGCTCAACGGTTCGTAAAGAGCAGCCACTGCTGGCTCAACGCCTGCGCCAAGCGGTTAAGAAAGGCATGGCCTTGTCACTGGTGAATGTGCATGGCGATGACTTGCTGACTAAATTGGCAGGCGAAGTCATTGTTCGTCCTGACCAATTGCTTGAAGGTTTGCTGCAAGTAGTTAAAGCAGTGGTTGAACTCAAATCAGTTGCCGCTCCTGCGGGCATCGATTTGGCTAACGTAGTGGTTAGCGACGCAGCTCGCGCAATTGCAAATAGCTTCGAAGGAAAAGCAAAAGCTGCTGTATTGTTGGGCAATATTGCTCAAACTTCAGCACGCTACGCTGAAATCTACGCCGCTGCTGCTGCATTGGCTGCCTTGACTGGCGCTAAGTTGGGCGTTCCTGCTGTTGCTGCCAACAGCGTGGGTGCTGAGCTGATCGGTGCAGACCTTGGTGGTAATGTATTTGCTGCTGCTAAGAAAGCTTATGTATTTGTCGGTGTTGAGCCTGAGTTCGATGCGCATAACGGCTCGCAAGCGCTAGCTGCGGCAAAACAAGCTGAAATGGTTGTGGTGATGTCTGCGTTCCAAAGCTGTGCAATGGATTACGCAGATGTCTTGCTGCCAATCTCTCCATTCACCGAAACGTCAGGTACGTTTGTGAATATGGAAGGTAAAGCACAAAGCTTTAACGGCGTAGTTCGTCCATTGGGTGAAACGCGTCCAGCTTGGAAGGTATTCCGTGTCTTGGGCAATGTCTTGGGCTTTAACGGCTTTGACTACAACTCATCAGAAGAAATCCGTGATGAAGCGCTGGCTGGTGATACCGCAGCTCGCTTGAACAATACTTTGACTTCAGCTGTCGCAGTTTCTGCTAAATCAGCGCAAGGTCTGGTTCGTTTGGGTGAAGTGCCTGTTTACCAAGGCGATGCAATTGTTCGTCGTGCTCCAAGCTTACAAGCAACTGCTGATGCGGCTTTGGCAACTACAGTCCGTCTCAATGCAGCAACCATCGCTAAGCTTGGTCTTGTTGATGGTGGTAAAGCCATCGTTAAACAAGGGCAGGGTAGTGCTGAGTTGACTGTGAAGCTTGATGCTGGCTTGCTTGACGACGTGGTGCGTGTTGCAACTTCTCATCCGCTAACTCGTGATTTGGGCGAGATGGTGGGTGCTGTTGAAGTACTCAAAGGATAAGGGGGTAGATAATGGAATTTCTACAAAACATCCTCGCTGGGTACTTGAGCGCAGAAACTGCATATCAAGTGGCATTCCTGGTTTGGACTTTGCTGAAGATCGTTCTGATCGTTGCGCCGATTATGGGTGCAGTCGCTTACCTGACTTTGGCTGAGCGTAAAGTAATTGGTTATATGCAGATTCGTATCGGCCCAAATCGGGTCGGTCCGTTTGGTTTGCTGCAACCAGTTGCTGACGGCGTAAAACTGCTGCTTAAAGAGATCATTGCACCTAGCGCTGCGGATAAGAAGCTGTTCTTCTTGGCTCCAGTGATGGTATTGGTCCCTGCGCTAGCTGCGTGGGCGGTTGTACCGTTTTACCCTGGGTATGTATTGGCTGATGTTAACGTAGGTTTGCTCTACGTGATGGCCATTACATCAATGGGCGTTTACGGTGTGATCTTGGCTGGTTGGGCGTCTAACTCGAAGTACGCTTTCTTGGGCGGTATGCGTGCAGCCGCTCAGGTGATTTCGTACGAGTTGGCGATGGGCTTTGCGCTCGTTGGCGTCATCATGGTGTCGGGCAGCTTGAATTTGACGAAAATCGTTGAGCAGCAAGGTGCTGGCATGATGGGCGGCTCGATCTTGTCATGGAACTTGATTCCTCTGTTGCCACTGTTCGTTGTTTACTTCATCGCCGGCGTGGCTGAAACCAACCGCGCACCATTTGACGTAACCGAAGGTGAGTCTGAGATCGTTGCCGGTCACATGGTTGAATACTCAGGTATGAGTTTCGCGCTGTTCTTCTTGGCTGAATACGCCAATATGATCTTGATTTCGGCAATGGCATCGGTGATGTTCTTGGGCGGCTGGTTGTCTCCGTTCCCTGCGTCAATCCCGGTACTCGGCGCTGCAAGCCCACTGTGGTGGGTATTGAAAGTAGCATTCTTGCTGTTCTGCTTCTTGTGGTTCCGCGCTACTTTCCCACGTTATCGCTACGACCAACTGATGCGTCTGGGCTGGAAAATTTTCATCCCTGTGACCTTGGTGTGGATTATCGTGGTCGGTGCTTGGATGCAGACCCCTTGGTCGATCTGGTAAGAAGAAAAGGACAGAGACCGTGGAAAAAATTTCGTATTTCTTTAAAACCTTCTTGCTGTGGGAGTTGGTGTTGGGCCTGAAGTTGACCGGCCGCCACTTCTTCCAACGCAAGATCACCGTGCAGTTTCCGGACGAAAAAACGCCGTACAGTCCACGTTTCCGTGGTCTGCACGCGCAACGTCGTTATGCCAACGGTGAAGAGCGTTGTATTGCTTGTAAATTGTGTGAAGCAGTTTGCCCAGCAATGGCGATTACGATCGAATCAGAAGCGCGCGAGGATGACAAAACCCGTCGTACTAGCCGTTATGATATCGACCTGACAAAGTGCATTTTCTGTGGTTTCTGCGAAGAAGCCTGTCCAGTCGATGCCATTGTTGAAACACATATTTATGAATATCACGGTGAAAAACGTGGCGATTTGTATTACACCAAGCCGATGCTATTGGCCGTTGGTGATAAATACGAAAAAGAAATCGCTGAGCGCAAAGCCGCTGATGCTAAATACCGCTAAGGGTTCCGAGCTATGGATATGAGTTTAGCGATTTTTTATGTATTTGCTGTCGTACTGGTGTTTGCTGCTTTTCGCGTGATCACAGCAAAAAACCCAGTTCACGCCGTGCTGTACTTGGTACTTTCGTTCTTTAATAGCGCCGTACTGTGGATGCTGATGAAGGCCGAATTCTTGGCGGTATCGTTGATTGTGATTTACGTCGGGGCAGTGATGGTGCTGTTCCTGTTCGTAGTCATGATGCTCGATATCAACTTTGAGAAACTGCGCCAGAGCTTTTGGAAGTTCTTGCCGGTAGCCGGTACGGTGGCTGCGATTATGCTGGCTGAGATGGTGCTGATTCTGACGCATCGTTACGCCAAAATCGACAATGTAGTTGAGCCTTCGTTTGATACTGCTTCAGCCGAAGTTCTGGGCAAATTGATCTACACCGAGTACTTCCTGCCATTCCAGCTCTCAGCTGTATTGCTGCTGGTAGGTATGGTGGCTGCGATTGCCCTGACGCTGCGTAAACGTAAAAACACGAAATATATTAATCCGGGTGATCAGATCCGTATTAAGCGTGAAGATCGTGTACGCATGGTGAAAATGAAGTCTGAGCCTAAATTCGTCGCTGATGATGCATCAGCTGGCGAAGACAAGCCTGCTGCATAATAGGGGACGACAGTGCTAACGCTTACACATTACCTCGTACTTGGCGCAATCATGTTTGCTGTCAGTGTATTTGGCATTTTCATGAACCGTAAAAACCTGATCGTATTGCTGATGGCAATCGAGCTGATGCTTTTGTCGGTTAACATGAACTTCATCGCGTTTTCGCAGTTTTTGGGCGACACCGCGGGTCAGATTTTCGTCTTCTTTATCCTAACCGTAGCCGCTGCAGAATCTGCCATCGGCTTGGCGATCTTGGTGGTGCTCTTCCGTAATCTGCGGTCGATCAACGTCGAAGATCTGGATAGTCTGAAGGGTTAAACCGGACAACATTAAATCGGACAAGAATACCAATGGACATGAAATCGATTTATCTGCTGATCCCGCTTGCGCCGCTGTTTGGTGCGCTGATCGCTGGCCTGTTTGGCTGGTTAATCGGCCGCCGTGCAGCACACTGCGTGACCATCGCGGGCGTTGCCGTTTCGTTCGGCTTATCAGCATACGTGCTGCAGTATTTGCTTGCAGGTGGCGAATCATTTAACGGTACGGTATATACCTGGCTCACCGTCAATGGCGTTGATCTGAACGTCGGCTTTCTGGTCGATAATCTGACCGCGATGATGATGTGTGTCGTGACCTTCGTTTCATTGATGGTTCACCTCTACACCATCGGCTATATGCACGAAGACCCGGGTTACCAGCGTTTCTTTAGCTATATCTCACTGTTTACCTTCTCAATGTTGATGCTCGTCATGAGTAACAATTTTGTACAGCTGTTCTTCGGCTGGGAAGCAGTAGGTTTAGTGTCTTACCTGCTGATCGGCTTCTGGTTCAAACGCCCAACCGCGACGTTTGCCAACCTGAAAGCATTCCTGGTTAACCGTGTCGGTGACTTTGGTTTCCTGCTGGGTATCGGTCTGGTTTTGGCGCACTTTGGCTCACTCGATTATGCCGAAGTATTTGCCAAAGCACCTGAGCTGCAAAATGCCACAATCAGCATTTTGCCTGGTACGACCTGGTCGTTGATGACAGTGACGTGCATCTTGCTGTTTATTGGTGCGATGGGTAAGTCAGCACAATTTCCGCTGCATGTGTGGCTGCCGGATTCAATGGAAGGCCCAACACCAATCTCTGCGCTGATTCACGCGGCAACGATGGTGACAGCGGGTATCTTCATGGTTTCACGCATGTCGCCATTGTTCGAGATGTCGGAAACTGCACTGAACTTTGTATTGGTGATTGGCGCAATTACCGCGCTATTCATGGGTTTCTTGGGCATTATTCAGAACGACATCAAGCGCGTGGTTGCCTACTCAACGCTGTCTCAGCTTGGTTATATGACCGTCGCTTTGGGCGCCTCAGCGTACTCTGTTGCAGTGTTCCACCTGATGACGCACGCGTTCTTTAAAGCCTTGCTGTTCCTTGCCGCTGGCTCGGTGATTATGGGGATGCATCACGATCAAGACATCCGTAATATGGGTGGCTTGCGCAAATACATGAAGATCACTTGGATCACTTCATTGCTGGGCTCATTGGCATTGATTGGTACGCCGTTCCTGTCAGGCTTCTACTCGAAAGATTCGATCATCTTGGCGGTTCAAGCTTCAACGCTGCCAGGCGCTGGTTTTGCCTACTTCGCGGTGGTGGCCGGTGTCTTTGTCACTGCGTTCTACTCATTCCGGATGTACTTCTTGGTATTTCACGGCAAAGAGCAATGGATGCAGAAAGATCATCACCACGCTCATGATGCTGATGCGCACGATGAAGATGAACATCACCATGGCTTGGGCCCGAACGACAAGCCGCACGAGTCTCCATGGGTTGTTACGCTGCCGCTGGTATTGTTGGCAATCCCTTCAGTCTTGATCGGTGCTTGGGCAATGACGCCAATGCTGGTCGGTGATTTCTTCAAAGACGTGATTTTTGTTAATCATGACTTGCACGGTGCAATGGCTGCTGTGGGTGAGCACGCAGAAGACTGGTACCACATGGGCATGCATGCCTTTGTAACGCTGCCATTCTGGTTGGCTGTTGCAGGTGTGGCGAGTGCTTACTTCTTCTACATGGTTAAGCCAGAAATTCCTGCCGCACTTGATCGCTTCTTCACTTCAATTGGCGTGAAGAAACTGCTGGAAGAGAAATACTATATGGATCACTTGTACATCAATGGATTTGCCGCTGGCGGCCGTGCATTGGGTACTGTGTTGTGGAAAGTGGGTGATACCTTGCTGATTGATGGTTTAGTTGTGAACGGTACGGCTAAATTGGTTGGATTGTTCTCTAATCTGACCCGTCGTATTCAAAGCGGTTATATCTATCACTACGCGTTTGCCATGATTCTCGGCGCATTGTTGCTGCTGACGATTTGGTTGGGTGGTTTACTGCAAGTGCAGTAATCAGTGGGTTCACTGATTGCCAGATTTAATTATTAACAAGTAGGTTAACTATGACGGGTAATCTCCTCAGCCTTGCGATCTGGATGCCAATTCTGGCAGGCCTGATCGTGCTCGCGACAGGAAGCGATAAAAATGCTCCTGCTGCGCGCTGGCTGGCGCTCTTTGGCGCTTTGGCCTCTTTCCTTGTAACGATTCCGCTGTACACCGGTTTCGATCTTCTGCATGGCGGCATGCAGTTTGAAGAAATGAAACCGTGGATTCAGAGTTTGAACATCAACTACCACCTCGGTGTTGACGGCTTGTCGATGTTCTTTGTGATCCTGAACAGCTTTACCACCTTGATGGTGGTATTGGCTGGCTGGCAAGTCATTGAAAAGCGCGTAGCGCAATACATGGCTGCATTCCTGATCATGTCAGGTTTGATCAATGGTGCATTTGTCGCGCTGGACGCAATTCTGTTCTACGTGTTCTTTGAAGCGATGCTGATCCCGATGTACCTGATTATCGGTGTATGGGGCGGCCCGAACCGCGTTTACGCATCAGTGAAGTTCTTTCTCTATACGCTGATGGGTTCACTGCTGACTTTGGTGGCCTTCATCTACCTCTACTACCAGTCTGGTGGCAGCTTCGAGATTGCTGATTACCATCGCCTGCCTTTGGGTATGGCAGCACAGACCCTGTTGCTGGTGGCGTTCTTCTTTGCGTTTGCAGTGAAAGTACCAATGTGGCCAGTGCACACCTGGTTGCCCGACGCTCACGTTGAAGCACCGACTGGTGGTTCGATGGTGCTGGCGGCGATTACGCTCAAACTGGGTGCTTATGGCTTCCTGCGGTTTGCTCTGCCAATCGCACCCGATGCCTCCAGGGAGTATGCCTGGGTATTTGTAGCGTTATCACTGGTTGCAGTCGTATACATCGGTATGGTGGCCTTGGTGCAAACCGATATGAAAAAGCTGGTGGCGTATTCTTCGATTTCCCACATGGGTTTCGTGTCGCTGGGCTTCTTTATGTTTGGTGGCGTCAACGGCAATGAGCTGAACGCCTGGGCGGTTGAAGGTGCCTTGGTGCAGATGATTTCTCACGGTTTTGTTTCTGCCGCGATGTTCTTCTGTATTGGTGTGATGTATGACCGCGTACACAGCCGCAAGATTGCCGATTACGGCGGCGTTGCCAACAAGATGCCAATCTTTGCTGCATTCATGATGTTGTTTGCAATGGCCAACTCGGGTTTGCCAGCCACTTCTGGTTTTGCCGGTGAGTTCATGGTGATCTTGGGTGCGGTTCAGGTGAACTTCTGGTACGCCTTTGCTGCTGCGACCACGCTGATCTTCGGCGCGGCCTACACGCTGTGGATGTATAAACGTGTCATTTTTGGCGATGTGGGCAACGATAATGTGGCCGAGTTGAAAGACGTCAACACACGTGAATTCTTGGTTTTGGCCATTTTGGCGATCGCAGTATTGGGTATGGGTTTGTTCCCTAAACCATTTACTGATGTGATGCACCAGTCAGTCAACGATCTGATCTGGCACGTTTCGCAATCCAAGCTCCACTAATCATCGACTTATACAAAGTAGGCTAGAACCATGACCTGGACCAGTCTTAATCCATGGGTGGCAACGCCAGAGATCTTTTTGCTCTGTGCGGTCTGTGCCATCCTGCTGATTGATTTATTTATCAGTGATGCCAAGCGTGGCATTACCTATGTTTTGACCTTGCTCACTTTGGGCGTAACCGCTGCGCTGGTGGTGGCTGGTCACGAGCCGCAAGCGCGTCTTGGCTTTAGTAATTCTTTCCTGGCTGATGCTCTGTCTGATTACGCCAAGCTGGGTATGATTCTGGGTGTTGCCCTGGTATTGGTCTACGGCCGTTCGTACGCAAAGGCTCGCGGCCTATACCGTGGTGAGTTTTTCACCTTGGCACTGTTTTCTCTGCTCGGGATGATGGTGATGGCTTCGGCGGTTAACTTCCTGACTCTATACGTGGGTCTGGAATTGATGTCGCTGTCGATCTACGCGATGGTAGCGCTGAACCGTGATTCATTCGCTTCAACTGAAGCTGCGATGAAGTACTTCGTCCTTGGTGCTTTGGCGTCAGGCATGTTGCTCTACGGCATGTCTATGCTGTATGGCGCGACAGGTACTCTGGACGTATTCGCGATTGCGAAAGCGATTCAGCAAGGTTCTGCAAATAATCTGCTGGTGGTCTTCGGTTTGGTGTTTGTTGTAACTGGTCTGGGCTTTAAATTTGGTGCAGTGCCATTCCATATGTGGGTACCTGACGTTTATCAGGGCGCGCCTACACCAATGACTCAGCTGATTTCGACTGCGCCAAAAATTGCCGTGTTTGTATTTACTTTGCGCGTCTTGGCTCAGGCGCTGGAAGGTTTTGCGCCCGATTGGCGCGGCATGCTGATGATCTTGGCTGTATTGTCAATTGGTCTGGGTAACATCACTGCGATTGCACAAACCAATATCAAACGCATGTTCGGTTACTCAACCATCTCGCACATGGGTTTTGTATTGCTGGGTATTCTGGTGGCAACGCCTAATGGCTACGCCGCATCCTTCTTCTATGTCATGAGCTATCTGCTGATGGGCGCTGCCGGTTTTGGCGTGCTAATGCTGTTGTCGCGCGAAGGCTTTGAGGCAGACCAGATTGCCGATTTGAAAGGCTTGAATCAACGCAGCCCATGGTTTGCCTTGATGATGCTGTTTACCATGTTCTCGATGGCAGGTATTCCGGTATTCCTGGGTTTCTTTGCGAAACTGTCGGTCTTGAAAGAGATCGTCAATATGCAAATGGTGTGGCTGGCTGTGGTGGCGGTAGCATTCTCGCTGATCGGTGCTTTCTACTATCTTCGCGTTGTGAAAGTGATGTACTTTGATAATCCGGAAAGCTCCGAGCCATTAATCGCTGGTTTTGATGCCAAAGTGGTATTGTCAATCAACTGTCTGCTTCTATTGGTTCTCGGTCTGATGCCAAACACATTAATGACCGTGCTGATTGATGCCGTGCAGCGTTCCATCATTCCTGGTGTTCACTAAGATTGATATCGATTAAATGCAAAATTTGCTATTAATTGGCACCTTGGCGGCTTTGGCCGCCAATTTGCCTTTCCTCACGGAAAAAATTCTGTTTGTTTTGCAGCCTAAATCAGGGAAAAAGCTTTTTTTCTGGCGAGTGCTGGAATTAGGGTTTTTCTTTGTTCTGCTTGGCTTTATTGCCAGGCTGATTGAAGGTCAGGCCAGCCCGGTCCATGCGCAGAATTGGCAGTTCTATGCCAGTACGCTATCGCTCTTTCTGGTATTGGCTTGGCCCGGGTTTGTTTGGCGATTTTTCTGGCGCAAGCCTGGATTGTAAGCTTTGCTTCATTCGATCTTCGTCGCTGGCTTAGTTCTTGCCAAAGTGGCCTAGCCCGTTTATGATTGCGCTTCTTTAGGCACGTAGCTCAGCTGGTTAGAGCACCACCTTGACATGGTGGGGGTCGTTGGTTCGAGTCCAATCGTGCCTACCAACACAGAGGAACAAGAATGACCACAACGCGCACAACAACCTTTTTCAATTTGGGTTAAGCCGTTCACAGTTCTTGTTTCTTAAAAAGTGCGGCGTAAGCCGCACTTTTTTTTTATCTCGTTTCAATATTGATCTCGGCACCAGCCGATACTTGTAAGGGCGAAAAAAATGCCAGTTGTATCTCTTCCAGATGGTTCGCAGCGCCAGTTTGAATCCGCAGTGACAATTGCTGAAGTCGCAGCAAGTATTGGTGCTGGCCTTGCCCGTGCGGCGCTTGCAGGTAAGGTTGATGGTCAGCTGGTGGATACCAGCTATACGATTGAGCGTGATGTCAATTTGGCGATCATCACCGAGAAAGATGCAGATGGTCTGGAAGTGATTCGCCACTCAACTGCTCACTTATTGGCTTATGCGGTCAAACAGCTCTTTCCCACTGCGCAAGTAACGATTGGCCCTGCGATTGAAAATGGCTTTTACTACGATTTTTCGTACGAGCGCCCATTCACGCCCGATGATCTGGTACTGATTGAAAAGAAAATGCAGGAGCTGGCCAAGCAAGATATTCCCGTCGAGCGCTACGAGCTATCGCGTGATGAAGCGGTGGCTTATTTCAAAAGCATCGGTGAAATCTATAAGGCCGAGATTATTGAATCAATCCCTGCCGACCAAACATTGAGCCTGTACCGCGAAGGCGACTTCACCGATTTGTGCCGTGGCCCGCACGTACCCTCTACTGGTAAGCTTAAAGTCTTCAAATTGATGAAGGTGGCTGGTGCTTACTGGCGTGGTGACAGCAAAAACGAAATGCTGACGCGTATTTACGGTACAGCTTGGGCCAAAAAAGAAGATCTGGCACAGTACCTGCATATGCTGGAAGAGGCAGAAAAACGCGACCACCGTAAAATCGGTAAGCAACTCGATTTGTTCCATATGCAAGATGAAGCGCCAGGCATGGTGTTCTGGCATCCTAAAGGCTGGACGCTGTGGCAGACGATTGAACAGTATATGCGTCGCAAGCTGAATCATCATGGCTACGATGAGATTCGTACGCCGATGGTGATGGATCGCACCTTGTGGGAGAAATCAGGCCACTGGGAAAATTATCACGACAATATGTTTACGACTGAATCGGAAAAACGTGATTACGCTGTTAAGCCGATGAATTGTCCTGGTCATATTCAAGTCTTTAACCAAGGCTTGCGCTCTTACCGCGATTTGCCGTTGCGCTACGCTGAGTTTGGTTCATGCCACCGTAACGAGCCATCAGGCTCTCTGCACGGCATTATGCGTGTACGTGGCTTTGTGCAAGATGATGCTCATATCTTCTGTACTGAAGATCAAGTGCAGCAAGAGGCAGCCGCCTTCATTGATTTGCTCAAAGAAGTCTACGCTGACTTTGGTTTTAGCGAGATTTTAGTCAAGCTATCAACTCGCCCAGAAAAACGCGTGGGTACTGAAGAGAGCTGGGACAAAGCAGAAGCAGCGCTGGCGGCCGCTTTGCAGTCACAAGGCTTGGAGTTTGAGTATCTACCGGGTGAAGGTGCGTTCTACGGCCCTAAAATTGAATTTACGCTCAAAGACTGTCTGGGTCGGTTGTGGCAGTGCGGTACTTTGCAGATTGACCCGAATTTGCCAGAGCGCCTTGGTGCTGAATATGTGGGCGAAGACAATGCCAAACATCGCCCAATCATGCTTCACCGTGCCGTGCTCGGCTCGCTTGAGCGTTTCATTGGTATCCTGATCGAAAACTTTGCCGGTGCATTCCCAGTGTGGCTCGCGCCGGTGCAATTGGTGGTGATGAATATTTCTGAATCGCAGCGCGAATATGCGCAGGATGTAACCGCTCGTCTCAATCAAAATGGACTTCGTGCTATTGCTGACTTGAGAAATGAGAAAATAACCTATAAAATTCGCGAACATAGCTTGCAGCGTTTGCCTTATCAGCTGATTATCGGTGATAAAGAGCGTGATGCAGGTTTGGTGGCCGTGCGAAATCGCAGCGGTGAAGACTTGGGCCAGATGACGGTTGATGCGCTTGTAGCGCTCATCCAGTCGGAAATGCCCAAAGTCTAACGCTTGCCGATGCACGGTTTTGTTTTTGAATGACTTGGAGTAATGACAATAGCTGCTCAGGACAAAGGCCCGCGGATCAATGGTGAGATCACCGCGCGCGAAATTCGTTTACAAGGTGTGGATGGCGATCAACTCGGTATTGTTTCGCTGAATCAAGCTCTTCAAATGGCTGAAGATGCAGATGTCGATCTCGTCGAGATTGCGCCTAATGCACAGCCACCAGTTTGCCGTCTGATGGACTTTGGCAAATTCCGTTACGAAGAGGCCAAAAAGAAGCACGCTGCCAAGCTCAAGCAAAAGCAGGTACAGGTTAAAGAAATCAAGTTGCGCCCAGGTACCGACGAAAACGACTACCAGGTTAAGCTGCGTGGTGCGATTCGCTTCCTGAATGACGGCGATAAATGCAAATTTACTTTGCGTTTCCGTGGTCGTGAAATGGCTCACCAGGAAATCGGTATGGCTCAGCTCAAACGTGTAGAAGCTGATCTGGCAGAGTTGGCGGTGGTTGAGCAATATCCACGGCTAGAAGGTCGTCAGATGGTCATGATGCTGGCACCGAAGAAAAAATAACAGACTGGCGACTGTGTCTGTATAAAGCCTGCCGCAAGGCAGTGCTAACAGTCGTAACAAAAGCGGGGTGGCGGGTATTAAGTTCTATTTTTATTAGACGCCTGTCGCCTGATCTAATAGCTCATCGGAGCAATGCAATGCCAAAGATGAAAACCAAGAGCAGCGCGAAAAAGCGCTTTACAGTACTTGGCGGTGGTGGTGTTAAGCGCAGCCATGCGTTCAAACGTCACATCTTGACCAAGAAAACTACTAAAACCAAGCGTCAATTGCGCGGTACGTCTATGGTCGATGCGACCAATATGGCGTCTGTTCGTGCAATGTTGCCCTACGCATAACCTAAGGAGAATCACATGCCTCGCGTTAAACGTGGTGTAACCGCTCGTGCTCGTCATAAGAAAGTTTTAGCCCTCGCTAAGGGCTATCGTGGTCGTCGTAAGAACGTCTATCGCATCGCTAAACAAGCGGTGATGAAAGCCGGTCAATACGCGTACCGTGACCGTCGTCAGAAAAAACGTCAATTCCGTCAATTGTGGATCGCGCGTATTAACGCCGCTTCACGTGAGTGCGGTCTGGCGTACAGCCGCTTCATGAATGGCCTGAAAAAGGCTGGCATCGTGGTTGACCGTAAAGTGTTGGCTGACTTGGCTGTATTCGACAAACCAGCATTTGCTGCTTTTGTTGAAAAAGCTAAAGCTAGTCTCGCTGTATAATCGGTTCTGCTGATGAGAAGGGAGGCTTAGCCTCCCTTTTTTATTCAGTTTTTTCTCTGCTTTCGAAAATATTTCGTCAACACAACTGTGAGCCAATCTGCTTGGCAAGCCGTTGGTTTGCTTAAATATTTTCCATTCACATTTCAATAGATCGGGCGCAGAACCATGGTTGCGAACGTGCAAACGTTACTTGAAGCCGGTTTGGCCGCATTAGATGCGACCAATGATCCGGTAGAGCTAGAAAATGTCAAAGCCCTTTACGTCGGTAAACAGGGCGAAATTACTCAACTCATGAAGCAATTGGCTGCTTTGCCGCCAGAAGAGAAAAAATCTTTCGGCGCAACGGTCAATCAGGCCAAGCAAGCGTTTGAAGCTGCACTCAATGCAAAACGTGATGCGATTGCTGCGCAAAAACTCGCTGCACAATTGGCGGCCGAGGCGCTCGATATCAGCCTGCCAGGGCGTGGCACTGCCAAGGGTGGTCTGCATCCGGTGACTTTGGTGCAGCAACGCATTGAAACGCTGTTTGCCAGCATGGGCTTTGCCGTGGCTGATGGCCCGGAAATCGAAAATGACTTCCATAACTTTGAAGCGCTGAATATTCCTAAAAATCACCCCGCGCGGGCGATGCAGGATACGTTTTACGTAGAAAATGATGGCGAACCACTGGTCTTGCGCACGCATACGTCGCCGATTCAGGTGCGTTACATGCTCAATAATGAGCCGCCGATCAAGATTGTGGCGCCGGGGCGTGTTTATCGCGTTGATTCGGATGCGACGCACTCGCCGATGTTCCACCAGATGGAAGGTCTCTGGGTTGATGAAGGCGTGTCGTTTGCCGATCTAAAATCGGTGATCGTCGACTTCCTGCGCCGCTTTTTTGAGCGTGATGATCTTGAGGTGCGTTTCCGCCCCTCATTCTTCCCATTTACCGAGCCATCGGCCGAGATTGACGTGAAGTGGTCAAAAGGCTGGATGGAAGTCGGTGGCTGCGGCATGGTGCATCCGAATGTATTGAAAAACGTCAATATTGATGCCGAGAAATACACCGGTTTCGCGTTCGGGATTGGCTTGGATCGTTTTGCGATGCTGTATTACGGCGTGAACGATTTGCGCCAGTTCTTCGACAATGATCTGTCTTTCTTGTCTCAATTCAAATAAGTGTTAAGGCAAAAACGCGCCAGCCGCGTTACTCCGTCTTGCCGTACCTGTGTACTGTCTTTGACGTCGTGCCTTGCTAGTGCGTTTTTGTATAAATTAAAAGCCGAGTCTGTGTATGAAATTTTCTGAACAGTGGTTGCGTAGCTGGGTTAATCCTGCGATCAATTCTGACGAGTTGGCTCATCTGTTGACGATGGCCGGCCTTGAAGTGGAAGAGAACGATCCGGCCGCGCCTGAATTTACTGAAGTGTATGTGGCTGAAGTGCTCAGCGTGACCAAGCACCCCGACGCAGACCGCTTAAACGTATGTAGCGTCAATGTTGGCGAAGCCGAGCCATTGCAAATTGTCTGCGGTGCGGCCAATGTTGCCGTTGGAATTAAAGTGCCGTGCGCGCGCGTTGGAGCTGTATTGCCGGGCGACTTTAAAATCAAGAAAGCCAAAGTCCGTGGCGTTGAGTCGATGGGCATGTTGTGTGCCGAGCAGGAAATCGGCCTGGCTGAAGAATCCTCGGGCTTGCTGATTTTGCCTGCGGATGCCCCAGTCGGGATGCCGATTCGCGAATACCTCGATCTTGATGATCGCCTGATGACTTTGAAACTGACGCCAAATCGTTGTGATTGCCTGTCAATCCGTGGTCTGGCGCGTGAAGTGGCTGCGCTGACCAAGGCCGAATTGTGTTCGGTTGAAACGCCTGCGGTGGCAGTAACAGCTGGCCAAACACGCGCGGTAAATTTGCAAGCTGGAGATGCTTGCCCACGGTATGCGGGTAGAGCCATTGTGGGTGTTAATCAAGCAGCCAATACCCCTGATTGGATGAAGCAACGCCTTGAGCGCTGTGGCGTTCGTTCGATCTCTGCGATTGTCGATGTGACCAACTACGTCTTGCTCGAACTCGGCCAACCAATGCACGCGTTTGATCTGGCAAAGCTGCAAGGCGACATCAATGTGCGTTTTGCTAAAGCTGGCGAGAAAATCAAACTCTTGAACGAAAAAGAGTTGGAACTGACCGACGATTTGCTGGTGATTGCTGATGACGTGAAGCCTGTCGCTTTGGCCGGCATTATGGGCGGCGCAGAATCGAGCGTTGAAGCCGGTTGCACCGATATTTTCCTCGAGTCGGCGTTCTTTGCGCCTGACGTGATCGCCGGTAAAGGCCGTCGTTTTGGTTTCTCATCCGATTCTAGCCATCGTTTCGAGCGTGGCGTTGATTTTGGCTTCGTTCGTGAAGCGCTCGAACGCGCGACTGCATTGATTATTGAGATCTGCGGTGGTCAGGCTGGCCCGGTGACTGAATCTGTGGCTGAGTTGCCAGCGCGCAAACCTGTTGCTCTGCGTGTGTCTCGCGTGGCTAAAGTGTTGGGCATTAGCCTGCCAGCGGCTGAGATCGTTGCTCTACTGCAAGGCTTGGGTCTGGCGAGCGAGCTTGCAGGTGATGTGATCACCGTGACACCGCCTTCGTACCGTTTTGATATCGAGATCGAAGAAGATCTAATCGAAGAAGTGGCGCGTGTGTTTGGCTATGACAATATTCCGGTGCAGCCAAGCAATGCGCGCAGCGCCATGTTGCCGCAGCCCGGCCATCTGCGTAGTAAAAACGTACTGAAGCAAATCATCGCGGGTCGTGACTATCAGGAAGCCATTTCCTACGCTTTTGTCGAAACGCAATGGGAAGCGGACTTTGCTGCGAATAATGCGCCGATCAAGCTGATCAATCCGATCGCCAGCCAGATGAGCGTGATGCGATCAACCTTGCTCGGTGGTTTGATTTCAGCCTTGCAGCACAATCAAAACCGCAAGCAAGACCGCGTGCGCCTGTTTGAGGTAGCCCGCGTGTTTAATGGCTTGAATGCCGAGCAGCAACCTGAGAAAATCGCCGCCCTTGCTTGGGGTGGCCGTGTGGCTGAGCAGTGGGGAGCGGGTAAAGAGCGCGTTGACTTCTTTGATGTCAAAGCTGATGTCGAAGCCTTGCTAGCACCACGCGTAGCTGAATTCCGTCGCGCCAGTCACCCAGCGCTGCATCCGGGCCGTTCGGCTGAGGTGGTGCTTGATGGCCAAGCGATTGGTTTTGTCGGCGAGCTACACCCACAGTGGGTGCAAAAATACAGCCTACAAAATGCCCCGGTGGTGTTTGAGCTGGATGTCGCTGCGCTGACGCAAGTGCAGACATTGAGTGCGGGTGCGGTATCGAAATTCCAAGCCGTGCGCCGGGATCTGGCTTTGCTGATGGATGAGAGCGTCACGGTAGATCAACTCAAAACTGCTTTTGCAAGTGCCAAGCAGTCCATTGTGGCCAACATTGATGTGTTCGATGTTTACCGTGGAAAAGGTTTGCCAGAAGGTAAAAAGAGCCTTGCATTCAAAGTGTTATTGCAAGATACTCACAAAACTTTAACAGATGAAGAAGTCGACGCAGCTGTGGCGGCGTTGATTAAGAAGGCAGAAACATGCGGCGCGATCTTGAGAACATAATGCAGTACGAAGCGAGTACTTTGACCTTAACCAAGGCTGACTTGGCCGATATGCTGTTTGATAAGGTGGGTCTGAATAAACGCGAAGCCAAGGACATGGTGGAAGCGTTTTTTGATGAAATTCGTAGTGCTTTGGCTGAAGGCGATACGGTGAAATTGTCAGGTTTTGGCAATTTCCAGCTGCGCGACAAG
Source organism: Chitinibacter sp. GC72 (assembly GCF_009760905.1). Taxonomy (GTDB): domain Bacteria; phylum Pseudomonadota; class Gammaproteobacteria; order Burkholderiales; family Chitinibacteraceae; genus Chitinibacter. The sequence continues at coordinate 275,997 of NZ_VIRW01000001.1, read as the reverse complement.
CCGCAGCGCCCTGGCCGCAACCCAAAGACCGGTGAAGAGATTCCTATTTCAGCGCGCCGCGTGGTGACATTCCACGCCAGCCAAAAACTAAAAGGTATGGTTGAAGTTCACTATGCAAAACTCCAGCAGCGTTATTCCAACCAATGAGTTACCGTCGATACCGGCCAAGCGCTACTTCACCATCGGTGAAGTCAGTGATTTGTGCGGTGTCAAACCTCATGTTCTGCGCTACTGGGAACAAGAGTTTACGCAGTTAAAGCCGGTTAAACGCCGGGGCAATCGGCGTTATTACCAGCATCACGAAGTATTGCTGGTACGCCGGATTCGCTCACTGCTATATGAGCAAGGGTTCACCATCAGCGGGGCGCGCAATCAACTGGGGGCGCATCTGGCTGAAGTAGGGCACTTTGACTCGGGCGAGGTAAGCCTGACCGAAGTGCGACACGAGCTGGAGGACTTGCTGGCGTGGCTGGAAAATTAAGCATTTTGCCTGGGGTGCAGGAGGTCGCATGGATAGAAAAATCCATGAGGTGTCTTGAGGTGAAATGTAAGCTCTGTTAGAATGCACTCTCTCGGAATATGGCGCAGCCTGGTAGCGCACTTGCATGGGGTGCAAGGGGTCGCGAGTTCGAATCCCGCTATTCCGACCAAATAAAACAATGGGTTACAGCTTAACGGTTGTAACCCATTTTTTATTTTTAGGCATATTTACCCCTAATGCCCCGACAAATGCCCCGACAGCGATTTGAGTTGCGCAGTTTTGCGCACTTTACTTATGGACTCCATAAATTCTTTCTAGTTGGCTTCTCGTCCCGCCCTTACTATCCGAATCATCATCAAATTATCGCAGCGTGCCTTTCTTGCCACAGCCATCAATGCGGCCTCATTCTTACTATGCCGAATGATTAGCACGCGGGGCGGGATATCCTGTACGGTTGCCAGCTCTAAAGCTCTCAGGCGGCCTCTGATATTCAGCAGGGCAAGCATTCGATCAGTGCCGACTCAACAGCCGCATGGTCGTATTTAGCAACTGTCGGCACTGGTTCACCTTTAGCTAGTGTCAGCCTTACCAGCACACCGTACAACGGGCTTGGCTCGCCAATGATTGCCACCTCAAGCAATGCCAGTCGTTTGAGTAGATTTTTCCTCATTTTTTTACCGCCTTCTCTAATGCTTCCATTCGTTGCACTAGCTCGCTGGTTTCAATCAGTCGCGCCAATACGTTAAGCATGTTCGCCAGTTTGCTTGCATCGCTGACATCCACAGCACCAGCGCGTGCATCTCGATAGAGTTTCGCCATTTCTTTTTTTACACGGCAAACGGTATCAAGGGGGGGCTTACGGTTTCGCCTAGGTTTTGCGCCGTCTGTAGCATTATTCTCAGTGTCAAAATCAACCACTTATGCCACCTATATACTCAATTAATAGGTTTATTTTACCAAATATAACCAATTGAGCTATTGATTTTAGTCCGTAAAAAAACCCGCCGTATTGGCGGGCATGTATTTAACTTGTAAAAATTTACAAACCCATCTGCCGTTTTTGAGCCACGGCCTTAGGAGAATTGGCAGGAATCAAACTTTTGCTCCCACAAAATGAACATACATCGTGCCTGCTGCTCAACCGCCAAATACTATAGATCAAACCGGGAATTAAAAAGCAAATCCAAAGCACAACTTCGATTCCAATCGAGCCAGAGGTATGGCTATGCGACTCCCCTTGATGGCCGCATGCTGTACAAAAAAAACGTCCCTCAGCAACAGGCTTCAACGCTGCTTTGCGTGCATTTATGACTAGCAAATAACCTACGCCTCCAGCGATAGCCCAAGCAATCAACATTGAAAATATAAGCATCGGTATAGTAGTGCTTTGTGGTAGCTCGCCAATAATTAGCAATCGTAGCCAATTGATTGGCGTTAGCCCTGCAAACAAGACAATACACCACCCCAGAATTCTTACCGGATTCATTCATCACTCCTTGCAGCATTTTAAGCATAAATAATTTGCAGCATAACACCTTAAAAATCATGTTGCGCTATCTGATGACACTAGCGTCTTTTGCTGTCCCATTTACCCCAAAAAATTTGGACAAAAGCAAACTAGAAGGAGCATGGTGCACAGTTGCCTTTAGGGACTAAAGAAACTAGTCGGCTTCAGTACGAATCATCGCCATGACTTCAATATAATATCGGTATGACTCATGCAGCATTAGTTCACGCGCGATAACACTACATCCAGTCCCACGGCCTTCTTTGAACCTTTCCCAGATGCCCGCATTTTTAAATTCGGGCTTAAATAGCTTGGTGAGTAATTTAAGGCGTTTGATTTTGGTCATTGCTTGGTGCTCCTAGTTAAACTCTTTCGAATAGTTTTGCTGCCTCGGTTCTTGCTGCTTCACCCATGCCATTCAGCGTATCAATCAAGGCCAGCATATCCAGCCTGCCACCATATCTATCAAGCAAATCAGAAACGGCACTGGCTACCCCCTCGGGGTCGATCAATACGCCGCCCTTACCGTCATTGAGGTGGTAGGTGATAACTGCCCGCTGATTAGCGTCATTCGCTGATTTGAGTTCGGCTAATAGTTCGGCCTTGTGCTTGATAATGTATTGGCGAATATCCGGCGTAATGTGTGAAGCCGGAATCACAACCAAGGTTTTGCCGTCTTGCTTAATGCTGGCACTCAGGCCAGCACCAGCCAATGTTGCCAGTGCTGCCATCATGTTTAAAATTCCTCTGCATCCAGTTCTGCCAGCCAGTCATCGTTACTCTGATTTTCCGGTGATTTCTTGCTTTCCTCTGCACTTAGGGGTATTTCTCCCTCTAGAACTCTAGAACCCGCATGGATATTGAGTTGTAGCGGTTTTTCACCCTCTAGAGTGTGTGAGGTTCTAGATGGACGAATTGGGCTGAAACCCGCGCCGTTATTGGGGTCTAGAGTTATAGAGGGCAAAATAGGGGGCGCGGACGAATTCGCGTCGTTTAGTAGGTTTTCATACTCACCTTGCAGCGGTAGGGGTAAAAAATCCTTTAAATTAACGTCGTGTCTATCTACCGCTAGATACCTAGAAAACGCCTCTTTAAATTGCGCCAATTCGTAACCATTCCGATTGCCTTCCCCACTAATCCAAATCTGCTTTGACTTAATGCCGAACTCTTTTAGGCGAATACAAAGCTGTTTTGGTGAAAGTTCACGCCCACGGTTATAAGTTGCCCATGATGATTCGGCATCATTGCACAGCTCTGCCAGTAGTTGCGCGGTGTGCAATTTATCGGTTTTACGGCGCTCAAAAGCGGTTTGAATGTCGCCTAATAATTCCTGATTCACGCTTGGCGCGTCATCCACAGCCCCCGCGATATGATGCGCTGCATGACGCGCCCACACAGGCCAAACATCGCCAGCAATATCAGCAATGGCTACCAGACCTTCCCAGTTATCCGCAGCGCGGTTATCAAGGCCGAACGGCTCAGGCACGGTGTTACTGAACTGCTCCCCGATGTCTTGCGCCAGTCGTGCCAGCTTGCGGCGAGTGTCGATAAAGTATCGCTCTGAATCGCGGCGTAATGGCGCTACGGTTTCGGTCTTGAGCTTGCGGCGTAGATTAAAAATAATCGAACGGCTAACTAGCGAGTCGGTCAGGTTCTTTGCTGCGATACCCGATAAAGCCTTGGCGCACCACGTCGAAAACGCCTTTGGCTCAAAGTCATCACCCACGGTGCGCAACACAAACGCATTGCGGCGGGTGTGGCCTGAATTGATAACGCCCACCAGTTCGGGGTTATCACGCATGAAGGTATCAACCTCATCAATGAATAGCGTCGGACTCCACTTCTCAATCGCCCGAAACATCGCAGCAGCGGAAACACTGGCTACGGGTAGCGGCTTAAAGCACAAGTGCGAAAGCGCCTCCAGCAATACCGACTTGCCGCAGCCTTTCTCTGGTGCGCTAATCAAGGCGATAGGTAGCACGGTAGCGCGATCAGCTAGCCAAGTTAAAGCGCACCACAGCGCAGCAGCTCGCAATGTTTCCTTGTCGGCAATCACATATTTTTGCAGCAGTTGAAACGCCTCAGTCAGTACCTCTGCGCCGCAGACCGTATCAGGCCACGGCTCGATCTCATCAAACAGAACTAGCGTCCCTTGTTTGTTATCGTCTTGCGCGGCTTCGCGGTCTTTTCTAGCAGCAGCCACCAGCTTATCTAGTACGTTAGCGCGAATATCCAAAGCCTTAGCAGCACCAGCGCGGCGGCGTTCATATTGAATGGTGGTCAACCCTGCCAGTTCATTAATCAATTCATCTTCGGTGCGGGTCGTCATGCCGGTAGTCGGCACTTTCGATGCGTCCAGCATTTCAAGGGTAAGGTGTGGCGCGCTATCAAGATCAAGTGTGATCTGGTCATTCATCTTGCCGCCCTCCGATCATTCAGCACATCAAGCCAATCTGTGCCCGCTACTGAAGGCAGCATCATCTTCACTTTGAAGCCTTCTGAAATTAGACGGCGTGCCAGTGCTTTTGCAGCTTCTTTTCCAGCGTTCCGGCCTTGTCGGTCGGGCGTGTCGTTATCACCAAAAATAATGATTTCATGCACGCCATCCGGCACAACAAACGACCGCAAGCCCCCAGTGCTTAGGCAAGCCCAAACGGGTATTAAGGTCATTTCATGCGAGGCTAGTGCGGTTTCTGTGCCTTCTGCTACGCCTAGACGGCCTGAGCTATCGAGTGGAAACAAACGGACTGCTGAACCACCTAAAGCGCCATCACGGACAATCTGGATTTTCTTTGCTGGCAATGGGTTTTCATCACCATCAAGCCTTAAATCCAATTTTTGAGATCCGCTAAGGTAGGTGCGATGGATTCCAGCTATTGAGCCATCAGGGCGGGTTATACGGGCAATCATTGCGGGGTAAGTGCCTAGCTGTACGGCTTCTGAATTTACCGAATGCCAGTAAGGCAAGCTGTCGATATGCCTCAATTCGCCCGCTGATTCCCAAACGGTGCTGCTGATACCACGCGCGGATAAATACTGCCCTGCATTATTGGCCTCACTCAGTGCATGGCCTGAATTGAATAAGGCACTTAGGCGCTCGGTGCGGTCAATCGCTGTCGCTGGTGCTGCTTTTGGCTCTGGCAACTGATAGCGCGGGATTTCGCTACATCCTTCAATCGTCATATCCAGCGCCTTGGCCACGGCTCGCACCGCATCGGGGAAACTCAGATTGAAAACGTGCATCACCAGCTTGAATCCATCACCGCCTTGCTCATCCAAACCACGGCAAGCGAAACGTCCATATTCAGCACCAGCGCCCCGCACGGTAAATTGAAAGCGGTCTGTACCACCGCACGCGGGGCAAGGGTGATTGCGACCGTCTAGCAGTTTTGCGGGCACTCCTAAGCGTTGCAGTGCGACAGGCCAGCAACCTTGCACGGCGGCTTTCACGCGATCAGCGCATGATTTAAAATCGAATTGTGTTTTTTGGGTGCTGCTCTTAGGAGTGGCATTTTTTTTGGTCATTTTGCCACCCCTCGTGATTCAAACCATGCGGCAAGATTGTCGGAGCGCCAACCAATTGCACGCGCACCAAGCTTAATGGACTGCGGGAATTGTCCACTTGCCATCATGGCGTAGATGCTTGAGCGGCTTAGGCCAGTCATGCTGATGACTTCGGGTAGTCGGTGAATTTTGAATTGGGTATTCATCGCGCACCTCCAACGAATTGGGTGGTGGCAGTTAGAGCGCGGGCTAGATCAAGCCGCGTTTGTAGCACTTGTCTTTGTCGTCGCGGCTCGGGGTCGGGGTCGCTTGAGCCGCTGCTACTCGATTTCGTAACATTGTTGCCAGTTGTGCGAATGGCTGGCGCTGCTGAGCGCGAATGGCCTGTTCTTACGATGAAATAGCCCACGGTACGGCTTAGAATTTCAGCGCAATTTTTAAGCATACGTATAGGTTTTAAATAGTTGTCTATCGCTGACTGAATATAATCACCTGATTTTCCTTGTGTGTATGCTAGTGCGGCTTTTAGTGCTTTCATGGTTGTACTGTTATCTAAGTGGTTGCTTGCGTGATTTGCCGCCATTTCTGCATCATTCAATGCAAAGTCATTAATTGAAGCCATATGTAAAGTTCCTTTTTCTGACTTGATGTACATCAGCAAAATGCCGATCACCTCAATCTAGATTTTACACGCTTCATATTCAGGAATGTCTATTTGCATCCAATGATGCTGAGGCTAATTTCAGATTCTTTTGTATAAGTAGTCTGTTGCAACTAAATGGAAAGACTCCGAACCCATGCCGTGGCAAAGCCAATGAACAAGCGGCATCCATGCTGGGGGAGTTGAATCTTTTCCATTTTGTTACGCAACACTACTTAAGTAGCTGATTTTTATTAATTAGGCGCGTTTAAGCGTTATTACGTTGACTGCTGTAGGGTTGCTTAATAATTCGAGCCGCTCACCAAGTGCATTAAATGCCGCTTTGCGTTCGGCAAGTAGCTCTTGTCGTTGATACGTTCGGGTTACTCTGTTTTCTTCGATGTGGTTTTGGCATTTATCTATCACATCCGGCCTGATTCCAATTTCACCCATTAGTGTTGACCCTGTACGGCGTAGGTCATGCGACCGCCATTGCCCGCCGGATAGAATAAGACTGGTCGCGTCTTTGCTACGTCCTGTCATCGGTACGCTGTCGCGCTGTCGGTCGGCTATTTGCTTGGTTAATGTTTTGGGGCAAACGTGGGTTGTGCCTGTGCGGTCAGGGAATAGCCAAACGGGGTGATCTTGCACAGATAGCAGCTCAGTGAATGCGGTGCAGGCGAAAGTGGATAGATGAATAATGTGGGCGTTGCCGTTTTTAGCATTCTCTTTTGGTATGAGCCATTCGCGACGATCAAGGTCAATATCTTCACGCTTTGCCCGTAGGAGTTCACCTACCCGCGCAACAGTGGACAGCATAATCCGAATGCCTGCTTTGCCTTTAACGCTCAGATTTGAGGAGGGTAGGGCTACCTGCAGTAAGTGGCGTAGCTCGCTATCGGACAATACACGGTCGCGTTCTTCTTCCTTTCCACCAAAGCTAGCTTTCTTTAAATGGCTGGTAGGGTCATTTTCTAATAGCCCGCCGCCAATAGCCCAGCCGAAACATTGCCGTAAGTCGGTCAGTGTAACATTCGCCATGCGGTTAGAGCCTCGCGCTACAATGGCATTCAATAGGGCAGCAATATCGCGTCGAGTTACTTCGTCGGCAAACATGTTACCCAGCGTTGGGATTACATCCTTTTCAAACTGGCGGCGAATTTCTGCGCCTTTGTCTTTTCGGGTCTGTTGTAATTGCTGGGCATGCCATTTCTCGAATAGTTCGCTAAACGTCATGCGGGCGGCTAATCGTGCAGCCTCAGCGGCCTGTAGCTGGTGCTGTAGCTCGCGGTTTCTTTGCTGGCGTTCGGCCTCTTCCTTGTCGCGACGTTCCTGCTCAATGGGGTCTATCCCCTGATTAACCTGTTTACGCAGTTTTTCGCGTTCTGCGCGTATATCAGCAAGGTCTTTGATCGGCCATGTGCCACATCGTTTTTCTCTGCGCCTTTCCCCGATGCGGAACTGGTAAGTAAATTGCACCGTTACTCGGCCATCACGACCTACTGACACACATCCAGATAGCCCGCCGCCATCACTCAGGCGTTCGCCTTTTTGCTCCGGTTTGAGTGTTTTTAATTTCAATACGGTAAGTATATTTTCGCTCTTTGCCATTATCTAGCGCCCCGACAAATGCCCCGACAAAATGACTGGGTTGTGTTGGACGCTATGATACATTAAAGGACGATGTTTGTTTTTTGACTTTGTTAAAATTCAACAATATCAATGATTTGATGTTGATTTTGGATTCTACGAAACCTTGCTATATTTTGATTTTCTTGCATGGGGTGCAAGGGGTAGCGAGTTCGAATCCCGCTATTCCGACCAAATAAAACAATGGGTTACAGCTTCACGGTTGTAACCCATTTTTTCGTCTGCTGATCTAGCCGGTGTCAGCTAAGTCCATTCGCAGCCTAATGCTTCTGCTTGTTGCAGCACCACTTGCACAGCTTCTTCTTGGTCATCCGGTGGGTATTTGTATTTGCGCAGGATACGTTTCACCATCAGGCGCAGCTTGGCGCGAACGCTTTGGTGCTACCTATTACTCAAATTAGTCCGTGCGATTGGGCTAACTGATCGTTAATGACAGCAACAGAAGTTGGCTTAAGGCCAAAGGTTTTGCACAGCGTGGATAATGCAGCACGAAGGGCATCCTGCAACGGGGGAAGCCACGCCATTTGATGACCATTGATGACCAAAACCAATTTGAACTCTTCCTGCAAGTTCAGTGCATTAAACCCCAGTGGCAAATCGCCAGCCGCTTCTGGATGTCGATTTAATCTTGCAGCTATCACCATGTGCAGTGCATTGGTGAGTTTCTGCCTAATTTCATCAATGAAATTATCAAATTTGACCTGATCTCCTGGGCGAGGAGAAGAGCGCTTGGCCTCAACTAACCAGATGACAGATGGCTTGTTTGGCGAGTGCCTAATCAAAGCAAATTCGGCCATCATTACGCCTTGCTGGATACGAAGATAAATCGCTGATTTTTCCAGCTCAAAACAATCGTCATCGGGATAAGGGCCAAAATTCATGCCGGATTCGATAATGGTTTTCGTCATCCCAGCGTAATCTCCATTTCTTTTCGGTACAAAGCGATAGAGGCCTCAATAATCGGGTTATCCGGCATGCCACTCAACAGATCGTCAGCCTTCCACTGATCAGCCACAGATGAAAGCACTGGAATAGACATTTGCTGCTCTTGTGCCAGCAGGTACAGCTTTTTGATAACAAAGTATGAATGGCTGGCAATAAAAAACTGAATCCCGCGCGCAGCGAGCACCGTAATAATCTCCATCAATCTCTCGATGGCATCCGGATGTAGCGCCGACTCGGGTTCATCAATGAAAATTACCGACTCTGGACTCAAGAAACGATTCCCCAACAAGGTATCAAGGATGGCTATTTTCTTGATGCCTTCGGCTGTGACGCCAATCTGGAATTTCTGGTTTCTAGCATTCTTGAATTGCCATTTTTGACTAGCAGGATCAAATTCGATTTTCCCGCCAAGGATAGATTCAAGCGCAGCTCTGGACTTGGCAAATTCATTGTAATTTCTACCCGCACTGGTTCCATAAGTCAGAGCTTTGGCCAGATCGTAATAAGTGTCATCAAAGCCAAAATCCTTATCTTGCTCGCGACTTTTCAGAATAACGTGCTGCAAGCTTAATACTTCTTTTGGCGGCAAAAAGATTGAATTCGCAGCGCGTGGGGGAACATGGTTTTCCAAGGTTGTAATTTGCTTGGTCGTGTCCTTGCCAAAAGAGAAGCTAAAAGCGCGCTGCTCAAGTTCAAGCTCAAAGCTCAAGGTGCTGTGCCCCTTTCTGACCAAGTCACCAATCTTGTCCTGTTGGAATGTCCAATACAGCTTATCCGCCAGAATTTCCGCTGCGGTTCGTTGCTCCTGTCCACGCTTATATTCTTCCAGTGTACGCAGACTGCTATAGATGGCTTTAAGCAGAAAAGTTTTGCCTGAGCCATTCCCGCCAATGATAAGATTAATTGGCCCAAGCGCTGTCCAGCACAAACTTTCTGTCGGACCGAAGCAATTCAGAGAAATTTTGCTAATCATTTATATTCCCTTTTAGCATGTGCGCCGAGTTTATCTTGCCTCGACATATCAAACTAGGATTACAGAGTTGTAGGTGATTTGGCTGTGCAGCGGCGTAACCCACCGGAACGCTGCGGGGCGATATACCCACTAGCCTATGTAGCCATAGCCATTGATTAGCAATGGCTGCATGAATATACCTGCCCAACATCACACCACCTCCGCCAGTGCAGCTTCGGCATCCGGCAGGCGGAGCTGGCCGGAGATGAGGCGTGGCAGTAGCGTGTCGCGCAGGGTGGCGAGGGTTTGGGCTTGCTGCTCAATGACTTTGATTTTGCCAAAAATTGGCTCGATTCGATTTTGGAACTCAGCAAGCACACTCGCATCAGCCAACAAAATAGGTATGTTTTTTACTGTCTTGGAGTTCACCGCATCCGCGATAGATGAGGTGCTGCTGAGTGTCGAGTAATCAAACGATTTCAGATGTAAATAAATAAACTCACTAGAAATCTGCGATTTCTCACTGAGCTTGAAGTGCGCAATCGCCTCGTTGGTTGTCATTGCGCCATCACTAATGGCAACACGCCCAATCGTCATCTTAAAGCTCAGCATAACCGTATTTGTTGGCACAACACGGACATTGAATCGCTCAACAGCCTCTTGAGTGAGGAATTCGCTGGTGGTTGCGATATATGCGCCGCACATTCCCATATCGCGAATTGACACCCAGCGAGTATCGCTAGGACTCTCTGAAAACCAGTGCTGCTCTTTTCTTGGTGGCGTTTTGCCAATGCCTACCTCTGAAATTTCATCCAGCGTTACCCATCCCCACCCCTCCGGCACCGAGCCTTGTGGGGTTTCGGTGAAGGTGGCGGGGAAGAGGGTTTGGAGTTCGGGGGGGAGCGTGGCGGCTTGGGTGCCGGCGTTGGCGTGGACGGGGTCAAAATCGACAAACCACGACTTGAACAGCGCCTGCGCTACGCCTTCCAGCGTCGCATTAGTCTCGTGCAACAGCGCAATGCGGTCGTCGAGGGTGCCAAGAAACTCGGCAATATTATTTTGCTCGGCTAAAGATGGCCAAATTGTTTTAATTGGGTGAACATGATTTCGGTTCAATGTCGGATTCGCTGACCCAACATCTAATCCTTTCAATTCATGTGAGTTACCCAAGAAAAAGTAATAAACAAACTTCGGATTGTTTCCATGAAAATCCTTAACCCACAGGGTCGTATCATGCGGCCAGAAATCAACTTCTAGAAAATGCACGCTTCCAACAACCCCTTTTCGCCCAAGCACAACTCCGGGGCCTTTCACCTTCGCTGAATCATGAAAACTACTGATGCCTGATGACGAAACTACAGGAACAGCTCCACTACGCTGCTCTGCTTTCGTAATATCAAATCCTCTTTGTAAAGTAGCTTGGCTTCCAATTGTTGAGAAGAACCATTCATCAAGCTTATTTGTAGGAAGCAAATCTGCTCGACTGGAGATGTCGTCTTCTTGCTGAGGGAGTATCTTGCACATTTGCAGTTCAGAACTCATACCCCAGCCCTCCCAGTTTCTGGCGAATCAGCTGGTCGAGTTCTGCGCCTTTGGCCATTTGCTCGCCGAGCTTCTCAGAAAGCGCGGTCATTTTGGTCGCAAAATCTTCGTCGTTGTCTTCCACTTCCTCCGCGCCGACGTAGCGGCCGGGGGTCAGCACGTGGCCGTGTTCGGCGATTTCGGCCAGCTTCACGCTGCGGCAGAAGCCTGCGACGTCCTGGTAAACCAAATTTTCCTCCCCGGCCGCAAGCGGCACTTGGGCCTGCGGCCCGGCGCGCCATGCCAATACGGTATTGGCGATGCGGGAAATACCCTCGTCATCCAGCTCGCATTGAACGCGCGAAATCATTTTGCCGAGCTTGCGCGCGTCGATGAACAGCACTTCGCCTTGGCGGGTGGTTTTGGTTTTGGCCAAGAACCACAGGCAGGCAGGAATTTGGGTGTTGAAAAACAGCTGGCCGGGCAGCGCAATCATTACTTCGACCACGTCGGCATCGAGCATGGCGCGGCGGATGTCGCCCTCGCTATTCTGGCTGGACGACATCGAGCCGTTGGCCAGCACAATGCCAGCGCGGCCGGTGGGTTTGAGGTGGTAGAGCATGTGTTGCAGCCACGCGTAGTTGGCGTTGCCTTGCGGCGGCGTGCCGTACACCCAGCGCGAATCGCCTTCCAGAGAGCCATGCCACCAGTCGCTGATATTGAACGGCGGGTTGGCGAGAATAAAGTCAGCGCGCAGGTCGGGGTGCTGGTTTTTGGTGAAGGTGTCGCCCGGCTCGCGGCCCAGATTGAAGTCGATGCCGCGAATGGCGAGGTTCATCGCCGCCAAGCGCCACGTGGTCGGGTTGGATTCCTGCCCGTAAATCGACACATCACCGAGCTTGCCGCCGTGCGCTTCGATGAATTTTTCCGACTGCACAAACATGCCGCCCGAGCCGCAGCACGGGTCGTAGACTTTGCCCTGATGCGGGTCGAGCACGGCGACCAGCGTTTTAACGATGGATTGCGGCGTGTAGAACTGCCCGCCCTTTTTGCCTTCGGCGCTGGCGAACTGGCCGAGGAAGTATTCGTACACTTGGCCGAGAATATCGCGGGCTTTGCTTTGGTCTTCGCCAAAACCGATGGTGGAAATCAAATCGACCAGTTCACCGAGCTTGCCATCGGGCAACGGCGCGCGGGCATAGCGTTTGTCCAGAATGCCTTTCAGACGCGGGTTTTCGACTTCGATAATCGCCAGCGCATCGTCGATGCGTTTGCCAATGTCAGCCTGCTTGGCATTGGCGCGCAAGGCTTCCCAGCGGGCGGCTTCGGGCACCCAGAATACGTTCACCTCGCGGTAGTAATCGCGCTCTTCGAGCTCTTCGGCCAGCATTTCGTCGTCGCAATCGTGCAGGAAATATTCGTCGTTTTCATCGGCAAAGCGGCGGGTAAGTTCGGCACGGCGGGCAGCGAACGAGTCGGAAATGAATTTCAGGAAAATCAGGCCGAGCGCTATGTGTTTGTATTCGGCAGCGTCCACATTGGCGCGCAGCTTATCAGCAGCGGCCCACAGGGTTTTTTGGATGTCTTGGAGCATGGAGGAGGGTTGCAGCTTTTTTTTGAAAGAGTAGGGTCAGATTATATCTGCGATCAGCCATTGGCGGCAGCTGAGGCGGGGAGGGCAACAAAAAAGGGCTTAACCTTGCGGCTAAACCCTTGATTGGTGGTGCTCGGAGCCGGAATCGAACCGGCACACCTTGCGGCGAGAGATTTTAAGTCTCTTGTGTCTACCTATTTCACCATCCGAGCAACTTGAAGTAAATCTTAACAGCCTTGCTGCAGGCTTGCTAGCCTTGCTTTACAAAAAAGCCCAGCAATGCTGGGCTTTTAAGCTGGAGGCGGAGGCCGGAATCGAACCGGCGTAAACGGATTTGCAATCCGCGGCATAACCATTTTGCTACCCCGCCTTAAGGGGCAAAGAAAGTAATGATTACTTTCTTTAAAATTTGGAGCGGGATAAGAGGCTCGAACTCTCGACCTATACCTTGGCAAGGTATCGCTCTACCAACTGAGCTAATCCCGCATCGTGTGCTGGGCAGATTTTGGAGCGGGATAAGAGGCTCGAACTCTCGACCTATACCTTGGCAAGGTATCGCTCTACCAACTGAGCTAATCCCGCATCGTCTGCTTGGCAGATTTGGAGCGGGATAAGAGGCTCGAACTCTCGACCTATACCTTGGCAAGGTATCGCTCTACCAACTGAGCTAATCCCGCATCGCATGATGCAACTACTAAATTGTACTACGCCAGTGTGTGATGGAGCGGGATAAGAGGCTCGAACTCTCGACCTATACCTTGGCAAGGTATCGCTCTACCAACTGAGCTAATCCCGCATCACTTTTCTGCATTTCTGTGTGATTTGCAGAGGAGCGCAATTATGGCTAAGGGCTTTGAATGTGTCAAGCACTGCAAATGCACTTTTTGGCTAAATGTTGATTTTTTAATTAAAAATGGCGTTTTTGCTACTGAGCGAGTGGCGTGGGGCATGGTAAGATTCGCAGCTATGAATTTAGGCGCCGCCATGCCTTTGGCGAGCGTCGTCTTTGTCTAGTCTGATCGAGGATAGCCCTATGCCACGCGTTGTGACACTTGCCCATTACTATACCGCCCCGGAAATTCAGCAGATGGCGGACAAGGTGGGCGATAGTCTGGAATTGTCCCTGTTCGCACGCGATGCCGATGCTGACATTATTGTATTTGCCGGTGTGCGCTTTATGGCGGAAACGGCAAAGATTTTGAACCCGAATGCCACGGTGATTTTGCCCGATGCCGGTTCTACCTGTTCGCTGGTTACGCAGACCGATGTGGCTGCGCTCAAAGCCTGGCGCGAGTCGTATCCTGATCATGTGCATGTGTCGTACATCAATAGCTCGGCCGAGCATAAGGCGCTCTCCGACTGGATTGTAACCAGCCGCAACGTGGACGACATCATTGCGCATCTGTACGCCGAAGGTAAAAAAGTGATTTTCTCGCCGGATTACAATATGGGCGGGTATTTGAATTATCAGCATGGTTACGAGATGCCGCTGTGGTCGGCCGTGTGTGAAGTGCATGATAAATTTAACCAGACAGCCTTGGATGAAGCCTTTGCGGCCTGCTCCACCGCCAAGTATCTGATTGCGCATCCGGAAAGCCCGTTGCCGGTACTGAAGCTGGCCGATTATGTTGGTTCAACATCAGGCATGCTCAACTGGATCAAGTCATTCGACAAAGAGGCCGATGCGGCGATCTTCGTCGCGACCGAAGACGGCATTTTGTACAATATGCGCCTGGCTCGCCCAGATCTGAATATCGAGCAAGCGCCAATTTATGCCGGTTGCCAGTGCAATTCCTGCCCATATATGAAGATGAACACCATCGAGGCGGTGAAACGCGCACAAGCGGGGCAGGGCACGGTGATTGATTACCTGACGAGCGCCGATATGGATGCCGCACGCGCCCCGATCGAGCGCATGCTGGAATTTTCTAAACGCTATTACGCCTAAACACTGCGCGAGTGCGCGCGGCTGTTTCAGCCATAAAAAAGCCCGCAGTTGCGGGCTTTTTTATGGGTATGTGCTGCTAAGCTAATTGCTGCATTGTTTACAGGGTAATACCCCTAGGCTAGCGCGGCGAGCAATTTGTCGTGGATGCCGCCAAAACCACCATTACTCATCACCAGAATCTGGTCGCCCGGTTGCGCCTCGACCACGATGGCGGCGATCAGCCTGTCCAGCTCGGTGAAGCTTTGTGCTTTCGCGCCCAGTGGCGCGAGCGCTTCCGCTGTGTCCCAGCCCAGATTGGCGCCATAGCAAAACACCCGATCGGCGTCGATCAGACTGCCGGGCAGCGCTTCTTTCATGGTGCCCAGCTTCATGGTGTTCGAGCGCGGCTCGAGTACGGCCAGAATGCGCTGCGTGCCCACTTTGGCGCGCAAGCCAGCCACAGTGGTGGCAATCGCGGTGGGGTGGTGGGCGAAATCATCGTACACGGTGATGTCGTTAACCACGC
The DNA here is from genome assembly GCF_009760905.1 of Chitinibacter sp. GC72. Classification (GTDB taxonomy): domain Bacteria; phylum Pseudomonadota; class Gammaproteobacteria; order Burkholderiales; family Chitinibacteraceae; genus Chitinibacter. The sequence continues at coordinate 260,750 of NZ_VIRW01000001.1, read as the reverse complement.
CTTTGATTTCCATCCGGCGTTTGACGTTTTCAAACCGGCCCAGCGCTTCAATCGCCACTTGAGGCGTAACGCCCACATGGCGGGCGGCGGCAATCGCGGCCAGCGCGTTGTGCGCGTTGTGCTCACCCATCAGGCTCCAGGCAAGGCGGCCTTGTGGCTCGCCATTAAATAGCACGTCAAAACCATCGGCATGTACCTCGCCCAGTGCCCAGCCATCATTAGCCGCGAAGAGCTCCACTTCCGACCAGCAGCCGCGATCAAGTACGCGTTGCAGGCTGTCTTCCTGGCCATTCACAATCACGCGGCCCTGGCCGGGGACGGTGCGCACCAGATGGTGAAATTGCGTTTCGATGGCTGAGAGATCGGCGAAAATGTCGGCGTGATCGAATTCCAGATTATTCAAAATCGCCGTGCGCGGGCGGTAGTGAACAAATTTGCTGCGTTTGTCGAAAAACGCCGTGTCATATTCATCGGCTTCAATCACAAAGAAGGGCGAAGTGCTCGCCACATCCTGGCGCGGCGTACCCGGTGCGCGGGCGGAAACGCCAAAGTTTTCCGGAATGCCCCCGACCAGAAAACCGGGCGCGAAACCGGCGTCTTCCAATATCCACGCCAGCATCGAGGTGGTGGTCGTTTTGCCGTGCGTGCCAGCCACGGCCAGCACCCATTTATCGCGCAGCAAATGCTCGCCCAGCCATTGCGGGCCCGAGGTATAGGGCAGGCCGGCGTTTAAAATCGCCTCCATCAGCGGCATACCCCGCTTGACCACATTGCCAATCACAAAGAGATCAGGTTTGAGCGTAATTTGCTCGGCACCAAAGCCTTCGATGAGCTCAATCCCTAAGCTTTCCAGCTGGGTCGACATTGGCGGATAAACATTCGCGTCGCAACCGGTCACCTTGTGACCCGCCTCGCGAGCCAGTGCGGCAATACCGCCCATAAACGTGCCACAAATACCCAGAATGTGAATGTGCATAGAGTTTGATTCCGCTTGTCGAGTGCGAGCAATCGACAATATTGATTTTTCATAAAAAGATGCATCATTGTAGCGAACTTGCTTGGCGTAGTCTGCGTCAACCCTTACAATCAATTTTCCTGTATTAGCTTTTGCTTAGGTAGCTTTCAGATGTCTTCAGTAACGCCGGTCAATCCGGTTGAAATTGCCCGTATCGCGCTCAAACGCTTGTCCGAGCGCGGCTTGCCCCCCACGCCGGAGAACTACGCGCAATTTTACAATGCGATTGTCACCATTAAGGCGCCTGAAAGCAAAACGGCCACCGAAATGCAACTGGCCTGGCAGGTGCTCTACAAGCTCGATGACGCCGCCCATGAGATGGGTGAAGTGACTGACGGTCTGCTGAGTCATTTGTCCGGCTCCAGCGCCGTGATGCAAGACAGCCTAGGTAGCCTGCAGGCGGTGCGCGAGGCGCACGCGGCGCAATCGGTGCCACCGGAAGAAACACACGCCACGCTGGAAGATTTGCTCAATGTGGTGATTAGCACCACGCACAATGTCCACTCTACCGTGACAACCTCGCACGCCGATTTGCAGACGATTCGCGATTCTATCCGTCATATCGAGGAAGATCTGGCGTTTAATCGTAAAGTGCTCGAGCAAGATGCGCTGACCGGCGCACTCAATCGCCAAGGCCTCGATCATTTGCTGATGCGCGAAGTCAAACGCGCGCAACGCAATGATTCTCGCCTGACGGCGGTGATTCTGGATCTGGACGAATTCAAAACCATCAACGACAAATTTACCCATCTGGTGGGCGATCAGGTCTTGGTGCATATGGCCAATCTGACCAAGGCCGTGTTGCGCGAGTCGGATATTCTGGTGCGCTATGGCGGCGAAGAATTCCTGATTCTGCTGGTCGATACCGACAGCAAGGGCGCGGCTTATGTGATCGACCGCTTGCGGCTGGTGACCGGGCGAACGCCGTATATGCATCATGCCAAACGCATTGATATTCGGTTCTCGGCCGGTATGGCGCAATTGCGCAACGATGAAAACGGCCGCGCCATGGTTTTGCGCGCCGATGAAGCCCTCTACCGCGCCAAGAACAGCGGTCGCGGCAAAACCGAAATTGCTGATTAAGGCCGTTGCTGACTGATGTGTAGGCTGGATGTGTGCATAGGCCCCGGTTGATCCGGGGCTTTGTTTTATCTGGCTTGTGCCGCAAGCGCTGGTCAAGCGAAGCTTATTCACTCATGGGTTGCAGTCGGCATGTAATACCCCTAGGCGAGCGCCTGATAGCCGTTGCGGATGACCAGCAGCGCGAAATACAGATACAACAGCGCCGATACAATATGGCAGCCCTGTTGAAAACGGGTGCCCAGTGTTTTGCCACCGTGGTGTGCGCCCAGCGTAATAAAAATAGTCCACGCTACGCCGCCGATAAAAAATCCGGCCAGAAAATCCACCGTGCCCAACCAGCTGCCGTCGGTAGCCTGCGCAATCAGCGTGCCACCTACTGCCGCAAACCACAGGATCGACGATGGTGAAGCCATCGCCAGCGTCAGGCCCCGGCCAAACAGATGACGGCGGCTAGGCAGGGCAGGGTGCGTGGTTTCGGCCCGCGTTGCGTCACGCAGCGCCTCGCGCGCCATTTTGAACGCCAGCCACAGCAGCAAAGTGCCGCCACCGAGCCAGGTAAGCCATTGCACCCAGACAAACTGCAGCAAAAAGCTCATCCCGGCCAGTGCCAGAACGGCGTAGAACAGATCGCCAAAGCAGGAACCAAAACCCATCCACAGCGCCGCCTTGCGGCCGTATTTGAGTGTGACATCAATCATCGCCACATTCACAATCCCGATATCGAGACACAGAGACAGCGAGAGCAAAAAGCCGGTAAAAAAAGTATCCATCGGTCAAGCTTACAGTTTGACTCATAGGCAGGGTATTAGGGAAGTAGATAGTTGCAAGGGTATATCGCTGCAGATATTACCTTTAGTGGTCTGTATGGCAATACCTGTGCAACTGGCTTGGTCAAGCAAGCACTCGGTGAGGCCGTATTTTCAGTGTCGCACCCTCATCGACTATCAGCTGCGCCAGAAGGCGCGGGTGAACAGGATCAGCACCGAGAAAATCTCCAGCCGCCCCAGCAACATGGTGAAGGTGCAAACCCAGGTTTGAAAGTCGTTCAGTCCCTGATAATTGCCTGCCGGGCCGACTTCGCCCAGCCCGGGGCCGGCATTATTGATGCAGGCGATAATGGCCGAAAAACTGCTGATAAAATCCAGCCCCGAGAGCAGCAGGACGAAGGTCAGCACCACAATGCTGGCAAAATAGATAAACACAAAACCCATCACCGAAAACAGCACCTGATTCGGGATAATTTGTCCGTTGACGCGCAGCGGGTGAACGCCTTGCGGGTGCAGCAGCGATGACATTTGCCGTGAGACTTCACGCACCTGGATCATGGTGCGGATCATTTTGATCCCGCCACCCGTCGAGCCCGCGCAGGCGCAAACGCAGGAAAGTAGCAACATCACCAGCGGGACAAAAATCGGCCAGGCGCCAAAATCAACGCTGGCAAAGCCGCAGTCGGTGGCCAGTGAGACCAGATTGAACGCCACATGCCTTAGCGCGAGCAGATAATCGGGGTAGGTTTGCTGCCAGTACAGAAAGCCCGCGAGCGAGAGCGTGCTCGCCGTGATCAGCGCCAGCATGGCTTTGAACTCGCTGTCTTTCAGGTAGACCGACAGCTTGCGCCCCGATAGCGCAAAATAATGCGTGGCAAAATTGGTCGCGGCCAGCAGCATAAACACAATCAGAATGCCTTCGATCAGCGGCGAATTGAAATAACCCACGCTGGCGTCGTGCGTGGAAAAACCGCCCAGACACAGCGCGGCAAATGCGTGGCAGACGGCGTCCAGCCAGCTCATGCCGCCGGCGTATTTGAGTAGCAAGGCGCAGATCAGCGTCAGGCCAGCGTAGATCAGCCACAGATTGCGCGCCGTTTCGCGGATGCGCGGCGTGAGCTTGCTGTCTTTGATCGGGCCTGGCGTTTCGGCTTTGAATAGCTGCATACCCCCCACCCCTAATAGCGGCAAAATGGCGACAGCCAATACGATGATGCCCATACCCCCTAGCCAATTGAGCAGGTGCCGCCATAGATTAATTGACGGCGGCAGCTGGTCCAGCCCGGTAAACACGGTGGCGCCGGTGGTGGTTAGCGCCGACATGGTTTCAAAATAAGCGTCGGTAAAGCTGGTGGCCGGGTTGTAAATGAGTAGCGGCACGGCTGCTACCGCGGGTAGCAGGCTCCAGACACCAACGACCAGTACAAAGCCATCGCGTGAACGCATTTCGCGTTTGTAGCGCTGCGTGAGTGCAATGGTACTCAGGCTAACGAGCAGCAAGCCCGCCAGTGCGTCGATAAACGGCCATAAGCCAGCGTCCTCATACCACCAGGCGACAGCGATAGGCACAATGATTGACAGCGAAAACAGCGCCGAAACGCGCGCAAGGACATTGATAGTTGGGAGCAGGCGTTGTGACAGCGTCATTTAGAAAAACCCGATTTTGACGGCAAACAGTTGCTCAATCGCCCGGATATGCTGCTTGTTGTCGATAAACACAATCACATGGTCTTCGTTTTCGATCACGGTGTCGTGGTGGGCCATGATGACCTTGTCACCCCGAATCAGCGCTGCCAGATTGGCACCTTGCGGCAGTTTGATTTCTTCCACACGCCGCCCGATGACGCGCGAATTGTTTTTATCGCCGTGCGCAATCAGCTCGATCGCTTCGGCCTCGCCACGGCGCAGGCTGTGTACCGCGACAATATCACCCTGGCGAACGTGCGCCAGCAGTGCGCCAATCGTGGCTTGCGCCGGAGAAATGGCCACGTCGATTTTGCCGCCCTGCAACAGATCGACATAGCGTGAGCGATTGATAATCGCGACCACTTTACGTGCGCCCATTTGCTTGGCGAGCAGGGACGACATGATATTGTCTTCGTCGTCCGAGGTGATCGCCAGAAACAGATCGCACCGGTCAATCTGTTCATTGTCGAGCAGGTTTTCATCGGTGGCTTCGCCACGCAAAATCAGCGCATTGGGCAGGTGTTCGGCCAGCCATTGCGCGCGTTCACGATTGATTTCAATGATTTTGACCTGATAGTCGTTTTCCAGCGCCATGGCCAGCCGATAGCCGACATTGCCGCCACCGCAAATGGTGATGCGCTTGATTGCACGCTCGTTGGCGCGCAATTGCCCGATCACGGCGCGGATATCCTTGCTGGCAGCCAAAAAGAACACTTCATCACCGACGCTGAGCGTGGTGCCACCGTCGGGAGAGATGCGCTTGTTTTTGCGGTAAATCGACACCACGCGGCAATCAATTTTGTCCAGATATTGCGCCAGCGTGGCCAGATCTTTGCCGTCCATATGCGCGCCCGCTTCGACGCGTACCGCGACCATTTTGGCGCGGCCTTGGGCAAAGTCGAGCACCTGCAAAGCTTCGGGGCATTCAACCAGCCGCGCCAGCAAATCGGTCACAATCTGCGCGGGGGTAATAATGTGGTCGATGGCGAAACCATCGTCGTTAAACAGCTCGGGACGGGCCAGCAAATCCTGATCGCGGATTCGCCCCAGCCGGGTTGGAATATTAAACAGCGTCTGGGCGATTTTGCACGCCACCATATTGAGCTCGTCTGACGGCGTCACCGCTAGCAGCAGATCAGCATCGGCTGCGCCAGCGCCTGCCAGCGTCAGCGGATTGGCCGCATGGCCCTGTACGGTGCGCAAATCGAGTTTGTCGGCCAGTGGCTGCAGATTGTGTGGATTGTCGTCCACAATGGTGACGCTGTAATTTTCTCGCACCAGTTGCTCGGCCACCGAGGTGCCAACCCGGCCTGCGCCGAGAATCAGAATATTGGGCAATTGTCACTCCAGCTTGCCAGCTGCACAAACAAAAACGCCGACGATGGGGGGGCTTCGTCGGCGTGCTGTGGGCAAATTACGCTTCTTCGAGATTGCGTAATTTGCGGGGCATTTGTATCCCCAGCTGTTTCAGTTTCCGGTACAGATGTGTGCGTTCCAGCCCGATGCGTTCAGCAACCCGGCTCATATTGCCATTCGAAAGCTCAATCTGACGCTCCAGATAAAAACGCTCGAATTGATCACGCGCTTCCCGCAGCGGTAAATCCAGATCGATTTGTGGCAGCGGCATCGCTTGCTGCACTTCGGTCGTGGCCACTTGCGACTCGGGCGAGAGCTGCGCCAGCAGGCGGCTCACCGGCAGAATATCAATGTCGCCATCGCGGCCGGTTAGGGCCAGACTTTTGACCACGTTGGCCAGCTGGTCAATATTGCCCGGCCAGTCTTGCTGGCTTAATAGTTGCAACGCCGATTTGGAAAAGCGGCGTACGCCTAGCTTGTTGGCGGCGACGGTTTGTGAGAGCAAGTTTTCTGCCAGCGCCGGAATATCTTCGGCGTGTTCGCGCAGTGCAGGGACTGGCACAATAATTTGTGTCAGCTGACGCAGCAGCTCGGGCTCGATCTGATTGGTCAACTGATCCAGTGGGCGCGTTGATGCGGTGATCAGCCGGATTTTGTGTTTTTCCAGTTTAGGGATCAGGTTCAGCAAGCCGGTCTGGGCTTTTCGATCAAGCCAGGCAATATCGCGCACGAAGATCGTACCGCCTGTCGCGCGGGTCAGCATGTCCTGCGGTGGCAGTGCCAGCTCTTCGTTCGAATTAGGGGCCACAAAGCCGCCGCCGGTTTTGGTCAGGTGGCGGGCGCAGGCTTCAAAACCGGCGCCAGGTTCGCCAGTCAAGATCAGGGGCAGGGACTGGCTTGCAACTTGGTCAAGTGCCTCGCGCAGCGCATTGATTGTGCTGCTATTGCCGAGGCTCTGCAGGCCCTGCGTCGGCTTTACCGGGTTGGCCGGTTGGGCAAAAGCCCGTTTCACTGCTGCCAGCAGTTTTTGCAAGCCGATGGGTTTTTCTAGGAAATCAAGCGCGCCAATGCGGGTGGCTTCAACGGCGGTATCAACGGTGGCATGCCCCGACATCATCACCACGGGCATGGTCAGCTGACCATTGCGCGCCCACTCCTTGAGCAGGGTGACGCCGTCAGTATCGGGCATCCAGATATCGAGCAAGACCAGCTTGGGTTCAGCTTGATTACGGTATTGACGTGCAGCCTCAGCATTTTCAGCGAGTGCAACGCTATACCCCTCGTCCAGCAAGATTTCGGATAAAAGCTCGCGAATGCCAACTTCATCATCAACGATCAGAATTTCTTGATTAACCACTTATTGTTTCCTCCCAGAGCGGCAACTCGATCCGAACGTAAGCGCCAGTGGCATTGCCCACCTGAACCCGCCCGTGATGTTCTTCAATAATTTTTTTCACAATGGCCAAACCCAGGCCTGTTCCTTTGGTTTTTGACGTGACATACGGCTCAAAAACGCGCGGGAGCAAATCGGCCGGGAAGCCTTTGCCGCTATCTTCGATATAAAGACGCGCCCATTTTTCGTCTTTTTCGAGAATAAGGCAAATCTGTTTTTCTTCGGCCTCGACAATCGCGTCCTGCGCGTTTTGCAGCAGGTTGTGAATCACCTGTCGCAAATGCGTGGCATCGCCGTTGACCATGAGCGAATCATGCACCCTGAATTCGCGAATCACCGGCGAGGCTTCGTACAAAACCAGCACTTCCTTGACCAGCTCCATAAAGTCCAGCGGCTTCTTTTTGCCCGATGGCTTGCGCGCATAATCGCGGAAAGCATCGACCATCTGTTTGAGCGCGGCGACCTGTTTGATAATGGTTTGGGTATTGCGGGTAAGGAATTCTGCACCTGTTTGATCGAGTTTATCCACCAATTTGATTTCCATCCGCTCGGCGGAAAGCTGGATAGGCGTGAGCGGATTTTTGATTTCATGCGCCAATCGGCGGGCGACTTCACCCCAGGCGGCATCGCGCTGCGCCGAGAGCAGTTCGGTAATGTCGTCGAAAACCAGTACATAGCCGTGCAGGTCTTCTGCGCCGTCGATGATTTGCGTCAGGCGGGTGCCGCGTACCAGCAAGACGCGTTTTTCATCGGCCAGCTCAATTTGCCGCTGCCAGACTTCATCCTCGGATAAAAAACCGTGGATGGTGTGCGCGGCAAAAGCGGTCAGTGCCGGATAACTTTCGTTCCAGCGCGACAGTGGTTCGCCCATAATCCGTTCGGGGTCCAGCCCCAGAATGCGTAGCGCGCTCTGGTTGGCCGATTGCAGCTGCCATTCTTCGTCAAACGACAAAACGCCAGCCGAGAGTGAGCCCAGAATCGCCTCGACATAGGCTTTGGCCTCGGCCTGTTCTGCCTGGTTCTCTTCCAGCTTGTCGCGGGCATCGGCCAGCTGGCGTGTCATTCGATTAAACGAATGCGTCAGAATACCCAGCTCGTCGCGGCTGATAACCGGGTGCTGCTGGGTAAAATCGCCCTGCGCCACCGCGCGAGTCCCCGCAGCCAGCACACTCAGCGGTGCTGCTAGTTTGTCCGAGAGGTAAATGGCCAGCGCCAGCGCGCCTAGTAGTGCGATGGTGAGTGCGATGGTGAGTGTCAGGCTGTAGATCATTTTCAGCCCCTGCCGGGACTGGGCGAGCTGTTTGTAGTCGCTGCGAACCTGCTCGACCAGTTCGGCATCTTTGGCCAGCTGTTCCGGCACCGGCTGCATCAGCTGCAGCAGACGGGTGCGATTGGCGAAATTACCTTCCGGTAGCGGCACAATCACTCGCATCATCAGCCCGCCATGATCGGCTTTCTCGATACCTTTGTAGCTGCCGCGCAGCGCTTCGCGAATCAGGTCGCGCGAGGGCAAGTGGGGAATCAGGGAGGCGAATTCATTACCAATATTGGCATAGAGCTGGTTGTTGTCGTCAAACAGCGTCATTTCCTGCACGCCGGTTTGCTCGCTCAGTTTGGACAGGCGTGGTAGTAGCGAGCTGGCGTTATTGTCGTGGATATCCCAGGCTATGACGCTGGCCTTGCGCTCTAGTTCGTCCAGCTGGAAATCAATGGCATTGCGGCCCAGATTCAGCCCGCGATCCAGCGCATTATCGACGCGGACATCAAACCAGGCTTCAATCGAGCGATTCAGAAATTGCACCGAGAGTGTGTAGACCAGCGCTCCAGGCAGCACCGCCACCAGCGCAAACATCAGCACCATGCGCAGCGTCAGGCGGGAGCCGAATACCTTGCGCTTGACGCGTTTGACCAGTCGGGTCAGGCGGGTGCCAACCAGCAGCGCCATGCCGATCAGCAGTGCAATATTTAAGCCCAGTACCTGAGCGTAATATTCCGAAAACCTTGACGTATTGCCCGATGCCGTTGCCAGCAGAAAGAGCAGCACAGTGGCTAGGCAGCCGAGAATCAACAGCCAGCGTTTCACTGCACCGCCTCCGCTTCGCCATTGCGGCGCAATTGAATATCGGACCAACCCGATTCAAGCTGCCAATTGGTATTACCGATGGTGCTGACCTGATAGGTTTTGGGCAGCTTCGAGCTATCGAGCCGCAAGCGCAGCCGTCCGGCAAAATCTTCGGCGGCAATATCGCTACCATCCAGAACCGACCAGTTTTTGATCTGTCCCAGCGCCAGCAAGGCTTCTTCCAGGCTGCCAAAATGGCGGGCAACTCCGCCAGTTGCAATGCGGTACTGTTTAGTCAGTGGCTGGTAGCTCAATCTTTGCGTGAGCTGGGCATTGGGGCCGAATCCTTCAGCTACTTGTCTGTACCAGGCGTACATCCTGGGTTTGCTGAGTTTGAATTCGTAAACGAAAGGGAGTGTCAGACCGTTTTTTAACGCGTCTTCCAGATCGGGATTGAGCGTAATGCTGTATTTGGCAAAGAGTTCGATACGCGGTGGAATCACTTCCGCTTCGGATTTAAGGTTCTTGATCTGCGCGGCCTGTACCTGCAAAGCTAGCAGCAATAGCAAGCTGGCGCCGATCAGGCGCCAGCACCACAAGGTCGCGGTGTTAATTGACCTTAGTAAATAATGCGTAAAAGAAACCATCATGCTCAGAATTGGGTAGCAACTGACCATCTAGCAGATCAGCCGGAATATGCTCGGAACTTAGCTCCTCACGCCGTGCATCAGGGTGACGGCGGGCAAAGGCTTCGGCGGACAATGTGTTTTCCGCCGGAAACACGGAGCACGTAGCGTACAGGAGTTTGCCGCCTGACGCTATGAGCGGCCAAAGTTCATCCAGCATTTTTTCTTGTTGACGGGCGAATTCAGCAAAGTCTTCAGGGCGGCGTAGCCATTTGATATCGGGGTGGCGGCGCGCCACGCCGGTGGCCGAGCAGGGCACATCGGCCAGAATGCGGTCAAACGGTTTGCCATCCCACCACGCGGCAGGATTGCTGGCATCGGCAGCCAGCACTTTAGCGCTTAGATTAAGGCGTGCCAGATTGTCATCGACGCGCTTGAGGCGGCCAGCATCGGCGTCAATGGCGGTGAGTTCAACAGCGGCCAATTCCAGAATATGGCCGCTTTTTCCGCCCGGTGCAGCGCACGCATCCAGCACACGCATACCATCTTTAACATCAAGTAAATGCGCGGCAGCCTGCGCACCCCAGTCTTGTACCGATACCCAGCCGTCAAAGAAATGCGGCAGCGCATCGACCGGCTGGGCCTTATCCAGCTGAATGCTGAAGTCGCCCAGGCGGCGTGCGCCGATGCCGCATTCACCCAGTAGCGTCAGATAGTGATCGGCATCGCAATGGCGGCGGTTAACACGCAAGGTCATCGGCGGGTGCTGATTGTTGGCCTGCAAGATTTGTTGCCACTGCTTGGGGTAGGCGTTTTTCATTTCGGTCATCCACCATTTCGGGTGGTTGAACTTGGCACGTTCGTTTTTTTGTGCAGCGGTGACTAATTCATCTTTTTGGCGCAAAAAGCTGCGCAATACCGCATTGACCAACCCTTTGCCTTTGCCCTGACCAATCTTGGCCGCCACATTCACCGCATGATCAACGACGGCATGCGCGCCAGCGCGGGTAAATTGCAACTGATACAGCGTTGTTAGCAGCAAAACCTTGAGCTCCAGCTCTTTGAGCGGTTTGCTCGCCAACGTATTGAGCAAGGCCTCAAGTAAGCCCAGATGGCGCAGCGTGCCGTAGGCGATGTCCTGCACTGCGCCGCGCTGCTGTGGCGTGATACTGGGGTTTTGGCGCCAAGTGGTATTCAGTGCTTCGGTCAGATTTTGCCCGGACAGCACCGCATAGACGGTTTCGCAGGCGAGGGTTTGTGTTACTAACATTCAGGCATCCAGTGGCTTGGGTATATCCATGAGGTCATTGTTTAATATGGTCTGCATCAATATACCCAGTTGGTTGTGTTGCTTACTGGCCGAAAAACTGACCAATGCTCAATTCATTGCCGCTTAAAAAAGCTTGTGCGCCCAGTCGTTTGCCGCCAGCTTTTTGCAGCTCGGTGATCCGCAATGCGCCCGCGCCGCAGGCAACGACAATCGCGTCTTTTTCCAGCGCCAGAATCTGCCCGGCCTGGCCTTGTCCATCGCAGACGCTGGCTTGCCAGATTTTAACCGCCTGCCCTTGCCAGTTGCTCTGTGCGCTGGGGAAGGGGTTAAAGGCGCGGATCATGCGATCAAGTTGCACGGCATTCTGCTGCCAATCGATTTGTGCTTCTTCTTTTTTCAGCTTTTCGGCGTAGGTCACGCCAGCTGCAGGCTGAACTTGGCGCTGGGCTTGTAATGGTGGCAAATCGGCTAGCGCAGCGACGATGGCTTGCGCGCCTTTGATGGCCAGTTTGTCGTGCAAGCTGGTGGCGTTATCGGTGGGCTCAATGGCCGTGCGGTGAATTGACAGCATATCGCCGGTATCGAGCCCGGCATCCATTTGCATAATCGTAATACCGGTTTCAGTGTCGCCAGCCAGAATCGCCCGCTGGATCGGCGCTGCGCCACGCCAGCGCGGCAAGAGCGAGGCGTGAATATTCAGGCAGCCAAGGCGGGGTAGGTCGAGCACAGATTGGGGGAGTATGATCCCGTAGGCAGCAACTACCATGATGTCTGCGTCAATACCCTGTAGGGGTTCTTGCTGCTCGGCGGTGCGCAGTTTTTCCGGCTGATACACAGGGATCTGGTTAGCGACTGCGACTTCTTTTACTGCTGACGCAGTCAGCTTCATGCCGCGCCCGCTCGGGCGATCAGGTTGGGTTAGCACCAGGGCAATCTCATGGCCTGCATCAATTAAAGCTTGCAGGGCGCTGGCGGCAAAATCGGGCGTGCCGGCAAAGATTATTTTCATAAGTCAATCACACTCGCTATCAAAAAATCGCGGGCCAGAGGCCCGCTTGGATTTACATCGCTTTGCGTTTTTTCAGCTTCTGGACGATGCGATTGAGTTTGAGGCGCGAGAGCTTTTCGACAAATACCTTGCCGTCCAGATGATCGATTTCGTGCTGAACGCAAATGGCGAGCAAGCCATCGGCGTCAAATTCAAATGGCTGCCCTTGTGCATTCAGTGCCTTGACCTTGACGCGCTCGGCACGCTCGACTTCTTCATAAATGCCGGGCACAGACAAGCAACCTTCTTCATAGGTGGTGATGCCGTCGCGCTCTATAATTTCCGGATTGACGAGCACCAGCAGAGCGTCTTTGTTTTCCGAAATGTCGATCACGACCAGCCGTTTGTGATAATCCACCTGGGTGGCGGCAAGACCGATGCCTGGCGCAGCGTACATTGTTTCGGCCATATCATTAATTTGCCGTTGTAAAGCTGCATCAAATTCGGTGATTGGCTGCGCAACTGTGTGCAAACGCTCGTCGGGGTAGTGCAGAATATTAAGAATTGCCATTTTTGCTTGCTAGACCAAAAGTTTATACTGCAGAATCGGTTAAATTATTGCTTAAGCTTAATTCATCATATAGATATTTGAATAGGGCGGCATTTTACTGCACTGATCCTATCCAAGTCGAAAATCACTTGTCGCGCTAGCGGCGAGAACTGGGCTCACACTATGCGTAAATCAATTATATCCTTTCTTTTGCTTGCCGGTTTTATCACAGGTACCGCAACCGCTGATGAGCTCAAGCTTGCTGATAATGCGCCCGACAGCTACGTAGTCGTGAAAGGCGATACTTTGTGGGATATTTCGGGCAAATTTCTGAAGCAGCCGTGGCGCTGGCCGGAAATCTGGCGCTTGAACAAAGCCGAAATCAAAAACCCGCACTGGATTTACCCCGGTGACGTTATTGTACTGGGCAATTGTAATGGCAAGCCATGTTTGCGCCTGCTAAAGAACGCAAAAGCTGACGGACGTGGTGGTAATGGCAAACTTAGCCCGCGTATTCGTATTTCCAGCCTGGATGGCGATGCAACGCCAAGTATTGCCATGACGTCGATTGAGCCCTTCCTGTACAAACCGTTGATTATGGATATGGCCAGCTTCAAGGCTGCACCGCGCATCGCTGCAGGCCCCGATAACCGCGTGATGTATACCGCTGGTGATCAAATTTATGCAGTAGGTTTGCCTGAGGCCGAGGCGGGAGAGACATTCCAAGTGTTCCGCCAGGGTAAAGAAATCATGGATCCTGACCAGCCAAAACTACTTTTGGGAATGGAGGTGACCTATTTGGGCGACGTGCGCATCAATCGTTCCGGCGATGTTGTCACTTTGAATGTGGTCTCAAACTCCCGCGAAATCCAGATCGGTGACCGTTTGGTTAAATCACCAGAAAGAACATTTCTGAACTATGCCCCGCATTTGCCTGCGCAGGCGATGGAAGGCAAAGTAGCCTCATCTTATGCTGGTGTAGCCGACGTGGGCTCCCTGATGACGGTCGTGCTTAATAAAGGTGCTTTGGATGGTGTTGACCTGGGAACAGTTTTCTTTAGTTACAAAGCGCCACGTGCGATCAAGAAAGAAGAACAAACTGAACCAGATCGCTTAACGCCACCGATCAAGAACGCCAACCTGTTTGTTTACCGCGTTTTTCCTAATCTTTCCTATGCATTGGTGCTCGATAGCACACAGCCCGTGAACGTGGGTGATGTGGTTCGCGCAGAAGCAGCTTACACGGAGGAGTAATTGCATCCTGATGAATTGCTACTCTGGTTGCGCCTCAGTCTAGTTAATGGGCTGGGCGCGCGGGGGCAGATTCAACTTTTGCGGGCTCTGGGTGAGCCCGCGGCCATTTTTGCTGCGAGCAAAAATAGACTGGCGCAGTACGTGTCTCCTGTGGTGGCCGAGGCCATCCACGCGGCCGCAAATCAAATCCCCCAAGCTCAAATCGATTTAACGCTGGACTGGCTCTCGAAAGAAGGCCATGTCATTCTGACTCTGGCCGATGAGTCCTATCCTAAAAAACTGCTGAATTTACCTGATCCGCCAGCCCTGATTTATGCCAAGGGTCATCTTGCCTTGCTGGAGCGAGCCGCTTTGAGTGTCGTCGGCAGCCGTAATGCGAGTATGCAAGGTCTGCAAAATGCCCAAGCCTTTGCGCAACACCTCTCAACCCAAGGAATCTGCATCATTAGTGGCTTGGCCAGTGGTATTGATGCTGCGGCGCACCGCGGTGGGCTCAGCGCAGCTGGATCTAGCATTGCTATTGTCGGTACCGGGCTTGATCGGGTTTATCCCGCATCCAATCGGGAGTTGGCGCATCAACTGGCTGCTCAGGGTTTGATTTTATCCGAGCTGGCATTGGGTGCCCCACCGAAGGCCGAGCATTTTCCGCGCCGCAACCGGATGATTGCCGCTTTAGGTCTGGGTTGCCTGGTGGTTGAAGCTGCGCTTGGTAGTGGCTCACTGATTACCGCACGTCAGGCGGTTGATTTGGGGCGTGAAGTTTTTGCTATCCCCGGTTCAATTCATTCTCCGCTGAGCAAAGGCTGTCATCACTTGATTAAGAATGGTGCCAAACTCGTCGAATCGGGGGCTGATATTTTCGAAGAACTGGCTGCGCCGCTTTCTCTGTTTGCTTTGCCCGAGCACGCTACTGTAGCACCTGCCAAGAAGGCCAAAAGAGCAAGTGATGTCGATCCGATATTGGGCAAAATGGGTTGGGATCCGGTTGATTTTGACTCACTGATTGAGCTGACTGGCTTGACTAGTGAGGCGCTGTGCGCGATTCTGTTGGGTTTGGAATTAGAAGGGCAGTTGTCTTGCTTGCCGGGTAATCGCTACCAAAGGCTGGCAGGCGCTGTAAAAAGCTGATTATGCTAGAAGTGCTGGCCTACCTTTTTGAGCAGTTTTATAACGCAGATGGCCTGCCCGATGTCTCACAATTGGCCAAAAAACTGTCATTGGCCGGATTTGAAGGCGAAGATATTCATGATGCTCTGGCCTGGCTGGGAGAGTTAAAGCAGATTGATGTCACGCCCTATCGCGCTCTGGATACGCATTCCGGCGCATTGCGCAGCTTGCAACCAATGGAGTTGGCCCGATTTAGCGATGAAGCTGCCCAGTTTCTGTTTGCACTGGATGCGGCAAAAATATTAAGCGCAGGTGAGCGCGAGCTGGTGCTTGATCGTGTCTGGCGCGAGCCCGAAGGCGAAGTGAGTGCCGAGCGGATTAAACTGATTGTACTGATGGTGATTTGGCAAAAGCGGGATGCATTGTCTAATCTCCTGATCGAAGACCTCCTCTTTGGCCGCGATGGTGCAGCGCTGCATTAATTAAAGCGCCATCATTGGGCACAAAGACCATTAAAACTATTGAATCTAAAATAACGGGGAACCATGCCCGCAAATCTCTTAATCGTAGAGTCGCCATCCAAGGCGAAGACGCTGCAAAAATACTTAGGCAAAGATTTCCAGATCTTGGCTTCCTACGGTCACGTGCGCGGCCTAGTCCGTAAAAATGGTTCGGTTGATCCTGAAAACGACTTCAAAATGAAGTATCAGGTGATCGACAAAAATAAAAAACACGTTGACGCGATTTGCGAGGCGGTCGAACAAGCCGATAACGTCTATCTCGCATCCGATCCGGACCGCGAAGGTGAGGCAATTTCTTGGCATATTCTGGAAATCCTGAAAGCCAAAAAATTACTCAAGCCAGAAAAACAATTCAAGCGCGTGGTCTTTCATGAGATTACCGAAAGCGCAGTTTTGAATGCGGTGGCCAATCCGCGCGATCTGGATTTCAACCTCGTTAATGCCCAGCAAGCACGAAGTGCGCTCGATTATCTGGTTGGTTTTAATTTGTCTCCGCTGCTGTGGCGCAAAGTGCGTACCGGTTTGTCGGCCGGGCGCGTACAAAGCCCGGCGTTACGACTAATCTGTGAGCGTGAAATCGAAATTCGTGCGTTTACTGCGCAGGAATACTGGACGATTCACCTTGATACTAAAAAAGGCCGCAGCAAAGTGGCCGCCAAGCTCACCACTTGGCAAGGTAAAAAACTCGATCAGTTCGATATTCCGAACGAAGCAGAGCAAACAAGTATCCTGAATGGATTCGCCGGCAAAGAAGCTGTGGTTCATTCGGTCGAAAAGAAAAAGAAATCGCGCAGCCCAACTGCGCCTTTTACAACGTCGACGCTGCAACAGGAATCGGTACGAAAACTCGGGTTTACCACCGATAGAGCAATGCGCACGGCGCAATCGCTGTATGAAGGGGTGAATCTCGGTGGTGAAACGGTCGGTCTGATCACCTATATGCGTACCGACTCGGTCGCCTTGTCAAACGATGCGCTGGCCGAGATTCGAGATTATATTTCGAGCAATTTCGACAAAGAGTATCTGCCGAACGCGCCGATTACGTACAAGAATAAAGCGAAAAACGCGCAAGAAGCGCACGAAGCGATTCGCCCTACTTCGATTCTGCGCACGCCAGAATCGGTGAAAACCTTCTTGTCGCCCGAGCAATTCAAGCTCTACCAAATGATCTGGAAGCGTACGCTGTCGTGTCAGATGACGCCGGCCAAGTTCGATACAGTCGCCGTTGATATTGCCGTTGGCGGCGCAGAGAATTTGTTCCGCGCGACGGGGCAAACGCTGGTATTCCCCGGCTTTATTGCCGTGTATCAGGAAGATGCTGATGATGTTGAAGACGATGAAGACGAAGCACGCTTGCCAGTTCTGACCGAAGGTGATGCCTTGCCGGTAGAGAAAATTTACGGCGAGCAGCACTTCACGCAGCCACCACCGCGCTTTACCGAGGCGAGCTTGGTTAAATCACTGGAAGAGTTCGGTATTGGTCGTCCTTCCACGTATGCGTCGATTATTTACACGCTCAAAGATCGCGAATACGTCATTTTGGATAAAAAGCGCTTCACGCCAACCGATACCGGCGAAGTGGTGAATAAATTCCTGACCGAGCATTTCACGCAATACGTGGATTACAATTTCACCGCGAAGCTGGAAGACAAACTCGACGAGATTTCAACCGGTTCACGCGAATGGGTTCCGGTACTGGATGAATTCTGGAAGAAATTCCATAAGCAATGCGAAGAAAAGCAGGCTTTATCGCGTGCCGAAGTCACACACGAAGCGATGGATGAAGATTGTCCGAAATGTGGCAAGCATAAACTATCGATTCGTCTCGGTCGTCGTGGTCGCTTTATTAGCTGTAGTTCGTACCCGGAATGCGATTACACGCGCAATATTGGCGATGATCCGAATGCAGCGCCGTTAGAGCCTGAAGTGGTACCCGATCGTACTTGTCCGAAGTGTGAATCGGCATTGCACATCAAGGTGGGTCGTTACGGCAAGTTTATCGGTTGCTCCAACTATCCGAAGTGCAAACACATCGAGCCGCTGGAAAAGCCAAAAGATACCGGCATTGAATGCCCGGAATGCCATAAAGGCAGCCTGATCGAGCGCAAAAGCCGCTACGGCAAGATGTTCTATTCGTGCAATACCTATCCTGATTGCAAATATGCAACGTGGAACCCGCCGGTGGCAGAAAGCTGCCCGCAGTGCAAATGGCCGATTATGACGATCAAGGTCACCAAGCGCCGTGGGACTGAAAAAGTGTGTCCACAGAAGGAGTGCGGTTACAGCGAAGTGCTGATCCCGCCTCCGGCAAAAGAGTAATTGCGCAGCCTAGCGGGAATTCGGAAGAGTTCCCGTTTTACCTTGGCTTGACACAAGCTGACTATTTTTTGACCCGAGGTCTCCTTTGTCCGATTCGATTGTTTTTTCCGGTTTGGCAATGTCCGAGCAGCAAGCCTTGGGGACTTACCATACTTACTTCAATGCGTTTGACAGCGTGGTCAGCATTTTAAGCGCTGCGCATGATCCGGACTGTCTGGTGGATATGCTGCAGGTCTTGGGGCAAGCCTCGCGCAGCAGCATGACCGGTTTGTATCTGAATGATGAGCAAGGCAAGCTGGCCAAGCTGGTTGCCGCGTGGCGGGATCCCGATTGCCGTTTGCTTGAATATACCCCCACCCCGTTTTTGTCGCTGGACTATGATCAGTATGCTCTGCTGGCAGATACCCTAGCGGTTGGTATGGTGCTCAATAAATCGCTGCTTGAATTGCCACTGGCCGAGCAAATGTTGCTCGCGCAGGTGGGCATACGCCAGCTGCTCTGTATTCCCTTGCTGCAAGGCGGCGAGCTGTTTGGTTTTCTGGCCTTTCTCAACGATAGCGATAGCCGTCAGCGTGACACCATCGAGCTAAGACTGCTGGCCATGCTCTCCAATCACATTGCCCAGGCGCTGGGCAAGGCCAAGCTGGAAGCCGAATCGCTGGCCAACCAGCATCGGCTGCGTGCCTTGGTGGGCGCAACGCAGGATATGGTCTTCGAGCTGGATGCGCATGGTGTGATCCGGCATGTCTGGTCAGGCCATCCGGCCTTGCCCGCCGGCGAAACCCTGCTCGACAGGCCGATGGCTGCTGTGCTGCCCTATGAGCTGGCGCACGAGCTGATCCGCAGCCTGCCGCAGGTACTGGCTGGGCAAAGCAGCAAGCAGTTCAATTGCGTCTTGCCGCAGCAGAATGTCTGTTTACTGGTGCGCATGCAGCCTGTTGGCGTTGAGCATCAGCGCAGCGTGGTGGTCTTGCTGCAAGACGTTTCGGCGCTAATGCACGATGCTGCGCGCAAGAAAACCCTGCTCGAAACGCTGAATCTGCTCGACGAAGCGATTGTGGATGTTTTGCCCAACGGCGTACTGACCGAAGTCACCAGCGCTTGGGGGCAGCTGCGTGCACTTGAACCGCGTGATTTAAGTGCCGAGCTGGGGCGCACGCTGTATTCATGGGTACACCCGGAAGATTTGAATCTGGTGACGCAGCTGATCGAGCGGCAGCTGCAGTCGCGCGAAGCCAGCAGCGTCCGTTTCCGTCTGCTGCGAGCCGATCATGACTTTATCTGGGTTGAATTGCGTCTGGTTACGCACTTTGGCCCGGATGAGCGCGCCACTGCGCTGCGTGGTGTGGTGCGTGATGTGACGGTGGCGCACTTGAACGAGCAGAATATTACGCAGATGGCGCTGTATGACGGGCTGACCCGTTTGCCGAATCGTCTGCTGCTTGATACGGAAATCCACCGTGCCATTGATGAAGCCGCCCGTGCACAGCGCAAAGTGGGTTTGGGTTTTGTCGATCTGGATCATTTCAAGCAGATTAACGACGCTTTTGGCCATAAAACCGGCGATGATCTGCTGGTGCTGCTCTCGCAGCGCCTGCGCGATGCCTTGCCTGACAACGCCGTACTCGCCCGCTGGGGTGGTGATGAGTTTGTCGCGCTGATTCCCGATCTGGCAGATCAGCGCGAGCTGGCACAGATTGCCGAGCAATTGCGCCTGTCGGCAAGGCAAAGCATGCTGATCAACGGCATGGAAACCCAGCCGACCATCTCCGTCGGTTTTGCCATCTATCCCGATAATGCCGAAAGTGGCGAAGAGCTGCTTTCAGCTGCCGATCACACGATGTATCACGCCAAGCATGCCGGGCGTAATAGTGTGTGCTTCTACAGTGACATTGTGCATTTGAAAGCGCTGGGGCGTGAGCATGTGGCGATTCAGTCGCGCCTGTCCAGCGCCATCCGGCATGGCGGCCTGCAGGTTTTTTATCAGCCGATTGTCAACGCTCGCAGCGGGGACATTATTGCCGTTGAAGCGCTAGCGCGCTGGATGGACGACAAAAGTGGCTGGATCAGCCCTGAGCTGTTTATCCCGATGGCAGAGAAGGTTGGCCTGATTCAGGAATTGTCCGAACAGATCATGCTGCAATCTTTTGCCAAATTGCGCGAATGGCGCGAATCGGGCTTGAGCCAGAAGCTGATGATCAATGTCTCGCGCAGCCAGCTGTATTTGCCAACCTTTGTTACCACGCTGGTCGAGCGGCTGGCGAATTTCAAACTGCGCCCCAGCGATGTGATTGTGGAGATTACCGAAAGCGTTGCATTGACCGATTATGCCCGCCAGATGCGGCATTTGCGTCAGTTGAGCGACGCCGGTTTTGTGCTCGCGATTGATGATTTTGGCACCGGATATTCATCTCTGTCGCAACTGCACGATATGCCCGCCCAGATGCTTAAGGTTGATGTCTCGTTTGCCCAGCGCCTGCACACCGATGAAGGGCGGCGCGTGATGCAGGCGATTGCCCAGATGGCGCAAGGCCTGCAGCTGGATCTGGTCATTGAAGGCGTTGAAAGCCTGGAAACCGTGCGCTTTTTGCAGGGGCTGGGCGTTAACTTTATGCAGGGCTTTTACTTTAGCCAGCCCGTTCCACCCGGTGTCGCCGAGCTATGGATGCGGCTGGGCTTGCAGGCCAAGATGTAGGGCTTTAGTGCGCCGCCGGGCTGTTGAAGTGGTAAGGGGCTATTTTCTGTTGCCACTTCTGATCTTTAGCAAGATCAAGGACTGTGGCCTGCACGTATCTGGCCAGCTCCGGATTGTTCGGGCTAAGCAAAATCCGCCGCTCGTAGGTATTTCTGACCTGATTGGCCACCCATAAGCCGCGGAGCTGCTCGGGGGATTTGAGCCGCAGCTCTCCCCAGCTGCTGTTGGGGATGAAAATCACATCCACCCGCAGGCTGCGCAGTTTTTTCAAATTACTTGGCTGATTGGGCGCGTCATCCCGGATGATTTTCCCGGCCGCAATATCCGCTTCCAGCTCGCTATACCGGTGTCCCAGTATGCCGCCCAAGACTTTGCCGTGCAGGCTGTATGAACCTGTATAGTCGAGCGGCACATGGCTGATTACCAAGTCGGCATCGCGAAACAGTGGCGCTGACCAGAGGTAGCGTTGTTGTTTTGCATCCTGAAACCAGCTAGGGCTGGACCACGGGATGAGTCCTTGCCAGTGCGGATCTTCCAGAATCAGATCAATGCGCTTGCGCGGTGTGATCTGGATTTCGAACTGATAGCGATTTTTGCTGCGGGCACTGAGTTCTTTGACCAATTCATGGCTCAAGCCCGAGTCAGCAGACCAGAAAGGGGGTGAGTCGTACTGGGTATATACAATGACTTTCTCGCTGCCAAGGCTGAGATGGCTGCTGGCCAGCAGAAGGAGGGCAATGCAGCACTTCATAATTGACTCTCAAAACCACCATAATTTGTATGGTAGTCCAGAAAAGCAGAAAGCTAAATACTAATGGGGTATATGATTGAAACCTAATTAATCATTGATTTAAATAAATATACCCCTGCTATTTATTGATGCATCGGTGCCAGAATTTGGCGCAGGAACTGTTTGGCGCGCTCGGTTTGGGGTTGGGTGAAAAACGCTTCGGGTGTCGTGTCTTCCAGAATTTCACCCTGATCCAGAAACAGAATCCGGTCGGCCACTTCGCGGGCAAAGCCCATTTCGTGCGTCACTACCATCATGGTCATTCCCGATTCGGCGAGTGACTTCATCACCTCTAGCACCTCGCCAATCATTTCCGGGTCGAGCGCGCTGGTCGGCTCGTCAAACAGCATGACGCGCGGATTCATCGCCAGCCCGCGAGCAATCGCCACGCGCTGCTGCTGCCCACCCGATAAATTGCTCGGATAGGCGTCTTTTTTATGGGCCAGCCCGACACGCTCGAGTAGCTCCAGCGCCTTGGCATTGGCTTGTTCGATCGATTGCTTCTTGACCTGGATCGGTGCCAGCGTGATGTTTTCCAGTACCGACAGATGCGGATACAGATTGAAGTGCTGGAAAACAAAGCCGACTTCTTCGCGCAATTTGTTGATATTGGTTTTCGGATTGTTGGCCTGTACGCCGTCAACCCAGATTTCACCGTCATTGATGGCTTCCAGCTGGTTGATCGTTCGAATCAGCGTAGATTTGCCCGAACCCGACGGGCCGCACACCACAACCACCTCACCCTGTTTGACTTCAAGGTTGAGGTTTTTTAATACATGGTGGTGCGGGCCATACCATTTATTAACTTGCTGAAAGCGGATCATGGTGGTGTCTGTATTCATCAATCAAGCCTTTGATTTTGCAATCTTCCGGGCGTCAAGCCTAGCGGGGAAATCCCTATGATTTGACCAGCGCGTTCGATAGCGCGACGTACTGTGCCACGCTGACGTTTTCTGGTCGCATACTTGGCTCGATTCCTACTGCGGCCAGCACCTCGTCGTTGGCGATGCCTTTCAGATTATTGCGGATGGTTTTGCGTCGCTGTGCAAAAGCGGTTTGCACCAAATTGCGCAAATGTTCTTCGTCCTTGGCCGGATGTGGCAGTACATCGTAAGGCACCATGCGCACCACGGCTGAATCAACTTTCGGCGGCGGATCGAAGCTTTCTGGTGGCACGTCAAGGATATGATCCATCAGATAGCGATACTGCAGCATGATGGACAGGCGGCCGTAATCGGTGGTGCCGGGCTCAGCCACCATGCGATCGACCACTTCTTTTTGCAGCATGAAATGCATGTCGTAAATCACATCGCCAAAGCTGGCCAGATGAAACAGTAGCGGCGTTGAGATGTTGTAGGGCAGGTTGCCAACCAGTTTAATGCGGCCACCCGGCGCAATTTCGCGTGCTAAGGCGCCAAAGTCGAACATCAGCGCATCGCAATTGTGGATGACCAGTTGCTCAGGCGTGTAGCGTGCCGATAAATGCGCCACGATGTCGCGGTCGATTTCAACCACATGCAGCGTCGGGATGCGTGCCATCAGCGGGATAGTCAGCGCTGCCAGACCGGGCCCGATTTCGACAATCGCGTCTTCCTTGTGCGGATCAACTGCATTGATAATGCTGGCAATCACGCCTTGGTCTTGCAAAAAGTTTTGTCCAAAACGTTTGCGTGGAATGTGTGCCATGGTTTTGATTCCTTGCTCCACGAAGCAGGCTGCGGGCGCGGGGCCGATATGCTCCGTGCGTACCTGTCCGGGATGCTTTTATGAATGGGTTGATAATTCGGCGGCGAGTTTCGTGGCCGCAATCAGGCTGCCGATATCGGCTTTGCCGGTGCCTGCCAGATCGAGCGCCGTGCCGTGATCGACCGAGGTGCGGATAATCGGCAGGCCGAGTGTGATATTGATCCCTGCGCCAAAGGTGGCAAATTTGAGCACCGGCAAACCCTGATCGTGGTACATCGCCAATACCGCATCGCCCTGCGCCAGAATGGGTGGATTAAATAGCGTGTCTGCCGGTAGCGGGCCGATCAGCTTCATTCCCTCGCCGCGCAAGGCTTCGAGTACCGGAATGATGATGTCGATTTCTTCGCGCCCCATATGGCCGGATTCACCGGCGTGCGGATTCAGGCCTGCGACAATGATACGCGGCTCGGCAATGCCGAATTTGCTGCGCAAATCGGCGTGCAGGATACGCAAAGTGGTTGTGAGCGATGCCGCATTGAGCGCGCTGGCGACGTCTTTCAGTGGTAAATGCGTGGTGGCTAGTGCCACGCGGATTGATTTTTTCTCGCTGCCATACTCGCCCGCCAGCATCATCACCACCTGTGGGGTATGTGTCTGTTCGGCAAGGTATTCAGTGTGTCCGGAGAAATACCCCTGGTTGTTGGCGTGAATGCCTTCGTTAATTACGCCTTTGTGGATCGGCGCAGTGACCATGGCGGCAAATTCGCCGGACACACAGCCTTGCGTTGCGCGATCGAGCAGATCCAGCACGTATTGCGCATTGGCTGGATCAAGCTGGCCGGCAATCGCCGGGGTTTTAAGAGGGCAATGCAAAATCGCCACCGCAGGCGGGGGCGACTGCTGGGCATCGTAGTCGAGCCAGGCTGCGATCTGGCCGCAGTCCAGGCCGAGCAGCGCGGCGCGCTGGAGTAAAAGCTGGCGATCGCCCAGAATCACTATCGGGTGGGGTATGCCGCCCAATGCCATCTGTATCGTGATATCCGGGCCAATACCTGCAGGCTCTCCGGTGGTAACCGCCAGTGGTTTACTCAATGCCGGCATTATTCATCCTTCAGGCGAATGACAATGCGCGAGCGATCACGCAATTGGCGCAGCCAGTCGTCATACTGCTCTTCGGCTTTGCGCTGGGCCAATTCCTGACGGATTTTAGAGCGGGCTTGTTCCTGAGTGACGTCCTGATCACGGCGCTCAAGCACCTGAATCAGGTGAAAACCGAATGGCGATTGCACGGGCATGCTGACTTCATTAATCGCCAGCGCCTCCATGGCCTCTTCAAAGGCAGGCACGGTTTCACCCGGATTGAGCCAGCCCAGATTGCCGCCATTGCTGGCGCTGGCGTCGTCAGAGAAAGATTTGGCCATCACGGCAAAATCCTGGCCGCCCTGAATGCGATCACGCATCTGGAGCAATTTCTGCCGCGCTTCGGTCATGGACACCACTTCATTGCTGCGGATCAGAATATGGCGTGCCCGTGTTTGCTTGACGATCACGCGCTGTTCTTGCGCCCGTTTGTTCAGCAGCTTGAACAGGTGAAACGCCACAGGGGTGCGGACAATATCGGTGTATTCGCCCGGCTGCAGTTTGTCGAGCAGGCTGGTAAACGCCGGTGGCAAGGCTGCGCCAGGGCGCCAGCCAAGCACGCCGCCTTTGGTGGCATTGGCGTCATTGGAGTAGCTGGCGGCCACGGTGGCAAATGATTTGCCCGCTTCGATTTCCTGCCGTGCGGCCTGGATGCGGGCGCGCTTGGCCGCAATCTGCTCCGGTGTGGCGTTTTCCGGAATATTGATCTGGATTTGCGCCAATTCGTATTCCATTTTGGCTTTGCCGGCTGAAATACGCAGGTAGTCGTCAATTTCCGATTCGGTTACGACCACTTTGCTATCGACTTCGCGCTCTTTCAGGCGCGCCAGCAGGATTTCCTGCCGGATATCATCGCGAAACTCGCGCCAGCTAACGCCATTGGCCTCCAGCTGTTTGCGAAACGCGGCGGGGGAGAGTTTATTTTGCTCGCTCAAGCGGGTAATGCTCGCTTCCAGCTGGCGATCATCGACACGCAGACCGGTTTTTTCGGCGTACTGCAGCTGCAGTTGATCCATGATCATGCGATCGAGCACCTGCTGCTGCAAAACGTCTTCCGGTGGCAGCTTGACTTGCTGACGCTCAAGATTGGCCTTGATCGTGCCGAGTTTGCGCTCCAGCTCGATCTGGGTAATGGCATTGCGATCGACTACTGCCACGACACGATCAACGGTAAGCACCTGCGCCTGCACGGTGCTGCCGAGCAAGACGGCCAGTAAAGGCAGAATGCGCAAAGTGGAGCTGAGTTTCTTAGCTGAATTCAGAGCAAATGTCATACGGTATGCCTATTAACGCAGTTTGGGCGAAGAGTAAGTGTTGGCGTAGCCAGGAATGGATTGCCGCAACACGGAAATGGGGTTCATCCCTATCCCGGCCAATCCGCCAAGGTCGAGCAAAATAAAGTAATTTGTTTTGTACTTGCTGTCGGTGGTGACATAACGCTGCGCAGCCAGGCGCAGAGCCCAGCAACCTGCATTGTATTCAAGTCCGGCCAGGGTCTCTAGCGCCTGATTATCCTTGAGCGAGTAATTATAGCGGGCTACACCGTACCAGCCACCGCCCAGCGGCCATTGTCCACTGGCGTCCAGCTGTTCGGTATTGGCGGTACGGTTAACGCTGTAGCGTAGATTCAGTGTTTTGTAGGCACCCGGTGACCAGTTGAAATTCAGATCGGCGCGGGCCGTTTTATCGTGCCGAATATCCTGTTGCAATGTGTAGTTGGCACGGATGTCGTAGGGTAGCTGGCCGCCCAGCGTCAATAACAGATCGGACGATTTTTCCGAGTTCGATTCGCGATTTGAATCAATTCCCACCTTGGGGGATTTGAAATAAATCCTTTGCCCTAGTCCGGCATAAAAGCGCTCAACGCCATCTTCGTCGGCAAAAATACGTGAATTGAGCGCCAGGGTAATTTCATTTGCGTCATTAATGCGGTCATTGCCTGAGTACTTATTCTCAGCAAACAGTGATGACCACGACAGGTCGGTCGTGCCGCTATCGTAATTGGGCAGCTTGGACTGATCTTTGAATGGCACATACAGGTAGTAGAGCTGAGGCTCCAGTGTTTGCAAAATCTTGCTGCCAAACAGCTGGCCTTCGCGTTCGAAGAACAGACCGGTATTGACGCTGGCAATCGGCAACACCCGGCTTTCAGTACCCAGATCACGGCCTGATGCGCTTTCATTGCGGTAATGCGTTGCATGCAGACCTAGCTTGGGTGTGATAAAGCTGTAGGCATTGGCCAGTGGCAGGCTCATGCTGGGATAGATCCACGTGCGATCACCCTGGATTTTTTTGTCGTGGGTAAAACGGGTGAATTCGGCATTAAACTGCGTTTCAGTCCCGCCACCCAGTTTGGGTGAATAGCTGCCATACCATTGTGGCAAGCGCGCGTAGGGTTCATCGACTGGCGTGGTTCTACTTTGCAGTGTCTGATATTGCTGTACGCGCAAATAGCTGGACCAGTTGCTGCCGCTATACGAAAGTAAAGCGCCTTGCTCAAGATTGACTTGCGAGGCAACGGCCAGCCGGTCGCTAAAATCGCTGAAATAATAATCGTCGGAGACTTTCTGGTATGTCAGATCAAGCCGGAGCCGGTCTGCCAGCAGATGGCTGTGTGAGAGTGCAACGCTGTAGCGGCGATCATGGTCTTTGCGATCATCAATGCCTTCGGCCCTGATGCTGCCGGTGTAGCTAGGTTGCAGATAGCGAAACTCGCCGCCGAGCATCACGCCGCGTTCGCCCAAATAGCTCGGCGTGATTGTTGCGTCATAGTTGGGGGCAATATTCCAGTAAAACGGCTGGCTGTACTCCAGACCATTACTGCTGCTGTAGCCGATATTGGGCATCAGAAAGCCCGTTTTGCGGCCGCCATCGAGCGGAAAATCCATCCACGGGTAGTAGAAAACGGGGACAGATTGAAACTCCAGCCAGCCATGCCAGGCCTGACCATAATTTTGCGTATAGTCGAGCTGCATTTCCTTGGCATGCAGATGCCAGGCGTTTTGTTCGGGCGTGCAGGTGGTGATCGAACCAGTCTGGATGCGGTATTTGTCCTTGCCTTCAAACAGGATTTTGACCGCTTCGCCACGCGCAAGGCCTTGCCCCATCAGATAAGTGGCGTTTTCCAGCTCGCCTTCGCGCGCGGTGACGGCAATATCAAGGCGTGTCCCGGTGAGTGTGTCGCCATCCTTGTTCAGGATCACCTGATCGCCCGCGTGCACCATATCGGTTTGTTGCTGGTATTTGACCCAGTCGGACTTTACCTCCAGCGTATCGCGGGTGATGATGACATTGCCTTTGGCCTCGGTGTAATCGCCTTCCTGCACATTGGCCTGATCAGCTTCGATAAAAATCGGCGGTTCGGGCGTGCTCTGCGGCGTTTGCGCCACGGCAAAACCGGGCAGGATCGCGAGCGAAAGCTTTAAAATTGTGAGGTGAAATGGTGGTGAATGATGCACCCGCATGTGGCCTTGTTCAGCTAACTGGTAGAATTGCGTGATATTAGCAGATTTGAGAGTAATTCTTCCTATGAACAGACAAGAACAAATTACCAACTGGTTGCAAGCCGAGCAAGGTAGCGCTCCCGTTTCGCTGGCGATTGCCGCTGCCGATGCCAGCGTGCGTCAATACTGGCGCGCCAGCTGGGATGATCGCAGCCTGATCGTGATGGATTTTGACCCGGCCAGCTTTGACGTGCAGCCGTTTCTGGCGCGCCAGGCCCAATTAGCGGGTGCTGGCGCAGCCGTGCCTGCGCTGCTTGGGCAAGCGCTGGCATTGGGCTTGGTGGCATTGGAGGACCTGGGCGATGCCACGCTGGCGAGTATGTTGGACGAAGAGAATGCCAAGGGGTGGTATCTGCGTGCAATCCATGATCTGGTTCAGCTGCAGGCACATACCCTCGATGAAGGCCTGCCACTATTTGATGCAGCCTTTGTCCAGCGCGAGCTCGATATCTGTCGGGAGTGGTATTTCGGCCAGCAATTCAATACCGAGCTGACAGGTAAAGAGCTGGCAGTCTGGGAGCGCTCATGTGCGCTGATCACGCAGGTAGTGTTGCAGCAACCCACCGTGTTTATGCACCGCGATTATCATTCGCGCAATTTGATGGTGAAAGACGATCGGCTGCGTCTGATCGATTTTCAGGACGCAGTGAAAGGTCCGATTGCTTACGACTTGGTATCTCTGTTGCGTGATGCTTATGTCACATGGAACGAGGCCTTTGTGCTTGATCTGGCGATTCGTTACTGGGAAATGGCGCGTGACGCCGGTTTGCCGGTGCACGAAGACTTTTCGGATTTTTACCGCGCCTTCGAATGGGCGGGCTTGCAACGCCATATCAAAATCCTCGGCCTGTTTGCCCGGCTGAATTACCGCGATGGCAAAGCACAATATCTGGCCGACCAACCACGCGTGTTTGAATATGTGCGTCAGGTTTGTCTGCGTTACCGCGAACTAACGCCGCTGGGTCGTTTGCTGCTCAATCTGCACGGCACGCCGGTAGAAACCGGATTCAGTTTTTGATGGACTGAACGGTGAGGGGAGGCGTGAAGGAGAATGTCACGCCGCTCTTCACGCCTTACCTCTAATACCTTACTCCTCACATCCCTATGAAAGCCATGATTCTGGCCGCTGGCCGTGGCGAGCGCATGCGCCCGCTGACTGATGTAACACCCAAACCTTTGCTTGATGTTGCCGGAACGCCGTTAATCGGCTGGCATCTTAAACGTCTGGTCGCTGCCGGGATTGAGCAGATTGTGATCAATCACGCCTGGCTGGGGCAGCAGATTGAAGACACCCTGCAAGATGGCGCGGCGTATGGCGCTCAAATTCAATATTCGGCGGAAATGAGTGCACTGGAAACGGCGGGCGGGATTGCCACTGCATTGCCAATCTTGGGTAATGCGCCTTTTCTGGTCGTTAATGGCGATGTATTTACCGATATCGACTTTGCACAAGCTGTGCTGCAGACGCTGGAGCAGGGCATGCTGGCGCATCTGATTCTGGTGCCCAACCCGCCGCAACATCCGGCGGGTGACTTTGCGCTGCTTGACGGGAAAGCGGCGGTAGATGGCGAGCAAAAATACACCTTTAGCGGCGTCGGTCTTTATCATCCGGCGCTGTTTGCCGAGACGCCGCCGCAGCAAGCAGCAAAGCTGGCGCCGCTGTTGCGTGAGGCGATGGCGCAAGGCCGGGTGAGTGCTTCTTTGCATACCGGCACATGGCTGGATGTCGGTACGGTTGAGCGGCTGGCACTGGCGCGTGAACATGCTGCCCTGGCCAGCTTGCCGCAATAAGAAGCAAAATACCGGGACGGGAAAAAGTGCATTGAATTATGCTGCACCGCAGCGTAGATTAAGAGATATCGCCAGCGGGGAGTCATACAATGTCAGTCATGCCTGAAACCACTTTTTCCCAGTTTTATGCCGATCAACAGCAGCGCTTTGAGCTGCTGCAACACCAGTTGCGACAGACTTTTGATCCCTTTGGTCTGGGTGAAACCACACTGAAAGCGCAAAAGGCCTGGCTGCGCCACCCGGATAAGCTGTATCAGGCCTACACCAGCTACGCCAATGATCTGCTGCGCTTGCAAGGCTTTACCTTGCGCCGCTACTGGGGCGAGCCCGATACCGATGTAATCCCGCCGCATCCCGATGATCCGCGCTTTGCCGATCCGATCTGGTGCGACTCGCCTTTCTGGGACAGCCTGAAAGAATGGTATTTGCTCAATACGCGCTGGCTGCAAAACAATCTCTACGCCACCCCGGATTTGTGCGAACAGGAGCGCAGTATTTCGGCCTTCTGGTTGCGTCAGGTGCTCAACGCCATGGCGCCAACCAATTTCCTGCTCACCAATCCCACTGCGCTGGCAACAGCGCTGGAAAGCCGTGGCGTCAGTCTGGTCAAGGGGCTGGATAATTTCATGCGCGACATGGCCAATGGCGATATCGCGATGACCGATCTGGACGCGTTTACCGTTGGCGAAAATCTGGCCACTACCGAAGGTGCCGTGGTGTATCGCGGCAAACTGCTTGAAGTGATTCACTATGAGGCCAATACCCCCACGGTGCATCAAGTGCCGCTGGTGCTGGTGTCGCCGTGGATCAATAAATATTACGTGCTCGATCTGAACCCGCAAAAAAGCATTATCAAGTACCTCGTCGATCAGGGGTTTTCGGTGTTTGTCACCAGCTGGAAAAACCCGGATAGCAGCATGGCCGAGGTGAGCTTTGATGATTATCTGACCGATGGTGTGGCGCAAATTATTGATGTTGCGCTGGAAATCAGCGGCAGTGACAAGGTCAATCTGCTGGGGTACTGCATTGGTGGCACGCTGATCACAACGTATCTGGCGTGGGCCAATCGCGCTGCGGCGGCGGGGGCGATCAAATCCGTGCCGGTCGAATCGGCAACACTGTTGACCACGCTGACCGACTTTGAACGCCCCGGCGATATCGAAGTGTTTATTGACGAAGACGGTCTGGATTTTATTGATACGGTCATGGAGAAAAAAGGTTATCTGGACGGCAAGGAAATGGCCGCCAGCTTTCGTTTGCTGCGCTCCAACAGCCTGATCTGGAATTACTGGGCTGGTAACTACCTGATGGGTGAAACGCCGATGGCGTTTGACGTGTTGTACTGGAATATGGATACCACGCGGATGCCGAAGAAAATGCACCGCAGCTATCTGCGTGATCTGTACTGGTCGAATAAACTCGTACAGCCTGATGCTTTGAATCTGGCGGGGCAGCCCATCGATCTGGCGCAAATTACCCAGCCTATCTATATGGTCAGCGCCGAAGAAGATCACATCGCGCCGTGGAAGCAAACCTTCACGCTGGCAGACCGGGTCTCTGGGCCGGTGCAATTTACGCTGTCAACGTCGGGCCATATTATCGGCATCATCAATCCGCCGGGGCCCAAATGCAAACGCAGCTTCTGGCAGGGCGAGCCCGTTGCAGGGCAGGATGCCGAAGCGTGGTTGCAGGATAAAACCCAGGTGGCAGGCTCATGGTGGCCCAACTGGGTGGAGTGGCTGCGCCCGTATTCGGGTGCGCAGGTCAAACCCAAGCTCTCCAGCCGCAAATACGCCAAGCTGTGCGCAGCGCCGGGCACCTATGTGCTGGAATAAGCCTGACAAGCACCCATGATTCTTTGTTTTTAAGCAACATCACCGACACGCCAGCATTTTACAATGCTGGCGTGTAGTTTTTTTTTAATCCCCTATGCCACAGGGTCTTGGCTCAGGGATAATGCAGAACAATTTTCTCCTTGAGTTTTGCAGGCTGGCCTGGCAAGAAAGCAAGGGATTCGTTTTCACACAATAAGGAATACAGTGATGGCAGCAACGCGTACTGATTTAGCAAATGCAATCCGCGCACTGGCGATGGACGCTGTGCAAAAAGCCAATTCCGGCCACCCGGGCGCACCGATGGGGATGGCGGAAATTGGTCTGGCTTTGTGGGGCGACAATATGCGCTTTAATCCGCAAAACCCGGCCTGGGCCAACCGCGACCGCTTTGTATTGTCCAACGGCCACGGCTCAATGCTGCAATACGCGCTATTGCACCTCACAGGTTACGACGTTTCAATCGACGACATTAAAAACTTCCGTCAATTCCACTCTAAAACCCCAGGTCACCCTGAAGTTCATTACACGCCGGGCGTAGAGACCACCACTGGCCCGTTGGGTCAGGGTATTACCAATGCGGTGGGCTTTGCGTTGGCGGAAAAACTGCTGGCAGCGCAATTTAACAAGCCAGGTCTGGATATCGTTGACCATTACACTTATGTCTTCATGGGCGACGGTTGCCTGATGGAAGGCATCTCGCACGAAGCTTGCGCACTGGCTGGCACTTGGGGCTTGGGCAAACTGGTGGCGTTCTGGGACGATAACGGCATTTCGATCGACGGCCACGTTGAAGGCTGGTTTACCGACGACACGCCAAAACGTTTCGAATCTTACGGCTGGCATGTCATTGCCGGTGTTGACGGTCACGACGTTGACGCTTTGAACGCTGCGATTTCCGCGGCCAAAGCCGAAACTGGCAAACCAACGCTGATCTGCTGCAAAACCATCATCGGTAAAGGCTCGCCAAACAAAGCCGCCAGCCACGATTGCCACGGCGCACCACTGGGTGATGCTGAAATCGCACTGACTCGCGAAGCCATCGGCTGGCCACATGCGCCATTCGAAATCCCTGCTGACGTATACGCTGGCTGGGATAAAAAAGCCGCTGGTGCTGCGGCGGAAGCCGAGTGGAATGCGCTGTTTGCCAAATACGCTGCGCAATATCCAGGCGAGGCCGCCGAATTTAGCCGCCGCATGAAAGGCGATCTGCCTGCGAACTGGAACGACATCGTTAAAGCCGCAGTAGCAGAAGCCAATAGCAAAGCCGAAACCATCGCTACCCGTAAAGCCAGCCAGAATGCCTTGTCGGCGCTGTGCCCACAACTGCCGGAAATGCTCGGCGGTTCGGCTGACTTGACCGGCTCTAACCTGACCAACTGGAAAGGCTCAAGTAGCCTGAAAGTAGAGGGCGGCCAGATTTCAGGTAACCACATCAGCTACGGCGTGCGCGAATTCGGTATGAGTGCCATCCAGAACGGCATCGTTTTGCATGGCGGTTTCCGCCCATTCGGCGGCACATTCCTGATGTTCTGCGAATACGCGCTCAATGCGCTGCGTATGGCGGCGTTGATGAAGACCAACAATATCTTCGTTTACACGCACGATTCGATTGGTCTGGGTGAAGATGGCCCAACACACCAGCCGGTTGAGCAATTGCAAACGCTGCGTTGCATCCCGAATATGAACACCTGGCGTCCAGCAGATACAGTGGAATCAGTAGTGGCTTGGGCTGCGGCAATTGGCGAGCGCACCACGCCGTCATCGCTCGTTTTCACTCGTCAAAACCTGCAATTTCAGGCGCGTAGCGAGCAGCAGTTGGCCGACATTGCCAAAGGTGGCTATGTATTGGTTGATGCCGCCAATCCGCAACTGGTGATTCTGGCGACGGGCTCCGAAGTGGATCTGGCCGTGAAAGCCGCCGCTGCACTCAAAGAAGAAGGCGTCGCCGTTCGCGTAGTGTCAATGCCAAGCACCAATGTGTTCGACAAACAGGACGCAGCCTACAAGGCATCCGTGCTGCCAGCGGGCGTGCCACGTCTGGCCGTTGAAGCCGCAACCAGCGACTTCTGGCGCAAATACGTTGGCCTTGAAGGTGATGTGATCGGTATGGATACCTTTGGCGAATCAGCGCCAGCAGGCCAGCTGTTTGCCCACTTCGGCTTCACCGTGGACAACGTCGTTGCCCGCGCCAAAGCCTTGCTGAAATAAGCCGGGTCGCCGCTAGCAATAAAAAACGCCGCAGATTGAATCTGCGGCGTTTTTTTTATGTTGATAGTGGGTATATCCATCTAGCTCTTTTCTGTGCTGCCATCTGTGGCATTACCTGGTGTAGGTATTGCCCGGGTCAGGATGGAGAAGAGCGGCGGGTTGAGCAGGATAGAGATCAGCGCGCCAGCAATAATGAGCGCGTTGGCGTCGCTATTGAGCAGCCCCAGCGACATGCCCACGGTGGCCAGAATAAATGAGAACTCGCCAATTTGCGCCAGGCTGGCTGAAATCGTCCCCGCCACGCGGTGGCTGTAGCCGTAAGCGCGCACAATCGCCCACGCCGCCAGCGATTTGCCGATCACAATGACCAGCACCGTGCCGAGTAGCGCCAGCGGCTGCTGCAGAATAATGCGCGGGTCAAACAGCATGCCGACCGAAACAAAAAACAGCACGGCAAAGGCATCACGCAGCGGCAATGACTCCTCAGCTGCACGATGGCTAAACTCCGACTCAGCCAGCACCATGCCCGCAAAAAACGCCCCCAGCGCGAACGAGACGCCAAATAAATGCGATGCGCCATACGCCACGCCCAGCGCAATCGCCAACACGCCAAGGCGAAATAGCTCGCGGCTGCCGGTCCAGACGGTTTTTTCCAGCACCCACGGAATCACGCGGCGGCCAATAATCAGCATAAAGGCCACAAACGCAGCCACTTTAGCCAAGGTGACACCCAGCAAGGTCAGTAAACTTTGCTCGCCAGTGTCATTTGGATTATGCCCGCCGAGCAAGCCCGCCAGCGCGGGCAGCAACACCAGAATCAGCACCATGGCCAGATCTTCCACAATCAGCCAGCCAATCGCAATGCGGCCCTCATCGGTTTGTTCCAGATCGTATTTCTGTAAAGCCTTGAGCAGCACCACCGTGCTGGCTACCGACAGCGACAAGCCAAATACCAGCCCGTTGCCCCACGGCCAGCCCATCACCCAGGCCAGTGCCATGCCCAGCAGCGTGGCGATCGTAATCTGTATCACCGCCCCGGGAATGGCGATGCGCTTCACGCTCATCAGGTCTTTGAGCGAAAAATGCAGCCCCACACCAAACATCAGCAAAATCACGCCCACTTCGGCCAGCTCGGTAGCCAAAGCCTGATTGGCCAGCGGCCCCGGTGTAAACGGTCCAATCACAATCCCGGCAAACAGATAACCAATCAGCGGCGGCATGCGGCAGCGCTGTGCCAGCATCCCGAATAAATAGGCCAATCCCAAGCCCAGCACCAGGGTGGTGAGTAGTGGGGTGTCATGATGCATCGTCGCTCCTTGTGAAGATTGAAAAGGGGGCAAGCCGCGCGTCAGAACGACTCAAGCCCATTGTATTCGTTCACCCCGGATTTGGCGCGATAAAAGGCCGCCGCTTGATGTTGGCATATTTACTTTACAGGCTGGCGGCTCAGTTTTTTGAGCTTGGCGCGCAAGCGGGTACAATGGCGGCTTTGGCTTGATGCGCTTGCCCGCATTGGCCCGCACCGATTCAGCTCTAGGCGCTTTCAATGACCCAAACGACTGCAACCCCAACCCTCGCAAACCTGACCATTTCTCAACTTCTGGCGCAACGCGTCGAAGCCGCGCTCTCTGCTGCGGGTGCCGCTGGCGCGCCTGCCGTGATCCAGCCTTCCGGAAAACCCGAGTTTGGCGATTTTCAAGCCAATGGCGTGATGGGTGCAGCCAAAGCGGCGAAAACCAATCCGCGCGAACTGGCGACCAAAGTCGTTGCCGCCTTGGATTTGGCTGGCATCGCCGACAAAGTTGAAATCGCTGGTCCTGGCTTTATCAATATTCATCTCGCGCCAGCCTTCCTCGCGCAGCGCCTTGAAGTGGCTCGTAACGACGAGACGCTCGGCATTATCAAACCCGCGCCGCAAAAGGTCATGGTCGAATATTCATCGCCCAATCTGGCCAAAGAAATGCACGTCGGTCATTTGCGCTCAACCATCATCGGCGACGCGATTGCGCGCGTATTGGCATTCGCCGGTCACGACGTGCAGCGCTGCAACCACGTCGGCGATTGGGGCACGCAGTTTGGTATGCTCGTCGCTTACTTGGTAGAGGCTGAACTGAATGGTGATTTGTCATCCCTTCAGCAAGATGTTCGAACCGAAGAAAGAATAGCCGAAATAAACCGAGAAATTGATAAGCTATCCTCTCGCCGCGAACACGATGAGCGTGGTCAAGTGGCGCTATTGGGTGACGCGCTAACTCGCTTTGAAGAGCTAAAAGCTGAAATTGAGAAACTCGAAGCAAGTGAGTCAGATAATCTTCACGGGCTTGAGCTTCATGATTTAGAAGGCTTCTATAGAAAATCAAAACAGCGATTTGACGAAGACGAGGCATTTGCAAATCGTGCTAGAGATTATGTGGTGAAACTTCAAAGCGGGGATCCTGAGGTAAAGGTTCTTTGGCGTATGTTCGTCAATCTATCTCTTGCACATTGCGATGCCGTATATAAAAAGCTGAATGTTTCTTTGAATCGCAAAGATATTCGTGGTGAGTCCGCATACAACGATGATCTACCAGTTGTTGTGTCCGATTTGCGCGCTGCAGGCCTGCTCGAAGAAAGCCAAGGCGCGCAAGTGGTGTTCCTGCCGGAATTCAAAAATCCGGAGGGCGAAGCGCAGGCGATGATTATCCAGAAAAAAGACGGCGGCTACCTGTACGCAACGACGGACCTGGCCGCCGTGCGCTACCGTCACCGTACGCTGGATTTGAAACGCGTCGTGTACGTGGTCGACGCGCGTCAAAGCCTGCATTTCCAGCAATTGTTTACCCTGAGCCGCAAAGCCGGTTTCGCGCCCGCCGATATGGCGCTCGAACACGTCGCGTTCGGCACGATGATGGGCGAAGACGGCAAGCCATTTAAGACTCGTTCTGGCGACACGGTAAAACTGATTGAATTGCTCGACGAAGCGATTCGGCGCGCATACGAGTTGGTCAACGAGAAGAACCCTAGCTTGCCAGACGAGACCCGTAGTCGTATTGCGCAAGCAGTCGGCATTGGCGCAGTCAAATACGCCGATCTGTCGAAAAACCGCACCAGCGATTACATCTTCAACTGGAAGGCGATGCTTTCATTTGAGGGCAATACTGCACCCTACCTGCAATACAGCTACACGCGCGTCGCATCGGTATTCCGCAAGGTGGGTGAGTTTGATTCGAGCGCAGCGATTGTGATTGCCGAGCCAGCTGAGAAGCAACTCGCGCTGCAATTGGCGCAATTCGACGAAGTGATCGCTTTTGTGTCGGATACCTGCCAGCCGCACCAATTGTGCAGCTACTTGTTTGCACTGGCGCAGCAATTCTCGCGCTTCTACGAAGCCTGCCCGATTTTGTCAGCCGAGGGCGCTGTGCGTGATAGTCGTTTGGCGATTGCGGCATTGACCGCGCGGACGATGAAGGCGGGCTTGAGTTTGTTGGGTATTGCGGTGTTGGAAGAGATGTAATTGAGTGAAATAAAAAAGCGACCGAAGGGTCGCTTTTTTATTTAAAAAAAATTATTCATCTGTAGTAAATCACATATGCCATCAAATATTACAAAAAATCAGCATTATGTCCCTCAGTTTTTGTTGCGAGGCTTTAGTGATGATAGGTCAAATTTTGAGAAAATAAGCATCTTTGATTTTTTTAAAAAGGAAGTTAGGTTTGATCAGTCGATAGCTGAAGTTTTTTCTCAGAATTATTTTTATGATACAGACAATGAAATAGAGAGCTTTCTTTCTCGTGAAGTTGAAGGTCCTGCTGCTGGTGTTATTGATTCTGTTAGAAAAGGTGACTTTTCAAAAATCAATGGTAGTAGCTTTTCTACGGTAATGGGCTTTGTTATGTGCCAAGAAGCAAGAACTGCGGAAGCTAGAGATGATGGATTGAATTATATAAATGCTAGTTTTGGTCAAATTCTTGCCGATTTTTCGCATTTTAATGATTTGGACTTAGGGGATATTAATGAGTGGAGAGTGACTCCATCAGATAAAGATTCAATGAGATCCTTTGTTGTAGCACGAACTTTAAATGGGATTATCGATTCAGTTGCAATGAAAGATTTAAGATTTCATATACTTTGTAATGAAACTGAGCAAGAGTTCATAATTTCAGATCATCCTGTTGTTCGTTATAACTGGCTTTACCGTAATCTTGAGGACCCTAGAGTTTCTAGCATCTTAGCTAGAGGAGTTCAGTTGTTTGTCCCGTTGTCAAGTAGTCTATATCTTTGCGCTTATGATCCCAAGGTTTATAAGTATGGCCTTAAGAATTCCGACTCTTCAAGTTTAATTTCTATAAATGATGTTGAATGGTTGAATAAATTGCAAATTCTATCCGCAAGATCATTTGTTGCATTCAGTGCGAATAAAATGAAATCAACGATAATTGATCTTTGTCAGAAATGTGGCGAAGGGAAAATTTACACTAGATTAAGTAGCCATCTTGGCCGAGAGAATATGAAAAATGGGGATGTAAAGACAACTCACATGGTTTATACGAAGCAGCTTAAATTACAAACTCTCCCCAGTTTTTTTAAAATAATAAAAAAATCCAAAAAACTAGCGTCACATTTTGAGGTGCGTAATTCGGATACTGCCCAAGCATTACAAATTTTAAAGCAGTAGCACCGTAGGTTGAGCCAAGCTTGCGTAGCCCAACGTTTACCGCGACAAATAAACCGCTGGATTAATTCTGGCGGTTTTGTTTTATGCGCCGTTGGCGCGATGTTTTCAATGCGCGTTCCGCCGCGCTGACGGGCAGGGGTATTTGCTTCTGCAAATACCCCTGCACCCCAAAGCAGCCCCCGGCATCCGCGTCGGCTTCGCCGATGCCCTCGCTGCGGACAATCGGCAAGGCGGCGGGCTTTAACAAAACAGAGCCCGCCGAAACCCCTTGCCGCTTGTTCCTCGCTCGGCGCTGATGCAGGGGAGTTCAAGCCCTAGACCAGTCATCGCGACATATACCTGCCTTTGTATTGCTCTGAAGTTAAATGCCAGATTGCTTTTGGTTGATATACCCTTGCTTTTAATTAGAACGGATTGCCCGTGGAGCAGCGCCGTTTGAAAAAGTCATGGCGAGGTTTTAAGCCGCGTCGTGTTTGAGCGTTGCGACGTTAGCGCAACGCGAGTTGTAGCGGCGCCTCGCCGTGGCTTTTTCAAGCGGGGTTTCGCGGCGATCGGGCGCGCAGGGGTTGTTAGGGGTGGGGCAAGACCCACCCCTAACTCGTCCGGCGGGCGAAACCGCCGGTTTATCGCCTGCGCAGCAGGCTATGCAATCATGAAAAATGTAAGCAAAGTCTTACCTGTACGGCGCAGCTGCATAAAACCTGATTTATGCGCCGCGCAACGGGTTTCCGCGTCGTATTGCCGGGGAAGCCGCCGGTTTGCCGCCTGCGCAGCAGGCCATGCAATCGTAAAAATGCAATTGGGGCCTTGCCGCCACGGGTTGACGTTTTCCACGCCGCATGGGCTAAAATTGCCGCATCTTTGATGTGGAGGTGCTGCGATGGCGCATACTTTCAGCCCTAGCGATGTGTCACGAATTATTGAGATGGCGTGGGAAGACCGTACGCCGTTTGAGGCGATTGAGCGTTTGTATGGCCTCAATCAACCGCAGCTCATCCGGCTGATGCGCGCCGAATTAAAGAGCGGTAGTTTTCGGCTGTGGCGGGCGCGCACGAGTGGGCGGGCGACTAAACATCTGGCGCTGCGCTCACCCGAGATCTGCCGCGCCTATGCGCCGGGACAGTACAAGCCCCGCTAGCCAATATTGGGGTGTCGGCGCGCTTGGCACTCCAGCCCAGATGGGGCCGAGTAGGGTGTACAAATCTTGATTTGCGCACGCGGACAGCTCTTTTTTCGGTGTTCTTGCATTTTGGTGCGCAAATCCTGTGGGATTTTCACACCCTACGTTGATTTGGTTTTGTGCGCCGCTGGCGCGATGTTGTCAATGCGCGTTCCGCCGCGCGGACGGGAAGGGGTATTTGCTTCTGCAAATACCCCTGCACCCCAAAGCAGCCCCGGCATCTACGTCGGCTTCGCCGATGCCCTCGCTGCGGACAATCGGCAAGGCGGCGGGCTTTAACAAAACAGAGCCCGCCGATCCCCCTGGCCGCTTGTTTACCCCAAGGGCATAGCCTGCGCTAAGGCGGTAAACCGCCAAGCTACGGCATGCCTCGCTCGGCGCTGCTGCAAGGGGAGTTGGTCAGACCAACGACTATCGCATATACATACCCATGTGTTGCTCTGTAGGTCAATTTCCTTCTCGCTTTGCTTGATATACCCCGTAGTAAGTTAGAAGGGATTGCCGGTGGAGACGCGCCCCTTGGAAAAGTCATGGCGAGGTTTACCGCCTGCGCCAGCAGGCTATGCTTGGGGTGCAGCCAAAGCCCCCTACCTGCCCGCGCGGTGGAACGCGCATCAAACATCGCGGCGAAGCCGCATAAATCACGTAGCCAAGTAGGGTTTTATGCGTCGTTGGCGGAAAGTTTTCATGACGCCTTCCCCGCGCGGAAGGGGGGAGCGGGGTTACCCGCACGCGGGGTTTTGATCATCTGCTGCTGTAATTTATTTTAACCACTCGACCTTGCCGGTTGATACATCGAGCATCGCACCCACGATTTTGATCTCGCCTTTGTCTTCCATTTCTTTCAAAACGGGGCTCATCATGCGAATTTTTTCTATCGTTTGCGCCACATTGGTTTCAGTCACATCGTGAACAAAAGCATGGTTCTTCGAATTACGCTCGCCATCGGTTTTAGTCGCTTTCACAGCGGGCATAAATTTTTCCAGCAAGCCCGTTAAGTTGCCCAGCTTCACGCCATCACACGCACCTTTGATTGCACCACATGAGGTATGCCCCAGTACGACGATAGCCCGTGCGCCAGCCACTTTGGATGCAAACTCCAAGCTGCCCAGAATATCTTCATTCACCGTATTGCCTGCGACTCTAGCCGCGAAAACCTCGCCGACACCAGTGTTAAACACCTGCTCTGGTGCCGAGCGTGAATCAATACACGCAACGACGCTGGCCAGTGGATACTGGCCCAGGCCGGTTTGTTTAATTTGTTTTTTGAGATCGTACTGGTAAGACTGACCGCTCGCAAAGCGTACATTGCCGGCTTGCAGAATTTCGATTGCCTGAGCTGGCGTAATGCTGGCTTGCACTGATTTAGTCAATGTTTTGCCTAGTGCATACGGCTCGGGTTTAACAGGCGCTGCTTTATCATCTGCAGCATGAACGCTGCCGATCGCGAGTACGGTCGACAGGGCAATCGCCTTAAAAATCTGGGTGTGTTTCATATTTAATTCCATCTTAAGCAGAAAGTTATTACTTTAGTATTGTTGGCGCCATCCGCACGCTCAATAGC
The DNA here is from genome assembly GCF_009760905.1 of Chitinibacter sp. GC72. GTDB lineage: Bacteria > Pseudomonadota > Gammaproteobacteria > Burkholderiales > Chitinibacteraceae > Chitinibacter. The sequence goes on along the minus strand of NZ_VIRW01000001.1, from coordinate 219,707 downwards.
GCTGGGCAGCCTGCACTTTGTAAAACTGAGGCTTACAAAGTTCACATCTTCTACAGCAAAAATCCCGCTACATGAGCAGCTAGGTCGCTGAGTGTGGTCGAACTCACACTTGGCACGGCTCCTGCTGGTGTTCATGCATTTTGGTGCGCAAACACTGTGGGTTTTCACACGTTTGATTTGGCTTTTACGCGGGATAATCCGCACAGATACGGGGGCAGCTTCTCTTGCTTATCTTCTTTTGGCACAGCAATAGAAGTCAGTGCTGCGGCGCATAGCAGCCCACTCCGTTGGATAGCTGCAATGGGATAGCTGCAATGTGAATCAGTGTTCGAATGCCGGTTTATCGCCTGCGGCAGCAGGCAAGCGCAAAATATGGTGCAATTCGTTGCGCTTAGTGCACCCTTGTAATAATAAAAAATGGGTATTCCTCCGCAGGCCTCATAAAAGATGCTCTACGGGGGAATACCCTATCTAAGTCTAATTGACGACTTATACCAGCTGCGACTTGATAAAGCCCAATGCTTCGCCAAATGCGACTTTCTGCATTTCACCTGCGCGGCGTGCCACGTATTCAACTTCACCATTGGCCAAGGCTTTGTCGCCAATTGTCACGCGATGTGGAATGCCGATCAATTCCATGTCGGCAAACATCGAGCCTGGACGCTCGTTGCGATCATCGAGCAAGACGTCGATGCCTGCAGCGGTAAAGTCCGCGTACATTTGATCCGCCGCCGCTTTAACGGCTTCCGATTTGTGGTAACCCACTGCGACGATGGCCACCGCAAACGGTGCCATTGCTGCTGGCCAGATAATGCCGCGCGCGTCGTGGTTTTGCTCGATCGCGGCGCCCACAATGCGCGATACGCCGATGCCGTAGCAGCCCATTTCCATTGGCGTCAGCGTGTTTTGCTCGTTCAGGAACGTGCAATTCATTGCTTCGGAATACTTGGTGCGCAATTGGAAAATATGGCCGACTTCGATACCGCGGCACAATTCCAACACGCCGCCTTTGCCGTCTGGGCACACGTCGCCGTTCACGACATTACGGATGTCGGCCACCACATGCGGTTCTGGCAGGTCGCGACCGAAGTTCACGCCTGACAAGTGCAATTTCGGTTTATTCGCGCCGCACACAAAGTCGCTCATCGCGGCTACGGTACGGTCGGCAATCACACGAATATTCGTATTGATACCAACGGGGCCGATAAAGCCGGGTGGGCAGTTTAGATTGCTGCGAATTTCTTCTTCAGTGGCGAAGCGGAAGTCCATCATGCCTGCGACTTTGCTGATTTTCACTTCGTTCAGATTATGGTCGCCACGTAGCAGCGCCAAGACGAATTCGCCCGCCGTCGTGACCAAAGCAATCGCTTTTACTGTGCTGTCAATGCCGATGCCGAGCAAGGCGGCAACGTCTTCGCACGCGGTTTGTTTTGGCGTATCCACTTCGGTCATTGCTTGCGCCGCAGCTGCGCGTGGTGCGGCGGGTGCGAAGGCTTCCGCTAATTCAACGTTCGCCGCGTAGTCGCTAGTTGGGCAGTAGGCGAGCAAGTCTTCACCGGCGTCGGCTAGAACGTGGAATTCGTGCGAGCCATCGCCGCCAATTGCGCCAGTATCGGCTGCAACAGCACGGAATTTAAGGCCTAGACGGCTAAACACCTTGGAGTATGCGCCGTACATTACGTCGTAAGTGGCTTTCAGTGAATCCAGATCCGCGTGGAATGAGTACGCGTCTTTCATCATAAATTCGCGCGCGCGCATTACGCCAAAACGTGGGCGGATTTCGTCGCGGAATTTGGTTTGTACTTGGTAGAAATTCACCGGCAATTGTTTGTAGCTTTTGATTTCCGAGCGCGCGATGTCGGTAATGACTTCTTCGTGCGTGGGGCCAAAGCAGAAGCTGCGTTCGTGGCGGTCGGTGATTTTCAGCATTTGTGGGCCAAACACGTCCCAACGGCCGGTTTCTTGCCACAGTTCAGCCGGTTGCACCGCTGGCATCAGCAATTCTTGCGCACCCGCGCGATTCATTTCTTCGCGCACGACCGCTTCGACTTTGCGCAAAATACGCAAGCCCAGCGGCATCCACGTATACAGACCTGAGCCCAAACGTTTGATCAAGCCCGCGCGCAGCATCAGCTTGTGCGATAGTAATTCGGCCTCGGAAGGCGCTTCTTTTAAAGTCGAAATGAATAATTGCGATGTGCGCATAGTGCGTGATCCAGTGAAGTAGAGCTAGCTCAAATGAAGCCGGCTATTTTAGCCGATTTACGCTGATTATTCAGCAGCCGGTTTTTCAGCTTGCGCCGCGCGCTCAGCTTCAAGCTTGGCGATTTCAGCGGCTTTTTGTTCGGCGCGTTTGGCGGCAAATTTCGGGCGCAGCTGATTCATCAGAATAATGTCGCGCGCTTTCATCAGTAGCAGCAGCCAGACCACTAGAATGGCGGCGTAAACCATATTGTCGGTGCGCACGGTGGGCAGGAACTTTTCAATCAGCGGGTTGATCACAAATTGCACGCTGCCCAGCACGGCCAGCAGCAACACCACGGTGGAAATGGCCCGCTCGCGCAGGAAAGTGCCGCGCATCAGTACGCGCTGTTCCCAACTGCTTAAACCCGCTAGTTCTGGGACATCATCCGGACGGAAGTAAAAAGCCATTGCAGTATTCCAAATGCAGTTTCAATGGCGGGCAATGTTACGGGAAAGTGCATATAAAGCAAGCCGGTAAGCGGCGCTGGCGCGCTTTTCTCCGGTGTTTTTGTCGCAGAGCGGGACGGGCGGCGTACAAGTGGCTTCCTGTTTTGCGGCCATCGTGTTATCAATACCGCATAAAAATGGAGACGATAGCAATGAGCAAGTGGATGAATAAGTGGGTGTGTAAGCCATTGACCGTGGGGCCGCTTTCTGTGGCCTTGCTGGCGGCTGGAGTAGCAATGACGGCACAGGCCGATGGCGGCGCGGACGCGTCCGACGCTTCAGCTGTTGAGGCCGTGAAGCGGATTTCCGCGATGGATTTTACCCGCTCGCAGCTGAACGATATTTTATTGCCCGCGCATCAGCAGCTGGCGCAGGCCAGCGCGGCCTTGTCTACCGCCAGCCGGGCTTTCTGTGCGGCGCCCGCCACTGGTACTTTTGCGGCGATGCAGGCGCAGTACGTCAATACGCTGCTGGCGTGGCGCACGATTGAAATTGCTCCGCTGGGCCCGAGCGCCGAGCCCGAAGTCGGCCGCGTGATGGAAGGCCAGGCGCAGTCGCCCGCGCAGATTCTGACCTTAATCCCATTGCAAACCAGCAAGGACATGGTCGATGGGCAGGCTGCATTTGAAGCGACCAAGCTGCCCGCATGGGGTATTGGCTTTAAAGCCATAGAGTCCCTGCTCTACACCGATAAACCTACCCAGAGTATTGAGCGCTTGCGCCCGGCTGCGGCGTGCAGCTATCTGGTCTGGCAAACTCAGGTGGTGGCCTATCAGGCCGAAACCTTGCGCCGGGCTTGGCAGGGGCTCAGCCGTGGCGTCGCCTACGATATGAGCTATCCGCGCACCTACCAGACACAATTATTCAACCGCATGATCGAAGGCGCGCGCGATCTGGAGCATAAAGTCGGCTTGCACCAGCCGCAATGGCTTGATCAGCGCGCAGGCGCGACGGTGCCAGCGCTCAAGGCCAATGTGGCAGGTTTGCGCGCTTTGCTCACCGGCGAGCCACGCGCCATCGGGCTTGATGATTTTATGCTGAGCCGCGAAGATCAGCCGCGCTGGACGCTGATCGATAACGCGCTCAAGGCGCTGGAAGCTGCCTTGCCAGCAAACGATAAGGCGCTGAGCAATGCGCAGGCGCGGCAAATCGTTGTTGCCGCCAACCGGCTGGCCGACGTGCTGGAAAAAGACCTCGCGCCCGCGATGAGCATCAAAATTGGCAAGGTGAAGCGCTAGTCTGACCTTGCCCGCCTGGCTTGTGATGTTGTGATCGTCGCAGGTCAGGCGCCTTATTCCAGCTCATCGAGCAATTGCCCGCCCCAGCCCCAGTTTTCCTCGCGCGTTTCGTCAAAATTCACAATCACATACTCACGCGGCTTGCCCGCGATGCGCTCCATCGTGCAGGTCATTTCTTCAACGATCTGCTTTTTTTGCTCGCGGGTCAGCTCGCCTGCGAGGCGGACATGGATATACGGCATCTGCTTTTCCTTACAAAGTTTTAACAAAACGGTCACATCAGCAAACTATGATGCAGGCTTAGATTTAGCCTGACTGGATATTGCCGATGTTACACCGATTTTCACCCCTGTTTTTTGTGCTGCTGGTACTGCTCGTAAATCCGGCTTTTGCTGATCTGAATGTCGGTTTGCTGGTGTCACGCAATGCCGATCAGACGCTGGAGGACTGGCAGCCGATTCTGGATGATCTGGCGCTGGCCACCGGGCAGAAAGTGCGTGGCCAGGTGCTCAGTGATCGCGATGAGCTGCTGCGCCGTATGCAAAAAGGGCAAATCCAGATCGCGCGGGTGGACAACAAACTGGCGCTGGATCTGGTGGAAAACGCCAAAGGCGAAGTGTTTGCTCGCCTGTCGCAAACGGGCAATATCAACGATTATCGCAGCGTGATGCTGGTCAAGAAAAACAGCCCGATCAAAAACGCCGATGATTTGCTCAATCGCCCCAAGCAATTGCGCTACGCGGGTGGTAAGCCGGGAACGACGGCCGAATATCTGATTCCGCATTACCATCTGTTTTTCAAGCGCAATGTGCTGCCTGAGCAGTATTTCAAACAGAATCTGCAGCTGGGTACCGAAGGTGCGTTTGTCGCGCTGGCGCAAGGGCAGGTGGATGTGGCGGTGAGCAATACCTTTGATCTTGAGCAGCTGAAAGAAAAATTCCCGCGCGATTTTTCACAAATGCGCGTGGTGTGGGAGTCGCCCCGTTTTGCCTTTGACCCGCTGGTGATGCGTAGCGATTTACCCGCTGCGCAAAAAGCCGCCGTCAGTCAGTTTTTTACCAATTATGGTCGTACCGGCAGCAATACAGCGCTGGCCAAACAAAGGCTTTACTATGCCGATCAGCTGGCGGGATTTGTGAAAGCCGATAATCGCAGCCTGCGGCAGGTGACCGATTTGCAGCTATTTCACGATCTGTTCCGGCTCACCTTTAATACCAAGCTCACTGCCGAGGCCAAAGTGGCGCAGGAGAAATCCTACTATCAGCGCTTTGATGCCCTGATTGCCTTGCTGGGCGGCGCCAAATAAAGGAGTGCGAAAATTTTTTATAAAAAAATGCGACGGGGGCTTGACGCACAAAAGCGCATCCCGTAACATGCGCAGCCTTGAGGGGGGATTACCCCAGCGGTCAACGGGTCCGGACTGTAAATCCGGCGGCTCAGCCTTCGAAGGTTCGAATCCTTCTCCCCCCACCAGTATGAAGAAAAAGCCCCAGTCGAAAGACTGGGGCTTTTTCGTTTGCGTCGGGTTTATGTTTGTTTGACGATTGCAGGTCTCGGCGGAGCTGAGCCCTAGGGCTTGAGTTGGTTATTCTCGACGCTGATGTTCTATACCCACACCCCCCGCCCTCTCCTTTAGAGGGAGCCTCGCTGCGCTCGATTGTCCTAGTGTCAGTTGTGGGGGCTTTCCTGCAAGACACCTCGGTACGGCGCAGCCTTATCCGACGAAATAACACGCGGCCAGTGGGATGATGCACCTTGCAAGGTGTTCATCCGACCTCCATGACTGGCCTAGCAATTGCCAAAATTATCCGAGCTGCCGCGCAGCGGGGCTTCGGACATCAGGGCGATTTGTTCGCGTAATTCCAGAATGCGGTTTTGCCAGTAAATCGGCGAGTCAAACCACGGGAATGCGGCGGGGAAGGCGGGGTCGTGCCAGCGGCGCGCCAGCCAGGCGCTGTAGTGCAGTAGCCGCAGCGTACGCAGAGCTTCGAGCAGATGCAGCTCGGTGGGGTCGAAATCGGCAAAGTCTTCGTAGCCAAACAAAATATCATTAAGCTGCGCCTGCTGTTCGTGCCGCTCGCCCGACAGCAACATCCACAAATCCTGAATTGCTGGGCCATTGCGCGCATCGTCAAAGTCAACAAAATGCGGTCCGGCGTCGGTCCAGAGAATATTGCTGGCGTGGCAGTCGCCGTGCAGGCGCAGCGTCGCTACGCGACCGGCTCGCTGGTAGCAGGCGTCAATCGCATCGAGCGCCTGAGCCGTCACGCTCTGATACGCTGCGCGCAAATCGGGCGGGATAAAGTCGCTGGCGAGCAGATACGCCACCGATTCACGGCCAAAACTATCCGGCTGCAGGGCAGGGCGCTTGGTAAATGGCTGTTTCTGGCCGACCGCATGGATGCGCCCCAGAAAACGGCCTATCCACTCGCGCGTTTCGCGCTGATCCAGCTCGGGCGAGCGGCCGCCCCGGCGCGGAAAAATGGCAAAGCGAAAGCCTTGCTGCATATCTTGTTCTTTATGGTGAGCAATATGCAGGGTATTGCCCTGTAGCTCAAGAGGCGCAACGACTGGAATCTCATACCCAGCTAGCTCGGCGCTGAATGCGTGTTCTTCCAGAATCTGCGCATTGCTCCAGCGCTCAGGGCGATAGAATTTGGCAACGATATAGCGACCCCACGGATTGTCTTCTTCTAGGCCGATCTGGTAGACGCGGTTTTCATAGCTATTGAGCGCCAGCAGGTGGCCGGATGTACGCAGGCCCAGCCCTTCAATGGCGTTTAGAATCAGGTCGGGATTGAGTTCGGCGTAGGGCGGGGTAGTTGCTGGGCTGGTCATGGTCGTGGTCGGTCAGGTAATCGCCAGACCATACGGCAAAGCCGCCGCTTTGACCATTGCTAATTCGGCAGAAAAATCATCGTGTTCGCCCACGCGCGGGTAAAAAAGCCCCAATTCGGTGCAAGGCTTTGCGCCACGGGGGCGGGATGGCCGATAATCTGGATGAGCTAAAGGTAAAATTGCTCACGCTCGATGGCCGCGCCTTGCTGCTCTGCGGCGCAGGTCTTGCGTTAAAACTGCTGGATCGCTACTGATCGCTTGACCCGTCTTTGTCCTGAGCCAGAAGGGTATTTCCATGATGCAATCGTCTGAACCCGCTACGGAATTATCGGTCTCGCCGCTGCCCGAGCTGGGCCTGCAGCGTCATTCTGAGCTGCAGGATCGCCGTAGGCAGCAAAGCCATCTGGCGTTGGTGCTGGGCGCATTGTCGCTGCTGGCCTGCGCGCTATTGGCACTGGTCGCTGCTCCGGCCTGGCTGAGCTTTGGCTTGCCCTTGCCGCTGGCAGTATTGTTTGTGTTTTTTGCTCATCGCTTGCCTCACGGTAGCCAGCCGCTGGCGGTGCTGTTCAATTACTGTGCAACGCTGCTACCGCCTGCGCTGGTGGGGGTGTGGGCGCTGAACTTCTCGTCTGTCCCTTCTGTGCTTGTGTTGCCATTTTTGCTGCAGCCGGTGCTGCTATTGCTGGCGTGCCTGCCGCTGCGCGCGTATGTGCTGGCCATTTTGTATAATTTTGCGCTCGCTTCGCTGCTGGTTGTCACTGCCGATGTGCTGGCCAGTGTGGGCGCTTTGCTGGTGCTGCTATTGATCAGTACTTTGGGCGTTTACAAGCTGCTGCGTGCGCTGCGCAGCCAGCGGCGCTTGCGCGCCATGCGCCAGCGCGTCGTTGAAAACACCGAGAAAATGGCGGAGCGCAACCAGAAAATGCGCAAGCTGGCGCTGGAAGATCCGCTCACCGGGCTGGCTAATCGCTTGTGCCTGATCAACCAGCTGCGCCGATTGCTGAAAAATCCGCATACCGAAGCCATTCACAGCGTGGTGTTTCTGATTGATCTGGATTTTTTCAAAACGGTCAACGACGAATACGGCCACGCGGCAGGCGATGCGCTGCTGATCGAAATCGCCCAGCGCTTTAAGGCGCTGGTGCGCCGTGGTGATCTGGTCTGCCGGCTTGGTGGCGACGAATTTGTGATTCTGGTGCGTGGCCTGACTGGCCCCGAGCAAATCCGCGTGGTGGCCGACAAAATACTGGCGCGCCTCGCCGAGCCGGTGTGGTATCAGGAGCAGCGCTTGCCTTTGGGCGGCAGCGTAGGCATTGCGCCGTGGCTGCCCGAATTGCGCTCGCCAGCCAGCTGGCTACAGGCCGCTGATGATGCGATGTATCAGGCCAAAAGTGGCGGGCGCAACCGCTATGTAATCGCCGACTTTGCGCAATAAACGCCGTAATAATTTGCCCCGGGAAAATCAATGAGCTTATTGCAGATCGAACAACTGAGTTTACGCTTTGGCGCTCAGGCCAGCGCGGTGGTGAGCGAGCTGGCATTAAGCCTGAACGCGGGCGAAAAGCTGGCGCTGGTGGGCGAATCGGGCTCAGGCAAAAGCGTGCTGGCGCGCGCCATCCTGCGCCTCGATAGCGATGTCTGCGCCAGCGGGCGCGTGGTTTTTGACGGTGTTTCGCTGCTGGATGCGAGCCCGGCGCAATTGCGCACCATTCGCGGGCGGCGGATCGCCATGATTTTTCAGGAGCCGATGACGGCGCTTAATCCGCTGCAAACCATTGGCCAGCAAATTGCCGAAGTATTGCACCTGCATGGGGGGTATAGCCCCAAAGAGCAGCGCCAGCGGGTATTGGAGCTATTACACCGTACGGGTATTAGTGATGCCGAGCAGAAATTGCGGCGCTATCCGCATCAGCTATCGGGCGGGCAACGCCAGCGGGTGATGATTGCGATGGCGCTGGCGGGCGAGCCCGAATTGCTGATCGCCGACGAGCCCACAACCGCGCTGGATGTCACCGTACAGGCGCAGATTCTGACGCTGCTAGCCGATATTCAGCGCGAACGCGGCATGGCGGTATTGCTGATTTCGCACGATCTGAATCTGGTGCGCCGCTTTGCCGACCGGGTGGCGGTGATGCAGCACGGGCGAGTGGTGGAAACCGCGCCAGTGGCCGAGCTATTTGCCGCGCCTAGCCACCCGTATACGCAGCAATTGCTCGCGGCACGTCCGCAGCGGATTGCCATGCCAGTTCCGCCAGCTCCTCCATCCCAGGCCGAGCCCTGCCTGAGCGCGCGTCAATTGAGTCACGCCTATCGGCAGGATGCCCCAGTCTGGCAGTTTTGGCGGCAACACTGGCAAACCATTCTGGCGCCGCTGGATTTGACCTTGCAGGCCGGCGAAACGCTGGCGATTGTCGGCGAATCGGGCAGCGGTAAAACCACTTTGGCGCTGTCTTTGCTGCGTTTATTGCAAGCGGGGCGGGGTGGCGGCACGCTGACCGTGGCCGGGCGTGATTTTAGCGCCTTGCGCGGCGCAGCCCTGAGATTGGCGCGGCGCGATATCCAGATGGTGTTTCAGGACCCGTTCGCCGCCCTGTCGCCACGCATGAATGTGGGCGAGATTGTGGCCGAAGCGCTGCTGGTTCACGAGCCCGCCGCTACAGCGGCCGAGCGCGCCGAGCGGGTGGCGCAGGTCTTGCAGGAAGTTGGCCTTGATCCGGCATTGATGTCGCGTTATCCGCACGAATTTTCCGGCGGCCAGCGCCAGCGCATCGCCATTGCCCGCGCGCTGATTTTAAAACCGCGCATTCTGATTCTGGACGAACCCACCTCGGCGCTGGATGCCACCGTGCAATTGCAGGTGCTGCAATTGCTGGCCGATTTGCAACGCCAGCATGGTCTGAGCTATGTACTGGTCAGCCATGATATGGCGGTAGTTCGCGCGCTGGCGCACCGCGTGCTGGTGCTCAAGGCCGGGATCGTGCAGGAAGAAGCCGACGTCGAGCCGCTCTTCACCCAGCCACGCAGCGACTACACCCGGCAATTGCTCAGTGCGATGTATTAACTTTATACGTGTCTTAGTATATGGCTGCAGCTATCTTGAATATTAAGCTATAGCCATATACCCCTATTTATTGTTGCGGTTGGCTTTGCGCCAATCCCAGGGCGGGGTGGGGTTTTGGTCTTGCCACAGGCCAATTTGCCCGCTGCGGGCGGCTTCTTGTGCGGCCTGATATTGGGCGTAGTCGCTGCGGCTTTGGGTTTTGGTGTAATGCGTGTAGTGCCAGGCCATACCGGCTTTGACCTGCTGCAAATTGATGTCCTGCTCATTTTTGCTGATGCGGGCTACGCCACGGCCATAGCGGTCTACATCGTCGATCGCGGCGCTGATCTGGCTGCCGTAAACCAGATCGGACAGAGATTTTTTGGCCGCCTGACCGAAGGGCATGGCTTTTTCCGGCGAGTCGATATAGGCCAGACGCAGCTTGTATTGACGATTGTCCTGATCAAGTACCGTGACCGTGTCGCCATCGGCCACGCCCACCACTTTGCCTTCTATCACACTACCGGCGCTGAGCTTGCCCGGCGTGACGGCTTCCTGCTGTACGCAGGCCCAGGCGCCGATCAGCACAATCAGCAGTGCGCCAAGGCGCTGCTTCCAGTTGCTGGCGGTAAAAAGACGGATTAATGCGCGTTGCTGGGTCTGGGAGATTTTCATTTTAGTGCGAACATCCTGTGGTCTGGGCTGGCGCCGTAAACCAGCCTGCCTTGATGGCCTGATACAGAATTACGGGCCAATCGAGTGTCTGTAGGCTGGGGCGCGCAGTATACACGTCGTAATTAACCGCTTTCAATTTGCTCAGTACCCGGTCGGCTGCCAGGACAATGCAGCGAATCTCCAGCCCGATCCGTCCCGGCAGCGCGCGCCCCAATGGTGAGCCGGCGCGCAGCATTTTGCGCGCTCGCTCGCACTGATATGCCATCAGGCGGGTAAAAGCGGTGTTGTGTTGCCGGGCAAATAGCATCTCTTCACTGACGCCGAATTTGTTTAGCTCGTCCTGCGGCAGATAAATGCGGTCTTTGTCCAGATCAATCGCCACATCCTGCCAGAAGTTGACCAATTGCAAGGCAGTGCAGATGCCATCGGACTGCGCCAGCATTCTGGCGTCGGAAAAGCCAAAAATATGCAGCAAAATCCGCCCCACCGGATTGGCCGAGCGGCGGCAGTAGTCGATGACTTCGCCAAAATCCTGATAACGGGTTTTCACCACATCCTGCCGGAAAGCCGAAAACAGATCTTCAAACAGCGAGAGCGGAGTCTGATAGCGGGCGGCCACCGGCACCAGCGCTTGAAAACGCGGCGTCAGCGGGGTCTGGCCCGCGGCGATGCGCGCGAGCTCGGCGCTGCATTCATTCAGGGCAGCGATGCGCTCGGCGGCGCTGGCATCACCCTCATCGGCCAGATCATCGGCGTAGCGGGCGATGTGATACACCACGGCAATCGGCTGGCGAAACACGCGGGGCAGCAGGAAGGAGCCGACCGGAAAGTTTTCATAATGCTGGACCGTTTGTCCTGGTGTGATCATGACAATACCTTAATTTAAACTGACTAAGTCTGGTGAATTCATACTTGGCTGCTATAGTGGGCAGACGTAAATCATTACGTACTGAAGTAATTAGGCAAAAATTCCTGCCCTTCGTTGGCTCGCCCTGTTGTACGACTTGTACTATCTTCGGCTTCACCGCTGGGTGCGAAAATTTTTGTTCAGTCACTTACCAAATCAATCAAGGGGAAAACGATGTTGAAAAAACTGCTCATTACCGTACTAGCCAGCTTTGCCTTGATGGCGTCCGCCTGGGCTGTGGTGGATATTAACACTGCCAACCAGCAGCAGCTGGAGTCGCTCAAAGGCATTGGCCCGGAAAAAGCCAAGGATATTATCGACTATCGCAGCAAAAACGGTGCGTTTAAAACTGCCGAAGACATTATGAAAGTGCCCGGCATCAAGGAAGGTACTTTTGCCAAAATCAAGAGCGAGATCAGTGTGGGCGGCAAAGTGGCTGCGCCTGCCGCTGCCAAAGCACCGAAAGCGAGTAAACCTGCAGCCAGCGTTGCCGCCAAAAAATAATCCAGCCCGACTTCAGTCCACCCCGGCGTGCCCGGGGTTTTTTTCTGCGTGCTTTCTGCCGCGAAAACGATACGCCGCCACATTGCGCTTGTATAATGCACGGTTTCGCATCGTTTATACCGATAAATACCCATGATTCGTAAACTGATAGGCAAAGTATTGCGTCGCCCCGGCAAGCGTATTTTGCACGCCAAACACTATGGCATTCGTCGTGATCAACTGCATTCGGGTGCGCTCAAAGTGTGTGACCGGCTGCAGGACGCAGGCTATGAAGCCTATATCGTGGGCGGTGCGGTGCGCGATTTGCTGCTAGGCAAATCACCCAAGGATTTTGATGTGGCCACCAGCGCCACGCCCGAGCAGGTGCGCCATGTGTTCCACCGCTCGCGCATTATTGGCCGGCGCTTTCGCATTGTGCATGTGCCGTTTTATGATCGGGGTGGGGAAGAAATCATCGAGGTGACCACTTTCCGTGGCAGCGCTGATTCCCCCACTGACGCCAGCGGGCGCATCATCCGCGATAATGTGTATGGCACGCTGGAAGAAGACGCATCGCGCCGCGACTTCACCGTTAATGCGCTGTATTACGACCCCAATAGTGATGAAATTATCGATTTTCATCATGGCGCTGAAGATCTGGAAAAGCTGCAACTGGTGATGATTGGTGACCCGGTCAAGCGCTACCACGAAGACCCGGTGCGCATGCTGCGCGCCACGCGCCTGTCGGCCAAGCTGGGTTTGCAGATTGCCGCCGATACCGCCAAGCCGATCAAGGAACACGCCGCTTTGCTGGAAAACATCCCGTCGGCGCGGCTGTTTGATGAAATGATGAAGCTCTTGCTCTCGGGCAAGGCCTGGGATTGCCTGCAAGCCTTGCGCGTTTACGGCCTGCATCGCCCGCTATTTCCGCTGCTTGATAAATTGATGAGCCAGAAAGAAACCACGACGTTTCTGAAGCAGGCGCTGCTCAATACCGATCAGCGCTTGGCCGACGATAAGCCCGTTTCGGCCGGTTTCCTGTTTGCGGCCTTGTTGTGGCATGAAGTAGAAGCGGTATGGCAGAAGAAAATCGCCGCAGGCGAGCACAAAGTGCCTGCGCTGGTTGAGGCGATGAACGAAGTAGAAGCCAAAGTCACCAAACGGCTGGCGATTCCCAATCGTTACAGTGCGGCGATGAAGGAAATCTGGCTGCTGCAGCCGCGCTTTGAGCTGCGCGCAGGGCAAAAACCCTTCCGCCTGATCGAGCAGCCGCGTTTTCGCGCGGCGTATGATTTTCTGCTTTTGCGTGCCGAATGTGGCCTGGTGGAAAAAGAGCTGGCCGATTGGTGGACCCAGTTCCAGGCCAGCGATGACAGCACGCGCGAAGTGCTGATCAGCGAAGCCATTGCCGCAGGCAAGGGCGGCGAGGTGGAAAAAGCCAAACGCCGCAAACGCTCGCGCACCCGCAAACCGGCCACCGCCAAGCCCGCAGCAGCGAAAAGCGAATAATGACCATTGCCTATATCGCCTTGGGTGCCAATCTGGGCGACCCAAGCGCGCAGCTGCGCGACGCGCTGCGCCTGATTGCGGCATTGCCGCACACCCAGCTGCTGGCCAGCTCGGCTTTTTATGCCAGCGCGCCAGTCGGTTACGCCGATCAGCCGGACTTTGTAAATGCCGTCTGCGCGGTGAAAACCGAGCTGTCTGCGCCCGATCTACTGGCCGCTTTGCTCGCGCTGGAATTGCAGCAAGGGCGTGAGCGCAGCTTTAAAAATGCGCCACGCACGCTGGATCTGGACGTGGTGCTCTACGGCGATGAGCTGATCAATCTGCCCCAGTTGCAAATACCCCATCCACGTATGCATCAGCGCGCCTTTGTGTTATTGCCTTTGCTGGAGATAGCCCCCGACATTCATATTCCGGGTCATGGCGCGGCAACGCAGTTTATTGCCGATGTGATCGATCAGGAACTCTATCGCCTTGAGGGATGATTAGCGCTTAGTGCTAAACCAAAAGTGCTCATGCAGCGTTATTTCGCCTAGTCGTACTACTTATGCCGTATCTGGGTACTGCCTTGAGCTTAGCGCCTTGCCTGAGCCCTTTTGTCCACCTACCGAGCAGGAGCTTGGTTTGCCGCAGCTGACAAATCGCGCAATATTGCCATTTTATGATTAAAACAGTCGATTTTAACGATCCAGTGCTTTAGCATCACACCAAGGTTTGATTTTTGCATTGCACCACGAGTGCGCATTTTAACGACGGCTTGATTACCCATCATGAAAACGACACTTTCGACTCTGAGAAAAATGAAACAGGATGGCGCCAAAATCGCCATGCTGACCTGTTATGACGCCAGTTTTGCCACGCTGTTGGACGAAGCCGGTGTGGATATCCTGCTGGTTGGCGATTCGCTCGGCAATGTGATTCAGGGCCACGGCACGACGCTGCCAGTGACTGTGGACGATATGGTCTACCACACCAAAGCGGTGGTGCGCGGCACGCAAAAAGCGCTGGTGCTGGCTGATCTGCCATTTGCCAGCTATCAGGCTTCGCATGTTCAGGCCTATGAAAATGCGGCACGGCTGATGGCGGCGGGTGCGGAAATGGTCAAAATCGAAGGCGGCGCGGTGATGGTCGATACCGTTGATTTTCTGGTGCAGCGCGGTATTCCGGTGTGCGCGCACATCGGCTTGCAGCCGCAATCGGTGCATGTGTACGGCGGCTACAAGGTGCAGGGTAAAACCGAGACCGAAGCCGAAATCCTCAAGCGCGATGCGCTGGCGCTGCAAGCCGCCGGTGCGGCGATGGTGTTGATGGAAATGGTGCCCGCCAGTGTCGCCGCTGAAGTCACCGAATCCTTGCATGTGCCCACCATCGGTATCGGTGCTGGCGTGCAAGTCGATGGTCAGGTGCTGGTGCTGCACGATATGCTGGGCGTGTATCCGGGCAAAAAAGCCCGCTTTGTCAAAAACTTCATGAGTGGCGGCGTGAGCAGCATTCAGGCTGCGGTTGAGGCCTACGTCAAATCGGTGAAAGCGCTGACTTTCCCGACCGAAGAACATTCGTTTTAAATGCAGATATCCCCGATGGACGCGTACCTGCGCGCCAGCGATGCCATTGATTTTGCCAATCCGGCCATTGCGGATCTGGCCAGACGCCTGCGTGAACAGGCGGGCTCTGCGGATGCTCAGGCCATTGCAGCGCAGTGTTTTAACTGGGTGCGTGATCACATCGAGCATTGCATTGATTTTGCCCGCGAAGAAGTTCCTGTCAGTGCTTCGCAAACGCTGGCGGCAGGAACCGGCTTTTGCTTTGCCAAAAGCCACTTGCTGGCCGCACTCTTGCGCGCCAATGCCATTCCCTGCGGTTTTGTTTACCAGCGGCTCACGGTGGACGGCCCAGCGCCGATTTATTGCCTGCACGGGCTGAATGCCGTGTATCTGCCGGAGTTTGGCTGGTATCTCTGTGATGCGCGCGGCAATTCGAAACCCGGCATCCATGCCCAATTTCAGCCGCCGCAACCCACTTTGGCCTACCCCGTGCAATATCCGGGCGAATGCCTGTATGCGGGCATCTATGCCGAGCCCTGGCCAGCGCTCTTATCCGCGCTAAGCGATTGCCGCAGCGTCAGCCACTGGCGGGCGGCGCCAATTGATCTTTTGCCTCCTGATTTAACCTCTTTACGCTGAGCTGATGATGAAAATTATCCATACCATCTCCGAGTTGCGCGAATGGCGCAAAACCGTGGGCACCGTGGCGTTTGTGCCGACCATGGGCAATCTGCACGCGGGGCATATGTCGCTGATTGAGGCGGCAAAACAGCAAGCGGCACATACCGTGGTCAGTATCTTTGTCAATCGCCTGCAATTTGGTCAAGGCGAAGACTTTGATCGCTATCCGCGCACCTTGCAAAGCGATGCCGACATCATTGCCGCGCACGGCGGGGTGGATGTGATTTTCGCGCCTGATGAAAAAGAGCTGTATCCGAATGTGATTCAGCAATATCAGGTTAATCCGCCAGCGATCGCTGAAGAACTCTGCGGCGCCTTCCGCCCCGGGCATTTCCGTGGTGTGGCCACGGTGGTCACCAAATTATTCAATATCGTTGAAGCCGATGTGGCCTGTTTTGGTAAAAAAGACTACCAGCAGCTGGCGGTGATTCAAGGCATGGTCGCCGATCTAAATATCCCGATTCGCATCGTGCCGGTGGACACCGGCCGTGCGAGCGATGGCCTGGCGCTGTCATCGCGCAATGGCTTTTTAAATGAATCGCAGCGCGCCGAGGCGCCGCGCCTGTTTTATCATTTGAGCCGGATGAAAACAGCCATCGAAAACGGCGAGCGTGATTATTCCAGACTGGCGATTGAAACCGTCACCGATTTGCGCGTGCGCGGCTGGCTGGAAGTTGATTACGTCGAAACCCGTAACGCACTCACACTCAAACCCGCCGCTAGCACCGACAAGCATCTGGTGATCCTGATCGCCGCCCGCATTGGCACCACACGCTTGATTGACAATATCGAAGTGATTTTGTGATTGATGGGGTATATGGCTGTAGACTAATTATTGACTGCTCTTTAGCCATATACCTTCTTTGAATCGCTGGCGTGTGAAATGGGTTGCACTGCTTGGCTAGCTTCACTAGCCAGCTTGATTGCTGCTGCACTGATTGGATAATCGTTCCCGAATTATAAGGACACGCGATGTTTCAAGGCTCCATGCCGCAACTGATGGCGGCGTATAACCAGTGGCAAAACCAGCAGGTGTATGCCGCTGCCGGGCAATTGAGTACTGCACAGTTGATGGCTGATCGCGGGGCTTTTTTTGGCTCGGTGCAGGCAACGCTGGATCATATTCTGTGGGGAGATCTGGTCTGGCTGTCGCGCTTTACGGGCGAGGCTTTGCCTGCCAGCCCGGCGGGAGAGCTGCTGTATGGGCACTTTGCCGATCTGCACGCGGCACGCATCGCGCTGGATGCGCGACTAATTGAGTGGGCTGCAACTTTAAGCGCAGATTGGCTCAACGAGCCGGTGACCTGGACCAGCAAAATGTATGGTTTTACCCAGACCATCCCGCGCTGGGTGCAGGTGCAGCATCTGTTTAACCATCAGACGCATCACCGTGGGCAGGTGGGTACCTTGCTCAAGCAGTTCGGGCTGGATGTCGGGGTGACCGATATCCCGATGTTGCCGATGCTCAACGCCACCTGAGCGATTGAAAACCCCAGTCACTGGATACCAGCTGGAGGCAATATGGCAGAGCACCGCAGGGATAACAGCAGCGATCAGATTCTGCGTTTTGGCCGGGCATATACCCGTGTAGGGGTGTATCTGCAGCTGGGGCTGGGCGTGTTATTGCTGCTGCTGGCGTATCACACCGGCTTCGAGCGCGCTACTTTGCTGCTGGGCGGGCAATCGATCAGCGGGCAGATTGTGCGTTATGAGGCTGTGGCGCCCGTTCGCTCCAGCAATGCGCCTTGGTTTAAAGCGGTGGTGCAGTTTCGGCTGGATACGCAGCTGATTGAATTTACCGACTGGAATAGCCGCGAATACGCCGGCGGTGTACCCAGTGATGTGGCGGTGCTCTACGATCCATACCAGCCGCAACAAGCCATGATCCGGCGCGGCAATCTACTGGACTGGATGCCTTGGGCACCCGCTGGCCTGCTGGGGGCTTTGCTACTGCTGGTGGGGTTAAGGGGCTGCTTGCACCGGGTGCGTTAAGCAAATATCGGGCAGGGTATTGCCATGCAGAGCTTGCTGTATTATGGCTGCAGAGCAATACCTCCCTGGGTTTATTTGAGTTTATTCCAGTTGGCGATGGCTTCTTTTTTATTGCTGCCTTGCTGGCTAATGGCGCTGCAATTGCCATTTTTACCTAGTTTGCTGCATTGCACCCAAAAACGGTTTGAACCGGCTTTATGCTGTTCAGCCGGTGCGCCACATTTGGGGCAGAGTTGGGGGCTTACTACGGGTGCTTGGTCGCTCATTCTTTGGCCTTTCGCTACACAATCAGGCTGCTAAGGATAGCGCGTTGGCGCTGAAATTTCAGCGCTTAATTCACCTGATTTATCCGTGAGCAATAAAAACCGCTGATGTGCTCAGCAAATCTACTGCCAGGCAATCAGCGGCCAAAGTTCCCTGAGCGAACTTTTCTTATTATTTAATGCACGGCTTGCAGCATTTCCTCGACGACTTTTTTCGCGTCGCCAAACACCATCATGGTTTTGTCCATGTAGAACAGATCATTATCCAGACCCGCGTAGCCCGCGCTCATTGAGCGTTTGACCACCATCACGGTGCGGGCTTTGTACGCGTCCAAAATCGGCATGCCATAGATCGAGCTATTCGGGTCGTTCTTCGCGGCGGGGTTAACCACGTCGTTCGCGCCGATTACTAAAACAACATCCGCGCTAGAAAACTCGCTATTAATTTCTTCCATCTCAACGACGCGTTCGTACGGCACTTCGGCTTCGGCGAGCAGCACATTCATATGCCCCGGCATGCGGCCCGCCACCGGGTGAATGGCGTAACGCACATCCACGCCGCGCTCGGTCAGTAAATCGGTCAGCTCTTGCAACGCATGCTGTGCGCGCGATACGGCCAGACCATAACCCGGGATGATGATGACTTTTTCAGCGTTTTCCATCAGGAAGGCCGCGTCGTCCGCCGAGCCTGATCGGTAGTTTTTCTTGCCGCTACCTGCCGCGCCGCCCGCCGCAACTTCGGCGCCAAAGCCGCCGAGCAAGACGGATACAATCGAGCGGTTCATCGCTTTACACATGATGTACGACAAAATTGCGCCCGACGCGCCGACGCAAGCGCCCGCGATAATCAGCACTGGGTTATTCAGCGTAAAGCCAATGCCCGCCGCCGCCCAACCCGAATACGAGTTCAGCATCGACACCACCACGGGCATATCCGCGCCGCCAATTGGAATAATCAGCAGCACGCCCAGCGCCAAGGCAATCGCCAGCATCATTAAAAACGCCGCTTCGCTGCCGGTGGCGTAAAAGGCAAAGCCCAAGCCGACCATGGCAATCGCCAAAATTAAATTCAGCAGATGCTGGCCGTTAAAGTTAATCGCGCGTGCGCCAAACTTGCCCGACAGCTTGCCGTAGGCGACGACCGAGGCGGTAAAGGTAATCGCGCCGATAAACGCGCCGATAAACAGCTCGATTTGCTGCGCGCCCGTGTGCGTGACGCCGGTGTGGAAAACCGCCGCGACGGCAATCAATACCGCCGACAAACCAACCAGCGAGTGCATTGCGGCAACCAATTCCGGCATCGCCGTCATCGCCACCGTGCGCGCTTTATACGCGCCAACCACAGCACCAGCCGCCATCGACGCGACGATCAGCCAAACGACGGGTTTGTTGGCGACAAAAAACGTCGTCAACACCGCAATCGCCATGCCGACCATGCCGTACAGATTGCCGCGCAGGGCGGTTTTTGGCGACGACAGGCCGCGCAGCGACAGGATAAACAGCACCGCAGCGACTAAATAGAGTAGGGCAGTGAGATTAGCCATTTACTTCGCCCCTTTTTTGTTTTTAAACATATCGAGCATGCGCTGCGTGACCAAAAAACCACCAAAAATATTGATGCTGGCAAGGAAAATCGCGATTGCACCGAGTACGCTGGTCAGCGTAATTTGCTGCGCGTTGATATCGACCACTTGCAGCATCGCGCCGACGACGATAATGCCGGAAATCGCATTCGTCACCGCCATTAACGGCGTGTGCAGTGCGGGCGTGACGTTCCAAACGACGTGGTAACCGACAAAAATCGCCAGCACGAAAATCGTCAGGCTGGCGATAAAGGGATCGGTGGCCGCAGCGTCGTGCACCGCACTGAGCGGAAGATGCGCTGCGTTAGAGGCTGCCAGTGCTAGGCTTGACATGGAGATTCCTCAAGGTTTTGGGTGGGGGTATGTGCTGTTGCGGCTTTATTTACCTGATCTGCAGAGAAATACACACTGCCAGCATGCGTAACAAGCGTCGCTTTGATAATTTCATCGTCGAGTTGCGGCGTGTATTGGCCGTCTTTATTGAGCAGCAAGCCCAAGAAGGTCAGCACATTGCGCGCGAACATCGCCGAGGCATCGGTGGCGACCAGCGCGGGCAAATTGGCGTGGCCAACGATGATGACGCCATTGTCGGATTTCACGACTTCGTCGCTACGCGACAGCGGGCAATTGCCACCCGCAGCGACTGCCAAGTCGATAATCACCGAGCCGGGTTTCATCGCCGCGACGGTTTCAGGTGTGATCAAGACAGGCGCTGCTTTGCCCGGAATCAGCGCGGTGGTGATGATGATGTCGGCGCTGGCTGCTTGCTGCGCGATCAAGGCGCTTTGCCGCGCTTTATAGTCGTCCGACATTTCTTTGGCGTAGCCGCCGGTGTGCTCAAACGCAGCGCGCTCTTCGGCATTGAGCTCAACTTCAATAAATTTCGCACCCAGCGATTCCACTTGCTCGCGCGTGGCGGGGCGCACGTCGAATACCTCCACAATCGCGCCAAGGCGTTTCGCGGTGGCAATCGCCTGCAAGCCCGCAACGCCAGCGCCCAGTATCAGCACGCGCGCGGGTTTCACCGAGCCGGCGGCGGTCATGAACATCGGCATAAAGCGCGGGAAATAGTGTGTGGCGAGCAGCACCGCGCGGTAGCCCGCGATATTGGCTTGGCTGGATAAAATATCCATGCTTTGGCCGCGGGTAATGCGCGGAATGAGTTCAAGTGCATAAGTATCAATGTGCTTTTGTGCTAATTGCGCCAGCGACTCAAAGCGATGGATATGCATGTGCGCCACCAATACCGAACGCGATGGGAATAGTGCGATTTCATGGGTATTGGGCTGGTTGACTTTCAGGATAAGCGCTACATGGCGATACAGCTGGGTAGTATCTGCTGCAATCTCGGCGCCTGCCGCTAGGTAATGCTCGTCAGACCATGTGGCGGCAAGGCCCGCATGGTGTTCAACCAGCACCTGATGGCCTTGTTGCACCAGTTTTTTTACCGTATCGGGCGAAGCGGCCACGCGGGTTTCCCCCGGCAGCGTTTCTTTTGGCACCACGATCTGCATCGTTTTCTTATCCTTTTAGGCTGGCGAAATAAGCGGGTAGGAGCTGGTAGGCATGTGGACAAATGCCCTGTACAGCGGGCTTTATTTAGCCCGAAGCGGGCGCGGGGCTGTTTGATGCAAAACAAGTCAGGGAAATACCTGAGGGATTGGCGCTGCTTTTGGTGCATAAATTTGTTCGACATCAAATCTTCATACAATGCTATTGATAATAATTCGCATTTGCATGATAATCATTCTCATCTTATTTAAAACTTACAAGGTGATCAGAATGAACGCATACCTAGTCGGAGCCGATGTGCTGGGCAATATTCCGCAAGTGCTGGCGCAGCACGGCATTGCCGTGCAAAAACACGTCAGCGGGCGCAATGTGGCTCATCAGCGCAAACCACCCAGCTTGAATGGCGCAGATTTGCTGATTCTGTTCACCGATTTTCTGAGCCACAACGTGATGAAGGCGTATCGCGATCTGGCCAATGAAGAGAACGTGCGCTTCGTCGCCTGCCGCCGCTCGGTCTGTGCCTTGAGCCAAAGTCTGGAAAAGCTCAATGAAGTCCGCGACTGCACCGAATGCCCAAAGCGCAAGAAGTGCAAATAAGCCTCTGTGTAGTCAGGAAAAAGGGTGCTACAAATCTGACACTTCGAGATTAAAACTCGTCTAATTTTCGGTCATCCATTAACCTTTGAGCAGCGTAAAAGTTACCTTGGAGGGGAAATGATGATGAAAAAACTACTAATGCCCATGTTGCTGGCTTCTGCTTTTGCACAGGCGCAAACCGTGGTATTTGAAGACAACTTTGATAAAGATTTGAGCCAATGGGTTGGGCTGGGCGGCGAAGCTGATTCCCCGATGTTCACATCAATCGAACAAGACCCACTCAACCCGGAAAATAAAGCCGCGCGCTTTAATAAGCCAGTGAATATTGGTGATATTTTTACCAAGCAAAAATTCCCGGCTGGCAAGTACAAAATTGTTTTTGATTATCTAGGCACCTGCAAAAGAAATTGTGGCGGTACATTGGGCATTGACGAGGCCACCCCGGGCCGCAAGGAATACTGGATCGCCAGCACGGCCAGTGGTTTTCCTGATCGCTTGAAAGACACAAACAAGTGGGAGCATTACGAACTCGATTTTCGTGCCCGCTTTGATTTTCATATCAAATGGGAGCAGTGGGACTCAGCAGCAGGTCAGGGTAAAGACGCCTACATTGATAACCTGAAACTGATTAGTCTGGAAGCGGGCAAACCTGAAGAAGCCAAAACGCCTGCCGTTACGCCCATTCTGGGTGGTGCACCAGGGCCTGCATCGCCTCAGTCGGTGATGTATTTCCCCGCTTGGGCCAAGCATTCAACTCAGTTTTATGTAAAAAATCTCGATACAAGCGGCGCTGCTGACAAGATCACCGTGCTTGAGTACGCCTTTGGCAACGTCAAAGATAATCGATGTGTAGTCGGGGTGGATCAGGAGGGCGTAGGTGCAGCGGGGGATGATTACTGGAATCCGATTGATGCCGCCTACACACTCGATGGTCAGGAAGATAAAGGTGACAAGGGGCTGTTTGGCCACTGGAATCAACTCAAACAGCTTAAGAAAAAATACCCCAAGCTAAAAGTAGTGATCAGTCTTGGTGGCTGGAATTGGTCTAAGCATTTCTCCGATGCGGCTCTGCCTGCAAATCGCGCTGCGTTCGTTAAATCTTGCGTTGATGCCTACCTCAAGGGGGATGTACCTGACCAAACTGGAAAAATCGTTCCGGGCCTAGCCGCTGGCGTATTTGATGGCTTTGATATTGACTGGGAATACCCGGCTTCGGCAGGCAACGATGGCAACATCGTCCGGCCAGAAGACACACAGAATTTCACGGCACTACTGGCTGAATTTCGCAAGCAGATTGATGCAGTCAAGCCCGGTCTGTTGCTCACGATTGCTGCCCCTGCTGCAACGAGCAAATCAGAAAAAATCGAGCTGGAAAAGATTGTGACATCGTTGAACTGGATCAATCTGATGACCTACGATTTCACCGGGCCTTGGTCGTCTACTACAGGACATCATGCAACATTGATCGGTGGCGCAAAAGATCGTGTGGCGGTGGATAGCACGGTTGATGATTATCTGGGTCGCGGTGTGCCTGCCAACAAAATCGTCTTGGGCGTGCCATTCTATGGCTATGGTTGGACAGTGAGTAGCATGCAAAATAACGGTCTTTACCAACCTGTGATCGCCAAAGCCAAAGGGCCGCTGGAAACCGGTGTTGCACCTTATTCTTATCTGAAAACTCTGCCAGGCACAATTCACCGCGATGAAAAAACGCGAGCAGTTTGGAAAGTCAATGACAAAGACGTCTGGGTCTATGATGACATGCAATTGCTGAAAGAAAAAATCGAATTTGCCAAAAAGAAAAAGCTGGGCGGTATTATGGCTTGGGAATTATCGCAAGACACCCCTGATGCCGAATTGGTCGATACGATTTATAAAGGCATGATCAAAAAGTAAGCCACACATGCCATGCTGCCCGGGAATTATTCGGGTGACGTGCATTGATCGGCACTTTCCATAAAAACTCGGGCAGCCATCGCGCTGCCCGAGTTTTTTGTATGCAGAAACGGATCGTTCAGACATCCCCCACCAGTCCGGCGCAAGATTTATCGAGTTTTATCATCGGGTTTTCCTATAGAACGCCCAGATCAATCTGATTCAAATCCCCAAATAAATAAAGTATTGGAAGTATTGTATTAAATTTACCGATTGGTGTTTTTTCCTACCAAGTGGTATCTTTGTGCTTTGATGACGTGCAGCAGCGTTGATACGGTGTTGTACTTGGGCGTTTCGATGCGCTTCATCACAGCTCGATTCTCGAAATAGATGACAGATACATACCCATGTATTGCCTCAAGACTATTTGAAATATTGGGTTCTGGTTATATACCCCTGTGGATTAAAAACGCTATGGCGCATCATAAACTCAATTTGCCGCAAAAGATCTGCCCGGTATGTTTGCGTGCTTTTGCCTGGCGCAAGAAGTGGGAAAAGAACTGGGAGGCGGTGAAGTACTGCAGCGTTCGGTGCGCCAAGCGCAGGAGTGTGGAATGAGTACGCTCAGATTGCTATTGGGCGATCAGCTCAATATCCGGCATAGCTGGTTTTCGCCTGCTGAGCGCGGCCGTAGCGATGTGCTGTATGTGCTGATGGAGCTGCGCAGCGAAACTGATTACGCCTGGCATCATGCGCAAAAAGTGCTAGGCATTTTTGCGGCGATGCGCGGTTTTGCGCAGGCTTTGCGGCAAGCGGGCTGTCGGGTGCGGTATTTCAAAATTGGTGACGCCGATAATCAGCAGGATTTCATGCAGAACTTGCGCCAGCTGGTTGCCAGTGAGCAGATCACGCAGCTGGAGCGGCAGCAGGCCGATGAGTTTCGCGTGGAGGCGATGCTTCAAGCGGCGCAGGATAAGCTGGGCATTGCGGTTAAGGTCGTCGATAGCGAGCATTTTCTAGTTGATCGCGCCGCGATCAGCCAGCAATTTGCGACCAAGATCCCACGCATGGAGTTTTTTTACCGTGCGCTGCGCAAGCAGTATCAAATTTTGCTCGATGAGCACGGCCAGCCGCTGGGTGGGCAGTGGAATTTTGATCAGGATAACCGCAAACGCTGGTCTGGCCAGCCGCCTGCACCGGCCTGGCTGGCGCATCCCAAAGATTTAAGTGCCGTGTGGCAGGACATCGAGGCGGCCGGGGTTAAAACCATCGGCGAGCCACAGGCGGCGAACTTTGGCTGGCCAATCAGCCGTAGCGAGGCCAAAGCAACGCTGGCGGCGTTTGTGGCGCAGGCCTTGCCGCATTTTGGCGCGTATCAGGATGCGATGAGTACCGCCTCGCCCACGCTGTTTCATGCCGGTATTTCGTTTGCGCTCAATCTGAAATTGCTGCACCCCTTAGAGGTGATCCATGCCGCACTGGATGAATTTGCCGCCGGGCGCGTTTCGCTCTCGACGGTGGAAGGGTTTGTGCGGCAGATCTTGGGCTGGCGTGAATTTGTCCGCGGGGTGTATTGGGCGCGCATGCCCGGCTATGCGCAGCTCAATGTGCTGGAGCATCAGCGCAACTTGCCACGCTGGTATTGGGATGGTCAGACGCGGATGAATTGCCTTAAACACGCAATTGATCAGTCTTTGGCTTTGGGCTATGCCCACCATATTCAGCGGCTGATGGTCACGGGCAATTTTGCGCTGCTGGCCGGGATAGATCCTGATCAGGTCGATGCCTGGTATCTGGGGATTTATGTTGATGCTTTTGAGTGGGTTGAAATGCCCAATACCCGCGGGATGAGCCAGTATGCCGATGGCGGCTTGCTCGGTAGTAAACCGTATGCCGGATCGGCCAGCTATATCAGCAAAATGAGTGATTATTGCAAGGGCTGCCACTATCAGCCCAAGCTACGCCATGGCGAGGGCGCATGCCCATTCAATAGCCTGTACTGGCATTTTCATCAGCGCCATGCGCCGCGCTTGCAAAATAATCCTCGCTCGGGAATGACTTACCAAACCTGGCGCAAGATGCCGCCCGAGGAGCAGCAAGCCACTTTGCAGCAGGCCGAGCAGTATTTACAGCAAATTGATCAATTGTGAGCATTAGTAAAAAAGGGTTACGCGTGCAGGCAGATGCAAAATGGGATGTGATTGTGATCGGCGCGGGGATGGCTGGCCTCAGTGCGGCGCAGCGGCTACAGGCCGCGGGCAGGCGAGTGCTGGTGCTGGATAAATCACGCGGAATTGGCGGGCGGATGGCCACCCGGCGCACTGATGTGGCGCAGTGGGATCATGGTGCACAATATTTCACTGCGCGCTCAGCCGCTTTTCGTCGCCAAGTGGCACATTGGCTACGAGCCAGGGTGGTCAGCGCCTGGACTACACCGGTGTATGCCTGGGATGGGCAAACGCTGCGTGAAAGCTCGCCGCAGCAGCGTTTTGTCGGTATGCCTGCGATGAACTCGCCTTTGCGGCAGATGGCCGCGCAACTGCAGGTCTTGCCCAATATCGAAGTCGATGCACTGCAGGCGCACGCGCAGGGCTGGCAGGTGAGGGCGGCTGATCAATGTTGGCTGGCTACGCAAGTGGTGCTGGCGATCCCCGCACCGCAAGCCGCCAAGCTGATTCCAACGGCTCATCCTGCCCGCCCGCTGGCTGCGCAGGCACAGATGCAGCCTTGCTGGGCGGTGATGGTGAGTTGCGCGCAAGCGATTCAACTGCCTTTTGCTGGGGCGTTTATCAATAGCGGGCCGCTGGGCTGGATTGCGCACGATAGCAGTAAAGCGGGCCGCGCTGGGGAGCACTGGGTACTCCATGCTACCCCCGAGTGGTCGCAGGCGCAGCTAGAGCAATCAGCTGAAGCTGTCAGCCAATTGCTCAGTGCAGAGTTCAGCCGTTTGCTGCAATGCTGGGAGCTGCCCACAGCCGAATTCACCTACGTCGCTGCGCATCGCTGGCGCTATGCACGCGGAAGCTGCGAGCAGCCAGCGCCGCAGCAGGCGACATCCGGCCTGATGCTGGCGGGCGACTGGCTGGAAGGGGGGCGCGTTGAGGGCGCGTATTTATCCGGGCTGGCTGCGGCCGAAGCATTGCTGGCCAGCGCCGCGCAGTGAATCGATCCAACGGGGTAAAAAGATGCGGACTGCCATTTACTGGTTTCGGAATGATCTGCGGCTGGCTGATAATCCGGCGCTGCAGCAAGCCTGTGCGCAAGCGGATCAGCTGGCTTTGGTGTATTGCTGGCCAGTCGAAGAAGATACGGTGTGGGGGTTTGCTCGCGTAGGCCAGCACAGAAAAGCATTTTTGGCCGATACCCTGCAAGATCTGGCCGCGCAATGCCAGCAGCTGGGGCAACAGCTGCTGATTCTCCACGGCAAGCCCGAGCAGGTATTGCCCGCGCTCATGCAGTCTTTGGCCGCCCAAGCGATTTATTGCGAAGCAATTTTGGCACCTGAAGAAATCGCGCAATGTCAGGCATTGCGCGTGCAAAATTGCCCACTGCATACCGTGTGGCAATCGAGCATGCTGGATCCTGCCAGCTTGCCATTCGCGCCCGAACAATTGCCGCTGATTTTTACCGCCTTTCGCCAGCAAGTGGAGGCGGCAGGGATGGCGCTACCCGCGCCCTTGGTCGCGCCTAGCGCATTGCCGCCCGCACCAGCGCAAATTTATGATTATCCCGCAATCGATTGGCCGACGCTGTATGGCGAGCCCTTTGCCGATTTTCGCAGTGCTTTTCCGTATGCCAGCGCAGCCTGGCGCGGCGGGGCAAGCAGTGGGCTAGCGCATCTGCAGCGCTACTTTGCCTGCGGTTTGGCCGATCAGTACAAGCAAACGCGCAATGGCTTGATCGGCACTGATTATTCGTGCAAGTTTTCGCCGTGGCTGGCTACGGGGGCGATCTCGGCCCGGCAAATTGCGCAGGCCTTGCGAGCGCACGAAGCGCGAGTAGGTGCCAATGACGGCACCTACTGGATCTGGTTTGAATTACTGTGGCGCGATTATTTCCGCCTGCTGCATTGGCGCTTTGGTGCTCAGCTTTATCGCGCTGGCGGCCTGAAAGGGCGCTTGCCGCAGCCGCATCACCCTGAGCGATTCGTGCGCTGGTGTCAGGCCGAAACCGGCCAGCCATTCATCGACGCCGCCATGCGCGAGCTGTCTGCCACCGCTTATTTATCCAACCGCATGCGGCAAAATGTTGCTAGCTATCTGATTCATGATTTGCAATGCGATTGGCGCGCAGGTGCGGCCTGGTTCGAAGCGCAGCTGCTTGATTACGATGTATATAGCAATCAGGGCAACTGGCTGTATCTGGCCGGACTAGGCACCGACCCCAGACCAAACCGTCGCTTCAATATCGAAAAACAAGCGACAATGTATGACCCGGATCAAGCCTATATCAAGCTGTGGCTCGATTTGTAATATCGCTGATTTGGACTTCCTTAGGCGGCCCACACAGAATTTCTCGATAGTACCCAAGCCGAAAAAAATCGAAAAACAAAAAACCCCGCAAAGCTTTTCAACTTTCGGGGTTTATGTTTTTTGTGGTGCGCAACACGAGACTCGAACTCGCACGCCTTGCGGCACAGCGACCTCAACGCTGCGTGTCTACCAATTCCACCAATCGCGCACATCACGATGAATTGCTAATGAGGTATGCAATTCAGAGGAGGCGAATATTAACGAATCCGCCCCACCTTGTCTAGCCCTGTTTGAAAATAATCGGAATCATCTGATCGGACTTGATGCATATTAAAAGCGGCGTCACACTCTCGCTATAAACTTTA
Organism: Chitinibacter sp. GC72; assembly: GCF_009760905.1. GTDB lineage: Bacteria > Pseudomonadota > Gammaproteobacteria > Burkholderiales > Chitinibacteraceae > Chitinibacter. The sequence continues at coordinate 191,445 of NZ_VIRW01000001.1, read as the reverse complement.
TCCCAACTTTATTTGGAGAATGTAATGAGCACCAAAACCCGTTATGTGGTGAACGCCCGTGCGAGCAGTAAATTGCCGGAAGCTTTGCGCAGCAATGATGGTATTCGTCAGGCTTTAAAAGCTTCGGAAGAGTATTTCCCTTTGCAGTTGGTTTTTGATGATCAGCAGCTTGAATTGCTGAAAAATAGCTCAAAAACCCTGGCGAGTTTTCTGGTGCCCGGTAGCGTGGTGGATGTGTCTTTGCAGTTTGCCGATTTGTGCGAAGTATCGAGCGAGCTGTTTAAAGAGCTCAAAGAAATCCGCAAAAAGGTGAAAAGCATTGTGAGCGATCACGAAGATGAGCTGGAAAGCGATCACGTTGGCGCGCTGCAGTATGTGAAAGAATTCCGCTCGGAAATGGGTCCTGCGCTAGAGCGTTCTATCCCGCTGCGCCGTTTTGCCAACCGCGTTGATGCGGTATTGCTGGCACAGATTCAGTATTCGGCTGAAAACGTTGAAATCGAGCTGCATATTGCCGAAGAGCAGGTCTAAATCTACCTGCTGCCCGCAGCAGGTAAAGTTGAGCTGCCGCTGACAAATTGCTTCGCCAGCAAATTTGTCAGCGGCGATAAAAAAGCCCCATCATCGGATGGGGCTTTTTGATTTACTAGGGGGTATTGCTCTCTAGCCAAGGAAGACTCTGGCATTACGGAACATACGCATCCATGCGCCATCTTCTTCCCAATCACTTGGGTGCCAGCTGTTCTGTACCGTGCGGAATACGCGCTCTGGGTGCGGCATCATGATGCTAAAGCGACCGTCTGGCGTGGTTACGCCGGCAATGGCTTGTGGGCTGCCGTTCGGGTTCAGCGGATATTGCTGCGTTGGCTTGCCGTGGCTATCGACGTAGCGCAGGGCAACCAGCACTTTGTTGATATCACCTTGCTGGGACTGGCTCACATCGCCTGGACGGCTGAAGTTGGCAAAACCTTCACCGTGGCTCACGACCACTGGCATCTGACTGCCCGCCATACCGTTGAAGAACAGCGATGGTGATTGTGGTACTTCCACCGTCACAAAGCGTGCTTCAAACTGCTCGCTCTGATTGCGGGTGAATTTTGGCCAGTGCTCGGCACCAGGGATGATGCCTGACAAGTTCGCCATCATCTGGCAACCGTTACACACGCCCAGGCCGAAGGTATCGGCGCGGTTGAAGAAGGCTTCAAACTGCGCGCGTGCAGCCGCGTTGAACAGGATCGATTTCGCCCAGCCTTCACCCGCGCCCAATACGTCGCCGTACGAGAAACCACCGCAAGCGGCCAGACCCATAAAGTCAGCCAGGTTGATGCGGCCAGCGATCACGTCGCTCATGTGGACGTCAACTGCGGCAAAACCAGCGCGGTTGAACGCAGCGCCCATCTCGATATGGCCGTTCACACCTTGCTCGCGCAATACGGCAACGCGAGGCTTCACGCCTTTGGCGATGAACGGCGCAGCGATGTCATCCGATGGATTGAATGTCAATTTGGCAAACAAGCCCTTGTCATTCTTGTCGGCAATGCGCGCGTATTCAGCATCGGCACATTCTGGATTGTCGCGCAGGCGCTGGATTTGCCAGCTGGTTTTGCTCCACGCTTGTTGCAGGCTAACACGTGGCTCATCCAGCAACATGCGGTTGCGTTTTTTGATTTTCAGCTTGTCATCAATATTGGTCGTGCCGATGACGTGCAATTCACCAGCCAATTGCGCATGCATAAATGCAGCGATTACGGCAGCGGTGTCGCTGCGGCGGACTTGCAGTACCGCGCCCAGCTCTTCATTGAACAATACGCCCATCACGCGGCCATTTTCGGCGCGTGCTACGTCTTCTGGCGTGATTTCATGTTGCTGGCGCTGGCGTACACGACGATCAATACACAGCTCGTCAATTTCCAAGGTTACACCGCAATGGCTGGCGAACATCATCTCGGTGACGGTGGCAATCAGGCCGCCATCCGAGCGGTCGTGATAAGCCAGCAATTTGCCTTCAAGATTCAGTTTTTGTACAGTCGCAAAGAAGGCTTTGAGGTGATCAACGCTGACTACATCCGGTGCCCAGTTGCCGATTTCGGCATTGACTTGCGCCAGCGCCGAGCCCCCCAGACGGCATTTGCCGGTGCCCAAGTCGATCAGCAGCAAGTCGGTCTCAACACCCGTCACCAATTGAGGGGTCAGCGTTTTGCGTACGTCGCTCACTGGTGCAAAGCCGGAAATAATCAGTGACAGAGGGGCAACAACGGCTTTCTTCTCGCCTGCGTCGTCCCAGACTGTTTTCATCGACAGCGAGTCCTTGCCGACCGGAATCGATACACCCAGTTCGCGGCACAATTCGAGGCCGACAGCTTTGACCGTGTCGTACAGATTAGCGTCTTCGCCCGGGTGGCCGGCTGGCGCCATCCAGTTGGCCGACAGTTTAACGTCGCCCAGTTTGGCAATCGGTGCGGCAGCCAAGTTAGTCAGCGCTTCACCGACGGCCATCCGGCCCGATGCTGCTGCGTTGATCAAGGCAAGGGGGGTACGTTCACCCATCGCCATTGCTTCGCCGCATACGGTGTTATACCCCATGGTGGTAACTGCAACGTCGGCCACCGGAATCTGCCATGGGCCAACCATCTGATCGCGAGCGGTGTAGCCGCCAACGGTACGATCGCCAATATTGATCAGGAATGATTTATCGGCCACCGATGGCAATTGCAGTACTTTATACAGCGATTCTTTCAAATCGAGTGCCGATGAATCGAATACTTTGAGTTCTGGTTTGATGCGAGTGACGTCGCGCGTCATTTTTGGCGGTTTGCCCAGCAGCACGTCCATCGGCATATCCACTGGCTTATTGCCAAAGTGAGGATCTTCTACCGTCAGATGGCGCTCGTCGGTCGTGTGGCCGATAACCGCAAATGGGCAACGCTCGCGCTCGCAAATCGCTTCAAAAGTCAGCAAGTCATTCGGATGAATGCCGAGCACGTAGCGCTCTTGCGATTCATTTGACCAGATTTCTTTTGGCGCCATGCCGCGCTCTTCGATGTTTACTTTACGCAAGTTAAACACCGCACCCATGCCTGCGTCGTTCACCAGCTCTGGGAAGGCATTCGAAATACCGCCTGCGCCGACGTCGTGAATCGATTGAATTGGGTTTTTGTCGCCCAGCTGCCAGCAGCGGTCGATCACTTCCTGACAACGGCGTTCCATTTCCGGATTGCCGCGTTGTACCGAATCAAAATCCAGATCAGCCGCATTCGCGCCAGTGTCCATCGATGACGCTGCGCCGCCGCCCATGCCGATCAACATGCCCGGGCCGCCGAGTTGAATCAACAATGAGCCATCAGGCAAGCCGTTTTTAGTGACATGATCAGCACTGATATTGCCCAAACCACCGGCAATCATGATCGGCTTGTGGTAGCCACGGCGCTCGCCGTTCACATCCAGCTCGAACGTACGGAAATAGCCAGCCAGATTAGGACGACCAAATTCATTATTGAATGCCGCCGCGCCAATTGGGCCTTCGATCATGATGTCGAGCGCCGAAGCAATGCGGTCTGGCTTGCCGTATTCCGGGCTTTCCCAGTCTTGTACGTAGCCTGGCAAATTCAGATTGGATACGGTGAAACCACACAAACCGGCTTTCGGTTTCGAGCCGCGACCCGTTGCGCCTTCGTCACGAATCTCGCCGCCCGAGCCCGTGGCTGCGCCGGGGAATGGAGAAATAGCGGTTGGGTGATTGTGCGTTTCCACTTTCATCAGAATGTGGGTTTTTTGTTTTTCGAATGTGTATTCCGCGCCGTTGCTGGCTGGGAAGAAACGCTCGATTTCTGCGCCTTCGATCACCGAAGAATTATCCGAGTAAGCAACCACAGTGCCTTCTGGTGACGCTTTATGCGTTTCGCGAATCATGCCAAACAAGCTGTAGTCTTGCGCTTGGCCGTCGATGATGAAGTTGGCGTTAAAGATTTTATGGCGGCAATGCTCGGAATTCGCCTGAGCGAACATTGTCAATTCAACGTCGCTTGGGTTACGGCCCAATTTGTTGAAATTTTCTACCAAGTATTCAATTTCATCGCTGGAGAGCGCCAGACCGTATTCGGTATTCGCTTGTTCCAGCGCCGCTTGACCGCCGCCCAAGATGTCAACGGTTTTCAGTTCAGTTGGCTCAAAATGACGGAACAGCTCATTGCCCGCCGCCAAGCCTTCGAAGACTTGCTCGGTCATGCGATCGTGAATCAGCGGCAACAGCGTATTTTTTTCTGCGGTAGAGAGCGCTGAGCCGGCGGCTTTGCTCGCGTAAATGGCCATGCCGCGCTCGATACGCGCGACTTTGCCGTCTAGACCACAGTGCAGCGCGATGTCGGTCGCTTTGGAAGACCACGGTGAAATGGTGCCCAAACGGGGCAAGACCAGAATCGGTGTGCCAGCGGCTTGTGCCGGATTGGCTGGCTCGCCATAGCTCAAAATGCGCTCAAGGACGGCCTGATCGTCTGCGGACAAATCGGCGTTCAATTCGATGAAATGCCAGTATTCGGCATAAAGGTTGACAGTCAGACCTTGCGCGGCGAGCGCAGTTGCTAATTTTTCAATCCGGAACGGTGAAAGCGCGGTACCGCCGCGTAGTTGGAGCACGTTGGCCATGTCTATAGAACCCAGAAATTTGGCAAAAAGTACGTAATCATACCGAAAAATGGCTACTTCTAGGAGAAAGAAAGCGTGATTTCCACTGCAAAATCACTCTCTTGCAGACCCTGTCATCTGTCGCGCGGCTTCTTGTTCCTTGCCCTGAAAACAGCCAGAATGGCTTGTGCTATGCAGTATTACTGACGTGCTTGGGGTATATGGCTGCAGGCATTTTTGCATATACTGTTACGGGCTATACCCTGTATTGTCCTTGCGTCGAGTGCGCTTTGGCCTGTCGCCGGAAGGCGCTGGGCGTTTGGCCCAGCCGCTCGCTAAACTGCTGATAAAAATGACTTAAACAGGGGTAGCCGCTTTGGCTGGCGATCCAGTCTATGCCGCGATCCGTGGTCAGGAGCAGATTGCTGGCATGGGCGATACGCAAGCGCGAAAGCTCCTGACTAAAGCTCGATTTCATTTGCTGGGCAAACAGTCTTTTCAGGGTGGTCACACTGCAGGCGGCAACCTGGGCCAGCTCGTCCAGCGTGACGGCCTGCAAATAGTGGTTTTGTAAATGTGTCATGGCCCTGATCAAGCGGCGATCCGGGTCTAGCTGCGTTAGCTCGCCATTGATAAAACGCGCAGCCTGATCGTTTTCCAGCTCGGCCAGAATATCGAGCAAGGCCGTTAGCCGTTTCAGCCCGGAGAATTCATGCAGCTGCGCCAATCGGGGCGCAATAATGCGGGTGCAGTCGGGGCTAAACACCACGCCCTGCCGGATTTGCGCCAGCCATTGGCACAAATGCCGTAGCTCAGGCATGCCATTTTCCGCCAGCGAAACCAGCCAATCGAGCCGGAACAGCACCACCTGCAGCTCGATCTGCCCGCCATCGGCGCGCGCAGGTGCTTGCCAGCTGTGCGGCTGATTGGGCGCAACCAGCGCCAGATCGCATTGAGCAAAGCCTTCCAGATCGCTGCCGATATGCCGCTGGCCTGTGCCGCCCAGTGTAAGTGTCAGCTCGTACTCGGGATGGAAATGAAAATTGAACGGCAGCGATTCGGCCAGATGATGATTAAGCCGCCAGGCGTGGCCTTGCGAGTTACCGATCCATTCCCGTATCAGCATCTTGATGCCCTGTTTAATGATTTGGGCTAATTCTATTCTTTTTTGGGCTAATGATGGATGTTTTGTGGTGGCTTGGCGGTATAAATGGCAATCAGCGGCGAGGGGCGACCATCCTGGCGACAGCCCGTAAGCAGTGCTTGGCATTACGGCTTTGGCACTTCTACACTGTGCTGGATGGGGAAGACGGCCCCGATTGATTAACCGAAGGGAGAAAGCAAGAATGAACAAGCCAGCAGGTGCGCATTTAAAATTAACATGGGCCAATAAAACCAACGCTCATAACGGCGATAACTTTCTCGCTGCTTTGACGCTGACCAATCTATCCGATCAGCCCCTGCCAGCATCAGGCTGGGCCATCTATTTCAATACCTGTCGCAAAATCAAGCCTGAAACCGTATCGGGCAATGTGCTGGTCACGCACGTCAATGGCGACTTCTGGAGCCTTGAGCCCAAAGCTGAATTCGGCGCATTGCAGCCGGGTGAAACCCGCACTTTCGATTACGAAGGCCTGTTCTGGGTGATTAGCGAAACCGACGCGCCGCTGGGTTTCTATATTGTTTACGACGTGGGCACGCCGAATGCGCAGATGGAAGTGATTGGCGACCCGGAAATTGCCGAGTTTGCCACGCCAGCGCAGCGCAATCGCAATGCTGCCGATCAGGTCGCGCTGAGCAATGCTGCACAAACCTATGCCGATAATGCCGCTCTGACTCTGTTGCCAGCCGATAGCCTGAGCAAAATCACGCCAACCCCGCTGAGCTACACTGCCGCAGCGGGCGAGTTTGTAATCAATAAAAATACCTATATCGTGCATTCGGCTGATCTGGCCAATGAAGCGGCTTTGCTGCAAGCCAGCCTGCATGATGTGAGCGGCAAAACATTGCAACGCGCGGCGATTACGCCAGCGGGCGCGGCAACGATCAAACTGCAAATTAGCGCGGTGAACGTTAGCGATACTTTGGCGCCTAACGAGGCTTACCAGCTCGACGTAACGCCACAAGGCATCGTAATTACCGGCGCGAGCGCTGCGGGCGTGTGCAACGGCATTCAAAGTTTACGTCAATTATTGCCAGTGGCGGCCTTCCTGAACCCGCAAGCAGAACTCGCCGTTGGCGCGTGTAAAGTTGTGGATGCGCCACGTTTTGCCTACCGCGGCATGCACCTCGATGTGGGCCGTAACTTCACCAGCAAAGAAACGATTCTGCGCCTGCTTGAATGCATGTCGCTATACAAGCTGAACCAGTTCCACTTCCACCTCACCGACGACGAAGGCTGGCGCTTGGAAATTCCTAGCCTGCCTGAACTAACCGAAATCGGTAGCTTGCGCGGTTACACGGCGGACGAAACCGACAATCTGGTGCCATGCTTTGGCTCGGGCGGCGACGTGGCGGGTAAGGCGGGTAGTGGTTATTACAGCAAAGCTGATTTCATCGAAATCTTGAAATACGCCACCGCGCGCCATATCGAAGTCGTGCCAGAAATCGACGTGCCAGGCCATGCGCGTGCCGCGATCAAGGCGATGAATGTGCGCTACACGCGTTTGATGGCCGAAGGCCGCGAGGCTGAAGCCAAGCAATACCTGTTGTGCGACTTTAACGACGCATCGGTGTATGAGTCCGTGCAGCTCTGGCACGACAATGTAATCTGTATTGGTCAGGAATCCTGCTACACCTTTATCGAAACCGTGCTACACGATGTGAAAGCCATGTTTGAAGAAGCGGGCGCGCCGTTTACGACGATGCATACCGGCGGCGATGAAGTACCGCACGGTGCGTGGGAACAATCGCCGGTTTGCCAAGCCTTTATGAAAGAGCAGGGCATGACGCAAATCGTCGAGCTGCAAAACTACTTCCTCGCCCGCTACCGCGATCTGCTGAAAAAATACGGCTTGGTGTTTGGCGGCTGGGAAGAAATTGCACTGGTGAAAAAAGAAGTCAACGGTGTACATACCCACGGCCCGAATCCAGAATTCGTCAACGCCAACTTCCGCCCGTACGTGTGGAATAACGTATGGGGCTGGGGTCAGGAAGACTTTGCTTACCAGTTGGCTAACGCCGGCTATAAAACGGTCTTGTCGAACGTGACGAATCTGTATTTTGACTTGGCCTACGCGAAAGACCCACTGGAGCCGGGTTACTACTGGGGCGGCTTTATCGAAACGCGTGGTGCGTTTGAGTTTGTACCACTCGATATTTTCACGACGGCGACGGTTAATTTGTTTGGCCATGCGTTGGATAAAGACAATATCGCCAGCAAAGTACGCCTGACGCCAGAAGGCACTAAAAACATCATCGGGATTCAAGGCCAATTGTGGGCGGAAAACATCCGCAACCGCGGCCGCCTCGAATACTTGGCGATGCCACGCACGATCGCTCTGGCCGAACGCGCCTGGGCGAAAGATCCAGCGTGGACTTCAATCGCTGATGCCGCCGCTCGCCAGAGCAAAATCGACGCGGATTGGAACGAATTCGCCAATCGCTTGGGTCAACGCGAATTGCCACGTCTCGATGGCTTCCCACGTTCGGAAGACTTCGGCGGCTACGGCTACCGCATCCCGTTGCCGGGCGTGAAAGTGGAAGCGGGCCAGCTGTACGCCAATACTTCGGCACCAGGCTTGGCGATTCGCTACACCACCGATGGCTCTGACCCAACGCCAGCTTCAGCGCTCTATACCGGCCCTGTGGCAGCCACGGCAACGATGAAAGTGGCAGCCTTTAGCAGCAATAATCGCCGTAGCCGGGTGGTTGCGGTGTAATCAGACCCTTGTTGAAATCAAAAAAGCCTCGCATCTGCGAGGCTTTTTTATCGGGTATTGCTCTGTAGATCAAATAAAGCAATTGCTACAGAGGTATACCATTATGGGTATCAAGCTAGCCGCGTATAGCCTGGCAAAGTTAAAAACTCGACAAATTCATCACTGGTGGTGATTTGCTCAAACAAGCGGGCGGCTTCTTTGAGCGTGGCGCTATAGCGGCCTTGCTGTTCGATTTTAGCCACTTCTTCTTCCAGCAATTGGCTAAACAGCGCGCTTGTCACCTTGCGGCCATCATCAAGCACGCCTTTGTGCGAGCGTATCCACTGCCAGATTTGCGAGCGGCTGATTTCGGCGGTTGCGGCGTCTTCCATCAGATTATGAATCGGCACACAACCCATGCCTGCCAGCCACGAAGCCAGATATTGCACCCCGACCGAAATATTGCCGCGTACACCCGCTTCGGTGATGGGCGCCTCCGGCTGGAAATTTAATAAATCACTGGCCGCAACTTGCACGTCCAGCCGTTGCTTATGGATTTGATTGGGGTATTGCCCCAGAACCGAATCCCAGGCTGCCTTAGCAACAGGTACCAGCCCTGGGTGTGCGACCCAGCCGCCATCATAGCCATCGCCTGCATCGCGCTCTTTGTCGGCGCGTACTTGCGCCATCGCCCGTTCATTAGCTTCAAGGTCGGTTTTGACCGGAATATACGCCGACATGCCGCCCATCGCCGGTGCGCCGCGCTGATGGCAGGTTTTGAGCAGCAATAATGAATACGCGCGCATAAACGGCACGGTCATCGTGATTTTGCCGCGATCGGCCAGACAGAAATCGTCGTTGCTGCGGAATTTTTTGATGCAGCTAAAAATATAATCCCAGCGCCCAGCGTTCAATCCGGCAGAATGCTCGCGCAATTCGTATAGAATTTCATCCATCTCAAACGCCGCCAGAATCGTCTCGATCAGTACCGTGCCCTTGATGCAGCCATGCGGCGCTTTCAATTCGGCCTCGGCCCAGGTAAACACATCGTTCCAGAGCCGCGCTTCGAGGTGCGATTCCATTTTGGGCAGATAGAAGTAGCATGAGCTGCCGATGCTAAGCCGATATTGTAGGTTGTGAAACACGACCAGACCGAAATCAAACAGCGAGCCAGACATGATTTCGCCGTCGACTTCGACGTGCTTTTCCATCAAATGCCAGCCGCGCGGGCGGGTGAGCAGCGTCGCGATTTCATGATTTAGCGCGTATTCTTTGCCTTCCGGGCTCGTGTAGCGAATCGTGCGCCGATAAGCGTCATAAACATTGATTTGCCCCTCGATCTGGTTTTCCCAGGTGGGCGTGTTTGAGTCTTCAAAATCGGCCATAAACGATTTAGCGCCCGAATTGAGCGCATTGATCATCATTTTGCGCTCGACGGGGCCGGTGATTTCCACGCGGCGATCTTGCAAATCTTCCGGTAGCGGGCTGATTTTCCATTCGCCATAGCGAATATGCGCCGTTGCGGCTAGAAAATCCGGTTTGACGCCTTGATCGAGCAGCGCTTGCCGGGCAAGACGCGCTGCCATTAATTCACGGCGGCGAGGTTCGAATAAACGGTGTAGTTCGGCCAGAAAGGCGAGCGCATCAGGGGAGAGTATCTTCCCGAACTCGGCACTGATATGGCCTTTGACGCGGATACCTGCCAATGTTGTCGACATATCGTGTACTCCCTGTATGTACTTACAGCCTAGCTTGGCTAGGCTGCGCTGATTGGATCGCAAACCAAATGCAATAGGGCTCATCACTGCAGACTGAGCCCCTGCATAGTTTGATCAGTGAAATTGCTCGGCTTCGGTTGAGCCTTTCAGCGCCGTCGTTGATGATTGACCTTGCTGGATTACCTGCGTGACTTGATCAAAGTAACCAGTGCCCACTTCACGTTGGTGTTTGACCGCGGTAAAGCCACGATCGGCCGCTGCAAATTCCGCTTGCTGTAGCTCAACAAACGCAGTCATCCCTTCACGTGCGTAGCCGTGCGCCAGATTGAACATGCCGTAATTCAAAGCATGGAAACCCGCCAAAGTGATGAACTGGAATTTATAGCCAAGCGCGCCCAGCTCTTTCTGGAATTTGGCAATCGTCGCGTCGTCGAGATTTTTCTTCCAGTTGAACGAAGGTGAGCAGTTGTACGCCAACATTTTGCCCGGGAATTTAGCGTGGATGGCTTGCGCAAATTTGCGAGCGTATTCCAAATCCGGTTTGCCTGTTTCACACCACACCAAGTCGGCATAGGGGGCATAGGCCAGACCGCGAGAGATGGCTTGCTCTAGACCAGGATACGTCTTGTAGAAGCCTTCGACTGTGCGCTCGCCAGTGCAGAATGGCTTGTCATTGTCATCCACGTCGCTGGTGAGCAAATCGGCCGCTTCAGCGTCGGTGCGTGCCACGATAATCGTCGGTACGCCCATGACGTCGGCAGCCAGTCGTGCGGCAACCAGTTTTTCAACGGCTTCGCGCGTTGGCACCAATACTTTACCGCCCATATGGCCGCATTTTTTAACCGAAGCGAGCTGGTCTTCAAAGTGCACGCCAGCCGCACCTGCTTCAATCATTGCTTTCATCAGCTCGAATGCATTGAGCACGCCGCCAAAGCCCGCTTCCGCATCAGCAACGATGGGAGCAAACCAGTCGATGCTATCGTCGCCTTCGGCATGATGGATCTGATCCGCCCGTGCCAGCGTATTGTTAATGCGGCGCACCACTTGTGGTACCGAGTTGGCAGGGTAGAGCGATTGATCGGGGTACATTTCGCCCGCTAAATTGGCGTCGGCCGCCACTTGCCAGCCAGACAGATAAATCGCTTTCAAGCCCGCTTTGACTTGCTGCATGGCCTGATTGCCAGTGAGCGCACCCAGTGCATGCACGTACGATTGTTCATGCATTAGCTGCCAGAGCTTGTTCGCGCCGTGGCGGGCGATGGTGTATTCCTGCAGTAAATTGCCACGCAGCCGTTCGACATCGGCGGCGGAATAGGGGCGGGTGACACCAGCCCAGCGTGGGTTGGTTTTCCAATCGTGTTCAAGTGCGGCAATGCGTTCAGCGGCGTTACTCATGGCGTGCTCCCTGTGATCTTTGAAAACGGCGGGTCAAATCGAAAGGCTGGTATTAATTGAAGCAGGAATATTTTGCATTGCAACAAATATTGCAACGCACAATAAATTGTAGTTGAAAAATAAAGACTACATATTGGGGCAATTACTTAGCGCTGCTGCTTTTTCAGCAGAAAAGCCCTTGAAATGATGTGGCTTATCCCAATCTACCCGTCATTCGCTGTTGGAGGACATCATGAATCAAGAAGTTAAGCCTGAAATGCACGAAGAAGTAGCCGCTCCCGTTGAGCAACAAGAGAGCGAAGCCCAAGCGCCAAGCACCGATGAGCTGCTGACTCAAGCTTTGGCTGATCTGGAAAAAGCCCGTCAGGATATTCTGTATGTACGCGCCGAGGCCGAAAATGCTCGCCGCCGTGCAGCAGATGAGACTGAAAAAGCCCGCAAATTTGCCGTTGAAAAATTTGCGCGTGAAATCATTTCAGTCAAAGACGCAATGGATATGGCCTTGCTCGATCAATCGGGCAACTTTGAAGGCCTGAAAATGGGCGTTGATTTGACCGCCAAGCAGTTGGTGACTGTGTTCGAAAAATTCGAATTGCGTGAAATCAACCCGATGGGCGAGAAGCTCGATCCAAACAAACACCAGGCTATTTCAACCGTACCAAGTGACGAAGAAGCCAATACCGTCGTTCAGGTGATGCAAAAAGGTTACGAGTTGTCTGGCCGCACCATTCGCCCGGCGATGGTGGTGGTGGCTGCAGCCAAATAAGCGCTACCGATTCAAAGGCTTGAGCGATAAAAGCGCAAAAAAGCCTCTTGAAAAAGAAAACGGTATCCCCACTTAGCAGTCATGGTTATTTAACAATACTGCCGCATCAAACGCACTGAATAATCAATGCGGCAGGCACTAGAGATGAAGGAAAATCAAAATGGGTAAAATTATTGGTATTGACTTGGGTACAACGAACAGCTGTGTGGCTGTGATTGAAAATGGCCAACCTAAAGTAATCGAAAATGCTGAAGGCGCGCGTACTACGCCATCGATTATTGCTTACCAGGAAGACGGTGAGATTCTGGTTGGCGCGCCAGCGAAACGTCAGGCGGTAACTAACCCGAAAAACACCTTGTACGCGGTAAAACGCCTGATCGGCCGCAAGTTTGTCGATAAAGAAGTGAAAAAAGACATCGACTCAATGCCATTTAGCATTGTTTCTGCCGACAACGGCGACGCATGGGTTTCGGTGCGTGACAAGAAAATGGCGCCACCGCAAATCTCTGCCGAGATTCTGCGCAAAATGAAAAAAACTGCTGAAGACTACCTCGGCGAAGAAGTGACCGAAGCGGTGATTACCGTTCCGGCTTACTTTAACGATAGCCAACGCCAAGCGACTAAAGACGCGGGCCGTATCGCCGGTCTGGACGTAAAACGTATCATCAACGAGCCAACGGCTGCGGCGATGGCGTTCGGTATGGACAAAGTTGCGAAGGGCGACCGTAAAATCGCCGTTTACGACTTGGGCGGTGGTACTTTCGATATTTCGATTATCGACATCGCTGACGTTGATGGCTCGACTGCGTTTGAAGTATTGGCTACCAATGGCGATACGTTCTTGGGCGGTGAAGACTTTGACCAACGTCTGATGGATTACATCATTGCCGAATTCAAGAAAGAACAAGGTATTGATCTGAAAAACGACGTAATGGCACTGCAACGCCTGAAAGAAGCGGCAGAGAAAGCGAAGATCGAATTGTCGTCTAGCGCGCAAACCGAGATTAATCTGCCTTACGTGACGATGGACGCAACGGGTCCGAAACACTTGGTGCTGAAAATTACCCGTGCCAAATTCGAATCACTGGTTGAAGATCTGATTGCCCGTTCAATCGAGCCATGCAAAATTGCATTGAAAGATGCTGGCCTGAAAGCTTCCGACATCGACGACGTCATCTTGGTCGGCGGTCAGACTCGTATGCCTAAAGTCATGGACGCGGTCAAAGATTTCTTCGGTAAAGATCCACGTCGTGACGTTAATCCAGACGAAGCGGTTGCCGTGGGCGCGGCATTGCAAGGCTCGGTATTGGGGGGCGATCGTAAAGACATCTTGCTGCTCGACGTAACGCCGCTGTCACTGGGTATCGAAACACTGGGCGGCGTGATGACCAAGCTGATCCAGAAAAACACGACGATCCCAACGAAAGCGTCACAAACGTTCTCAACTGCGGATGACAACCAAAGCGCGGTAACGATTCACGTATTGCAAGGTGAGCGTGAAAAAGCGTCGGCGAATAAATCGCTGGGTCAGTTTAACTTGGGCGATATTCCACCAGCACCACGTGGCGTGCCGCAAATTGAAGTTACGTTCGACATCGACGCAAACGGTATCTTGCACGTTGGCGCGAAAGACAAAGCCTCTGGCAAAGAAGCGAAAATCACGATCCAAGCTTCTTCAGGTTTGTCTGAAGCTGAAATCGAAGCCATGGTACGCGACGCTGAATTGAACGCGGAAGAAGACAAAAAACTGCACGAATTGGTAACTGCTCGCAACTCAGGCGAAGCGATGATCCACCAAGTGAAGAAAATGTTGACTGACGCGGGCGACAAAGTAACAGCCGATGAGAAAGTGGAAATCGAAGCTGCTATCGCTGAACTTGAAGGCGTAGTGAAAGGCGACGACAAAGAAGCCATCGAAGCCAAAACTGAAGCCCTAATGAAAGCGAGCCACAAAGTAGCTGAGAAGATGTACGCTGAGCAAGCAGCTCCAGAAGCTGGCGCGCAAGCTGCAGGCAACGACGCTAAGGATGACGGCAACGTAGTTGATGCTGAATTTACCGAAGTTAAAGAAAAGTAATTTGGCATAAACACTAGGCACAGCGCTTGCACTGCGGGCGACTGTGCCTTTTTGTCTGGAAGAGCATCATGGCAAAAAAAGATTTTTACGACATTCTGGGCGTCAATCGCGACGCTTCGGATGAAGAAATCAAAAAAGCGTATCGCAAACTGGCGATGAAATACCATCCGGACCGCAATCCGGATGCGAAAGATGCCGAAGAAAAATTCAAGGAAGCCAAAGAAGCCTACGAGATTCTGTCGGATGGCCAGAAGCGCTCGGCCTACGACCAATACGGCCACGCTGGCGTTGATCAGCAGGCCGGTATGGGCGGTGGCGGTTTTGGTGGCGGTGGTTTTGGTGACTTTGCCGATATTTTTGGCGACATCTTTGGCGGCGGCGGTGGCGGTCGTGGTGGGCGCAGCAATGTGTATCGTGGTGCAGATTTGCGCTACAACATGGAAATCACGCTGGAAGAAGCCGCGCGCGGCGTTGAAAAGCAGATCAAGATTCCATCGCATGAAGAGTGCGATAGTTGTCACGGAACCGGCGCGAAACCGGGTACGGAAGCCAAAACTTGTCACACATGTAATGGCCATGGCCAGGTGCGCGTAGCGCAAGGTTTTTTCAGCATCCAGCAAACGTGTCCAACGTGTCACGGTACGGGTAAATATATTCCCGATCCGTGCCGCAAGTGTTCCGGCACAGGCCGCGTTTCAACGCATAAAACACTGGCAGTGAAGATCCCGGCCGGGGTTGATGAGGGCGATCGTATTCGTCTGTCTGGCGAAGGCGAGCCGGGCGTGAATGGCGGGCCACCGGGTGATCTGTATGTGGTCACGCACATCAAAAAACACGCGGTATTCGAGCGCGAAGGCAATGATCTGCATTGCGAAATGCCAATCAGCTTTGCGATTGCCGCGCTGGGTGGCGAGATCGAGATTCCAACGCTGTCGGGTAAAGCACGGATTACCATTCCGCCCGAGACGCAAACCGGTCAGGTATTCCGTTTGCGCAGCAAAGGCATCAAGGGTGTGCGCAGCGCGATTACCGGCGACTTGATGTGTCATGTCGTGGTTGAAACGCCAGTGAAGCTCACTGGCCGCCAGAAAGAGCTGCTCAAAGAGTTTGAGGAGATCAGCCAGGGCGATTCGGATAAACACAATCCGCGTGCCAAATCCTTTATGGATAAGGTGAAGGAATTCTTCGCAACTTGATTGGGTGGGTATTGCACTGTGGGTCAATTAGCTATTGACTTGAAGGGCAATACCCCTGCTTGCATTGTGAAATAAAAAGGCCATTCATTGCGAATGGCCTTTTTGTTGTGGCTGGCGCTGATCTAAGCGCGTGTTCACGGGCTAGCGAGCTAGAGCGAGGCAAAAACGACAGAGGAAGCGGAGTTTACACATGGTAAATGAGCATTCCGAAGGTGTTTTTTAACGCCGTATTGCCGCAGCGCAGCAGATTGTGAGCAGGCTCTAACGTGTGAGCGCACCGGTTGGTGACATCATGGTTAGCTCGCTGAAATTCGAGCCATTGCGTTTGCTTGGGCTGTAGTCGATGACAAAGCCGCCCAGATCATAGCGGCTCAGCGTACCCAGTGCGTTGTACACCGCTGCGCGGGTGGGGGCCTTGCCTGCGCGTTTAATGCCTTCCACTATCAGGCGCGCGGCCACATAGCCCTCGAGCATCGCGTAGCTTGGATACTTGGCAATGGCAGCCAGCGCTTCGTTTTTACCAGAGCTCCCTGAGCCGAGTTCGGCATAAACATCGTTCTGGAATTCCTGTACTAGGCGCGCGCGCGTGTTGTAAGGGTAGGGGAGTACCTGGCTAATGCCCAGACCGTGCGCGGTTTTCTTACCGATCTGCTTGGCAACTTCTTCAAACTGCACCGCAGAGAGTGCATAGAGCTGCGACGTGCCGCCTCTATTTTTGTATTCCTGTACAAACGTGGCTGCAGGTTTGGTGGTGGCCACCAGAATGATTGCTTCTGGATTGATTTTCGCCAGCTCTTTGGCGGCCTTGGTCGAATCGCCGGTCTGATTGTCGTACCAGGCTTCACCTGCCAGCTTGAGCTGTTTTTTCGCCAATGCCGCTTTCAGCGCCGCCACTCCCGCTTCGCCATAGCCGCCCTGCTGGGCAACGACGCCAAATTTGGTGACGCCCAGATTTTCATTGAGCAGTTTAACCAGGCGATCAACTTCAACCGTGTAGCTGGCGCGGGTGTGAAACAGATAGGGGCTGCCATTATTGCGCAGCGAATCAGCGCCCGTGTGTGCGCCGACCAGCGCGATGCCATTGGTGTCGAGCACTTTGGATTTGAGCAGCGCGGCAATATTGTCGGTGCCGTAAAACGAGATCAGCGCAGTCGCGTTTTCTTTCTCGATAAAATCCCTGGCGTTTTTAACGGTGGTTTGCGGATTGCCGCCGTCATCACGGACCAGATGATTAATCAGCTCACCATTGACGCCGCCACGACCATTGACCTGGTTGAAATAAATGGAAGCACCCATTGCCATGGCTTTGCCGGTTTCTGCGGCAATACCTGTAGTGGGGACCGATTGGCCGATGGTGATATCCGCGTAAGCTTGTGAGGCCAGCGCGAGACTCGCAGCGATGATGAGTTTTTTTAACACGATGCACTCTCCCCTTTGCATGTGAATTGATGCGTCTCATCTTAAATTAATGTGGGCTGGTGGTATAGTGCTGGCTGAATTTGGCGGAGAATTTGCGATGCGGCGTGGCGTTTACGCAGGTAGTTTTGATCCAGTGACCAAAGGTCATCTGTGGATGATCGAGCATGGTGTGAAGTTATTTGACGAAATGATCGTCGCCATCGGTGAAAATCCTGACAAGAAATACACCTTCAGCTTGGAGGAACGCGTCGCGATGCTGCGCGAAACGACTAGCCAGATGCCTAATCTGCGCGTTGAAGTTTTTCAAAACCGCTTCTTGGTTGACTATGCACGCGAGCAGGGCGCGCAGTTTATTCTGCGCGGCATTCGCGAAGCTGCCGATTATGAATTCGAGCGCAAAATGCGTTACGTCAATGCCGATCTGGCGCCACACATCGATACTATCTTTCTTATGCCGCCGCGCGAAATTGCCGAAATCAGCTCAACCATGGTCAAGGGTCTAGTTGGCCCGCAAGGCTGGGAAGGCGTGGTCAAGCAGTATGTTCCCGATCCGGTCTTTATGCGTCTGCTGCATGGCTATAAAACACTGGCCAAATAAATACACTATCGTTTTTCAAAAAGGATTTTGTTGTGAGAATTGGTACGCCACTGAGTCAATCTGCCGTCAAAGTGATGCTGCTCGGCTGCGGCGAGCTGGGCAAAGAAGTGATTATCGCTTTGCAGCGTCTGGGCGTTGAAGTGATCGGTGTTGATCGCTACGCGCATGCGCCCGGTATGCAGGTCTCCCACCGCAGCCATGTCATCAATATGAGCGATGCCCAAACTTTGCGCGCCTTGGTGGAAGCCGAGCGCCCGCATTTTATTGTCCCCGAAATCGAAGCGATTGCGACTGATGAACTTGTGCGCATCGAAGCCGATGGCCTCGCCACGGTGATTCCGACCGCACGCGCGACACAATTGACGATGAACCGCGAAGGCATCCGCCGTCTGGCTGCCGAAGAGCTGGGTTTGCCCACCTCAAGCTACCATTTTGCTGATTCATTGGCGCAGCTAGAGGCTGCGACGGCTGAAATCGGTTTTCCATGCTTGGTAAAACCGGTGATGTCGTCCTCCGGCAAAGGACAATCTTTGCTCAAATCAGCCTCCGATGTTGAAACCGCTTGGAATTACGCCGCCGCCGGTAGCCGCGTCGATCATGGCCGCGTGATAGTCGAAGGCTTTGTCGATTTTGAATACGAAATCACACTGCTCACCGTGCGCTCGCTGGGCGAAGATGGTGATATTAAAACTTCATTCTGCGCGCCAGTCGGCCATTTGCAAGTGAAAGGCGATTATGTTGAGAGCTGGCAGCCGCAACGCATGAACCCTAAAGCACTGGAACGTGCGCAAGACATTGCTCGCAAAGTCACCGGCGCTTTGGGCGGCCGTGGCCTGTTTGGTGTTGAGCTGTTTGTGAAGGGCGACGATGTCTGGTTCTCGGAAGTAAGCCCTCGTCCGCATGACACTGGCTTGGTCACCTTGATGAGCCAGTATTTTTCCGAGTTCGAGCTGCATGCGCGGGCAATTCTGGGCCTGCCGGTCGATGTGGGGCAGCGCGAACCCGCTGCCAGTGCGGTGATTTATGGTGGCGTTGAAGAAGCGGGGATCGCATTTGACGGTGTCGCCGCCGCGCTGGCCGTCCCGCGCAGCGATTTGCGCCTGTTTGGCAAGCCCGAAGCGTTTGAACGCCGCCGGATGGGTGTCGCTTTGGCCGCAGGCAGTGATACCGATGTGGCGCGGGATCGGGCCAAGCTCGCTGCCGGGCTGGTACAGCCGGTGGTGGTGTCTGATTAGTCCTTCAGTCGTTATTTTGTACTAAATGCCAACAGAGAAGACCGCAGGGTTTGATACACTGCGGTCTTTGTACGTCTACACCAGTAAAAGTTGAATTCCATGGATCTCACCAGTTATCGCAATCGCCTCGCCAAAAACGCCCGTCACTGGGGCAAATGGGCGCGCCGTCAGGGTTTGCAGTGCTATCGCATTTACGAGCGCGATGTGCCTGAATTTCCGATGATTGTCGACGTTTACGGTGATCGTGTGCATTTGCAGGAATACGATACCGGCTGGATGGAGTCTGATGAAGACTATTCGGCGTGGATCGACGAAATCCACGCGGCGACGGCTGAAGTGCTTGGTCTGCCCATCGAACACGTCTCGCTGAAAATCCGCAAGCGGATGAAAGGGCTGACGCAGTATGAGAAGAACGAAGAATCGGGCGAGTTTTTTACCGTTGAAGAAAATGGCCTCAAATTTGAAGTCAACCTCGACGCTTATCTGGACACCGGTCTGTTTCTTGATCACCGCAATACGCGTAAACGCGTGATGATGGAAAGTGCCGGCAAGCGTTTCCTGAATTTATTTAGCTACACCGGCGCGTTCAGCGTTTATGCCGCAGCCGGTGGCGCAAGCAGCTCGCTGACAGTTGATTTATCGAATACTTATCTGGAATGGGCGGGGCGCAATTTTGCCTTGAACGGTATGGATCCAGTCAAACATCAGCGTGTGCGCGCCGACGTGTTCGAGTTTTTGCGTGAAGCGACGTGCAGCCCGAACAAATACGATCTGATCGTGATGGACCCGCCAAGCTTTTCGAACTCGAAAAAAATGCTCGGCGTACTGGATGTGCAGCGCGATCATGCGTACCTGATCGAGTCGTGCATGAGCATGCTCGCACCGGGCGGCGTATTGTATTTCTCGAATAATCTGCGCAGCTTTGAGCTGGACCCGATGTTTGTCGGCCGTTGCGAAAACCTGACCGCACAATCGATTCCGGAAGATTTCCGTAACAAGCGCATTCATCAGTGCTTTCGCTTCACTAAATAATCAGCACTGAGTTTTCGCATGAATTACCCTTTTTACCCCGCACCGCTGGTGCTGCTCGATCTGGAAACCACCGGCGCCAAACCGGCGGTTGATCGCATTACCGAAATCGGCCTAGTTCAGGTGAATGTCGAAGGTGAGGGTATTGCTACGTGGAGTAATCTGGTTAATCCTTGCCAGCCTATACCCCCATTTATTCAAGATTTAACTGGTATCGATAATGCGATGGTCGCCGACGCGCCGACTTTTGCGCAGCTTGCCGATAAAGTGTTGCCCAAGCTGCAAGACCGCATTTTCGTCGCGCACAATGCGCGCTTTGATTACACCTTTTTGCGCAATGAATTCAAGCGCATCGGCATCACGTTTCGCGCCAAAGTGCTCTGCACGGTGCAGCTGTCGCGCAAACTTTATCCCGACGAATTCAAGCACAGTCTCGACGCGCTGATCGCGCGGCATGGGCTGCAATACCACGGCGAGCGCCACCGTGCGCTGACCGACGCCGAGCTGATTTACCAGTTTTTAAATGCTGCGGTGCAAGATCTGGGCGCCACACGGGTGCAGGAAGCGATTGATGAGCTGATTCGCCCGCCTGCTTTGCCAGCGCACATTGATGAAAAAATCATCGACGATTTGCCCGACACCGCCGGCGTGTATATTTTTTATGGCGAGCACGATGAGGCGCTGTTTGTCGGCAGCAATAGCAATTTGCGCCGCCGCGTTTTGCAGCATTTCGGCAAAAAATCGGCCGATGGGCAAGCTGCGATGCTGGCTGTGGCGCTGCGCCGGATTGATTGGGTGGAAACCTCGGGTGATCTGGGCTCGGCTCTGCTCGAACGCCAATTGCTCAGCCAGCTGCGCCCTCGGTTTAATCCCTCGACACGCGGTAAGGTGGATCAGACCCAGTCGGTGTGGGAAATCGTGCTGCCCGAACCTGGCAGTGACGCGATGGATACGCCACTCCAGCCCAAATTGATTCCTTTGAGCGAGATCGCCAATGCGCGCGGTGATTTGTTCGGCCCGTTTCGCGGTGCGCGCGAAGCGCAGAATGTGCTAAACCGGATCATCAAAGGGCAGGGCTTGTGCCGTCAGCTATTGGGGCTGGAAAAATCGCGTAAAGCGCAACAGATCAGCCCCTGCAATGCGCTCTCGCAAGGCGAGTGTCGCGGAGCCTGTGTCGGGCGAGAGGTGATCAGCCTGCATAATGCACGGCTGCTGGCGTCGCTGGCCAAACACAAGCTGGCCGACTGGCCGTATGCAGGCGCGATCGGGATTCGCGAAGGCCCGGAATGGGCACAGGTGCTGCACGTGATCGACCAATGGACATACCTTGGGCAGGTAAATGATCAGAGCGAGCTAGCTGATTTGCTTGCGGCACCATACCCTGCTTATGATTTGGATATGGCCAAGCTGATTCGCAGTGAAATTAAAAAACATCCGGTGCAATTGCTGCTCTGAAGCAAGATGCCGGACAGGGCAAGGCAGATCAGGCGCAGGACAGCCGATCAACTTGGACATCAGTGCACACATTAAAACACTGGAGACGCTATGCTGGATTTGGTGCAGATTCAATCCATTCTGAAGGCTTTGCCCGATCCGGTGTTTGTGCTGACGCGTAGCGGGCGCTACGCCGCCATTTTTGGCGGGATCGATACGCGCTACTACCATGATGGCAGTCATCTGGTGGGGCAATCGATGTCCGATGTGCTGTCCGATGAAAAAACCGCCTGGTTTTTGCAGGTGATCGGGCAGGCGCTGGTCCAGCGCGCCTTGCTGGTGGTTGAATACGCGCTCTCGGCTCGCGACGTCAAAGGGCTCTCCAGCGAAGGGCCGGTGACCGAAATCTGGTTTGAAGGCCGGGTGCAGGCACTGGATTTTCAGGTCGATGGCGAAGACGCAGTCATCTGGGTGGCCAGCAATATTTCGCAGCGGCACGATCTGGAAGTGCAGTTGCGCCAGCAAAGCCAGACCGATCCGCTGACTGGCCTGGCGAACCGCCGGCATATGACGGCGGTGCTGCAGGACTATCTGGAGGTGTTTTTGCGCTACGGCTCGCCTTTATCGGTGCTGATTTTCGATGTCGATCACTTCAAGACGATTAACGATAGTTTTGGCCATGATGCCGGCGACAAAGTCTTGATCGAGATCGCCGCCGTGTGCCGGCGCGAATTGCGCAATACCGATGTTTCGCTGCGTTTTGGCGGCGACGAGTTTGTCATTCTGATGTCGCATACCCCACCGGATGTCGCGCTGACCTTAGCCGAACGCTTGCGCGGGCAGATTGAAACCTCATTGCACGGCCTGCTGGCGGGCCGCGATGTGACGATTAGCGGTGGTTTAAGCGCACTGAACCTGGCCGATACCAGCACCAATGACGTCCTTAAGCGCGCGGATGCTGCACTTTATCAGGCCAAACGCTTGGGGCGCAACCGGATTGCTTCTGCTTAAATATCAGGATGTCTTGAGGTTGAGTGTGCAGATCGCGTTGGTACTGCGCGGTGCTCGGATATGTTTTTTGACGGACAAAAAGTAAAAACGGCGCAATCTGCGCCGTTTTTTGTTTGGCACTGAATCTGCTTAAACCGCCAGCACCGCCTTGATGTCATCGCTTTCGCTGATAGTGAATTTTTTGTCGCTAGGCTGCAGTGCGCTGCCATCGAATCGACCTACATGGTAGATCGTGCCGAACGAAAACGTTGGCGCTGCAGCACCCTGGCCGCCGCACACTTCGGCGCCACGGCGGACATTGTCGGCCATATAGCCTGGCAGACGCAGGTGATACGGATTGCGGCGAACTTCTTCAACGTGGCAAGCCAGTGCAGCGATCAAATCTGCCGTGTCTTGCAGATTGGTCGCGATCAGTGCATTGGGCGCTTCCATCTGGCGCCAGAATTCGCTTTGCACCAGCACACAGCTGTGATTGGCCGCTTTCAGGGCGTCAACGATCAGATAGTGCGTACCGATATGTGCCGAGTGGTAATCGTTGTCATGCGGACATACCACCACTTGTGGTTTGTGTTCGCTGATGATTTTGGCGACCACCGCCACTTTTTCGGCCCAGGCGGCCGGATCATCGTTGCGGGTTTTGGTGGTCACACTCATCAGGCCACCCGGGATGGTTTCCAGCAGACCCCAGCCAAGGTAGTCGCAGGCATTTTTGACTTCAACCCAGCGCTCGGGTTGGCGTTTTGCGTTGGAACCCTGAGTGACGGCAACGTTGATCACTTTGAAAGCGGCTTCACGGCCCAGACGCAATGGCAATGCGCCGATAATGCATTCGTCGTCAGGATGGGGGGCGAAAATCATTGCCACCGGGGCATCGGCGGCGGCTGCGGTGGCTGCGCTACCCAGCGTGCTCAAATCGGCAAAAAGCGGGGCATCTTGTTTTTGTAATAGCTCGTTGTGGGCTTGAACGAGTGCGAGGTAGGGATTGCTCATTGGATAATCGCTCCAAATGTGGGAGAAAGTTGCGTCTTATTGTAGGTGTATCGCAGTCATCTGACTACCGTAAGAATGAGCAAGAGTATAGGCCGATCTTTCGGCGCTAACCAAGCGCTTTTCGCCGCCAAACCCCGATGCACTGATGTAGCGCAGTTTTTAATCCGCTGTACCGGCTTGAGCTGACGTTAGGTGTTGGCGATGCAGTGGCATAATGGGGGAAAAATTCAATTTATAAGTCATACAGGGGCTGTTACATCCATGAAATATTTTTATTCTTCGCTGCTAGTCACGCTGGGTGGCTTGCTGGGCGCGTGGATGTTGGGTGGCTGGGCTGGTTTGTGGATTGCCTTTAATCTGGCGCTGCTGGAAACCAGCCTGAGTTTTGATAATGCCGTGGTCAATGCTTCGGTGCTCAAGCACTGGGATGAGAAATGGCGCAAGCGGTTTTTGCTGTGGGGCATGCTGATTGCCGTGTTTGGCATGCGGGTGATTTTCCCCTTGCTGATTGTCGCGATCATCGCTGGCATGGCGCCCATGCCTGGGCCGATTGCCTTGTTTGATTATTTCAGTACTGGCGCGTGGCCGGTGAATGATGTGCTGTCGCTGGCCATGGTCGAGCCTGATCGCTATGCCGCTATTCTGACTTCGGCGCATATCGAGGTAACGGCTTTTGGCGGGGCATTTTTATTGCTGGTGTTTCTGAATTTCTTTCTCGATTACGAAAAGGACACGCACTGGTTCAAACCGGTAGAGCAGTTGCTTTCGCGTTTGGGCAAGCTGGAGATGGCGCCCGTTTTGCTGGCCATGCTGCTTTTGCTGCTGATGACGGCCAGCCTGCCAGCGGCGCAGGGCCTGCGTTTTCTGGAAGCGGGTATCTGGGGCGTGATTGTCTACGTGCTGGTCGATGGCTTGGGTGGCTTGATTGGCGATGAAGGAACCACGGTTAAAACCGGCTTGGGTGGCTTTATTTATCTGGAAATACTGGACGCATCGTTTTCATTTGACGGTGTGCTGGGCGCGTTTGCGCTGACCAAAAATATCTTTCTGATCGCCATTGGCCTCGGGATCGGGGCGATGTTTGTGCGCAGCTTTACGCTGATGCTGGTTGAGAAAGAAACGCTCAATGCCTTCAAGTATCTGGAGCATGGCGCATTCTGGGCAATTGGTGCGCTCGCTCTGGTGATGCTGCTCGCCGCCCGCTTTCATATTCCGGAAGTCATCACCGGCGGTGTCGCCGCCTTGCTGATTGTGCTGGCCGTGCTGCATTCCTGGGCTGTTCGCAATAAAGAAGGGGGTATATCTTCCTGAGGATTGATAATTATTTTCTCTATTCATATACATGAGTGGAGTATGTAATAGACAAAAGCGGCTAGCGATGCCGCTTTTGGCATTTTTACCCCGCACATATAGGCGTAATTCGGCCCACGTTGCGATTTTCAAGCCGACTTGCCGATGGCCGGTATTGCGCTGCAGCTTGCTGCTGTGTGCGGCGTTTGGACTCGCCATTACACGCAGGCTGGCCTTGAAAATTATCCACATATTGGCTTTGGCTTTTTGAATACGTCAGCTAAAAACAAAGGGATGCAAATTTGCTCAAGCAGGTGGGTCAAAATGAACAAAACATTCTCGCCATTGATCTTTGCCCCCATTGCCTTGCTTCTGGCCATGCAAGGTAGCCACGCCATGACTTTGGGTGAACTGCAGCTCAAATCCTATATTGGTCAGCGGTTTATGGCTGATATTCCTTACCGTTTGGGTAGCGACGAGCAATTGCTGGAAGATTGCTATCAGTTACGGCAAGGCAGCAGCGACGCCAGCTATATCGGAGCTGCCAGCATCCAGCTGATTCCGTACGGCGATGGCAGCAGTGGGGTTATCAGGCTGGTTTCTGGCAAAAATGCCGACGAGCCCATTGTGGGCTTTGCCTTTCATGTTGAATGCAACAATATCAATCTAACGCGTGATTTTCTGGTGTTTCTTGATCCTGCGCCCATTGTTGATGTGCCCGTGGTCAGCGACAGAACGGCCATCAGCAAGTTGCCCACTTCGATAGAAGGGCGTCGCGCAACCAAAGGCACGACGGCAATTACCGTGCGGCAAAATACCAGTCTGGAAGATATTGCCCAGCGCTATTACCCGACCCATTCACCGGAATACCAACGCTATCTGGCAAGGCTCAAACGCAGCAACCCCGAGTTGGCCGAGATGGATACGGTCGCCGCCGGTAGCCGCGTCAATATTCCGGTGCGGCACAAAGCCAAACCCGTCGCCATGGACAATCGACCCATGGGGCTGGCCGATAATTCGAATGTGGCAGGAAAATTGCGGATTGAAGGCGAAGAACGCAGCGCAGCTGTCGCACCCAAGTCGGATCAGGCCAGACCTGATGTGCAAATCAAAGAGCTGGAAACCAAAATTGCCGAGTTGAGCGAGTTAAGGAAAAAACTGCAGCTGGAAATTGAAGCGCTGGATCAGCGCCTGGCACAAAGTGCGCTGGCGATGAAGGGAGCTAGTGCCGTCGTGACCCAGACGCCTACTGCATTACCGGCGCAGCCGCTTGCTGCGTCCGCAATCCAGGTTGCTCCTGCCGTCAAAAAACGCAGCACCGAAGAAGAGGGCGGCTGGCACTGGCCCTTATTCATTGGTTTGGGCACGCTGGGGGCTGCTATCTGGTGGTGGCTGCGTCGTAATGAAAGAAATGATGCCGACTCAGTCAGTATCAGCGACAGTATCATGAGCGTGCTCAAAACCAATTTTGTTCCGCGTACACCCGAACAAACTCAGTTGTCCCTGGTGCGTCACGCCGATTCGGCTTTTGAAGTGATCGACGAAGACGTGAACGGTATGGATCAGGTTCAACTGTATCTGGTGCAAGGCGATACCTTGCGTGCGATTGAATTGATGCAGCAATTGCTGGATGCCGACCCGCTTGACGTTGAACGCTGGCTGATGCTGTTCCGCGTTTATCGCCAGCAAGGCATGAAGTCGGACTATATCCAGCTGGCGCACAAATTCCGTGCGCAAACGCCAACTCCGGCAGACGACGATTGGGAGCTGGTGCGCAGTATTGGCTTTAAGCTTGCACCGGAATGCCCGCTGTTTACCCGGCTTGAACCAGCTGAAAAAACCGAGCCGGCAGAGGTTGATCTAGCGATTGTCGGGCTGAGCGCCGCCGTGACAGAGCCTGCTGCTGAATCGATGATTGAATCCGCGCCAGTCGTCAACGAAGCGGGACAGGATCAGGCTGATCTGATGGCTTTGTTGCAGCCCCAGCCACAGGCCAAGGCCGCTTACAAAGCGCCTCCGGCAGCCCCGTTGATTGAAACAGGCGCTGATGTACCGCAGATTCCGCCCGTTGCGGTGCTGAAAAACCCCAGCGAAATGTCATCGCTGGATCAGTTTGAATTTAACGTTGAAGACATCCAGTTTGACGATGAGAAGCAAGCAAAGAAAAGCTGATTCTCAATATTTGCTGGCCGAACACGGATGAAAAAAAATGAGCAGCCAAGGCTGCTCATTTTTATGTGCTTTTCAAGGCTGACCGATCAGGCTTCCGGAAACGGCTCGTTACGCGTTTTCCACAGCGAGTACAGTACACCTGCCAGCAGCAAGCCGAAGGTGACGCCCAATGAAACGCCTGTCGGGATTTTGAAATCAACCAGGCCTTCATGGTTGAAGTACACTAGACCGACTTTGACCCCGATAAATACCAGTACGATGGACAGCGCATATTTCAGATAATGGAAGCGATGCACCATTGCGGCCAGCGCAAAGTACAGCGCACGCAAGCCCAGAATCGCAAAAATATTCGACGTGTAGACAATAAACGGATCTTGCGTGATCGCGAAAATGGCCGGAATACTATCGACTGCAAAAACCAGATCGGCTGTTTCGACCAGAATCAGCGTCAGAAACAGCGGTGTTGCCCACCAGCCTTTGGCCAGACCGTGGTCCTCGCCGCGCACCCAGAATTTTTCATTGTGCAATGTCGGGGTAAAGCGCATATGGCTGCGTATCCACTGGTAGAACTTGTTGTCTTCCAGTTTGCCGTGTTCGTCGTCGGCAATCAGCATTTTGATCCCGGTGAAAATCAGGAAAGCGCCAAACAGCACCAGTACACCCTGATACTTGGCTACCAGCACTGCGCCCAGACCGATCATCACGGCGCGCATCAGAATCACGCCCAGAATGCCCCAGAACAAAACACGGTGCTGATACATCCGTGGTACGCCCAGACTGGTGAAAATCAGGGCAATTACAAAGACATTATCCATCGACAGGGATTTTTCAATCAGATAGCCGGTCACGTATTCCATGCCGGCTGTCGAGCCTTTGTACCACCACAGCCAGCCACCAAAAGCCAGACCCATAAAAATGTAGAAAGCCGAAAGCTTCAGGCTTTCGCTAACACTGATTTCATGTTGATCCTTGTGCAGCACGCCTAGGTCAAAAGCCAGCAGGCCGATGACCAAGCCAAAAAACATCAGCCAGACCCATAGTGGGTAGCCAACCCACAGAGCACTAAAAAATTCCATATCTATCCCTTGCCGTACGGCATTTTTAATCAGTGTTGGTTTATCTATAAAGCGCGCGTGCGTATTATTCACGCTATGAGTGCAGAATATACAATAAGTTTCATTGATAGCCACTGCCATCTTGACGCCGCCGAGTTCGAGCATGACCGCGATAGTGTGGTGGCGCGCTCGCGTGAGCAAGGGGTAGGGCAATGGCTGGTACCGGCAATTACCGCTGCGACCTTCCCGCAAACCTTGCTGATGCAGCAGCGCTATGGCGCATTGATCGCATTGGGCCTGCACCCGATTTATGAAGTGCAGCACCGTGACGAGCACCTGGTGATTCTGCGCGAACAATTGCAGCGGGGTCTGGCGCTGGCCGTGGGGGAAATCGGCCTGGATTTTTATCTGCCCGAACTTGATCCGACACGACAAATCCATTTTTTTGAAGCCCAGCTTAAAATCGCCCGTGATTTTGACTTGCCGGTGATCGTGCATATCCGGCGCAGCCAGGATCAGGTGCTGAAATACCTGCGCAAATGGCGGGTGAAGGGCGGCATCGCGCACGCCTTTAATGGCAGCGAGCAGCAGGCGGATGAATTTATCAAGCTGGGTTTCGCACTGGGCTTTGGTGGCGCGATGACTTACAACGGTTCGCAACGAATTCGCCGCTTGGCGCAAAGTTTGCCGCTTGAATCCATCGTGCTGGAAACCGATTCGCCCGATATTGCGCCAAGCTGGCTGGCAAGTGGGCAGCCAGGAAGCCCGCCCGGCCGGAACGAGCCAGCCCAGCTACCAAGAATCGCCCAGACCTTAGCTGATCTGCGCCAATGCACTCTGGCTGAGGTAGCCAAACAAAGCCGTGAAAACACCTATCGAATTCTGGGGCTGCCCCTTTTTTCCCTTCTTTCCTGTCCCCCTGATCGCATAAATTGCCGCACAAGCCCTTGATTCCGCTATACTTCCGCGCCTTGAAGTTTCATTCCGGAATCACCCATGCTGCTGCCCCACCAACTCGAACTGCTGTCTCCTGCTAAAAACGCCGAAATCGGCCGCGAAGCCATTTTGCACGGTGCGGATGCGGTGTATATCGGCGGTCCAGGGTTTGGCGCGCGGCATAACGCCAGCAATTCGATTGAAGACATCGCCGAGCTAGTCAAATTTGCACATCGCTATCACTCGCGTATTTTTGTCACACTCAATACGATTTTGCATGACTCCGAATTAGAACCGGCGCGCCAGCAGATTATTCAGCTGTATGAAGCCGGTGTTGACGCGCTAATCGTGCAAGATATGGGCGTACTGTCACTCGATATTCCACCGATTCAGCTACACGCCAGCACGCAGTGCGATATTCGCACGCCGGAAAAAGCGGCGTTTTTGGCTGATGTGGGTTTCTCGCAAGTCGTCTTGGCGCGCGAGCTTGGCTTGGGCAAGGTCAAGCAAATCAGCGACTACATGGGCGACAGAGCAACGATTGAATATTTTATTCACGGCGCTTTGTGTGTGGCGTTTTCGGGCCAATGCAATATCAGCCACGCGCACACCGGCCGCAGCGCCAATCGTGGCGATTGCTCGCAAGCCTGTCGTTTGCCGTACACGCTGACCGACCAAAACGGCCGTGTCGTCGCGTTTGATAAGCATTTGCTGTCGATGAAAGACAACGATCAGACCAATAATCTGGAAGCGCTGATCGACGCCGGCGTGCGCTCGTTCAAGATCGAAGGCCGCTATAAAGACATGCAGTACGTCAAAAACATCACGGCACATTACCGCTTGTTGCTCGACGAAATCATGGAGCAGCGCAGCGAATTCGCGCCCGCCTCCAGCGGGCGCAGCGATATATTCTTTCGCCCCGATGTTGATAAATCATTCCACCGCGGCCACACCGATTATTTTGCCACCGCGCGCAAAGAAGACATCGGCGCGTTTGATTCGCCCAAATACGTCGGCGTGCCGCTGGGTACCGTGACCAAAGTCACCGACAAGTATTTCGAGCTGGAAGTCGCCGATCAGAACGACGCGATGAGCAATGGCGACGGATTAAACTTCATGAAAAAACGTGAAGTGGTTGGCGTGCAAGCCAATACAGTCGAAGCCGCGAATAAAGCCGCGGGTATCTGGCGGGTGTTCCCGAATGAAATGATGAGTGAATTGGTCGGTTTGAAAGCCGGCACGCCAATCCACCGCAACCGCGATCACGCGTGGGAGCAGGCGCTAAATAAAAAATCGGCTGAGCGCAAAATCGGCGTCTGGTTGACCCTCAGCGAGACCGAATCGGGCTTGTCGCTCAATATCACCGACGCCGACGGCTGTAGCGCCACAGTGGCCGCGCCACTGACGCTAGAAGTCGCCCAAAACGCCGACAAAGCGTGGAGCACGCTGCGTGATAATCTGGCCAAGCTCGGTAATACGATGTTTTATGCGGAAGACGTCGCACTCAATTTATCGCAACCTTGGTTTGCGCCAGCTTCGGTGATTAACGCCTTGCGCCGCGATGCGGTTGAGCAATTGGAAGCTGCGCGAATTGCAGCATGGTATAGGCCTGAACGCAAAGCGCCAGTTGAGCCTCCAGCGCAATACCCCGATGAAACGCTGTCATTTTTGGGCAATGTGTACAATGCCAAAGCGCGCGAATTTTATGCTCAGCACGGCGTTAAATTGATCGCTGCGGCGTATGAAGCGCACGAAGAAGCGGGTGAAGTGCCGTTAATGGTGACCAAACACTGCCTGCGCTTTAGCTTTAATTTGTGCCCGAAACAGGCCAAAGGTGTGATTGGCGTTAAAGGCCAGATCAAGGCCGATTCGATGACTTTAAGCTCAGGCTCGGAAAGCTATCGCCTCGATTTTGACTGCAAACCCTGTGAGATGCACGTGGTCGGCAAGATGAAACCGCATATTCTAAAAGCGCCGCCACCAACCACCGCCAATGTGCAAACCATTGAGTTTTACAAAGCCAAGCCCGAAGGCTATGGGCATTAAAATTTTAGCTAGCCAAAGCCACGCCAGCAACAGTCGGGGCATTTGATTGGCTAATCCGGCTGGTGGTGGCTAGGCCTATTGATGGCTTAAGCGCTGTCGCGTGGATTTACCTTTATGACTGCCACTGATGTTTGATCTTCATGGCTGTCGCTGATGTTTGATTTTCATGGCTGTCGCCATGGTGGCAGCGGCTCGTATTGTTCCAGCAGCGTGCGGGCGCGGGCGACGCCGTTGTCGCTACCGACGAGCGAGGCTGGTGCTGCGCCATCCAGATCAATATGCGGGCAGGTGAGCCATTTGACGACGGTGGGCATATCACCCAGCTTGTGAGCGGCGGCGTCCAGCAGGGGTAGCCAGGGTAGCAGGCTATAGGGCTCAAACTGCATGACGGCGCGCAGATCGGCGTATAAATCCGGCTGATCGACCAATTCGCTCTCAAGGAGAGCCAGAAATTCCGGTATACGATTCATATGGGGTATAGCTCCGAGGAGCTTTCCTTGCTTGAGTTTTTGGTTTATACACCAGATGGGTATAGTGGGGCGGCTAGAAAAAAACCGCCATTCCATTTTAGTATCTCGCCATCGCCGGGTCTACCTGCTCGGCCCATGCGGCGATGCCGCCATCCAGATTAATCATTTTTTCAAAACCTTGCCGCTCCAAAAAGCCAGCAACCTGATAACTGCGTACGCCATGATGGCAGATCACCACATAGGTGGCATCCGGATCCAGCCGGGCCAGATCACCGGGGATATTGCCCATAGGAATATGCTCGCTGCCCGCAATCTGGCATAGCGCCAGCTCCCAGCTTTCGCGCACATCCAGCAATTTGGGTGCTTCCAGCGTGGTGTCGTCCAGCCAGTTTTTAAGTTCGACAGCCGTAATATGATGCATGAAAAAAACCTGTAGCTCGATGAGAGAATCCCCTTATTCTACTTTTTCCGGCCGCAATGAATAGCAAATTCTGCGGCAAAGCGCCGTGATCACAGTAGAATTGGCGCTCCTCCCTGTATGGACGTTGTGCGCATGCAATCTTTTTATGCCCTGTTTGCCTTGCTGATCGGACTGATCGTGCCGCTGCAAGCTGCTGTGAATAACCAGCTGAAAACCGTGATTGGCGGCAGCACCTTGCTTGCTGCGCTGGTGTCGTTTGCCGTTGGTATTCTGACTTTGCTGCTGATGTCGGCGCTGACCGGGCAGAAAATGAGCGGCTTGTTGTCGATCACCAAAGCCGAGCCCTGGATGCTGCTGGGGGGCGTGATGGGCGCGATGTTCGTATTTGGTACCACGCTGATTGCGCCAAAGCTCGGGGCGGCGTCGATGATGGCGCTGATTATTGGTGGCCAGGTGGTGGCCTCGCTGCTGTTTGACCGGTTTGGCTGGCTGGGTCTGCCGCTGCGCGATTTAAGCTGGCCGCGTCTGCTGGGCGCCGGGCTGATTGTGCTGGGTGCGCTGCTGGTTAATTTTGGCGATCAATGGCTGGGGAAATCGTCCTGATGTCGGCCATCACGGTAATTGCTGTTGAAAATGATTTTATTGTGATCAACAAGCCTGCCGGGCTGGATTTTCACCAGAACGAGGCGCAGGAAAGCTTGATTGATCTGGTGCGTGAGCAAAGTGGCTTCTCCGGGCTGCTGACGGTACACCGGCTCGATAAAATGACCTCCGGCCTGCTGGTGCTGGCCCGGCACGCCGAAGCGGCGCGGCAGTTTTCGGCGCTGTTTAGCGAACACCGGATGCAGAAATATTATCTGGCGCTCAGCGATAAAAAACCGGCCAAAAAGCAGGGCAAAATTCAGGGTGGCATGGACAAAGGCCGCAATGGCTGCTGGAAGCTCGTTCGCGAAGGCGGCCTGTTGGCGACGACGCAATTTTTCAGCTTTGGCCTAGGCAATGGCTTGCGCCTATTTGTGCTCAAACCCCTGAGTGGGCGCACGCACCAGCTGCGCGTGGCGATGAAAAGCCTGGGTAGCCCGATTCTGGGCGATGCGCGTTATGGTGGTACCGATGCTGACCGGGGGTATCTGCACGCCTATTCGCTGGAGTTTGAATTTGCCGGGCATACCTACTGCTATACCGCATTGCCCGAGTGCGGAATTCATTTTCATTCCGATTTATTTTGTGCCCAATTGGAAAATATTGCGCAGCCAGCCCAATTGGCCTGGCCCAAATAAAAGAATGGATTGAGTAAATTAGAAAAATCTAAATTATTGATATAGTGGAAAGAAACAGCAGTTTTTTGCGCTAGATCAAATGAATTATTGACTCTTTTATTTTTTGAAATTACAAGAGTGTAATAAACGAAAAAAAGTAAAATAATGCAACAGATGTGACAATCGGCACTAGGCAATTTCCATCCTGATTCGTTAGTATTTGGCAGCGGCAAATAGCCGCCTAAACCAAAGGTGCGCCGGATCGGTGACACCCATAAAAGGATGGAGACTGGATCTATGTTCCAATTGAATCGTTGGATGTTGGCGGCTATTCCCGCAGCCATTTGCTCGGTGCAAGTGATGGCGGCAACGGCCTGGGATAGCAAAACGGTATACACCGGTGGTCAGGTGGTGAGCTATCAGGGTAAAGATTACAAAGCAAAATGGTGGACGCAGGGCAATGTGCCCGGCACCGAGCAGTGGGGCCCCTGGGAATTGCAGGCTGGCAGTGCAACGCCAGCACCGACTGCCAATGTGACCAGCGCGCCAACGAGTACGCCGATTGTTTCGCCTACGGCAGCGCCAAGCGCCAAACCGACCGCCGCACCAACTACGGCACCAACAGCAGCGCCTACAGCCCTGCCAGGCTCTTGTGGAGTATGGGCAGAAGGTAATACGTATAAGGCTGGAGACGTTGTCAGCTATGGCGGAGCGAGCTATACCTCCCTTTCAGCACACACAGCATATGTTGGCGCCAACTGGAATCCGGCGGCAACGCCTACTTTGTGGAAAGCGGGCGGTACTTGCGGCACCGGTGGCGCCACGCCAGTACCGACTGCCACGCCGGTCGTCACCGCCAAACCAACTTCCACCCCCGTGGTGACGGTGAAGCCAACGGCCAGCCCGGTTGCCACTGCCAGCCCAACGCCTGCCGTGACGGTAGCGCCAACGCCAAGTTCAACACCAGTGACAAGCGCAGGCCCAACTGCAGCGCCAACTACTGCACCGGCAGCGTATAAACCGCAAATCACCTTTGTGGCGGCACCTGCGGGCTACCCAAGCGATGCGCAATTCCTGGCGGCCGAACAAGCGCTATACAGCCAGGCTGGCTCGGACGCGAAAACAATAGAGCGCATCCGTGAAGCCTTGCAGGTTCGCCCTGATTCGGTGGTTGATGCCGTCGTGCCAGGTGCGGCGGGCAATCCAGACAACGTCAAACGCGTTGAACGTGTATTGCCTGAATCGAAGTTTGATTACTTCTTCCCTGTACGCAACGTGAAATACACGTATCTGAACTTGCTCAAAGGCGTGGCGAAATTCCCAGCGTATTGCCAGACCTACACCGATGGTCGCGATTCAGACCTGATTTGTAAAAAACTGTTGGCAACGTCATTTGCTCACTTTGCGCAAGAAACCGGCGCGAACTGGCCAGCTTTGACGCCTGCAACCGCACGCGGCTACGCCGATCAGAACAACGCGGTGTTGGCAACAATGGAGCAAAACACGGCGATTCCAACCTTCCGTCAAGGCCTGTGGTTCCTGCGTGAACAAGGCATGCAAGAAGGTTCAGGCGTAGGTGGCTACCAAGATTGCTTTAATGGCGCGGGCGGCTCGATCTTCTCGATCTTCTACCCATGCGGTAAAAACGAACAAGGCCAGTATTTCAGCTACTTCGGTCGTGGCTCTAAGCAATTGTCTTGGAACTACAACTACGGCCCATTCAGCAAATCGATGTACGGCGACGTGAACGTCTTGCTCGACAAGCCTGGCTTAGTGGCAGATACCTGGATGAACTTCGCGTCAGCGATCTGGTTTGCGGTGTATCCACAATCGCCAAAACCACCAATGACGTGGGTGGTTGATGGTACTTGGCAGCCAAATCAGGTTGATGTAGCCAACGGCATGTCACCTGGTTTTGGTGCGACGACTTACATCATCAACGGTGGCATTGAATGCGGACGAAGTAGCAAAACCGGCGGCACCGTAGGTAGTTCTGAGTCACAGCAATCGCTGAACCGCATTGCGGCGTACAAAGAGTTCACCAAAGAGCTGGGCGTTGACATTACCGGCGAGCAACTGACTTGCGGTACGTCAAAAGGCTTCACCGATGGCTCGGCTGCTGCGACCAAAACCTATCTTGACAAGGGCTGGAATTACAACCCGAACAATCCGGGTGGCGTGTCCTGGTCTTGCCAATTGGCCACTTACCAAACGCCATTTAGCCTGGCCAATCCGGGCGACTACAAAGCCTGCGTGGATTACTTCTTCCGCGGCCAGGTGAAGTTCAATGGTCAGGTAGTGGTGGATAACACCAAGTAATTTGCTTTCATCCCAAACAAAAACGGCAGCCTTGGCTGCCGTTTTGTCTTGATGCTGAGCAAATTCACGGAAAAATCTGTAGCGTCTTATCGACAAACTACAACAGCCAACTGGTATCCAATTCATTGCGACTATAAATCCACTCCATCACCCTGCTGGCCATGCAGCGCTCTTCCTACTATAGCTTACAAGCGTTCGCTCGTTGGCGGATAAATGTAAGTTAATGCCACTTGCCACACGGTGTAAATTCAATCGACATACTGTTTGACATGGCAATTTGTTCATTAAAGAATGCCTCTGTATTTCTGATTATTTTCAATAAAAACAAGAGGATGGAAGAGTGAAAACATTACATTTTATTTCAGTTTCAACTATGGCTGCTATCAGTATGAGCGCCGTTTTTGCCGCCAACTGGCAAGAAGGCCAAACGTATACTGCAGGTACCCAAGTTAATTATTTGGGGTCGAACTACACCGCACTGGTTACACATACCGCTTATGTTGGCGCGAACTGGAATCCGGCCTCAACCCCTACGCTGTGGAAGCTTGTAACGAGCGGTGGTACGACAACGCCACCGCCAGTCGCGACGGCAACACCAAGCGCTGCACCTACTGCTGCGCCAACAGTAGCGCCGACTGCAGTGCCCACGACAGTACCAACAGCAACACCAACAACAGCGCCCACCGCGACGCCGACCAGCGCGCCAACAGCGACACCGGTAGCCGGCGGCTGCAGCGCACCCGCGTGGACTGCTCAGGTTTACAGCGCCAATAGCACCGTGAGCTATAACGGCCGCACCTGGAAAGCTCAGTGGTACGCCTCAGCCAGCGACGTACCCAAAACAGTGGCCAATTCATGGGATTCGCCATGGCAGGATCTGGGGGCATGTAGTGGTGGCGGAACGACGCCTGCACCAACGGCCACACCAGCACCAACAGTGACTACAGCACCAACAATAGCACCGACTGCAACACCAGTGAGCATACCAACGGCAACGCCAGTCGGTACTGCAACTCCGGTGCCAACGGCACCCGTAACACCAGGCCCAGTTGCAGCGTACAAGCCGCAAATTATGTATATCGCCGCTCCGGCGGGTTACCCAACGAATGCGAAATTCACTGCCGATGAAAACGCACTGGCCAGCCAGGCCGGTACTGACGCTGGTGCAATCGCCCGTATTCGCGCCGCCTTGCGGGTCTTGCCTGATGCCCAGGTAGAAGCTGTCACCGTCGGCGGAGCCAATAATCCAGACAATGTGAAACGCGTTGAACGCGTACTGGGTCAAGCCAAATTTGACGCGCTGTTTCCGGCTCGTCATATCAACTACACCTATTTGAACTTCATCAAAGGTGTCGCGAAATTCCCGGCGTATTGCGATAACTACAGCGACGGCCGCGATGCCGATGCGATTTGCCGCAAATTGCTCGCCACGTCGTTTGCTCACTTCACGCAAGAAACCGGCGCCAACTGGCCTGCTTTGACGCCTGCGACGGCACGCACTTATCCAGAGCACAATAACGCCGTACTGGCGACGATGGAGCAAAACACCGCGCTGCCTACGTATAAACAGGCGCTGTGGTATCTGCGTGAAAATGGCTACAACGAAGGCTCGGCCGTTGGTAGCTACCAAGACTGCTTCAGTGGCGCGGGTAGCTCGATTTTCTCGATTTTCTATCCTTGTGCACAAAATGCCCAAGGTAAAAACATCGATTACTTCGGCCGTGGCAGCAAACAATTGTCATGGAACTATAACTTTGGCGCGTTCAGCAAATCATTGTACGGTGATGTCAATGTCTTGCTCGACAACCCAGGCCGCGTTGCTGATACCTGGTTGAACTTTGCTTCAGCAATCTGGTTCGCGGTTTACCCACAATCGCCAAAACCACCGATGACCTGGGTTGTTGATGGTACTTGGGTGCCGAATGCAGTCGACGTGGCCAATAATATGAGCCCGGGCTTTGGCGCGACGGTGCACATCATTAATGGCGGTATCGAATGTGGCGGCGGCGGTGCAGAGAAACCGCAAGTCCAGAACCGGATCGCAGCTTACCGCGAATTTGCTCGTGAAATGGGCGTCACCATCCCGGCCAACGAAGCACTGGGTTGCGCCGCAATGAAAGGCTTCCAGCCTGGTTCTGCAGCGGCAACCAAAGCTTACTTGGATAAAAACTGGGGCTACAACGCCAACAATCCGGGCGGCGTATCGTGGGCTTGCTCGCTGGTTGATTACCAGATGCCATTTAGCCTGGCTAACCCAGGCGATTACAAAGCCTGCGTTGACTATATGTTCCGTGGTCAGGTGAAACACAATGGCCAGATTGTGATTGATAACACCAAATAATCACGACCGGTGATTGATGATAAAACGGCAGCTTAGGCTGCCGTTTTTTTGACCAGCGGGCTGATGTAGTTACATACATAGCCATGTATATTTATGTGGGCCATATCCAGTAATTGCTGGCAGGGTATACCCATGAATACCCAAAACGCCACACTCCTGAAGCAAATGAGTGAGCAGCTCAATTGCTGACAAGGTTTGTTATAAACTGGCATTTCGATTGAGCATGGAAATGACAATGTCCGACACGCTGAATGCCAGTTTGCCCATCCAGACCGCCACGACCCATCCCACGCTGCACGCCCTATGGCGCGAGACGGCACGCAGCCTGATCTTTCGCGCACCGCACTGGGAGCAATTGCCTGCTTCGCCGTGGCTGATTTTCTTGCTATTTGCTCTGGATCAGGGGGTTAGCATTCTGATGGCGTGGCTGGGCAGCAGCGGGCCGCAGCAATTTGCCTGGATCACCGGGCTGCAAAACGCGGCCTATTTTTTGGTGATTTGCTGGCTCGCGTATGTGGCGCAGCCGCCTGCGCCGGTGCCGCCGCGGCAGGTGAAAATGCTCAGCCTGATTTTATTGCTGTATGTGTTTTCCAGCCTGCTGTGGGGACTGGTTTACGCCGTCTCGCAGCTGCTGGCTCGCTACGGCCTTGCCCAAAGCTACACCGCGCAGTGGATCATCTATGCGCTGCCATTTTTATGGATCACCGTCGCCGAGCTGGCCGTGTTCTGGCACGCCAGCAATCACCACTCGCTGCGTTTTGCGCTGGTGTTGCTGATTTTACTGGCGCTCTCGGCGCTGTATTTCTCCGGCGTGGCCATGTCCTATTGGTATCCCGCCCCGGATGCCGATGCCGAGGGCTATGCCGATCGCCCAAGTCTGGTGCTGACGCAGGAAGTGATGGAAGCGCAGCCTGCGCTGCTGCATGCCAAGCTGGGCGAAGTTGCCCCCCAACGCGCTGGTGTGGTGGATCTCTATACCATTGCTTTTGCCCCCGAAGCCGACGAAGACGTTTTCCGCCGGGAAGCGGGCATGGTATCCAGCGTGATGGCGCAACGCTTTGACGCCGCCGGGCGCGGGATCGAGCTAATCAATCACGTTGAAACACTGGGGCAGTGGCCGTGGGCAACGCCGCTGAATCTGCGGCGTAGCATTACCGCCATCGCCGGTAAAATGGATCAGAACGAAGATATTCTGTTTGTGTATCTCACTTCGCACGGCGGGCAGGATGGGCAACTGGCGGCGGGATTCTGGCCGATGCAGGTCGATAGCGTGACGCCGCAGCAACTCAAACGCTGGCTGGACGAGGCGGGCGTGCGCCACCGGGTGATTGCCGTTTCGGCGTGTTACTCGGGCAGCTGGATTGCGCCGCTGGCCAGTGCCGATACGCTGGTGCTGACCGCCGCCGACGCGGATAACACCTCCTACGGTTGTGGCCGCAAATCCGAGCTGACTTTTTTTGGCCGCGCCATGTTTGACGAGCAATTGCGCAGCAAAACGCGCTCGTTTGAAGCTGCGCATCACAGTGCCCGCGAGCTGATTCGCCAGCGCGAAATCGCGGCTGGCAAAGACGATGGCTACTCCAATCCGCAAATCAGCATGGGCGCCAATATCCGCGCCAAGCTGGCGCAACTGGAAGCGCGCTTTAAACCTTAGTAAAGGGTATATCGCTACAGGTGTTTTCAGATATGATCTACATGGCAATACCCAATTGGGTATTGCCTTTTTCTTGTGCGCTGGAAAAAGTAAAATTTACTCATCGCTTTCAATCGCGCTTATCGCTTAGAATCAATCCCATTCCTGTCTTGCGATGGTCGCCGTATGTTTGCCTTTTTTGAAAAACTCATCCACCCCTATCCGGATCAATTGCCCAAGCATCCGGCGACGTTTATCGGTTTTGTCTGGAGCTGCACACGCGGCATGCGGCTTTATATTGCCCTACTGGCGCTGTTTACCGCGCTGTGCGGGGCGTTTGAAGCGCTGCTCTACAGCATGCTTGGCAATGTCGTCGAGTGGCTGAGTCGCACATCACCGCACCTGTTGTGGCAAAACGAAAAGCACAATCTGCTGCTCCTGCTCGGGATTTTGCTCGCCAGCCCGCTGCTGATCGCGCTGCAAACGCTGATCAAGCACCAGACCTTGGCGGGCAATTTTCCGATGCGTTTGCGCTGGCAGTTTCACCGCCAGATGCTCGGCCAGAGTATGAGTTTTTATCAGGATGAATTTGCCGGACGCATTTCGGCCAAAGTGATGCAAACCGCGCTGGCCGTGCGCGATACGGTGCTGACCACCACTGATATTCTGGTCTTTGTCACCATCTACTTTGTCACCATGGCGGCGGTGGCTGGCGGTTTTGATTTGCGGCTGATGCTGCCGTTTTTTGCCTGGTTGGCGCTCTATATCGTCGCGATGATCTATTTTGTGCCGCGCCTGAGTCGCGTGTCGCGCGCGCAAGCGGACGCCAGATCATTGATGACCGGCCGGATTACCGACGCCTACACCAATATCAGTACGGTCAAATTGTTCTCGCACACGCAGCGCGAAGCCGGGTTTGTTAAATCGGCCATGAAAGAATTCATGCATACCGTCCATGGCCAGATGCGGCTGGTGAGCTTGTTCGAAATCACCAATCATATTCTGAGCATGTTGCTGATTGCTTCGACGGCTGGTGCTGTGCTGTATCTGTGGACGCAAGGTGAAGTCGGGGTGGGCGCAGTAGCCGCCGCCACTGCGATGTCCTTGCGCCTGAGCGGCATGTCGCACTGGATCATGTGGGAAATGGCCGGGCTGTTTGAAAACATCGGCACGGTGCAGGACGGTATCAATACGCTATCCAAACCCTCCACGGTGCTTGACGCTGCGGACGCCAAGCCGCTGCAAGTGACGCAAGGGCTGATCGAATTTGATCAGGTGCGTTTCAATTACGGCAATGATCGTCAAGCCAAAGCGGTGATCGATCAGCTGCAACTCACCATCAAACCCGGCGAGAAAATCGGCCTCGTTGGCCGCTCCGGCGCGGGCAAATCGACGATTGTGAATCTGCTGCTGCGTTTTTACGATATTCAGTCTGGCCAGATCCGTATCGACGGCCAGGACATCGCGCAAGTAACGCAAGACAGCCTGCGCCACCAGATCGGTATGGTGACGCAAGATACCTCCTTGCTGCATCGCTCGGTGCGCGACAATATTCTGTATGGGCAGCCTGACGCCAGCGAGGAGGCCATGATCCGCGCCGCGCAGCGCGCCGAAGTGCATGATTTCATCAGCAGCCTGAGCGATCCGGCAGGGCGTAGCGGCTACGACGCGCATGTGGGCGAGCGGGGCGTGAAGCTATCGGGCGGCCAGCGCCAGCGCATTGCGATTGCGCGGGTGATTTTAAAAGACGCGCCGATTCTGCTGCTCGACGAAGCCACCAGCGCGCTCGATTCCGAAGTCGAAGCGGCCATTCAGGCCAGCCTTTACACGCTGATGGAAGGCAAAACCGTCGTCGCCATCGCGCACCGGCTCTCGACCATTATGGCGATGGACAGACTGATCGTACTTGACCAAGGTCGCATCGTCGAGCAAGGCACCCACGCCGAATTGCTCGCACACAATGGCATCTATGCCCGACTGTGGGCGCACCAGAGCGGTGGATTTTTGGGGGAAGAGGATTAAGCTTTGTGTTCAGATCGCGTGTGCCATGTTTTCGCCTGATCACTGTAATTGAATATACTTTTGTTGGGTATCTTGCTGTAGATAATAAAAAATATGCTTTATGAGCCTATACGTGGCGAGGTATAGGCCCAGTAGCTGGTCGTCCCAATCTAGGGCCAGCGCATCAAGTACGGCAGATTGTCGTGTTAATGCATCATTTTCCTTTGTTTTTTGCTGACGTACATTGCGGCATCAGCTTGTTGCATGGCTTGTTGTGGGGTGTGGATGTGTGGGTCGACCATGACCACGCCGATACTGGCGCCCTGATATTGCAACTGGCTGGTGCCCAGATCATAGTGGCCGATCAGCAGCGGGCCAATGCGTGCTTGCAGGCTGGCCACGACGTCGCCAGCCGCAGCACTTGCCGTGGCAGCCAGCCCGGCGACGACAAACTCGTCGCCACCCAGACGCCCCAGCAAATCGCCGCCGCGAAGCCCGGTGGTGAGGCGTTGCCCAACTTGCACGAGAAACGCATCTCCCGCGTCGTGGCCGTGCACATCGTTAATCTGTTTAAACCCATCCAGATCAATAAAGGCCAGCACGATATGTTGCCCACTGCGCTGGGCTTGCGCGAATAGCCGCGTGAGCTCTTCCATAATGGCACGGCGATTATGCAGGCCTGTTAATGGATCGGTGTAGGAATAGGTGATCAGCGCCGAGTTGGCCGATTGAAGTTGCTGCACCAGTCGCTCTTTTTGCGCGTATTGCGCAATAAGCTGGGCAAATAGCGCTAGAAACTGCTGGCCTTTGCCCGTCAGCGGCTTGGGTTCAGCACTGGTAGCGCACAAGGTGCCGTATAAGCTGCCATCTTCCAGATAAATAGGCGTGCTGGCATAGGTGGCAATGCCCAGGGCTTTGGCGGCTTCAGAGTCGCCCCAGCACTGGGCGACGTCATCGGTGTACGGGGTTTTCTCTTCCAGCGCACGTTTGCATAAGGTGTCGCCCCAGGGGACGGACAATCCTTCGGGAATCTGCATCGCCTTGCTGTTGCGGGAATACAAAATGCTTTGCACGCCTTTGTCCAGATCGATTTGAGTCAGATAGCTTGATTCAAGATCGGTGACTAATTCAAGCATGCCGAGCAATTGACGTACCACGCCTTCAAACGTTTTCTCGGTTTCAAGCGCAGTGGCCAGCGTGGGAATCACATTTTCCTGCATTTTCAAATCCCGTATTGCAATGGATAGGCGGGGATGAATTTCTGACTGCTACATTTTTGTAAGTATTCTCTAGCACCTGCTTGAAAGCAAGGGATTCAGCGTCTTGAATACTGTAGCAGATGCTCAACCGACATCATCTAGGGTATATTCTTGAACGCCAGTATGGTTAATGGCTTTGGCTTTATACCCCTAGCTATGCAACACCAGCGCCATCACGCGCCGATCTTCGGCTACCAGCACGTTGAATGTGCGACACAGCGCGCCCGTGCCCATGGTATCGACGCCGATATGGTGGGCGGAGAGGGCGGTGTAAAGTTTGGGGTGCGGAAACTGGATGCTCGCGCCAGTGCCAAGCAGTACCAGCTCGGGTTTGAATTCGAGCAGCGCGGCAAAATCGGCCTCGCTCAGATCGCTAAATGAGCTTGGTCGCCAGACATGCACTGCGTCGGGCAGTACCAGCAGGCTGCCGGCAAAACGCTCCTGATTCACATGAACAGATTCGTGATCGTAGGCGGTAATCTGGTTCAGATGATCGACTTTGGACTGATGCAGCTTCATGGTGATCCTTGAGTTAAGTCATCAGGCCATGTCCCCTCGCATTATTGCTTCGCCTTGCGCGAGAACTTTTGGCCTTTACATTGTTTTGTGCATTTTAAATCATTGCAAAAGCGCTGTGCTGTGCGTTTTGATACTTAATTGTTTGTTCCAACGGGCGAATCTTTCGATAGAATACGGGGTTTCCCCTAAAATAATCCTGCGTGGGCCGTGACGATGGAAGCCATCCTCAAATCGAACAAATTACTGAATATCTGCTACGAAATTCGCGGGCCAATTCCAGAGCGAGCCCGGCAGATGGAAGAAGACGGCCACCGCATCATCAAGCTCAATATCGGCAATCTGGCCAACTTTGGTTTTGATGCGCCCGAAGAAGTGGTGCAAGACGTGATCCGCAATCTCTCCAACGCCGCTGGTTATGTCGATAGCAAGGGCTTGTTCCAGGCGCGCAAAGCGGTGATGCACTACACGCAGCAGAAAAACATCAAAGATGTGACGGTGGATGATATTTACATCGGCAACGGCGCGTCCGAGCTGATCGTGCTGAGCATGCAGGCGCTGCTCAATAATGGCGACGAAGTGCTGGTGCCTGCGCCTGATTATCCGTTGTGGACTGCAGCGGTCAGCCTGGCGGGCGGCAAGCCGCGTCATTATCTGTGCGATGAGCAAAATCACTGGTATCCGTCGATTGAAGACATGCGCGCCAAGATCACCGATAAAACGCGCGCGATTGTGGTGATCAACCCGAACAACCCGACCGGCGCGCTGTACCCGGACGAGCTGCTGCAGCAAATCGTCGATCTGGCGCGTGAATTTGGCCTGATTATTTACGCCGACGAAATTTACGACAAAGTGCTCTACGACGGTGTAACGCACACCTCGATTGCCTCGATGGCCGACGACGTGCTATTCCTCACCTTCAATGGCCTGTCGAAAAATTACCGTGCTTGCGGCTACCGCGCGGGCTGGATGATTGTGTCGGGCGATAAAAAACCAGCCAAGGATTACATCGAAGGCCTCAATATGCTGGCGACGATGCGCCTGTGCGCCAATGTACCGGCGCAATACGCGATTCAGACTGCGTTGGGCGGCTATCAGAGCATTGACGATCTGGTGCGCGAAGGCGGGCGCTTGGCCAAGCAGCGTGATCTGGCCTATGAGATGCTCAGCCAGATTCCGGGCGTGAGCGTCGTCAAACCCAAAGCCGCGCTGTATATGTTCCCGCGCCTTGATCCGGCGATTTATCCGGTGAGCGACGATCAGCAATTGATGCTTGAATTGCTGACCGAAGAAAAAGTACTGCTGGTGCAAGGCACCGGCTTTAACTGGCATCAGCCCGACCATTTCCGCGTGGTGTTTTTGCCCAATCTGGATGATCTGACCGAAGCGATCAACCGTGTTGCACGCTTCTTGCAGAACTGGCGAAAACGCCACAGCACGGGCGAATTTGCCACGAAATAATCACGTAGGGTGGGTTAGCCGAAGGCGTAACCCACCGTTATCAATTAGTAAGTCATCAATAGTAATTTAATCATTTGTCGGGTTACGCTTCGCTAACCCGACCTACGAGGGATCAACAATGAAAGCAATCAATGTCGGCCTGTGTGGCGTGGGGACTGTAGGTGGCGGTACTGCCACCGTTTTGAAGCGTAACGGCGAAGAAATCGCCCGCCGCGCCGGTCGCCCGATTGTGGTGACGATGGCGGCGAACCGCGATCTGGATCGCGCGCGCGAACTCGTCGGCGAAGGCGTGGCCTTGACCGATAACGCGATGGATGTGGTGAACAATCCCGACATTGACATCGTTGTTGAATTGATCGGCGGCACCACGATTGCCAAAGACTTGGTGCTGGCCGCCATCGAAAATGGCAAACACGTAGTCACAGCCAACAAAAAACTGATCGCCGAATACGGCAATGAAATCTTCGCTAAA
This sequence comes from Chitinibacter sp. GC72, assembly GCF_009760905.1. Classification (GTDB taxonomy): domain Bacteria; phylum Pseudomonadota; class Gammaproteobacteria; order Burkholderiales; family Chitinibacteraceae; genus Chitinibacter. The sequence goes on along the minus strand of NZ_VIRW01000001.1, from coordinate 146,446 downwards.
GCGCAGGAAAAAGGCGTGATTGTCGCTTTTGAAGCGGCGGTAGCTGGCGGTATTCCCGTGATCAAGGCGCTGCGTGAAGGCCTGACCGCGAACAAAATCGAATGGGTAGCCGGCATTATCAACGGCACATCGAACTTCATCCTGACCGAAATGCGCGACAAAGGCTCGGCGTTTGCCGACGTGCTGGCCGAAGCACAGCGCCTCGGTTACGCTGAAGCTGACCCGACTTTCGACATCGAAGGCCACGACGCCGCGCACAAGCTCACCATCATGAGCGCAATTGCATTTGGTATTCCAGTGCAGTTCGACAAAGCGTATCTGGAAGGCATCAGCAAACTTGACGCTGCCGACATCAAATATGCCGCCGAATTGGGCTATCGCATCAAATTGCTCGGCATGACACGCCGCCGCCCTAACGGTATCGAATTGCGCGTGTCGCCAACGCTAATTCCTGCTGGCCGCTTGATTGCCAATGTCGATGGCGTGATGAATGCCGTGCTGGTCAAAGGCGATGCGGTTGGCGCCACAATGTACTACGGCCCGGGCGCTGGCGCTGAGCCAACCGCATCGTCAGTAATTGCCGATCTGGTCGATATCACCCGTCTGCACACCGCCGACCCAGAACACCGCGTACCGCATTTGGCTTTCCAGCCAACGGCGATGGCAAACTTGCCGATCTTGTCGATCGACGAAGTGGAAACCTGCTACTACCTGCGCTTGTCAGTGAAAGATCAGCCGGGCGTGTTGGCCGAAATCACCGGCATCTTGGCCGACGGTCAAATTTCGGTGGATGCAATGCTGCAAAAACCAGCCGCAACAATTGAAGAAGCTGCCGAGATTGTTATCGTGACTCACACTGCGGTTGAGAAAAACGTTAACGCCGCGATAGCCAAAATTGAAGCCTTGAGCAGCACCAATGGCAAAGTGGTGAAGCTGCGTTTGGAACACCTCAACGGTTGATTGCATCGTAGGGTGGGTTAGGCCGAAGGCTGTAACCCACCACCTGAGATGAAAGGTGGGTTATGCGATGCTAACACGCCCTACGTAACTTGATTTCGGAGAGTCCAAATGGAATCAACGGCAACGTTGTCATCCTGCAGAAAATATCGTTATGTTTTGTGGCGCATTTGGGATGAACATAAACCATATGCGGTATTTATTGGGTTAAATCCATCAATTGCAGATGAAACGGAAGACGATCCAACAATTAGGCGCTGCGTTAATTTTGCCAAAGGATGGGGTTATGGTGGCCTATGCATGGTGAATTTATTTGCATATCGTTCCAGAGATCCATCGAATTTATTTTGCAATGAAGAACCAATTGGATCCGAGAACGATGAGTGGATACTAAGAGTTGCAAAAAATGCTGGTGTTGTTGTGGCCGCTTGGGGAAATGATGGAAAGCATTTATCGCGCTCAGCCCAAGTTAGAGGTTTTCCAATCAAATTAAAAATATTGCGACTAAATAAATCAGGTGAGCCAGCTCATCCCTTGTATCTACCCAATAAACTGGAGCCTATCGACTGGAGTTAGCCAATAGGGTGTGCGAATCTTGATTCGCGCACGCAGATGAGCCATCTTTGTTGCGCAACGCTTCGCGTTTCACACCCTACGAAAAATACCCAAATGGGTATAAACACGCAGACCAATCATATAAATATCTACGGGCCTATACCCATGAAATACATTTCTACCCGTGGTGGCGTTGCCGCCCAACAATTTAGCGATATCCTGCTTGGTGGCTTGATGGCCGATGGCGGCTTGTCGATTCCGGAAAGCTACCCACAATTCTCGCAAGACGAACTGGTAGCGCTGTCCAAACTAAACTACCGCGATCTGGCGTTTGCCGTGATCAGCCGTTTTGTTGACGATATTCCAGCGGCGGATTTAAAAGCGCTGATCGAAAAAACCTACACCGCGGCCGTGTACTGCAATGGCCGCAATGCCGCTGATGCCGACCAAATCACGCCGATCATCAAGCTCGATGACACCTTAGTGATCCAAGAATTGTCGAACGGCCCGACGCTGGCGTTTAAAGACATGGCGATGCAATTGCTCGGCAATTTGTTCGAGTACGTGTTAGCTGCGAAAGGCGAGCAAGTGAATATCTTGGGCGCGACCTCGGGCGATACTGGCTCGGCGGCGGAATACGCGATGCGCGGCAAGAAGGGCGTCAATGTGTTTATGCTCAGCCCGTTTGGCAAAATGAGCCCCTTCCAGCGCGCGCAGATGTTTAGCCTGCAAGACGAAAATATCTACAACTTGTCGGTGCATGGCTTTTTCGACGCTTGCCAGGACATCGTCAAAGACGTTAATAAAGACGCCGAATTTAAAGCCAAATACAAAATTGGCGCGGTGAATTCGATCAACTGGGGCCGCATCGTTGCGCAGGTCGTTTACTACTTCAAAGGCTATTTCGCAGCGGCGAAAAACGTCGGCGACGTGGTGGATTTCTGCGTACCGTCGGGCAATTTCGGCAATATCTGCGCCGGCCACATCGCGCGCCAGATGGGTTTGCCGATCGGCCAATTGATCGTCGCGACCAATGAAAACGACGTGCTCGACGAATTCTTCAAAACCGGCGGCTACCATCCGCGTGGTCTGGATCGCACTTACGAAACCTCTAGCCCATCAATGGACATCACCAAAGCATCGAACTTGGAGCGCTTTGTGTTCGACTTGGTTGGTCGCGACGCGGGCAAACTGGCGGCGCTGTGGAAATCGGTCGAAACCGGCGGCGGCTTTGAGATTGGCGAGCAATTGTTCGCACAAATGCGCGACCAATACGGCTTTAAATCTGAAGCCAGCACCCACGCCGACCGCGTAGCGCACATTCGTGAAGTATTCGAAAAATTCGGCATCCAGATCGACCCGCACACTGCCGATGGCTACAAAGCCGCTAAAGCACACCGCCGCAACGACGTGGTGATGGTGATTATGGAAACGGCGCTGCCAGCCAAATTCGAAACGACAATGGTGGAAGCGCTGAACCAACCACCAGCACGCCCAGCGGGTCTGGTTGGTCTGGAAGATTTGCCACAGCGTTTTGATGCGATTGATGCGGATGCAGCTCAGATTAAAGCGTATTTGGTCGAACGTATTGCCCGCTAAGCTAATTGCAGATTGATCTGCAAGGCAATACCCAATAAAAAAACCCGCTATTTGCGGGTTTTTTTTACTTTAACTTTTGTGCGCCAGCAATCATGGTGGCTTACGGCTTTCCGCCTAACCCATCCTACGGTCACTTCCTCACCCGCACCAGTACATCATTCCCCTTGCCCTGATATTCAACGCTATCAAACGACATCATTCGTGCCATCGAGATGCCGCGGCCATGTGGGTCGAACGCTCGCTCGGGTGAGAATTCCAGAAAGGGTTGCCATTCAAAACCGGCACCTTCGTCCTGAATGCGGATCTGTACTTCTTCGGCGTTGCTATTAAAGCTGACATTCACGATGCGATCCTTGTATTTCGGATCGATCAGGCGTGCTTCCACTTCGTCCTGCCAGCGGTTGGTTTGCAGCAGGCGGGTTTTTTCGCTGTAGCTGATCGCCAGATTGCCGTGTTCGACGGCGTTGACCAGCAATTCGGATAAGCCCAGTGCAACGCGCTGCGGGTCGGGGCAGGCGCGCGAGAGCAGCAGCGTGAGCTGGCGTGCTTCATCGAGCGTGCGAAAGCGAAAATGCCCGTTGACCAGCAGCTTGTATGAGTCGGCGTGCTCCGAAATCTCGCGTTCCAGCTGGCTGCGCTCGGTATGAAAACCAACGGCAGCGGCCACAATGGCCAGCAGCATTTCGCGCTGGAATGGCTTGATCAGATAGTAATACGCGCCAGCGGCCAGGCCTTCCTGCACGTTTTCGGCGGCCCCAACGGCGGTCTGCATAATGACCGGGATATGCTGGAACTCGGGGTGCTGCTTGAGTTTGGCCAGTACCTGCATGCCATCCATCCGCGGCATCATCCGGTCGAGCAGGATGGTGTCAAAGCCGACGCGGTCGGCCTGCAATACTTCCCAAGCTTCTTCGCCGTCCATTGCGGTGGCGGTCTCGTAGCCGGCATCGTTCAGGTGTTCGGACAGGATTTCCAGATTAAACGGTTCATCGTCAACAATCAGGACGCGGCCCGGTTTGCTCAATGGTGTCATCTCGCTAGCCCACTCAATATCATTATTCGTTAATATACTCGCCTTGCGCCGCAGCTGACAATTCGCCGTAAAGGGCGGCAAATTCCTGTGCCAGTTTATGCTTGGCATCCAGCGCAATCAGCGGCGCGGCCTTGTCGTGCGATTCGCGCACTTTAACCGAACTGGAAAGCCGGGTTTTGAGTACCGGCAAATGTTGCGCTTCCAGCTCCTGCACCAGGCGCTGCGGCAAGCTGGCGCGTGGCTGGTACTGATTGACCACAATGCCTTCAATCTGCAATTGATCATTGTGATCCTGCCGGATTTCCTCGACGCGGGCGATCAGGCCCAGCAGCGCATCGCGCGAAAACGTATCGCAGTCAAACGGAATCAGGCAGCCTGTGGCGGCGATCAAGGCCGACAAAGTAAAGAAATTAAGTGCAGGCGGCGTATCGATATACACCTCGTCAAACTGGCCGGTGAGCTCGGCCAGCGTTTCGCGCAATTTATAGATTTTGTAGCGTGATTCAAGCTTAACCTGCTGCTCGGCAATGCCCGGATGCGAGGGCATCAGATACAGATTGGGAAACGGTGTGGCGTGGATAAATTCCGCTGGCCCTTTGGCATACAGCGAGAAATTAAGCACCTGCTCGAAAAAATCGGCCAGCGTGGGTGTGGCTTCACCCGCAGATGCCCCCAGGAGGTAATGGCTGCTATTGCCCTGTGGGTCTAGGTCTACGACTAATACGCGCTTACCTTGCGCTGCGGCCACTGCCGCTAGGTTGACGGTGATGGTGGATTTACCCACTCCGCCTTTCTGATTAAATACCACGCGTCGCAACATACCGACCTCTGCCGTTTTCCTCGATTGACGACACTATATCAAGCTTTTGCTCACAACTCTTGTCAGTAAAGTGCCAGTGCGCGACAAAACAACGATTTAAATCATTTACCTAGCCCCAATCAGCCCAAATCAATCTCCCTGCTGCATACAGGGTCTTGAAGAGCTGCCGACCAGCCCCATTTATCCACCATTGTCTGCAACCCACGATTAGGGAAATAAAACCATGAGTAAAGAAACCCTAGGCTTTCAGGCCGAAGTTAAACAACTGCTGCAGTTGATGATTCACTCTTTGTATTCGAACAAAGAGATTTTCCTGCGCGAGCTGGTGTCCAACGCGTCCGACGCTTGCGACAAGCTGCGCTTTGAGGCGATCAATAACGACAGCCTGTACGGCGACGATTCCGAACTCAAAATCCGCGTGTCTTTTGATAAAGACGCCAAAACGATCACGATCGCCGACAACGGCATCGGCATGAGCCGCGAAGAAGTCATCAAAAACATCGGTACGATCGCGCGCTCGGGCACCAAAGAATTCTTTAGCCAGCTCTCAGGCGACGCGCAAAAAGACGCGCACCTGATCGGTCAATTTGGTGTGGGTTTTTACTCGGCGTTTATCATCGCCGACAAAGTCACCCTCACCACGCGCCGTGCCGGTGAAACTGGCGCAACGCAGTGGGTTTCTGCCGGTGATGGCGAATTTACGCTCGAAGACGTGGCGAAAGACAGCCGCGGTACTGAAATCGTGCTGCACCTGAAAGAAGGTGAAGACGAATTCCTGAATGACTGGAAACTGCGTTCAATCATCCGCAAATATTCCGACCACATCACGCTGCCAATCTTGATGCCAGCGCAAGCCGGTTACAACGAAGACGGCTCGATTAAGCCTGCTGAAGGCGAAGAAACCGTTAACCAAGCCAATGCTTTGTGGACGCGCAGCAAGTCGGAAATTAGCGACGAACAATACACCGAATTCTACAAACACGTCGCACACGACTACGACGATCCGCTGGCGTGGAGCCACGCCAAAGTCGAAGGCCGTCAGGAATACACCGAGCTGCTCTACGTACCAAAACGCGCGCCGTTCGATTTGTACGACCGCGAGCGTCGTCACGGCGTAAAACTGTACGTGCGCCGCGTGTTTATCATGGAAGACAGCGAAAAATTGCTGCCGCAATACCTGCGCTTTATCCGCGGCGTGATCGATTCGTCTGACCTGCCACTGAACGTATCGCGCGAAATCTTGCAGCACAGCAAAGACATCGAGCAAATCAAATCGGGCTGCGTGAAAAAAGTGCTCGGCATGCTCGAAGGCTTGGCCAATTCGGAAGAAGCGGCAGACCAAGAGAAATACGCGACGTTCTGGCGCGAATTCGGCAAAGTGCTGAAAGAAGGCGTCGGCGAAGATTTTGCCAACAAAGAACGCATCGCTGGTCTGTGCCGGTTTGCATCAACGCACAACGACAATAGCGATCAAACCGTATCGCTAAAAGACTATCTGGGCCGCATGAAAGAAGGCCAAGAGCTGATCTACTACATCACCGCCGATTCATACGCGGCGGCGAAAAACAGCCCGCACCTCGAAGTCTTCCGCAAAAAAGGCATCGAAGTCTTGTTGCTGAGCGACCGCGTTGACGAATGGGCGTTTAGCGGTTTGACCGAATTCGAAGGTAAAAAACTGCAATCAGTCGCTAAAGGCGAACTCGATCTGGAGCAATTTACCGACGAAGAAGAGAAAAAACAGCAAGAAGCTGCGGCGACCGAACTGAAAGACGTGCTGGAGCAAATGAAAGGCGTGTTGGGCGATTCTGTCAAAGACATTCGCGTGACGCACCGCCTGACCGACAGCCCAGCGTGCCTCGTGGTTGAAAACAACGATATGAGCGCGAATCTGGAGCGTTTGCTCAAATCCGCCGGCCAAGACGTACAAGGCAGCAAGCCCATCTTGGAAGTGAACCCAACGCACCCACTGGTGGGCAAACTGAAAGCCGAAGCGACTGGCGACAAGTTTGGCGATTGGACGCAATTGCTGTTCGATCAAGCGCTACTCGCCGAAGGCGGCCAACTGGAAGACCCATCTGCGTTCGTAAAACGCCTGAATGGTTTGATGCTGGCGTTGCACAACTAAGGTATAAGTCTGTAGCTCAATCTATTATTGGACTACAGAGCAATACCCACACAAAAACCGACCTGCGGGTCGGTTTTTTAAATCTAGCAGTTTAACGGTGATAGCTTTGAGAACAGTCAAATGAACTACACAGTACCACGGTTTAAAGCGGATGCATTTCACTGCCCCTTTTGTGCAACTTTCTCACATATGCACTGGAATAGAGTTTTTACCACAGAACCATTATTGTTTGCTGCTGCCCAGTGCTCGAAATGCCACTCACGTTCTATATGGAGTGCTGAGCAAGGAAAAACTTACTCTCCTTATATCCCCCTTGAGGAATTAGTGAATGGCGTAATGATTTACCCAGATTCTTCTATCGCCCCAGAGGCAGATGTAGACATGCCAGCTGATGTGAAGCGAGATTATGAAGAAGCGGCCCGCATTTTTTCGCGTTCACCACGAGGAGCAGCAGCTCTACTAAGACTTGGACTACAAAAGCTATGCAAACACTTGGGGGAGCCAGGCAAGAATATTGATACCGATATTCGTTCTTTAGCTGCAAAAAACACACTCCCCCCAATGATCATTAAAGTTGCCGATACACTCAGAATTACTGGAAATAATGCGGTTCATCCGGGAGAAATGTCGGACGAGGACTTTGATCAAGTGGCAGAAAAAATGTTTGATCTCTTAAATTTTATTGTAAAAAAAGGCATATCTGAGCCCAAAGAGCTTCAAGCTCTTTATGAAAAAACGCCTGAGCGGCTTAGAAAAGCAGCAGAGGATAAAGACGCAAAAAATAAAGCGGTATAAGTTCGGTCGTAGATTTTAGAAGTGCGCAAACCTCTGTGTGATTTTCACACTCCCTCTTGTGGCGTCAAATGGAGCTGGCGGTTTCAGTCAATTGCTCTACCACCTGCACCATACTTGGTCGTTGATCTGGGGAGTTATTCACGCATTGCAGATGTAAACCTTGAAGCTTAGCGAGTCTTTGCAAATCAGCTGGCTCTACGGAATTGCAACGACTAATCAGATCTTCAATCAAGCAAGCAAATGCTCGCATTTCGATCGCGGCGAGGGCTGCTTGGTGTTCGGGCGGTATGAAGGATGCGGCGCCGAAGTCGCCGAGCAGGCAAGTACCATCGGCGTGGGTTAGGATATTATGCGCATATACATCGCCATGTATTAGCCCGTGACTATTGAGCTGCATCATCGCCGAGGCAATACCCTTTAGGATATTTAAAATCACCGGCACGCTGTATTGCGCATCGGGTGCGAAAATATCGCGGGTGCAGCTTTGCAGGCTCGGTGGGCCAGCGAGGGTTTTGTAGTCTTGATCAATCAGCCCCAGCACCAGCGCGGGGTTTGCCACATCGTCGATCTGAGCCAGTACCGGAATTAAATTGGGGTGCGCGCCTGCGGCAATGCAGGCGTCCATTTCGCTGCGCGGTACGCCGTCGCTGGTGACGGCTGATTTAAAGCGTTTCACCGCGACCTTTCGCCCAAGCGAATCGCCGTTTTCAAACCCAGACCGCTGGCCATTTTCATACCAGTCAGCCGCAAAAATCTGCCCCGAAGCGCCCTCACCCAACAGCTCGCCCAAGCGAATTTGCTGCCAATCGATTTTCGGCACGCTATTGCACGCCACCATCGCTGCTTCAACACGATCGGCACACGGGTTGCCAGCAAAAGCGAGCCAAGCCAATTTGGGCAGATTCAGCAGGCATTCTGGCAATACTTCAAATCGGTTCGCCGCGATGCGCACCAGCTCCAGATTGTGGCAATTGGCCAGCGTGGCGGGCAGGGCACTGAGGCGGTTGCCAGCCAGCATCAGCTTTTGCAGCTGCGTGCAGTGGCCGATCTCATCGGGCAATTGTGTAATCTGATTTTCGGTGAGCGTGAGCCAGCGCAGCTTGGGCGGCAGCGCGGCGGCGGGGAGGTGGGCAATCTGGTTGGCGCGAAAACCGATCATTGCCAGATTGGCACATTGCCCCAGCACGGCGGGCAGCTCGGTAAAACAATTATCCGAGCAGAAAATAATTTTCAGTTTGTGTAGTCGCGGCAAATCGTCTGGCAGACTGGCAAGCTGATTGCCGGAGAGGTTGAGGATTTCCAGCGTATCGGCCAGCGCAAAAATTTCGCGCGGAAACTCGCGCAGATTGCAGCTGAGATCGAGGCGGCTCAGGCCTTTAAGCTGTCCTTGCTGCAATTGCGCCAGAGTATGCATAAAGTCTGTTTGCGTTCACGGTGGGGGACGGCAATGGTAATGGATTTTGCTTTTATCAGGTAGCTGTTGGGTATGTCCATGCGAGTCAATTCAAGCTTTGCTTCTAGAGGTATACCTGTGGTTTTAATGGTGGCTAGTCATCAAGTGTGCCATGTAATGACCGTTTGGCTATACGAATCGGCCAATACACTCGCATATCCGTCAGATCGCAGCCACGCTTCAAATGTGGATGAATGGAGGTGCATGATGAAATATATGTGCTGGCTGTTGATTGTGCTGCTGTTGCCGGGGCTGGCTTGGGCAGAGCCATTTAAATGTCTAGATGAAAAAGGGCGCGTGGTTTATTCGGATCGGCCCTGTACTGGTGTCGAAGTGCCGATGGACGATCAGGGCACCATCAGTACCGTGGATATTCCGGAAAGACAGTTTGTTCCGGCTTATCAGGACAATAGCAAGGGCGGCACGGTGAGCAGTATGGGAGAGGCCGCCAAGCCAGCGGGTGGGGGCTCGGTCAGCAGTCCATCGAGCAAAACCGACACCACGCGTGGGCCATCGGACAAAATCAGTAACCGCCCGGTGCGCCGACTGCCTGATTAAATGAACAAAGCCCGCCTGATGCGGGCTTTGTTGATGGCTTAGCCAGATTCAGGCTTTGCCAAACAGGATTGCGCCATCTTTCGCGTCGACACGTATCGTATCCTTGGCGCCAAAATCACCGGCAAGAATCCGTTTGGCCAAGACGTTTTCCAGCTCGCTCTGGATCGCACGTTTCAGTGGCCGCGCGCCGTAGACCGGATCGAAACCCGCTTCGGCGATCAGATCAAGCGCGGCGTCAGAGATTTCCATGCCGATTTCCATATGCGCCAAACGACCAACGAGTTTTTCGAGCTGGATTTTGGCGATATTGCGAATGTGTTGCTGCGCCAAAGCATGGAACACGACCACTTCGTCGATCCGGTTGACGAACTCGGGACGGAAATGGGTTTTCACTTCAGCCATCACCGCCAGCTTGATGACCTGATAATCCGAATCGGCCAGGCGCTGGATATGATCGCTGCCTAGGTTCGATGTCATCACCACGACGGTGTTGCGGAAATCCACCGTGCGGCCTTGGCCGTCGGTGAGGCGGCCATCGTCGAGCACTTGCAGCAGGATATTAAATACATCCGGATGCGCTTTTTCGACTTCATCGAGCAGGATGACGCTGTACGGTTTGCGGCGCACCAGCTCGGTCAGATAGCCACCTTCCTCGTAGCCAACGTATCCCGGCGGCGCGCCGATCAGGCGGGCGACCGAATGTTTCTCCATGAACTCGCTCATGTCGACGCGAATCATGTGGTCTTCCGAGTCGAATAGATAATTCGCCAGCGTTTTGCAAAGCTCGGTTTTTCCGACGCCAGTTGGCCCTAAGAACAGGAATGAGCCATACGGCCGGTTCGGGTCGCCCAGACCCGCGCGCGAGCGGCGGATGGCATCTGACACCAAACGAACAGCTTCATCTTGGCCGACGACGCGGTCGTGCAATACGTCTTCCATATGCAGCAATTTTTCGCGCTCGCCTTGCAGCATTTTGCTGACCGGAATGCCAGTCGCGCGGCTAACGACTTCGGCGATTTCCTCGGCACCGACTTGTGTACGCAGCAGTTTATTGGCCTTCTCGCCGCCGGTTTCTGTTGCTTCGGCCGCTTTCAATTTCGCTTCCAGCGCTGGCAATTCGCCGTATTGCAGCTCGGAGACTTTCTGCCATTCGCCGGCGCGTTTGAGCGCTTCCATCTGATTTTTCAGCTTGTCGATTTCCTCGCGAATCGCCTGGCTACCGAGCACGCTGGCTTTTTCGGCTTTCCAAATTTCTTCCAGATCGGAATATTCTTTGTCGAGCTTAGCAATTTCTTCTTCGATCAGACCAAGGCGTTTTTTACTCGCTTCATCTTTCTCGCGTTTCACCGCTTCGCGCTCGATTTTGAGCTGAATAATGCGGCGATCGAGCTTGTCCATCACTTCGGGTTTGGAGTCGATTTCCATTTTGATTTTGGCCGCCGCTTCGTCGATCAAGTCGATGGCCTTATCGGGCAAGAAACGATCCGTGATATAGCGGTGCGACAGCTCGGCCGCAGCGACAATCGCCGGGTCGGTAATATCGACGCCGTGGTGGATTTCGTATTTTTCCTGCAAGCCGCGCAAAATCGCGATCGTGTCTTCAACGCTTGGCTCGCCAACCAGCACTTTCTGGAAACGGCGCTCGAGCGCGGCGTCTTTTTCGATGTATTTACGGTATTCATCGAGTGTGGTCGCGCCGATGCAATGCAGCTCGCCGCGCGCCAACGCGGGTTTGAGCATATTGCCGGCGTCCATTGCGCCTTCGGCTTTGCCGGCGCCCACCAGCGTGTGCAGCTCGTCGATAAAGACAATATTATTGCCTTCGTCTTTTGCGAGTTCATTCAGAACAGCTTTGAGGCGTTCCTCAAACTCCCCCCGGTATTTCGCGCCAGCCAGCAGCGCAGCTAGGTCCAGAGACAATACCCTCTTGTGCTTTAACGATTCGGGCACTTCGCCGTTGATGATGCGCTGCGCGAGGCCTTCGACAATCGCGGTTTTGCCGACGCCGGGTTCGCCGATTAATACCGGGTTGTTTTTGGTTCGGCGCTGCAAAACCTGAATCGCGCGGCGGATTTCGTCATCGCGACCGATCACCGGGTCGAGCTTGCCGGCGCGGGCGCGTTCGGTCAGATCGAGACAGTATTTGCTGAGCGCTTCCCGTTGTTGCTCGGCATCGGCACTGCTGACGTTTTCACCGCCACGCACGGCATCCACCGCTGCGGCGATGGCTTCTTTCTTGCTGCCGTTTTCTTTCAGCAGTCGTGACGTTTCGCCTTTGTCGTCGGCGAGTGCGAGCAGAAACAGGTCGCTGGAAATGAATTGATCATTGCGCTGCATCGCCGCTTTGTCGGTCTGGTTGAGCAGGCGACCCAGGTCCTTGCCGACGGTGACATCGCCATCGCCACCGGAGATTTTAGGCAGGCGCTGCACTGCGCTTTCCAGTGCCGATTTCAGTGGGTGAATATTGACGCCAGCGCGGGCGAGCAGGGCGGCGGCCCCCGAATCGTTATCGTTTAGCAGCGCAAGCAATAAATGTTGTGGCTCGATATAGGCGTTGTCATTGGCGAAAGCCATGCTTTGCGCGTCAGCGAGCGCTTGTTGAAACTTGGTAGTTAGTTTGTCGATACGCATTTTGCGTCTCCAGGTATTGGGTTGATTAACCCATACATGGATGCAAGGCATTTGAAATTCAAGCGCAGAGCGGCTTGAGTTTGATATTGCTTAAGTAAATGATTTTAAAATAAATATTTTGAAAATAAAAAACAGCCTGCCATGGCAGACTGTTTCTGGAGATTGCGCTTGCTCGGTTGAGCTAACGGGCTTACTTGCTGGCTGGTGCCGGTTCGGCGACAAAAATCTCGACGCGGCGATTTTGTGCGCGGCCCGCTGCGCTGTTATTGTCCGCCACGGGCTCGTACGAGCCGCGACCATCAATGCTCATCCGGTTGCCCGCCACGCCACGGTTGACCAGATACGCTTGCACTGCACCGGCGCGATTGACCGAGAGCGGATTGTTGATGGCGTCCGTGCCTGTGCTGTCGGTGTGGCCAATAATGCGTACGCGCGTCACCTGATTTTGATTCAGCGTCTGGCCCAGCTTGTCGAGCACCGGGCGCATATTCGGTTTGATGGCGTATTTGCCGGTATCAAACGAAAAATCGCTCGGAACGTCAATCTTTAGCTCGTTATTGGCGGTTTTGCTCACTTCAATGCCGGTGCCCTGCGTGGCCGCTTCCATTTCCTTGCGCTGCTTTTCCATATGCGCCGACCATGCGTAGCCGCCAATGCCGCCAATCGCTGCACCAATGGCTGCATCACGCGCCACGTGTTTGCCGCCCGTGGCCGAGCTGATGACCGCACCAGCTATCGCTCCGCCGACAGCACCAATGGTGGCGCCTTGCTGCTCGGGTGTCATATTCGCGCAGCCAGCCATGCTCAGGCTAATGGTCAGCAGAGCTGGCATCATGAGTTTTTTCATTGTGTGCATCCTTATTAAAAATCCAATCCAAGTGGGTAGGCGAATCTAAACATATTGCGATGACATAATCTGTATCAAATTGCCGCTCTGCCGGTGAATGAACTCACATCTGTTGATTACCTTCCAGCAAATTCAATCTAGCTTTACTTGTCATGTCCGTGTTGTCAATTGGATGAAAGGGTGGGTGTGAAGTTCAATTACCGCCTGACTCTGGGCGCTTGTCATCGAGATTTCCCAATTTTGTCGCAGAACCGTCATTCAAGTCCGGTAAAAACGCATCAGCCTACAGTGGAGTAGCTCAAATGCGGATTACGGTGATTGGTTCGGGTTATGTCGGTTTGGTCACAGGTGCCTGTCTGGCGGAATACGGCAATCATGTGCTGTGTCTGGATCTGGATATTCAGAAAACACAGCAGCTGCAGGAAGGCATTGTGCACATCTACGAGCCGGGGCTGGACGAGCTGATCCGGCGCAATGTGCAGGCCAATCGCTTGCGCTTTACCAGCGATGTGGCGCAATCGGTGGCGCATGGCACGATCCAGTTTATTGCCGTCGGCACGCCGCCCGGTGAAGACGGATCGGCCGATTTGCAATATGTGCTGGCGGCTGCAGCCAATATCGGTCATCACCTGAACGAGTACAAAGTGATTGTGAATAAATCGACCGTTCCCGTCGGTACGGCCGATCTGGTGCGGCGCGCGGTGCAGGCGCAGCTTGATCAGCGTGGGCAGCGCAGCAGTTTTAGCGTGGTCTCCAATCCCGAATTTTTGAAAGAAGGTGCGGCGGTGGATGATTTTATGCGCCCGGACCGGATTGTGATTGGCACCGAGGACGAAACGGCCAAAGATCTGATGCAGGCCATTTATGCGCCACTGGTGCGCAATCATGACCGTATTTTATGTATGGATTTGCGTTCGGCCGAGCTGACCAAGTATGCGGCCAATGCCATGCTGGCGACGCGGATTTCCTTTATGAACGAGCTGGCCAATCTATCCGAAGTGCTGGGGGCGGATATCGAGCTGGTACGCAAGGGCATCGGCTCTGATCCCCGTATTGGCTATCATTTTCTGTATCCCGGCGTGGGTTATGGTGGCTCATGCTTTCCAAAAGACGTGCAGGCACTGCAGCAAACTGCGCAGCAATGCGGCGAGCCGCTCAAAATCCTGCAGGCAGTGCATGAGGTGAACAATCAGCAAAAGCATGTGCTGCTGAATAAGATTCAGGCGCATTTTGGCCCGGATTTGCGTGGCCTGCACTTTGCGATCTGGGGTTTGGCTTTCAAGCCCGATACCGACGATTTGCGCGAAGCGCCTAGCCTGACGCTGATTCAGGGCTTGCTAACTCGGGGCGCAACAGTTTGCGCGCATGATCCGGTGGCCAATACCAAGGCCCAGCAACTGTTTGCCGGGTTCGAGGGAATCAGTTTTGCGCCTATGCATATGGATGCATTACACAATGCCGATGCGCTGGTGATTGCGACCGAGTGGAAAGCATTTCGCAGCCCGGATTTTGCCAGCATCAAGAAATCGCTGCGTTCGGCGACGATTTTTGATGGGCGCAATCTGTACGAACCCAAACGGATGAAGGCCGAAGAAATCAGCTATTTCCCGATTGGTCGCGAGCAGATTGCGGTCCGATCCAGCACTGTGTCGCAAGCGACGCCCTTACCGAGTGGCGATGTCGTCTCAGTGCTCTAAAGCGCAGAAGACCATTGGTCTTGCCGGGCTGACATCGTTGCTCGATTGGCATAATCTGAAGAATCTGCTTGACGTAGTTGTCAATTATGTCGTTGATTATTCGATCTTTATTGCTTCTGCTGGGTATTGCTGTCCTGAGCGTGACTGCAAGGGGGGGGATTGTCGAGTTTCTGCCCCGGCCTGATCTGGAATCGCGCGATCCGTGGCAAGCGGCGGTGCATTATTGTGTTGCCGCACGCCATGGCAATACCGAAGCGCAATACCGGCTGGGCGTGTTGTACGCGTTTGGTCTGGGCGTGCCGGAAAATCGCCAAGCTGCCGCCAGCCTGTTTTCGATTGCCGCCGAGCAAGGTCATAGGCAGGCGCAGGATATGCTCGATACCATTCTGCTGAAAAATCATCAGCTACCCGCTTGTCTGCTGGCCGACGTTCAACCGGAGAAATCACCCTTACCCCATGGTGCCGTTCAGCGGATTACCTTAAGCCACGAGCAAAAGAAAACCGCGCGCATTATTGCCCAGATTGCCCGCTGGCACGGGGTAGACCCGGATTTCGCGCTCAGTATTGCTCTGGTGGAATCGCGCTTGCAAACCTATGCGGTGTCGCCCAAATCGGCAATGGGCGTGATGCAGCTGATCCCGGGCACTGCCGCACGGTTTAATGTGCAGGATGTTTTCAATGT
Source organism: Chitinibacter sp. GC72 (assembly GCF_009760905.1). Classification (GTDB taxonomy): domain Bacteria; phylum Pseudomonadota; class Gammaproteobacteria; order Burkholderiales; family Chitinibacteraceae; genus Chitinibacter. The sequence continues at coordinate 130,694 of NZ_VIRW01000001.1, read as the reverse complement.
CAGTCAAAATGTCAAAGGCGGGGTGCGCTATTTGCGGCTATTGCTCGATCGCTATCAGGGGCGGATTGATCTGGTTTCGGCGGCGTACAACGCCGGCGAGGGCGCAGTAGATCGTTATCGTGGCATTCCGCCCTATAAAGAAACCCGCCAGTATGTCATCAAAATCCAGCGCCTCTACCCATCGCTGATCCATATTCCTGATCGCGAACGCTATGCAGTGCAGCGGCGCTAGGTCGCCATCCATCGCCCTGCTGGTAAACTACCGCTTTGAGTGGGTCAAGCAGGTCATGGTGATGACAGCAGCAGTTGCGTGGGCGATTTTTTGTCGTGTGGTCGACAATTTTGGCGATATTGGCGTGTGCTGGCGGCTTGCCCGGCAATTGCATCAGGAATTTGGCCTTGCTGTCACACTTTGGGTCGATGATCTGGCCAGTTTTGCGCAAATCCGCCCCGAAATCGATCCGACTCAAGCGCGCCAGCAGCTGGAAGGCGTACTGGTGCTGCGCTGGGATACCGATTTCCCACCTCTTGTCCATGCCGCCGACGTGGTGATTGAAGCATTCGCTTGCGAGATTCCAGCACCTTATCTGGCCCAGATGCAGGCCAGAGCCACAGCTCCGGTCTGGATTAATCTGGAATACCTGAGCGCCGAAGACTGGGTTGAAGGTTGCCACGGTTTGCCATCGCCGGTGCAGGGCTTGAGCAAGTACTTTTTCTTTCCGGGTTTTACCAAGCGCACAGGCGGTGTGTTTAGCGAGCAAAGGCAAAGAGCCTTGCAGCTGGCCTGGCGTGACGCTGATTCTGCGCAGTTTCTGGTCAGCCTGTCGCCCGCATGCCCGCAGCATCTGGCACCTGCTTTGAATATTTCGCTCTTTGCCTATGAGCCTCTTGCATTGAAGCAATGGTTGTCGGTGCTGGAAAACAGCAGTCAGTCCATCCGGCTTTTTGTGCCAGAGGGTAGGGTATTGCTTGCTATGAAGGATTTGGATTTGACTGCAGGGCAATACACTGGTGGTGTATCTAGGCGCGGCGCACTGGAGATCATTCCCCTGCCCATGCTGGCACAGGATGACTATGATCGCCTGCTGCTAAGCTGCGACATTAATTTTGTGCGCGGAGAAGATTCTTTCCTGCGTGCGCAATGGGCGGCCAAGCCGTTTGTCTGGCATATCTATCCGCAGGAAGATGATGCACATCGCGACAAACTGGACGCGTTTCTGGTGCGTTATCTGGGCCATCAGCCCACGCCAGCGCTCATGGCGCTGGCCGCAATGATGCAAGCGTGGAATCACGGTGGAGATCTCAGTGCTGCGTGGCAAGAGCTTGTTGCCGGACGGCATCTCTTGCAAGAGCACGCTCACGCCTGGCGGAAAAATTTGCTTGAACTGGGGGATGTCGCGACTAATCTGGTCAGATTCGTCAATTCCAAGGTAAAATAGCGGGATTTTTCTATTTTCAAACAGCGATTTTGCATCAGAATCGTTAAAACTCGGGTAATACGCAATGGCAATCAAAACTGCACACGAAGTTCGCGCTGGTAACGTTATCTTGGTTGACGGCCAACCTCTGGTTGTTCAAAAAACCGAATTCTCAAAATCAGGTCGTAACTCTTCAGTAGTTAAAATCAAATCCAAAGGCCTGTTGTCAGGTTCTGGTTCTGAAGTCGTTTACAAGTCAGATGACAAAATGGAAGTGGTTGTACTCGACCGCCTCGATTGCACCTACAGCTACTTTGCTGATCCAATGTACGTGTTCATGGACGAAGAGTTCAATCAGTACGAAGTTGAAGCTGACAACCTGGGCGACACGCTGGGTCTGATCGTTGACGGCATGGAAGACAAATGCCAAGTGACTTTCTACGACGGCAAAGCGATCTCTGTTGAGTTGCCAACCGTGGTAGTGCGTGAAGTTGAATACACCGAGCCAGCAGTACGTGGCGACACTTCAGGCAAAGTAATGAAACCAGCAAAACTGGTGGGTTCAGAAATGAACATCCAGGTGGCTGCATTTATCGATATCGGTGACAAAATCGAGATCGACACTCGCACCATGGAATTCAAAAAACGCGCTAACTAAGCGTGATGAAACGCAAAAAAGCCACCGAACCCGGTGGCTTTTTTTCTGTCTGACCCCATTTGATCGCGGATGACCACATTCGGCAACCACGATTTGCAAGGAGTGAATCATGAAGATTTTCGGCGGTTTTAGTCTGGGCACCGTGATTGCCGTAGCGTTATCTTGGAGCGCCAATCACTCCATCCTGTGGGCCATTCTTCATGGCTTTTGTAGCTGGTTTTATGTGATTTATTATTTTTTGTTTAAATAAAAACCGGCGTGTTAAAGCCGGCTTTCTTTTTCAAACGAAGCGTGAAATCATTCTTCTTCGTCAAATACCGCCGTGGTGTAAACGCTTTGTACGTCGTCGAGCGCTTCCATCATATCGATCAATTTCTGCATTTTGATCGCGTCGTCGCCGGTTAACTCGGTTTCGCCTTGCGGTTTCATCGTTGATTCGCCCATTTCGGCTTTGAAACCGGCTGCTTCTAGCGTTTCCTTGATGTTCACGAATTCGTACGGCGGCGTGATCACTTCGATTGAGCCGTCATCGTTGGTCGTTACGTCATCTGCACCCGCTTCGAGCGCCGCTTCCATCAGTGCGTCTTCGTCAGTGCCCGGCGCAAAAATCAGATAACCACAGTGCTTGAACTGGAAGCTCACGCAGCCGTCGGTGCCCATATTTCCGCCGTATTTACTGAATACGTGGCGTACGTCGGCCACGGTACGGGTGCGGTTGTCGGTCAGGCAATCGACCATCACTGCTGCGCCGCCTAGGCCATAACCTTCATAACGGGTTTCGATGTAATCAACGCCATCAAGCGAGCCGGTGCCACGCTTGATAGCGCTTTCGATATTGTCTTTCGGCATCGATTGCGCTTTGGCCTTGTCGATTGCCAGACGTAGGCGCGGGTTCATCGTGATATCACCGCCACCCATTTTGGCAGCAACGGTGATTTCCTTGATCAGCTTGGTAAAAATCTGGCCGCGCTTGGCGTCCTGACGACCTTTGCGATGCTGAATATTTGCCCACTTGCTATGACCTGCCATGCTGCACCCGTTCAATCTGGTTTAATTAATTGGGCGCTATTCTAGCATGAGCGTGAGCAGGTCAAAATATCGCATGCGGGGTTAACAGCATCTGGCTTTGATTAGGGACAAATGATGAATTGGCGTTGTCAGCGTGTGGTGCGATATGTATGGGCTTTGCCGATGACCTTGATCGGTCTGCTGCTCGCCTTGCCTCTGCGTCTGTTGGGTGCGCGTTGTGTCTGGTATTGCGGCGTATGCGAAGTAAGCGCGCCTGCGCGTTGGCGCTGTGCACGCTGGCGTTTCGCTGCGATTACTGTAGGTCATGTGGTGATTGCTGCCGATGCCAGTCAAATGGCGCGCTTGCGTGTGCACGAGCGGGTACACGTCCGTCAGTATGAACGCTGGGGCCTGATGTTCTGGCCCTTGTATCTGGGTTCAAGCTGCTGGCAATGGCTGCGCGGGCGGCGTTTTTATCGCGATAATTATTTCGAGCGCGAGGCCTATGGTGATTTACCACTATCCCGGCGACGTTCACAGCGGCGGCTTTGAGGTGCCACCAAACCAGATCGGGGGATCTCCGGCACGCCATTGCGGATACTTGCTCATGACCGATTCAAATAGAGCTGATTCAGTCAGCCGTGCCAGCCAGTGTTGCAAGGCTGTGCTGGTGCTGCGCGCAAATGCCGCACTATCGACTGCAGCGCATTGGCGGACAAAAGGCACAATCGCCAAATCAGCCAGACTTAAGTGATTACCAAAAAGGTGGGTATATTCTTTCAGCCTAGTAATGATATGGGTTTCAAGCCAATACATGGCGTTGTATTGATGCTGCTGTGCGGATAGCTCCAAATGACGCTCGGGGTATTTGTAGCGATCAAGCAATGGTTTGAAGCTTTGATCGTGCAATTCGATTAACTCTAACTGCGCGTCCAGTGCCAGAGTCAGGCTGCTATCCGCTGCCGTGTGCTCGATAGCCCATAACATGATGTCCAGGCTGTGCTCGATGACCTGGCCATTACCCAGCAGCAACACTGGTACTGTCCCCTTGGGCGAGCTATGTAATAGCTCGGGTGGCTTGTCGCGCAGCACGACCTCGCGCAACTGCACCTCGATATTGCATAGACTCAAGGCCATCCTGGCCCGAATTGCATAAGGACAGCGGCGGAATGAGTACAGAATCAGCTGATTATTATCTTTCATTGTGTTCAGTTTTATCTGGTTGTTTATTGCAAATCATATTGTTTCAATGACATTGCCTGAAAATAATTTTGACGTTCCATGTAGGTTTTGAATGGCGATGATGACAAGTCTTGCCTATAAAAAGAATCGGCTCAAGAAATTTATACCTGAGTACAAAGTGGTATCTGGTTCTATCTGTGTGAACGGGGGGCAATATGGCAAAGAAAATATTGGCGGTAGATGATTCGCCATCAATTCGGCAAATGGTGAGCTTCACCTTGCGTAGCGCGGGTTACGAGGTGGTCGAGGCTGTGGACGGCAATGCAGGTGTCGCACAGGCCAAATCCGGGCAGGTGGATTTGGTGCTCACCGATCAGAATATGCCGGGCATGGATGGCTTGACGATGATTCGCACCTTGCGCGGGCTGCCTCAATATGCCAGCACGCCCATCCTGATGCTCACCACCGAATCGAGCGATGCGATGAAACAGCAGGGGCGTGCAGTCGGTGCCACTGGCTGGCTGGTGAAACCGTTTGATCCACAAAAACTGCTGGAAGTTGTCCGCAAAGTCATCGGCTAGTGGTCTCTAGCGAGGGGGAGCTATGTCGATTGATATGGGCCAGTTTATTCTGGTTTTTTTTGATGAGGCTGCCGAGCACTTGGCCAATATGGAGTCATTGCTGCTCAATATCAATGTGGCTGAACCAGATTCGGAAGACTTGAATGCCATCTTTCGCGCTGCACATTCGATCAAAGGAGGCGCAGCAACATTCGGTTTTGCAGATTTGACCGATGTGACGCACGTGCTGGAAAACCTGCTGGATAAAATTCGTAAAAACGAAATTACGCTAACTGCGGAAATGGTAGATGCTTTCCTGCAATCTGGGGATGTATTGCAGGACATGCTGTCCGCGCATCGTGGACAGGGCCAACCTGATGAACTGGCGATGAGCGCAACCAAGGCTAGGCTCACTCAATTGCTGACCTCTCAGGAAGACACGACGATGGTAGAACTGGACGAGCTGACCATCGTGATTCAGCCCGGTGAGACGTTTGATGAAACTCTGCTGTGTCGTGAGCTAGATCGCTTTGGCACCATTGACGATTTTACGCCTGGCGACGCTTATTCGCCTTGGTTGTACCGTATCAAGACCACTGAAAATCCTGAAAAAATACTTGATTCAATGTCGTTCATGATTGAGCCAAATCGGGTTTCGATTACATCAAGTGCCGAATGCCAGTCTGAGTTTGGCCTCTTTCTGACGCCAGCCGAGTCGGATTTAAGCGTTGATGAAGGGTTTGGGTTTTTTGATGACACGCTAGGCGCTGCCTTGTCTGAAGCCACAGCAGCGACGGCCGAGGAGGCCGGATATGGATTTTTCCAACCTATCATAGAGGAAGCCGTCGTCGCTGCCGTTAGTTCAACGCCTGCTGCAGTAACACCGATCAGTCGTCTCCAGAACGAAAGAGCAACAGATAAAGCGGCGGAGTCTTCAATCCGAGTCAGCGTGGAAAAGGTTGATCAGTTGCTCAATTTGGTCGGCGAGCTGGTCATTACCCAATCCATGCTGGCGCAAAATTCGCTGCAACTCGATCCGGTTTTGCACGAAAAACTGCTTAGCGGCGTTGCTCAGCTTGAGCGCAATACGCGCGAATTACAAGAATCGGTGATGTCGATTCGGATGATGCCGATTTCATTTGTATTTAATCGCTATCCTCGTTTGGTGCGTGATTTAGCTGGCAAGCTGGGCAAACAAGTTGAGTTGCGCATGATTGGTGAAAACACCGAACTCGACAAAGGCTTTATTGAAAAGCTCAGTGATCCATTAACGCATTTGGTGCGTAACAGCTTGGATCATGGCATTGAAATGCCTGATGTACGCTTAAGCCGCAATAAGCAAGCCCAAGGAACATTAACGCTCAAAGCATTCCATCAGGGCGGCAATATCGTCATTGAGGTCAGTGATGATGGTGCCGGCTTAAGTAGAGAACGCATTCTAAATAAGGCCAAAGAGCGTGGCATGAACGTAAACGACAATATGTCGGACAACGAAGTTTGGATGCTGATCTTTGAAGCTGGCTTTTCTACCGCAGCAGAGATTACCGACGTATCAGGGCGTGGGGTAGGCATGGATGTGGTACGCAAAAACATTCAAGCCATGGGTGGACGAGTTGAAATTCAATCCATGACGGGTGTTGGCTCCACGATGAGTATTCGCCTGCCACTTACCTTGGCCATTTTGGATGGCATGTCAATTTCAGCATCGGATGAGCTTTATATCATTCCATTGACATTTATTATTGAATCGCTACAGCCGAAAACAGAAGAAATTAAATCTATGGCTGGGCGCGGCAATGTGATCAATGTGCGTGGCGAATATTTACCATTAATTGCGCTCTACGATATTTTCAATTTGCCTGCCAAATTAAAATCTTTCGAAGAAGGCTTAGTTATTATTTTGGAAGCAGAAGGGCAGAAAATAGCCCTATTTGTCGACGATTTATTAGGGCAGCATCAAGTGGTGGTGAAAAATCTAGAAACTAATTATCGGCGCGTTAATGGGGTGGCTGGTGCAACCATTATGGGTGATGGTCATGTTGCATTTATTTTGGATGTTGCTGCATTAGTTAAAACAGCACAGCATCTTTCATCTTCTGATATCAGTCGATTAGCAGCTTAACGGAGGGGGTATGGACCAAGTTTTACGTGATAGCGAAGTCAATCGCGAACTACTCGTTTTTGCACTTGGCAAGGAAGAATATGGAATTGATATTCTAAAAGTGCAAGAAATCCGTGGTTATGATGCCGTAACAGGTATTGCCAATGCTCCTGCCTTTATTAAAGGTGTTATTAATTTGCGTGGCAATATTGTGCCAATTGTTGATTTGAGAATTAAATTTAATATTGGCAATCCAAGCTATGATCAGTTTACGGTGGTGATCATTTTAAATGTCGCACAGCGTACTGTTGGAATTGTCGTGGATGGGGTATCAGATGTAATGACCTTGGCCTCCGATCAATTACGCAACGCACCTGAATTTGGTGCAGCTTTAGATACCGCTTATATTTTGGGCTTAGGTACGGTGGATGAAAGAATGATTATTCTGGTTGATATCGAAAAACTCATGACTAGTGCCGATATGGCATTGGTTGACGCGGTTGCAGCATAAGGAGAGAAACATGGAGAACATGACACTAAATCGCCGCCTCAGCCTTGGGATTGGTACGCTGGTTTTAGTTATCGTAATTTTGGCCGTTGTGTCATACCGCGCAGCGACAACAACTGCTGCGGATATGAAAGATCTAACAGATGATCATTTGCCACATTTGGTTAAAACGCAAGAAATAATTAATGATGTCAATACCATTGCGCGTTCTTTGCGAAATATGCAAATTTTGGGTAATGCCACCCCAGAAGATAAAGCCAAATCGGATGAGGAATGGGCTAGGGTTTTGGCTACTCGAGCCAATATTGGTAAAGCAGTTGAAGAAATTGAAAATCAGGCAAAAAGCATCAATGATGCTGAAGCACTTGATTACATTAACAAGCTTAAAGAGAAACGATCAATCTTCGTGGCATCGCAAGAGAAATTTAAATCCTTATTTGACTCTGGTAATGTTGCAGAGAGCCGTAGTTTTGTAATGGGCGAGTTGCGTGATTCATTTAATGGATATCGCGATGTGATTCTTGATTTTGGCAAACAAGAAAAGGATGGCGCTTTGGTTAGCGCAAAAGATTTAGAAAGCTCTGCTGAGGCTTTAAAAAATCAAATCGTAGTGACTGCCGCAATTGGTCTGATTGTAGCTGTTGTAATCGGTGCTTTATTGATTCGCCGCTTACGTCGCCAGTTGGGGGCGGACCTTGAGTACGTTCAAGTTCAAGTCGGAAAAATTGCTGATGGTGATTTAAGCCAAGATTTGAATTTAGGAGGGGCGGTAGAATCGAGTTTGCTGGCACAAATTCGTACTTTGCAATTGAAATTGCGTGATTCTGCGAAAATGGATGCAGATAATGCCAGAGTTAAAACGGCACTAGATTCAGTTTCAACCAGTGTAATGATTTCCGATGCAGATCGCAATATCATTTACTGTAACCGAGCAGTCGAAAAATTACTGCAAAATGCCGAATCAGACATTCGAAAAGATTTACCACAATTTAATGCGCGCAATGTAATTGGCGTGAATATTGATAGCTTCCACAAAAATCCGAGCCATCAACGCGGAATGCTCGATCGTCTGAATAGCGAGCATCGAACCAGCATTGTGGTTGGTGGGCGCACCTTTGCCTTAATTGTTAACCCCGTAATGAATGAGAAAAATGGTCGCGAAGGTTATGTCGTTGAATGGCTAGACCGTACGGAAGCGATTGCGGCTGAAAATCGTGAACGCAAACTGGCCGATGAAAATGCGCGTATCTTGGGGGCACTGGAAGCCACCTCGACCAACGTGATGTTGGCAGATGAAAATCGCAATATTGTATATATGAACAAGGCCGTGACGGCCATGCTTTCTCGCGTCGAGCCTGAGCTGAGAAAAGTACTACCTAACTTTAATGTCAGCAAATTGATTGGCACCAATATGGATGGCTTCCATCGTAATCCAAGCCATCAGTCTACCTTGCTAGCCAATTTGACCAACACTTACCGCTCACAAATTACCGTCGCAGGTCAAACATTCGTACTGATTGCCAACCCAGTGTTCGATGCGGCTGGCAAGCGTCTTGGCTCCGTTGTTGAATGGGTCGATCGAACCGCTGAAGTGGCTGTTGAAAATGAAGTGAATACCCTGGTGGAAGCGGCGGTAAATGGCGATTTCACCCGTCGCATCGACCCTAGTGGTAAAGATGGCTTTATGCTCAAGCTAGCTGAAGGTATGAATCAGCTGGTTAGCTCAAATGAAGCAGGAATTAGCGATGTGGCACGCGTTTTGGGTGCATTGGCGCAAGGAGATTTGACGCAAAAAATTACCGCCGATTACCGTGGTTTGCTCGGTCAATTGAAGGATGATTGCAATACTACTTGTGATCGTTTGGCTGAGATTGTGACAAATATTCAAGAGGCGGCTTCAACGATCAATGTAGCCTCGCAAGAAATTGCTGCGGGTAATAGCAATCTGTCTAGTCGCACAGAGCAGCAAGCGGCAAGTCTGGAAGAAACAGCCTCCAGCATGGAAGAGTTAACAGGAACCGTGAAGCAAAATGCGGAAAATGCCCGTCAGGCTAATCAGCTAGCTATCGGCGCTTCTGATATTGCCGTTAAAGGCGGTGATGTGGTGAGTCAGGTTGTATCAACCATGTCGGATATTAATGATTCGGCGAAAAAAATCGTCGACATTATTTCGGTGATTGATGGCATTGCCTTCCAGACCAATATCTTGGCGCTCAATGCAGCCGTCGAGGCAGCCCGAGCTGGGGAGCAAGGGCGTGGTTTTGCCGTTGTTGCGTCGGAAGTGCGCAATCTGGCTCAGCGTTCGGCGGGGGCGGCCAAAGAGATTAAAAATCTGATTGGCGATTCGGTGGTTAAAGTCGAGGCCGGTTCCAAGTTGGTTGATCAAGCTGGTCACACCATGCAGGATGTCGTGAGCGCGGTACGTCGTGTGACCGATATCATGAGCGAAATTTCTGCCGCATCCAATGAGCAAAGTGCCGGTATCGAGCAAGTGAATCAGGCTATTACTCACATGGATGAAAATACGCAACAAAATGCTGCGCTGGTTGAGCAGGCTGCTGCAGCGGCTGAAAGCTTGGAAGATCAGGCCAATAATTTAACGCAAACAGTGGGCATATTTAAATTATTGGGCGGTAAGGCGATGCAAGTTCGCCAGACGAGTCGGTCTGCCATCCCTGGCAATATTCCAAAACATACTAGTCCAACCAGTGCGGCCAAGACGGCCGCCCGCACAATTCCTAAATTAGAGAATGCAGATGATGATTGGGAAGAATTTTAAGCCCTTTCCTATTTGATGCTCTGTTTTTAGCGGCAAAGAAGGGGCTGTTTGGCCCCTTTTTTTTCGGGTATTGATGGCTCACTGGATCTAGTAGAGGGCTGGCTAGCGTAGGCAATAGGACTACGCATGACGGGTTTGGAGTACCTAAATATTTACCTCATGCTAATGATGAAAAAGTATGCAAAATGACCATGAATTTAGTTACAGCAAAACGGATTTTGCCAAAGTCGTGGAGCTGATCTATCAGCGAGCGGGTATTAGGCTGAATGAAAGTAAAGAGCAGATGGTGTATAGCCGTCTGGCCCGTAGATTGAGAGCGCTACGGATCAATACGTTCTCGGGGTATTTAAAGTCGCTTGAAAACGATCCTGATTCTCCCGAATGGCAACAATTTATTAATGCGCTGACTACCAATCTAACGTCATTTTTTCGTGAAGCGCATCACTTTGAAATCTTGGCAAGTCAAATGCAAAGCTGTGCGTCACGACCGTTTCGGATTTGGTGTGCGGCTTCGTCTACGGGTGAAGAGCCCTATTCACTCGCGATGACTGCGATCGAGGCTTATCAAATGGCGCAGCCACCGGTGGAAATTATTGCGTCTGATCTGGATACCCATGTTTTGGCGACTGCCGCTCAAGGGGTCTATACCATCGACAAGCTTGACAAGATGGACCTAGAGCGGAAACGAGGCTTTTTTTTAAAAGGCTCTCAAGCCAATGCCGGAAAAGTACGAGCAAAAAAAGCCCTCAGAGATTTAATTGAATTTAAACAAATCAATTTGCTCGATACGCGCTGGCCATTAGAGGGGCGGTTTGATGCAATTTTTTGCCGAAATGTCATGATTTATTTTGATCAGCCAACCCAAAAGGTTTTGCTGGAAAAAATTGGACACTTGCTCAAGCCCGATGGGCTGTTATATGTGGGGCATTCGGAAAACTTGCACTATATGTCGGAGTGGTACCGCTCATTTGGTAAAACAACTTATCGTTTGACCGATCGTGCCAAAGCTGCTTGGAGCAGAACATAATGGCCATGGCTGACTATGAAGAAATTTTAGCGCCAACGATTTATTTTGATAAAAATTTTTCGATTGAAGCGGCCAAAATATTGCCGGGTGAATATTACGTCACGTGCCGAGAGATGGTGCTGGTAACCGTGCTGGGCTCGTGCGTAGCTGCATGTGTGCGTGATTCGGTTTCCGGGATTGGTGGTATGAATCACTTTATGCTGCCTGAGTCACAAGAAGATATGGCCACTGTGAACGGGCTATCGACGCGGTACGGAACCTACGCGATGGAAGTTTTGATCAATCAGCTACTTAAACAGGGCGCAAAAAAAAATCGGCTTGAAGCTAAGGTGTTTGGTGGTGGCAATGTGCTACGTGGCTTTACCGTTTCAAATGTCGGTTTGAAAAATGCCGACTTTGTTAAATCATTTTTGTCGATTGAACAAATACCGATTGTGGCTGAAGATTTGCTCGACATTTTTCCGCGCAAAGTTTATTTTTTTCCAAAAACCGGCCGAGTTTTAGTGAAGAAACTCAAATCAGTTCACAATAATACCATTGTGGAACGTGAAAAAATCTATGGCTCACGCCTGACGCACATGGATCAAGGTGGCGAAATTGAGCTATTTACCTGATCAAAGCATAAATCTGAGGTAAAGAACATGGCAAAGATAAAAGTCGTGGTAGTTGATGATTCAGCCTTGATTCGCAGCTTGCTGAAAGAAGTGATTGATACCGCTGGTGATATGCAATGTGTGGCCACCGCCCCTGATCCTTTGATTGCGCGCGAGCTAATTCGCGATTTGAATCCAGATGTGATTACCCTTGATGTTGAAATGCCCAAAATGGATGGGCTGGATTTTCTCGCGCGCTTAATGCGCCTTAAGCCTACGCCAGTGTTGATGATTTCATCGTTGACCGAGCAAGGCTCCGAAGTGGCTCTGCGTGCGCTGGAGTTAGGGGCTGTGGATTTTATTGCTAAGCCGAAAATGAATATTGCGGGTAAAATCAATGAATATTCCGATGAAATTCGGGACAAAATCCGGATGGCAGCCAAAGCAAAGGTGAAATGTTTAATGCGGGAACCAATCCCTCCCAGCCATACTGCAGATGCAGTTTTGCCCAAAACCTCACGACCCCTACTGAAGTCGGAAAAGTTGATTATTGTTGGTGCTTCTACCGGCGGAACTGAGGCACTTAAAGACTTTTTGATGCCTATTCCGCCCGATGCGCCAGCAATTTTAATTACGCAGCACATGCCAGAATCATTTACCAATTCATTTGCCAAACGACTTGATTCATTGTGCCGGATCTCAGTCAAGGAAGCAGAGCACGGAGAGCGGATCTTGCCTGGGCACGCCTATATTGCTCCTGGACACTCCCATTTGCTGCTAGGGGTGTCAGGTGCCAACTATATTTGTGAGCTATCGGATGGTGCTCCGGTTAATCGACATCGCCCATCGGTCGACGTGCTGTTTCGCTCCGCCGCTAATATTGCCGGGCGAAATGCTGTCGGCGTCATTTTAACGGGGATGGGTAAGGACGGTGCGGTAGGTATGTTGGAAATGCATCAGGCTGGTGCGCATAATTTTGCTCAGGATGAGGCGAGTTGTGTGGTGTTTGGTATGCCCAAAGAGGCGATTGCAGCGGGTGGTGTTGATGAAATTGTGCCGCTTAAAGATATGACGCAAAGGGTCTTGTCCTGGATTTCAGCCAACAGTAGTCGAGCATTGAGAATTTAAAGGATAGGCATGGCTTTACCGGTACTGATTGTTGAAGATGATGATGATTTGCGTGAAGCATTAGTAGATACCCTAGAGCTGGATGGCTATGGGGTGGTTGTCGCTGAGGATGGTGTTTCTGCTCTGGCTGTTTTGGCTAGCCAACAAGTTGGCTTGGTGATTTCTGACGTTCAAATGCAGCCTATGGATGGCGAAACCCTGCTAGTCGAAATCAAAAAACACTATCCATGTTTGCCAGTCATTCTGATGACGGCTTATGGATTGATTGAACAGGCGGTCAACGCACTGCACGCAGGTGCAAGTCATTACTTGCCCAAACCATTTGAGCCTGCCGCATTGCTTGAGCAGGTGCAACGCTATCTATTGCCTGATCTGGGTGAAGATGCATTGGTGGCCGAATCGGCTGTGATGCAGCAATTGCTTGATGTAGCTCGGCGCGCGGCACAATCCGATGCGTCGATTATGCTCACTGGTGAATCGGGTGTTGGCAAGGAAATTATGGCGCGCTTTATTCATCGCCATAGTGTGCGCTCCAGTAAGCCGTTTGTAGCGATCAATTGTGCTGCGATTCCTGAGCAGTTACTCGAATCAACCCTGTTTGGCCACGAAAAAGGAGCGTTTACAGGTGCAGCCACCCATCATGTCGGCAAATTTGAGCAGGCGCAGGGCGGTACGATTTTACTGGACGAAGTGACTGAAATGCCATTGGCTTTGCAAGCCAAGTTATTGCGTGTATTGCAGGAGCGTGAGCTGGAAAGAGTGGGGGGGGTGAAGCCGATTGCACTCGATATTCGGGTGTTGGCGACTTCCAACCGAGATCTGGCCAAAGAGGTTGCCGCTGGCACTTTCCGGGAAGATTTGTATTACCGTTTGAATGTGTTCCCGTTGCAGATTCCGGCTTTGCGTGATCGATCAAGCGATGTTTTGCCATTGGCACGTAATCTGCTTGCTAGATATGCAGCGGTGCAGAAAAAACGCTCACCCGTTCTGTCTGCCTCGGCCCAACAAACGCTAGTTGCATATCATTGGCCCGGTAATATCCGTGAGTTGGACAACGTCATTCAGCGGGCTTTGATCTTGTCGCCAAGCGATGAGATTGCTGTTGAGCATCTTTTTTTGCCTGCTCAGGCGGCAAAAATTGCCGCCAATGACTTGATGCAGGAAGAAATTGCCGTGCCAAGTAATATCAAAGGCATGGAAAAAAACATGATTTTTGAGGCGCTCAAGGCTGCAGGCGGCGTGCGAAAAATCGCGGCAGAAAAACTGGGAATGAGCGAAAGAACATTACGCTATAAGCTGGCACAGTACCGCGAAGAAGATGGTGGTTTGCCAATTTAACACGACAAGGTGTAGGAAGTGCTTGCTGCAACTGGCTTGCACCCCTACAATTTTGCAAGGAAGGTAGGTAGTCATGAGCGTGCAAGGAATCGACCAGCTGCTCGGTGAATTAAGATCAATGTCCGCCTTGGCATCGGGCCAATCGGTCAATCAGCCCAATCAGGTGGTGGATGGGCCGAATTTTGCCGATGTGCTGAAAGAGTCCATTGATCAGGTAAACCAAGTGCAGCAAGAGGCTCAAACAAAGCAGGTCGCTTTTCAAGCGGGTGACCCAGATGCCAATTTGCAGGATGTCATGGTCTCGCTGCAAAAGGCCAGTTTGAGTTTTCAAACCATGGTTCAAGTTCGTAATAAGCTCGTTACTGCCTATCAGGAAGTTATGAATATGCAGGTTTAACTGCAGCACTGATATCGGTAGGGTATGGCAGAAGCGGGCGTCGCAGCAGATAACACCTTGGTGACAGCAAGTAATATCGGTGGGCTGAGGCAACGCTTCGATATGCTGCCGCCTGCGCGCAAAATGATGGCGATGGTCATGGTTGCGGTCATTATTGCAGCCATCGCAGGGTCTTTGCTATGGTCGCGTGAACCAGCTTATCGTATTCTTTTTACCAATCTGCCAGACAAAGACGGCGGCGCGATTGTCCAGTCGCTTGAGCAGATGAAAATCCCCTACAAACTCGATGCGGGCATGATTTCTGTCCCTGCAGAGAGCATCTACGACGTACGCCTCAAACTGGCCGCTCAAGGTTTGCCCAAGGCGGGAAATGTCGGTTTTGAATTGCTCGATAATCAGAAATTTGGTGTCTCGCAATTTACCGAGCAAGTCAATTATCAGCGGGCAGTTGAAGGTGAGCTGACCCGCTCGATTGAATCAATTTCCGCCGTTGATAAAGCCCGGGTTCATCTGGCTACCCCCAAGCAGACCGTCTTTCTGCGTGATCAGCAAAAGCCCTCTGCATCGATTGTGCTGACTTTACATCCAGGCCGCGTACTGGATGGCGGGCAGGTAGCCGGGATTATTCATCTGGTGTCTTCCAGTATTCCGGGTCTGCCCGTGGCGAATGTGACCGTGGTTGATCAGGACGGCAATCTGTTATCAAGATCAGCCGACCTGAATTCACGTGGTAATCTGGATCAACGCCAATTGCAGTATGTCGGGCAGATTGAGCGTGGTTTTGTTGAGCGGCTGGAAACGATTCTGGCGCCCATTGTCGGCAAAGAGAATGTACGCGCAGAAGTCACTGCGCAGGTTGATTTTGCTGAAATAGAGCAAACTTCAGAGAGTTTCAAGCCCAATTCTCCGCCCAATGCCGCAGCCATTCGTAGTCAGCAAACCATGGATCAGAGTGGTCGTTCGGCGGAAGATGCCGCAATGGGGGTGCCCGGCGCTTTATCCAATCAGCCGCCAGGTGCTGCAGCAGCACCGATTACGGCTCCTGTTGCCGCGCCGGGCGAAGCTGGTGAATCGGCGGTGACGACGGGCGTTGCTGCCAATAGTAGAAAAGAAGCTACCACCAATTATGAAGTCGATAAAACGATTCAGCATGTCAAGCAGCCCGTGGGTATCGTCAAGCGTCTTTCCGCTGCGGTTGTGCTCAATTACAAGGCAGGGAAAGACAAGGATGGCAAAGTGGCCTATGTGCCATTTACTGCGGCAGAAATGACGCAAATTAATAATCTGGTTCGCGAAGCAATCGGTTACAACAAGGACAGGGGGGATTCAGT
Source organism: Chitinibacter sp. GC72 (assembly GCF_009760905.1). Classification (GTDB taxonomy): domain Bacteria; phylum Pseudomonadota; class Gammaproteobacteria; order Burkholderiales; family Chitinibacteraceae; genus Chitinibacter. The sequence continues at coordinate 114,666 of NZ_VIRW01000001.1, read as the reverse complement.
CAATGTGGTCAATGCCGCCTTTGCCGAGTCCATCCCGCTGGAAGAAAAAGCACTTCCCGATAAGGCACTGAACTACATCCAGAGCAATGCGATGGATGTGCTAAAAATGTTTGTGATTGCGATTGCATCGCTTTATTTATTGTTCTTTGTTATCCGGCCGTTGATGAAAGACCTTACGCGTTCGCGTGAAGAAGCGCGTACGATTGAGCTTGACTTGGGTGAGCCGGGCTCAGGCAATATGTTCTCTATCGAAGGCGGGGCTGATGATAGCCCTGAAGAACAAAACAAAATGGCTGCCTTTGCGGACTTGCTGCAGCAGGCCAAAGAGCTGGCTAAAAATGATCCCCGTATGGTTGCCACCATTCTGCGTGAATGGATGACACCGCAAGACGACAAGTCTAACCCCAATAAAATATCCTAAGCGGGAGCACACAGCATGGCTGCCAATTTGAATGATGATGGCGTACATAAAAGTGCGCTGCTGCTGATGTCTTTGGGTGAAGATGCTGCGGTTGAAGTGTTCAAGTTTTTGGGCCCCAAAGAGGTGCAAAAGCTCGGCTTTGAAATGGCCAATATGAATTCGGTCAAGCGCGAGGAGATGGATGCGGTGCTGGGTGATTTTATCGCCGCTACACAAAATCGTGCCAATCTGGGCGCTGCAGATGAATACATTCGCTCGGTTCTGACCAAAGCGCTGGGCACCGACAAAGCTGCCAATTTGCTGGATCGTATCTTGCAGGGCAATGACAACAACGGGATCGAGTCACTTAAATGGATGGATTCGGCCGCCGTAGCTGAGCTCATCCGCAACGAACACCCGCAGATTATTGCCACGATTCTGGTTCATCTGGAGCCTGATCAGTCGTCCGAAATCATGAGCAATTTCCCCGAGCGTGTGCGCAATGACGTATTGCTGCGGATTGCCACGCTGGAAGGTGTTCAGCCGGCTGCGTTGAAAGAGCTGAACGATGTCCTGACGCAATTGCTCTCCGGTTCGGACAAACTCAAAAAGAGTGCAATTGGTGGGGTGCAAATGGCCGCCGATATCCTCAACTTTATGGGTGGGGTGGTCGAAGCTTCTGCAGTGGCCAATATTCGCGAATACGATCCCGAACTGGCACAGAAAATCCAGGACAAAATGTTTACCTTTGACAATGTGCTGGATATTGATGACCGCGGTATCCAGTTGCTGATGCGTGAGGTTCAGTCCGATTCGCTGATTATTGCCCTGAAAGGCACCAGCCAGGCCTTGCGTGAAAAAATCTTCAAAAACATGTCGCAACGGGCGGCAGAAATGTTGCGCGAAGATCTGGAGGCCAAGGGCCCGGTTAAACTCTCCGAAGTGGAAGGCGAGCAAAAAGAAATTCTTAAAATCGTTCGTCGACTGGCTGATGAAGGGCAGATTGTCCTTGGTGGTAGCGGCGGCGAAGGCATGATCGAGTAAGGATAAGTAGTGTCAGGTCCACAACGCCGTATTATTCCCAGTGAAGAGCTGACCGAGTTTCAACGCTGGCAGTTCAATTCCTTGCTCGATAAAGCCGTGCCAGAAGAGCAGCAAGCGCCAGAGTTCATCGCTGCCGAGCCCGCCGAGGATGTGCCCGGACTCGAGCAAGCTGAAACCCAAGAGCCGATCGAGCCGGAAATCAATCTGTCGGCTGAGCCGGTTTCTACACAAGATATAGCGAACGCCATGCCATACCCGACGGCGGAAGAAATCGAAGCGATTCAGCAACAGGCCCATGAAGAAGGCTATCAGGCTGGTTTGGCGGAAGGGCGTGTGCAGTCTGCGGCCGAGTTGCAGCAACTGACTGGCTTGTTGGCTGCGCTGACAGACACCATGCAACAGACCGAGACGGCTTTGGCTGACTCGGTGCTTGAGCTGGCTTTGCTGGTGGCCCAGCAAATGATTGGTGACGAACTGCGTCAGCATCCCAAGCAATTGCTGGCACCGATTCGTGATGCACTGTCGGCGATTCCAACCCCCACTAGCCCGGCTAAGCTGTTTCTGTCGCCCGATGATCTGCAGCTGCTGGAGCAAGATCTGCAATATGAGCTGCCGGCAGATGTCTGGAAACTGCTTCCCGATCAGCAAATGTCTTCCGGCAGTTGCCGGATTGAAACCCCCAACACCCAGCTTGAATTCTCACTGGCTAGCCGCTGGAAAAAAATAACCGGGGTATTGGGTGCCAAGTCAGTCCCTGATTTTCCTGTAGGGCAATACGGGGGTGATGTATTGCCTGCCGAATTTGCCTCTTTAGCGACACTGGATGTTGCTGCCAGCACCTCTGACACAGCATCCATCATTACCCCTTCCGCTCGTCCTGACACCGATGACGCCAACACTTAATTCTATCCGAAGCTATCTGCAAGATTGTGCTTCGGCGGTGTCCACGGTAAAGCCTTGGCTGCCGCGTGGCCGCCTGACCCGGGTATCCGGGCTGGTGCTCGAAGCTGTGGGGCTGCGTTTGCCAATTGGTGCTTCATGCGATGTGATGACGCCCGGCGGGCATCCGGTGGAGGCGGTGGTCGTTGGCTTTCAGGAGCAGCGCCTATTCCTGATGCCGATTGCCGAGGTGTATGGTATCGAACCCGGTGCCAGCGTCATGCCACGCGAGGATATAGCCGCCTGGAAGCCCCAGTTGGGCAATCCACGGCCCGCCCAGCGTCGGGTTGAAGATCACGGCCGGCAGGTGCCTGTCGGTTGGGGCTTGCTGGGGCGGATTCTGGATGGTCTGGGTCGCCCGCTGGATGGCAAGGGGCCGGTGAATAACGAAGCGTATTACCCGCTGTTTTCACGTGCGTATAACCCGATGGACCGAGAGCCGGTGCGCACAGTAATGGATGTCGGTGTCCGCGCCATCAATGCCATGCTCACTGTCGGGCGCGGCCAGCGCTTGGGCTTGTTTGCTGGCTCAGGGGTGGGTAAATCGGTGCTCTTGGGGATGATGGCCCGCTATACTGCCGCCGATGTGGTGGTCGTGGGCCTGATCGGCGAGCGTGGCCGCGAAGTGAAAGATTTTATCGAGAATATTCTGGGTGACGAAGGCCGCGCGCGCAGTGTCGTGGTCGCCGCCCCCGCCGATACACCGCCGCTATTGCGGCTGTATGGGGCCGCCTATGCAACCAGTATTGCCGAATATTTTCGTGATCAGGGCAAGAATGTCCTGCTGATTATGGATTCGCTGACGCGCTATGCCATGGCACAACGCGAAATTGCGCTGGCGGTGGGCGAGCCGCCCGCCACCAAAGGCTATCCCGCCTCGGTCTTTGCCCGCTTGCCGCAGCTGGTCGAGCGGGCCGGTAATGGCCGGGAAGGTGGTGGCTCGATCACCGCGTTTTATACCGTCCTTTCCGAAGGCGATGATCAGCAAGACCCGATCGCCGATAATGCCCGCGCCATTCTGGATGGCCACTTTGTTTTGAGCCGCCAGCTTGCAGAATCGGGGCATTATCCGGCAATCGACATTGAAGCCTCGATTTCGCGAGTGATGCACGACATTATCAGCCACCAGGAATTTGAAATGGTGCGCCGTTTCAAATTCCTGTACTCGCGCTATCAGCGCAGCAAAGACCTGATCAGCGTTGGTGCTTACGTGCCCGGCTCCGATCCTGTGCTCGATGATGCCATTCGTCGTCACCCCAGCTTTGAGGCTTTTCTGCAGCAATCGATCAATGAGCAGGAAGGCTACGACGGCGCTAGAATGAAACTGGCTCAGCTGTTTGCTTAGGGTCTGTTGACGTTTGGTTTGCTGTCGCGCTGGCGCGAGTTTTGATTGGATGAATACTGATTGTGGCCGCTTTTCGTTTTGCCTTTTTATTGCAGCTCGCGCAGGATGAACGCGAAGAAGCTTCACGCGCCATGCAAAGCGCGCAAGCTGCTTGGCTGCTGGCTAAATCTAAGCTGGAGCAAGTCGATGGTTTTCGCACCGAATACCGAGCCAGACTGGCCAACAGCGCACAGACCGGCATTTCGGTGACCCAGTGGCGTGATTTTCAGCTATTTCTTGCCAAGCTGGATGCTGCAGCCATTCAGCAAGGTGATGAAGTAAGCCGTCTTGAGCTGGAGTACGAACGACGAAAAACCGATTGGCTAGCGTGCGAAAAAAAGGTCAAAGCCTTTGATGCCTTGCGCGTACGGCACGAGCAAAATGAAATGAGAAAAGAAAACCAGCGCGAACAAAAAATTCTGGATGAATTCAATAGCCGGATCAAACCTGACACTTCTTCGTTCTAATGAAAATCCGGATATAGTTTATTGAGCGCGATAACACGTAGGAATATCAAATTCCTTTAACTTCACGATGAGTTTTGCTGCTTGCAGGCAAGCCAGTCATTCTGACTTACCTGCAATTGGCCGGGAGGGTAGCACCTGTTTAGGCTAAACCAGATGCCGTGCACTGCACTTAGGCTTGTTGCGCACGCTCGTAGCTGGTCATGATTTCGGCTTCAGCGGCAGCTTTGTCGCCCCAGCCTGTTACCTTAACCCATTTGCCTTTTTCCAGATCTTTGTAGTGCTCGAAGTAGTGTTTCACCTGAGCCAACAGCAACTCTGGCAAGTCTTCCAGTTTTTCGATGTGCGCAAACATTGCACAAACTTTCGGTACTGGCACGGCGATGACTTTCGCGTCCATTCCGGCTTCGTCTTCCATGCCCAATACGCCAATCGCGCGGCATTTGATCACCATGCCAGGTGCCAATGGGAATGGGGTGTAAACCAGCACGTCAACAGGATCGCCATCGAGTGACAGTGTGTGCGGTACAAAACCGTAGTTCATCGGATAGGACATTGACGTGCCCACGAAACGGTCAACGATGATCGCGCCGGATTCTTTGTCGAATTCGTATTTTACCGGTGGTGCATTGGCTGGGATTTCGATGATGACGTTGAAATCTTCCGGCAGGTTTTTACCCGCTGCAATTTTGCTGATGTCCATGAGCTTCAAATCCTGAGGTTTTAAGTTTGAAAAACCCCGCAATTATATACGCGCCGCAGTGCAAACCGATAGCACGGCGTGCAGCTTGCGGCGGATTCTGCGCCCAAATTCGGGACGGCTGGCTGCCAGTTTGCGCTGGGGCGCATAAATGGCGGGTGATTGCGGGTTTTAAAACTTGTTCAGCTTTAATCTGGCGCTGACTTTTGCACTGCAGCAATATATGTGGCAAAGCGGATATGGCAAATCGGGCGCAGCATATACAATTAAAGCCTGCCGCATTATTGGGAATACCTGCATGAAACCTCATTATTTAGCCCCTTTGTTTGACCCGCGTACGATTGCCGTGATTGGCGGCTCGGAAACGCCCGGTTCGGTGGGTGAAAAGGTCATGCGCAATCTGGTTGAGTCGGCGTACACCGGCAAGGTTTTTCCGGTAAATCTGCGCAGCCAGACGGTATTTGGCCTCAATACGGTAAAAACAATTGCCAAGGTGCCGGAAAAAGTGGACCTGGCGATTTTAACGACGCCCAGCAAAACATTGCCCGAGCTGATCGAAGGCTGTGGCAAGCTGGGCATTCGCTTTGTCATGATCATGTCGTGGGATTTTGTCGGCACCGATGCCAAGGGCAAGGTGATTCTGGATAAATTGCTGGCGCGTGCGCGCCAGTACGGTATGCGGATTCTGGGGCCGACGGCCTTTGGTTTTGTGCGTGCGCCGAGCAAACTGCTGGCGTGCAATTATCAGGGCAAGGTGAAAAACGGCAGCATGGCGCTGGTATCGCAATCGTCAGCCGTCACCTCGGCGATTCTGGATTGGGCCGAGTCGCACGATCTGGGCTTCTCGTCGGTCGTCTCGCTGGGAACCGCTGCCGATATTGATGTCGGCGATGTGCTGGATTTTCTGGTTGCCGACCCAAAAACCAAATCGATTTTGCTCTACATCGAAGATTTGAAAGACGCGCGGCTTTTTATGTCGGCGCTGCGGGCTGCATCACGCTCCAAAGCGGTGCTGGCGCTCAAGGTCGGGCGATATGACCGCGGGCAGCGCATCGGGCGCACGCATTCGGAGCGCCTGATTGGTAGCGATGATGTGTTTGATGTGGCGCTCAAACGTGCCGGGGTTTTGCGCCTGCATTCGATTAACCAGCTCTTTACCGCGGCACGTGTGCTCGATGGTTCGTACAAAACCAAAGGTCGCCGCCTAGCGATTATCACCAATGGGATTGGTGCGGGCATGATGGCGGTTGACCGGGCGTATGATCTGCATGTGCAACTGCCGCGCCTGAGCGATGCAACGATCGCCGAGCTGGATGCGCTGCTGCCGCCGCAGGCGCAGCACCATAATCCGGTCGATATTCTGGGTGATGCGGGGGCGGATCGCTTCAAGGCGGCGACTGAGATCGTTTTGCGCGATCCGGGTATTGATGGTGTGCTGGTGGTGTTTACCCCGCAGGCGGGCACCGACGATATTGCCACGGCGCAGGCGATGATCGAGCTGCGCAAATGCAATGACAAGCCGATTTTGCTGTCGTGGATTGGTGGCAAAAAAGTCGAGGCCAGCCGAAAATTACTGTCGAAGGCGCAGTGCGCGCATTTCAGCGCACCGGAAAACGCGGTCGAGGTGTTTTACTCGCTCGCGTCATGGCAGTACAACCAGCAGCTCTTATTGCAAACACCATCGCCGATTGGCGAGATGGAAGCGCCCGATTTTGAAACGGCGCGGATGATTATTGATGGCGTGCTGGCCAGTGGCCGCGAAGTGCTCGACGAAGTTGAATCCAAAGCCATGCTGCGCGCCTTTCATATTCCCGTGTCGCAAACCCTGCGCGCCAAAACTGCCGATGATGCAGTCACTGCCGCGATGGGGTTGGGATTGCCGATTGCGCTGAAAATCGACGCCGAAGTCGTGCTGCATAAAACCGATATTGATGGTGTGGTGCTTAACCTCAATAGCCTGGTTCAGGTGGCCACCGAGTCCAATAAAATGCTCGCCCGTGCGCACAGCTTGCTGGGGCCCGAGCATGTGCGCGGCTTGGTGATTCAACCCATGCACGGCAAAAAAAGTGGGCGCGAGCTGATGGTGGGGGTGTCACGCGATCGCTCATTCGGCCCGGTGATCACCTTCGGCTTTGGCGGTGTAACTGTGGAGGTATTTAATGACGTGGCAGTCTCGCTGCCGCCTCTGAATGAATACCTCGCCGATAATCTGATTCGCCGCACCCGCGTCAAGGCCATGCTGGGGGCGTTTCGCAATCAGGCGCCCGTTGATCTGGACGCGGTGAAAATGGTGCTGATGCGCGTCTCGGAAATGGTCTGCGAATTGCCACAAATCCAGCAAATGGACATCAACCCGCTCATTGCCGACGAGCATGGCGTCATTGCGGTGGACGCCCGCATTATTATTGCCCCGGTTTCCGAGCAGGCACGCCGTTACAGCCATATGGCGATTCACCCTTATCCGGCGCATCTGGCCAGCGTGACGCAGCTGAAAAACGGCATGCCGATGGCCTTGCGCCCAATCCGCCCTGAAGACGCCGAGCTGGTTGCCACTTTTGTTAGCAATCTATCCGACGAAAGCCGCTACAACCGGTTTATGAGTACGCTCAAAACCTTGCCGCAAGCCTTGCTGGCGCGCTTTACCCAGCTGGACTACACCCGCGAAATGGCGATTGTGGCCACCGTGGAAACCGGCGGTGGTGAAATGATCATCGGCGTGGCACGCTTTACCGCCAACCCCGATCGCGATAGCTGTGAATTTGCCGTGGTGATCGATGACCGCTGGCAGGGCAAAGGGCTGGGCGGGCGTTTGATGGATGCACTATTTAATGCTGCACGCGATATGAATCTGAAAGTGATCGAAGGTGAAGTGCTGAGCAGTAATAAAACCATGCTGGCATTTATGAAGCATCTGGGCTTTAGCATTGGCCCGCACCCGGATGACGATGGCTTGAAATGGGTGGTGAAGCCTTTGCAATAACCCCTATGGCGCTGCAATATTTGTGTTTATTTTTCAAATGAATAGCTAATTATTCTGGCCAAAGTATTGCCAAAGCGGCGCTCTTGATGAATAATCCGCCCTCTAAACCAGTTACCTGCCCAGGTGGCGAAATGGTAGACGCAGGGGACTCAAAATCCCCCGCCGCAAGGTGTGTCGGTTCGAGTCCGACCCTGGGCACCATCACTGCAGCAAACCGGAATGTTTACCAATCCGGACAGCCCAGCCCTGCTGGGCTTTTTGCTTTCTAGCGATTTAACTTTCCGCTGCCCTCCAGCCTCGCTCTCCTTAATCCCCTCTCTGTTTGATCTGCTTACTGCTAGCAAGAGGGTATATTCGTCAAGCCATTTCCTGTTAAGCTCCCCTGTGATATACATCCAGTATGTATTGTTTTCGCAGAATTAAGCCTAGTTTGCGGTCGCCAGTGCTGATAAGACCTGTTGATTGCGAATTCGATTCTAACCAGCTGCTCGCCATTGGCCAGAGCACCAGCCCGATTTGCTCAAACCAATTAATTCGCGTTTTGTCAGCACTGCACATAACTTCTGTCCGCAAAATTTTGCGCGGAGAATTGACAATGAGCTTGGCCAGAGAGGCTCGGCTAGGCTTGCGACAGATGTGCAGCCAGTCCGCGCCGTGGCGCTGGTTCTACCGCTGGTGCGTATCCCAGCCGTGCCCACATTTGTACGGTTTGGCCCGGTTGGCTGGCGTCGAGCAGGCGATGAATGGCGGTGTAGTTGTCACGCTGCTCGGGGTATTCCTGCAAAGCCTGTTGCAAGGGATGCATCGACAGCCCGAACGCCGTGGCAGCGAGCTGGGCGCGGACATAGGCGCGCCCCGCCTGCAATTGCGTGTGCCTATCGTTGCGCTCGCTGACCAGCCAGAAAAATGCCGGCGTGGCGGCGATTTTGGCTTGGAATTTCTCAATCTGCCCGCTAATTTCCGAACTATCGGGCGCAGAAGCTTTACTGCGGTCAAATAGGCCGGTTGCGGTGAGTACACGCACGAAGGGATCATTGAGCGATAAACCATCCCGGTGTTTGGCAATTTCTGCTGGCCCGACACGCAGCACCTTGTACGACTCCAGCAAGGTGCGCGGTGTGCTCAGCTCAACGCGCCAGGCCTCGTTGGCAATCTGTCGATGGCGGGCCATATTGACTTCGGTGCTGAGAATAAAGCCGCAGCGAACCGGATAAGCGGCGGTGCTGGCCGCGATGGCCAGCAGTGCTTTGGCATCCGGGTCTCTGGCTTCATAGAGCGAGCGATTGGTGCGGCGCTGGAAGATTTGCGCAAACAGCGGATCGGGTCGTAGCGATGCGTCGGCAATCAGGCGGATGCTGGCAGTCGGGCGTTCATCGACCTGGTTTGCCGCAAATTCGCCTTCGGGAAAGGGCGTGACTTCGGCACGATAGCCGCGCTGCTGAGCGGCAATGGCCAGGATTTCGATAAAAGTGCCCTGACTCATGACCATCTGGCGGCCAAATGGATCGGTTTCCGGCAGCAAGCGGTGCTGATCCATACGCAGCAAAATGGTGTCCGGGATTTCCAGATTCACCAGCCACGATTGCAGATTGTGCGAGTGCGGCGCCAGCAGCGCGTGCGAGAGTATCCAGTGGCGCAAATCCAGCGATGCAGCGGGTTGCTGCCAGGCCGCAATGGCCTCGGCGGGCAAGGCCGAGCTGCAGCCGACCAGCGGCAGAGTGGCTGCGGCAATCAGGCCACCGCCAAATAAACGAAGCCATTCACGACGATGCATGATTTTCTCCCAAAGTAGATGATGATGCGGGCAAGGCTGATGCCTTAATCCACCCCGACACGCCGGTTGTGGCGGGGGCGTGCTTGCATTGTGAAATCCCGCTCATCTATTTACAATGAAATAAACTATCTGCTCAGTTATTCAAAAATGAATGAATATGATTTTCCATGGGATCACGTCCAGTCATTTCTGGCGACGTTGGAGCACGGCAGCCTGATGGCTGCGGCGCGTGTCAGCGGCGTTAGCCAGCCCACATTGGGGCGGCATATTGCCGAGCTGGAGGCGCGCTGGCGCATTGTGTTGTTCGAGCGCACCGGGCGTGGGCTGACCCCTACTGTGCATGCGCTGCGGCTGGCCGAAACGGCGCGTGCCATGGCCGAACAGGCCGCGCAGCTTGGGCGGCTGGCCACCGGTGCAGAGCGCTCGCTGCAGGGCAGGGTGCGTGTAACGGCCAGCCAAACCGTGGCCTGTGTGTTGCTGCCGCCCGTGCTGGCGCAATTGCGGCAGACTTATCCGGACATTGAAATCGAATTGCTGGTGAGCAATACGGTGTCCAATTTACTGCGCCGGGAGGCCGATATTGCGCTACGGATGATGCGCCCGCAGCAAAGCACGCTGGTCGCACGCAAAATCGCTGAAATCCCGATTTATGCCTGCGCGCATCAGCAGTATTTGCGTCAGCGCGGCGTGCCGCTGCAATTTGCCGATCTGTTGGGGCATGATCTGATTACCGGCGATGCGAATGATGAAGTGACGCCAGCCATTTCTGCCTATGGCCTGACGGTGGAAAAGCTGCGTTTTGGCTTGCGTTCGGACGATCTGCTGGCGCAATGGCAGGCTGTGCGCGCGGGGTTGGGCGTGGGGTTTGCGACCGGTTTTATTCTGCGCACCGATCCACAGGTGCAGATGCTGCTGCCCGAGCTGCCTTTGCCCAGATTGCCGATCTGGTTGACGGTGCACCGCGAATTGCACACCAGCGCCCGTATTCGGGCAGTGTATGATTTTCTGGCGCATCACCTGCCGCTGGCGCTAGATCAAGCACCGCAAGATGCAGCCTAGTACGCTGTCAGAACGGATGGTCTAGTGATGGCAGAGAACGTCGGTGTTTAACCAGATTGGCGGGCGAGCGCTTCGCGTAGCTCTTCAATACTCAAGCCGCTGTTGGCGATCATTTGCTGCAAATCCTGCGCCAGCTCACGCTTTTGTTTTAAGCGTTTGATTTTGTCGCCAACGCTGGGCGCAGGCTTGGCTTCGGCCGGATCGGCGGTGTTCTGGGTGCGCTCGCTGGCGCTGATAAACAGGCTCTCGGGATGGGGTAGTGCGGATGCCATGGCAATAATGAGTGATCCTGTGCAACAAGGTGGGAGATGCAATGACGGAAAGATGGCGCTAAATGCTTACAAAATCAAGTCTGTAAGGGATTTATTTTTATACCGCTATTAGGTATTGCTCTGCGTGCTTTATTTAGATTGAGCTATAGGTATATACGTCATTAATTTACTGTAAGGATGAACGGTTCAATACTCACCCGGGCTGCGGATGGCGCGCTGTAGCTGAGCCTTGGGCCATTGCAGCGTGATGGGCGAATCGCTTTGCAACAAGCGGCTGAGTGAGTCGCGGCGATAGTCGATTTCTTCGGCGCTCAGGCCCAGCAGCTCGGCCACCAGAATCGCACTATCAAAACACACCATGCCCTCAGCCACTGGCGCCCAGGCCAGATGATTTTCTGTTGCGCCTTGCCAGACCCAGTAGGCGTGCTCCTGATCATCGGTGATGGCAATGCTGCCTGCGGGCCAGCTCGCCAGATGCGAGAGCGCCAGCTGGGCGACGGCCAGATAAAATTGCCAAGCGTGCAGCGTGGTTTCATCCATATCATTGTGGGCTTGATAATCGTCGTACATACGGCAAAATGGCGGGCAGTGGCAAAGCTGCCCATGATACGCTGCACTGGCTTGGCTGTGGTGGGCTGTTTGGTATGGGATTGAAACGCAAGGGATGATATTGGATTGAGCTGCAAGGAGAAAATATGGCCGTACGCACCATTCTGAAAATGGGCGATCCTCGTTTGCTGCGACTGGCGCAGCCTGTCGCGACCGTCGATACATCCCAACTGGCGCAGCCTGCCACTACCTTCGCTACATCCGAGCAGACGCAGCCTATTGTTGCCTTCAATACGCCGGCGCTGGCGCAGCTGATTACGGATCTGTTTGACACGATGCGCGCCAGCGGTGGCGTGGGCATTGCTGCGCCGCAAATCGGCGTTGATCTGCAGGTCGTGATTTTTGGCTTTACGCACAGCGAGCGCTATCCCGATGCGCAAGCGGTGCCCGAAACGGTGCTGATCAATCCGGTGATCACGCCGCTGGACGACGAAGAAGTGCTGGGCTGGGAAGGCTGCCTGTCGGTGCCCGGCCTGCGCGGCGAAGTGCCACGCTATGCGCGGATTCGCTATCAGGGGTTTGATCAATATGGCAATCGGATTGATCGCAGCGTCGAGGGCTTTCACGCCCGTGTTGTGCAGCATGAATGCGATCATCTATGGGGCGTGCTTTATCCACAACGCATTAGCGATATGACGCGCTTTGGTTATACCGACGTGCTATTCCCGAAGCGGATGGATTGATAGAGCGGGTATTGCTCTGCAGGTGTTGTTGAGGATGATCTGCAGGGATATACCCTTTGATTAAATTTAGCCGCCAGCCAGTTTCACTTTATAGCGTTCAGTCAGCTTTTTGGCGATCAGCTCCCGGTGTTCGCCCTGAATTTCAATCACGCCGTCCTTCACTGTGCCGCCGCTGCCGCAGAGATTTTTCAGCTCTTTACCGAGTTTGGCCAGCTCGGGCGCTGCCAGTAACACGCCACGGATCACGGTGATGGTTTTGCCGCTGCGCACTTCGCGCGCAATCCGCACGTGGCCATCGCCGGTGGGTAGGGCCGGAGTTTTACAGCTGCATTGCGCGATGGGCTGGCGGCAATCGGGGCAGGTGCGACCATGTTCAGTTGAGTAAACGAGGCCGCCGGATGACGATTTTTTCATGTGGAAGTCCTATATTCTCAACAGGGTAATTTTAATGTGAGCAGTCATGCCGATTGTGACTTTTATCCAGAGTGAGCGCGCTGATCTCGCCGTTGAGGTGGCGGCAGGCTCTCTGCTGATCGATGCTGTTCGCCCCTTGGTACGCGAAGGGAAATTGGCATTGGCCTGGCGCTGCGGGCAGGGAACGTGCGGCGCGTGTCAGGTGTATTGCGAACACGCGGCAAGCCGGCGCTGGATAGAGATTGGCAGCAAGGAGCGCAATGTGCTGGTGCGCCACGCCCGGATGCCGATCAATATGCCGCTGACGATTTTTGATTCACCGCAGCAAGTGCGACTGGCTTGTCACTACGTGGTCGAAGACGATCTGATTGTGCGGCTTGCTTAGGGTATGTCACTGCAGATCAATCTCGTATTGTTCTGCAGTAATATACCCTTGGTTTGTTAAACGGCAACCGGCGCTTTGATCGCCGGATGCGGGTCGTACCCTTCGAGCGTGAAGTCTGCAAATTCAAACGAGAAAATATCGGTTTTGGCCGGATTCAGTTTCATCGTGGGCAAGCTGCGCGGCGCGCGTGACAGTTGCTCGCGCACTTGATCGAAGTGATTGCGGTAAATATGGCAATCGCCACCAGTCCAGACAAAATCACCCGGCTGCAGATCGCACACTTGCGCTAGCATCAGCACGAGCGTCGCATACGATGCAATATTGAATGGTACGCCCAAGAAAAGGTCTGCACTGCGCTGATACAGCTGGCAGGACAATTTGCCGCGCTGATCCGCGTCTCCCGGCTGCGCTGGTGCGACATAAAACTGGAAAAAAGCATGGCAAGGTGGCAGCGCCATGTTTTCGATTTCACCGACGTTCCACGCGGATACGATAATGCGGCGCGAGTCGGGATTGGTTTTTAGCTGTTTGACGACCTCAGAAATCTGATCGATATGGCGGCCATCGGCCGTCGGCCAGCTGCGCCACTGATAGCCATACACCGGGCCCAGTTCGCCATCGTCGCGCGCCCATTCGTCCCAGATCGTCACGCCGTGCTCCTGCAGCCAGCGCACATTGGTGTCGCCGCGCAAAAACCACAATAACTCGTTGATAATTGATTTGAGATGCGTTTTTTTGGTGGTGACCAGCGGGAAACCTTCGGCCAGATTAAAGCGCATCTGATGGCCGAAAATCGACACGGTGCCGGTGCCGGTGCGGTCTTCTTTGGCGATGCCAGTATCCAAAACATGTTGCAGTAAATCCAGATATTGGCGCATCGAAAACTCCGTGGGCTAGCCGTAAAAAAAGCTGCATTGTGCCGACGTGGCGCAATGCAGCTCGTGATTCTAACGCAAAACTCAGGCTTGTTCCTGCTGGCGATGGGCGCTGCTTGCAGCAAGTTGCTGACGAACTGGTGGCAGCGTCACAATAAAGCGGGCACCTTGCCCAAACTGGCTCTCGCAACGGATTTGCCCATACATCGCTTCGACCAGCTTTTTGACTATGGATAAACCCAGCCCGGTCGTGTGCTCGCCGCCGGTGGGGCGCGCAGACAGGCGGCTGAATTTTTTGAACAGCATGCCGATCTCATGCGGCGCAATACCCGGGCCATGATCGCTCACTGTGAGCTCGACGCCATCATCGGTGAGCTGGGCGCCGATCAGGATGCTTTGTTCGTTAGGGGAATATTTCACCGCGTTGGAGATCAGATTGTCCATGATCTGCCACAGTGCCTGCCGGTCGGCACGCACGATAAGCTGGTTTGGGCTGTAGTGAATGGTTTGCTGCTTGCTGCGCAGTCGCTCGCGCCAGGTGATCAGGGTGTCACTCATGAGGTCATCCAGATCAATCTCTTCGATCTGCATCTGCACCGATCCTGCTTCCAGCGCGTCGTGATCGAGCAGATTGCTGATAATGCGCTGCATACGCCCTGCCAGCAGGTGAATGCCATCGAGCCTGTCTTTGATTTTCTCGGTCGGCCAGCTGTCTAGCCGCTCATTGAGCAGGCCAGCCATGCCCTGGATGCTGGCCACTGGGTTTTTCAGATCATGCGCGGCAATGGCCAGCAGCTCGTTTTTCTCTTGATTGAGGTATTTCAGTGCTTCGTTAGCCGCTTCCAGTTGCAGATTGCGCGTGGCCAGCTCTTGCGTGCGGTCGGCCACCAGATCTTCCAGATGGATGCGGTGCGACTGGACGGTATGCGACATTTCATTGAAGGTTCGCGCCAGCTCGCCGATTTCGTCGCTGCGGTGCAAATCGAGCTGATTGCTTTGCTTGCCCGCGGCCAGGGCGCGAATTGCGTTTTTCAGGCGCTCCAGTGGGCGTGCAACGTCATTGCGCAGCACCATGGCGAGCAAACCCAGTTCCACGGCCAGGGCAAAGATACCGAGGATCAGTACCATGCTGGCGGCCAGGGCGGCTTTTTCTTCGAGCAGGCGCTTGGGATACACGGTGACAAAGAGCCAGTCTGCTCCCTTGATCGGCGCGATGCCCAGCCATGATTTGCCATCGCTGCTTTCAATAAATCGATCTTTGGTGGCGGCTTTGCTGACCACATTGAAAATGCCTTGCAGCATCGGATCGGCCTTGCGCATATCCAGCCTGCCATCGTTGGCCTGGATTTTGGCCATATAGTCCGGGTGAGCCAGCAGCATGCCATCCCGGCTGAAAATCATATTGTGCGTGCCCGGAATGCTGACATTATTGGTGCGCGTAATCAGCTGATCGAGCGGAATATCCTGGCCGACGCCACCGATATATTTGCCCAGATAGTCAATCGGGGTGACCACCGAGACCATCCATTCCAGCGCTTGTTTGTCGTAGTAAATGCCGGTCCAGAAAGTTTTTCGCGCCGGGTTGCGCTCGGGTAGCGCACCCAGTTCGGTTTCCAGATCTTCGGCAAAATCATCCACCGAGCCATTTCTGGCATAGTTGAGGATGGGCAGGTACATCAGACTGACATCGGAGACATTGAGGTCAATAAAGCTATCGTAACTGCGGCCACGATAAGCCGGGCCATACTGGCTCAGAATCTGGTGCGCCAGAACGACCTGGCGCTTCAGTTCCGGCGTCTGCTTGACGGTGGGCAAGAGGGCAATCGTGGCTTGGTGTTCAAAGTGGTCAATTTCGGCCTTGACCCGCCACATGCCGTCTCTGTCCTGACGCACCAGCGCACCAAATTGAGCGCTAAAGTCCTGATTTTGTGCCTGGGCATAGCGGCGCAGGAAATCGTCGCGAATTAGTTTGGTATTCGATTCAGCATTGATAAACAGCTCGCTTTCGAGCTGGCTGCGCGTATCAATGTATTTGGACAGATTGCTGAGCGCTTCTTCTTGCAGGCGCACATAGCTGTAGTAGTAGCTCAGCGCAGAAATCAGGCAGGCGGCAATGGCGATGCGCAGTGCCATACTGCGTAGAACCCGCCGGAAGAGGCTGCTGGTCGCGTGGTTATGTGAATTCATGCCAGAACAATACCAGTAGCACTTTGTATCTGGCAAAACGTTTAAGCTCTATGTTGATGTTGTCGTTGTAAAGCAAACACTTAGCTTTCAATTCTTACATAACGCACTTGTATTACTTCCAGCTCTTCGCTGCCTGCCGGGGTGCGCAAATACACCACATCGCCTTCGCGCGCCTTGATCAGCGCACGAGCGACGGGCGAAGTCCAGCTGATGTGATTGAGGGGCAGATTGGTTTCATCCACGCCGACAATGACCACCGTTTCCTCAAAGCCATTTTCACGCAAATACGTGACGGTGGCGCTAAAAAAAATCTGGTCGGTGGCTTCGCGGGTTTCCGGGTCGATGACTTCGGCGTTTTCCAGCCGTTTGCTTAAAAAACGGATGCGACGGTCAATTTCGCGCAAACGGCGCTTGCCATATTGATAATCGGCGTTTTCCGACCTGTCGCCATTGCTGGCTGCCCAATTGACCACTTGGGTGACGTGCGGACGCTCCTTGTTCACCAGCTCGTAAAGCTCGGTTTTCATCCGCTGCCAGCCCTGTGGCGTCATATAGTTTTTGCTGCCCGCAGGTACGTGCAGTTCCGCGGGTAGCTCATCATCGTCGCCGTTGTTTTCTTTGGTAAACGCTTTGCTCATGTCTGCGCTGCTATCCGCTTATCGTCTCTTGACCTGACCCATCATGGTCAGATCGGCCCATTTCATCACGGCCAGCACTTCGGTTTCGGTTAATTCATAAAACTGGCCGCGTTTGAGACGCCCCGGCAGGTTGAACATACCAAAGCGGATCCGCATCAGTCGGCTGACCATCAGGTTGTAGTGCTCGAACATCCGGCGCACTTCACGATTACGGCCTTCTTTCAGTACCACGTGATACCAGTGATTCTGGCCTTCGCCGCCACGATCTTCGATGCGAGCGAAGTTGGCCGGGCCGTCATCGAGCTCGATCCCATTGACCATTTCTTTCATTTGTTCTGGCGTGAGCTGGCCATGCACGCGGACTGCATATTCACGCTCGACTTCAAAGCTTGGGTGCATCATGCGGTTCGCCAGCTCGCCTGAAGTCGTAAACAGCAAGAGCCCTGAGGTGTTAAAGTCCAGACGACCAATGGCGACCCATTTGCTTGAGTAAATCCGCTTGAGACGGTCAAACACGGTAACACGGCCTTCCGGGTCATCACGGCTGACCAGCTCGCCTTCTTCCTTGTGGTACATAATGACGCGTGGCAATCGATCCTGCCATTTGAGTGCAATGCGCTTGCCATCAATCCGTACTTCATCGCCCGGGCTCACCTTGGCACCCAGATCGGCGATTTTGCCGTTGACGCTAACGCGACCGGCTTCAATGATTTCTTCCATTTCACGGCGCGAGCCAATGCCAGAGAAGGCCAGCGCTTTTTGCAGGCGTTCGTCACCGATCTGATCGCTGGTTAGCCGTTTTTCGCGCAATTGTTTTTGTGCTGAAATTTCGTGCTGTGAGCCATGGCGCTGCGGCATTTTCTTGGCCCGCTTGGCGCTTGGGCGCAATTTGCTATCGCGAATCGTGGTTTGGGTTTCTGCTGCCGTGCTGTTTTCGGTCGCCGGTTTAATGCCTTGCACTTCGCGGGCGATGGCAGTTTTGGCAATGGCTTGAGCGACCATGCGGCTCATGCCGCTGGTGGGCGAGCTGCGCTTTTTGCTGGTGGCCGGCGTAGACGAGCGGCCCATGTCCGGGCCCGAGGTTTTCTTTTTCTTGATATTGGCAAAACGTGATTCACCGGCAGCGGATTGCCCACGAGCACCGATTTTGGTTGTTGCGCGCTGTTGGTCGTTCGCTTTGGCTTCTCGAATGGCCGGTTGCGGGCGACGAGCTTTAGTGGTTTTCATGGGATATGTGCCTGTTGAATAAGGAATGATTATACCGCTTATGCCATGAACAGGCCGCTGAAAAACGATGAGCAGATTCGAATATTGCCTTAGAAAATGGCGTGTAATCTTTATTTTTGCCTGATCTTCGAAGCGCTCGAGGTGTTTTTGAGCCGACTGCGTCTGCATCAAAACGGCAGAAGCCGCCCCAGCGTAGCGCTGGCGGGCGGCTTCGGGGCAATGCGGAGTATTTATTGTTCGCTGGTAAAAAAGGCAATGCAGCCCAGGCTGGTCATGCCCAGATTGAATACTTGTCCGTCCATGCTTTCACCTGTCGCGTCAAGTTCAAGACGGCGTTGGATTTCAAACAGCACCTCAAGCTCTTTAAACCATTTGAGCAGACGGGTGTCATTGTTCAGATAATTTTCAATCGCAGCTTTATCCGGGTGATCGCCCACCACCATCACTTTGCCTTGTTCAGCGCTGCGCAGCTGGTAGGCTGGCGGCACTTTCACTTGCGCATGGGCGCCCAGGTGGCCGGACAAATCGTCGCCAAAGCGGCGCAATTCATGTCCGACGCTCGATTTTAAATCGTTAAGTTTCATGACATCTTGCTCGCCGGAGTCGGAAATCATCCGCGCCAAATCCAGTAAAGTAGTGCCTTGCTGATCAGCCTGCGGTGCTGAGAGTTCGGTAGCAGAATTCATGCTTTATCCTTTTTATTGCTTGATGTACGTAAATTTCGGTCTGGTGTTTTTGTGCTCTGCCAAGCGGAGCAATACTCAAAATCACTTAGGGCCGAGTCCTTACAGACAGGCTAGCCATTTTTTGTTGGTGCAGAAGGTAAATATTACCCCAGCTTGATCTAAATTAGTTCTTTGAGTTTATAGATCATCTCCAGCGCTTCGCGCGGGCTAATTTGATCAGGGATAACCGCAGCTAGCAGCTCAATCACCGGATGTGATTCAGCTTCGAGTTCTGCCGTGAAAATGGGGGCAAACAGATCCGCCTGCAAGCCATTATTGAAGCTACCTTGCTCCAATTCTTGTAATTTACGTTTCGCGCTGCGAACCACTTCTTTGGGCACGCCAGCTAGGCTTGCCACCGCCACACCATAACTTTGCGAGGCTGGGCCTTCCTGCACCGCGTGCAAAAAGACAATCCGGTCTTTATGCTCGACCGCATCCAGATGGACATTGGCGACCTGCGCGTAATCCTGGGCCAGACGCGTTAGCTCGAAATAATGTGTGGCAAACAGTGTGTAGCAGCGGTTTTTCTCGATTAGCGCTTTGGCAATCGACCACGCCAGTGCCAGGCCGTCAAAGGTCGATGTGCCGCGGCCGACTTCGTCCATCAAAACTAATGAATGTTCACCGGCGTTATTCAGGATATTCGCCGTTTCGGTCATTTCGACCATAAAGGTCGAGCGACCACCAGCCAGATCGTCGCTCGCGCCAATACGCGTAAAAATTCTATCCAGTCTGCCGATTTTTGCCGCTGTCGCTGGTACATACGAGCCAACATGCGCGAGCAAGGCAATCAGCGCAACTTGCCGCATATACGTCGATTTACCGCCCATATTCGGGCCGGTGATCAACAGCAGTTTGCGCGCCAGATGGAAATCGACGCTGTTTGGGATGAAGTCGTCGATCTGCTCTTCGACGACCGGGTGGCGGCCAGCGTCGATTTGCAATACGGCATCATCGCAAAATTGCGGCGCGATATAGCCGGATAATTGTGCGCGTTGCGCCAGGCACACCAGCACGTCGAGCGTCGCGACGGCTTGTGCAGTCAGACGCAGCGTCGCTAGGTGGCTTTGCAGGCTGTCGAGCACGCCTTCATAGAGCTGCTTTTCCAGTGCCAGCGCTCTGTCGTTGGCCGACAGTGCTTTTTCTTCGAATTGTTTGAGCTCGGGCGTGATATAGCGCTCGGCATTTTTCATTGTTTGCCGACGGCGATAATCATCGGGTACCTGCCCCACGTATGAGTTGGTAACCTCAATAAAGAAGCCCGCTACACGGTTATACTCCACCCGTAATGTCGCAATGCCAGTGCGCTCGCGCTCACGCGCTTCGAGCATGGTTAGAAATTCACCGCAATTATTTTGAATCGCGCGCAGCTCATCCAAATCGTTTGAGTAACCATCGGCAATCACGCCGCCTTCGCGAATCAGCACGCCCGGCTCGGGCAAAATCGCCGCAGCCAGCAACTGATAAATCGTCGGCTCGGCCTGCATCGCGTGCGCAAGGCCACTAAACAGGCCGCCATCTGGCATTTGCGCCGCTAAATCGGGCAGGACGCGCAAGCTGTCGCGCAGGCTCGCCAGATCGCGTGGACGCGCGCTTTTGAGCGCAATTCGCGACACAATGCGTTCGATATCAGCGATTTCGCGCAATTGGCCGTACAGACTATCGCAGCTTCCCGCCTCGAGCAGCGTGCCGATTGCCGACTGGCGCTCCAGAATTTTGCCGTGGCTGCGCAGCGGGTGGTGTAGCCATTGCGCTAGTAAGCGCGAGCCCATGCCGGTGGCGCAGTTGTCGAGCAAGGAGAATAGCGTCGGCGCAGCTTCGCCACGGATGGTCTCGGTGATTTCCAGATTGCGCCGTGTGGCGGCGTCGAGCTCGATGTACTGGCTGTGACTTTCTACTCGCAAACCGGCCAACGCGGGCAATGCGCCGCCTTGTGTGCTGCGCACGTATTCAAGCAGCGCTCCTGCTGCGCCGAGTGCGAGTAATGGTTCAGTAATCCCGAAACCGGCCAGATCATGCACGGCAAAATGGCGTGTCAGATTGCGTTCGGCGCTGGCCGCGTCAAACTGCCAGCTGGCGACGCGGCGCACCGGAATGCGTAATTGATCGAATAGCGCCAGTTCGGCTTCGTCACTGATCAAAATCTCGGCAGGGCGCAGGCGTTCGAGCTCGGACGGCAGCTTTTCCACGTCGGTGTCCATCAGCGCAAAATCGCCCGAAGCCAAGGAGAGCCACGCCATGCCCATTTTGCCGCGCACCATGCGGATCGCCAGCAGGCGGTTTTCCTGTTTGTCGTCGAGCAGCGCCGCGTCGGTTAGCGTGCCGGGCGTAATCACGCGCATCACTTTGCGCTCGACTGGCCCTTTGCTGGTCGCCGGATCGCCGACTTGCTCGCAAATCGCGACTGATTCGCCCAGTTTCACCAGCTTGGCGAGATAAGGCTCGAGTGAATGGAAGGGAATGCCGCACATTTTGATCGGCTCGCCCGCGCTGCTGCCACGAGTGGTGAGCGTAATGTCGAGTAGTCGCGCAGCTTTGATCGCGTCGTCGTAAAACAGCTCGTAAAAATCGCCCATGCGATAAAAAACCAGCTTGTCCTGATGATCGGCCTTAAGGGCGAGGTATTGCTGCATCATTGGCGTGTGGGTTGGAGCTTCGCTTGCTGATTTTTTAGCCATGGCTTTTCTATGTATAGGTATATGGTTGAAGGCTATGCTAGGTTTGCCCTGCAGGGCTATACCTTGGCAGGGTAGGGCAGCCATTGAGGCATCCAGCCTGGTGCACCTGCGTCTGGCTGAAATGCGTGATGAACACCCAATCCGGGCATGGCCGCCAACTGTTCGCCAATATAAATCAGCGGCGTCGTTTCGCGCAGCCAAGGCGCAATGGTCGCGGCCTGGCAATGTGCTTTAAGCGAGCGGGTAGGGCGATTGGCTGCCAGCTTGAATTGCTCGCCACCATGCCGACCACGTACGCTGACGCTCTCGCTCGTCAAAACAGACGCGGCGATGCCGCCCGAGTCAGTTTCGACCCAGCGCAAAACGCCGCGCCAGTCGGGCAAATCATTGCCGTTTTTAAAATCGGGCGCAATGACTTGCGTCGGCCCGGCTTGCAAGCTCGCTTGCGTAATATGCAAATGGCCGCGATAGCGGCGCACTGCGGCGTTGCGCCAGACCAGCGCGGGATGCGTGTCATCCGCCGCGTCAATCGCAGTGCGCAGCAACTCATTAAACGCGCGCAATTCCAGCACTACGCCCGCCAGCCCCAGCCAGTGACGCAGCACATTTTTTTGCCGCACGGCGCTCAATTGTTGCCACGGCGCCAACGCCAGCGCTTCATTATTCTGGCATTGTGCGAGGTCAAGCTCGGCAATTTCAATCATCAGTTGATTGACTTCTGACTGATGTATTGCGCTGCGGGTCAAGGTGGTCAAAGCTTGTGGCGATATACCTGTGATGGCGGGCATCACTTGATGGCGAATCGCATTGCGCTTGTATTGCGTATCAAGATTGCTTTCGTCTTCAACCCAGTTGAGCGCTTGCTCTTGCGCGTAGCGCAGCAGCTCGGTGCGCGGGGTATAGAGCAAGGGGCGCAATAATGTGATGGAATCAGTCAGCTTGCGCTGTTGCGGCATGGCGGCCAAACCTGCCGGGCCGCTGCCGCGCAGCAGATTGATCAGGATGGTTTCGGCTTGATCGTTCTGATGGTGGGCCAGAATGATCGCGTCGCAGTCCTGCTGCGCGTAAATGGCATAACGCGCTTTGCGCGCCGCGCCCTCGACACCGCGACCTTGAGTTAGATCCAGCTGAACGTGATGAATGGCGCAGGGGATATCAAGACTGGCGGCCAACGTCTGTGCCTGGGCGGCCCACTCATCGGCATTGGGCGAGAGGCCGTGATGCACATGCACGGCGCTGAGCTCGACATCCAATTCGCTCCGCCATTGCGCCAGCCAGTGCAGCAGTACACTCGAATCGAGCCCGCCAGAGAGCCCCACGCATAATTTTGCCTGCTGAAAATTAGAACGGGAGCCTAAGCTCCCGTGTTTGCTAAAGCCTTTGATCAGCTCAAAGGCTTCTGGCCAGCCATTAAGCGGCTGCTTCTTCTTTAAATTTGCCATGTTCCATCAAACGGTCAAAGCGGGATTCAAGCAATTCGTCGACACTTTTAGCTTTCAGTACCTTGAGCGAATCGGCGATGGATTTTTTCATCGTCGCCATCATCGCTTGCGGGTCGCGATGCGCGCCGCCAATCGGCTCTGGCACCACTTTATCGATCAGGCCGAGGGTTTTCAGGCGCGTTGCGGTAATGCCCAACGCTTCGGCAGCGTCAGATGCGCGTTCAGCCGTTTTCCACAGAATGGTGGCGCAACCTTCGGGCGAGATCACCGAGTAGGTTGAATATTGCAGCATCTGTACGACATCGCCCACGGCAATTGCTAGCGCGCCGCCTGAGCCGCCTTCGCCAATAATTGTGCAGATCACCGGCACTTTGAGCTGCGCCATTTCAAACAGATTGCGACCGATCGCTTCCGACTGGCCACGCTCTTCAGCGCCAATGCCCGGATAAGCGCCTGGCGTATCAACAAAAGTGATCACCGGGATATTGAATTTTTCGGCCAGCTTCATCAGACGCAAGGCTTTGCGATAGCCTTCTGGCCGTGGCATGCCAAAATTGCGCGCGATTTTTTCTTTGGTATCTCGCCCTTTCTGATGGCCAATGACCATGACGCTCTGGCCGTTGAAACGCGCCAAGCCACCCACAATCGCCAAATCATCGGCAAAAGCACGATCGCCATGTAGCTCTTGGAAATCAGTAAACAGACCGGAAATATAATCGTAGGTATACGGGCGTTGCGGGTGGCGCGATACCTGCGAAATCTGCCAGGGGGTCAGTTTTGCATAAATATTTTTGGTGAGTTCAAGGCTTTTTTTCTCAAGGTGAGAAATTTCAACCGAAATATCAACTGCCGAATCATCCTGCACGTAGCGCAGCTCTTCGATCTTGTTTTCAAGCTCTGCAACCGATTGCTCGAAGTCAAGGAAGGTGGTTTTCATGCTCTAAAACTCCAGAGGCGCTAGACTAGCGCGAACAGGCAGCCAGCATGGCTGCCCCAAAAATTGGACGCAATCATACAACAAGCCGCTGGCAAACCCAAGCAACAAACTCAGTGCTTCATTGTTATTGCTTTGCAGCAAAATCAGGTATTGCTGAAAACGATATCCGCTTTGACGTCGATCTTTTGCAAACCTTTGCGCGATTGCAGATTGATGACCAGCGGCGCTAGCGTATTAGCGCGAATGGCTTGGTTGTCGGGACGGGATAAGATCAGAAACAGCATGGCTTCACTGGCTTCTTTTAATTCTAGTGCCGCGCATTCGTCGTCATTTAAAGTCAGTACATAATTAAAGCCAAGGCGTTCTGCGCCGACAATCGAGAAGGCCACGTTGGCGTCATCCAGCGATTGGAGCCAATAAACGCTGGGATTGGGCTTGTCTTCGTGCAACAGTTTGTAGTTTTTGCAATCATCAAAACCGGGCAGCCCCGCCGGAAAATGAATCACGGTATCGGGGTCTACTTCAATCGGGCCAAACTGGCTTTGAAAAACGTCCATAAGGTTTGCTCTCCATGCTGGATATTGGAATGAATGATGCGCAATAAACACTACTTTATGAGGCAGCAAAAAGCTATTTTGATGACGCAAGGTGTGCGGCTGCGCATTAGAATAATCTGATAAAAGGTTGAATCGCTAAAGAATTTCTCACAACTGCCGATTGTAGGCATAATAGTGAAATAACTGGACGATGACCGCCGCTCAATGCGGCAGGGGATACATCATGAAAATCGACAACACAGGCAAGCCATTGTCGCCGCTCGCGGGTAAGCCCAGCGATGTGCGTGCCAATGACAGCAGCAAAAGCGAAGCGGCGGCTGCACCGCAAAGTAGTATTAATAGCAAGCTCTCTGGTGTGGCCAGCAATGAAGCTACATTCGATGCCGATAAGGTGGCTGCGATCCGTTCGGCGATTGCTGAAGGCCGTTTTTCGGTCAAGCCAGAGGCGATTGCCGATGGCTTGCTTTCCAGTGTAAAAGAGCTGCTGGCACGCTAAGTGACCCCTGAACAACGACAATCCGGGCTGTATTCCCTGTTAGCTGTTGAGCTTGATCTGGTTCAGCAGCTAATTGCTTTATTGGCGCAGGAACAGGATGCACTGATTTTGCGCCAGTTTGATCAGGTTTCCGCGCTGATAGACAGTAAAACGCGTGCCCTGCAAGCGCTGGAGCGAGCCAGCAAAGAGCGCGCGCAGTTTTGCAGCGAGAACGAATTAATCAGTATCGAGCAGATCGAGCTGACACTGGGTCAGCAAGCGAGCGTTTGGCGCGAATTGCTGCAACAGGCCAAGTACGCCGAAACCCTGAATCGCACCAATGGCCAGCTGATTCAGACGCACGAAGAGGTCAATCAGCATCTGATGGCCTCGCTGGCCGCGCAGCGCCATACGGATGTGGCCTATAGCGCCGATGGTCGCCTGAGCTCTTTGTCGTCAATCAGCCGCCCGTTTGATCGCGCCTGAACTCCTGTCTCATTCCCGCTTGATCTGCAGATGGCATGAATACCGTCGTTGATAGCAAACCCCAGCTAATCCATATCGCAACCAGCGCATAGGCCAGCCGTGGCAGCCAGGCCGCCCATTGTTTGCTGCTGTGCTCGATATCCTGATCGAGCTGCTCGACCAGCCTAGCCAGCATGGCGTCTAGCGTGCCGCTCTGCTCGCCAGTGTTAATTAGGGCTACGATGCGTGGCGTGGCCAGCCAGCCGGTGTGCCCAATTGCTCCGGCCAGCGATGCGCCGCTACGCAGCTTACGTAATAACACGTGGTTTCGCTGGCGCAAATGCCCATTTGAAATGCTGTTCTGTGCCAGCGCAAGGGCATCAAATACCGGGACGCCTGCATTCACTAGCAGGCTCAGGCTGGATAAAAAATCACGCTGATTCAATTGCAGGCAAAAAGGGCCAATGACAGGTAGCTGCAAAATCAGGCTTGCCAGCACGCTGCCTTGAGCAATCAGTCTGGTTACCCAGCCCAGTATTGCCATCAAAATTATGATGTATATGGCGGGTGAGGCTATACCCCATAGGTAGTCGCCAATACTCAAGCTGCCCTGAATCAGTGCGGGTAGCGGTTTGATCAGCAGAGCCAGGAAAATCAGCAAGGTGGGGAGCGCCAGCCTGGCGCGTACTTGCTGTCTCAAGGTGGCTTTCAGTGTGGCTTGCCTGGCCAGTTGCCGATAAGTTGGCTCCGGGCTGCCCGCTGCGCAAGCAGCATGAATCAGCGCCTGATCGAGTGGATCAAACAGGCCCGCCACCTTGCCTGCACTCGCCAGACTATGTCCGCGTAATAGGGCTTGTTGCATAGCACGCACGCGCTGATTCCACGGTGCGGGCAAGGCCAAAACTGCAATAGCCCGATCCGCTGGCAAACCAGCGTGCTCCAGTGCGGCCAGCTGGTTAAACAAATCAGCACGTACTTGTGCTGGCAAGGGGCGTTGGATTTTCATCTTTTCAGTATGAAGCAAGCGAACAACAGTGATCAAGCAGGGCGTAAGAGCGAAGACAATTCGCAAGGATGCCAAGCGGCGAGGCAGGCTATTTTGCAATGATGCCAACATGTCGCACATCAAAGCGAGCCCACCCGATTGCCACGTATCATGCGACAAAATGTTTGACATTTACGTGAAACCGCGTTGAAATTGCCGCTTGTAAACGACAAGAGAGGCGCCTTGCCCAGGTCGCACTGCCCAGGAAGTCATGTTCCGGTGAAGCAGTGTCAGGGGGTGCAAGGCCGAAGTGCTGACTACCGTGATGTAGTCAGTGCTGGTTGCAGGGGCTGAATCCCCTGGACTGTCAGCCGGTTAACGATGCTGTTGCACGTTGGCGGGCTGGAGTGCTCTTGGTGATGAATTCTTCTGGTGCCTTGATCGGTGCCTGTCATTGCCGCACTTTTCCTCTCTCCAATCGTTATTTCTGATTTGGAGAATCGCATGTCACTCAACCCTCGTACTACCACCTTGTGGACCGCGCTCATTACGCCGTTTGCTGCGGATGAATCCCTCGATTTTGTCGCCTTAACCGCGCTATTGCGCGAGCAAGAGGCCGCTGGTGCTGGCGTATTGCTGCTGGGCTCAACCGGCGAGGGCAGCAATCTCACTCTGGCCGAGCGCAAGGCCATATTGCAACATGCCTGTGGCCTCAATTTAACGGTGCCGTTGATGGTGGGCGTTGGCGGTTTGGATTTGGCGAGCCAGCTTGAATGGCTGGCTTTCTGTGAAACGCTGCCGGTTCACGCGTATTTACTGGTGACGCCGATCTACGCCAAACCGGGTGCCGAAGGCCAGCGCCGCTGGTTTAGTGCTTTGCTAAACGCGGTGAACAAGCCCTGCATGCTGTACAACATTCCCTCGCGCGCTGGTGTGCCCCTGTCGGATGTGGCGTTGGCTGGCTTGCTTGAGCATCCGAATTGCTGGGCGGTGAAAGAATCAGGCGGCAACGCCGCGCGCTTTGCCGAACTCAAAGCCGCTTTCCCAAGTATTGCGTGGTATTCGGGCGACGATGTGCTGTTTGCCGAGCACGCAGCACTGGGCGCTGTCGGTTTGGTATCGGTCGCCAGCAACGTTTGGCCGCAACAAGTCGCGCGCTGGGTGCAGCAAGGCTTGGCCGGTGAGGCGATTGGCGATTTGCTGCGCACGGCTGCTGAAACGCTATTCTTAGCGGCAAATCCGATTCCAGCCAAAGCGATTCTGCATCATCAGGGTCGGATTGCCTCGAACGAATTGCGCCTGCCTTTGTGTGCGGCAGATTTGGCAAGCTTGGAGCCAGTACTGGCGAAAGATCGTGAGATGGCTGTGTTAGCCTAAATATACTCTGCCAAGTATTGCCACCTAGCCAATATTCTATTTGCCTTTGGTGGCAATACCCTATGAGTAAAATCGGCGTCTAAGCCAGTTACTTAGCTCATAAATCAGTATGCCGATTGGCCAACACAACAGTCCGGCAAGCAGGGCGTTGCCTATGCCTTCTGTTTGGCTTGAAATAGGCTCAATGCCGGATGCCTTGAGTTGATAGCGATAGATAAAGGTGTAATCGTCCTGAAACTCAGTTGTTTCAATCAGCTCGGGCGGTTCTAAACGGCGCACTTGGAGTTGGCCGATGGCGTCGCTAGGATGCGGGCGCGAGGCGTAATTGTGCGGCGGGCGAAGCGCTGTGATTGGGTAACTGGCCGCCACACTGATTTTTTCAAAATGAAACTGCGCCGGTGTGGAGTTAAACACGGCTATGGCAAACCGAGCTGGCACAGGATCACCTCGCTCATGATGCTGAATACCAAGGTAAGACGATCCTTTGATGATTCCGATCGCGCTAGTGCTGCAGCTCACCGGAAAAAACCACACCGAGCTCATCGTCAGGATCAGCCATTTTTTCCAGTTCACATTGTCTCCACAATAAAAAACCCGCTCGAAAGCGGGTTGATTTTTCTGAGGCGATTAAACCGCAGTTTCATCCAGTGGTGGCAGCGCGATCTGGTTGTCGGTGCTGAACTGGTAGTCTTTGAATACGTGTTCGGCAGTCAATAGCTGATAGCGGCCGTCTGGCAACACATTGGTCGTGTCTTTCAGGCGGTAGGTGTAGTGGCCACACGTCCAGCAATCGAAATTACGCATATGCGTACACAGACAAGTTTTCTCGTAAACGTGAATTTCCGAGATTTTCTTCGCCGTTGGATTTTCTTCGATAACTTTGTTGTACGCCTGAATGTACGAGCAGCTGCCGTTGGCGTCGAGCAGGTAGCCGTAGGCTTCACAGTTCGGACGAATGCCCGAGCCAATCGCTGGCGTATTTTTCATCATCCGCATCGGGTAGCCGGTCGGTGAAATCTGATTCACCTCGATCAGCTCTTCCGATGCTTTGTAATATTCTTGCTTCACATCATCGGGCAGACCGCACTCTTTGGTCACGGTAAATCGCGTCGCCACTTGCACGCCGCCGCAACCCATTTCGAGGAATTTCACAGCGTCTGAGCCAGTAAATACGCCACCTGCGGCGATCACCGGCATATTGTCATAGCCTTGCTCTTTAATCCACGCGACTACTTCGGCCACGATGTCTTCAAGTTTGTACTCGGCCCAGTCCATACCAAAGCCGAGGTGGCCACCCGCGAGCGGGCCTTCAACGACGACGTAATCGGGCAGACGATTAGTGCGAGCTGATTTTTTGATAAATAGCTGCAGTGCGCGTACTGATGACACGATAATGCCCAGCTTGGCCTCACGGAAACGCGGGTGATCTTCGATCAGCGAGAATGAACCCAGATGCAGGCCCGCCGCCAGCGTAATGCCGTCGATGCCTGCATCGAGCGCCGCGCGCATGCGCACGCGCAGCGTTTCTTTCGGGCCATTCATCGTCAGCTTTTCCATGCAGTTGATGAAAATCAGCCCGTCGCCCTGTTTGCGCTTCATGGTGCCTTCGACGTGCAGGCGGGTGGCTTCTTCGAGCTGGACAAGGTCAAATTGCACGACGGATTTATCGCTATTGGCGACATTGAATTTGTATTGCTTGAGCTTGTCTTTGACGTGCTTGGTGTTGTAGCGACGGTCGGTCACGGTGTTAATCATGGCATCCGAAATATGGCCAATGCCGCCAAGGCGACAGGCTTCAAGCGCCAAGTCGGCGGTTGAAATATCAACCCCCATGCCGCCAATCATGATTGGCACGTACTTTTTTTCATTCCCTTCAAGGTCTTTAAAGGTCAGGCGAAAATCATCAACACGCTTCATTCAATCTAATCCACTGCTTTATATCCAGGAAAATCTAAACGATTGTTTAAATTTTCGGCATATAAAATCGCTATTTTTCAGAAGCGGCAATCATATCCTTAAATGGCCTGCCGTGGGGTACATCGAGCATGACACTGCGCAATAAAATCGAGATTGCGACAGATATTAAGTGGTAAATATTGCGGTTTTCTATCGGCAAGGGCTTTTTCTCTGCTGCGATATTTTTTCGGTAAAATGCCGTTTCCGATTACCTACCGCAAAGAGCCCCGATGCCGCCACTCGCGATATTTCAGGACATGGCAGCCGAGTTGGCGCAACGCGAGGCGCAAAGCCTTTATCGTCGCCGCCGACTGCTCGATTCTCCGCAAGGCGCGCGCGTGCAGTTGAATGGCCGCGAGGTGCTCAATTTTTGCAGTAACGATTATCTGGGCCTGGCCAACCATCCGGCGGTTGTCGCCGCTGCGCAGCAGGGCGCGGCCGATTGGGGCGTGGGCAGCGGGGCGGCGCATCTGGTGACCGGGCATTTCACGCCGCAACATACGCTGGAAGCGCGTCTTGCCGCTTGGGCGGGCAAACCGGCAGCCATTCTGGTATCGACTGGTTTTATGGCCAATCTGGCGGTGATTCCGGCGCTCGTTAGCCGTGGTGATGCGGTGTTTGCCGACAAGCTCAATCACGCCTCGCTGAACGACGCCTGCCAGCTGGCGCGCGCTGATTTCAAACGCTTTGCGCACAATGATGTGGCGCAGCTCGAACGATTGCTGTCTGAGTCGACTGCCAAGCGCAAATTGATCTCCGTCGATGCCGTCTTCAGCATGGATGGTGATATCGCGCCGCTGGCTCAATACCTCGCGCTGGCCGAGCGTTACGACGCGCTGCTGTATATCGACGACGCGCATGGCTTTGGTGTGCTGGGTGAAGGGCGCGGCACGCTGGCCGAGCTGGGCATCAATTCCCCGCGCATTATTTATATGGCGACGTTAGGCAAAGGCGCGGGTGTGGCTGGGGCGTATATTGCTGCAGAGCAGGTGGTGATTGACTATCTGATCAATACCGCCAGGGCGTATATCTATACTACCGCTGCGCCACCGTTGCTGGCCTGCGCGCTGCACGCCAGTTTGGACATCATCGAGCAGGATGTCGAGCGCCGCGCACGGTTGCAGCGCCACATTGCCACTTTCCGCGCCGCGCTGGCCGATGCGCCGTGCGAGTTGCTGCCTTCGAGTACCGCAATCCAGCCGATTATTGTCAAAGACAACGCCACCGCGCTGGCGCTCTCGCAAGCGCTACTCGACGCGGGTATTTTGGTCGCCGCGATTCGCCCGCCGACCGTTCCCACGCCACGACTACGCGTCACTTTATCGGCGGCGCATACCGCGGCAGAGGTGGCGCTGCTGTGCGAGCAGATCAAGCGAGTGCTGCTGGCCGCCAATGAGTCGCAGCCATGCTGAGGCTCAATCTGATCGGCGCAGGGCGTTTGGGGAAAAGTATTGCGCAACTGGCCCAGCAAAGTGGGCAGTATCGCCTTGCAGGGGTTTATTCACGTAGCTTGGCGAGCAGTACTGCCGCTGGTATATGGATAGGCGCGGGTGAAGTCGCCGCGCAGCTTGATGATTTGCCGTCCGCCGATTTGTGGCTCATCGCTGTGCCTGATGGCGCGATTGCCAGCGTCGCCACCGAGTTGGCGCAGGCTGGCGTGGTGAATGCTGATGCAGTGGTTTTTCACGCCAGCGGTGCGCTAGCGTCGGATCAACTCAGGCCTTTGGCTGCGCAAGGCGTATTGACGGCGAGTTTGCATCCGGCGTTTTCATTTGCCGATCCCGCACGCGCAGTGCAAACATTTAAAGGGACGCTGTGCGCGCTCGAAGGCGACGCGCAGGCTGTCGCAGTGCTGAGCGATTTCACCACCACCATCGGTGGCCGCGCCTTTGCACTGAGCAGCGAGGCGGGCGCGAAAGTCGCGTATCACGCCGCGCTGAGCATGGCGGCGAATTTTCTGGTGACGCTCAGCGATTTGTCGCTAAAAACTGCCGAACAGGCGGGTATTGCCCCGGAAGTCGCGCAGCAATTGGTGTTGGGGCTGATACGTCAGACTTTGAATAATATCGACAGCCTAGGTGCTGCCGCAGCGCTCACTGGCCCGATTGTGCGCGGCGACTCGGCAACGGTGGCGCAGCATCTGGCCGTGCTGCCGCCTGCCACGCAAGCGGTGTATCGCGCGCTGGGCGTCGCGACGGTGGCGCTGGCGGGCGAGCGGTTGAGCAAACCGGCGGCCATCAATCAATTACTGCGTCCCAAGGACTAAGCCATGTATATCGGTGAACTTGCCAAACTCAGCGGCGCCAGCGCCAAAGCGATTCGTCACTATGAAAGTCTGGGTCTGCTCGGCCGGGTTGAGCGGCAAGGCGTTTATCGTGTTTATGGCCAGCAAGATGTGCAGGTGGTGCAGTGGATCAAACAGGCGCAAAGCCTGGGATTTCGTCTGGCCGAGATCGTTGCGGCGTTTCAGCGTGATGCCGATGGCCAGCTCGATTGGCGCGAGATGAGCCGCCAGATTGAGCTAAAACGTAGTGCCGTGCAGCAGGAAGTCGCCCGGCTGCAAGCGCTGGAAGCCTGCTTGACCACCATTCATCTTGAGATCAACGAATGCCTCAGCGGTGAGCCTTTGGCCGCCGAGCCCAGCCCTGAGCAGGCTAAATTTTACGCTTTTTGCGCCGACTCACAGCCCGCTTGACTCTGCCCTTAGGGGCAGACTTAGGCTCATGCTTTCTAAACCAAAAGTGCTCCAGCAGCGTTACTTCGTCTCGCCGTACGATATGTACTGTCTTCGACTCAGTGCCTTGCTGGAACACTTTTGGGCGATGATTAATCTTGCGAGGGGGCGGCATGAGTAAAAAAGTATTGGTGATTTTGGGGCATGGCTTGAACGACAGTCTGTGCGGCGCACTGAGCGCGCAATACGCCCAGAGCGCTGCGGCGGCCGGGCATCAGGTGCAGGTGTTGAAACTGGGCGAGCTGGAGTTTGACCCGATCCTGCGGCAAGGCTTTCGGCAGATCCAGCCGCTGGAGGCCGATTTGCAGCAGGCGCAAGCACAAATCGCCTGGGCAGAGCACATTGCGCTGATTTACCCGATCTGGTGGGGCGCAGCGCCAGCCTTGCTCAAAGGCTTTATCGATCGTGTGTTTCTGCCTGGCTTTGCCTTCAAATACGATGAACACTCGAGCTTCCAGATCAAACTGCTCGCCGGGCGCAGTGCGCACCTGATGGCCACGATGGATACCCCTCCGTGGTATTACCGCTGGGTGTATCGCCTGTCGGTGCTCAAGCAAATGCGCAAAACGACCTTGGAATTTTGCGGCATCAAGGTTAAAAAGACGGCGGTTTTCGGCCCGGTGATCAGCGCAAATGATACGCAAAAAGCCACCTGGCTCTCCCAAGCCAGCGCCTTGGCAGCGCAGATTTAAAGCCAAGCCAGTCGCAGAGTGTGGCCAGGCTGCGTGTTATGCCATCGTGGCGCGCAGCTGCATGGGTTTGATGCCAAATTGCTGCTGAAAGCGCGCGCTAAATCGCGAGGCTGAGGCGTAGCCGCATTGCTGGGCGATCTGGCCAATGGCCTGTTTGGACGTTTGTATCATCCCCAACGCGGTATTGAGCCGCACCTGTTCGAGCAGCTCGCGGAACGACTGGCCTTCCTTGTCCAGCTGGCGGCGCAAGGTGGATGCGCCTAGATTGAGCTGTCTGGCCATCATCTCAACCGTCCATTCCTGCGCCGGGTGCAGCATGATCAGCTGCTGGACGCGCTCGGCGAGCGAATCACTGCGATTGAGCAACAATGCTGCGCCGTAGCCTGCCATGGTGATGGCCAGCAACAGCCCTTCGGCGCGGTGTTGCAGCAGTTGCTCTGGCTCGTGGCTGGCGGTGGCGGCAAACACTTCATCCCACAGATGCTGAATCATCGGCGTCATTTTTTCACACAGCCTGGCTGGTTTTTGGATCACGCCCTGTACCGCATCAGGGTAGCTGGCGCGAAAATGCGCAATCAGGCTGGCATCCAAAGCCAGCACTTCGCAGGTGTAGCCCTGCGCGTCGGGATAATTGGATAAAGTCAGGCGCGTACCGGCTGGGGCAAGCAGCAAATCGCCATGCCGCGCGATCTGCGTGTGCTCATTGATCCAGATGTGTTTTTCGCCGTGGACGACTCGCATCAGCGTAGCTTGCAGGCAGGTTACTTCGCGCAATTGCTGGGTGGCTTTGGCAAGAATCACGCTGTGCTGAATCAGGCGGGTTTGGAGTTGGCTCATGGCGATTTTTGTAGATGGGCTGAGGTCATGATACCGATAAATCGACCGCCATCAGCCCTCACCTTCAACGTGCTGATGGCCCTGCTACTTATTTGGTGCGCTGATAAGTGGTGATTAATTGGGCTTTGCCCAGTTGATGGGCATTGAGCATATAGCCGACCAGCGCGCCACTGGCGTTGGCATCAAGCGGCAGTTGCTCAACATTGAGCGCCCACACTGTATGAATATAGCGGTGCGCTTTATCGCCGGCTGGCGGGCAGGCCCCACCATAGCCTGCTGTGCCGTAGTCGGTCCGCGTTTGCACCGCACCCGCAGGCACGCTGCCTGCGGCGACTGCGCTAACCGAGGCCGGAATATTGACCACGCCCCAATGCCACCAGCCACTGCCCGTGGGGGCGTCTGGGTCGTACACCGTAATTGCAAAGCTCTTGGTGCCGGCAGGCGCATTTTGCCAGTGCAATTGCGGCGACTGATTGCCCCCATCGCAGCCAAAACCGGCAAACTCCTGCTGTTTGCTCATAGGCTGATTGGCTTTGAGCTCGGTACTGCCCAGCTGGAAATCGGCAGCCAATGCGCTGGCTGCGCAAAACGTTGTGGCCATTGTGGCAAGTAAAGTGGCGATATGTTTCATGATGAGCTCCTGAAAAAGAGCCTTGATCATACAAAGTGGCCGCGCAGCCGTTGATGCCAAAACGCTCGACTTTTAGCCTGAAAAGCTCGGTATGCGGATTTTGCGATTACTTCTACCTAGTTCCTGTCTGAATCCAGCGGATTGCCCGGACTACCATGTGAATCAGCTTGAGTGGGTGATGTTCTCAAAATGTGTTGATCCGAGCCTCGGTGGTGGATCCAAGACTTAAAAGCCTCTCGCGCCCATCGCCAAGGGCGTGGAGCGAGACAAAGAGCTTTATCGTTTTGCTCGCGACCTTAATCCCCCGTTTACAAAAGGGTAAACAACTGCGCGAGCTCGACAGGCCGTGTTTTGGGTCAGCAGTGAAGTTGTGTAGATGACACTTTTGCATTGCACTACCGCGCGCATAGCTGGCCTAGCCAATACAACTGTGCCAGCGAGCTGACCAATGAGCCGGTGTGTGCGCCCGATAGCTGCTGCAGCACTTCATCCAGCCGCTCGGCCAGTGTGGGCATGCCCAGCTCAAGCAGCTGGGCCTGTACCCGCCGGGCTTGCTGGCGAGCGCTCTGTCCTTGATGGCGTAAGCCCTGCCGCAGCAAGCGGCCGAGCAATTGCTCCAGCTCGTCCAGTTGCTGCGTCAGTGGCGATGCACTGTGTGCCTGCCAGTCGGGCAGGGCGATGGCAGGCGTTGGCTCGCCATGCAGTGCAATCACCCGGTTGTCCACGGCCAGACTGAGCGGTGTAACTTGCAGCTCGCCATCGCGCAGGCTGAAATGCCCGCACAGCATGGTGGGCATTTCCTGGCTTAGCAGCGTGGCCAGTGTGTCCACCGCGTGCGGGGCGCTGCGCTGATGCGCCAATTGCAGCCAGACCCGTGGCTGATCGCCGTCGCCGCATTGCAACTGGGCCTGCAATACCTGGCGAGCACCATCCCAGCCCCAGTCGGGCACGGCCTTGATCGGGAGCAGATGCAGGTGTTCCAGCAGCTGGCGCGGGCGGACAAATTCCGGATCGGCCGCTTGCAGGTGGGCGAGC
Organism: Chitinibacter sp. GC72; assembly: GCF_009760905.1. GTDB lineage: Bacteria > Pseudomonadota > Gammaproteobacteria > Burkholderiales > Chitinibacteraceae > Chitinibacter. The sequence continues at coordinate 79,103 of NZ_VIRW01000001.1, read as the reverse complement.
AGGCTGGCCGCATCGGGCTGCCTGAGCGGTGCGGCCAGCTGCAGCCATGCCGCCGGGGTGAGCGGCAGCACATTGCTCTGTTTGGCCGTGCCGCCAATGGTCAGCGCTCCGTTGGCAAAGCGTTTGGCCGAGCGGGTCACAATCTGGCTTTGTGCCAGCCGGGCCAGCGAGTGCCCCAGATAGCGCCGCTGCCACAGCGGTGTGGCGCTGTCGGGTGTTTTTTCCCATTGTTTTTCGATCACCAGTACCGCCTGTGTATCCGGGTCGGTGAAAATCAGCTGAGCTTGTTCCTGCTGTTCGTCGTCGCTCCATTGGGCCCCCAGCCCAACTAGGCGCAGATGCTCCAGTGCCACTTCGCCCTTGATACCGACGCCGAGCAGATCGGCGGGCGGGCGGAGGGAATGTCCTTGCCCATTCTGGTCGTTGGCAGCTTGTCCGTCCAGATAGCTGGCTGCTTGCCAGCGGGCGATCAGCTCGCACAGCAGGCGCAGCTCGCGCGTGGCGCTGGCCCGGCTTGAGCGCGCCAGTTGATCGTGCAAGGCTTGCTGCAGTTGGGCCAGACCATCAATCAGCCAGCGCCAGCCCAGCTGTTCTGCCTGCTGCCGGGCGCGGGTAAAACTGGCGGCCAGATTACTCAAAGGTTGGCTGCTGCCATCCTGCCAGAGCTGTAGCGCCAGCTGCTGCAGCGATTCACCCAGCTGCAGCGCCGCTGGCGATTGCATCAGCGGCGCTTGTTCTACCGCGCCCTGTACGGCCAGATTAAGCTGTGTCCAGCCCTCGGTAGGTGCTTGCGCAAAGGCCATTACCGCCAGCGCAATGTGTTCGCACATCTGGCTCTGGATGCAATCACAGCGGGCGTGATTCAGGCTGTGCCGCGAGAAAAAGCGCACTGAGCACATCGGCAATTGCGCCGACGGGTGTGGATGACCGGCTTGCCAGCTGCTCAGGCGCAGCACCGTACCGGCGTCGGCCAGCTTTTGGGTGCGTTGCAAAATGGCGGCAGGCAGCTTGGCCAGCTCGGCAGCAAACAGCGCCGGACTCCAGGCGCGCTCCTCGCTGATTGATGCGTCTACTGATGTGTTTGTCGATGTGTCCGCAGATGCGTTTGCAGATGCATTGGCCGCTGAGTCAGTTGCCGGGCTTGCTACTGCGGTTGCGGAGTGCGTGGCAGGCTCGCCACTCGAGCTGCTGGCCAGCTGCCGGTAGGCCAGCACCAGCGTTACGCGATGGCGACACAGTCCGCTGGCCGGGCAGCTGCAGCGGGCATCACGCAGCCCGCCGCCGGCCGCCAGTGTAGTGACATGGCCGTCGGCATAGTGGGCAATCAGCGCGCCATCGTCGCCTGCAGTGAGCGCTGGCGCTTTGCCCTCCTGCAGCTCTTTATGCGCTTTTTTTACAAAACCTGCGTTGCTGAGCGCAATCAGTGCTTCGTCGCTGAGCGAGAGCAAATCAGGGCGCAGTGTCAGTAGTGTGTTCATTGTTGTACCTGTCCGGCCAGCCACGCGGCCAGCTCGCCCGGCGTCATTGCGCCAATCTGGGCACCGGCGTTGACCAGTTTTTGCGCCAGCTCGCGGTCGTAATTGGGTTTGGCGGCCGAATCCAGCGCAGCCAGCCCCAGTACTTTAACGCCTGCAGCGCACAGCTGGCGGGTGCGGCGAATCAGCTCGTATTCGCTGCCGCCCTCGTAAAAATCGCTGATCAGCACCACCATGCTGCGGCGCGGATTGTGAATCAGCCCCTGGGCATAGCCCACCGCCTTGGCAATATCGGTGCCGCCACCCAGCTGCACTTTCATCAGCAGCTCAACCGGATCGCTCACATCGCGCGTGAGATCCACCACGGCGGTGTCAAACGCCACCAGATGGGTCGTCATACCCGGCAGCTGCCACAGGCAGGCTGCCATCACAGCGGCATGGATCACCGAGTCAACCATCGAGCCACTTTGATCGACCAGCAGTACAATATCCCAGCGCTCGGTATGCCGCTTGCTGCGGCTGATAAACAGCGGTGTTTCGATATACAGCTTTTGCCGCTCGGGGTGCCAGCGGTGCAAATTGGCGCGCACCGTGCGCTTGAAATCGAAATTGCTCGCCACGCGGATATGCGAAGGCCGACGCCGATCGCGCGTGCCGGAAAAGCTCTGCCGCACTTCACGCGCCAGCTTGTCCATAATGCGTCGCACCACTTCGGCCACCAGCTTGCGTGCCGCTGCGAGCACCTGCGGATTCATCAGATGCTTGGTGTGCAGCACCGCGCGCAACAGGCTCTCCGACGGCTCGATCCGTTCGAGCACTTCCAGATTGGTCACCACCTCATCGATGCCGAAACGCTCCACCGCATCGCGCTCCAGCCGCTCGATCACTTCTTGCGGAAACAGCTGGTGGATGGCATTGACCCAGTCCGGGGTGGTGAGCTGGCTGGCCTCCTGCCCACCGCGCCGCTCGCCACGCTGCGCCAGCTCCGGGTCGCGCCCGTACAGCCATTCTAGCGCCGCATCCGCCGCCAGCGCATCGCCAGTCAGCGCGCCCAGACTCGGCTGCGCCGCCTCGCCCAAAAGCAAGCGCCAGCGCTGAGTATCAGTGGGTATATCGATGAAGGCTTTATTTATATTCATATTGCGGACTATACCTTTCTATAATCGGCCAAGTTCAGATAAAGCCAGATCACTGAGCAGCGCTATTTTGCTGCCTTTCACCGCTTTACCCCTAGAGGCTCTAGATGTCATGTCGTCTGTGGTGCTCTATTTAATCGAAATCGAACATGCTGAACAGCCGCGTCCAGCGCTGGCCGTCGTACAGGCAGGCGCCGTAGGGGCCGGCGGTGAGCAGGAATTGCCCGCAGGGGCTGACGTCAAGCCGGCCCGAGACCATCGCGTTGGGCGAGCGCGGCTCGAGTTCCTGCAGCGGGACGAGTTCCTTGCCATCGAGCGCAAACAGCCCACCCCAGCCGCCCAGGATCAGTCGGTCGGCAAACCATACCGCGTCGATGGGCTGGCTGCCCCAGGGCAGGTCGCTGTCGGCCAGCAGCTCCCAGCGGTTTTCGCGCCCTGCCCACACCTTGCCTTTCTGGTCGCTGATGTAGACGCGGCTATCGTCACCGCAGCACACGGTTTCCAGATGCGCGTTGCTCGGGAAAGCACACTGCAGCCAGCGCTTGCCGTCAAAGCGCCATACATCGCCGTAGCCGCCCACCGCGTACATGTCGTCGGCGGCAAAGGCCGCCAGATCGTTAAAGCCCAGCGAGAGGGCCCAGCTGGTTTCATCTTTCGCTGGCAACTGCTCGGGTAATGGAGCACCTTTTCCCTCGTCACGCAGATTGACCCATTGCTCGACGCCTTCGCGGCGCAGGATGCAACGATAGCCGCCGATGGCGTAGACCTTACCGGCTGCACGCACTACTCGGCTGATCGTGCACAGTGTGTCGTCCGGGTTATGCAAATCGAGCAGCTTGTCGATGGGTTTTTCTTCGCGTCGGCCCGAGCGATCACTGCTGTACGTTAATGTCGCCAAGTCTGCAACAACGTATTCTTTTGGCTCAATCCCTCTGGCCAGCGTAGGAAAACTCATATTAAACATGGTCACGACGTTGAAGCGTCGTTCCATTGGGTTTTCAGCTGCGGCAATCATGACCCGGATAGCTGGTAATGTCTGGCGATCATTTTGTTCTTGAGTCAGGACAAAGCCGTATCCTTTTTCGCGATCAATCGCACAATCACTGATCGAGAAACCAGAAAGGAGTTTTTTGGCGAATTCTTCATTGATGAACATATCAGTCATTTCTGTCATGCTTGGTTGTTGGTGCTATTGGTGTGCCCTTGGGTATGCGGTTAAAACTATTGTAATAATTGACTTGCATGAATATACCCCTACTTAATTTGCAAGCCCCCAATGCTCGAGTATCGCCACTGCCTGCTTCTCGCGCCAGCTGTGGCGTGCCAGTGTTTCGGCGTCCACCTTGCTGAGTGGGGCGGTGAGGGTACGGGGGCTGGCTGTGCTGCCGAGCAGGTGCAGAATTTGCTGCGCCAGCTCGCCGCGCTCGAAGCTGGGTAGCCAGGCAAAGGCGGCGCGCAGGGCGGGGAGGGCCTGGATGAAGTCGGCTTCGTCCAGCGCGCTGACCAGCTGCCTCAGTGTGGCGATAAAGGCTGGAACGTGGATCAGCTCGTGCCTTGCTAGCGCCAGCAGTCCCTGCAGTGCATCGCCCAGCGCGGCGGCGGGCAGGGCAGAGAGCAGGGTGATGGCACTATGGATTTCGTCGGCTTGCTGCTGATCGTCGTGCGCCACGCTGAGCAGGCAGCCCAGTGCAGCGCCCCGGCTCAGTGGCGCGGCTTGCGGGTGGCGGGCTTTGCGCTGGCAGACGGCCAGAGCTCGTGCGACCGGCAGCTCGCCCAGCGGCAGGCCCGCGCTAGCTTGGGCATCGCGCAAGAGCAGGCGCAGCGCTTGCCAGGCCGCCAGATGCGCATTGCTGTCTTGAGCGCTGACACTGCCGTGGACTTCGGCCAGCCACAGCAGGCGATCGAGCGTGAGCTGAAGTAATTCGAGCAAGGCGGGCGCGTCGGCCATGCCCAGCTCGTGGCCGTGGCGGTACAGGCCGTGCGTGATTGCCAGCGGCTGGCCCAGCACCTCAAAACGGCTTTCGCTGCTGATGGCCTCGTGCAGGCGGCTAAGCAGGCCAGGGCTGAACGCGGGCAGACCGGCCTGAGCGGCGCGATTTAAGAGTTGCGCCAACGCGCTGGCACCGTGGCTATGCGCCAGCTGTTCGGCCAGTCGGGCGATGGCCGCATCGGCCAGCGTAGCGCCATAAATGGCGGCCTCGATCAAGGCGGCCTGCTGCTCTAGCGGGCAGCTAAGCTGCCATTGTTCGCTGCGCTCGCCCGACATCGCCCAGTTTGGGCCGCTCAGCCGCGTAAAGCCGGGAATCTGCAAAATGGCCAGCCGATGCAGCACGCGGCTTTTGGCACGGTCGGCTGTGTCGAGCAAGGCCAAAGTGATAGTGCGGCTTGCGCTGAGCGGCGGCTGCAAATCGAGCGCGAGCAATTCGCGGCTCACGGCGTGCTGCAGCGCGGGCAGTGGCGTGCCGGGGGCGAGTTGCCCGACCTGATCGCCAGCCAGTACGTCCATGATTTCAACCAGCACCGGGTCGGTGCCGCGCCGCAGCGGGCCGCGATAGGTCCACGGCAGCGGTGCATCGAGCGCGTCGCGCACCAGCGAGCCGGCCAGCGCATCCAGCCAGTCATTGCGCAGCGGCTGCACATGGCCGCGCAGCCGTGCTAAGGCCTGCGTGCGCACATGAATGGCGAGCATATCGGCGGTGGAGGCGGGCAGCTTCTTCTGGCGCAGCCGCTGCATTATGCCTTGCAATAATTGCGCTCCAGCCTGCTGCAGGCCGCCCTCCCACACCGCTTGCTGAAAGGCGGGCGAGGGCATGCCGGAGGCGTAGCCATGAAAAGCATCCAGCCGTTTGCCGGTATACGGTAGCAGGTATGATCCTGTAGCTACCGTACTATCTATGCTGCCATCTGATACCCCCGCTATGCTCTCATTCAGATTTGGCGTGGCCGGGGCTGCGCTATCTTGCCTGAGGTCGGGCTCAATGCTGGGCCAGAGTTGCGCCAGCATTGGCGCGTGATAGCCGCCGCACACCACCAGCACCCGGTTTTGCTGCTGCCCTTGCTGCGCTGCCCAGGCGATCCAGCGTGCCATCATCTGTTCCCGTGCCTGATTGCTGGCCGAGCCCGGATCAGTGCCGCGCAAATTGATGAAATACTGCCTGAGTCGCGCCGATAGCTCGGCTAGATCACGGCGTGAAGCCGTGGCCGACGCCGCATCCGGTTCAAGTGTTTCCGATTCAGATGTTTCCGATCCAAGCGTTGCTGACTCGAACAGATGCTCCCACAGCGCATCGCGACCTTCGATGCCCAGCTGCCGCCCCAGCTCGGCCTCGTAGGCGCTGGCTAAACGCTCCTGTTCGCTGTCGGTTACATCGGCATAGCGGTTGCTGATGTCGGCAAAGGCATCGTGCCAGGCGGGCAAGTCAATAAAAGCCAGCTGTGCGCCGCATTCGCGCCCGACCTGCAGCGCCTGCCATTCGGGCGAGTAATCGGCAAAGGGCGACCATGAGGCGCGGTGCAGCCGCTCGCCTGCCGAGCAAAAACTGTAAATCGCCAGCGGCAAGGTATGCGGCAGAAATAGCTCGTCCAGCCGTGGGTTGAAATCGGTCGGGCCTTCGATCAGCACCCAGTCCGGGCGGCTATCGCGAATGCGCTGCGCCACCAGCCGCGCGCAGGCCGGGCTGTGATGGCGCACGCCGATGATCTCCACGCGGCGACTATCCAGTGTGCTGCTGGCTGCATATTCAGCTTGGTGACTGCTTTGGTGACTGGATTGATGAACGGCGTCGAACGTGTGCGGGGAGTCGCTCATGGCAGGCGGTGGCGCGCTTCGTAATACGCCTTCCAGTGTTCGCCCTCGCGCCGCGCCACTTTTTGCTCGAAATAGCGCTGCAGTTTATTGCGGTCGTCCTCGTTATCCTTCACCACCGTGCCGCCGATGCACTCGACCAGATCGGCCGGCGTACCGCTGCGCTGCGCCAGAAACCACGCGCGAACGCCCACGGCATGCGCGACATTCACCGCCTCGGCGGTCGACATGACGGCATTGAGTTTGTCCATCTCGCCGCCACCCGTGCCTTGCTGCAGGCTGGCGCGCAAATCACGGAACGTGGTCACCAGCAATTCCAGTACCGGCTCGGGCACGCGCTCGCTGATGCCGCTTTGCGCCAGCAGCGTGGCCGATTTGCTGGCCACCAGTTCGAGCTCCTGCTGAAAGTCCATAATCGGAAACACCGTTTCAAAATCAAAACGGCGCTTGAGCGCCGCGCTCATTTCATTTACGCCCCGGTCGCGCGTATTAGCGGTGGCGATGATATTAAACCCCGCACGGGCAAACAGCATGGCGTGCTCGCCGCTGAGCTCGGGCACCGTCATCACCCGGTCGGACAGCATGCCCAGCAGGCAATCTTGCACCTCCAGCGGGGCACGCGTCATTTCTTCAAAGCGCACCAGCTTGCCCTGCTGCATACCCCGATACAGCGGCGCGGGCACCAGCGCACGCGGGCTGGGGCCTTCATTGATCAGCAGCGCGTAATTCCATGAATACTTGATCTGATCTTCGGTAATCGACGCGCCACCCTGGATCGTTAGCCCCGAATCACCGCTAATGGCTGCGGCCAGCAATTCCGACAGCATGGATTTGGCCGTACCCGGCTCGCCCACCAGCATCAGCCCACGCCCGGTGGCCAGCGTGACCAGCATGCGCTCAATCGCCGCCACAGGGGCGACCATTTTGCGGCTAATGCCAAGCGCATCGTCGCCCAGAATAAAACGCCGCACGGCATTCAGGCTGAGCAGCCAGCCCGGCGGGCGCGGATCACGATCATGCTCGCGCAAACGGGCCAATTCCTCGGCATGGCTGATTTCAGCAGGCGGGCGTTGCAGGTGGTGTTCGGTCATGGTGTTTACCTTGGTGGGTATAGGGCTAGGGATCAATTTTTAATTGATCTGTAGCCATATACATTGGCATTTAAAAATTCGGGATAAAGTTTTTAGCTTTGCAGATACTGTAAATCTCGCAACAACTCACTCTGCAAAATCTGCGGCAATTGTTCGAATACAATCACTTGTTGCTCAGGATTGTGTAGCTCCAGCGAATACAGCTTATGACGCAAGGTTTTATCGGCGATGGCCAGCGAGTAGGGGGGATCGAACCGCAGAGTAGCCACTCCACTGCCATTTCCTGGGCGCCGGTAGCTAGCAATATCACCGCTAAAATTGTCGCCCTTTTCCCAGCCCCGGCTTTCCAGCCCGCGCAATGCATTAGTCGGTACGGCTTTATCCAAGGCCTGCGTGAGTGCACTGGCTGGATCGTCGCTGCGGAATACTTCGCGCCCGAGCTGGGCAAAGGGCTGGATGATTTCGTAATCGGCAAAGAGCTGGCTGAGTGCGGCCAGCATGACCTCGTCCAGTTCCAATGGGTGCGGCAGGCCAATGACCGCATCGGCGGGTAGTGTGAGAGCGTTGTCCGCAGCATCGGTGAAACCGAGGTCTTCTGCGACGCGGAACACCTGTTGCAATTGCTCGTCTTGATAAAGACCCCACGCCAGCCGACGCGTCACATGGCGCAGGAGCGGATGTTGCACCAGCGTGCTTTCAAAAATTTCGCGCTGCCAGCGCCGCTGTTCGCACATGGCCCGCTCCAATCGTTTCAGGCTCTGGTCGGCCAGTGCCTTCACATCGCGCTTGAGCGCCTTGAACTGCTTTTGGGCTTGCTCGGCACGATACTCATTGTCGCTGCTGTTGGGTTTGGGCAAGTCGGCCAGCCGCACACCTTCATGATTAAAAACCACAGGTTTGAGCTGTTCGTCAAAGCCGGCGCGGAACTGGCGCGGGCCAAAATCCAGGTCCAGCCCGCCTGCAGCATCCAGCCCCAGATCGGGCGTAATACGCTCGGCCAGCTCGTCCGGCGTCAGGCCGGCGTTATCGGCCAGTTCCTGCATTTTTTGCTGGGCAGCCAGTTGCAGTGGCTTGGATTTGACTTTCTGGCCGATGCCGTTCAGTTGTAGCAAGGCATAGTTGCTACCAATCCGCACCAATACATCCAGCCCGCTTTGCGCGCGCGCCAGCAGGCCTTCGGTCGGCCAGGTGCGAATTAGCGGTACTAGCTGGCGCACGGTTTCATCGTTGCCCAGCAGGCCCAGCGCAGTAAAAGCCCAGTTGTCCTTGGCGGGCGCACCGGCGTATTGCCATTGCTGAAATGCCTGCCAGACAAATGCGGCCAGACTGTCGCGCTGGCAGGCCGCTTTGACTTGTTCGATGCCGGGGTAAACGCCTTCGGATGACGGAAAGCGCAGCATGGTGCCCAGGTGTTCCAGTGCCGAATCCGGCAGCGGTGTGCCATCGAGCAGCAGCGGGCGCGGGCAGGCTTGCGGCGCCCAGAAAGACGGCGCTTTGCTGATTCTGGCTGGGAAGCAATCGAGCGGATCAGCATTCAGCATGGCCTGCACAGCCTGATCGACTTCCTTCTGCCCATAGCGGGCCGCAACCTGGCGGATCAGCTCGGCGTGACCTTGATCGGCCAGCATGCGCAGTACGGTGGTGGCGGTATCGCGGGCAGTACCGGCTTTGCCTAGTGCCGCCGGTAACAGGCCGGTAATGGCGTGTTCGGGAAATTTCAGCAGCCAGTTGCGGGCGTTGGTACGTACGGTTTTTTGTTTGAGATACGCTTGCGCAATGGCCGGAGCCAATGCCGCCCAGCCGAAATGCTGCGCAATGGCAATACCGCTTTCGGTGCGACGCTCAACGGCCACCAGCAAACCCTGCAGCCCTTTCAAGCCGACTTTCGCCATAAAGAAATAGTCGGTGAAATAATCGTAAGCAGCCAAGGTCGGCCAAACCGCTTGTGCGATGCCCTCTGGCAACAGTAGCAGGCAGTAGGAATGCGGGAATGTTTGGCGGCTGAGATCGGACGCTTTATAGGCTAGATAGGCGGCGCATAAACCAGCGGCATCGTTGGCGGCGATCGCTTGGCGAGCGGGTTCGACAAAGGCTTGATATTGCTGCATGCGCTCAGCACTCTGGCTGCCATAAAAGGAGCCCAACAAGACCTCTGCTAGCCTTTCTGGTGTTTTGCTGATGGCGTTCAGATTGGACTGACGTGCAGAAATCACCCTTTCGCGCTGGCCTTCTTCCCAATGCTCCACCGGCTCAAGTGGCAATATGTCCAACACCAGCGGCGAAATGGCGGCTTTCTTTTTCTTGTTGAGCCAAGGCGGCGAAACCAGTACCGCAGGCAGGCTGCTGGCTTGCGGATCGGGTGCGGCGGTCTGGGGGTCTTGCTCGGGTGCTGGTTCTGCGGTCGTGCTGTTGATGGCGGAGGCGTTTGCGGCTTGCTGAGCCAGTTCGGTCTGCAGCTCGTTAAGCACTTCCTGGGCTGCCGGCTCCAGCCATGCCTGCAGCTCGCACACAGCATCCGCATGCTTGTGCAGTAGTGGTGTGAGCAGTGTATGGTAGCGAGCCTTGTCATGTCGTCCGGCCTTGACGAGTAAAGTAGCTAGCGCTGCAGTTGCTGCCATCGGCCAGCGCTCGCAAGCTTTGGCCAGACGCTGGTATTTGGCCTTGCCGCCGTCGGCGGCATGCTGGATCAAGGCCTGAATCGCCTCGGGCGTACCAATGCGCGCCAGCATGTCGGCGACGCCTTCATTGCCAACAAAATAGGTTAATAAAACAGCGGCATTTGCACCGTGCTGCTGAATGACGGTACTGGCAAATTGCTGCTGATAAGTCCACCAAAAACCATAGCCATCGTTGTTGCGACTATTGCTGATGACCCGTTGCTGTTCTTCCGTGCTGATTGTGACGGCGGCCAGCCAGCTCAGGGTGCGACTATCCGTGGGCAATGTGCCGGCGATGTGCTGGGCGAGGTCCGGATACTCCGGCAACAGTAGTGCGAGGAGGATGCGACGTTCCGGGTGAAGCTGTGGCGCTGCAGTGAGTAATTGAGTGAGTGCTAAAGCGCGTTCTGCATCGCTGGCCTGGGCCAGTGCAGAGCGGAAAACCCACTCGCCGCCCGAGAATTGCTCCGAACCGTTGAGCGTTTCGGTGATAGACCGGTTAATACAGAGGGTGTAACTGAGTCGTTGCGAGTACTGGTTGATTTGAACCAGCTTGCTTTTGCTGATGTCATCCGCGTTTTTTTCAATATTCAGTTGCTCTGCAGCCAATAAAATATCCAGAGCCGAGTTGATGCCATATTGCGCGATCAAGTACCGGCCTAGTGGTAAGGCATCACTGGCATAAAAGTCATTTGAACTGCAGATTGCAAACAGGGCAGCTTCCGACGGCAGGCTGCCTTCCCGCTGCCGATTTTGTGCGCGGTAGATGGCTTCTTCGCAGGCGGCGCGGGTAGCATCATCCAGTTCGTTTAACACCCATTCACTGACTAATTGACCATTCAAATCCGGATCGAGTGACGCGGCAAACGCCTGCCATTCGGTATCGGCATCCAGTTGCAAAGGCTCGCCCGGATTGGCACGATTGGGCAGAGCATATGCTCGCATGGCCTTGGTCAGGTCTACCGGGTTTTTTTTCAACCAAGGCGCGATGCCATTTGGTGTGTTGCAGCTCAGATTGCCAGCCGTTCCGATGTCATCACGTTGCATGGTTTTGCTCCTTGGTGTTTTAGTACTCAGTTTTTTTAGTTTGATTGTGCCTTAGGGTATTGCCATGCAGCCAATGCAAATCAAGCTCTACATGGCAATACCCATCTAGTTAACCCACCAGCATTTCCATGTCGCGGATCAGCTCGCTGGCGGTGATCGGGTCCAGCGTGGCGAAGGCTTCGTTGCTGTCCTGGTGCCAGCCACTGGTTTTTTTGGCGATGACCAGCTCTTGCAGTTTCTGTTCGGGGTATTCGTCGGTCATGCCGACGATGATGCCCGGATCGAAGGTGAGCTCGATCAGGCGGCCGTCGCCGATCTCCTTGGTGTAATACCAGATGCCGCCGCCGTCCTGCGCTTCACCGCGTCGCCAGCCGCGATGGCTCAGGCCGAAAATCTTGCCGGTGGGAACCACGCGGTCTTTCCAGCGCAGCAGTTTGGCTTCGGCGGCTTCTTGTGCCTTGAGGCTGTGTTTGTCTCTGCCCAGCTGGGCAAAGGGCTGCAGCAGCTCGTAGTCGGCAAAGAGCTGGGCAAAGGCTGCGCCATCGTCGGCGGGCATTTCCAGCGCGTGCGGCAGGCCGATGCGGATTTCGCCTGCGGGCAGGGTGAATTCATCGTCGTTGGCATCGGTGTAGCTGCCATCTTCGGCGACGCGGAAAGTGGCTTGCAGCTCGCCGCCATAGCGGCCTTCACCCGCCAGCGTGTATACGCCCCAGACCAGCCGCTGCACCAGATGGCGCACCAGCGGATGCGTGGCGAGGAACTGGACAAACACGTCCACCGGCCAGCGGCGGCGCGTACACATGGCGACTTCCAGCCTTTGCACTTGCTGGCTGGCGACGGTTTTGGCGTCTTTTTTCAGCTGCTTGTAGGTGTCGACTGCGGCCTTGGCCAGCTCGGCATCGTCCTTGGCGTTGGGCTTGGGTAGATCTTTCAGGCGCACGCCATCGGTATCGCGCACATAGGGTTTGAGTGTTTCATCAAAGCCGACGATAAATTGCCGGGGGCCAAAATCCAGCTGCAGCGTGCCCATTTCGTCCAGCCCCAGATCCGGCGCCAGGCGGTCTTCCAGCTCTTCGGTGGTGAGCTCGCGGGCTTCGGCAATGGCGGCGATTTTCTCGCGGGCGCGATCCTGCAAACCTTTGAATTTCACCTTCTGTGCAATGCCGTTGAGCAGCATCAGCGCCACATCGCTGCCGATGGTGGCCAGTACATCCAGCCCGGCCACGGCGCGGGCGTGCTGCGCCTCACCCGGCCAGGCGCGGATCAGTGGATTGAGCTTACGCGCCGTGTCGTCAGTGCCCAAGAGGCCAAGCGCGCTAAACGCCCAGTTTTCTTTTGATGGTGCCGCGGCAAATAGCCACTGGTTAAAGCCATCCCAGGCAAAATCGGCCAGTGATTGTGGCTGGCAGGCGGCTTTGACCTGCTCGATGCCGGGGTAAATGCCCTCGGTGGTCGGAAAGCGCAGCATGCAGCCCAGATGTTCCAGCGCGCTATCGGGCAGCGCCTTGCCATTGAGCAACACCGGGCGGCGGCAGCCTTGCGGCTGCCAGAATGCGGGGTTTTTGCCGATTTTGGCGGGGTAGCGGTCCAGCGGGTCTTCGTCGAGTACGGCTTGCAAGGCGTTGAGCACATCGGCGCGCTCATAGCGCTGTGCAACCGTGCGCATCAACGCCGCGTGGCCGTGGCTGGCCAGCAGGCGCAGTGCTGTGCCTGCGCAATCGCGCGCTTCGCCAGCTTTGCCCAAGGCATTGGGGAGCAGGCCGGTGATGGCATGCTCGGGGTAGGCCAGCAGCCATTCGCGCGCGCTGGCGCGGGCGGTTTTCAGCTTGACATAGGCGCGGGCGATGGCAGGGGCGAGCGCAGACCAGCCGTAATGCATGGCAAGCGGGATTTCCGCGGCGGGGCGCTGCTGCACGCAGGCCAGCAGGCCGTCGAGCGCCTTCAAGCCGTAGGTGGCCATAAAGAAGCTGCAACGATAGCTGTCATCCACGGCAAAGCTTGGCCAGACCTGCAGCGCCATCGCTTCGGGCAGCAGCGTCAGATAGCGGGTATCGGCACTCATCCAGTAGCTCAGTTTGGCCGCTTTGTAGTTTTTCCACGCCTCAATCAGGCTTGCGCCATTGTGCTGTTGCAGCGCATGGACTGCACTTTGCAAAATGCCCTGGAATGCCTTGCGGTTTTCGCTTTGCTGATGGCTTACCCGGCCAAAGCCCAGCTCGTCGGCCAAGGCTGTGGCATCTTTGGCCGCCTCTTCAAATCGCTTGGCCTGCCATTCGTGGACTGCTCGTGCTTGTTCTTTTTCGTCCTCAGCCCATTGCTCAACGGGCGGCAATGGCAATACGTCCAGCTCCAGCGCGGCGATGGCGGCTTTTTTCTTGCTTAGCCACGGCGGGGAGACCAGCACACGCGGCAGCTCGTCGGTGCTGGCCACGTCGGTCGGGCTGGTAAAGCGCGCCAGCAGCTCACTAATCTGTCCTTGTGCCGCAGCGCTAAGCCAGTGCCAGACCTGCTCGAGCGCCGCAGGGTGGGCTTGCGCCAGCGTGGTCAGCGTGGCTGAAAATAGCCCTGCATCCTTGCCGCTGTGAATCAGCAGCTCGGCAATCGCAGGAATAGCGGCCAGCGGCCAGCGCTGGCTGGCGCTGACAAAGCGCGCCTGATTAGCTTTGCTTTGGCTCGCCACTTTGGCCAGTGCAGTGATGGCTTCGGGCGTGCCGATGCGGGCGATCATGTCGGCGATGGTGTCGTGATGAATCAACGCTTCCAGCAGCGCAACGGCTTCGTCGCCATGCTGCTGAATCACGGTGGCCGGAAAATCGGCATAGTAGCCATACCAGTGGCCATTGCTGGCCTGACGCACGGCTTTGCGCGCTTGCGCCGAGGTCACCACGGTGGCCAGCATGGTGAGACTCTGGCCGCTATTGGCCAGCTCCAGCGCCATGCTGTTGGCAAACTCGGGGCATTCGGGCAAGAGCGCAGCCAGCAGCACTCGCCGCGCTGGGTGGATCAGTGGCGCTGCGGCCTGCAGGCGTTCGGCTGCAGCTTGCCAGTCGCTCTCGCTGGCTTGTGCCAGCGCCGTGCGATACAGCATTTCGCCCGGGCAAAAGCGCTCGCCATGAATCAGCGTTCCGTCTACTTGCCGGCTTAGTGTCAGGCGTGTGACGCGTTGCGAGTAATCCCAATCGCGCTCAACGTGGATTTGTTCGGCTTCGATCAGAATATCAATCGCGCCCAGCAAGCCGTAGTGGCCAAGCAGATAACGCACCAGCGCGATGGCATTGCCGCCCAGCGCCATCCGATAAAAACAGCTGGCATTGCAGCTAAATGCCAGTAATACGGCGTCCGATTGCGGGCTGCCATGGCGTTCTGCCTTGCGGATACGCTCAAATGCTTCGTTGCAGGCGCTGGCAAAAGCGGTGCCGCTTTCCTGAACATCCATCGCCAGTTTTTCGCGATCTTCACCTTCGTCTTCCAGGCTGCTGGCAAACTCCTGCCAGGCTTGTTCGGGATCGATGTTGAGTGGCTGGCCGGGGTTTTGCCGGTTTGGATGCGCCGCTTGCCGCATTTCCGGCGTGAGGGCGATGTATTCAATACTGAGCCACGGCGGGGTGCTGCCACGCTCGGGCTGGGATGGCGGAGTTGCTGCTTGCGGGGCAGCGATGTTGACGGTGATGGATTTTTCAGTAGCTTGCTCAGGGGTATCTTGCTGTAGCTCTTTCTTGATATTGTTTACAGCTATATCCCCGGTGTGGGTATAGCCTTTGCCGGTTTTTTCCTTGATCAGCTTTTCCATCGCGGTGCTGGCCTTGTCGGCGCTGGCAAAGTCTTTGGTCTGGCTTTGGCCGTTGGTGCCGATACGGCCCCAGCGGATATTGAGCTGCAGTCCGTCTTGCTCGATTTCCCAGAATTTGCTCGAGTTTCCTTCCGTATATTCATACCGTTGCATGGCGCGCGCCCCCAGAATTTGCAGGCGCTCATCATGTCATATTGCCCATGTTTCACGTAAGGAATTTGTGGCTTTGCTGTGCGTGAGCCCACAGTGGCCGCTTGCGCTTTGTGATAATGACTCTATTGGCCGAGGGACTGGAAGGGTTCTGGATGGATTCTGGTGCTGTGAGTGATGGCGCTGGGCTTGGACGGGCTGAAACAGCACGTCCAAGCACCCGCTTCACAGACTAGAGTGGCGCTTGCGCCGGAAACAGGCTGTGCCAGAGCACCTCTACGGCTTGTATATCCAGCGCGATGGCGTTGATGTGCTCCAGCTTGAGCTCCTTGCCATTGAGCCGGTGGCGATGTTGCAGGCGGCGCAATTCCCGATAAGCCGTTCGTGCGTGCTCGGCACTGGCGGTACTGATCAGCTGGTGCTGCGCGGCAACATCCAGCAGCGCGATATTGCCCGCGTTGGCCGTCAGCGCGGGCAGGTGGCGCGAGTGCGCCAGAATCAGAAACTGCACGATAAATTCAATATCCACAATCCCGCCGCGCCGGTGTTTGACATCGTGAGCTAGCGCCGGATGCGTTTCGAGCATTTTATTGCGCATCTTGAGCACTTCGGCCTGCAAGGCGCTGACATCGCGCTCCCGGCACAGAATCTGGTGGCGGATGGCTTCAAATTGCTGGCCCACCTGCGCATCGCCTGCGCAATAGCGCGCGCGGGTGATGGCCTGATGCTCCCACACCCAGGCCGAGTGGTGCTGGTATTCGGTAAATGCTTCAACCGTCGAAACCAACAGGCCGGACGAGCCATTGGGGCGCAGGCGCAAGTCGATGTCATACAGTTGGCCAGCCGAAGTCATCGAAGTGAGCCAGTTGACGATGCGCTTGGCCAACCGAGCGTAGATGTCGGCGGCGTTGGGGTGATCGTCGTCATAGAGGTAGACAATATCCAGATCGGAGGCAAAGCCCAGCTCTTTGCCGCCCAGCTTGCCGTAGCCAATGATGGCAAAGCGGTGCGTGTCGCGGTGCTTATTGGGCAAATCCTGCCACGCTTGTTCCAGCGCCACATTGAGGATCAGGTCGGCCAGATCGGATAAATGGTCGGATAATTTTTCCAGCGGCAGCAGCTCGGCCAGGTCTTGCGACACCAGACGGAAAATCTGCGAGTGCTGGAAATGGCGCAGGCTGTCCATCCGGGCTTCCACATCGCCCGCCTGCTCGTTCATCTGCTCGCGCAGCAGGCGGCCCAGCTTGTCCCAGTCCGGTGCCTGATGCAGCAGGCGCACGTCGAGCAATTCGTCGAGCAGGATCGGGTGGCGGGTCAGGTATTCGGATACCCAGGGGCTGGCGCTGTAGAGGCTGGCCAGCCGTTTGAGCGTTTGCGGGTGCTCGGCCAGCAAGGCCAGGTAGGATTCGCGGCGGCTGATGGCGTCCAGCAGATCAAGCAGGCGCATCAGCGTGGCGTCCGGGTTGTCAAATTGCGCGGTGCAGCTGATCAGATTGGGCAGAATGCTGTCCAGGCGGCGGCGGCAACGATCGGGCATTTGCCGGTATTTGCCGCTGTCCTGCATATTGGACAAGCGCCGCTGGATTTCTTCCGGCTGGCTGTAGCCTAGCTGGGCATACAGTGGGGTATTGCCCTCTGCGAAAGCATCAATGGCTGCTTCAGGCTTATCCCCTTGGGGGGTATTTTGCTCCGGCTGCAGAAAGATTTCTTCAAAATGCTGGTTCACCTGTGCGCGATGCGCGTCCAGCGCGGCGCGGAACTGCGTCCAGTCGGTAAAACCCATGCTCAGCGCAAGGCGTTGCTGGTCATCTTCAGCACCGGGCAGCATCTGCGTTTGCGCGTCGTCCAGATACATGATGCGGTGCTCGACATCGCGCAGAAAAACATACGCCGCTTGCAATTGGCTCACCACGTCTGCGGGTAGCAGGCCTTGCTCGGCCAGCTGCTGCAGAATCTGCTGCGTGGCGCGTGAGCGTAATGTCTTGTTACGCCCCCCCCGTATTAGCTGGAACACCTGTCCGATAAACTCGATTTCACGGATACCCCCTGGGCCCAGCTTGACGTTGTCGAGCCGGTCTTTGCGCTCCACCTCGCGGCGAATCTGGCTGTGCAGCTCGCGCATGGATTGGTAGGCGCCGTAATCGAGGTATTTGCGATAGACAAAAGGCATCACCAGCTCCATAAGCCCGGCCATGCCTTGCTCGTCGCCTGTGAGCGCGCGCCCCTTGATCCATGCGTAGCGCTCCCATTCGCGGCCTTGTGTGAGCAGATAGTTTTCCAGCGCGGCAAAGCTGCTGACCAGCGGGCCTGAATCGCCAAACGGGCGCAGGCGCATATCGACGCGGAACACAAAACCATTGGCGTCGGTGTCGCCGATCAGCCGGATCAGCCGTTTGCCAATATTCACAAAATACTCGTGATTGCTGATTTTGCGCCGCCCGTTGGTTTCGCCGTCTTCGGGATAGATAAAAATCAGGTCGATGTCGGACGAGACATTGAGCTCGCGCCCGCCCAGCTTGCCCATGCCGACGACGATCAGCTTTTGCACGCTGCCACTCTCTTCGCCAATCGGCTCACCAAAGCGCTCATCGGGCTGGCTCACCCAGTCGAGCGCGACTTCAATCGCCACTTCGGCCAGATCGGAAATGGTGTGCATGGCTTCGGTCAGCGCGGACAAGCCATTGATTTCGCGCACAATCAGCCGCGCCATCACGGCCTGGCGCAAACGGCGCAAAGCCAGCGAGAGCGCTTCGTCGCTATCGACAGGATGGGCGCGCAGGCGCTGTAGCATCTCGCTGCGGCTAAAGGCTTGCGCAGCCGATTGCGCCGTTTCGGCGGCCAGATCAGGGCGACATAAAAACAGACGTTGCAGGTAGCGGCTGTGATTTTGGGCGCTGGCCAGCAGCGGATGTGATTCAACAAGGGTATCGGTCATGGATTTGGCTTTGTTTTTCCCGGTTGTGGCGATGTAAGGCTGCTGAATTTGGCTGCACTTTCAGGTTAAAATGCAGGGATAAATTTCATATCCAATACCGTAGCACAGCTGATGTCCTTTGCGTGCACGGTGTCTTACCCGGAATCCCGATGTCTCTTGCGTTTTTGCGTCAGCTCAAATCCCTGACCGCGCTATTTACCGCCTGGCATCTGCGCTGGCTAAAACGCATTGTGCTGACTGCATTTTTGTTGCTGCTGCTGGCGGCGCTGGCCTGGCAGTTTGTCTTTATCCCGCGCCTCAATAGCTACAAACCCTGGATCGAGCAGCAGTTAAGCCAGAAAGTGGGCGCGACAGTGCAGATTGCCGAGCTACAAGGCAGCTGGCGTGGGATTCGCCCGCAGCTGGCACTGCTGAAGTTTCGCCTCAGCCAGGGCCGCCAAACCCAGAGCAGCCCATCTCAGCGCAGCCCGCTGGAATTTGACCGCATGGAAGGCACGCTGTCGTGGTGGCATTTGCTGGTCGGGCAATTGCGCTTTAGCCATTTGCGCCTGCATGCACCCGAGCTTGATATTGTGCGCCTTGCCAACGGGCAGTGGCAGGTGGCGGGTCTGAAGCTTGATCCGCAGGCCAAAAGCGACGGGCAGTTTTTCAACTGGCTGCTCAATCAGGGCGAGCTGACCATCAGCAATGGCGCGGTACGCCTGCAAGATGAGCAAAACCGTTTTCCGGCGCTGTATGCCGATCGCGTGCAGCTCAATGCTGAAAACTGGTTTGGCAGCCATCAGCTGGTGCTGCGCTTTATGCCACGCCATCTGATGGACAAATCGGGGGTCGGCAAGCAGGTCGATATTCAGGGGCGCCTGAGTGGCGACAATGTTAATACGCTGTCGCAGTGGTCGGGCTGGCTCAAGGTTGTGTTGCCTGCCAGTGATCTATTGCAAGTCAGCCCCTGGCTGTCGCCACTGATGCCGGCTATCGACATGAAGTCGGGTTACGGCGCGCTGGCTTTGACGCTGGAGCTGGACAAAGGTGTGCTCGAAGGACTGGAAGCCGATGTGCAATTGAGCAACTGGCGGCTGCTGCTGCCAGATCAGACCATGCTGAGCTTGCCGCTGTTTGACGGCAAAATGGTCTGGCGTGATCGCAAGCAGCAGCGCACGCTGCAGGTGTACGGCAGACAGATTCAAGGTGAAGGTATTCCGGGTGAGGGGAATCAAGGTAAAGGGCAGGCCTGGTGCGAGCGCTGCGAGCTGGAATATACGCAAACCCCAGAGCGGCAAACCTTGACTGCACGCCGCTGGCAACTGCAGGCATTCAATGCCTATCGGCAGTTTTTGCCCGAACATCTGGCGGCGTATCGCAGCGCGACGCTGGGGGGCTATCTCAAGCAGCTTAGTCTGGAGTGGCCGGGGCAATGGCCCTATGGAAAGGGACGCCAACACAGCCAGCAACCGCAACTCGATACGCTGCAAGTGGACGCCGAAATCAGCCAGTTATCGGTGCAGGGCGTCACCGCTTGGCCTGCAATCGCCGGGCTGGATCTGACGCTGAATCTAGCCCCCAAGGGCGGGCAGCTCAAATTGGGCGGGCAGAATGTGCGGTTTGATTACCCGGCGCAATTTCTGGAGCCGCTGCAATTCGGTCTGCTGCAGGCAGCCGTTGACTGGCGGCGTGAGGGCCAGGGCTGGCAGCTGAACCTGGATGGCTTTAAAGCCGTCAATACCGAGCTTGAGCTGAGTGCGCAGGGGCAATATCGCTGGCCGGGTACCGGCATGGGGCAGGTTGATCTGAACGCGGACATCCGTCGGCTGGCCGCCCAGCGCGTCTACGCCTATCTGCCGCGTGTGCTCTCTGATGAAGTGCTGGTCTGGCTTAAGGGCGGGCTACTGGCTGGCGATGCGCGCAATGGCCGTCTGCTCTGGCGTGGCGATGTGGCGCAGTTTCCGTACACCATGGGCACGCCAGCGGCCAAGGCCGGACAGTTTATGGTGCAGACCGAGGCCAAGGGCGTCACCATCAATTACGCCGACGGCTGGCCGATGATTACACAGGTGGATGGACAGGTACTGATCGACGGTATGCAGCTGACGGTGGCGGCGAATCAGGGACAGATTAGCGGCACGGCGCTGGACCAGGTCAAAGTGACCATTCCCAACCTTGAATACAATCAGCATGTGCTTGTCGATGGCAAGGTGAGCGGGCAAACCGCCGATTTTCTTCGCTATGTGGAAAACAGCCCGGTACGCACTGCCACGCATGGGTTTCTCGATCAGCTCAAGGCGCAAGGCCGCGGCCAGCTTGATCTGCAGCTCGATATTCCGATTGAGGACGTAGAGCAGACCCGCATCAAGGGGCTGTATGCTTTTGACGGCAACCAGCTTGATTTTGGCGACGAGATCCCGGTGCTCAATCAGGCCAAAGGGGCCGTTAGCTTCACCGAAACCAGCATGAAAGTGCAGCCGTCCACCGCTCGGGCTCTGGGCGGCACAGTACAGATGCATGGCGAAACCAATGCCAAGGGCGAGCTGATGCTCAATCTGAAAGGACAGGCCGAGCTTGAGCAGGCTTTGCGGCATTATCTGCCGCCGCTGAGCCCGTGGTTGCAAGGGATGGTGGCGTTTCAGGGGCAGCTGCAAGTGGACGAGGATGATTATGTCTTTAATCTGAATTCGGATTTGCAGGGCGCGCAGAGCCATCTGCCTGTGCCATTAAATAAATCCGCCTCACAGAGCCGGGCATTCCGCCTGAAAGTGGCCGGTGAGCAAAGCGGTTCCCGGCTTGAATTTGCCTACGGCAAAACCTTGCAAGCCGCGCTGTTGCTTCCTGCGGATGCCACACCGGTGCGCGGCCAGATTGTGCTTGGTAGCGAGGGTGAATCCGCAGCCCGATTACCCGTAGTATTACCGCAAAATCAGGGCATCCAGCTCAGTGGCCGCTGGCCGCAGCTCAATCTGGCCGAATGGTTGCCGCTGCAGAGTCAGTGGCTGAAAACGCCCGCCACCGGCAAAAATCCGGGCAGCAAAATGCCCGAATTGCAGGTGCAGCAGCTGGCGTTTGACCAGCTGTATATTGCAGGCCAGCAGCTTGATGAAGTGCGCCTGCAAGGCCAGATCAGCGAGAAAGGCGTGCAGGCCAGCCTGGCCAGCCAGCAGATTGTGGGCGATCTGCACTGGTTGCCGGGGGCCAACCGGCTTGATGTGCAGCTGAGCAAGCTCTGGCTGCCGCTAAAACCCGCTGCAGTCGCGGCCGAGCCGGAAAAACCATCCCGCCTGCTCGCGCGCGGCCCGCTGGCACTGCCCGCTGAGAAAAGCGGTTTAAGCCTGTGGCAATCCTGGCCGGCGCTCAATCTGCAAGCGCAGGATTTTCGTTTTAAAAATGTCGAGCTGGGCACTTTGCGCCTGTCCAGCCAGCCGCAAGGGCGCGGGATTGATTTCAAGGAATTGAGCTTGAGCAATGCCGACGGCCAGATTGCCCTCAATGGGCAATGGTTCCGGCAGGACGGCAGCGAGCGAACGCAAGCCAAGGTAGCGATTGATTCGCCCAATCTGGGCAATTTGCTCAAACGTCTGGGCTACCCCGAGGCCATGAAACAGGCGCCGCTGACGTTTCGCGGCGATGGGCAATGGCGCGGCGCGCCGTGGTCGCCCGATTGGCCAACGGCAGCCGGGCAGATCGAGCTGAATATGGGCGCCGGGCAATTTAGCCAGCTTGATCCCGGCGTGGGGCGATTTATGTCGATTTTAAGCTTACAAGCGCTGCCACGTCGGCTCAAGCTCGACTTTAGCGATGTGTTTAGCGGTGGTTTCGAGTTTGACGAGATTCACGGCACGGCAGTGATCGAGCAGGGCATCGCCAAAACCAATAATCTGAAAATCAACGGCCCAGCGGCCAAAGTGCGCTTTACTGGCGACGCCAATTTTGTCGCTGGTACCCAGCATTTGCGAGTGCGAGTAGTACCCAGCATTGGCGGCGCGGTAGCGCTAGGGGTGGCGGTGGTAAACCCGATTATCGGTCTGGCCACGCTGGCGGCACAGTCGGCGCTGGATAATCCGCTGGGCGAGCTGGTGGCGTATGAATTCCAGATTGACGGCAGCATGGCTGACCCGCAGATCAAGAAAATCGGCGTCAGGCCGGAGCGGCCCTTTTCTAATTAGGACTAATGGGTATATGGCTGCAGATCAATCTAAATATGCTGTGCAGCTTTATACGGTGGTGTGTATATGAATAGTTTAATCGCCTGTGCCATCCAGATGGTGTCCGGTCCGGATGTGGCCAGCAATTTGTCACACGCAGCTCGTCTGATTGCCAGCGCCGCCGCCGCCGGGGCGCAGCTGATTGTCTTGCCGGAATATTTCGCGATCATGGGCCAGAGTGATCGCGACAAGCTGGCGCATCAGGAGCCATATCAATCCGATCATCAAATCGAAAGCCAGGCCGCGCCGCTACAGCATTTTCTGGCCACGCAAGCGCGTGAGCATCAGATCTGGCTGGTCGGCGGCACGATTCCTCTGGTGTCTGGCGAGCCCGATAAAGTCATGAATAGCTGTCTGGCGTTTAACCCCGCGGGCGAATGTGTCGCGCGCTATGACAAAATCCACCTGTTTGGTTTTGCTAATGGGGCCGAATGCTTTACCGAGGCCGATACCATTTGCGCCGGGCAGCAGCCGGTGGCGTTTGACACGCCATTTGGCCGCATCGGGCTGGCTGTTTGCTATGATTTGCGCTTTCCCGAGCTGTTTCGTGCGCTGGATCTGGTCGGCGAGGTGGATATTTGGGTGCTGCCCGCCGCGTTTACCGCCACCACCGGGCGGGCGCACTGGGAAGTGCTGCTGCGTGCGCGCGCGATTGAAAACCAGTGTTTTGTCGTGGCGTCCGGCCAGGGCGGTGTGCACCCGAGCGGGCGCGCCACCTTTGGCCATAGTATGCTGATCGATCCGTGGGGCGTGGTGCTTGATGTGTTGCCCGAAGGTGAAGGGCTGGCGCTCGCCGAGCTCAAAGCCACGCAATTACACAGAGTCAGAACGATATTGCCAGCACTGAAGCATCGTGTGTTTTAATAAGTGAAAAGGCAAAAGTTCTCACGCTGCGTTGCTGTGCCTTGTGTGAAGTTTTTCGCTTAATCACTTCGTCGGACAGATTAATTTAGGTAAAACAATGAGCATCTCTTTGGATCATTTTGCAATCGCCGAGCAACAATTGCTCACGCCCTTTTCACTGGATGATCAGGCGATCAACTCGGTGTTTGGTCAAATGCTCAGCCATGAAATCGACTACGCCGATTTGTATTTCCAATACAGCCGCTCCGAGGCGTGGAGCCTGGACGAAGGCATTGTGAAATCGGGCAGCTTTAATATCGACCAGGGCGTTGGCGTGCGCGCGATCAGCGGCGAAAAAACTGCTTTTGCTTATTCGGACGACATCAGCCTCGCCGCTTTGAATCAGGCCGCGCAAGCCACGCGCGCAATTGGTCGGCAAGGTGGGCAGGGTATTGCTCCCTTTGCCAATAAACAGCAAGGGCTGCAGCTCTATACCCCCAAGGATCCGCTGGCAAGCCTTGATGAAGCAGCGAAAGTGGCCTTGCTGGAAAAAATCGAACAAATCGCCCGCAGTCTGGACCCGCGCGTGGTGCAAGTCATGGCGAGTCTGGCGAGTGAATTTGAAGTAATTTATATCGCCCGTCACGACGGTCATCGCGCCGCCGATGTGCGCCCGCTGTGTCGGCTGTCGATCAATGTGATTATCGAGGCCAATGGCCAGCGCGAGCAGGGCAGTGCTGGCGGTGGTGGCCGTTTTGATTACGCTTATTTCACCGATACCGTGCTGCTTGATTACGCCAAACGCGCAGTCGATCAGGCTGTGCTCAATCTCGATGCGCGCCCAGCGCCTGCCGGTGAAATGACCGTGGTACTTGGCAGTGGCTGGCCCGGCATTTTGCTGCATGAAGCGATTGGTCACGGCCTTGAAGGTGATTTTAACCGTAAAGGCAGCTCGGCTTTTGCTGGCAAAATTGGCCAGCGTGTTGCCGCCAAAGGCGTGACCGTCGTTGACGACGGCACGATTGTCGATCGACGCGGCTCGCTCAATATCGACGATGAAGGCAATCCAACGCAGCGTACGGTGCTGATTGAAGACGGTATTTTGCAAGGCTATTTGCAAGACAGCCTGAACGCGCGCCTGATGGGCATGCCGACCACCGGCAATGGTCGGCGCGAAAGCTACGCGCATATCACCATGCCACGCATGACCAACACCATTATGGAAAATGGCGATAAAGACCCGGCTGAAATTATCGCTTCGATTGATCGCGGCCTCTATGCCGTTAACTTTGGCGGCGGGCAGGTCGATATTACCAGCGGCAAATTTGTGTTCTCGGCCGCCGAGGCGTGGTACGTTGAAAACGGCAAAATGCTGTATCCAGTGAAAGGTGCCACGCTGATTGGCAATGGCCCCGATGTACTGACGCGCGTGTCAATGATTGGTAACGATATGGCGCTCGATCCGGGCGTGGGCACCTGCGGTAAAGATGGGCAGAGCGTGCCCGTTGGCGTAGGGCAGCCAACTTTGCGCATCGACGGTGGCCTCACCGTTGGTGGTACAGCGGGTTAAGATTCGCATGGCACTTGAAATCCGCGAGATTGCATTTTCCGAGTACGAGCGCGCTGCCGAGGTGGTCTGGGCTTCGTTCCAGCACCTTGCGGCGCAATACCAAAGCGCCGCCGGCATCGAGCAATTTCGGCGCTTTGCCCAGGCCAGCGAAATTCGCGCGCGCGATGCGGTGGGCGGCCAGTGCCATGTGGCGGTGATTCAAAACACCGTCATTGGTGTGTTGCAGGCACGCGCTGACGCGCATATTGCGCTGTTATTTGTGCTGCCCGAATTTCAAAGCCGTGGTGTTGGCCGTGCGCTAATCCGTGCCGCTGATGCACAGCAGCGCTTGCTCACAGTCAATGCCAGCCTCAATAGCGTCAATGCCTATATGCGCTATGGCTTTATGCCAATTGGCGCCGAGCAGCTTAGCGATACCGGCATCCGTTTTGTGCCGATGAAGCGGTTTTGAAATGCATGAATGTCACGCTGGATTCTCGCAATTTGTCAGCTTCAGGCTATGCTAAAGAGTCGATATTTCGGTAGATCAGCTTTGTCATGGATTTTTTACTTCCCGAATCGACAACACCTGTAAACGAGCTCTTGCCGCCCTGGAAAGTAGCGGTGATCGACGACGAGCGTGATATTTTTGAAGTCACCCGTTTATCGCTCTCGCGCGTCAAAGTGGATGGGCGTCCGCTTGAACTCCTGTACGCAGACAGCGCCCGCAGTGGCTACGAATTGCTCAGCATGCACCCGGATGTGGCGGTGGCTTTTATCGATGTGGTGATGGAGTCACCCGAAGCGGGGCTGGAGCTGGTTGAGCGCATCCGCTCCGAAATGAAAAACCATTCGCTGCGCATTATTTTGCGCACGGGGCAGGCCAATCAGCATCCTGAAGAAGTCGTGATTCAGGAGTACGACATCAACGACTACAAAGCCAAAACCGAGCTGACCAATATCAAGCTCAAAACCTGCATTTACGCCGCCATCCGCTCTTACCGCGATATTGTCACCATCCGCAATACCCAGCACGGCATGGAAAAAGTCATTGCCTCGTCGCAAGCTGTGCTCCGCAGCCGCACCTTGCATCAGTTTGGCTCGGCTGTTTTGCAGCAGCTGCTTGATCTCTTGAATATCCAGAGCAGCGAAGTCTATCTGGTGTCGCAATCGGTCGATCTGTACGGCGACAAAGTCAATCATGTGCTGGCTGCCACTGGTGAGAATATCTCGGTGCAGGATGATTTAAGTACGCCTGTGCTGCCGGATCATGTGCGCGAGCTGGTCAATTACGTCAATGCGGGTGGCGATAATCATCTGCCGGATGCCGCTTTTCTGGCCCGTTTCCAGGTGGGGGAAAGCTCGTCAAATGTGCTGTATGCCAGCCTTAATCAACCGCTGGATGCACTGCAAACCAAGCTGCTGCAGATGTTTGCCAGCAATGTAGCGCTGATTTTCGAGTCGCTCTACACCAAGGAAAACATCCAGGAAACGCAAAAAGAGCTGCTGCTGGTGATTGGCGACGCGATTGAGCAGCGCTCAAAAGAAACCGGCATGCACGTTCGCCGCGTGGCGCTGATGTGCGAATTGCTGGCGCAAAAACTGGGGATGTCGGCCGAGTTTTGCGAAACCATCCGTTACGCATCGCCCTTGCACGATATTGGCAAGATCGGCATCCCCGAGCATATCCTGCACAAGCATGGCAAACTGGACGACGCCGAATGGGCGATTATGCAGACTCATGCCGAGCTGGGTTACCAGTTGCTGAAAAAAACCAAGCGGGTCATTGCCAAAATGGGCGCGATTATCGCCAGAGAACACCATGAAAAATGGGATGGCAGCGGTTATCCGCGTGGGCTGGCGGGTGAACAAATCGCCATCGAGGCTCGGATTATGGCGATTGTTGACGTGATCGACGCCCTCGGTTCACGTCGCGCGTACAAGGAGCCGTGGGATGATGCGGCGATTATTGCGCTGGTGCGCAGCGAGCGCGGCCGGCATTTTGACCCCATGCTGGTCGATCTGGCGCTCAGCCATTACGATGAGTTGCTGGCCATTCGCCATCAGCTGCCTGATATATCCGATCAAGGGCATTAACCGCCTCTAACTCTCTCCCGCCAAGGGAACAAAAGCCAGCAGCAAACTACCAATACGCAAGAACATTGCTTTTCACTGCATGAGGTTGGTCAATGAGCAGCTTGAACTTGAATCTGGCTCAGCTGGATGCCGCGCGCCGCGAGTGTCTGCAGCTGGTTAATCAGCGTGCCTGGGTGTCCGCTGCCGCGGCTGCAATTCCGCTGCCCGGCCTGGATGTGGGCGCCGATGTGGCGATTATGACGCGGATGATCGAGCAAATTAATGAGAAATTTGGCCTGCGCGAGCAGGACGTGGCGCGGCTGGATGCGCAAACCCGGCAACGCCTGCTGGTGATTATCACCTCGCTGGGCAGCTCGCTGATTGGGCGCTACGCCAGCAAGGAGCTGATCATTCTGGCCTTGAAACGCGTTGGCGTGCGTATGGCTTCCAAGCAGGCCGCCAAATTTGTGCCGCTGCTCGGAACGGCCATTGCCGCGGGCGTCAGTTATGGCGCCATGCGCTATCTGGGCAATGCGCATATCGAAGATTGCTACCGGGTGCTCAGGCAGGCCATTGCTGAAGCAGATTCCAGCGCTTAAAAATCATACTTTCTGCCCACCAGCCTGCGGCTTATCCTCGCCGCAGTCTGGCTTGATCAATGTTTTTTCTCCCCGCCCGCCCATGCAGGAGCTCGCAGTGTCCATACTGGCTTTATTGTATCTCATGAGCATCTTGCTGGGCTTGATTGCCTCGATTGTCGTATTCAAGCGCCGCTCGTGTTTTGGACTTGCTCTCTTGGGGGCCGCCAGCAGCTTGGGCTTGCTGCTGCTCGCAAGTGGTGCGTATGGACTGTTTCACGCTTTTGGCTTCTGGCACGGTTCAGCCAGACCGGGGCTTGAGTCGGCTTTTAGTTATGCCATTCTGGCGGCGATCACCGTAGGCGCGCCTGCGATGATTGCAGGTAGCTGGTGTGCTGTATTGCTGTCTCGATTTATCCATCCCCGGCATTGAAGGCCATTGTTTGTAGGGGTATTGCCCTATAGACCTTTTCTTCTCTAATTTTTAGAGCAATACCCAGGTAAAATATCAGCGCTCCAGTCTGCACCCCAGCACCGGAGCAAGCTGCGCTGGTCAAGCCCGCACAAAGAATGGAAAATGGCGGCTGACCTTTGCCCTGTTTGCAAGCTGGCGGCGAAGGAAACACTTCTTGACCATTGATCGGCTGCCCCATTTCCATGACGCTAAATACCATTGAACATCTGATTATCCACCAACTGCACAAAGAGCCTAACGGCCCGGCGCGTGTTGCACTTGGCACTGCGCCGCTGGCGCTCAATAGCGCGTCGCAGCGTTTGGTCGATCATGTGTGCGAGTTGTACGGTACGCGCAATGGCAAAGGTTTTGGCAAATTCGATCTGGACGACGCCAGCTTTGCCATGCCCAAACTTATTGAGCAATTTGCTACCGAGCAAAGCATCGATTTCTTGAGCTTAAGCCAGCAAATGATGGCCGAGCTGCAAACGCGTGCTGAAGCCGAGCCGCTGGCCAGCGGTGGCTATGTACTCATTGCGCAGGTGAGCAATGCGGCGATGCAGTTTATTTTTGTCGCCCTCATTAGCGAGGTGATTGGCACCGCAATGACTGACGAGATGAATGTAGTCGATAGCATTCATCTGGATATGGATCATCTGCGCGTGGCCGGGCGGATTGATCTGGGTAGCTGGAAAAGCGGTGGCGAACGCTATGTGAGTTTCCTGCGCGGCCGTGGCGATGTGGCGGGCTATTTCAAAGCTTTTCTCGGCTGCAACGACGTTAAAACGCCGCTGAAAGAAACCCAGAAACTGGTTAAAGGTCTGGAAGCCTTCGCCAATAAGCAGGCGATTGCCGGTCACGAGCGTGACGAGCTATTCCAGCGCGCTCATTCCTACCTGGATGCCCTGGGCGACGGGCAGGGCGAAGTGGATCTGGCGACAGTGGCCGAGCAGGTCTTTCCCGAGTCGCCCGCGCAATTGCAAAACGCTTTGCAAAGCGATGAGCTGGGCATCAACGATGGCTTTGTGCCTGATCGGCGCGCCATCAAGCCGCTGATGCGCTTTAAAGCCAACGGAGCGCAATGGAAGCTGGAATTTGATCGCGCCAGCCTGCGCAGCGGTGCGGTGATTTACGACAAATACAGCGACACGCTGGTGCTGTCGAATATTCCGGATGAGCTGAAAAAAGCCCTGCTGGATCAATAGTGCTGTTTCACTGCACAAGCCACGATATACTACAAAACTTTCGTATCCCGTCGAATAAGGTTTGCTCTATGTTTTCGCGTCTGCGTCCTCTGATTGTTCTGATTTTGAGTGCCCAGTTGTTGTTGACTGGCTGTTCGGCTAATGCAGAAAAAACCAACCCGTCCAATGCGGTGTTGTGGAAAATCGAAATGGCCAACTCGCCTGCATCGTGGTTGCTGGCCACTGTGAATACGCCCGATGGTCAGGATGTGGAATTCAAGCCCGAAGTCGAGCCCGCCTTGCTCAATTCCAAGTACATCGGCACCGAATACTACAACGACATGAATTCGTCGATTCAGCTGGCTCAGGCCATGCTGACCAAAGAAGCGAGCCTGCAGGCGCTACTGGGGCAGGAACGCTACGCTAAAGTGCTGCCTTTGCTCGCTGCACGCGGCTACCCGGAAGCTGTGGCGGCCAAATTGCAGCCGTGGGCGGTCGCGATGCTGCTGTTTTCACCCAAGCAGGGCAAAGAAAATATCCCGATGGATGAATATGTCTTCCAGTACGCCACCGAAACCAATAAGCCCTATTTTGCGATTGAAAGCATTGAGCAGCAGCTGGCGCCGTTTAAAAAACTGCCTGCGGGCAAACAGATCATTCTGATTGATGGCCTGATCGCCAATCATGATGAACTGGAAAGCGCATTTGCCGCCAATATGGCCGCCTATCTGAAATCCAATCTGGACCCGATTGCACCACTGATGCAGATCGAAACCATTGCCTTGCCCAAGCATGAGCGGGCTTGGTTTAGCGCATGGCGCAAGGAGCTGAAAACTTCGCGCAACAAGATCATTATCGAGCGCCTCAAGCCCGCCCTGCAAAAAGGCGAAGCTTTCTTTACCGTCGGGGCTGGGCAGCTGACCGGTCAGGATGGCTTGCTTGCGGCCATGCGCGCTGCCGGTTACAAGGTGACAGCAGTCAAGGTGGAGCCTGCACAAAAATGACAAAAATGATCTATACCCGTTTGGGCCAGAGCGAGCTTGAGGTATCCCGGATCTGTCTGGGTACCATGACGTTTGGCGAACAAAATAGCGAGTCGCAAGCGCACGAGCAGCTTGAATACGCCGTTGCCGCAGGCGTCAATTTTATCGATACCGCCGAAATGTACCCGGTGCCTGCCAATGCGGGCACGCAGGGGCTGACCGAGCAATACATCGGTAGCTGGCTTAAACATAAGCAACGTGATCAGCTGGTGATTGCCAGCAAAGTAGCTGGCCCCAATCGCGGTATGGACTGGATACGCGGTGGCCCGCAGCTAAGCTGCGAGCAGATTATCGCCGCGTGCGATGCCAGCCTGAAACGGCTCAATACCGATTATCTCGATCTGTACCAGATTCACTGGCCAGCGCGGCATGTGCCGATGTTTGGCCAGACCTATTACGAGCCCAGCCAGGAATACGCGAATGCCCCGGCCATTGCCGAGCAGCTGGCAGCGCTTGATCAGCTGGTTCGCGCGGGCAAGGTGCGCTATATCGGCGTATCGAACGAGACCTCATGGGGGGTGTCGGAGTTTGTTAAAGTGGCCGAGCGCGAAAATCTGCCGCTGATCCAGTCCATCCAGAATGTCTACAACCTGATCAACCGCAATTTTGATCATGGTCTGGCCGAAACCTGCCATCGTGAACAGGTCGGCCTGATGGTCTACAGCCCGCTGGCCTTTGGTCTACTGTCAGGAAAATACATCGACAATCCGGCCAGTGCCGGGCGGATGACCCAGTTTGCCAATTTTGGCTCGCGCTATCTCAAACCGCATGTTACGCCAGCTGTGGCTGCCTACCATGAGCTGGCCAAAGCACATGGTCTGAGTACGGCACAGATGGCGCTGGCCTGGGTATACAGCCGCTGGTATGTGTCCAGCACCATCATTGGTGCGACTTCAATGGCGCAATTGCGCGAGAACATCGCCGCGCAGGATGTGGTGTTAAGCGACGCCATTCTGGCCGAGATCGAGGCCATCCACCGCCGCTGTACCAGCCCGGCGCAATAGAACGCCACACCGGGCGGGATATTTACCACTGCATTTTGATAGCGGCAATTTTGTCGAGTAATTGCTGCATCACCTGGCGATGGTCTGCCCGGTTGGGGTGCCACTGACAGGCGCTCAATTGCATCGCCTCCAGCTGCAGATAATGGATGCGCTGATTGCCAGCAGCCTGCTCGGCGTCAACCACCGCTCGTACATTCGGCCGCTGCTGATCGTCCGGCCAGAGCTTCATGGCGGTCACAATGATGTGCGGCGTTTTGTAGCGGGCATTCAGTGTTTTGATCAGCTCGCGATAGGCCGCCTGAAAATCCTTGGCACGCTGTTCGGTACTGCGTTGCTCACCCGGATTGACCGGGGTGGAAAAATCATTCACGCCCAGCCCGATCACGACCAATTGCGGCTGCCAGTGGTTGTCGGGTTTGCTGCTGGCGTCGGTTTGCAGCTGACGGGCATAATAAGTGCGGAAATCTCGGTCGGGCAGATTGCCATTCCAGTTACGAATCAGCCCCATGCCCGACATCGCATTGGTTTGCCACTGTGCGCCCAGCTGGCGGGAAAGCTGGATGGCAAAGCCCTGGCTGATGTCGGTGCTGCTGCTGATTTCAGCGTCGCTGCAATCGCGTTTATTCGATAGATTGGCCAGCGCGGCGGTGAAAGAGTCGCCAATAAATTCAATTTTGCGCTGTGGTGGTGTCGGTGCCGCCAGCCATTGGCCGCCATCGAGCGTGAAACCATATACGCTGCCCACATAGTCCGGCGTTTCATTGCGCCGGATCAGCTCGATACGGTGTTCGCCAGCGGCCAGACTACGAATCCACACCGTGCGTTTGCCACTGGCCGGGGAAATCTGTGCGACGGGCTGGCCATCAATCTCAACGGCATAGTGGCTGCGCTCGTCATTGAGCACCACGCCAACGGCACTGCCTTGAAAGCGCGCGGCCATGGCAACCCCGGGCCAGCTCGCTTGCCAATGGTCGCTGTTTTGCACCCAGCGGCCCGAAAGCAGCAGCGGTGCGGTGCCGGTTTCGGCTGCGGCCAGCGGGCCGGATAGGCAGGCGCAAGCAGCTACGAGGGCGGCGGCGCAGCTGTGGGTTAATTTGATCGTCGGCATGAATGTTTCCTCCATGCCGACGATTGTACCGAGGTGTACGGTAAAAGGCCTTGTCTGAAACGATCAGCCGATTTGTCCGGATCTGGCCTGCTTGCGCGCAGAGGCAGCGCCGACAAGGGAGTATGTCAATGACCCGTTAGGGTATTGCTTTGTAGATGTTATTTATAGGTGCTTACATGGATATACCCTGCCATGCCGTAGATGCGGGCAGGCAGGGCAGGATGCTGTAGTACAGATCGATTTAAAACAGACCAGTCTAGAACAGATCAAAGACCAGCACTTCGGCGCCATGGCCTTGCTTGAGCGTCAGCGCTGTTTCATGTGTCAGCATGGCCGCGTCACCCGCTTTAAGCGCAATGCCGTTCACTTCAATACTGCCACGGGCGATGTGCACATACAGTTTGCGACCCATCTGGATGGCTTGCTCCAGCGCTTCATCGCCGTCAAACAATCCCGCGTAGAGGCGCACATCCTGATGAATCAGCACCGAGCCATTGCTGGCATCCGGGCTGGCCACCAAACGTAGCTGGCCGCGTTTGTCCTCATCCGAGAAGATTTTTTCTTCATAAGATGGCGCAATGCCTTTTTGCCCCGGAATAATCCAGATTTGCAGCAAATGCGTCTCTTCGGTGTCGCTGGGGTTAAATTCGCTATGCCGAACGCCGGTGCCCGCGCTCATGCGCTGCACATTACCGGGGCGGATCACCGAACCGTTGCCCATGCTGTCTTTATGCTCGATGGCGCCCGATAGCACATAGGTGATGATTTCCATGTCCTGATGCGGATGCATGCCAAAGCCCATGCCGGCCGCGATGCGATCATCGTTAATCACGCGCAGCGCGCCAAAGTGCATATGCGCCGGGTCGTAGTATTCGGCAAAGGAAAAGCTGAAGTTGGAATCAAGCCAGCCGTGGTTGGCGTGGCCACGTTCTTCGGATTTGCGTAGGGTAATCATGCTTTTCTCCTTCAATCTATTTGAATGGTGTATGCCATAATAAGCTTGAGATCGCGGCTTTGATAGCCAAAAGTTCTGCCTGAATTATTCAAAAAATTGGAATAAATATGCTGCGCCTAAGCCTGGAATCGCTAGAAATCCTCGACGCTATTGCCCGCCGGGGTAGTTTTGCCGCAGCTGCGGAGGAAGTCCACCGCGTGCCCTCGGCGGTAACCTATATGGTGCGCAAGCTGGAAGACGATATGGGGGTGCCGATTTTTGATCGCAGCGGCCACCGCGCCCAGCTCACCGCTGCCGGTGTGGAATTGCTCAATGAAGGCCGCCACTTGCTACGCGCGGCCAATGAGCTGGAATGCCGGATCAAGCGCATTGCCACGGGCTGGGAAACCGAGCTGGCCATTGTGGTTGATACCATTATTCCCTTGCCGCTGCTGATTCCGCTGCTCAAGCAATTTGACGCGATCAATTCGGGCACCCGGGTGCGGTTTTTGCATGAATCGCTGGGGGGGAGCTGGGAGGCTTTGCTTGAACGTCGTGCCGACATTGTCGTCGGCGCGATTGCACAAGGGCCATCGGGCGGCGGCTATTCAACGCATGCGCTGGGCGAATTTCGCAGCGTGTTTGTTGTCTCGCCCGATCATCCGCTGGCCAACGCGCCCGAGCCTTTGTCGTCACAAGTGCTGATGCAGCATCGGGCGGTGGTGGTGCCCGATAGCGCGCGGCAGATGCCGACGTATTCCTACAATATTCTATCCGGGCAGGATATCTTGCGTGTGCCCAGCATGGCGGACAAAGTGACCGCGCAGGTGGCCGGTTTGGGCTGCGGTTATCTGCCGCTGCCGTGGGCGCAACCGTATCTGGAGCGTGGCGAGCTGGTGATCAAAGCGGTGTCGGAAGTGCGGCCGCAATCGCGGCTGTGTCATGCCTGGCGCAGCCAGGATGTGGGGCAGGCGCTGAAATGGTGGGTGGAAACTTTAACGACAACACCGGTGATCCAGCAATGGCTCTCAAGTGGTGTTGCCGCTAATTAGTGGAGTATTGCCACGCAAGTAATTCTGGAATTGATCTGCATGGCAATACCATGGCGGGTATTTAGTGGCGCGCGCTTTGCGATACCGAATTGAGCAGCTTGTCGGTGTAGGCCAGCGCGGCAGCTGAAATCAGAAAGGCTAGGTGGATGATCACTTGCCATTTCATCGTTACTTCGGCCATTTGCGCTGCATTGATAAAGGTCTGCAACAGGTGGATCGACGAAATGCTGATAATCGCCATCGATAGTTTTACTTTTAGCACCGTGGCGTTGACGTGATCGAGCCATTCGGGCTGATCAGGGTGGCGATCAATACGCAGGCGCGAGACAAAAGTCTCGTAGCCGCCCACCGTCACCATCAAGAGCAGGTTGGCAATCATCACCACATCAATCAGGCCCAGCACGGCCAGCATGATTTGCGTTTCCGACAAGGTCGTCAGA
The DNA here is from genome assembly GCF_009760905.1 of Chitinibacter sp. GC72. GTDB lineage: Bacteria > Pseudomonadota > Gammaproteobacteria > Burkholderiales > Chitinibacteraceae > Chitinibacter. The sequence goes on along the minus strand of NZ_VIRW01000001.1, from coordinate 44,559 downwards.
TTGCTCATCATATTGTAAAGCGCGGACAGAAATTTATAGGCGTAAACGCCTTGCACAATGATCAAACCCAGATAAATTGGCAATTGCAGCCAGCGGCTGGCAAAAATCACTTTGCCCAGTAGTGGCGTTGATTCTGTGGCAGCGTAGGGATGTTTTTCCATCAAGCTAAATCCTGTGTGTTTCTGCGAAGGGCAGATTGTCGCTGTTGCAAGGCGGCCTCGCAAGCGCATCGTGCCGCTCAAAACGGCGTCCGGTAATATAAAAACCCCTTTGTGCCAGCGGCAACAAAGGGGTGCAGATTAAGCAGACTGTTTGGACTGCTTATTTGATTGCTTCAACCTGGATGCGCAGGGTCACTTCGTCGCTCACTGCGGGCACATAGGCCGCCATGCCAAACTCGCTGCGTTTGATGGTGGCCACAGCATCAGCACCGCAAGCCGGTTTCTTGCTCATCGGGTGTGGCGAGCATTTGAAGGCGGTGACATTCAGAGTCAATGGTTTGGTTACGCCCAGCAAGGTGAAATCACCGCTCACGCTGCTCAGCTTGTCGCCGTCAAATTTGAAAGACTTACCTTTGAAGGTGATGGTCGGGAATTTTTCCGCGTTGAAGAAATCTTCGCCTGTCAGGTGTTTGTCACGCGCAGCCCAGCCGGTGTTCAGGCTGCTGGCATCGATGGTGATGTCGGCGCTACCGGTTTTCTTTTCCTGATCCAGCGTGATGGTGCCGCTGGTTTTGTGGAATGAACCGCGCTGGGTTGAGTAACCCAGGTGATTGATTTCAAAGCTGGCGAAAGTGTGCGATGGATCAACGTTATAGGTTTCTGGCGCAGCAACAGCGCTCAGGGTGGCGGCAGACAGAATTGAGGCAAGAATCAGTTTTTTCATGCTGAGATACTCCGGTTGGGTATAAAAAAGTGGTCGATTCAATTGATTCAAGTTTTCCAGCGTGAACGGCTTAGCTTGCCGTACCTCGGTACGGCTTGGGGCTTTGACGCTTGGGCCGCAAACTTGGGCGCAGGGACTTATTTTCCAGCTTTGCCGGTTAATACCAGCTTGTATTTCACAGTGACTTCATCTGCCACTGTGCCGGTGTCGGCCCATGCACCGTCACCGAGTTTGTAATTCAGACGCAAGAGCGGCACCGAGCCTTCCAGAATCAGCTCTGCACCCTGCTGTTTGGCGCTCATTTGGCCCACTACATCGCGGCTAATGCCTTTGATTGTCAATTTGCCTTTAGTTTCAAATTTGCCTCCGCCCAGCGCTTTGACGCTGGTGGCGGTAAACGTGCCTTTGGGGTTGCTGGCCACGTCAAACCAGGCCTTTTTCTTCGCTTCGGCGTTGCCATCGGGGCCGCCAACGTCAATGCTGGCCAGATCGATCACGATTTGCGCTTTGGCGCTTTCTGGCTTGGCAGGGTCAAAATCAATCGCCGCGGTGTAATTTTTGAACAGGCCATCGGCTGGCGTATTCATCTGGCTGAAAGTAAAACCGATTCGGCTTTTTTGTGGCACCACGGTTTGTGCCGCTTGTGCGCCCAGGGCGCTAAACAGGAAAGTGGCGGCAAGCATAGAACGCAACATGATGATGTTTCTCCAGTCAGTTAAGTTATCGTTTCAAGAAAGGTAGCATGCGTGCCAGCGTACCATCCTTGTCGATGAAATAGTGTTTCAATGCCCCGGCAACGTGAAGTGCAATACAGAGCATCAGGCCATTGGCTAGCCATTCATGTATTTCTTTCAGCGTGTGCGCCATCTCTTCATTCGGGCTAATCAGATCGGGCATTTGCCAGATGCCGTACAGCATCACTGGATAGCCTTTGGCTGATGTCAGCAGCCAACCCACCAGCGGTAAAGCCAGCATCAGCAGGTAGAGCAGGTGATGCACGCCCAGCGCCATTTTGCGTTGCAACGCGGGCAGATTGGGGTCAATTGCTGGCGTGCCACGGACTAATTTGTAAGCCATGCGCAGCGCAAATAGCATCAAGACCGTGATGCCGGCCCATTTGTGCCAGGCGATCAGTTGCAGTTTCAGTTTGAATGTTGCGGGCGCCAGCGGCGTGTTATCAAAACTCCAGACCAGAATAAATGCTGCCAGAATCAACAGGGCCGTGAGCCAGTGCAGGCCAATCTGCAGCGCATTGTAGTTGCTTGGTTGAGTTGATTTCATAAGAGTTCCTTATTCAGTAATTCTGAATCTGAGTTGGATATTAAAGGGCGACACTTCCTATTGATAGCAAAAATACTTGTATTGACTATTCAAAAAATTTGAATGTGCGCCATCTTTTGCGCCAGATCAGAGGGGTGTGGTGATTTGCCTGCGCATGCGGGCTGGAAAACCAGTAGAATTGCGCGGCAAACTTTGAGGGATCAGGAGGAGAGATGGAAGACATTGAAAAGTTCATCGGTGGGTTTCGCCGTTTCCAGCATAAGTATTTTGGCGAACACAGCTCTTTGTTCGAAGAACTCAAGCAAGGACAAAACCCGAAAACTTTATTGATTGGTTGTTCCGACTCACGCGTAGATCCGGCCCTGCTGATGGATTGCGACCCGGGTGATCTGTTTGTGGTGCGCAATGTGGCCAATCTGGTGCCACCTTATGAAACGGATGGCGCTTTTCACGGGGTCTCTTCGGCCATCGAGTATGCCGCAGTGCATCTGGAAGTCAGCAAAATCATCGTGCTGGGCCATTCGGCTTGCGGCGGTATTCGCGCGCTGATGCAAAACCCCGAATCCAAAACCGAAGCCAATTTTGTGGGCCGCTGGGTCCGGATTGCAGAAAATGCCCGCGAGCAGGTGCGTCGCGAGTTGTCGCACAAAGACGAAGAGCGCCAGATTCGCGCCTGCGAAATGGCCGCGATTATTGTCTCGCTCGATAATCTGATGAGTTTCCCCTTTATTGCCGAGCGCGTTGAGGCCGGTAAACTAAGCCTGATTGGCTGGTATTTCGACATCCAGCAGGGCGCTTTGTATGACTTTGACCAAAGCATCAACCGCTTCCGCCCTTTGGTCACGGCGATTGCCAGCAAGTAAGTCAGGTTTTATGCCTAGAAAAAAGCCCGTCAGGTTTGACGGGCTTTTTTGTTGACGTCTGGTTCACTTTTTGGGCAACCAGCCTTCGATTTTGGCGATGATGTCTTTGTGATCCGGTTCGGTCATCGAGCTGTACGCGGTGACTGTTTTGCCATCGGGCGCAATCAGGTATTTGTAGAAATTCCATTTCGGGCTGGTGTCCGACGCCTTGATCAATTGCTGATAAAAGGGATTGGCACTTTTGCCGGTGACGCTGGTTTTTTCCATCATTGGAAATTCAACCATATAGGTAAGTTTGCAAAACTCGCCTATTTCGGCATTGGTTTCCAGCTCCTGTTTGAAATCATTGGACGGAAAACCAATCACCAGCAGGCCACGCCCTTTGTACTGATCGTACATTTTCTCCAGCTTGGCAAACTGCTTGGTAAAACCGCATTTGCTGGCGGTGTTGACCACCAGAATCGGTTTGCCCGCGTACTGGCATAAATCAAAAGGCTGGCCTTGCAAAGTTTTAAACTGATGCTGGAGTATCGGGCTGCAGGCAGCATTGGCCAATCCGCTCATGAATATACCTCCGATAAGTATTGCTAGCCGCATGGTGGAACTCCAGCAAAAGGTTGTTTCCCGGTTTGATTGGGAATAGTTGCAGTGGGACATCAATTGCTTAAAACAGTTCCTTGAACATGCTGCGCAATTGGGTGGCCACGCCATGATTTTCATTGCTGCCGATCACTGGTAAATCAGGGTGAGCCGCTTTGAGTTTCTCACTGGCATTGGCCATCACGAAAGCCTGACCGGCAACGCCGAGCATTTCAATATCGTTCTGTCCATCGCCAAAAGCGATGCAGTGCGCTTTATCTGAATCAAGCCGCGCCAGCACAGCTTGCAAGGCGTGGCCTTTGGACACGGTGGGCGCCATCACTTCCAGGCAATCATGGGCGGAAAAGGTGATATAAACCTGATCGCGGTACTGAGCCAGAATTTTGGCCTCGATCGCCGTCAGCGTGTTATGTTCGCCAATGTATAAAATCTTGGCCATGCCTTCGCCACTGTGATTTTTCAAATCGCAAACCTGATAGCCAAAGCCGGAGTCCTTGTAATACACCCCAATCAGTTCGGGGCATTCTCGCTCAACCAGCCAGCCTTCATCCACGTAGGCATTGAGCAGCGTTTCGCCAGAAAACTCAGGCTGCATCAGCGTGCGTGCCAGTGCCGGATCGATATTTTCCGCATAAATTTCCTGATCATCAGGCGCATGCACGCGCGCACCGTTGGAGGTAATCAGGTGAGCGGCAACCCCCAGCACACTGCGAATGCCTTTGACATCAAGAAAGTGGCGGCCGGTGGCGATGGTGATATTGATGCTATTGGCAGCCAGAATCTGGAATGTTTCGGCTGTGTAAGGGTCAACTTTGTGTTCAGAGTCGAGCAGGGTGCCATCAAGGTCGGTAACGATCATCGTGTGCATGTAATCAGGGCTCCAGCGTGGTGAGTGAGAATATTCTACGCCAGAGCTGACGAGCGGTGCCTGCGTAATAGTGCCAATGGGGTTATACCCTAGGTTCTGTTGACGTTTGCTCTGCCGATCACATTTGTGCTGATTCCTCGTTATGACAAGACGAAGATTAGTCTCGACTTTGTGGCTCAATCCAGAGCGTGATTGATCGAAAAGTCCGTAAGCACTTGATGGCTAGTTTGAAGGTAAGCTAGGCGCCCACAGGCTTTAATTTTGCGCCATGCGCGTGCGCGCTAGCGGTGGGTTTTTGGCGAAGTAGCGTTTAATACCTTTAAACAGCGCTTGCGCCATTTTCTGCTGATATTCTTCGTTGATCAGTTTCTGTTCTTCAGCCGGGTTGGAAATAAACGCGGTTTCCACCAGAACCGAGGGGATGTCTGGTGCTTTTAAAACCGCAAAGCTGGCTTGCTCGACATGCGGTTTGTGCAGACGGTTGATGCCGCCCAGCTCGCCCAGCATGGCCTTGCCCAATTTCAGGCTGTCGTTGATTGTGGCCGTAGTAGTCAAATCAAGCAGGGTTTTGCGCAAATCTTCGCCGCCTTTGACTTTCACGCCGCCAATCAGATCGGCATCATTTTGTGTTTGTGCCAGCCAGCGCGCTGCCGTACTGGATGCACCACCTTCGGAGAGGGCAAACACCGAGCTACCGTTGGCATCCGGGCGAACAAATGCATCGGCATGGATGGAGACAAATAAATCAGCCTGCACCGCACGCGCTTTGCGCACGCGCACGCCCAGAGGCACAAAGAAGTCGGCGTCACGCGTCATCACGACGCGGAAATTGGGCTCGCTTTGCAGCAGATCGCGCAAGCGTTTGGCAATCTGCAATACCACGGCTTTTTCATGCGTGCCGCTTGGCCCCACGGCGCCGGGGTCTTCGCCGCCGTGGCCCGGATCGAGCACCACTGTGATTAGCCGGTCGACCTTAAGTTTGTTGCGATCGACGCTTTCAACCGGTTTTTTGTCGGCCAGTTTGGCCGGCTCGCTGGCTTTGTTGCTACTGCTGGCCTGGCTGGCATTTTTGTCAGCCGGCAATGGCGGCGGCACGGCGTCCATTTTGAGCTGTGTATTGTCGTTCAGAAAAGCGAGCAATTCGTCATTTTGCACTGCAGGGTAAAGATCAATCACCAGACGGTTTTTATATTCGGCCACCGGTGGCAATGTAAAGACCTGCGGTTTGACGACGGTTTTCAGATCCAGCACCAGCCGCACCACGCCTGGCTTGTTGCGGCCTGCGCGCAGCAATTTGATATAAGGATCGTCTTCGCCAACTTTGCCGGCCAGACTTTGCAATTCGTTATTCAGGTCAACGCCTTCGAGATCAACCACCAGCCGCTCAGGGTCTTTGAGCAGAAACTGCTTGAAGGTGAGCGGGGCGCTCGATTCGATAGTGACACGGGTGTAGGCGTTGGCAGGCCAGACGCGAACCGCCACGACGCTGGCGCTGGCGGCCGCCAGGCCGACCGGTGCGACCGACAGCAATAGCGTGGCGGCAAGTCCACGCAGTACGTCGCGCCGCTCCAGCATGGGCTGGCCGGCGTGGTTTAGATTGCTTGTGATTTCAGGGTGTTCAGACATGCCAAACCTAATGGAGTGATTGCATTCAGTCGCAGGCGGCGACCTTCGTTCTCGGGGGCCAATTCAATCAGCCAGTCGGGCGCTGTCAATTGGCCTGCGGCTTTGTCGGCCCATTCGATCAAGCAAACCGATTCGCTATTGAAGTAGTCGCGAAACCCTGCGTCTTCCCATTCTTCAGGGTCATTAAACCGATATAAATCAAAGTGATAAAAGTATAAGCTAGAAACAGCATAAGGTTCAACCAGCGTATAGGTGGGGCTTTTGACCCGGCCTGTAAAGCCCAGACCGCGCAAAACGCCACGCGTGAGCGTGGTTTTGCCTGCGCCCAGATTGCCATCCAGAAATACTGTCATTCCCGGTGAAATCGCGTGCGCCAATTGCGCGCCAAAGGCAATGGTGGCGTCTTCGTCGCTTAGAAAAACTGAAAAAGCGTTATCATTGGCTTGCATTTACGCAATCATCCGCTGTTAAAAAGTTAAACTCATGAACCACACCGGTGCCCAATCCACCCCCGATTATCAGCAGCTGGCGCAGTCGATCAAAAGCTGGGCGCAAGAGCTTGGTTTTGCCCGCGCTGCCATCAGCGGCATTGATCTGAGTCACGCCGAAGCCGGTTTGAGCGCGTGGCTGGCCAAGGGGTTCCACGGCGAGATGGATTATATGGCAAGGCATGGGTTAAAACGCGCCCGTCCTGCGGAATTAGTACCGGGCACGGTGTCGGTAATCACTATTTTTATGCCGTATCTGGCTGCAGGGCAAGCGCCAGATGCTGTTCTGGCCGATACATCCAAGGCGTATATATCGCGCTACGCGCTGGGGCGAGATTATCACAAAGTTTTGCGCCAGCGTCTGCAGCAGCTGGCAGACAAAATCAGCGCTGTTGCTGGCGAGTACGGCCATCGGGTGTTTGTCGATTCCGCGCCGGTGCTGGAGGTAGAAATCGCCAAGCAGGCCGGGCTGGGCTGGCGCGGGAAACATTCTTTATTACTTAATCGCGAATTTGGCTCGTTCTATTTTCTGGGCGAGCTGTTTACCGATCTGCCACTGCCCGCTGATCCGCCGCTGCCCAAAGAGCACTGTGGTAAATGCACCGCCTGTATCGAGGCCTGCCCGACGCAAGCGATTGTGGCGCCGTATCAGGTCGATGCGCGCCGCTGTATTTCTTATCTGACGATTGAATTGAAAGGGGCGATTCCGGTCGAGTTTCGTGCCGCCATCGGCAATCGCGTGTATGGCTGCGACGATTGCCAGCTCGTTTGCCCGTGGAATCGCTTTGCCGCGCACAGCCCGGAGACCGATTTTGCGATTCGGCATGGTCTGGATGACGTGAGCTTGCTGGAATTATTCGCCTGGAGCGAGGCCGATTTTACGCAGAAAATGGCCGGCAGCCCGATTTACCGCATCGGCTACGCCAAATGGCTGAGCAATCTGGCGATCGGTTTGGGCAATGCCAACCCCAGCGCGGCGATTGCCAGCGCCTTGCTTGCCCGGCGTCATGATGCGAGCGAGCTGGTGCGCGAGCATGTGGAATGGGCTTTGAGCAATGCAGGGTATGTGGGGAATGAACAAACTTAATAGAAGCCGGTTTAGTGTGCATGGGTATTGCTCTGTAGCTCTCTTGTGGAAAGCTCTGTAGGGCAATACCCCTGTTTTTCGTGCTTGATCTATGCCGATGTATTACGCGATATCACCTTGCCTCCAATGGAAAGATGATTGAGCTTGGAGACGATTTCAGAGCAAAAAGCTTGCCCATGAATCTCGATACTGTGCCCATTTTCGATAATTGATGTGGCATACACATCACCACCGACGGACAGCTGGTAGTCGCAGTCTGAACCAATATTGATTTCACTGGCGTACAAATTACCTGAAATCACTGCGTTAAGCGCAAAATCGAATGTTTTGCAGCGGAGATCACCTTTGACCACGAGTAGGCCGACATCGAAATCCCAAGTGATTTCGTCAGCCACTTCCAGATTCCCGTCGATCACGACGCAAGGCGATACGCTGAGCGTATCTACACTCAGATTGCCTTGATAAAACTGAGCACCTTCTTCTTCAAAAGCATCTTCCTCTTCAAAAAAAGCTTCTTTTTGAATGAGGCCACCTTGTTGGTTGATCCATTCATTCATGGTCTCAAAATCAATATTTTTCATTTATTTCCCTTCGCTAAAGCTGGTTATTTATTTCAATATCTGTTCTTAATTCTTTCTTTGATTGAAAATAATATCGTAGTTGAAAGTGGGATGCATTATTAAAAAGCAGACGGTGGCCTCAGACCCACAGCGGCAAAGGCTTTCTGCCCGCTTTGCCTGCGTGTTCATCTCTAGGCCTTAACATTGAATTTCTGGATGAATGGGCAGGTGAATGTGGGCATTTAGCTCAAAGGTAAAATGTAGCGCTCTGACTTTTAAGGGGATTAAAAAATGTGGGAAGAAAAAGGCTTTCAAGAGCCTGCTCAATCCCGGAACAGCTTACTCTGCGTTACAGAAGGAGAGAGTGACTGCGACGGAGAGGGTGATGGCCGTGACATGGGCTTTGCCCAATGCAGGGTGTGTGAGGAGCGAGTAGGGCTGAGTTGCTAGGGGTATTGCTCTATAGGTCAATCCAGATAAAGGCTATAGAAAAATACCTATTAATGTTTGAGATTGAGCGCAATAATTGCTAGCTCACACCTCACACCTCACACCTCACACCTCACACCTCACACCTCACACCTCACACCTCACACCCGCTTACCGTGGCCGCTTGGTGGAAATGAGCTGGTCGATTGTCAGCAGTGCCTGGCTGATCTGGATGGGTTTGCCCAGATAGGCGCTAAAACCGCTGCGCAGGGCTTCGCTGATTTGCTCTGGCATGGTGTTGCCCGATAGCGCAATGCATGGTGTTGAACGGGTGCGCGAGTGCTGCTGCAATTGCTTGAATATCTCGGCGCCGGTGGCATCGGGTAATTGCTGATCGAGCAAAATCAGGTCGGGGTCGACATGCCGCGCCAGCGCAATGCCTTCCTCGCCGCTGCTGGCCAGAAACAGCTGATAAGTCGGTCTTTGCTTGGCCAGAATATTCTGCATCAGCTTTTGCGATAGCAAATCATCTTCAACATATAAAATAGTGCGGCTGTGCTCGTCAATGGTGAATGGTAGTAGCGCCGGGGCCTGATCCGGGGCCTGGCTCATCGGCAATTCGATCCAGAAGCAGCTGCCGACATCGGGCTCGCTGCTCAGGCCGATTTTGCCCTGCATCAGCTGAGCCAGTTTTTGCGTAAACGCCAGGCCTATGCCGGTACCTTCGATCTGGGTCTGTGCTTTGCCAACGCGGCTAAATGCGCTGAATAATTGCGCCTGATCGGCCGCCGAAATGCCCACGCCGCTATCGCGCACCCTGATTTGCCAATGTTCATGCTCGCCCTGTCCCACCGAGACCTGCACCGTGCCAGCCGGGCGATTGTATTTGATGGCGTTGGAAATTAGATTGAGCAACATCTGCCGCAAGCGGCGTACGTCAGCCAGCACATAGCAATCGGCCGGTATTGGGTCGATCGAGAGCGTAATGCCTTTGTCTCTGGCCAGTACTTGTGTGAGCTCGACCACCTCGTGAATGCAGCGCTCGACCGAGGTGCCTTCCAGCCTGAGTGCCAGCTTGCCCGCTTCGATACTGGCCAGATCAAGTACCTCGTTGATCAGCTCCAGCAAATGTTGCCCGGCTCGATGAATATACCCGCCCAGAACCTGGTGCTCGTTCTGCGTATCGGCTTCGATCACCTGAGCAAAGCCCAGAATAGCGTTCAGCGGCGTGCGCAGCTCGTGGCTCATATGCGCCAGAAAATCGGATTTGGCCTTGTTGGCCTGTTGTGCCTGATCGCGGGCGATGCGTAATTCAGCTTCAGTGGCTTTGAGCGCTGAAATATCGTGAAAACAGAACAGCCGACCAATCGGCCCATCGCGGTATTGCTGTGGGCCGCTATTGATTTCAAACGCGCGCCCGTCGCTCAGTTGAAAGGTTTGTTGTTCTTCTAGGTAGGGGTCGCGATAGAGCCGCTCTACCCAACGCTCAAAGCGCTGCTTTTCCAGCAGTAAATTTATCAACTGTGCTAGCAGGGCATGAAAACTGGTTTCGCCTTGTCGCTGCCAGGGGCAGATCTGCGTCAGTCGGTGGTTGAAATTGATGACATTGCCAGCCAGATCGGTCACCAGAATGCCGTCGATGGTCGATTCCAGCGTGGCGGCCAGCAGCGAGCTGGTGCGGGCGCTTTCTTCTTCCAGCCTTTTGCTGGCGCTAATATCGCAAGCCGAGATGACATACAGCGTTTCGCCGTCTTGTTCTACCACCCGGATGCTTTTGCTGACGTGCAAAAATTGCCCGTTCAAATGCAGGTATTCGCCCTCGACCTGCAAGATTTCCTGCGCGCCGGATTGGCGCACGTCTTCCCAGAAAAACACATCCTGCAGGCCGACTTCGATGGCCGAGATGGTCATCGTTAGCAATTGTTCGCGCTGATAGCCCAATAGTGTTTCGCAGGCCGGGTTGGCGGCAATAATCCGTTCATCGCTGGCTCTGACCACCAGAATGGCTGTGGAGCAGTAATCACTGAGCAGGGAGTGCTCTAGCATATTCAATTGGCCTCGCTGGGGCTGAAATAGTAGGTCATGCGCTTGCGCGGGTTCAGGTAGGCCAGCACGGGGCGTGGCAGCTGGCTGGCTTTGAGCGCCTTGCTGATATTGAGCTCCGGATAGCGTTCCAGATCCAGCACCATGGCTTCCTCGCGAACCAGCGCCGGATCATGCACCAGCACCTGCGGTTTTAGCGGGCGGGATGCGTTCACGGCAACAACCAGGCCAAAATGCTCATTGGAGAGCTGAACCAGCGTGCCGGGTGGATACACGCCCAAGCTACGGATCAGGATATTCATCGGCACTGGGGCAAATTTGGCTTTCTGGTGCGAAAACATCATCGACAGCCCTTCGTGCGGTGTCAGCGAATCGGCCGGATTGATCTTGTTGCAATAGTTGTCATAGGCGTTGACGATGGCCAGAATGCGCGCCAGCGGGTCAATATCGTCCAGCTTGAGCTGCCGTGGGTAGCCGCTGCCGTCGCATAATTCGTGGTGCTGGCCGATAATGCGCAGCACTTCCGGCGGCAGGCCAGCGCGCTTGGCGGCATCAACGCCCCATTGGCAATGCTGCTCGTACAGGCTGCGCTCTGCGCGGTTGAGAGCTTCGGTTTTCAGCAGGATTTTATCGGGGACTTCCACCTTGCCAATATCGTGCATCAGCGTGGCCATGCCCAGGTGTTCGATTTGCGCCCGCTCAAGCTTCATTTCACGCGCCAGCAGCATGGCCAGCACGGTGGTATTGAGCGAGTGGAAATACAAATCATCGCCCATGGATTTTTCATTCATCAGGTGAATGGCGATGTCATTATTGCTGAGCAGCGAATCGAGCATGGTGCCCAGCAGTTGCTCGGCGGCGGCGATGGTTTCGCGCGGGTTGCTGTGGATTTCCTTGTTGAGCTTGCGCACGGTATTGGCCGCCTGGCTAAAGGCCTTGGTGCATTCGGCCAGTTGCGCCTTGCGCCGCTCCTGCTCGGCCTGGCGCAGTCGTTTGACCGCCAGCTCAGCGACAATCGCCGGATCAGGTGGCGCCGGTTCGGCTGCTTCGCTGCACTGCACTGGTTCGGCATCGACAATCGTGGCAGGCTGGCAATCGCTTTTTTCGGGCACATAGCGGATTTGCTTGAGCCCCATTTTTTTTAGCGTATTAATCTGCTCGTCAGATTTAAGCTTGAAACTGCCAAACGGGAAGGGGTGATCCATCCAGTGCAAATCCAGATGGATGAATAATCCGATTTGCAATTGATCCGGGGTGATAAACAATGCGGAGTCTTCTTGAGTCATTACGCAATCTGGAACGGATGAAATCGGCTTTTAGTATGACGCATTTTCTCTCCTTTGCTGTGAATAAATATTGCATAAATAGTGAACACCATGTCGCCATTAATGATCTATCCGCTGGGTGAAACAGCGCTGGTTTTACAGGCCGGAGCCGGTGAGCAAGCCCGGCTGATTGCCATTGCCCGCCAGCAGGCGCAGGGCGTTGCAGAGCGCGGCTATCAGCTGATTCTGGGCGTGGGTAATCTGACTGTGAGATTTAATCCGCTGCAGCAATCGGCCGATGAGGTATTGGCGTGGTTACAACAGCAGTGGGAGCACAGCGCACAGACGCGGGACGATGTTGCATCAACGCAGCACCAGATTGGCGTGTGCTACGGCGGCGAAGCCGGGCCCGATCTGGCCGACGTGGCCGCGCACTGTGCCATGTCGGTATCGCAATTGATCGAGGCGCACAGCAGCGCGGTGTACGAAGTGCTGTGCATCGGTTTTCTGCCCGGCTTTCCCTATCTGGCCGGATTGCCCGCCAACCTGGCCACGCCCCGGCGCGCCGAGCCTCGCGTGCGTGTCCCTGCTGGATCAGTCGGCATTGGTGGCGCGCAAACTGGCATTTATCCATGCGAAAGCCCTGGTGGCTGGCAACTGATCGGCCGCACCGGGCTGGCTTTGTTTGATTGCCGCGCCAATCCGCCTTGCCGCTTGCAGGCGGGTGACAGAGTGCGCTTTGTGCCGCAGGAGCGGGTATGACGAAGATGAAATCAGCGCCGCCCTTGATTTTGCGGGTTGAAAAAGCTGGCCTGCAAAGCACGGTACAAGATCTGGGGCGGCCGCAAGGCGCCAGCTGGGGCTTGCCCGTCGGTGGCGCTGCAGATGCTTTAGCGCTGCAAGTGGCCAATCTGCTGCTGGGAAATCCACACGATGCGGCTGCATTGGAAATCACGCTGGGTGGCTTTCGTGCCCAGTTTGCGCACACCAGCTCGTTTGCACTCTCTGGTGCTGATTGCGAGGCCCGGCTCGATGGCCGACGCCTGTTGCCCAATGCGGTGTATCGCGGCGTAAAAGGGCAGGTGCTCAGTCTGGGCTCGCCGCAGCAGGGCGCACGCAGCTATCTGTCTTTGCCGGGCGGGATTGATGTCCCTGAGCTATGGGGAAGCCGCTCCACCTTGCTGGCGGCTGCTTTGGGCGGTTTGGCCGGGCGTGCCTTGCAAAAAGGTGATCAGCTTTGTGCCGGGTGGCGTGATCAATCCCGGCCTGCCATTGCCATCGCCATGCCCGAGCGCGGCAATCTGCTGCGCTTTATCGCCGGGCCGCAATGGGCGCAGTTGGGCAGCGAAGGGCAAAAAAGATTGACCCAGCAAAGCTGGAAAATTGATATACAGAGTAACCGTATGGCTCTGAAGCTCAATGGTGGATTGCTTCAGATGGAAATACCCATCGAAATGGCCTCGCACGCCGTGCTGGCCGGTACCGTGCAATTGCCGCATGGCGGCCAGCCGATGATCCTGCTAAGCGACGCCCAGGTGACGGGCGGCTATCCAGTGATTGCACAAATTATCCAGGCTGATTTATGGCGACTGGGCCAGCTACGCGCGGGCGATGCCGTTTATTTGCAGCAAATCGATCAGCCCGCCGCGCTGGCCGCACTGGCGCAGCAACAAGCCTGGCTGCAGCGCATCGAGGCGATGATTGCCCGGCAAAGTCGCTAGCGCAGTGCGGGTCAGCAGATTGCGCCGCCGCGCCTGACGTGGTGTACTGTCTCGCGCAACCGCCGTCACCCTCTATTTGCTGCTGATCCGCTTATGAAAACTCATCTCGATTTAAACGCCGACCTAGGCGAGGGCTACCCCTTTGATGCGCAGCTGATGCCGCTGATCAGCTCGGCCAATATTGCCTGTGGCGGCCACGCGGGCGATGTGGATAGCATCCGCGCCACTGTGCGGCTGGCGCATCGCTATGGCGTGCGCATCGGCGCGCACCCCAGCTACCCGGATCGCGAGGGTTTTGGCCGCAAAAGCATGACGCTCACCCCCAGCCAGCTGGTGTTCAGCCTCACCGCGCAATTGTGGGCGATCAAAGCGGTGAGCATCGAAGAGGGCATCTCGGTCGCCTACGTCAAGCCACACGGCGCACTGTACAACGACGCCGCGCGAGATCCGGTGCTGGCGCAGCAAATCGCCCAGCTGATCCGCGAAATCGACCCCGATCTGGCCTTGATGGGGCTGGCTGGCAGCGAGCTAGTCAAAGCCGGGCGCAATGCCGGGCTGCAAGTGATCGAAGAAGGCTTTGCCGATCGCGCCTATCTGAGCGACGGCAGCCTAATGCCGCGCGATCAGCCAGGCGCCGTGCTTAAGCAGATCGACGACGTGGTGGTGCAAGCTCTGGCGCTCAGCCAGCGGGTTGACTCGCTCTGCCTGCACGGCGACAACCCCGCCGCCATCGCCCAAGCGCAAGCCATCCGCACCGCACTGCAAAATGCTGGCATTCGCATCAGCGCCTTTGAAGATCCGCGCGACGCGATTGTCGGCGATCCGGCTTTGGATGAAGTAATCCCTGATGATGATTGATGGGGTATTGTCAGTTAAGCTAATAACTATAAAGATTGTGGCTCAATACCCTCGTTACTAGATTCTAGCCAGCCAGCCCAGCAAGGCGGCGCTTAGCTGTGGCTGGGTGCGGTCGCACATCATGGCGTGGCCGGCTTCGGCCAGCATGATCGGGGTGACGCCCCAGGCTTGCGCGGTGATTTGCACATCGCTAAACGGAATGATGCTGTCGTCCCCTGCGCCCAATACCAGTACAGGAAATTTGGGGAAACGGGGCAGGTTTTTCCACCACTGCGGCATCCATAGCTCGGACAGCGCGGTCATTGATTCGAGCTGTGCGTGCTGGGCGAAATCATCAACCATGCTCATCGGCGTGTTTTTGGCGAACAGCAGGTGCTGCAGCAGCGCTGATTCGGGTTTGCTGGTGTGGCCAAGCGCAAAGCTTTGTAGCCCCATCAGCAAATTGGGGTGTAGCGCCGACATATAGCTGAGCGAGCCCGATAAGCCATACGGCGGAATGCTGGCGATTAGCGCCAGGCCTGCCACGATTTGCCGCTCGGCGATTTGTTGCGCCAGATAGCCGCCCAAGGAATGCCCGATCACAATGCACGGCTGGCCGATCTGGCCGAGCGCTTGCTCAACGTCAGCCAGATAATCGTTCAGCGTGGCGCTGGCGAGCATGAGCGCGCCTTCGCTCTTGCCGTGGCCGCGCAGGCTGAGCGCGTAGCTTTCCCAGCCGGCTGCGGCCAGATCCTGCTGCACTTGCTGCCAGCACCACGCGCCGGCAAATGCGCCGTGCAGTAATAATATAGGGGGGCGGTTGCCGGGCTGTACTGCGGGGACGTGTTGCAACTCAAGTTGCAGGGGCATGGCGGTTTTCCAGTTATTTCGGGTGTTTGGGGCTGATGGGCTCAAGCCCATCGGTGGCGCGCAGCGCGCGCGACAGGCGCTGACCCAGACTCATCAGATCAATACTGTGCTGATCGGCGCGCTGGCGGCAATAGTGCTGCAAGGTTTTTTGTGCGGGCAGGCGCGAGTCATTAAAGCCATACACAATCCGGTTGGCGCAGCCGTCGGCACCAATGGCCAGCGCCGCATCGTCGAAAATGCTGCGGATGCGCTGGTAATAGCTCTCGAAACGCTTATCACTGCCCCACAGATTAACGACCAGTATGCCTTGCGGGCTAAGCCGGGTGCGGCACAGATCAAAAAACGCATTGCTGGCGATATTGTCGGGCATGCCTTGCGGGCCGTAGGCGTCGATCATCAGCACATCAAAAGCTTGGGTGCTGGTTTTAAGCCAATCGGCGCCATCGGCGCAATGCACGCGCAGGCGCGGGCTATCAAATGGAATCTGGAAATGATGGCCCAGATCGATCACGCGCTGGTCAATCTCGGCCACGCTGATCTGGCTGTCTGGCAAATAGTGGTGGCAATACTTGGCCAGTGATCCGCCACCCATGCCTATCATGCCAATCTGCTGGGTATATTCCTGTGTCAGAACACTACCAAGCATTGCACGCGTATACCCCAGGATTAAATCATTGGGCTTGGCGCGCTTCATCCGGCTTTGCACCGTGGCCAGATCAAACATCAGCGAGACTTCGTCGCCCTCATCGTAGACAAAGGGCTTGCCCGATTCGGTTTCGCGCAGCAGCGCGGCAAAGCTGTCGCTAAAGAAATTGGTGGAGCTTGAAGTCACAAAAACCCTAGTTTGATCAAAGTGTAATCAGTGAGGAGGTCTAAACTGAGCTGATTGCAGACTCGCAAAAAGCCGGACTTATGATCGCAGCTATTGAAGCGAAGCGGGCAGGATTATTTAGCCGTCAGCACATCTTACCCAATTTAATTGCCGGCGTGGTGGTGGGCGTGGTGGCGCTGCCCTTGGCGATGGCGTTTGCGATTGCCAGCGGCGCCAAGCCCGAGCAGGGGATTTATACCGCGCTGATCGCGGGTATTGTGGTGGGTTTGTGCGGCGGTAGCCGATTGCAAATCGCCGGGCCCACCGGCGCGTTTATTGTCATTTTGGCGGCGATTACCGCGCAGCACGGGATTGTCGGGCTGGAAATCGCCACGATGATGGCTGGGGTGATTTTGCTGCTGATGGGGCTCGCCAAGCTCGGCGGCGTGATCAAGTTTATCCCCGCGCCGGTGATCGTCGGCTTTACCGCTGGCATTGGCGTGATTATCTGGACTGGCCAATGGCCGGCATTTTTCGGTATTCCTAGCCCGAGTGCGACGCATTTTCACGAAAAACTGTGGTTAATGCTGCATAGCCTGCCGAGTTTGCATCTGGCCACCACGGCGCTGGCGGCCTTGGGGCTCAGTCTGCTGTTGATCACGCCCAAAGTACCGTACCTAAATAAACTGCCCGGCCCCTTGGTGGCGATGCTGGTGGTGACGCTGATTCAATATTTTGGCCAATTTGCGGGAGTGGCGACCATTGGCTCGGCCTTTGGCGGTATTCCGCAAGGCTTGCCCAGCTTTGCCTGGCCCGACATTACGATGGCGCGGGTGATTGAGCTAATTGGCCCGGCGTTCACGATTGCGATGCTCGGCGCGATTGAATCGCTCTTGTCTGCGGTAGTGGCCGATGGCATGGCGGGCACGCGGCACGACTCGAATCAGGAGCTGATCGGGCAGGGCTTGGCCAATATGGTCATTCCGCTGTTTGGCGGCTTTGCGGCCACCGGGGCGATTGCCCGCACCGCCACCAATATCCGCAACGGCGGCACCAGCCCGCTGGCCTCGGTGGTGCACTCGCTGGTGCTGTTGCTGATTTTATTGTTTCTGGCGCCGCTGGCGGCAAGCATTCCGCTGGCGGTATTGGCGGCGATTTTGTTTGTTGTGGCGTGGAATATGAGCGAGCTGAAGCATTTCTGGCACATGGCCACGCACGCGCCGCGCGCCGATGTGGCCGTGTTGCTGATTACCATTGTGCTGACGGTGTTTGCCGATTTGGTCGTAGCGGTGAATATTGGCGTGATTCTGGCGACGATGCATTTCCTGCGCCGCATGTCGATGTCGGTCGAGGTCGGGCCGCAAGATGAAAAAGAGCTGGCAATGGATCTGCTCAGCCAAGGCATGGTTGAATTACCGAAAGGTGTGCTGGTGTATGTGATTGAAGGGCCATTTTTCTTTGGCGCAGTCGAAAACTTCCAGCGCGTACTCCACGACACACACACCGACCCGAAAGTGCTGATTATCCGCCTGCATCGCGTACCGTTTATGGATATGACCGGTCTGCAGACCTTGGATGAAGTGATTGCTAGTCTGCAAAAGCGTGGTGTAGTGGTGATGCTGTGTGAAGCCAATAGTGCTGTGCAGGCAAAACTTACTCGCTCTGGCGTGGTGAAAACGCTGAAAACCGAAAATCTGCAGCTCACTTTTGCCGCTGCAATCAGCCGCGCCGATGCGCTGTGTCAACAATGATTGAAACAAAGGCCTTATTTTTAATTGACCCGTCACTTTGTCGCCACCGCGCCCTATCAGCGGCGCGGTGTGCAAGGTAGAATCGCGCTTTTCTGCTAAGCCGATTGCGCGTATGTCTTCTTCCGCTTCCCATATTTCTCAAACGTCTTTGCCTTCGCACCCGATTGGGGTTTTTGATTCGGGCGTTGGTGGTTTGACTGTCGTTCGCGCTTTGATGGATAGATTGCCGTTTGAAAACATCATTTATTTTGGCGATACCGCGCGCGTGCCGTATGGCGTGAAGTCGGTGGCGACGATTGAGCATTACACGCAGCAAATTGCCGATTTTTTGCAGCAACAAGACGTCAAAATGCTGATTATTGCCTGCAATACGATGGCGGCGGTGGCGGCCGATAAGGTGCGCGCCAGTGCCAAAGTGCCGGTGCTTGATGTCATCGAGGCGGGCGCGAAAAATGCCGTGGCGCATACCAAAACGGGCGGCATCGGCGTAATTGGCACGCCAACGACGGTTAATTCGAATGCCTACGCGCGCGCAATCCATCAGCTCAACCCGGCGACACGCGTCTACTCACAGGCCTGTCCGCTGTTTGTGCCGCTGGTAGAGGAAGGCTGGCTCGATCACGCGGTAACGCGCTTAACTGCGCAGGAATACCTCAAACCGGTGTTTGTTGAGTTAATTGATACGCTGGTGCTGGGCTGCACGCATTACCCGCTGATCAAACCATTGCTACTCGATGTGTGCGGTAACCGCATGCAGCTGGTTGACTCGGCCTTGTCGATTGCCGATCAAACGGCCGAAATCTTGCAAAGCAGCGGTCTGGCCAATCCGGCGCACACCATGCCCGAATATCGCTTTGTGGTGACCGATTTGCCGGTGAAATTTCAGACCATTGGCGAGCGCTTTCTGGGGCGCAGCCTAGGTAAAATTGAACTGACCCAGTTATAAACTGCAGGCAGTGCCAAAAATACCAAAGCCCGATTAAAAAATCGGGCTGGCGTACAATAAAGCTTAAGCGACGTAGCGTCTGGCTTGCTGGCGGTCAAATAAAATGCATTCAACAGCTTCGCGCATTGAGTGCGCCTTGAACACCGAAAATGCGCTGGGCTGGCGGGCAATCAGTTCGCGCAGGCCGATTTCCAGTGCTTCCAGTTCGCGGTCTGGTAATTCATTCAGCCAGTCATACGGGGTCGAGCCAAAGTTGGGTTTGTGCATGATCTGTTCCTTTTTAAACCGGGCCGACTTGCAGCCACACTGATGCCAAATTAAGCCAGCGATTGTCTGTTGTGAAGCTGTTGCCGATAACTGGTTTCTTTGTAAGTATTTGTTTGGTATTAGAAAAATACCTCTGATCGGATAAAGGTAGACAGTATGCTATACGGCATCACAGTGATATTTATTGCGCTTTTTGCTGGTGAGGCCGTCAACCGCTTATTGCTTGGCGCGATTCCGGGGCCAGTAATTGGTATGCTGTTGCTGACTTTATTTGCCTTTTTCAGGCGCGGGTTTGATCGACGAGTGGTGGATTTCTCCAGCGCTCTGCTGCGTTATCTGGCTTTGCTGTTTATTCCGGTTGGCGTTGGTCTGATGACGCTGAGTGCCCAGATCAGCCACCAGGGCTGGGCGCTATTGCTCACGCTGCTGATTTCAACCGTGATCACCATGAGCGTCACGGCGCTGGTCTTGCAATATCTGCTCAGGCGCAAGCGCGATGCTGCACCTTACCAGGACGAGCTGCCATGAGCAGCTGGCCGCAGATCTGGCAGCAATTGAGCGCGATTCCGGCGATCTGGCTGGCGCTCACCTTTGCCGTCTTTGCCGTTTGCGATGCGCTGCACCGCTGGGCCAGCCCTTATCCGGTGCCGCAAGCCATTTTGCACCCGGTTCTAACCAGTGTGGTGCTGCTGATTGCCGTGCTGTTCATCACCGGTGTGCCGTATGCCTATTATTTTGCCGGGGTGTATCCCATCCATTTATTGTTGGGGCCGGCTACCGTGGCGCTGGCGATTCCGCTGTATGCCAATCTGCAGCGCATCCGCGAGCTGATCTGGCCCTTGCTGATTGCCTTGTTGATCGGCTCGCTGGTGGGGATGCTGTCGGCTTTGCTAGTGGGTCAGCTGTTGGGCTTGTCGGTGCAAAGCCTGATTTCGGTCGCGCCGAAATCGGTTACCACGCCGATTGCCATGGCGCTGGCCCAGCATGCTGGCGGCAATGTATCGCTGGCTGCCGGCCTTGTAATTCTCACTGGCATTTGCGGTGCGGTACTGGCCGCGCCCTTGTTTCGCTTGTTGCGTATTGATAGCGAAATTGCGCAGGGCTTTGCGCTGGGGATTGCTGCGC
Source organism: Chitinibacter sp. GC72 (assembly GCF_009760905.1). Taxonomy (GTDB): domain Bacteria; phylum Pseudomonadota; class Gammaproteobacteria; order Burkholderiales; family Chitinibacteraceae; genus Chitinibacter. Next base: position 24,236 of record NZ_VIRW01000001.1, on the reverse strand, counting down.
ACGGTGTGGGAACTTCTCGCGCCTTGCAGATGTCCGAGACCACAGGTGCATTCGCCGGTTTGGCGATGGGCCTGAATGGCGTGTTAACATCGCTGATCCTATCGCTGGTGCTCAGCGCCTGGTTTTATATTTTCTAATCTCGAAATTCACTGTGGATTGCTGCGCAAGCCAATGACAATGCTGCGATTTTTCTTTTTATGCGTGATGGCTATGGTGCTGCCGGTGAATACCGTGCTGGCGCAGATGCCTGCACACGCCAAAATCGCCGCGGTTCAGTCTGCCTCTTTTCAAGCGGTTCAGGCGGAGCACGCCCAGCATCACGCAGACAATATTCCGGCGGCCAGCGCTTCGCATCACGCTGCGCCAGTCAAAGAGCTGACCGAGCAGCATCTGCATCACGGCTTGTTTGGCAAAGTCAGTGCGCATACGCACGAGCCAGCCCCACAAGCCGATTGCATCAAAGCCTGTCAGGCGATACCCGGCTCCATGCTGATCAATGCACTGTTTGTTTCCCCATTGCCACTCAATGCTGTACTCGTTGGCATGCCCGTGGCTGCTCTTGCAGGCATCACGGTTCCCCCGCTGGAAGACCCGCCCAAAATACGCGCCTGAGTGGCGCGTGATCGATTTTTCTCCTGATTCCAACACCGTGTCCGGCACTTGATCCGGTGGCATTGCGCATCGGCAGGCTGTGCCTGCTGCGTACTGCCAAATTGATGCTGGTGATCTGTCATAAGTAGTAAAGCAAAAGTTTCCACGCTGAGTGACTTCGCCTTGCAGTACGGTTTGTACTGATCTTCGGCGTTGCGTCTGGCGTGATCGCTTTGGTCGAATGACTTATTGCTCGCCGGTGGTAGACGGAGTTTTCAATCGGCTATTGCGCCTCAAATCCAAAATCAGCAGACCTGCGGGTCTGATTTTCTGGAAATGAAAATAGGTGCATTTTTATGCAATCAATGCGATTTCGCACATGCGTGGCATGTTGCGTATTTATTGCGCTGCCCGTTCAGGCGGGCAGTATCAGGGAGGCGTTTGAGCTGGCCAGCGCCAGCGACGCACTCATTCTCGCAGCGCAACAGGGCAAGACGGATAATACGCTGCGCAACGCCAGGGCACTGACGCCCGAGCCGCCCTCGCTGACCATTTCGGCCGCCAACTCACTGGATCAGCAACTGTTGCCCAAACAGGGCGCGCGCGAATATGAAGTCGAGCTGGGCATTCCATTGTGGCAGTGGGGGCAAAAAGAACGGCTGCAGGCGCAATTGCAGCATGCCGGTGATGCAGAGCAGAGCCAGCTGTTGCTGGCACGCTGGGAATTGGCAGGCGCGGTGCGCGAAGCCGTCTGGGCTGCGCGCATTGCACAGCACGAGCAGGCATTGGCGCAGCAGAAAGTCATTCTCTTGCAAAAAACCGTTGATGACTTGGCACGTCAGCTCAAAGCCGGCGAAGTCGCTCCGCTGGATCATAATCTGGCCAATCAGGCTCTGCTTGAAGCGCAGCTGCAACTGGCTGAGCGCACACAGCAGGCAGGCGCCAGCGTGCAGCACTTTCAGGCTTTGGTTGGCGAGCAAACGCCCTTGCCCGACAGGGCAGAAACCTTAGTCGCTGACAAGGCAGAAACCTTCACTCCCAATGCCGAGGTAAGCCGCGTTGGGCATCCGCAGCGGCTGCTATGGCAGGCGCAGGCGCGCTTGGCGCAATCGCAGCTGGCGCAGGCACAATTTGATACGCGCGATACGCCGGAGCTGGCGTTCAGCCTGACGCGCGAGCGCGGCGATGTGGCTGAGGCGTATCAAAATCGGGGCCGGATTTCCCTGCGTATTCCCTTTGGCAGCGATGGTCGTACGCAGGCGCGAATCAGCAGCGCCAATCTTGAGCTAATTACTGCGCAAACTGGCGCACAGCGCGCTGAGCGGCAAATTGGCGCGCAGCAGCAAGCGGCCACTCAGGCGCTTGAGCTGGCGAAGCAAAACGTGGAGTTCCAGCGAAAAAACCTGCAATTTGCCAATCAGGCCTGGAACTGGCAGCAGCGCAGCTATCGCGCTGGGCAAACCAGTTTGAGCGCGTACCTGATGGCTCAAACGGCATTTCTCGAACGCAGTTTTGCCGCCCAGCGGGCCGAGCTTGAACTCGGACTTGCCCACTCTCGCTATTTACAAACACTAGGGGTATTGCCATGAAGCGTATTTCTGTATTGATCTGTGGCCTGATACTCAGTGCTGTATCTTGGGCACACGGTGATGAAGACCACGGCGCAGCGCCGCATCCTGAACCTGTCCTTCAAGCCGGTGCGAGTGCGGAAAGCGCCAGCAGTGATTTTGAAGTGCTGGCCACGATGCAAGGCGAGCAGCTCACGATTTATCTCAACCGCTATGCCGACAATCGCCCAGTGAGCGAGGCGCAATTGGAAGTGGAAAGCGGCGCGTTCAAAGCCAAGCTCAAACCGATCGCCTCAGGCGTGTATCAAGTCAGTGCCGCGCCATTGGCCAAAGTCGGCGAACATGCGCTGGCGATTACCGTGGTCGCTGGCGAGCAAGCCGATTTACTCGACGCCAGCTTAAGCGTTGCTTCAGACGTGGCCACCGCAACCGTTGTAACTGAGCAGAAAAATTGGATTTGGGGCGCAGGCGCGGCAGCGCTGTTGCTACTGGCAGGCGTGTACGTGCGCCGTCGTGGGGGTAATCAAGCATGAAATTAAATCGCATTATTTTAAGTTTAAGTCTGGCTCTGGCGATGGTGAGCAGCTTTGCGCACGAAGGCGAAGACCACAGCCAAGACGCACCGAAAGCCGCTGTCGCCCCCAGCCTGAATAAACCACAACGCTTACCCGATGGCCGGGTGTATGTGCCTAAAGCCACGCAGTTTCAATTGGGCGTGATCACGCAATTGGCCAAAACCACCGCCGCAGCCAAAACCATAGAACTCAACGGCCATGTGGTGATGGACCCGAACCGCAGCGCCCGCGTGCAAGCCAGTAGCGCCGGGCGCATCAGCGCGCCGAGCGCAGGTTTGCCGCTATTGGGTAGCAAAGTGAAAAAAGGCCAGGTTTTGGCGGTGATTCAACCGGCGCAAAGCGCGTTTGAACTCGCGCAACAGCGCGCCGATTTGGCCGAGGCGCAAGCCAATTTAAAGCAAGCCGAGCAAAGCCTAAATCGTCTGCGCGATTTGGAAGGCTCGGTGGCGCGCAAAGACATTGAAGCTGCACAAGCGCAAGTAAGCGCCTTGCGCGCTCGTACCGGCGCGCTGTCGCAAGCCAGCAGCGGTGAAGTATTACGCGCCAGCGTCGATGGCGTGTTGGCCTCAAGCAATGTGGTGAACGGTCAGGTGATTGACCCAGCGACGGTGCTGTTTGAAATCGTTGATCCCAAAGGCTTTTTAATCGAAGCCACCGCCTTTGATCCGGCCTTGATTAGTCAGATCGACAGCGCTGCTTTCAATGGCGTGAAGCTGAAATATTTAGGCGGCGCGAGCGCCTTGCGCGACGGCGCTTTGCCCTTGCTATTTGCCCCGAGTGAGGCGATGCCATTGGCTTTAGGCCAAGTGGTTAAAGTGGCGGTCGGCACGCGTGAGCAAGTGAAAGGCGGTGTTTTACCCGCCAGTGCGGTGGTGAAAAACGCCAGCAATCAAAGCGTGGTGTGGATTTTGGAGCAAGCGCAAGTATTGCGCGCGCAGCCAGTGCAGCCTATGCCGCTCGATGGCAAAACGGTGCTGGTGCCGTCGCTGAAAGAGGGCGCGCGCGTGGTGGTTGAGGGCGCAAACCTGATTAATCAGATTCGTTAAGGGGGCTGCGATGTTTAGTTGGATCGTCAATGCCAGTTTAAAAAACCGGCTGTTCGTCCTCGCCATCGCGGTGATTATGATGGTGTATGGCGGCTATACCGCCAGCAAAATGCCGGTCGATGTGTTTCCGGACCTGAACAAACCCACGGTCACGATCATGACCGAGGCGGGCGGGATGGCACCGGAAGAAGTCGAGCAATTGATCAGCTTTCCGCTCGAAACTTCGCTCAACGGCATGCCGGGCGTGACGCGCGTGCGCTCGGTGTCAGGCGTTGGGTTGTCGATTGTGTACGCCGAATTTGCTTGGGGCTCGGATATTTATCGCAATCGGCAATTGGTTGCCGAGCGGCTCGCCGAAGTGAAAGAGCAATTGCCGGCCGACATTAGCCCGAAAATGGGCCCGATTTCGTCGGTGATGGGCGAAATTATGTTGATCGCGTTTCCGATTGTGAACAACTCAGCGAATCCCCAACAGGGTATGGCGGTGCGCGAATACGTCGATTTCGTGCTGCGCCCTCGTCTATTGTCGATTCCCGGCGTGGCGCAGGTGATTCCGATTGGTGGCGAAGTACGGCAATTTCGCGTTGAGCCCGATTCGGCGCGGATGGCGCAATTAACCGTTGGGTATGAGGATATTGAGAATGCGCTCAATGGCTTTGCAAGCAATACCAGCGGTGGGTATTTAGAGCAAAACGCGCGCGAATATCTGATCCGCAATATGGGCCGCACCACGCGGCTGGCCGATATGCAAAATCTGGCGGTGAAAGTCGTCAACGGTCAGCCAGTGCTGCTCAAGCAAGTGGCGGAAGTGAAATTCGCACCGGCGTTCAAACGCGGCGACGCTGGCTTTAACGGCCAAGCGGCGGTGATTATTGGCGTGCAAAAACAGCCAACAGCCGACTCGGTCAAAGTGACGCGCGAAGTCGAAAACGCGCTCGCCAGCTTGAGCAAAGCGCTGCCTGCCGGCGTGAGCCAGCCGCAAGTCTCGTTCCGCCAAGCCGATTTTATTGAAGCCTCGGTCAATAACGTCGAGGAAGCTTTGCGCGACGGCGCGATTATGGTCGCGGTGATTTTGTTCCTGTTCTTGATGAACACGCGCACGACGATTATTTCGCTGACCGCGATTCCGCTGTCTTTGGGGCTGACGTTTTTGATTTTCCAAGCGCTTGGGCTTTCGGTCAATGTGATGACCTTGGGCGGTTTGGCGATTGCGATTGGCGAGTTGGTTGACGACGCGCTGGTGGACGTTGAAAACGTGCTGCGCCGGCTTAAAGAGAAAAAACCGCAAGGCAAAATCGAGGCGATCAAAATCATCGCCAGCGCGTGTAATGAAGTGCGCTCGGGCGTGGTGGTCGCGACGATGGTCGTCGTGCTGGTCTTCGTGCCGCTGTTTGCCTTGCCCGGCATGGAAGGGCGTTTGTTTGTGCCGCTGGGCGTGGCCTACATCACGTCGATTTTGGCCAGCTTGCTGGTCGCGCTGACCGTGACGCCAGTGATGTGCTACTTCTTACTGCCAAAAATGAAGCAAATCGAGCACGGCGATTCCAAGTTGGTGCAATGGCTGAAACGCCACGATCAACGCTTGCTGGAAGGCACCTTCGATCGCGCCAAATCGCTACTGGCGGCGAGCACGTTGTTGCTACTGGTGGCAATGGCGAGCATGCCATTTTTGCCGCGCGCTTTTTTGCCCGCGTTTAACGAAGGCACGTTGCTGGTGAGCATGCTATTGAACCCCGGCACCTCGTTGGCGGAATCGAATCGCATTGGTCAATTGGCCGAGACTTTGGTGCAGCAAGTGCCGGAAGTCGAAAGCGTTGGTCGTCGTACCGGCCGCGCCGAGCTTGACGAGCACGCTGAAGGCGTTCACACCAGCGAGCTTGATATCGACCTAAAACCATCCGATCGCCCGCGCGAACAAGTGCTGGCCGATATTCGCCAAAGTCTGGCTGGATTGCCAGCAACGGTGATGTTGGGCCAACCAATTTCGCACCGACTCGATCACCTATTGTCCGGCGTGCGCGCGCAAATCGCCTTGAAGATTTACGGCGATGATCTTGATACCTTGCGTGCGCAAGCGGCGGGCCTGCAGCAGAAATTAGCTGGCGTGCCAGGGTTGACCGATTTGCAAATCGAGAAGCAGGTCTTGATCCCGCAACTGAAGGTGCAAATCGATTATGACCGCGCCGCGCAGTTGGGCGTTGCGCCCGGCACTTTGCTCAGCACGCTGGAGGCGCTGAGCGAGGGCGATACGGTGGCGCAAGTTGTCGACCAAAATAAACGCTTTAACTTGGTGATACGCCTGCCCGATGCGGCGCGCGATGCCGCCGGTTTGGCCAATATTTTGATCGACACGCCGCACGGCAAAGTGCCGCTGTCGCAAGTGGCGACGATTGAAGAGGGCGACGGCCCCAATCAAATCGGCCGCGAAAATGGCCGCCGCCGCATTGTGATTTCGGCCAATACCGATGGCAGCGATATGGCGCAGGTGATCGCCAAAATGCGCACGGTGATAGCCGAAAACCAGATGCCAGAAGGCTATTTCGTTAGCCTTGAGGGGCAATTTCAAGCGCAGGAAGACGCCACGCGTTTGATCGCCTTGCTGTCGGTCGTGTCCTTGGCGCTGATTTTTATGGTGCTGTACACGCGTTATCAATCGGGCGTACTCGCAACGATGATTATGGCCAATATCCCGATGGCGCTGATCGGCAGTATCGCGGCGATGTGGCTGGCGGGTATTACGCTGTCGGTCGCCTCGATGGTCGGCTTTATTACGCTAACCGGTATCGCGACACGCAACGGCATTTTGAAGGTCAGCCACTACATCAATTTGTGCAAGTTTGAGGGCGAAACGTTCAGCAAGGCGATGATTGTGCGCGGCTCACTCGAGCGCCTAACGCCGGTATTGATGACCGCCTTAACTGCCGCCTTGGCGCTAACGCCCTTGCTATTTGCTGCAGATGCGCCGGGTAAAGAGATTTTGCACCCGGTGGCGGTAGTGATTTTTGGCGGGCTGATTAGCTCGACCTTGCTCGATACGCTGCTGACGCCGCTGATGTTCTGGCTGTACGGCGAAAAACCGTTGCAGCGCTTACTGACGCAAGATGCAGACACCGTTTTTTAACCCAATCCTGCGCCGAATGTCGCAGGTTCTTGCCAACAGGGCTCGCACGAGCTGCGCTAGTCAGACCGTGTGGGCCGTGTTGGTTTAACACTTAGAAAGGAAATAGTATGAAAAAGATGATGATTGCTTTGAGCTTTTCTTTGGCTTCTGCGCTGAGCATGGCCGATGGCACGATGACGCCAGCTCATGGCGGCGTGATGAGCGAGGCCAAATCAGGCACGCGCGCTGAATTGAGCACCGCCGGCAATATGCTGATGGCCTACTTAACGACTCATAGCAACGAAGCGATTGCGACCAAAGGCGCAGTGGCCGAGCTGACCTTGCTCAATGGCACCGAAAAGCAAGAGGTGAAATTTATGCCATCGGGCGCCAATTCATTTATGGCGCAAGGCAAATACAAAGCTGTTGCCGGCACTAAGGCTTTGCTAAAAGTGACTTTGCCGGGCAAAGCCACTGAGCAATTTCGCTTTGAATTGAAATAATTACCCTTGGGGTATTGTTTTGCATGCTAATTGTGTATTTGTTCGCATAGCAATACCCCTTATGGCCCTTAAAATCATGGCGCAAAAAGTACGATGCTTGGCTTTATTTCGTGCTTAACAGATTAATCGCTGGCTGCGTCGAAATCGCAGTCTGGCTATATTGAGCCGAATACGATCACACATAGGCTGTGTGCATGAGCGCGAGTGGCGCATGGCTCGTCCAGATGAGGGAGTTTGAAATGGATAGACGACAATTTTTAACTACGTCGATCGGCGCTGGTGCGCTCGGCTACTTTTCGCTTAATGCGGCGTGGGCGGCAGCTATGGATCACTCCGCACATGGCTCGATGGATCATTCCGGCCATGGTTCGGCTGGGGGTGCGTCACATGGCGCTGGCGCAATGACATTAAAAACCGTGCCCGACATGCCTTTGCTGCCGGTGACGGCCTTAGCCGCCGGACGCGCGCACGTGGCTCTATCGAAATTGGCCAATACGGCCACCGCAGCAAATCGCTTTGAAGCAACGCTGACCGCGGCTGAGCACCAAGTTGAGCTGGTTGCAGGCCAGCAAACGCCAATGTGGTTGTACAACGGCCAAGTGCCCGGCCCATTGATCGAGGCGTTTGAAGGCGACGAAGTGGCGATTCGCTTTGTGAACAAACTAACGCAAGCGTCGACGATACACTGGCACGGACTGCCGGTGCCGCCGGAAGAAGACGGTAACCCGCAAGACGCCGTACCCGCGGGCGCTGAGCGCGTCTATCGCTTTAAATTGCCGAAAGACAGCGCTGGCACCTACTGGTACCACCCGCATCCGCACGGCGACACGCCCGAACAGGTTTATCGTGGCTTAGCAGGGCTGTTTATTGTGCGCAGCAAGAATGATCCGCTACGCGCGTTTGCCGAGCAGCATCTGGTGATTTCAGATTTAAAACTCGATGCGCAAGCTTTGATCCCCGATAACACCGCCAACGACTGGATGAATGGCCGCGAAGGGCAGTTTGTGCTGGTCAATGGCCAGCGCGAGCCCGTGGTGACGATCGCGGGCCGCCAACGTCTGCGCATCTGGAATGCGTGCAGCGCGCGGTATTTGCAATTGGCGATTCCTGGGCAAAAGCTGACTTTGGTCGGTACCGACGGCGGTTTGCTGGAAAAACCGGTCGTACACGAGCAGATTTTGCTGGTGCCGGGGCAAAGAATTGAAGTGCTGGTCGGTGATGGTAAAGCGGCGCAGTTGGCGCTGAAAGCCTTGGCGTATAACCGCGAAAAAATGGGCAATCTCGAGCCCGAAGTTGATCGCGTCTTGGCGCAACTTGTGTTCACCGCCGGTGATGTGCCCGCAATTCCGGCGCAGCTACGCAAGATCAACGATTTGGGTCGCGCCACAGCGCTGAAAAAGGTTGAGTTTAGCGAAACGATGAGCATGGAGAATGGCGTTCACACGATGGAATTTCTGGTGAACGGCAAGGTGTACGACATGGATCGTATCGATATGACCAGCAAACTCAATGAAGTTGAGATTTGGGAAATCTTTAATAACTCGCACATGGATCACCCATTCCATATCCACGGCACGCAGTTTTTGGTGCTTGATGCAAAGCTGGACGGCAAGCGCCAAAACGCGAAATACCGCGCGCTGCACGACACGATTAATTTGCGCCCGTATGAAACCGTGCGCATCAAAATGGTTCAGCACGACAAGGGCTTGCGCATGTTCCACTGCCATATTCTGGAGCACGAAGGGCAGGGCATGATGGCGCAAGTGCTTGTCAAATAAGGCTGTGATCAGAAAATGAATTTTGGAGAATATCAATGAATAAAATGGTACCTGCTTTACTGATTAGTTTACTCGCCGCACCAAGCTGGGCGGGCGTGGCCGCAACGCTGTACAAAGACCCGTACTGCGGCTGCTGCGATGAGTATGTGAAATATCTGAACGCCAATGGTTTTAAAGTGAACGCGATTGTGTCAAACGATATGAGCACGATTAAAAAGCAATTGGGCTCGGACAAAATGGCCAGCTGCCACACGATGCAAATCAAAGCCAGCAATGGCCGCAGCTACACGGTAGAAGGCCATGTGCCGGTGGCGGCAATCCAGAAAATGCTCAAGCAAAAACCCGATATTGTCGGCATTACCGTACCGGGCATGCCGGCCAATTCGCCTGGCATGGGACCCGAAATCAAGGGAACGCTCACGGTCTACGCACTGAGTCAGGATCGGCAAAAACGAGTGTTTTCAGTCGAGTGACAGATCGCTTGCCGCTCGATTGCACTTGCTCTGATTTGAGCGCAAACCCGGTACAGTGGATGTCATAAGCAGGCGGCAACTCTTTTGTCGCCGCCTGCGGTAAAAAAGCCGGTCTTCTGACGAAGCCGGCTTTTTTAATGCTTGGGCGAATTACCAGTTGGTTTCGCGCTCGGGGCTGGCGGAAATCTGGTGGATGCTTAAATCTGCACCGTTGAATTCTTCTTCATCGCTCAATCGAATCCCGACGGTTTTCTTCAATACGCCGTAGACGATGTAGCCGCCGACAAAGGCGATCACAATGCCCATCAGCGTACCGACGATTTGCGCGAGTATACTTACCCCACCCATACCGCCTAAGGCCTCGCTACCAAAGATACCGGCTGCAATACCCCCCCATGCGCCGCAAATACCATGCAGCGGCCAGACGCCGAGCACGTCGTCGATTTTCCATTTGTTCTGCGTAATCGTGAATAGATAAACAAACATGCCACCCGCTGCGCCACCGACGATCAGCGCGCCCAGTGGATGCATAATGTCCGACCCGGCGCAAACGGCGACCAGACCGGCGAGCGGGCCGTTATGGATAAAGCCGGGGTCGTTCTTGCCAGTAAAAGTGGCGACGAGCGTGCCGCCGACCATCGCCATCAGCGAATTCATTGCGACCAGACCCGAAATGCCTTCGATTTTTTGCGCGCTCATCACGTTAAAACCGAACCAGCCGACGATCAGAATCCAGGCGCCAAGCGCCAGAAATGGAATGCTCGACGGCGGATGCGCGGCGATGCGGCCTTCCTTGCTATAGCGGCCACGGCGCGCACCAAGATGGAGCACGGCAGCCAGACCTATCCAGCCGCCGACAGCGTGGACAACGACCGAGCCAGCAAAATCATGGAAGGTTGCGCCAAAGCTCGCTTTCATCCAATCCTGCACGCCAAAATTATTATTCCAGATCATGCCCTCGAAGAAGGGATAAACCAGACCGACCAGAATAAAAGTCGCCGCAGTTTGCGGGTGAAACTTGGCGCGCTCGGCAATCCCCCCCGAAACAATAGCCGGAATGGCCGCGGCAAAAGTCACCAGAAAGAAGAACTTCACCATGCCATAGCCGCTGGCGAGATTGAGCTCACTCACTGGCGCGAGCAGGTTGACGCCGTAGGCGACGCTATAGCCGATAAAGAAATAAGCAATCGTCGAAACAGCAAAGTCGGTCAGAATTTTAACCAGCGCGTTGACCTGATTTTTTTTGCGCACGGTGCCCAGCTCCAGAAAAGCAAAGCCAGCGTGCATCGCCAAAATCATAATGGCGCCCAATAAAATAAACAGTACGTCCGTACTGGTGCGAAATGCGTCCATGTGTGCTCTCGTGTGTGATCGTTTTTATGGCACGAGAACTAGCAAAGAGCATGCCAATGCGCAAAGCTGGTGCGTTTGCCGCGTGAGCAAGGTATTTGCTTCTAATGTGGGGGGGAGTGCGTGCTATTTAGTGGTGCAGATAGGATGTCATGCACAAAATGTTTGCACTATGTTGGTGCGTAATTTGTGCGGCAGTTGATGTTGGATTCTTTAAGCAGGAGTAGTGAAGTGATCACGATGTCTGTAGCAAATCGTCGTAAAACACCGTGAATTTGACGTACTGCAAGGCTGAACTGGTATCCCCACCCCGACTCGAACGGGGATCTTTCGCTTAGGAGGCAAGTGCTCTATCCTGTTGAGCTATGGGGACAATACCGAGCGGCATTCTACGTTTTTCGCGGCCCGGCGTCTATCGATCTTGGTTCCGGGCTGCTTCGCTCGTGCGGCTGCTCCTTGGTTTGGCCCATCCTCTGTTGCTGTTTTAGCCACACCCTGCCGGATATTCGCGGCAATTTAGCTTAAATTGATCAGGCTCAGACCGGTTGATCCAGATATGTTCACAATAAAGCGATGTACTGCGCTGATCTTGCTGGCGCATCTCGGGCATTTTCCGCCGAATCAATCAAAGGAGCTGTTCATGCTACGAAGCACTAAAATTGTTGCCACTCTGGGTCCGGCATCCAACGATGCGGCCATGCTGGCGCGTCTGGTCGAGGCGGGGGTCAATATGGTTCGCCTCAATTTCTCGCATGGCTCGGCGCAGGATCATATTGACCGTGCGGCGATGGTGCGCGAGCAGGCTAAAAAAGCGGGGCGACCGATTGCGATTATGGTGGATTTGCAAGGCCCGAAAATCCGCGTTGGCAAATTTAAAAAGAACAAGATCGAGTTGGTCAAAGGTGCACGCTTTATCCTTGACGCAGCGTGCGAGCTGGGTGATCAGAATACGGTGGGGCTCGATTACAAAGAGCTGCCCAATGATGTTGAGGCCGGCAATATCCTGCTGCTCGATGACGGCAAAATCCAGCTGATTGTCGATGCGGTTGAAGGTAGCAAAGTGCATACCACGGTGCTGATGGGGGGTACGCTGTCGAATAATAAAGGCATCAATCGGCAGGGTGGGGGGCTCACTGCGCCTGCGCTGACGGGCAAGGATATGGAAGACATCAAGGTGGCGGCTAAACTGCATGCCGATTATGTTGCCGTGTCGTTTCCAAAAAGTGCTGCCGATATGTATATGGCGCGTACCCTGTTGCGCGCTGCGGGCAGCAAGGCCTTGCTGATAGCCAAAATCGAGCGCACCGAGGCGATTGCCAATCTGGACGAAATCCTTGAGGCATCCGATGGCATTATGGTGGCGCGGGGTGATCTGGCGGTTGAAGTCGGTGATGCGGCGGTGCCTGCCTTGCAAAAACGCATGATCAAGGCCGCGCGCCGGATGAATAAGTTAACCATCACGGCCACGCAGATGATGGAGTCGATGATTGCCAGCCCGGTGCCTACCCGCGCCGAAGTTTCTGACGTGGCCAATGCTGTACTTGATGGCACTGATGCCGTCATGCTGTCTGCCGAAACAGCTGCAGGACAGTACCCGGTTGAAACCGTCGAGGCCATGTCCAGAATTTGTCTGGAGGCTGAAAAGTCGCAAGATTATAAGGTGAGCAATGCTGCTTTGCTCGACGGTGAATATACCCGCGTAGACCAGACCATTTCGATGGCTGCGCTGTTTGCCTCGAATCACCTGAATGTCAAAGTGATTGCGGCTTTAACCCAGTCAGGTTCGTCCGCATTGTGGATGTCGCGCGTGATTTCGGGCGTGCCGATTTATGCGCTGACGCCGGAGGCAGAAACTTATAGCCGCCTGTCCTTGTTCCGCGATGTCGAGCCGGTGATGCTCTCGCACGACAATACGGACCGCGAATCATTGCTGGTACGTGCCGAGCTGGAAATGTTGCGCCGGGGCATTGTGCAGCAGGGCGATCTGATTGCGTTTACCTTCGGTGATGTGGTCGGCATGCTGGGCGGCACTAACTGCCTGAAAATTGTCCGGGCGGGTGAATCACAAAAGCAGCGATAAGATTGAGTCACTCCGAATAGCAAAAAGGCCGCTTTGCGGCCTTTTTGTTGGGTATTGCTCTGTAGGCCAATTTCAGATTGACCTACAAGGATATACCCTTTCTATACTTTGAAACGTCCAAACATCTCGCGCAAAAATCCGGCCAGATGGTTGAGCTGGGCTACCGAATCATTGGCGCGGTGCAGGGCGGCATCTGATTGTTGCATTTGATTGGTAATGTTTTCCGCGCTTTGTGCCATCATCGTGGTCGCATCTTGCTGCTCTTTGGTGGCGTGCGCGATCTCGCTCATTTTCTCCATCACCTGGCTCATGTTCTGGCGAATATCGACAATCTTGCTGGCCGCATTATTCGACAAGGCCACGCCACTTTGTACTGCACCCAGGGTGGATTCCATATTACGGACTGCTGCATTGGTTTCACCGCGAATGCCATCGATCATGCCGGTAATCTCCAGCGTGGCCGAGCTAGTGCGCTCAGCCAGCTTGCGTACTTCATCGGCCACCACGGCAAAGCCACGGCCTTGCTCGCCAGCGCGCGCAGCTTCGATGGCGGCATTCAGTGCCAGCAAATTGGTCTGATCGGCAATTTCCTTGATCACCTGAATAATGCCGCTAATGTCCTGGCTGCGCTGATTGAGTCGATCAAGCAGGGAAGAGAGCTCGCTCACCTCGGTGGCCGATTTGCCCACTTCATTGGCCACTTCGTTCATGGTTTTGGCCGAATCTGCCGATAGTGCACCGGTATTGTTTACTAGGTGGTTGGCTTCACCGGCATTATCGGCGATGTGGCTGATGCTGACGGTGATTTCCTCAATCGTCGCTGCGTTTGTGGCCGCCATGTCTGACAGAATGCGCGAATCATTAGATAGCGTATTGAGCACCTGATTGATTTGCTGCACACCAACGGTCAGGTTTTCGGTTTCTTTGCGCAAATCGCTGAACATCGTACGCAGACGATCGGTGAACTGGTTGAAGGCTTTGGCGGTTTGCGCAATTTCATCATCGCCATCAATCTGGATTTTACGCGTCAGATCGCCTTCACCCTGAGCAATCTCAACCATGCCTTTACGGATTTTCAGCAAGCCGGCCATCATCCGGTTCACCAGCACACTGGCCAGCGGAATGACAATCAGCAAAATCACCACCAGTGTGGCAATGGCGGTCCACAGCAGCTGGTTTAAGGGGGCCAGTGCGGTGGCTTTGTCGATCACCATCATCAGTACGACATCACTGCCGTCGATGGCTTTGGCGTAGACATACTTGCCTTCGCCGTTGATTTCGGTATCCAGAAAATCCTGGCTGGCAGAAATCTTGGCCAGATTGGCTGCGGAAATGTCGGGGTTGAGATCAGTGGTGGGTTTGAGGATTTTGGCCTGATCCGAGTGCACCAGAATCGTCCCGGCTTTATCCACCAGCAGGGCATAGCCGTTACCGGTCATTTTGATATTCAGGACGTCTTTAACGATGTCATCAAGGAAAATATCGGTGCCGACTACGCCAAAGAAAGCGCCATCCTTTTTCACCGGTGCCGCAAAAGAAATAATCAGCCGTTTGGTACCTGCATCAACATATGGCGCAGTCATCACGGTTTTGTTTTCTTTCTGTGCCTGTTGATACCACGGGCGCGAAGTCGGATCGTAGCCTTCCGGCAGGCCCAGATCACGGGAGACGATCATCTGTTTGTCCTGCGTGCCTAGATAGGCTGAATCAAAAAGCGCACTTTTTGATCCCTGCAGCAGCACCGGTGTGAAGTCGGTAGCGCCTTCCAGCGCGGTGGCGATGGCGCTAACGATCATTTTCTTGTCGGCCATCCAGTTTCTCAGCATAACGCTGTAACCGGTTTCAATACCGATAATTTCGTTGCGCAATCCTACATTAATCATTTCGTCGCGCATTTTGGTGTATGCCCCGATTGTCAGAACTGAAGTGACAACCAGAATGAGCACAGCAATAAAAGCGATTAGCCTTGCGCGTAAGGAATTAAACATTGTGCACCCCGTGTGGACAGACATTTTGTTATAAGATTATTAGCTTACTATCGGCATAAATGCGAGTTGCTAAAGGGATAAATCTTATTTCCGGGTTGAAACGGCTGTCAATCGGGGTTTTTATCTTTATGTGTAAGTTTTTCTTGTTTATAAATTCAGTTATTTGGTGGTTTTTGCGTGGTTTGCTCTTGCTGTTAATTACGATTGCAACGCAATACGCCGGGAACTTCCTGCAAACGCGAGAAAATGCGCAGCAGTTGTTCGTTATCACGAATTTCAATGGTGAACGAAATCCGCGAGCGCCCATCGCGGACTTGCATATTGGCCGCACTGACGTTGATCTTTTCTCGTGACATGATGTCGGTCAGATCGCGCAACAGGCTGGCGCGCTCAACCGCCTCCACCAGAATATCCACGGCAAACACATGACCGCTTTTGGCCAGATTACCCCAGTCGGCGCGAATCAGCCGCTCTGGCGCTTCTGCCGCCAGGCGTTTGAGCGCCGTGCAATCGCAGCGGTGGATTGAAATACCGCGTCCCTTGGTGACATACCCCATAACTGCGTCGGGCGGCACGGGCTTGCAGCACTTGGCGAGCATCGTCATCAGTTTGTCGATACCCTCGATCAGAATGCCCTCGCCGTATTGTGTTGCCCGTGCTGCGCGGACAAAGTCTTCCGGCGTTTCAGGGGCTTCGACTTCTACCGGGCGTAATGCATCGCTAAAGGCCAAATTGAGCTCACGCAGGCTCACCTCGCCCTGACCCAGAGCAATATGCACTTCGGCGATGGTTTTGTAGCCCAGCCGCTCGGCGACCAGATCCTGATTTAGCTGGCCTGCGCCTGCACGTGCAGATTCTTTCTCGTACAGGTTTTTGCCTGCCTCTATGGCGACATCCAGATTTTGCTGGCGTATCCAGTGGCGGATTTTTTGCGCAGCGCGGTGGCTTTTGACGTATCCCTGATGCAGCCAGTCCAGGCTTGGGCCGCCTTCCTTGCAGGACAGCACTTCAATCCGCTGGCCGTTTTCCAGCGCGGTATTGAGCGGCACGATCTGGCCATTGATTTTGGCCCCACGGCAGCGATGCCCCAGATCAGTGTGCAGATGATAGGCAAAATCGACCGGGGTGCTGCCCTTGGGCAGTGAAATGACGCGGCCAGCCGGGGTGAGCACATAAATCGTGTCTTCGAATAATTCGGCTTTGAACGCGTCGGTAAATTTGTCGTCGGTGGCAACGTCATCGCGCCAGTCGAGCAGCTGGCGCAACCAGGCAATTTTCTCTTCATAGCGCGCATCACCATGGCCGCCTTCCTTGTAGCGCCAGTGCGCCGCCACGCCGTATTCGGCGTGATCGTGCATATCGAAGGTGCGGATTTGCACTTCAACGGCCTTATCCTGCGGGCCGATTACCGCCGTGTGCAGGCTGCGGTAGAAGTTACCCTTGGGCTGTGCGATATAGTCGTCAAATTCGCCCGGAATCGGCTGCCACAGATTATGCACGATGCCGAGCACCGTATAGCAATCTTTTACATCATCAACCAGCACGCGCACGGCGCGGATGTCGTATAGCTCGGAAAAATCGAGCTTTTTCTTCTGCATCTTTTTCCAGATGCTGTAGATATGCTTGGGACGCCCCATCAAATCGACATGCGTTACGCCGGCTTTGGCGAGTTCGCCGCGCAAAGTACCAAGCACTTCGGCGATAAAATGTTCGCGATCAACCCGGCGCTCGTCGAGTAGCTTGGCGATTTTTTTGTAAGTATCGGTGTGCAGGAAACGGAAACCGAGGTCTTCCAGCTCCCATTTGATTTGCCACACACCCAGGCGATTGGCCAGCGGCGCGAATACGTCTAGCGTTTCCTGCGCGATTTTTCTGCGGCGCTCCTCGCTGATTTTGGCAATGCTGTGCATGGTTTGCGTGCGCCACGCCAGCTTGATCAGTACGGCGCGAATATCTTCGACCATGGCCAATAGCATCTTGCGCTGCGCTTCGACTTGCTGCGCGTAATCATCGGCTTTGCCTGCTGCCGGTTTGGCCAGCGCTCGCAGCTTGCGCACTTTGCTGATGCCATCGACCAGCGAGGCTACGGTAGGGCCAAAGCGCTTGTCGGTTTGCTCGGCTGATTTCTCAACAAAATCCGGGGTGCAGAACAGCAACGCTGCAATGACCGCATTGGCGTCCATGCGCAAATCGGCGACGATGGACGCACTGGCCACTGCGTGCAGAAACAGCGATTCATCGGTATCGGGGTTGAGTGCTTTGCCGTAGACCTCGGCAATCCAGTCCAGCGCCTCGCGCAGGCGCGCTATCTCATTGGGCGGATAGCGCTCGGCTAGGGCTGCAAGCCAGCGATCGGGGTCGGCCGCTTCGGCAATGGATTGAGCAAGAGGGCGGGTGACTGCGACCATAAAAAATGCGATGTCCTGTGTGCGAAAGCCCGAGTTGATCTTGCCCAGAGGCAAGCCATCATTAGTGTGCGTTCAGCATATTTTGTTCAGTGGTGAATTTTGCCCAAAATAAAAGGTCTGTCATAGCTTATTGATGATGAATATTTACATATGCCGAAAAAAATATTGCGCCGCTGGCTGCCCGATCAGCACACGTTGCATCAGAACCGGTTTTTGCGCCGGTTTGCGCACTGGTTTGAGCACCCCAATTTATGGCACCTGAACCGGCGCTCGGTGGCCGGGGGCGTGGCTGCAGGCATGATAGGCGGGTTGATTCCCGGCCCTTTGCAGGTGATTACCGCCTCAGTGCTGGCGCTGGTGTTTCGGGTTAATTTACCCGTCGCTATTTTTGCGACCTTCTATACCAATCCATTGACGATTGCGCCGATTTACTGGCTGGCCTTTTTGCTTGGCTCCTGGGTCACAGGGCAGGATGGCAGCGCCACCATGGCACAAATTCCGTCGCTGATGGATTTGGCCTTTTTCGATTGGCTTGCGGCGATGGGGGCGTGGGTTCAATCATTAGGAATGCCGCTGCTGATCGGCTTGCCCTTATTAGGGCTTTTGCTGGCTGCGGGCAGCTATCTGCTTGTGCAATTGCTGTGGCGCTTGTGGGTGTACTGGGCTGTGCGCAAGAGAGCGAAACCGCAGCGGAACAAAATTTAATACTGCACAGGGTATATTCATGTGGGTATTGATCAGTAACGCTTTCGTTGGTATACCCATATTCAACCATGCTGCAGACACCTCACACCTCACACCTCACACCTCACACCTCACACCTCACACCTCACACCTCACACCTCGTCCCGTCAGTAATTCGTGCTGGCCAATTGGATTTCGTCCTGCAAGCGGTGCATCAGTTCCAGACGGCTGGCAGCGATCTGGCCTGCGGCCACGGCGCTGAGAATGGCGCAGCCGGGCTCCTGACGATGGCGGCAATTGCTAAAGCGGCATTGTCCGACGTGGGGTGACATATCGGCCATCAGGTGCGGCAGCGATTCGGCGCGCATATGCGCTAGCCCAAACGATTGCAGGCCGGGCGAGTCAATCAGCTCAGCGGTTTCGTTCAGTTTGTACAATTGTGCGTGCGTTGTCGTGTGCTTGCCCGAATCGAGCGCGACCGAAATGTCGTTCACCCGCGCATTGGCTTCGGGAATCAGTGCATTGGTGATCGTCGATTTGCCCATGCCCGATTGGCCAACGAGCACCGAAATCTGGCCGTCCAGCCACGGCATCAAGGGGCTCAGATCTTCTTTGGCCGAAATTTCCACCACTGGGTAATCAAACTGCTTGTAGTAAGCCAGGCGCTCACGCGCAGCCTCGCTTTCGGGTAGATCGCATTTATTCAGGCAAATGACCGCGCGGATATTGGCGTCCGCTGCGGCGAGCAGCGCGCGGCCGATCAGCTCATCCGAAAAACTCGGTACTGACGCGACGACGATAATAATCTGTGTCACATTGGCGGCGATCAGCTTGCTTTTCCATTGATCCGAGCGATAGAGCAGCGTTTTACGCTCCAGCGCCTTGTTGATCACCGCCTGCTCGGCGTTCAGTACGTCGATGGCGACATAATCGCCGCAGGCATAATCGGTTTTTTTACCTCGCGTCGAGGCGGAAAGGCGGCGGCCATCGTCAAGTTCAACGATATAAACTTTGCCGTAGCTGGTCACAATGCGGGCGGTGGTAGCGGTCATGAAGCCTTGATCGGTTGGTCTACGCCTTGAGTTGATCAACCCGGGCAGCGCAGATGAAGTCATTGCGGGAAAGGCCGCCGGCTGAATGGGTATTCCACGTTAGCTTGCAGCGGCCAAAAGTCAGGTCTATCGAAGGATGATGGTCTTGCTGGTGCGCGATGTACGCAACGGCATTGGCGAAACTCATCGTCTCGTGAAAATTGCGAAAGCGGAAGGTCTTTTCCAGAGTGCCGTTGACCATAATCCAGTCTTGCAGGTCGGTCGAGAGCATTTCCGCCGCCACATCGTCCAGTTTGGGGGCTTTATCAATACAGTTTTCTTGTGCCAAGGCCATGATTACATCCCGTTGGTGCTGGTTAAAATGTAATCTAGTTCTAGCATGGTTTTTTAGGGTCTGTTGACGTTTGGTTTACGAATCGCGTTTGTGCTGATTTTGGCCTGAGCCAAGGTACAAGACGTGCCGCATAGCATTCTATGCCAGCGGCTTGTAACGCAGGGTCAGGCCAAAAGTAGCCAATCCCGTAGGGCTGGGCGCTTTTCGCGGCATCTCGGCGCTATTCTGTGCTCGAATGGCTGGTCAAAATTACGAACCATCGTACGAAATGCCTTGATCTGCCACGAAAATCGCTCCAGCGCGATCGCAAACCAGACGTTAACAGACCCTAGTGAAACTGACAATTTAGCTGTTCAATCGGCGCAAAGCGGCGATGCGTAAGCTCGCTGGCGGATGGCTATCGTAAAACATGCTGTGCAGTGGATCTGGCGTCAGCGTTGAAGCATTATCACGATACAGTTTCACCAGCGCGGTAATCAGATCTTCCGCCGAACATTGCGAAGCGGCAAAAGCGTCGGCTTCGTATTCATGCTTGCGCGAGGTGATCGAGCTGATCGGTGCAAAAATAAAAGTAAATACCGGCAGAGTGAGGAAAAACAGCAGCAGCGCGGCGGCGGTACTCGGGGTGCTCACGCCCAGCCCCTGATAAAACCATAGCTGTGATTTGAGCTCGCCCAGCACCCAGAGCAGGCCGAGCATCAGTGCAAATGTCCAGATCATACGTTTGACGATATGGCGATGTTTGAAATGCCCCAGCTCGTGCGCCAGCACGGCTTCCACTTCGGCCGGCGCCAGCGTTTTGAGCAAGGTATCAAAAAAGACGATGCGTTTGGATTTGCCAAGGCCGGTGAAGTAGGCGTTGCCGTGGCTGGAGCGTTTGCTGCCGTCCATCACAAAGAGGCCATTACTGGTAAAGCCGCAACGCTGAAGCAGCGCGACGATGCGCTCTTTCATGACGCCGTCTTCCAGCGGGACAAATTTATTAAATAGTGGTGCGATAAAAGTCGGGAATACCCACATTAATGTGAGCGAAAAAACCAGCCACGTGACCCACACATACAGCCACCAGTTGTCGCCCATACGGGCCATCAGCCATAAAATCGCCGCCAGCAAAGGCAGGCCGATGATTGCGCCTATCGCGGTCGATTTGATGAAATCGGCAATAAACAATTTGGGTGTCATCTGGTTAAAGCCAAAACGCGCCTCGATGACAAAAGTCGAGATCAGCGAAAAAGGCAGGCTCAGTATGGTGTTGACGATGGCCAGGCCGGTGATCAGCGCCAGGCCCTGGGCAATATCGGAATCAAACCATGGAGCAGTCAGTTGCGATAGCCATTCGATCCCGCCACCAACGGTAAATGCGGCCAGCAGCATCGCATCAAAAATGGTACTGAACATGCCAAAGCGGGTTTTGGCAATGGTGTACGCCGCTGCGCGGCCATGCGCCTCAATGCTGATTTGCCCGGCAAACTCGCTGGGTACTGCCTTGCGATGCCGCAGCACATGATTGATATGGCGCATCGCCAGCCACAATTGCAGCAAAACGCTGGTCAGCAGTGCGAATAGAAAGAGGATGGAAAATTGGTGGGCAGTCATGGGATCGCGGGATAAAATAGATTTTTTTATGAATACAAGCGAGCAAGTATGCCACAAGACCAGAACCACCTCATCTGGATCGATATGGAAATGACCGGTCTGGAGCCAGAAACCGACCGTGTGATTGAAATAGCCGTGGTGATTACAGATAGCCACCTGAACCTGATTGCCGAAGGTCCGACGCTGGTGGTGCATCAGTCTGACGCAGTGATGGATGCAATGGATGAGTGGTGCACCAAAACGCATGGCAATTCCGGCCTGACCGCCAAGGTGAAAGCCTCAACCTTGACCGAAGCTGAAGTCGAAGCACAAGTGATCGAATTTATCAGCCAGTATTGCCCGAAAGGCGTTTCGCCACTGTGCGGCAATTCGGTGCATCAGGATCGACGCTTTTTGGTCAAATACATGCCCACGCTGGAAAGCTGGTTCCATTACCGCAATCTGGATGTGTCAACGCTCAAGGAATTGTGCAAGCGCTGGAAGCCCGAAGTGGCCAAGCAATTTAAAAAACGCGGTGCGCATACCGCGCTGGCCGATATTCTGGAGTCGATCGACGAGCTGAAGTTTTATCGCGATCATTTTATCAAGCTGGCTGGTGAAGGCGTTGACGTTGCCCTGCTACAGACTGAAGAAGATGACGCGTAATGCCTGACTTTCCTGCTCCTTTTTCGGCCGAAGTCGACTCTATCTCGACCGAGATTGGCCAATTGCTACTCGCTCGTGGCGAAACGCTGGCGACGGCCGAGTCGTGTACCGGCGGCCTGATTGCCGCTGCGATTACCGAAATCGCCGGTTCTAGCGCGTGGTTTGAGCGTGGCTATATTACTTACGCCAATCACGCCAAAACCGACATGCTGGATGTGCCTCCCGCGTTTATTGATGGCCTTGGCGCGGTGAGCGAGCCAGTGGTCGCGGCGATGGCGCAGGGCGCAGCGACCAACGCCAACGCGCGCTGGGCGCTGGCCGTGTCGGGCATTGCTGGTCCAACCGGGGGAAGCGCTGAAAAGCCCGTTGGCACCGTCTGGCTGGCGTGGGCAACGCCCGCTGGTATTATCACCGAGAAGCAGGTATTTGCCGGCAACCGTTCACAGATCAGGGCTGCAACGGTATACCGTGCATTAGAGAGGCTGGCCGCCTTTTTGCGTGAAGCTGCTTAATACGGTCTGTTATTAGTCCACTGGTGTTTGAGCTCTGCGGGCAGGGATTCGCCTGTTTTATTCGCGGTACTGCACAACATAATGATAATAATCGCTGCGAAAGAAGGAATAGCTCAATTCCAGTGGCGTTTCATCGGCCAGATGGCTGACCCGGGTCAGCCGCAATAGCGGTTGTTGCGGGTCAAAGTTACACCAGTTGGCCATGTCTTCGTCGGCATAATCGGCGTCAATTTCCTCCCGCGCCATCGCAATCTCCAGCTGCGCGGTCCGGAAGTAAGCGTACAGCGAATCCTGCACCTGAAGGGGATCGGGCAAAAAACGCTCAGGAATCGCGCTCACCTCGTAGCCGATGACGATTCCGTCGGCAATCCTCAGTCTTTGTAAGCGGGCCACTTGCTCGCCTGCATGTAGTTTAAGCCGCCATTGTTCGTCCAGGCTGGGCTCGGTGATCACCCGTTCAATCCAGGTTGAAGCGGGTGTAAAACCTCTTTCTTTGAGCATTTCGCTAAAACTGCTGAGCTTGCCAACCGGCTGATCGAGTCTGGGCGTAATGTAATACAACCCGTCGCTGGCCTTGCGTATCCAGTGCTGACTATTGAGCAGGCGCAATGCCAGCTGGACTTGTGCGGCGGGCAGGCTGGTCAGGTAAGCGAATTCTTCGATACTGGGTAGCGCAGTATTAGGTCGCCAGCGCCCATTGATAACGGCCTTTCTGAGCCGGTCAAAGAACTGGATCAGATTGGATTGTGGCAGATGAGTTTGCGGCACCAGATCGGACAAATCCAGTGTGGCAAGCTGGGCAGATTCGATAAACTCCTGTTCGCTGATGCTGTTCATGATTGCGCTCCCATGACTTGTTTGCCGAGTATAGGCGAGCGCGAGTCGGAGGCTGCCCGGCGATGATCCGTGCAGCGGATGAATGGTGCGCTGCGTTTAGCTCAATCCATTCACGCGCAGCGTCAGGTGAACACGGTCGCTGATGCCCAGTTTGTCATAGCAGCTGGTCAGATGCGCCTTGACGGTGCGCTCCGAAATATTCAGTACGCGGGCGATTTCCTTGTTGGCGTAGCCTTTGGCGGCATAGATGGCGGTTTCTTTTTCGCGTTCGCTCAATTCGCTGAGCACCGGTTTCTGGGCGGGCAATTGGTTGATGGCGCTTAAAATGCGCTGCACTAGGCTGCGGCCGGCCCAGATTTCTCCTGCTGCCACCACAGACAAAACCTGTTCCAGCAACTTGCCGGGGGCGGCCGCGTGGCAATAGGCGCGCGCGCCCACGCTCAGCAAATAATGACCTTCTTCGTCCCGGGGGTTGGTGCTGGCGGCGATGACCAGTGCCGAGTTCAGGCGAGCCGACCACTGTGCATTATCCCATTGCATTAATTGCGGGTGCGCCAGATCGAGTATCAGAATGGCGTTGGCGGGCAGGGGGTTGCAGGCTTGCTCTATGGTGACGCAATCGGCGCCCCAACTGGCCTGCCAGTGTTTGAGCAGGCCAGCGTCTTGGCTAAGCAGGTAAATCGGCTGGCTCATCGGTGTTCCATTTTTAGATGCGAGTCGCTCACTCTGCGCCATTAAATTCAATTGATCTGAATGACGCAGCAGCAAGCAAGGGTATGTGGATACAGACCAATTGCATATTGGCCTGTATGGCAATACCTTTGTTGATGTAATTACTCGGTACGCCCGCTGGTGACGCGTTCGCGGCTGATTTTCCATTTGCCGCCTTCTTGCACCAGCTCCAGCGTTTTCTGTACGGTGTCGCTGTAGTCTTTCGAGCTGTAGTGCTGCGTGAAGGTCACTTCGCCGCGATCCTTGCCGCTCATCTTGCAGCTTGGGTTGTCCAGTTTGAGCGTGATGCTGCCTTCCTTGCCGACGCGGGCGCGGCGTTTGGTTTCCCAGTCGGCGCGGGTGCGCCCGCCACTGGCTTCAAAGCTGGCGGCGTAGAGGGCCAGG